>CAXXTC010000008.1:0-270682 GCA_963666925.2 Phycisphaerae bacterium | reverse complement strand
CTCGCCGGACAGCGAATCTCCATTGTCGACCCCCCGCAGCGGCATCACCCGCGATCGCGTCTCAACCGTCATCTCTCGCGACGAACGCCACTTCGAGCTCGTCGACACCGGCGGCATCGGCATCGTCGACGACGACCACCTCGAAGAACACGTCGAGGCCCAGATCCAGTACGCCATCGAGTGTGCTAACCTCGTCATCTTCATCGTTGACGCCAGCGCCGGCATCGCCGGCCTCGACCAGACCGTCGCCGAACGACTCCGCCTGCTCGACAAACCCGTCATCCTCGCCGCCAACAAGGTCGACGACCCCGCCCACGAGTCGCTCGCCGCCGAGTTCAACCGTCTCGGCTTCGGACCCGCCATCTGCACTTCAGCCGCCCACAGCGCCGGCCGCAGCGAACTCCTCGAACGCATCATCGACGCCCTAGGCCCAACCGGCCAGGAAGCTCCACAAGACGCCGAGATGAAGCTCGCCATCGTCGGCAAACGCAACGCCGGCAAGAGCACCCTCGTCAACGCCCTCGCCCACCAGCAGCGCGTCATCGTCAGCGAAACACCCGGCACCACCCGCGACGCCGTCGACGTACGCTTCGAACAAGCCGGCCGGCAGTTCGTCGCCATCGATACCGCCGGCGTACGCAAAAAAGCCCGCATGGACGATATCGACTTCTACTCCTACACCCGCGCCCTCCGCTCCATCCGTCGGGCCGACGTCGTCCTCCTACTCATCGACGCCCTCGTCCCCGTCGCCGAGGTCGATCTCAAGCTCGCCCGCTCCGTCCTCGACGAATACAAACCCGTCGTCATTGCCGTCAACAAGTGGGACCTCGCCGCGGACCAGGCCACCGCCAGCGATTTCGACCGCTACCTCACCGGCAATTTCCCCATGCTCAACTACGCTCCAATCGTCTGCCTCTCAGCCGCCACCGGCCACAACGTCGACACCCTCATCAACGTCGCCGGAGGACTCTTCGAACAAGCCCGCACACGCGTCAGCACCGGCCGACTGAACCAATTCCTCCAGGAGATCCTTGCCCTCCGTGGCCCCAGTGCCAAACGCGGCACCAAACCCGTCAAAATCTACTACACCACCCAGGTCGGCGTCGCACCACCCACCTTCGTCTTCTTCTGCAACGACCCCGCCCTGGTCCGCGAGGACTATCGCCGTTTCATGGAAAACCGTCTGCGCGAACGCCTCCCCATGAACGAGGTCCCACTGCGACTCTGGTTCCGCCCCCGCGGCGACACACGCCAGTAGCCCCCCCGAGGTCACACTCCCACCGCCACTTTGTTACAATGCGACAAACGGTCCGGAGGACGATGCGATGGCAATTGAGTTTCACTGCGATCATTGTGGCCACCTGGTTCGCACCGCCGACGAGAACGCCGGCAAACGCGGAAAGTGCCCCCGCTGCCACCAAAGCGTCTACATCCCCACCCCACGCGAACAGATCAAACCGCTCGGCCTGGCCCCCGTCGACGAAGCTGTCGAACGCGAGCAGCAACGCCTCGACGAAGAGAGCCGCGACGTCGCCCGCCGCCTCCGCGACGAACAACAGGCCCCGCCCGAAACTTATCAGACCAACACCGGCCCCGAAAACGTCGGAGCCGACCTCAGCCTCGGCGGCGACATGGAAACACTCATCGTCGAATACGCCCTCGCCATGGCCGGAGGCCAACTCAACGAGGCCGAGGAATACGCCCGCACGATCCGCGCAAACCCCGAGCGGGCCCAGGAAACCATCGACCGAATCTCCGCCGACGAGCTACCCCCCGAGCGCCTCGCTAATATCCCCCGCCCCGTACTGATGGGATTCCTGAAACAACTAAGCCACTAGCGAATTCCCAGAACCTCAGCAACGCCGGCCTCCGAACCCTTGTGGCACACTTCGGCCGGCGGCAGCCCCGAGCAACAACATCTACCGGCCAACCGGCTACGAAGCGACTGGTTATCGGGTGCTGAGAAGCCGCGATAATAGGTCCGAATTCGTGGTGGAGCGGGCCGGCGGTCTGGCCGATACGCCCGATATGGGACCGATCTGGTAAAGCACGTGTGCAGGCACACACGCAGACTCATGTCAACGTATCGCAGGAGAATCGAGATGTCGCCCAATCGGCTTGCATTCATTCTGGCAACCTACGCCTTTATGACCGTAACGCTGTTGCCGGGCTGCGGCCCGGTCTCGCTTGATTCGACGAGCAGTACAAATAATGACCAGGTGGACCAGGGTGATCAGAATGACGTGGTGGCCGGAGTGTTGCAGGTCAGGGCCTTTACCGACTCGCTCGGCCAGACGGCTCACCTAATGCCCAGCGGCCAGAGCATCCCGGACGACGTGGACGTCAACCTCACGCCGCGCGCGTACACAGTCGCGTTCAAGCGGATAGTCATCAAGGAGGTTGACGAAGACACGGACGAGGTGCTGGTTGAGCACGAGTTGTTCAGCGCGGACTCGGTCGACGAGGCACTGATCGTTGATCTGCTCGACTCGCTGTCGCTGGATGTCCTGGAAGCCGAGGATTTGCCGGACGGGGCATACAACCAGGTCGATATCGAGGTCTTCTACCTGGATATGACGGTCGCGACGCTCTATCCGGATGATGAGTCGCACGACATTACGTACCGCATGGTGTACGAGGACATGGGTGTGCTGGAGCAGCGCGACTTTTTGCTGGAGCTTGATCCGGATTGGATGGAGGAAGGGTCTGAGCTGGCGGCCAGTGTGACCGACGTCGGTTGGTACTGGATGGAGATGAGCGATCCGGACAACGTGGTGGCCGTCGACTGGACCGCCGCCCATCCGAGTTTCCACGTGCTCGATCTGTTCGCGAACGAGGAGTTCTGGTCGAGCGAGCACAAGGTTTTGGAGGGCGGGCGAATCGATCCGCCGCTGGAATACGACGCGGAAGTCGGCGGCATCGTGACGATCGAGTTCGACGTGACGGGGGCGTTTAACTTCAAGGACTACTACGACGACGAAACCGAGGCCGACGGACTGTGGGAGATCCGCCTCGACGGCGGGATTCATCCGTTTCCGCCGGTCATCAACTGCGTGCCCGACGCGATGGGGGAAGAGGCAAGCTAGATCGGCGGATCGGCGGAGGGGCAGTCGGAGGCCAGCGGGCAGTCGGCACAGCGGGGATTGCGCGCGGTGCAGGTTTGCCGACCATGCTCGATCAGCGCGTGTGAGAGCCAGGTCCAGCAGTCCCGGGGGAACAGCTCCATCAAATCACGCTCGATCTTCTCGGCGTCCTTTGAATCGCGGGCCGTTGTCGTCAAACGCAATCGCTCGGCGAGCCGGCCGACGTGGGTGTCGACGACGATGCCGACGTTGTGGTTAAACCAGGTGCCGAGGACGCAGTTGGCGGTTTTGCGGGCGACGCCGGGGAGGCGGAGGAGGTCGTTCATCTGGTCGGGGACTTGGCCGGCGTAGTCGTCGCGGAGTATTTGGCCGAGGCCGCGGAGAGATTTGGCCTTGTTGCGGAAGAAGCCGGTGGAACGGATGGCGGCCTCAAGGTCGTCGGGGTCGGCGTCGGCGAGGGCGTTGGCGTCGGGGTAGGCGCGGAAGAGGTCGGGCGTAACCATGTTGACGCGCTGGTCGGTGCATTGGGCAGAGAGGATCGTCGCGACGAGGAGTTCGAGGGCGCTTTCGTGACGCAGGGCACAGGTCGCAGCGGAGTATTGATCACGCAGCGTGCCAAGCAGACGCGCGGCACGTGCCTGGCGCGCGGCACGCGATTCACGTGAGCGGCACGGGGGTGATTTCTTCTTGGCGGCCGGCTTGGTTGACTTGGTGCGCTTGGTTGACTTGACACGTTTCGTTGATTTGGTGCGTTTGGTTTTGGGGGGCAACGGATATCTCCTTGAACGCAATGCGACCGGCCGGAGTCGCTCAGAGTGCTGTCAGGCCGCCGGCATCACCGGGTGGCTGCGCGGGCGGCGTTTGCTTGATCGGCTCGGGTTCAGGCATTTCGCCGCCCATGGGCACGAGCATTCGGCTGCCCTCCAGATCGATGTAAAAGCTGCCGCCGGGCGGGTCGGGCAGGCGATTGACGGCGGGGCCGATGAAAGCGGATTCCCAGGGGTCCCACAGGTATTTGGAGACTTCAACGGGGCGGTCGGCGAGCAGGAGAACGATGCGGCCGAGGTCGTCTTCGACGCGGAGGTCAAACACAACGTCGGGGTCGGGTTCGAGGATGATGGCGATAGTGAGCCCGTCTTCGGTAAGAACACTGACGCGATCGGGCTGGACGAAGACATTGGGAAAACGCTCCGTGTCCGCTGAGAGATACAGGCGGGTAGCTTCCTCCAGCGGGCCGACTGCTACCGGCTCAACGACGCCTTCCGGGCGGAACAGGATGGGCGCGTGCAGGCAGGCTCGGTCGGAGCCAACGACCAGGCCAAGAGCGTAGAGATGCTCGTTGAACTGGACGAACGTGAGTCGGTAAATGTGGTCGTCAGTCAGGACGTCGGGGACGCAAAGCGGCGCCAGCTTTGCGAGTCGGACGAGGCGGATGGCGGCGCTGACGGCGAGATCGGTGTCGGCGAGGTTGGCGTAAGCGGTGTCGCGGGTCCAGGTGTCGGAGCCAGCGGCGAGCATCGTGAGCTTGGGTTGCGGGGCAGGCTGCGAAGGCGAACTCGACTGGTCGCGACAGCCGAGAAGCGCAAGGCCGACTGCCAGCAGAATCGTCGTGAGAGTGTGTCGGGCTACGTGGTTCATACGTCCCCGGACTCGCCGCGTGGGCGGTGGAGCCATGGATCAGTGTTGATGTCTAGTGTAGATGGGCTGGGGCTCGTTGTGAATGGCGAATCGGCGGCGTGCTCGCAAGGGGTGGATCGGGCGGCTAGGATGCCGGAGCGGTGAGGAAACCCTCCCCTTAATCCTCTCCCTTGAAAAGGGTGGTGGGTGGTTGGATGGCGACGCAAACGGTTGACAGCATGATCGAACCGGTGCGGTGCAGCGCGGTACTGACGCATCACTGGCTCACGCGACGCCGGGGCGGCGAACGCGTGCTGGAGGCGCTCGGAGAACTGCTGCCGGAGAGCCCGATTTATACGCTCGTCCATGATCGGGCCGGCCTGGGCGACTGGCCGCTGAGCGAGCGGGCGATACATGAAACGTGGCTGGGGCGGATTCCCGGAGCACGGCGACACTATCCAAAACTGCTGCCGTTGATGCCGCTGGCGGCGCGCCAGACGCGTTTGCCGGAGGTTGACTTGGTGGTGTGCTCGGATGCGGCGGTCGCGAAGGTGTTGCGGCCGGCGCAGCGCAGCAAGGTGGTCTGCTACTGCCACTCGCCGATGCGGTATGTGTATGAGCCGACGATTCGGGCGGAGTATGCACGCACATTGCCAGCGTTATTGCGGCCACTATGGGGACCGGTGACAGCTTGTGTTCGGCGGGCGGATTATCGGGCGGCGCAGCGGGTGGATCAGTTCGTGGCGAACTCGGCGCACGTAGCGGAGCGGATTCAACGCTGCTATGGGCGTGACGCGGTGGTCGTACATCCGCCGGTGGATCTGCCCGACGCGCCGGCAACGGGCCCACGCGAGGATTTCCTGCTGTGCGTGGGGTATCACGTGGCGTACAAGCGGCTGGACCTGGCGGTGGCAGCAAGCGCGAAGCTCCGGCGGCAGCTTGTGGTGATCGGATCGGGGCCGGAGATGCAGCGTTTGCAGCGGCAGAGTCCGGGCAACGTACGCTGGCTGGGTTGGCAATCGACGGAGAGCATCGTCGATCATTATCGGCAAGCGGCGGCGCTGCTGTTTCCCGGCGAGGAAGACTTCGGGATTGTGCCGGTGGAAGCGATAGCGCACGGGTGTCCGGTGGTAGCGTATGGCGTGGGCGGGGCGACGGAGAGCGTGGTGGACGGGGAGACGGGCGTGTTGTTTGAAGAGCAAACGGTCGCGAGCCTGGCGACGGCGATCGAGCGGCTCGGGCAACTGGACTTCGACCCGCAACGCATGCACGCACATGCGCAACAATTCAGCAAGGCGCGGTTCATCGAACAAATGCGGACGGTGCTGCTGGGGGTGCTCGAGGGTAACGTGAACAAGTGAGGGAGCGGGGCGATGTCGCTGCCATCGGATAACATTCATAGTGTCCCGAAACGACAGCGCAGACCGAAACGGGAGGTGGACCCGGCCGAGGTTAACCTCGATGAATTGCCGAAGTGTCCGAATTGTGGATACAGCCTGTACAAGCTGACGCGTTTTCGGTGCCCGGAATGTGGCGAGCCGTTCCGCCCGGAGGACTTCACGCAGTCGATAACGCGGCAGTACGTGGACGAGTTGTGGCGTCGTGAGGTGCGCTGGGGGCGCGCGGGGTTGATCATGCTGGCGATCGGCGTGCTCGAGCTGGCCGTCGGCAGCTACTGGCTGTGGCCGCTGACCGGGTGCTTCATAGTGCCGTTGGTCGGCACGACGTTGTTGACACTCTTGTTTCGACGCTTCGTGGGCGACTCGCTGCGCGGAGCGCTGCCGGCACTGGGAGTAATGTGGCTACTGGTGGGGTTGTATACGGTGCTACTGGCGATCTGAGCTTGGTTTCTGAGGACGAACTGCTATCTCAAAAAGCAGTTTTGTCCGGAAGATGGGTTGCTGTCGGCCTATTGAGGTGGCTGAATCGCTCGGCTGGCTACTGGATGTTTGCAGGGCCGGTGCTGGCTCGTGCAACAGTGGGCAAAACAGGCGCATACCCCTAGTCCACATGGCCGGCGTGTTGTGTTGCTTACGTCGTGCCACGCGTAAAGAAAAGCACTTTTCCAGGGCCAGCCGCAAGAAACGCCCCCTCTCCCCGCACGATTACACGTCGTCACGTTGTAACGTCGTCACGTCGTTGCGTTGTGACGTTGTTACGTTGTGACGCCAAAGCCCACGCAGCGAGCGACCGAACTGCCCCATCTTCAGTCTGCACGCGCCTACCCCAACCCCTACGGCCGGGTGCCACATTCCGTTACGCAGCCCAAGGAACCGATTTGGCACCGCGACGGCTGGAACTCGCTACAATGATGACTCGGACGCTCGCCGATAATGTTGGGCGCCCAAGCCTGTGAACACATTCAGATAGTACGTTACGGATGGCCCGGGAGGTACGACCATGCAGTGTCCGAAATGCGATGATGTGGAACTGACAGCCGAGACCTCGGCCGGCGTCGAAATCGACCGCTGCCCTTCGTGTCATGGCGTGTGGCTTGACGCGCTGGAGTTGGAGCGGCTTATTGAAGCACATTCAGAGACACTGTTTAAGCAGGACCGAGTGTTCAAGGCCCATGTTGGCGAGGCCGGCCCACCGCTCCTTTGCCCACGTTGCCGCGGTGCCCACCTGATCAAGCTGAACAGCCGCCTCCGTCCCGGCACGATCATTGACAGTTGCACTGTCTGTTTCGGCGCCTGGCTGGACGCGGGCGAATTGGCCCGTCTCGGCGGCGACGACCTGTTAGTTCACCTGCGCGGCATGTTCCGCGCCGACGCTTGACACAAATCAGCGCCGCATTGCCAGGCAACCGGCACTGCGCTGATTGGCTCAGAAGACAATTGCCTGTCCCGGATTGCACCTTCGCGCGAGCAGGAATCGCGACACATTACGTCCCAATCTGCATAATGCGGCCGAGGTGCAGTACTTGGCCGCCGTGTCTGGCCTAGTCGCCCGGGGCCCACCCCAATTTGGACAGACATTGGCGTAGTCTACGCAATTTGAGCACTTCACGATCGTCGAGCCACTGATCACCTATAAATTGGCTGATTACACTGGCGAATGCTCGGGCGTGCATGACCCGTAGTCTTTCCTTGGGCAGACCAAGTCTCTTGCGTTCTTGAACAACGTACTCCACCTCCTCGTCTGTTACTTCCAGGTCGGCAACGACAGTCCTGAGAGCATCCCAGTATTCCTGGACCCTGTGTTTGGTGTCGTCGATCGCCTGTGGCGCCGGCGAAACGGATCTGGAAAGCAACTTGGTGCCACCGCGAGAAAGATTGAACTCGGCGGGACCTGCCAGAGGATCCTTCGAGAAGCTCTTCGTGAACTTGTAGCTCTTCAGGCTTGCGACTTCGGCGAAGGTTCGAATACCCCGCTCTTCCAGGACCGAGAGATAGAACTCCAATAGCTGTGCGGATGCCTGAACGTCCTGGGCTGCAATATGCGCTATCTCATATTCAATGTTGTGTTCCTGACACGCATCTTCCAGCCGGCACCGCTTGCCGAGCCCCAACATGGGACGCATGTACATCAGACAGAAGTGGGGCGGCTCGCAATGCACGCCGACTCCCTGAAGTTCAGACGCCAGGAACTTCATGTCGAAGTAGACGTTGTATGCTGCGATTGCGCATCCAGACACTGCTGCCACAAGATCTCCTGCGATCTGCTGGAACGTGGGGGCCTGTGCCACGTCCTCATCGGAAATGCCATGTATCTCGGTGGCGGCTACCGGACGAAGTGGATTAACAAGAGTATCCAGCACAACTTCGGGGTCCCCCCCGGGTTCGCGGCGCACCACGCACACCTCCACCACGCGGTCGTACCCGGGGGTAAGGCCAGTCGTCTCAAAGTCTAGAATGGCGATTGGAGTATCCTGTATGCGCCTGCTTTCGATCCCTGAAGCCATGTCGTAAGTCCTCTTCCAGTGGCTAATGCTCAATAGGGTAAAACGCCGGCAAGAACGACAAAAACCATGGTAACCAATGGTCCACGAAGAATGTAGTGCGCAGATATCGCCAACTTCCACCAGGGGAAACCCACAGTCACCTGTTCTCCGTCGCCGCAGCCCACCCGCACTCCGCTACCCCATCGCTCGCGCCGATCAAACCGTCAATTCAGCCCAATCGTTCACAGTCTCCCCGAGCAGGAGGGGAAAAGAAGCCCAAGGAAGGGGTCTGGGGAAACCTGCGGAGCTGGTTCCCCCAGAGACCCTGCGCAACGCGACCCCAACAACCACATACCATTCCATAAACCGCACATGATTATCAACTCGGCTCCGCCCCGCTCCCTCCTACTCTCACCTATCTACTCTCTCGCCATCCCATTACCAGGACGTAGCAAAAACCCGCGCGCAGAATCCGCCAGCAACCAACAGAAATCGCCAATCTCCGCCAGCCAGCGCCAATCCCCAAAATCCAACTTGCCCAACCCAAAAAGCGCGTCAACACTTACCTACGCTTACGCTGTTCCCAGGGCACCCTTGACGACGCCCGCAGCGACCCGGGAGATCGATCCCCCGGCGGCAGGCAGCAGAACTTGTGGCACCGGTTTGTAACCGGTGGTCCAAAGCTGCCACGAAATGCCGGTGTGAACTGAGAAAGGAAAACGAAAGCGTGAAAGGCTCGAAGTCAAACCTCGATCCGCGCCTCTCGATCCTCGATCCTCACACGATCCGCTGCCCCGTTCGTGACCCCGCCCACCCGGAGCGGCCCAACACATCCACACCAGGTGTGGCACCGGCTAATAGCCGGTGGAGTGATATTGGGCCGTACGAGTCTCCGGACGAGGCCGGGTTCCCCCAGGACCGCGACCGGCAGAACAAGTGCTCTAACTCCCGCACCGAACTGGACCGGCACCGAAGCGGATCTTTGACAACCGAATAATCGGCCCGCACCCCCGGGTGTCCGGCACCACCGCACCCTACGCGTTGTGACGTCGTCACGTTGCCACGCGCCGCCGCCCATGGGTCAGACGGGATTCGAACCCGTACTGGAGGGATTTTAAGTCCCTTGCCTCTGCCGATTGGGCTACTGACCCGTCGATCACCCAGCGCGATGAACCCAATGCCGATTGCCGTCTGTCACATTCGCCGGCCGTCGGCTCGCGTCGGGTTGCTGCAAGCTGCTCAGGCCGAGCAGATTGTCACCGACCGCGGCGGCTTGCCAACCGCGATCTCCGCAAACCCGGTCACGCTGGTCTTCAAATACCCCAGCCCACACCAGTAATCCTCGGCCGGATGCCGCACCAGCGTCGTGATCTGCCCGACCACCTCGCGGTCGCGCCGTATCGTTGCCGGCAATTCGAGGTCGATCGCACCGCTGTCCATCCGCAGCCGAACCAAGCGCCGGGCCGACACTCCCCGCGAACGCATTCGCTCGACGATCTCCTGCCCGGGGTAACAACCCTTGTGCACATTGATGGCCCGTTCGAACTGTCCGGTCTCGGCGGGCAAGACGCGGTCATCCAGATCGCGACCGAGCCACGGGATGCCGGCCTCCGTACGCAGCACGTCGAGCGTGACGTAGCCCGCTGGCCGGGCCCCACGCGCCACCAGCATGTCCCACCACCGCGGCCCCTGCCCACGAGGCACTACCAGCTCGAATCCGGTCAGATCACCCAGCTCCTGCCTGACCAGGTACACCTGGCCGTCCTGGGTCGGCAGGCAACTCAGCGGCGGCCGATTGGTCAGATCGCCGACGCCCAGATTCGCGGCCAGGGCCGGTGCCTGCGGTCCAAAACATGCCAGCCGGGCCGTCTCGCCACTGCGATTGTCGATCCGCACTTTTTCGCCGAACAGGTAGCGGTCAAAATGGGCGGCGGCCGCGACGACGGCCCGGGCGTCGACGTCAAGCCAGAGCGCGTCGCCCACCGCCAGCACGTTCATATCAAACAGGATTCCGCCGCGGGGGTTGAGGGCGAAGGCGTAGATGCCCCGGCCGGTTTCGAGTGGCTCGATGGCATTGCTCACGAGGCGGTGAAGCCAGGATCGGCCGTCGGCCCCGGTGATCGCCAGCAGCCCGCGATCACTGCGATCGATCACGACCATTTTGTCGCGGGCGGCGTGGTACTCGCCCGGGGGGTCACCAAAGTGGTTGGCCAACTGCACGCCGCGGACCGTCTCAAGGGCGGGCGACGTGTAGGTCTGGGCGTCCACAAAGGGCGATACGGGCGACATGCGGTTGCCTCGGGATGCGGTCGAGCCCGACTGGACAGGCTCGCGGCCGGCAGCATTGTTCGTACAATCAGCGTACGTTATTCGTCGAACCCGTGCAAACGAGAGTGTCATGCTGACAGCGGGCATTATTGCGGTTGGAACGGAGCTGGCGCTGGGCCAGACGGTGGACACGAACACCGCCTGGCTGGCGCGTGAGCTGGCGACGCTGGGCATTCGGGCCGGGCAACATGTAACCGTGCCGGATGAGGCCGACGATATTCGCGCGGAGGCGTTGCGGCTCGCGACGAGCTGCGATGTGCTGATTATCACCGGCGGGCTGGGGCCGACCGAGGATGATCTGACGCGGGCGGCGCTGGCCGCGGCGGCGGGCGTGGAATTGGAGGTGCACCAGCCGAGCGTTGATCATCTGCGGGAGTTTTTCGCGTCCCGGCGACGGGTGATGCCGGAACGGAACCTGGTGCAGGCTCGGCTGCCGCGGGGGGCACAGGTGTTGGCGAACCCGTGCGGCACAGCGCCGGGGTTCTGCGTGGAACTCGGCGGCACGCCCTGTTATGTGCTGCCCGGCGTGCCGTTCGAGATGCAGATGATGTTCCGCAACGAGGTTCGGCCGGCGTTGGCGGCCCAGGCTCGTGGACGTGTGTTACGCAGTCGGCTGATTCACACCTTTGGCATGGGCGAGTCTGACGTGGGGAGCAAGCTGGCGGACCTGATGCAGCGGGGACGTAACCCGGAGGTGGGGACGACGGCCGGCGTAGGCGTGGTCAGCGTGCGGATCAACGCGCTGGCCGATTCGGCGGCGGAGTGCGACGCGTTGCTGGGTGAATATGCGGCGGAGGTACGGGGGCGGCTGGGGGAGGTCGTGTTTGGCGAGGGTGACCGGACGCTGGCCGAGGCGTGTGGCGAGCTGTTGGTGGAGGCGGGGCAGACGGTTGCGACGGCCGAGTCGTGCACGGGGGGGTTGGTCAGCAAGCTGCTGACGGATGCGGCGGGTGCGAGCCGGTATTTTCTGGGCGGGGTGGTTTGCTATGCGAACTCGGCGAAGGAGCACGTAGTGGGGGTGCCGGGGGCGTTGCTGGTTGAGTATGGCGCGGTGAGCGAGCCGGTAGCGGCGGCGCTGGCGGAGGGGGCGGCGCGGGCGTTTGGGACGGACTGGGCGGTTTCGGTGACGGGGATTGCGGGGCCGAGCGGTGGGACGGCTGAGAAGCCGGTGGGGCTGGTGTTTGTCGGGTTGCACGGTCCGGGCGGGACGCGGGCGGAGGAATATCGGTTTGGGACGGACTGGCCGCGTGAGGGGATTCGTATTCGTTCGGCGTACGCGGTGTTGAACACGTTGCGTCTGGCGCTCGTACGGGAACAACGGGGGGCCGAGCGTGGCGGGGGCTGATTGGCGGGGAATCGGGTCAGTCGGGCCGAGATAGTGGCCGATTACGAGGTCAGGGAGTAGTGTACGGGCTGGCAGTAGTAGGCGTCCGGGACTTGCCGGGGGCCGCTTGATCCGGTGCGGGCGGCCGAGAGCCGAGGCTCCAGGAGCGAAACAGATGAGAAGAGTTACGCTAGCGGCATTGGTGTTGATTGGCTGGGCGTGCGGTAGTGGCTGGGCACAGGTGCCGGCGGGAGAGGAGCCTCCGGCACAGTCGGCGGCCCGCAGTGTTGATGAGCTGCTCGATGCGATCGAGGCGGCCTGGGACAGTGGGTTCGCTGATCAAGTTGAGCTGACGGATGCCGTTCAAACGTTGAAGACGATCTTGCAGACCGATCCGGCCAATGTGCGGGCGAACCTGCTCATGGGTGAGATCCTGCTGGAGAGCAACGATTACAACACGGCCCGGGATAGGTTCAAGGCGGTTCTGAACGTGGAGCCGAGCAACTTCCGGGCGGCGTTTGGCTACGGGAAGATCCTGATTGGTAATCGCTATTGGCGTCAGGCGGCGAGCTACCTGGAAACGGCGGATCGGGTGGCGCCAGAGGACAAGCGTTCGGAGGCGAAGCGGCTCTTGGCGCTGGCGTACGCGGGGATGGGTGAGACGTCGCAGGCGTTGCCGAAGGCGCAGGAGGCCGTGCATGCTGACCCAGAGAGTCTCGACGCGTTGCAGACGCTGGTTGAGATTCGGCAGTCGGTGGCGACCCGGGATATGAAACAGATTGAGCCGGCGCTGGAGGATGCCGAGCGGCTGGTGGCCAAGGCGATTGAACGGGTGCAGGCGGAGCCGGCGGATCGGGAGCGGCTGATGCGGCTGGACGAGGCGTATTCGCTCGAGATTGACGTGTTGAAGGCGCACCACAATTCGCTGTATCAGCGTGATTTTCGCAATCAGCCGACGGATCAGCTCAATGCTGGCAAGGAGGCGGAGGCGGCGGCGGTGTTGAACCGGATGGCGAACAAGGTGCGGCTCCAGAATCAGCTTCGGCTGGCATTGGCGGAGAGTGATCCGAACCTGGTGATGCTGGCCGAGAAGGCGGTTGAGTATGATCCGGAGAACATGAAGTACCTCGAAGATCTGCTGTCGCTGTACACGACGATTCATAACCGCGAGCGGGCGATCGATACGGCACGGCGGATGCTGGAGGCGGAGCCGCAGAATGAGATCGCCCGGGCTTACCTGACGTCGGTTGGGGCACCGCTGGAGGAGCCGGCGGAGGCTACGCCGGTAGAGGGGGCGGGGGAAGAGTAAGTAAAGGATGAAGGCGGAAGGATGAAGGCTGAATGGGGGCGGCGGCCTTCTAGGACCTATCCCAGAACCTGTTTTGGCCCCTCGCCGCTGGAGGCCGGATCACGCGAAACTCGAGAGAAACTGCGATTCTCGAAGTACATATGACCAGGGTTAAGAGGTTTTAGGATAGGTTCTAGGAATTGGAAACGGGAAACTGGAAGCTATCCCAGGGCCTGTTTTGGCTTCTCGCTGCTGTGCGAAATTGGTGACTGTCCCGCTCGATTCCGCTCGATTCTTCCGCTCGATTCTTGAGCTGACGCGGCAATAGGCGTAGGTCTGCGGATCAACCATGATACCACCATGCCGCGACCTTGCCGACGAAATAGACGGCAGCGCCGACGCAAGCGAGTACCAGGCCGATCATTGCTGCGGAGAAGAAACCGAGCAAGAGACCGATTGCGAATGCGAGCGCGCCTAGGAGTTGAAGTAGTTTCCATTTCTTCGCGGTCTGTTGAATGGTGATTGTGGTGGTGGTCGGTTTGTCGCCGGTCATTTCGTCGCCTTCCTTTCTGAATGCGGACCATTCCGCATACTGGACTGGGCCCGAAACCGCCGCGAAAGCCAAGGGGAAGTTATGTTCGGCGTGCGCGGCCTCGACATCGTGCGCGAGCGTTGGGCCACGTCCGTGGGCGTCGCCGAGCTTGTTACGAATGGTGCCGACGCCGTCATTTTTCGGGACCATTTTTCGGGACAGCCACCTGTTTCTCCCCCAGATTTTTCGGGACAGTTACCTGTTTCTCCCCCATGATACTCTCTCACTCTTGCGGAAAGCAACTCTCGAACAGCTCGCGCGCTGATTCGGTGGGCGAGGTGGTCGTAGGCAACTCGACACCTTTGTCGTTGATTTGTGGGGGAGCTGGGGCCACAAGGGGGGGAACCGGTGTCACAAGAAGAACCGGTGTTACAAGAAGAGATGGTGGCACAAGAAGAGGCGGTGGCACCCTCTCGTTAATCCCCTCCCTCTGAAGAGGGCGGGGAGATTGTTGCGTTCTGGTCAGAAGTTGGCGCGTTTTTGGGGAGCGGGTTGGTTCAGGTAGTAATAGGCGACTGTTGCGTAACGCACGACGAGGTTGGGGTTGTCGGAGCCGTACTGGAACGACAGTTGGAAACTCTCCTGGAAGTCGATTGCGTCGGCGAGGATGTGCCAGCGGCAACAGGAAACGACGCCGGGGTCGGCGCCATCGCCGTGGACGTAGTTGGCGGCTGCGAAGGGGTGGTTTACGGGGCCGGTGGCGAAATAGAACCCGCCGTTGTAGTAATCCTCGGTGCCGGTGCCGAGGATTTGTGCGGTGCCGTCGATCAAACCCAGCTCGTTGCCTTCGAGGATGTTGAGCGATGCGGGGAATTCACCGGTGCGCTGGTCAGAGTTGCCGGCTGCGAATAGCCAGGTACCGACGTAGCGGCCGCGGCCGGCAATGTTGATGACGGTGAAGCGCGAGCCGGCCGGCTGCGGGCCGGCGACGCTGTGTTGTGCCGCGTGCAGGTAGCCCCAGGGCTCGGGCGGCAGGGCGCGATCGACCGCGATGCTTGCCCGCACGGTTTGCGGCTCGGTTCCGTCGTTACATAGCAGCACGCGCACGGACTCGGCGTAGGGCATCGGCAGGAAGCAGGCCAGGTCGGCGGTGTCTGCGGTCACGAGGACGCGCATGGGTAGCGTGCGGTAGCCGGCGACGCGCTCGCGGCAGCCGAAGAATGCGTCGACGGGGACGTCGATCGCGGGCTGGGTTGCGCTGTCGTAATAGACCTGTAAACGCAACGCGCCCAGCGCCGCTGGGGTGGGGTCGGCGAAGCTGAAGCGCAGCAGTTCGAGTGTGCCGGCGGTTTCATCGGAGAAGATCTCTGTGGTTGTGTCTGCCGGCAGGGTGAGCGGCTCGTCATTGACAACTAAGTAGCAGCCGGTGTTGGGGTTTGTGCCGAACGTGGTGAGCAGGTCGGCGGCGGCGGCGAAATCGGGGTCTTCGGCGAGTCGCGGCGTGAATGGGCGGGGGGTTTCGCTGATCTGCTGGACGTTGATGTGGTAGTAGTATCCGTATGGGGCGCTGGTTCCGCCGAGGACGACGCGCAGGGTGTGCTCGAAGCTGATCGGCGTGTAGGAGAGCACGGCGGCCGAGTTGCGGCCGGCGAACGGCGTGTCGAACGGAGTGGTCTGGCCCAGGTCGGCCAGGGGGATTACCACGCTGGGGGCGGTCAGGTCGTCGATGTAGATTTTGAGCACTTCGTTGTCGAAGCGGCCGAGGCCGGCAGAGTCGGAAAACAGCTCATCCCGCAGCAGATCGAGCAGGGAAAAGCGGGTGAAGAACATGCGGCTGACGTAGCCGGGGGTGTCGTCGACGGCGGCGAGCAGGTAGCCGCCGAGGTTGACGTCGTCCGGCGGCGGGCCGTCGAGTTGTTCGAGGTAGAGGTCGCGTTGGTCGCCGGCGGCGGCGATGAAGTTGTTGAAGTCTTTGCCGCCGGGCTCGAAGGGTTCTGAGCCGGGGTGGCGGTTGTAGCTGGAGAACTGCTGGTATTGGTGGGAGGTGAGCACGGGGAGGGCGTCCCAGTCGGCGAGGGCCGCTACGCCGACGCCGGGTTCGTCGGTCGGTGCGGGGGCGGCGGCTGTGATGGCCTGTTGTTGGGATCGGGCAATTGTTACGTTGGCGGAGAGTCCGGATTGTGGTGTGCAGGCGGCCGGTAGCAGGGAGATTGCTGCGGTGGTGATGAGTAGGAGGGTTGTTGTGATTGTGGGGGTGAGTTGTTTGGTTCGAGTGCTGAGATTGGAGAATGCACTGCTCAAGAGCAGTGGCACGTTGGCACGGGCAAACCACGACTTCGTCGTGGCCTGTCGATGGCACCCATTCGATACACTTGATCGTTTCTGAAGACGGGTTGGTTTGGTCAAAGGATGCTCCGGAGGAGCCATAGGTAGCCGCTGGCGAGGAGGAGTTGGGCGGTGGCGAAGAGGGCGCCGAGCCGAACGAATTCTAGGAATGAAATCGGGAGCCGGTTCTTTTTCATGATCATGACGGCGACGACGGTGCTGGCGGAGCCGATGGGGGTGATGTTTCCGCCGAGGTTGGCGCCGAAGACGATGGCCCACCACTGCGTTGCGGGTAGGTTCTGGGCTGCTTCGGGGGTTGGTGCGAAGATTTTGCTGAGCATTGCGGCGAGTGGGATATTGTCGGTGACTGATGAGAACACGGCGGTGAACCACATGAGGCCGACGTCGCCGGCGAGCGCGGTGAGGCGTGTGAGCAGATCGCCGATGGCGCTGAGGACCTGGGCTCGTTCGAGCACGCCGATGAGCGTGAACAGGCCGATGAAGAAGAAGACCAGTGACCATTCGACGTGATCGAGGTCGGATTCGACGTCTTTGGCGTGCAGCAGGAGCATGATGAGGGCTGCGCCCATCGCGACGACCTCGACGCCGAAGTCTTTGAGGATCGGTATTTGCGGACGGAGGGCGAATGCGAGGATCACGAGGATGACGGCGCCGATGGAGGTGTAGAAGAAGCGCCGGTCGGTGACGGTTTCCCATTCGTCGAAGGCTTCGACGAGCATGCGGTTGTGCTGGCGGGCGGCCGGATCGCGCAGCGGCCGAACTGCTGAGCCGAAGCACCAGCGGGCCACCAGCAGGGTCGCGATGGTTGCGAGAATTGTGTATGGGCCGGCGACGATGACGAAGCCGAGGTAGCTGATGCCGGCGACTTTGCCGACGATGATGTTGGGGATTGAACTGATCAGCGTGAGCAGGCCGCCGACGTTGGTCATGATTCCTTCGGTGAGGAGGAACGGCTTGGGGTCGAACTCGAGCTTGCGGCAGGCCACGATCGTTAGCGAGCCGATGATGATCATGGCGGTGATGTTGTCGAGGAATGCGCTGAATATTGCGGTGAGGATTGAGAAGTAGATGAGCAGTTGGAAGGGGTCGCCGCGGCTGGCTTTGAGCATGCGGACGCTGATCCAGGTGAAGATGCCGCTGCGGGCGGCGATCTCGACGAATACGGTTGCTCCGATGACGATGCCGATGACCTCCCATTCGATCATGGCGATGTAGGGTGGGAGATGGTGGGCGGCGTCGTGGGGGAAGTAGCCCCAGAGGTCGCCGAGGAGCAGGCACGCTCCGCCGGCGAGCATGGCGACCAGTGTTTTGTGGATTTTCTCGGTGGCGAGCAGGATCAGTGTGGCGGCGAGGATGGCGCCGCAGATCCAGGTCTGGTATGGCGGTACGCCCCCGTCAAGCTCAGCAAGCAGCGCGACCAACTGGAGTGGACTCCGTTCCAATCGTTTCCTCTAGAGGGCCAGCACGGGCAGGTGCCGGATTTCACGCATGAGTTCGTAGTCGGCGGCCTCGACGAGGCTGTGGCCGGCGCGGTGGCAGCCGACGACGAGCAGGGTGTAGTTGCCGCGGGCGAGTTCCTGTCGCACGGTCGGCACGACTTCGCCGATGAGCAGGCGATAGCCGACGTGGTAGGGGTACTTGCGGCTGGCGGCGACTACGGCGGACAGGTAGCGTTCGCCCTGCTGGGCGAGGCGTTCGAGCAATTCCTCGCGGCCGGCGGCCGGCACGTTGGGCGAGAGTTGCAAGGCGTGCTTGACGTCTTCGAGGTCGCTTTCGTCGATGGTGTGGAGCAGCGTGAGGCGCCCGCCCGCGTCGGCGACGAGCGTGAAGGAATAGGCGAAGTTCTGCGTTTGGCGGAAGTTGCCCGTCAGGCTGTGCAAGATGTGTGTGAAGACCTGGGCCGGGTCGGTGATTTCGGTGCGTACGAGCATGATCGGCGGTCGGGCGCCCTGGATCAGGAGGCCGAGATCGAGCACGCGGCGGGCATCGTCGGCGGGCTCGGGTACGACCAGTAATTGTTGTCGGCGAATGCTGACCTGGCCGACGAGTTCGGCGGTTGAGTGGAACGGTTCGTCGGCGGGCTCGATGCCGGCGTCGCGGGCTTGTTCGAGCAGGGCGGAGGCGTCGAGTTGGTGCGGCCAATGGACCTCGACGTGGCTGCCGAAGCGGTCGCGCAGGTATGTGCCGAGGCGGAGGATGGAGTCGTCCAGCGAGTCGCCCTTGAGCACGAGCGAGATGCGCGTGAGATCGATCTCGCGGATGTCCAGGACGGGGATCGACGCCCGCTCGAAGAGCGCTTCGAACTCGTCGACGGACTGTTCACGCGGGGATTTCATTAGATCGTCAGTCGATTCCCGCTTGGTCGAGTCGGCGGATCTTGATGTTTCGGTACCATACCTGGTCGCCGTGATCCTGGAGGACGATGTGTCCGCTGGGTTTGCGGCCGTATTCGGGCCAGGCCTTGAACTTGCTGTTGTTGACGCGTTGCTGCCAGTCGTCGCTGCCGAGTTCGTATTCGACGACCTTGACGCCGTTGAGCCAGTGTTCGACATGTTGGTCGCGGGCAACGATGCGGGCGTGGTTGAAGAAGCCGACGGGCTGGGTGATGTCGCGGATGGGGGCATTGAGGCCGTAGTTTGAGCCGGCCGACGTTTTGGTGTCTTTGCCGTCGGGATGTTCGGCGTTGTCGAGGACCTGGAACTCGGGGCCGGTCTCCCACGGCGAGCCGACGTCTTCCTGTACGCGGTAGAAGACGCCGCTGTTGCCGGCGGGGCTGATGCGCCAATCGAACTTGAGCTCGAAATCGCCAAACTGATCAATCGTGCAGATATCCCCGGCGGGTCCGACGCGCACGAGGCAGCCGTTATGCACTTCCCAGCCGCTGGCGGGGAAGGATTCCTGGCGATAACCGCGCCAGCCGGCGGTTGTTTTGCCGTCGAAGAGGAGCTGCCAGCCCTGGACCTGTTCTTCGGGGCTGAGGATGTTTTGCGGCTCGGTGGCGGGCGGCTTGAGCACGGTGCCGGGCTGGTCGGTCGGGAGTTTGTGGAGCGTGTACCAGGCTTCCGTGCTCCAGGGCAATTCGCCCTCAGCGCTGAGACAGGGCGGCAGCAGCCGAAGGTAGACAACGTGCCCGGGCTTGAGGTTGTCCATTTCGAGGAAGACCTTTTTGGCACACTTGGAGACGCTGGCGGACTTGACCGGGTAGTGTACGCCGTCGCGCATGGGGACCTGGCCGGCGGATACATCGAAAGGCCATTGTTCGATGTAGTAGGCATCTGTTTCCCAGCCGACGTGGGGGTCGAGTGGCTGGGTGAATTCCAGTTCGAGCCCGTTGGACATGGCTCGCACGCGGCGCAGCTCGAATGCGCCGTGGCCGGAGGGCTGCACGACCGCGGCGGTTACGCCGAAGCGGAAGACGCAGCCTTGTTGTCGGCCGGCGACGGTTTCCAGGAAGACGCGTTTGCTTTCGCAGTCTTTGCAATAGACGCGCAACTGGTTGGCGTAGGGTTCGTTTTCGAGGTTGAAGGCGAGGATGTAGCCGGGCTCGGCGCAGGGTGGCGGGAGCCAGGCCACGGGGATGTCGCGCAGTCGCTGGCCCGATTCCATGGTGCAGAGGCGGCCGTCGAGCAGCCACGTTTCGCGGGGCAAATCGAGGGCGCCCGGGTCATAGACCGAGCCGTAGGCGGGGTGTTCGCGTGTCAGGGGGGCGCCGTCGCCCGGGCGGCCGCGGCGCAAGGCGTGAACCACCTGTTTTTTGCCGGGGGACGTGGTGCGCGATGCGCCGGAATCGTGGTAGACCACCTTACCGGTAAGCGGTTCCCAGGTGGCGGCATGGGGTGGCCGCCATTCCAGCGTGAGCTGCCCGTCGCCCCAATTGTTGAAATGAAGGATTTTCAACTCGTGTGGGCCGGCTTTGAGGCTGGTCTGGCCGTCCATGGGCGTCGCGCCGTGATGGCCGTCGTGATTGATTACCAACCGGCCGTCGATCCACAACAGCGCGCCGTCGTCACTGGTCAGGCGAAATGCGGTTTGTCCGGTGAGCGTTTCGAAAGTGCCGGTCACTTCCGTCACGAACTGGTATTCCAGCGGTTTGAAATCGCCGCGGTTGGTGCGCAGATCTAGCGGGCCCGTGATGACCTTTGCGACGTTGGGCAGCTCGCCGGGCTTGATCAGCGGCGTCCAGCGGATGTCGGCGCCGACGTCATAGAGCCGGACGACAAAGCCGGGCTCCTCTGCGGCACGAACGGTTGGCAACGCCCCGAGAACGACCACCAGCATTGCGATCAGCTTGACTTTGTGCACGGCATTACCCTCGCAAAACCGCATTGTTTAATCGTCAGGAGTGTTCAGGATAACGCCTGGTTGGCGCTCTGCCCACACTCCCCGCGCCCCGTCGACGGCTGGCGATTATGAGCCGGATGTCTCCCCTCTACCGGGATAATCCGGCACCGGGTTGCGTCAGGCTGATTTGCGGAACTTTTCGCGTTTGGCGTCGATATCCGCGAGGAGCTTGTCGAATGAATCGACAAAGGCCTGGAGGCCTTCGTTGAGCAGGGTGTCGGTTATCCAGTCCATGTCAACCTTCAGCCCCTTGAACTCTTCCATCAGGGCGTAGGCGTCGCTCAGACCTTCTTCGATGGTCAGGGCCGTGACGCCGTGATCGCGAATCGCGGCCAACGTTTTCGGCGGGACCGTGTTCACGGTGTTTACGCCGATGAGCGGGTCGATGTACATGGTGTCGGTGTAGCGGGGGTTCTTGGTGCTGGTGCTGGCCCACAAGGGGCGCTGTACGCGTGCGCCGGAGCTGCGTAGCTCGGCGAACCGGGGCCCCTCGAAGACCTCCTTGTACTTCGCGTAGGCGATCTTCGCATTGGCGTTGGCGGCTTTGCCGAAGAGCGGTTCGAGGTGCGGCTCGCCATGCTCGATGCGGTGTTCGAGCACCTTGTCGGCGAGGGTGTCGACTCGGCTAATAAAGAAGGAAGCGACCGACGACACGAGGCCGAGCGCTTTGCCCCGCTGCCCGAAGCGCGTCAGGCCATCCAGGTAGGCGTTGATGACCTGTTCGTAGCGTGAAACGGCAAAGATCAGCGTTACGTTCACGTTGATCCCTTCGCCGATCAGCTCGATGATGGCGGGCAGGCCCGCTTCGGTCGCGGGGACCTTGATCATGATGTTGGGCCGCCCCAGCGCGGCGAACAGACGCCGGGCTTCCTCGATGGTGCCGTTGACGTCGTTGGCGAGCTTGGGGTTGACCTCGATGCTGATGAACCCGTCGCGTCCGTGGGTTTCGTTGTAGACGGGCCGGAGGATGTCCGCGGCCGCCCCGATGTCGGCCAGGGCGAGGGCTTCGTAGATCTCCATGGTTGACTTGCCGGCCTGGGCGAGCTTGCTGATTTCGTCGTCGTAGATGTCGCTGCCGGCGACGGCCTTCTGGAAGATGGTCGGGTTGGAGGTCATGCCCGAAATGCCTTCTTCGATCAGGTGCTCCAATTCGCCGGACTGGAGCAAGTCGCGACTGATGAAGTCGAGCCAGATGGCCTGTCCGAGTGCGGTAATCTGTCGAACGCGATTCATCATGATCAGTTTCCTATCGTGTGGTGACCGGGAGCGAATCTAACCGGTGAGAGTCGGTCCGTCCATTGGTCGAAGGGGCGTGGTGCGGCGTTTTGCACGGGCAAATTCGCCTTTGGCGAACCTGCCACCCACCTCGCTGGGTTGGCGAGCGTGTCAGGGCTCGCGTGTGAGCAAGCCGCGGGCGATTTCCTCGGCTCGCCGGCGGGAGAAGTCGCCGTCCAGGCAAAGTGCTCCGCTTTCGATCGGGCCGACGATCACCGCTGACAGGAGGAAGCGATCATCCAGGAAGATGGCCAGGCGCTGGCCGACGGCGGCCTGGCTGGCGGCTTGCAAACGGCCTGCGGCCCAGGCCTTGAAGCGTAACAGCACCAGGTTGCGCTGCTCGCCGAGAAGCGCTTGGGCCTCGGCAATGTCGCGTTCGGTGAGCAGAGGAGCGGGCTGGACGTAGAGGGGCCGGCCATATTCGTCCTTGATTGCGTCGTAGTTGTCCTGGGCCGTAGGCGTGGCGAGATGTACGCGTAGCCGAATCGGCCGAGCCGGGCCGGTGAAATCGGCGTGGATGGCTGATGTCGCGTCGTTGCAGCCGCCGACGGCTGCCGTCACGATCAGCAGGGTTGCCAGAAGGAGAGGCGGTTTCACGCGTCCGTCTCCGGCGGTGGATGCGTCGGCTGGTCGTGCTGGGCCAGGAGAACATCTAGTGCTGCGAGGGCATCCGCCCGGGAAGGGAGCTGCTCGTTGAGCTGGCGGGTGTAGAGCTCGTGCAGGACGGTTGAGTAAATTGGGCCGGGCTTGATGCCGCGGGCCTGGAGATCGGCGCCGGTTATTAGCGGTGTTGGCTGCACGTCGTTGGGCTCGATGTCGGCGACGCGCTGCTCTAATACTTGCGTTCGGCGGTCGCCGTCCGGCCAGTCGGCATAGCGTGCGAGGGCCCATTGTCGAAGCGGGCCGAAGGCTGGCCCGGCCATGAGGCGTTTCAGCTCAGCAAGTGTGGAGGCGTGGGGCTCGTCGAGGTTGCGCTGGTGTTTGACCAGCCAAGTCAGCGCGCTGCGCTGGTCGTTTGAGAGTGTGAGCGCGCGGGCGATGCGCTCGACCTCCGGGGGGGACTGGTCGGCAAGCATGATCGCGAGGACGATCTCGAAGCCGGCGTCGGTTGGCAAGCGTCCCAGCAGGCGGTCGATTTCGTCGAAGGTGCCCTGGTCCCAGCCGGCATCGGGCCAGAGCTGTTCGAGCAGGTTGCAGTTGTGCAGCAGACGCCAGGCGCGCCGGCGGGTGGGGCTGGCGAGGATTTTTTCGAGTTCCTCGCGGATACGTTCGGCGGCCACCTGTCGCAATGAGGAGGCGTGCTGGCGGATCGCGGCGAGCGTGGTTGGCTCGAGCTTGAAATCGAGGCGGGCGGCGAAACGGACGGCACGCAGCAGACGGAGGTAGTCTTCGGCGAAACGTTCGGCGGGGACGCCGATGGCGCGGATGACGCCGGCGTCGAGATCGGCGCGGCCGTTGACGTAGTCGACGACTTCGCGGGTGAGGGGGTCGAGGAACATGCCGTTAACGGTGAAGTCGCGGCGTTGCGCGTCGTGTTGGGCGTCGGAGAGGGTTATGGAGAGTGGGTGTCGGCCGTCGAGGTAGGGTCCGTCGGAGCGGAAGCTGGCGACTTCGATCCAGGTTCCGCGGCGGCGGACGAGGACTACGCCGAACTGAGCCCCGACGTGTCGCGAGCGATGGAAAAGCTGGCCGATGCGTTCGGGCGGTGCGTCGGTGGCGACGTCGTAGTCCTGTGGGACGGCCCCAAGCAGGAGGTCGCGTACGCAGCCACCGGCGAGGAGGGCGGCGTGGCCGGCGTTGGCCAGCGTCTGGACGATGCTGAGTGCTCCGCGGGCGGCGGGTGGGAGTTCGCGATCAAGCGGGAATCTGGGCTCCATCATGTTCATGATATGCAGGCCCGCGGCGCAGAAAAACGGCCGGGCGTTATTGCCCGGCCGCGTGAAATCAGTTCAGGGATCGTCGCTACCAGGCGAAGTGGGCGAAAGCCTTGTTGGCGTCGGCCATGCGGTGGACCATTTCGCGCTGGTTCATCGCGTCGCCCTCGCGACGATAAGCGGCCATGAGCTCGTCAGCAAGGTAGTGGGCCACTGGGCGGCCGCTCTTGCCGCGGATGGCAGCGAGGACCCAGCGGATCGCCAAGGACTGGCGCCGGCGGGGGTTAACCTGCATGGGCACCTGATAGTTGGCACCGCCGACGCGCTTGGATCGCACCTCGATGTCGGGCTTGATGTTGTCGAGCGCGGTTTTGAAGACCTCGATGGGCGGAACGTCCTTGACTTTGTCGGCGATCCGGTCCATCGCGTCATAGAAGACGCGCTGCGCGACGGACTTTTTGCCGTCCCACATCAGACAATTGATGAACTTGCTGGCGACGCGGTTGTTGTAGCGCGGGTCGCCACGAAGCTGCTTCTGTGAATTGGTGAATCTCTTGTAGGCCATGGGCTGCTCGACCTGCTACTTCCTACTTCTTCCGCTTGACGCCGTACTTGCTGCGGCTTCGATTGCGGGGCTTGCCTTCCTTGTCGCCGGAGACGCCGGCACAGTCCAACTTGCCACGGATGATATGGAAACGGACGCCCGGGAGGTCGCGGACACGACCGCCGCGGACCAGGACGATAGAGTGTTCCTGGAGGTTGTGGTCGACGCCGGGGATGTAGGCGCTGACTTCGCGGCCGTTTGTCAGACGGACACGGGCAACCTTGCGCAAGGCGGAGTTTGGTTTTTTGGGTGTTTGGGTTTTGACCTGGAGGCACACGCCGCGGCGTTGCGGGCAGCGCATCAGGTCGCGCACCTTGGACTTTCGGATCACGTCCTTGCGCGGGTTTCGGATGAGCTGATTGATGGTCGGCATACTTGTCCTGCGACTGCTGAAACCATGGTTAGCCTGGCGCGCCGAGAGCGCGGCAGACCGGTCAGTATAGCAGTTTGGGCGGGCTTGCCAAGTCCCTGAGTTGAAAGCGTTGGTTGAAAGCGTGGTTCAGTCGGCCGAAAGCGATTCCGGGAGGATGCCCCATCCGGAGCCGAATTGACGCGGGATGGTCGCTGGTAGCGTTGGCGGGCGAAGATATGCGAACCAGATAAGTATGGCGAAGCGGCTGCGTCGTTTGCTGGTCCAGTAGGTTGCGGGGGCGCAAACGGCGTGCCGATCGTGGACTGTAAGTTGTTTATGTCGCTTGGTTTAAGGCATGGCAGGTGTTCAACGGTGGTTATGCGAACGGAGGCGATTAGAGCAAGCTCTCCTTATTTGTAGCGGCCTCCCTGCCGTATTCTCCAGGACACTTAGAGTTTTTAGACGCTACGAGTTCGTTGAAAGCGCTCTAGTCCCCCACCGTTGCGTTTGAAGTGGATTTTGTCTCCCGCGGTCACGCGTCCCCAAGGTGGGCGTCGATTCCGATAAAAACGTGTCTCGATCTTTTTTCGGCCGGACAGCAGGGCGAGTTCTGTCTGGCGGTCTACGATGGCGATATGTTCGCGTACGCTTCTCACCGGGGGGGCTCCGCACTGGGGCGATGACAGTGTTCATCGGCTATGCCGGGGACCGGGGATTTGCCTGGACCCGGATGTATGCGGGTTGTCTGGGGGGGTGATCAGGCTGACGGGCGTGTTCCGGAGCGGCGTGGGTTGAGCTTGAGCAGCCAGACCTCGTTGCCGCGGGAATTGAAGCGTACCTTGGTCATGTATGACTGCATGAGCATGATCCCGCGGCCGTTGGGTCGTTCGAGGTTTTCGTCACGGGTGGGGTCGGGGACGCGTTCGACTTTGAATCCGGCGCCCTCGTCGCGAACGGCGATAACGACACGTTGCTCGTCGACGTACCAGCGCAGGTGCACGTGGCGATCGGGATCGTTGCAGTTGCCGTGCTTGACGGCGTTAGTGACGGCTTCTTCAAAGGCGAGCTTGATGGCGAAGATGGTGTCGGAGTCGTAGCGGCAACGGCGCAGGGCGTTCATTATCTCGCCCTCGGGCTGTTTCAGTTGCCGGAGAGAATTCGGCAGCGTAGCTGCGGTGAGTACATCGTTGTCCACGCCGAAATCGGGGGGGACGTTCATACTGCTGCCCACAGGCGGCGACCCGCCGGCGTTTCAGGATTTTCCGAAGCCGGCCAGGGCCTGATCGGTGCTATCGTAGATGTCGAAGACGCGATTCAGCCGCGTGATCCGGAAAACCTGGTAGATCTGGCGGTTGATATTGCACAGCTTCAACTCGCCGTTTTGCTCCTGGATCTTCTTGTGCACGGTGATTAGGGCACCGAGGGCAGCACTGGCCAAGTGGTCCACGTTGCTGAAGTCCAGCAGTAACTGAATACCGGGTTCGGCTTCAACGACGCCCTTCAGCTCCTCCTGAATCTCCTGGATCGACAATTCTTCGAGGATCTTGCGGTCCGCGAACTCAACTACCGAGATACCCTCTACTCGCTTGATCCGCAGGTGCAATGAGGGCTGTTCCATACCGGCTTACCTCCAGGCCTGACCACCTCTGCCACCCACCCGGCGGCGACGGCCGACGGTGTTTGGCGGGCTTGGCCGCTGCCACAGGTGCGTGCTGGATTCTCGGCAGGGCGAGGCAACCTGTCAACCGAACGTCCGAATCGACTGTGAAACGGTGAAAACCAGGGCGGTCCCCTTTGTGCGTGGGTTCGTGGCCGGTACACTACCGCAACAGGCTGACTCGTCGGCCGTTGAGCAGATCGTTGTCCCCATTCTGCAATGTCCGCGGGACGGGCAGGGACGGCGAATCTGTTTGTGTACCCAGACCAACCCCTCGGGAGCGTCAGCGGTGTCTGCGACCGCCGTACAACGGTTTTATCGTTACCACGCCTACGTTTACGACAGCACCCGGTGGATGATTCTCCATGGGCGTCGTCAGGCGGCGGCCCGGCTGAACCTCCGGCCGAACAGTACGGTGCTGGAGGTTGGGTGCGGCACAGGGCTGAATTTCCCGTACCTGATGGATTACCTTGCCCCGGAGAAGGGGCGTCTGGTCGGGCTGGATTTTTCGGCGGACATGCTGCGCCGGGCGGAGCGGCGTGTTTCAGCGCAGGGTTGGACAAATGTCGAGCTGGTGGAGGCAGACGCCAGCACCCTGGATCTGCCCGAGCGTTTTGATGCGATCTTCTTCGCGTACAGTCTGACGATGATTCCCAAATGGGAGGCGAGCGTCGATTGTGCGTGTCGGCACCTGCTTCCGGGCGGGCGTCTGGTAGTTCTTGATTTCAGCCGGTTTCATGGGTGGGGGCCGCTGGGGCCGGTGATGCGTGCCTGGCTGCGGGCCAATCATGTGGAGACGAAGCGACCGTACGAGGAAAAGCTTCGCGCCGCGCTTCCAGGCACGGAGGTTCACTATTGGCTCGGGGGCTACAACTTCACTACGGTGGGGCGCAACCCCGACTGAGGAACGATGTTCAGCGTACTTAACATGCCGACGCCGCAGGGCCGCGACTGGCTGGAAAAGCTGGTTTTCCGGGGCATTGTGTTCAACATGTCGTGGGAAGATCCGGAGATGGATCGTCAGGCCTTGCACGTGTCCCCCGATGATGCGGTTATTTCGATCAGCTCGGCCGGCTGTAACCCGCTCAATTTTCTGTGCCAAAACCCGCGGCGGTTGATATGCGTCGATGGCAATCCGGCTCAGAATGCCATTGTCGAGCTGAAGCTGGCCGCCATCGCGACGGTCGATCACGAGACGTTTTTTGACATATTCGCGGCGCGCCGGCCGGCGGTCGTCAACCGGATCTATCGCCCACGGCTGCGTCCGTTGCTGTCGGAGAAGTCGCGCGAGTTCTGGGATCGCAACCTGTGGATGGCCGCCCGGGGGCTGTACAACTTTGGGCGGATGGGGCTGTTCTGTCGGTTGCTGCGCCGGTTTCTGAGCCTGTTGGACATCAAGAAGCAGCACGTCGAGCATTTTTTTGAGCTACGGAGCCTCGAAGAGCAGCGAGAGTGGTACCTGAAGTACGCTGCCCCGAAGCTGTGGGGGCCGTGGTCGCGGCGGTTCGTGATGTTTCGGCCGTTTTTGTACATGGCGGGCGTGCATCCGGAGCAGTTTCGGCTGGTCAATGGCCGGCATGACATGTACGAGTATGTTAAGGAGCGTGTCGAGTACGCGTTGACGAAGGTTCCGATCTACGACAACTATTTTCTCAGTCTGGCGGTTACCGGACGTTTTCGCGGGTACCGCGTGCCGCCGTACTTGTTGCCGGAGAACTACGAGACTCTGCGCAACAACCTGGATCGGGTTCTGGTGGTCAATGGTTGGCTGGGCCCGTTCCTCGATACGCAGCCGGCGGCATCGATCAACAAGTTCAACCTGCTGGACATTTTTGACTGGATGTCTGCGGAGGCATTTGAGTCGACGCTGAAGAGCGTATTGCGGGCGGCGGCTCCGGGTGCGCGGATGATTTACCGCTCGGGGAGCTACCAGCTTGATCCGCCGGCGTCGATTCTCAAACAGGTTGATCGTCACGACGACCTGGCCAGTAAGCTGCTCGCGCAGGATCGCTCGGCGACGTACGGTAGTTTTTATGTGCTGAGCCTGAAGTCTTCCGGCGACACGGGCGGCGCGGCTGGCGGCACGCGTACGCTGACCTCGGTTGCCGCCTCGTCCTGATATCGAGGCGGTCGATGCGTTTTCCGAGTGTGCGCGAGGCGTGGGGTCAGTTGCCGCCGGAAAGTGTTGGTGTCGGGGTGGATCGGCCGAGGGCGATAACGACATTGCGGCGGAGCTGAGACATGTCCATGTGGCGTCCGGGACAGGCAGTCTTGTGGGTGACCTCGCCGTGTCCGAAGATCTGGTCGGGCTGGATGCCGGCTTCTTCGACCAGGACGCAGATGAGGTCCTGGAGGGTCTGTAGCTGTTTCTCGGTGGGGTAGCCCTTTTCGAAGTCGCCGATGAGGCAGATTCCGATTCCGTGCTCGTTATA
Source organism: Phycisphaerae bacterium (assembly GCA_963666925.2). GTDB lineage: Bacteria > Planctomycetota > Phycisphaerae > UBA1845 > Fen-1342 > JANQFV01. The sequence goes on along the minus strand of CAXXTC010000008.1, from coordinate 241,746 downwards.
GTGGTTGTTCTTACGCCAGGCGCCGAGGAATCGTCCGGCGCAGCTCTTGCAGTGTGCCCCGGTTTGCTGCTTGAGCCAGCGGGGACCGACGTAGAGCTTGCCGTCGGGATATTTATTGCCGTTACCGATGACGAAGTGATAGCCGAGACCGTTGCACCACTTTCTGTGGTTCTTGTGGTAGTTGTGCATGCTCTGGGGCGTGGCGGTCGGGGCGGCTGAATGGTGTACGACGATGATATTCCACTTGCTGCGTTTGATGCCGCCGGGGACCTGGATGTCACGTGCGGTCACGGTGATTCCGGGGCGTGGGAGGAGTCGATGGGGGATGGGGCGCAGAGGTTGCGGGGCGGGGATAGGGCGGACCTGATCTGGGGTCCGGGTGCTGAGCAGCGGTGGCGGAAGGTGTCCGGGGGAAGCCTGGCGGACCGGTTGGGACGCACAGCCACAAAGCGTAACCAAACCGACGCAGAGGATCAGTGCAATCCGTTGCATGGTGCACTCCTATCGGCAGTGATTCTGGCTCGTCCACTCGCCGGATAGAGACTATAGCAGCTCTGCGAACGGCGTAAAGCAGCAGGGTTGGAGGTATCAGGGGGGGACGGCAAGTGGCAATAGAAGGTGGACCGGCCGGTCCTGATCAGCCGATCTTTGAATCAGGCAGGCAGGACCAACATGTCGTTGCGATTCAGTAAACCGGACGAGCTGTCGCGGTGGTCCCGGAAACTCCGTGTGATCATGGAGGAGATCCACCAGCGGACGTTCTGCGCCTATCGCACGACGCCGGGCTGGCAGCCGAATGTGAACCTGTACGCGTATGAGGGGGGCTACCACATTTGCATCGAGTTGGCGGGAGTGATGCCGGGTTCGCTGGAGGTGGAGTGCGTAGATGAGCGGGAGTTGATCATTGCCGGCCAGCGTCCGCGTCCCGGGTTGGAGGATGTCAGCGCAGCGTTGAGATTGGAGCTGTTGGAGATCGACGAAGGTGTGTTTGAGCGGCGGATCGAGTTGTCCGCACCGGTCGATCCGGGTTCGCTCCAGGTCCGCTACCAGGAAGGTTACGCATGGATCACGCTCTGCAAGAGCACGAAGAGATGAAAGGGTGTGAGCCGGCGTCCGGTGGTGTGGCCACGCAGCCGGCGCCGGGTGATGCCGACATTGAGTCGCCCCGCCCCCCGAAGGGCGAGTCGCGTGAGTTGCCGGTGCTGCCGGCGCGTGACGTTGTGGTGTTTCCGGGTACGGTGGTTCCGCTGACGATTGGGCGGGAGAAATCGAAGCGTCTGGTGGACTCGGTTCTGGCCGGCGACAAGGCGCTGGTGATAGCGACACAGCGTGACGAGGAGGTGGATGAGCCGGGGCTGGATGATATCTATCGGGTCGGGACGACGACGACGGTCCTGAAGCTGTTGCGGATGCCGGACGGGAGTTCGAGCCTGCTGGTGCACGGGGTGACGCGGGTAGGCATCGAGCGTCTGGTGGCGACGGAGCCGTTTCTGCGGGCGCTGGTTCACGCGCAGGAGGATGAACCGGCGGACTCGCTCGAGGTGCAGGCGCTGGCTCACACGGCGCGGAGCACGGCGGAGCAGGTGCTGGAGCTGAGTCCGAACGTGCCGGACGAGGCGCGCACGGTGCTGGACAGCATTGAAGATGCGGAGCCGCTGGCGGACTACCTGGCGGCGAACCTGTCACTGGGTGTGGCGCAGAAGCAGGAACTGCTGGAGACGTTCGACGTCGGCGAGCGGTTGCGCAAGATCATTGGCACGCTGAGCAATCAACTGGAGGTGTTGCAGCTCTCGAAGAAGATCCAGACGGATATGCGTGCCGAGATCGACAAGTCGCAGCGCGAGTACTACCTGCAACAGCAGATGCAGGCGATCCGCAAGGAGCTGGGCGAGACCGACAGCGGGACGGCGGAGCTGGCGGAGGTGGCTGCACGGATCAAGGCGGCCGAGATGCCGGCGGAAGTGCAGCGTGAGGCGGAGCGTGAGCTGCGACGGCTGGAGCGGATTCCGCAGGCGTCACCGGAGCATGGCGTCATTCGCGATTACCTGGACTGGCTGTGCCAGATGCCGTGGAACGTGCAAACGTCGGACAGTCTGGACCTGGACCGGGCAGAGCGGATTCTGGAGACGGATCATTACGGATTGGGGCGGGTGAAGCGGCGGATACTGGAGCATCTGGCGGCGCGGAAGCTGAAGCCGGACGGGCGTGGGCCGATATTGTGTTTCGTAGGGCCGCCGGGCGTGGGCAAGACGTCGCTGGGCCAGAGCATTGCGCGGGCGCTGGGTCGGCAATTCATCCGGATATCGCTGGGCGGGGTGCATGATGAGGCGGACATTCGGGGTCATCGGCGGACGTACATCGGGGCCGTCCCGGGGAGCATTGTGCGGGAGTTGCGCAAGTGCGGGGCGCGTAATCCGGTGCTGATGATCGACGAGGTGGACAAGGTGGGGGCGGATTTCCGTGGCGATCCGAGTGCGGCGTTGCTGGAGGTGCTGGACCCGGCGCAGAACCAGACGTTCACGGATCACTACCTAGCGGTACCGTTCGATCTATCGCAGGTGCTGTTCATCGCGACGGCAAACCAGATGGACACGGTGACGCCGGCGTTGCGCGATCGGATGGAAGTGATTGAGCTTCAAGGCTATACGACGGCGGAGAAGCTGGAGATTGGCAAGCGGCACCTGCTGCCGCGACAGATCGATGAGCACGGGCTGAAAGGTCGCCGCGTGCGGTTCGAGGATGACGCGTTGCGGATGATCGTTGAGCATTACACGCGGGAGTCGGGGGTGCGCAACCTGGAACGCCGGGTCGCGAGTGTCTGCCGGGGTCTGGCGGCGAAGGTGGCGCGTGGCAAGCGGGTACGTCGGACCGTGCGGGCGGACGATCTGGCGGAGTATCTGGGGCCGGCGCGGTTTGAGCCGGAAGTCGTGGCGGGACATGGGATTCCCGGTGTGTCCAACGGTCTGGCGTACACCCCGACGGGCGGTGAGCTGATATTTGTCGAGGCGGCGCAGATGCCGGGCAGTGGCGGGTTCAAGCTGACCGGTCAGATCGGGGATGTGATGAAGGAGTCGGCGGAGGCGGCGTTGACGCTGGTGCGGTCGCGGGGGCAGGACTGGGGAGTGGATGGTTCGCGGCTGAAATCGGTGGACGTGCACGTGCACGTGCCGGCGGGTGGTGTGCGTAAGGATGGCCCGTCGGCGGGCGTGGCGATATTGACGGCGTTGGTGTCGCTGTTGTCGGACCGGGCGGCTGATCCGACGGTGGCGTTGACGGGCGAGATCACGCTACGTGGGCGGGTGCTGCCGGTGGGCGGGATCAAGGAGAAGCTGCTGGCGGCACACCGAGCGGGAGTGCGGACGGTGGTTCTGCCGGCACGGAACGAGCCTGATTTGGAGGAATTGCCGGCGGATGTTCGGCAGTCGTTGCGGATTGTGTTGGTGGAAGAGGTTGGTGAGGTTCTGGCGATCGCGTTTGGGAGTGGTGGTAAGCGTATTGTTGCCGGGCGGAGGGGGTCCTATAACAAGGGGCATCGGCCGGTCCAGCGCAAGAGGTGATTTTGCTGATATCAGGTTGAGGGAAGCAGTCAGCCTGGTTGGCGGGTGGTCGGGGGCTTGTGGCTGAGCCGCGGGGGCTGCCACTTAACTCGTTACGTGCAATGGGATTCCGCTTGAACGCGCGCAGTTCATGCCGTATCATGCGCGCAGTTCTGAATGACACCACGTCGCTTCATTGTCCCAGGCGTGGCGCTTCTGAGAGGCTAAGTGTGGGCTACGGGCGGCTGCCAAAATGGTAGCTTGGGGAACGTGATGAATACGATTACGAAAAAGGACCTCGTCGACCGAATTGCCGAGCGAACCAGCAACAAACGTGTTGTCGTCAAAAAGATCGTGCAGAGCTTTTTGGACGAGATCGTGCGCGAACTGGGCGACGGCAACCGTCTGGAATTTCGTGACTTCGGCGTGTTCGAGATCCGTTCCCGTGCGGCCCGCGTGGCACAGAATCCGAAGACCATGGAGAAGGTCTACGTTCCATCGAAGCGGACGGTGAAATTCAAGATCGGTCGGCTGATGAAGGAGTGTCTGGGCGACGATGAGGCGCCGCAGCCACGGCTGTCGATCAAGCCGGAGACACACGCAGCAGGTGACGGGCGTTAGCGCCCCGTCGCAGGTCGCACTGCATTTTCGCAACCCTTTTTCCAACCAGTGTTTAAGTTTCACTGCGCCGGATTTGCGCTGATAAGGTCCGGGAATATGCTCGGGCGGTGTCAGTGTTTCGGCTTCGAGATTGTCGGCTATGACGGCGAGTTCGGCGTCTGGGAACAGATCGGGCAAGCGGTCTCGTCCGATCTGGTGACGCAGTGATGCAGGTACAGGCCACCGGCGAGACTTAGTGCCTGGTAGCCGCGTTGTTTGAGCATTCGACAGGCGTAGTAGGAGCGATGGCCGGTGGCACAGAGCGTGACGACGGGCTTGTCGACGGGGATTTCCTGGTAGCGTTCGCGCAGCTTCGGTAGCGGGATCCACAAGGCGCCCGGGTAGCGCTGCGTCAGCAGCTCGGTTTCGTCGCGGACATCGAGCAGAGTCCAGCGCTGCGTAGCGTTGTCGTCTAGCTGTTCGGGGTAGACGAATTCGACGTCGCCGGCGAGCAAGTTACCGGCAATGAAGCCGGCAAAATTGACCGGGTCCTTGGCGGCGCCGAACGGAGGTGCATAGGCCAGCTCGGCTTCGGCCAGATCGTGTACGGTGAGGCGCATCTGAACGGCGAGTGCGAAGAGGTCGATGCGTTTGTCGACGCCGGCGGCGCCGACGATTTGGGCGCCGAGAACCTGTCCGTCTTCGGGGGCGAACAGGAGCTTGACGAGGATGGGCTCGGCGCCGGGGTAGTAGCCGACGTGGTGGCCGGGCATGAGATAGATTTTGTGATAGGGCACGCCGCGCTGGGCGAGGGTTTTCTCGGCGACTCCAGTGGCGGCAGCGGTGCGCTCGAAGACGCGGACGATGCTGGTGCCCTGGGAGCCGCGATAGGTTGCGTCGCGTCCGGCGATGTTGTCGGCAGCGATGCGGCCCTGGCGATTGGCGGGTCCGGCGAGAGGGATCCAGGTGGAGCCGGGAAGGACGGCGTCGCGGACGAGGACGGCGTCGCCGACGGCGTAGATGTGCGGATCGCTGCTGCGCATGTGCGAGTCGACGATGATGCGGCCCTGCGGATCGACGTCGAGGCCGGCGGCCTGGGCCAGGCCGCTGTCGGGGAGTACGCCGACGGTCAACGCGACCAGATCGGCGGCAACCTGAGCGCCGCTGTCTAGCGTGGCGACGATGCGTCCGTCGCGATCGTCAAAACGCTCTACGGAGGTGCCCAGATGGACCGTTACCTGGTTACGGTGCAGCTCGTCGAGCAGCGGAGTGGTCATTTCGGAATCGAAAGGTGGCATGACCTGGGGGAGGCGTTCGACGAGCGTGACGTCGAGGTCGCGGCGGCGGAAATTTTCGACGAGTTCGAGGCCGATGAAACCCCCGCCGACGACCAGGGCAGTGCGGGCATCGTCGGCCAGTGAGCGTTTGATGGCGTCGGTATCGGCGAGGTTTCGCAGGGTGTGGATGCGCGGGTGGTCGATGCCGGGGAGCGGTGGCCGAACCGGCGCGGCCCCGGGGGCCAGCACGATGTAATCGTAATGCTCCTCGTAGTCGCGCTGCTCGGCGTAATCGCGGATGGTGACGGTGCGTGCGTGGCGGTCGATCGCGCGGGCTTCGTGGCGTGTGCGAATATCGAGCCCGAAGCGGCGCTGAAGGTCGGCGGGCGTCTTGAGAATCAGTTGTCGGCGGCGACGGATCTCGCCGCCGATGTGATAGGGCAGGCCGCAATTGGCGAAGGAGATGTCGGGGCCGCGTTCGAGGAGGACGATTTCGGCCTGGTCGTCGAGGCGGCGCAGGCGGGCGGCGGCGCTGGCACCACCGGCAACGCCTCCGACGATGATGATCTTCTTGCTCATGGACGCTCCGCGTGTTCGATCCAGTCGCGCTGGCACGGGACCCCACCCCGGCGGGAATAACTGTGTTGATGGTAGGCAGGGGCGCAGCAGCCGGCCACCTTCAGTGAGCTAGAGCAAGCTCTATTTACTCGTAGCGCCCCCCTGCCGCATTCTCCAGGACACTTGGATGTTCAGGCGCTACGAGTTCATCGAAACCGCTCTAACTCCGGAGGAATGAGGCGATGCGCGCGTGGATTTCGTCGCGGACGCGGCGGAAAGCGGCGGTAACCGTGGCGTTATCGCCGGCGACGGCGGCCGGATCGTCGCAGGGCCAGTGCAGAATTCGGGTGGCGTCGTGGAAGGTGGGACAATCGCGGGCGGCGGACGAGCAGACCGTGATGACGAGGTCGAAATGCTGGCCGACGAACTCGTCGAGCGATTTGCTGCGGGCATCGGCGGCGTGAATGCCCAACTCGGCCAGGGCCGCCAGCGCGGCAGGATGAACGTAGCCCGCGGGCCGGGTGCCGGCGCTGTGAACTTCCCATTCGGCATCCGCAAGGTGCCTCCAGAGAGCTTCCGCCATCTGGGAGCGGCAGGAATTGCCGGTGCAGAGGATCAGCACACGTCTGGCGGGCATGGTGGCCAATACTCTCGATGACAGGCGACAGGCTCAGAAGCTCTGGCTTGACGCGCTGGTCGTAAGGGTGGAGTCCTCGACCGGCTCATCTGGTGGGAGGTCCTCCGGGTCATCCTCGGGGTAGTCTTCCGGCTCGTCCTCGGGATAGTCCTCGGGGTAATCTTCGGGCTCTTCCACGGGCTCCACCACGGGCGGCTCGGGCTGGGGGCGTTGCACCGGGGGCTTGACCTGGGGCGGATGTTTCTCGGCAGGCTTGGCGGGTGGTTTCTTTCCGTCGTCGACTTTCTCGTTTTCGACCTCTTCGCCGGGCTTGAGGATGCGGGCGGATCGAATGGTGGCGGGGAGGATGGGCATGGAACGTTCGCTGCGCATGCGCGGGTGGGTGCGGGTGCGCATGTTGCAGATGCGATCGACGACGTCCATACCGGCGACAACGCGTCCGAAGACGCAGTAGCCCCAGCCGTCGACGCTGGGGTAATCAAGCTTGTGATTGTCGACGACGTTGATGAAGAACTGGGAAGTAGCGGAGTTGGGTTCAAGGGTGCGTGCCATGGCGATGGTGCCGCGGTCATTCTTGAGTCCGTTGTTGGCTTCGTTCTTGATGGGCTCGTGCAGGCCGGTGGTCTTGGTGCGGGTGACGCTGAGGTATCCGCCGCCCTGGATCATGAAGTCGGAGATGACGCGGTGGAAGATGGTCTTGTCGTAGAAGCCCTCTTCGACGTAGCGGAGGAAGTTCTCGACGGTTTTGGGAGCGTGCTGGCGATCGAGCTCGATGACGATATCGCCCCACTTCTCGCGTCCGCGGACGATCTGGAGAACGACGCGTGTCTGTTCGTTCCGGCCGGCGTGGCCGGCGCCGGGCTTGGTCTTTGTGCCGACGCCGGGCGGCTGGCGCTGGGCATCAGCGGCTGAGACGATCATGCCGATTGTCAGCAGTGCCAGGAATGCGGTGAACGTTGATGCGTGATTCGTTCTCATCAATTACTACCTCGCGATTCGGTCGGCCTGAGGACGAGCAGCGTCCCGGCCAGTTACTCGGCTTTCGGGTTGGCGGGCGGCATGCACGCCAGCAGATCATCGGGCAGCGGCACGGGCCGGCCATCGGGGCCGACACTGACCAACGTGGAGTGGGCCTCGGCGAGCAATCGGCCGTCGCGGCGCAGCTCGTATACATGTTCGACGCGCACGGGCGTCAGGCGCTCGGTACGTGTCGTCAAAGATAGCAAGTCATCATACCGGGCTGGGGCACGAAAGCGGCACTCCAGGCGGGCGACGACGTAAAAAAGGCCGCGCTGCTCCATGTCGCGGTAGCGCAGGCCATTGGCACGCAAGAGTTCGGTGCGGCCCTGCTCGAAATACACAAAGTATTGTGCATGATGGAGATAGCCCATGGCGTCGGTCTCCGCGTAGCGGACGCGGATGTCGATCGTATGGCTCTGGACGGGCGGCGGCATAAGCTGTTACTAGAGCGGTTTGACTTACTGTTTGTTATCAAGCCTGAACGATGATGATACCTGAAAACCCACTGCTCAAGAGCAGTGGCACACCGGACCAATTTTGAAAACGCGTTAACACTTCGCGGGCTGAGCTGTGGACGATCGGGCGGGTTCACGAAAGCGAGGGCCGCTGGGCGGCGTGTCAACGCCCTTCGTAGAGCCGGGTACCCAGCAGGTCGTCCAGCTCGGTCTGGGCGAGGATCTTCTGGACGGTGGTTTCGACGTCGTACTCGACGCGGACGAATTCGATGCGTTCGATGGTGCTGCGCAGGGCCTGATCGACGAGGCTCTCGGTGCCGTCCTGGCCGTTGGTGGGTCGGCGGTGAACAACGACGTAGCTGGCGCGCTGGTCGCGGTCACGGGGCTGGCCGACGCTGCCGACGTTAACGATTACGCGCTCGTCCTCGACCTCGTAGAAGGGTGCGTCGAGGAGTTCGTTGGGCGGGTCGAAGTAAGGATCATCGAGGAAGACGCCGGGTTGGTGGGTGTGGCCAACGAAACAGACGCGGGCGTCGAGCCGATCGAAGTTGGCGATGACCTTCTGGGGGTTGGTGAAGACGTCTTCGGGGAAGATGTACTCGTTGAGCGGGCGGCGCGGGGAGGCGTGGAGGAAAAGGACGTCGCGCTCCTTGGCACGGACGGGCAGCTCGCCGAGGAACTGCCAGCGGGCGTTGCGCAGCTCGACGTTGGGCTCGTTTTCGAGCATCTGGCGCGTCCAGTAGCAGGCGCGTTCGGCCGGCAGGTTGAAATTGGTCGGCTCGAACATGCAGGCGTGGTCGTGGTTGCCCATGAGCGTGACGCGGCAATGCTCGCGAATCAGGTCGAGACAGGCGGTCGGGTCAGGCCCGTAGCCGGTGAGGTCGCCCAGGCAGACGACGTCCTTGATGCCGCGTTCATTGATATTCCCCAGGACAGCGCGTAGCGCTTCGAGGTTGGAGTGGATATCGCTGATGATCGCGAACTGGTTATTGGGCTTGCCGTTGTCCATCTCGGGTCAAGGCTCCGCGGGCGGTTGAGGCTGTGGAACACTCCCCGGCACAGCGGGCGAGACGCCCGCTCCACTTTGGTCTCGGGCGATTGATACACGGGCTCGTTCGGCTTCTTCCGGGATCAGTACCGGCCAGTGCTGCTCGATTGGGTAGCTCAGGCCGCAACGCAGGCATACCAGACGATCGTCGCACTGCTGAAGCTCCCCGTGACATTCAGGGACGGGACAGACCAGGATTGCCAGCAACTTTTGGCCGATGGCCGGCATGCGTACTCCGTCTTGGCGGGCCAGAATCTCGCCGCTGGTAAGATAGGGCCCGCCCGCGCCCATTTCAATCAGGGCGTGGGGCGGGCTGACAAGTTCCAACGTACCGATCCCGATAAGATCGTGGCTGAGCAGGCCTTGGGGAGGCGTTGATGCCCCACGAGTGGCCAGCGATTCCCACTGGTTACACCAATGTTTCAGTTTGGGGATGGGTTCCAATCATCCGACCAGCAGGTCGATGAAGGGGTCGATATCGTCGAAGTTGACGAAGCCATTGCCGTCGCAGTCGGCGTTGAGATAGTTGCAATCGAGATTGAGCGCTTCGTAAGCCTCAGCGCTGTTCAGGGCGGTCACGAAGGGGTGGATGTCGTCGAAGTTGACGAAGTCGTCGCAATTCATGTCGCCGGGGTTCAATTCGGGCAAGAGCGGCGTGACGGGTTCGCTGTCGTAGTCGTTGCCGGGGACGGCGAGCCAGCCGTCGGTGTCGCCGTCGTAGAGGATTCGCTGGGGGGCGCCGAACACGGAGTGATCCCAGATTTCGCCAAAACCGTCGCTGAGCCAGTAGCTCCAGTAGGAAGTGGGCCAGTCGTAGCCGGTGTGGTAGGTGCCGGCGTCGGTGACGTACCAGAAGTCGGTTACGAAGCCGTCGGTGTGGTCAAAGGTGAGGCCGTTGTCGGCATCGTGGAGGGCGTTGAGCAGTTCGAGGCCGGTGAGCTCGTCGGCGGTGAAACGATAGCCGAAGGCGAAGCTGTCGGCGGCGTCGTTGTAGGGCCAGAAATCGACGACGAGCAGGACGGTGTGGTCGCCGGTGCCGGCCCAGGATTCGATCTGGATATCGTCCAGCTCATGGGCGGCGGCGGGTGTGATCAGGAGCAGTGACAGCGCGATGGAACAGATCATGGTATTCAAGGTTCGCATGTGAAGGACCCTCCAGCGGAACGTCCGCCTGGCGTGCCGCGGGCCGACCTCCGTCGGTCGCAGCGGAACTGGTGTCGGCAGCGCTCGTGCGCGGCTGAGCAATGCACTTCTCACATAGCAGTGGCACCGGGCGGGGTGCGAAAGGGGAAAGGCCGGTGGGCATGTGCGCTGGCCCTCCCGCGAAGGCGCGCCGACAGTGCTGGCCACACTGGCAGGTCTTCTGACTCCCGGGCGGGGCGGCTCGAACAAGGTCGAGATCACCTGACCTACTGGCTGCGCCTTCTCAGCCCGCGGAGGGGCCAATGACGTGTGCAGCGTTCGTTCCCGGTCACAGCGGCGGGGCCGCTCCGGACTTGCACCGGATTCCCTATTCTTTCGGCCGCTCCAAGCGGCCGAACACCAGTGACCAGTTTCGATGTTAAGTATCCGGACGCTACGGTGTCAACTGGTGCGAGCAATCGGGCGCCGAATCAGGCTTGCAATCGGCGGCGGGCGTGCCGAACATGCGGCTGGTACAGATCCGCCCCCCCGCAGACCAGGAGCCGGCCACGATGAAGTTCAAGATTTTCAGCGCCCCCGGCGATCACCGCGACGATTTTGACATGCTCGAGAAACAGCTCAACGAGTGGGTCAGTGGACAGCAGCCGGAAATCGTCGACCTGCACATGAACGTAACGGCCATGACAGACAGCAAGAACACCGGGCGGTACCTGATGACCGTTCTGGTCGCGTACGAGCCGCAGGAGTGAGGCGGGCATGAGCCGCAATTATGAGCAGATTGTGGCGGCGGTGAGCACCGCGGGTGATCGTGCGCAGCGCATGCGGTCGACGGTGGACGCGTTGTGGCGCGGGTTGGCGGAGACGGGGGTATCGTGGGTGGGGTTCTACTTGTACGAAGGTGGCGAGGAGCTCGTGCTGGGGCCGCGGGAGCCGAAGCCGGCATGTTCGCCGATCGGGCTGCACGGGGCCTGCGGGCAGGCGCTACGACAGCGGCGAGTGCTGATAGTGCGCGACGTGGTGGATTTGGGGGAACACTACGTGGCTTGTGACCCGCGCGATCAATCGGAAGTGGTGCTGCCGCTGTTTGAGCAAAGCGGAGCCTGCTGGGGTGTGCTCGACCTGGACAGCCACGCAGTGGGGAGCTTCGACGAGTGTGACGTGGCGGGTTTGGCGCGGGTGCTGCGTGCGGCCGGGCTGACGGTTTGATCAGACCTGTTCGTCTTCTTCGTCGTCGTTATCGGATTCGATCGGCGGTAGGCTGGTGCGGCGGATAACAATGGTGCGGGCGAAGATGTCACCGGTACGCTGATGGTTGCGCGAGAGTACCAGCAGGAACAGCAGGACCCAGAGCGGGGGCAGCAACTCGACGAATCGACTGATGTTTCGCACGACGATCTGCATGGCGCTGGCCGGCGCGAGGCGCTCCGAGATGACGCGTGTGCCGAGCAGGACCTTGCCCAGCGTACGGCGGGTGGCGAGTTCCATGATGAGCGCGTAGCAGGAGTAAGCTCCGGTACTGCTCCCCCACCACGCCAGGGCCTTGACCGGCGGGAGCTTTCCGGAGGCGGCGTCGGTGCCGGCCGCCCAGCCGAACAGATCCTGCATGGTCGACTGCCAGTCGAGGCCGAAGAAAAAAGCGAAGACGATGAGGAATGGGGCGAGGTCGATAAGGGCGGCGATGAGGCGCTGGAGGGTAAGTGCAACGGCGATGGACTCGGGCAGCTCGATGATCTGGACCATTGCGCCGCGGCGAAAAACGAACAGCGCGATGAGCACGCCGAAAAGAACCATGACGGTGACAGACTGCACCCAACGAGGCCCTTCTGGTGGAGAGTTTCGGCCGGTGACGATGTCGTCGATGAGGAGGCTGGGCTCGGCGGGCTGCGCGTCGATGCGGCCGAACTGGAGAAACGGCGTGGCGGGCTGGCCAGTGACGAGCAGAGCGAGATGCTGGTTAAATCCGATCGCTTGTTCGTAGCGCCCGGCGCGCAGGTCGTTGGGCGGATTGGTGAGGTGCAGGTCGGTGGCGCGCCATTGGGCGCGGCCGGTGCGCTGACTGCCCAGGTAGCGCAGGGCGAGGAGTTGTTCGCCGCCGCCGTCACGGAGGGCGGCTATCACCAGGGTGGGCACGCGGCTGACGGTGGTGATCCAGAAACCGCGAACGTGGGGGATATCGGGGACGACACTGGGCGGCGACCAGTGGGGCTGGTCGGTGTCGAGGGTAGCGTAGTTGAGCACGCCGTCTTCGCCGGTCACCCAGAAAAGTGCCGGCTGGTCGCTGAACCAGCCGACGCGTGGGGCGAGGCGCTGCTCCTGGCTGGGGGTGACAGATTCAGGGCAGGGCGCCAGGCCGGCCCAGCCGCGGCTGTCGAAACGCGTGATGCAGAGCGATGCACTGCCGGGATCGAAGGGCTGCGTCGTGGCGGCTTTGTCGGCCGGCAGGAGCGCGGGCAATCGTGCGGCAATCGCCGGCGTGACCAACGCGTAGACCAGGGCATCGTGAGCGGAGATCTGCGCCGGCAGCGCCATGTCGGGCAGGTTGCGTTCGACGGTCCACGAGTTGTCGATCAGCGAGAAGAAGCGGCCATCGTCGACGAAGACGTATAGACGCTCGGCGGCTGAGACGCACCAGGCCAGCGGCGCGTCGACGGCGGCCCGTAATGTGAAGTTGTCGGTCACGCCGCGGCCAAACAGACGGCTCTCGGCAGGCCGGACCTGGGCGAGGACGAGGTGGTCACTGTCGCCCGCGAGCAGCGGGACCCAATTGTGATCAGAGGGTGTAGCCGTCTGGGCCAGTGCAGCCCCCCCACCGCTCAGCACCCCAAGGGTCAACAAAACCGCCAAAGCGGCGCGGATATGTCGATCAGGCCGATGGATGATCACGGCGATGTGGCACCTTCCGAAAACTGATCCCAGAGCTCGCCACACAAGGGGCCGTCGAGGATCTCGATATGTCCGTTCCAGGTTGTTGGTGAGTCGAAGACTTCCTCGGGCAGGTCCGGGCGGAAACGAGCCTTGAGCACGTCGATGCGCAGCTCGGCATCGTCGATGGGCCAGTCGATGACGTAATGCCGCGGCGTGCAGGGTCCCTCCTTGCCGACGGTACGATGTCGCTCGGTGCGGGCGTGCATCCAGACCTGGCCGTCGGCGAGCTTGTCGATGATGGCGAGTGGCTGGTAAGGCTCGAAACGGTCGAGCTTGACTTCGCGCTGTCCGAGGAGCGTACCGTCCGGGGCGCGGCGGTCATAGACCAGCCAATAGTGCCAGCCGCGTTTTTCGAGTCGTGGCGGGTCGCCGGACATCAGCTCGGGCAACGGGCGGAGCATGAGCGCGTCGAGCAGCTCGTGGGGCGGGATGGCAAGCTGGCGCGTGTAGCGCTGGCCGAGGCAGTCCCAGGAACCGACCCAGAGCGTGCGGGTTTCGGGCTCGACCCAGAGCCAGTAATGATCGTTGTTGGAGCCGAACTGGGCGACGGTGCCTTCGAGCGAATGCACCATGTTGAACAGGAGTGATTGGGGCTGGTTGTAAGCCAGCCGGCCGTCCTGGACGGGGACGTGGTGCATCTTGCCGTCGGCGTCGCGGAAGCAGCAGGAGACCCAGACGGTGTAGTAAAGCGGGCGGTCGATCTGCGACAGGTTGTCGTTCACGCGGCGAAGGGCCATGGCGCTGTTTTCGGGTGGGTCGAACGCTCGGCAGCCGACCAGGAAAAACAGCGGGACGAGGATCAGGCCGATCTTCAACCTAGGCATCGCTGTCTGCCTCCGTAGCGAGGTCGGGGATGGGGACGTCCAGCGTGACGGGCTCGCCAGTGAGCAGCCCGGCGATCTGGTTGCTGAGCTCTTCGAGCCGATCTTCGTCCAGCTCGGGCCGCTGCACGCGGTGGGTGGTGCCCGTGGAGGGTGTGCGGAATTCCCAGATCTCGGTGTCGTTGAGCGTCATGGTGCGTTCGAGCTTGATCACCTTCTTACGCCAGAGGAGCAACGCCAGGAGAAAGCGAAACTGGATGCGCTGGGGTTCGTCAGAGCCTTCGAGTCGCTCAAAGAAGCGGTAGACGGCCTCGCGGTCAAAGGTCGGCACGCTGCTTGATCGGGGCATGGGCCGCCGGGTGCGCCAGCTTCCGATGGGCACCGGCGTGATCGGTACGCCGCAGTTCAGGCAGTAATCGTGTCGTTCGTAACCGGCGCTGGTCTCGTAGAGATAGGCGCAGAATTCCTCGCCGGGGTCGAATGGTCGTTGGCACGCACAGCAGGCTTCGGTGCGCCGCGGCATGGTCCAGTTGGTACTCACGCGGGAATCTCCTGCAACTTCATTAGCTGGCGATTATAGGGGCTGGGCGACGGGCCGCGAGCGCTGGGGGGGAATGCACTGCTGACACAGCAATGGCACATCGGCACATGCCGCCCAAGTCGAAGCCTGCCACACAATCGAGAAAGCACTTCTCAAGAGCAGTGGCACCCAGGTGGGGTGGCGTCGCCGTCCGATGCGCGGCGGGCGTCGAGGAACGACTGGAGGATGACCTGGGCGGCGAGTGCGTCGCGGCGGGCCCGGCGTCGGGCACGGGAGAAATCGGAGGCCGCCAGGAGTTCGTCGGCCCGGAAACTGGAGAGGCGTTCGTCCCAGAGCTCGACGGGGCGGTCGCTGAATTTGGCAAGGTCGGCGGCGAAGGCGCGGGTCAGGCGGGTCTGGTCGCTGTCGGTGCCGTCCATGTTGAGCGGCAGCCCGACGACAAAGGCGTCAACCTCGTTCTGGTCAGCCCATGCGATGATTTGATGGGCGGCGGCGGAAGCGTTCCCGGAAGATTGGAGCGTCTCGGCTGGTGAGGCGATCAATCCGCGCGGATCGGCCAATGCGAGGCCTATTCGGCGGGTACCGAAATCGATGGCGGCCCAACGTCCCATAACAGCAGGGCTCCAAAAACTGATATTGATGTATCGTTTGATACGTAAATTCGGAAGCTGATATTATAGGATTAGTTGGGGGGCGACTTCTCTGGGCAGGCCCTAAAAATAATGTTTTTTGCCCTTGAAATTCACTCGCAAACTGCTGATACTGCTCTGCTTGCATGATTGGGTGAGATGCGCGACGGACCGGTTCGTTCAGAGGAGCACCATACCGATGACCCGAGGGTCGCTTCCGGCTTGAGTTGTACCTATGCAGCTCAGGGGCGGGGTCCTTGTCGCCATGTCTCGAAGCAACTGGTTTGTGCCACCTATGCCCGGGTGGCCGAGTGTTGACGCCAGCTTCGTTCGCTCGTAATCCCGCTGACTGGCTGCGAGGTATCCCTGAATGATCATCGACTTTGTTCGTGACTTTAGCCGCTACGGCGATGCCGTCGAAATCCCCGACCTGATTCAGATTCAGACCGCCTCATACAACCGCTTCCTGCAACTCGACTTGGCGCCCGGTGAGCGTCGCGAGCAGGGCCTGGAAGCGTTGCTGCGTGAGGTGTTCCCGATCGAGAGCTATGACGGGAGCATGAAGCTGGAGTACGTCGAGTACGACCTGGACGAGCCGCGCTACACCCCCGACGAGTGCCGCGAGCTGGGGCTGAGCTACGGGATGCCCTTCCGCGTGAAGGTGCGGCTGCACCGCAAGGACGTCGAGGAGGTCCAGGAAGAGGCGATCTACCTGGGCGAGATCCCGATCATGATCGGGGGCGGCGAATTCATCGTGAACGGTTCGGAGCGTGTGATTGTCTCACAGTTGCACCGTTCTCCGGGTGTCGACTTCGTCAAAGAGTCGGCCGAGGGTGACCGGGCGCTACACGCCTGCCGAGTGATCCCCGAGCGCGGATCGTGGATCGAGATCAACGTCACGCGGAAGGACATTCTGGCGATTCGGATCGACCAGAGCAGCAAGATTCCTGCGACGACGTTTCTGCGGGCGATGGACGAGAAATACGGCACGACCGAGGCCGTCGTGCGAGCTTTTTATCCGGTGAAGAGCACGCGGGTGCAGAGCCTGAAGCCGGAGATGTGGGCGGCGGCACCGGTAATCGACCCGGACACGGGCGAGGAGCTGGTGGGCGCTGGGCGGCAGATCGGCGAGGCGCTCAACAAGATCCGCGAATCAACGGTCAAGCAAGTCGACGTGATCAGCAAGATGCTGGACCCGATCATCCTGAACACGCTGGCCGAGGACTCGGCGCAGACCCACGAAGAGGCGCTGATGCGGATCTATGCTCGGCTGCGTCCGGGCAATCCGGTGCAGCTCGACAAGGCCCGCAAGCTGTTCGAGGAGAAATTCTACGACGAAAACCGCTATCGGCTCGGCAAGGTGGGCCGTTTCCGCCTGAATCGCAAGTTTGAGGTGGGCATCTCGGAAAGCGAGATGGTGCTGCGGCCGGAAGACTTCGTCGAGTCGCTGCGCTACCTGCTCAAGCTGCGTAGCGGCGAGGGCCAGGTGGACGACATCGACCACCTCGGGAACCGGCGACTGCGTACGATCGATGAGTTGGCATCGGACGAGATGCGCAAGGGTTTCCTGAAGCTGCGGCGGACGGTGCAGGAGCGTATGAGCCTGAAGGACCCGGAGTCGATCGGCAAGGTAGCTGAGCTGGTCAACACCAAGAGCATTTCCAGCTCGATCGACTTTTTCTTCGGTCGCAGCGAGCTGAGCCAGGTGGTGGACCAGACCAACCCGCTGAGCCAGCTCACGCATGAGCGGCGGCTCTCGGCGTTGGGCCCGGGCGGTTTGAACCGCAAGCGGGCCGGGTTTGAGGTGCGCGACGTGCACATCAGCCACTATGGCCGCATCTGCCCGATTGAGACGCCGGAAGGTGTGAACATCGGCCTGATCGCATCACTGGGCATTTACAGCTCGGTTGATGAGTATGGTTTTCTGACGACGCCGTACCGCCCGGTGGCGCGTGGCAAGGTAAACGGGGACGTGGTTTACCTGCGAGCAGACGAGGAGATGCGGGCGACGCTGGCGCCGCCGGACGTGGTGGTATCGGCAATGAATCCTCAGCAACTACCGGCCCCGGAGCCGACCGATGATTACCTGAGTCGGCGTGGCGGTGGTAACGGGCGGCGTGAATCGTCTCCACTGCGTGACGGAACTCTGCTGGGTCGTGTGCAGGGCGAGGTGCAGCAGGTTGGGCCGACCGACATCGACTATGTGGACATCTCGCCGAAGCAGACGGTGGGCGTGTCGGCATCGCTGATTCCGTTCCTGGAGCACGATGACGCGAACCGGGCGCTGATGGGTTCGAACATGCAGCGTCAGGCGGTACCGCTGGTGCGGACAGATCCGCCGATTATCGCGACGGGCATGGAGCGTCCGGTCGCGGAGAACAGCGGGATGGTGATCCGGGCGCGGAAGAGCGGGAAGATCACCTATGTTGACGCGTTGAAGGTCGTGATCGACGACACGGACGAATACGTATTGCGGAAGTTTGTCGGACTGAACGAGCGTACGTGTCTGAACCAGCGGCCGGTGGTGAAGCCCGGTCAGCGGGTGCGGGCCGGCGAGGTGATCGCGGACGGGGCCGCCACGCACCAGGGCGAACTGGCGCTGGGGCGGAACGTGCTGGTCGCGTTCATGACGTTCGACGGGTACAACTTTGAGGACGCGATTCTGATCTCGGAGCGGTTGGTCAAGGCCGACGCGTTCACGAGCATCCATATCGAATCTCACGACATCGAGATTCGCGAGACGAAGCTGGGTCGCGAGGAATTCACGCGTGACATTCCTAACGTTTCGGAGCGGGCGCTGCGGAACCTGGACGATCGCGGGATCGTGCGGATCGGCACGCGCGTGGGCCCGGGCGACATTCTGGTCGGCAAGGTCTCGCCCAAGAGCAAGACCGAGCTGAGCCCGGAAGAGAAGCTGCTGCACGCGATCTTTGGGCGGGCCGGCGAGGACGTGAAGAACGACTCACTCGAGCTGCCGGCCGGTCAGGAAGGGATTGTCATCGGTGCCAGCCACTTCAGCCGGCGGACGCATCTGAATGATGAGCAGAAAAAGGACCTGGAGCAGCAGATGAAGGCGCTCCAGGTGGATGCGGACGAGCAGTGCATCAAGCTCTTCCGCCAGATGGTCAGCGAGGTCGAAACGTTGTGCGACCAGGTGCTGATCGACCCGAATACACGGCAGAAGGTGGGGCGCAGCGAGAACCCAGCGGTCATCCTCGAACAGGTTGACACGTTTGACATGAAGTGGGTCAAGCCGGCCAGCGCCCGTCCGGAAGCGGAGCGGATCTTCCAGCGCTTCTGGCCGCGGATCGAGGAGATTCGCAAGGAATGCCGGCGGCGGCTGGAGCACATGAAGCGCGGCGACGAGCTGCCGTCGGGCGTGCTGGAGATGGTCAAGGTTTACGTGGCCACCAAGCGCACGTTGGCGGTCGGCGACAAGATGGCCGGGCGTCACGGTAACAAGGGCGTGATTGCCAAGATCATGCCGGAAGAGGACATGCCGTTCCTCGAAGACGGGACGCCGATCGACATCGTGCTGAACCCGCTGGGCGTACCGAGCCGAATGAACGTCGGCCAGATTCTGGAGACGCACCTGGGTTGGGCGGCGGCGGTGCTGGGGTTCCAGGCGATCACGCCGGTGTTTGACGGCTGCACCGAGGCCCAGATTCGGCAGTGTGTGTCGGAAGCCAACGCGCACGTGATGAAGCAGCGTGAGAACCCGGAGGTGGTTCAGGCGGCCGGCGATACGCGTGAGCTGCTGGCCTGGATGCCGCCGAGCGGCAAGGTGACGCTGCACGATGGTCGCTCGGGCGAGCCATTCGATCAGCAGGTGACGGTTGGCTACATCTACATGCTGAAGCTGCACCACCTGGTGGATGACAAGATTCATGCCCGGTCGACGGGCCCGTACAGCCTGATCACGCAGCAGCCGCTGGGTGGCAAGGCGCGGACCGGTGGCCAGCGTTTCGGCGAGATGGAAGTGTGGGGCCTGGAGGCCTACGGCGCCGCTTATGTGCTGCAAGAGCTGCTGACGGTGAAGAGCGACGACGTGGAAGGCCGAACGAAGATCTACGAGAGCATGGTGAAGGGCACGCACACGCTTGATGCGGGTACGCCGGTGTCGTTCGACGTGCTGTGTAACGAGATTCGCGGGCTGGGTCTGAACATCCAGCTCGAGAAGCGCCGTCTGCTATAGCTGGAGCTGATAGTGGAGCAGCAGATGCCTGAGGTTGAGTACGGCGAAGGCCGGGACGCAAGCCCGGAAGAGCTGACGGAGTTTTACCGTCAGCTCAAGCATGATATTGCCGCTCAGCCACAGCAGATCAGCAAGATGATGGCCAACAGTGCCGCATTTGTGACGGCCCGTGTAAACGGGAAGCTGATCGGGCTGGCGCGTGGCGTGTGTGATGGGCTGCGCGGGTATCTGACGGAGTGCAAGCTGGATCCGGCGTATCAGGGTCCGGCGGCGGTGACGCGCACGGACGGGCGCATCGAGCATGATACGAATGGTATTGCGAAGGAAATGGCGCGGCGGGTGCTGGCAGCGATGTACGCCGAGGGTGTGCAGCGGGTCGATGCCGTCGCGTATGGAACTGAAGTTGATTTCTGCGAGGAGCTCGGGTTTCGCCGGATGGCCGGTCTGGTGGGCGTGACGATGCGTGCCACGGACTGGTCGGCTGGTCAGCGACCCTGAGTCGGGCGGCCGCGCCGTGCTGTGCGGCCAGCCCGTGCGTAATCGGGAACCGAACCTTTCGGCGCAGACGCCGGGAGCTGGAACGTAGAGAGAGGTACCACACCCGATGGCCGAAACCGTATATGACCGGATCAATGACTTCACTGCGGTGCGTATTTCGCTGGCGTCTCCCAACGACATCCGCAGTTGGTCGTTCGGCGAGGTAAAAAAGCCGGAAACGATCAACTATCGCACGTACCGGGCTGAGAAGGACGGTTTGTTCTGCGAGCGGATCTTTGGTCCGGAGCGTGATTGGGAGTGTTTCTGCGGGAAGTACAAGGGCACGAAACACAAGGGCATGATCTGTGACCGCTGCGGAGTGAAGGTGACGCACAGCCGCGTGCGCCGCAAGCGTATGGGGCACATCAATCTGGCGGCCCCGGTCGTGCACATATGGTTCTTCAAGGCCATGCCGACGCGGTTGGGCACGTTGCTGGACATGAAGGCGTCGGACCTGGAAAAGGTGATTTACTTCCAGGACTACGTGGTGGTTGATCCGGGCGCGTCCAAGCTGGAGCGCAAACAACTGCTGACCGAGGAAGAGTATCGCCGGGCGGTAGAAGAGTACGGCGATACGGGCTTCCGGGCATTGATGGGGGCCGAGGCGGTGCGCGAGCTGCTGTTGCAGCTTGACCTGCCGGCGGTTTCGGCAGATTTGCTCGACGGGCTGCGCAAGACCAACAGCAAGCAGAAGATCAAGGAGCTGTCGCAGCGTCTGAAGCTGGTCGAGGCGATTCGCCAGTCGAACAACGAGGCCCAGTGGATGGTGCTGGAAGTGATTCCGGTCATTCCGCCGGACCTGCGCCCGCTGGTGCTGCTCGACAGCGGCAACTTTGCCAGCAGCGACCTGAACGACCTGTACCGGCGCATCATCAACCGGAACAACCGGCTGAAGAAGCTGATCGATCTGAACGCGCCCGAAGTGATCGTGCGCAATGAAAAGCGCATGTTGCAGCAGGCGGTGGACGCGTTGTTCGACAACGGTCGCTGCCGGCGGCCGGTGCTGGGTTCGTCGAATCGTCCGCTGAAATCGCTGACGGACATGATCAAGGGCAAGCAGGGTCGCTTCCGGGAGAACCTGCTGGGCAAGCGTGTGGACTACTCGGCGCGCAGCGTGGTGGTGGTCGGCCCGGAGTTGAACCTGCACCAGTGCGGCCTGCCCAAGAAGATCGCGCTCGAGCTGTACCAGCCGTTCATCATCCGCAAGCTGCGTGATCGCGGCCTGGCGGACACGATCAAGAGCGCCAAGAAGATGCTGGAACGGCGCGAGCAGGCCATCTGGGACATTCTGGAAGAGGTGATCTATCAGCACCCGGTGATGCTGAACCGCGCGCCGACGCTGCACCGCATGGGCATCCAGGCATTCGAGCCGGTGTTGGTCGAGGGCAACGCGATCAAGATTCACCCGCTGGTGTGCAAGGGATTCAACGCGGACTTCGACGGCGACCAGATGGCGGTGCACCTGCCGCTGTCGATCGAGGCCCAGGCCGAAGCGCACGTGCTGATGATGAGCACGAACAACATTTTCAGTCCGGCGAACGGGGCGCCGATCATGTCGGCATCGCAGGACATGGTCATGGGCATCTACTACCTGACGTGCAATCACGCGGGCGAGCCGGGCGAGCGTGATCCGGGTCAGGAACGGGCCTTCGCGGACACGTCGGAGGCGCTGCTGGCCCTGACGCTAGGCCAGATCGGCATGCATACTCCGATCCGCGTGCGCATCACGCGTAAGGAAATGGTGGACGGTCGCGACAAGATGCCGGAGCCGGTGCCGGAGAACGGGCGTGTGGTGACCACGGTCGGGCGCTGCCTGTTTAACGACATCCTGGACGAGCGGATGCCGTTCTATAACTACCCGATGGGCAAGGCGCTGTCGCGCGTAATCGCGGACTGCCACGCGACGTTGGGGCGGGCCCAGACGATCCGTCTGCTGGACCGCATCAAGTCGAGCGGTTTCAGGAACAGCACGCTGGCGGGTCTATCGTTCGCGTTGACCGACCTGCGAGTGCCGGCGGCCAAGCCGAAGATTCTGGAAGCCGCCCAGAAGGTGGTCGACCGGGTGGAGCGTAACTACTCGAACGGCGTTATCACGCCGATGGAGCGTCACAACCAGCTCATCGACATCTGGGTGCACGCGCGTGAGCGGATCACCCAGGAGATGATGCGTACGCTGGCGACTGACTGGCGCTATGAGGATGGCGGTGAAGCCAAGGTGGATGAGCCGAAGGCACATCCGTACCTGAACCCGATTTACCTGATGACCGATTCGGGCGCACGTGGTTCAGTGGACCAGATCCGGCAGTTGGCAGGTATGCGAGCCCTGATGGCCAAGCCGTCGGGCGAGATCATCGAGGCGCCCATCAAGGCGAACTTCCGTGAAGGTCTGACGGTGCTGGAGTACTTCAGCTCGACGCACGGGGCACGCAAGGGTCTGGCGGATACCGCGTTGAAGACGGCCGACTCGGGCTATCTGACGCGTAAGCTGGCGGACGTGGCCCAGAACGTGATCATCAACGAGCGTGACTGCGGCACGATCGAGGGCATCACCAAGAGCACGATCTACAAGGGTGAGGAAGTCGACGTCAAGCTGTCAGAGCTGATCGTCGGGCGTGTCGCGCGAGATACCATTCGCGATCCGCGTACGGACGAGATCATCGTCCGCGAAAACGAGCTGATTACGACGACGGTGGCCCGGCGCCTGGAGGCCAAGCCGGAAGACGGTGGGCTGGGGCTGGATTCGATCCGGGTACGCAGCTCGCTGACGTGCGAGAGTCGGCTGGGTATCTGCGCCCGCTGCTACGGCGCTGACCTGTCAACCGGACAATTGGTCGAGGAGGGGCTGGCGGTGGGTATCATCGCGGCCCAGTCGATCGGCGAGCCGGGCACGCAGCTCACGATGCGCACGTTCCACACCGGCGGTGTTGCCAGCCGCGCGGTGATGGAGAACGAGATCATGTCGCTCCAGGGCGGCACGGTGATCTATCACAACCTCAACGCCGTCGAGATGGTCGATGAGGAATCGGGCAAGAAGATCTGGCGTGTGCTGAAGCGTAACGGCGAAATTGCTGTCAACGACGACAAGGAACGCGAGCTGGAACGCTATAAGGTCCCGTACGGTGCCGCGCTGATGGCAGCCGACGGCGACAAGGTGGCGGCCCGCGCAGTCATCGTCAAATGGGACCCGCACTTCACGGCCATGCTATCTGAGAAGGAGGGTTTCGTCCGCTTCCAGGACATCATCGAGGGCGAGACTGTCCGGCAGGAGCAGGAAGGCCGCGAAGGCAGCAAGTGGGTGGTTATCGAGCACAAGGGCGACAAGCACCCGCGCATCATCATCGAGGACGAGGAAGGCGAGATTCGCGACTTCCATCACCTTCCGGCCAAGGCACGCATCGAGGTGCAGGAAGGTGACCCGGTGCGTCCGGGCACGCTGCTGGCCCGCCAGCCGCGAGAGATTGCGGGTACGCAGGACATCACGGGTGGTCTGCCGCGTGTGACCGAGATTTTCGAGGCGCGCAAGCCGAAGGAGCCGGCCGCGATGGCGGAGATTTCCGGCCGGGTGGCGCTCCAGGCGGATCGGCGGCGCGGGAAGATGACCATCATCGTGAAGTCCGAGTCGGGCATGGAGAAGGAACACCATGTTCCGCAGGACAAGCAGTTGCTGGTGCACGCGGACGATCATGTCGAGGCGGGCACGCCGCTGATCGAGGGACCGCTGATTCCGCACGACATCCTGCGTATCAACGGTGAGGAAGACTTGCAGCGTTACCTGTTGAAGGAGGTGCAGACGGTCTATCGCCAGCAGAACGTGGGCATCAACGACAAGCACGTCGAGATCATCCTGGGTCAGATGCTGCGCAAGGTGAAGATCGAGAGCGAGGGCGACTCGAACTTCCTGCCGAACGAGGTGGTTGATCGATTCCGCTTCCGCGACGAGAACCTGCGTCTGGCCAAATGCGTGAAGGTGGTCGAGCCGGGCGACACCGATTTCTCGGCCAACCAGGTCGTGCCGCGTGAGGAGTTCAACTCCAGCAACGAAAACGCGGAGGTCGAGGGTGGCATGTCGGCTAAGGGTCGGAAGCCAAAGCCGGCCAGTGCCAAGACGCTGCTGCTGGGCATTACGAAGGCGAGCTTGCAGAGCGAGTCTTTCATCTCGGCGGCATCTTTCCAGGAAACGACGAAGGTGCTGACGCAGGCGTCGCTGGCATCGCAGGAGGATCGGCTGGTAGGCCTGAAGGAGAACGTGATTCTGGGGCGGTTGATACCGGCCGGCACGGGCTTCAAGGACTATCAAGACATCAAGATCACCTACGCGGAGCCGCCGGAGTTGGAGCCCCAGCTACCGACGCTCGAGCCGAGCGAGGCGGCGATGGCGGCGGCCCGAGCGGCGGCCGAGAACATACTGCCCGATCCCGAGACGACGGCCGCCCGGAGCGACTCGCCGCTGAGTACGCCGGGACTGTAGTCGGAGTGAGCGCCGAGTAGCGTTCGGAACGCACAACCAAACCTGACATGAGCGCCCCGCCGCCGGTTGATGCCGCGTCGGGGCGTTTTCGTATCACCGCACAGGATCAGTTCTCAAAACGCTCCAATGGGAATCGGCAGGTGAGCGTGTTCGGCGTGGGCGACCAGTCCGTGGCCGGTTGCGAGGTGGGCTGTGAAGCGGGCGTGGGGGCGGGAGCTTCGGCGGCCGGCGCGGTAGTCGGTGGCGGCGTGGCGGCCTGCAACGCGAGGGCACGCAGGTCGGAAAGGGTCTTATCAACCGTTTTTTGGTCGCCCGCGAGCGGAGCCTTTGAGACGGCTTCCAACACGGCCAAGGCCGCATCAGGACGCTCCTCCGCCAGCAATTCGTGGACAACATCAAACACGACCGACCACAAGGCGGACGAAGACGATTCGGGATTGTCGGCATTGAGGGCGGCGGCAACGGCGGGAGTGTAGAGGCCACTGCGCAACGTCAATCGCAACAGCGCAACGGCCGTCGGCCCGGCATGCGGAGACTGGGCCGCCCGCAAATCCTCCAAGGCCTGCCCGTAAACGCGAACGGCATCGGCGAACTGGTCCAACTGTTCGTGCTGGGCAGCGATACGCACACGGATCAGGCCGAGCCGATGACGCGCCGACGGGTCGGATTCCTGCACCTTGCGGGCCAGGGCTTGCAACAGTTCGAGCAGGCGGCTGCCGTTGCCGGGCATATCGCTGGGCAGGCGGCTGATCCACTGCTCGATCCGATCCACGGGCTGGCGTGTTACAAGTGTGAGCACGCCGCGCCAGGCAGCCTGGCGAATACTCTCGTCGTTCTCGTCGGCCGCGGTGAGTCGTCGCCAGAGCGCTTCGAGATGCTGCTCGGTAGCGCCCAGATTGGCAACGGTCTCGACGGCGGACTTGCGAACGCCGGCGTCGGGATCGTGCAGGACCGGCAACAGGGCATCCACCAGTTGCGGGTCTTTGAGCGCGGCGATTCCGCGGACGGCCGCCTGGCGAACGGGGACACTTTCCTCCGGTGTGAGCGCCGCGGCGAAAGCCGGGCCGAAACGGGGATCGCGCACGATGGTCATGGCCCAAAGCAGCCGCTCGCGCAGCTCGATCTGCGCGGGTGTAACGTCCTTGAAAACCAGCATTAACCCGGTGGCGACCGCTTCGCGGGCCGGCGCGCTGAGCATACCGCGCTCGGCCAGTCTACCGAGCGCTGCAACGGCTTCGGTTACGCTGGCCTCATTGTCGCCGCCGAGCACAGTGAGCAGCGGCGTGACGGCGGACTCGTCGCCGACGTAGCCCAGGCCATTGACGAGCGCCTGGCGAACCAGCGGTGGCGGCCCGGCAGCGAGCATCTCCAGGAAACGGCTGGCGTCGGTTGCGGAACGCAAACTGGCAACGGCGCGGACGGCGGCCGCCTGAATCTGTGCGTCCGGGTTGTGCAACAACTCGCGGAGCTGGACCCGGGCTTCGTCGCTGAGCGATTTGCCCTCGACGACGTGCAACTGGGCCAGACGCAACCCCAGCAGGCGCACCGGCGGCGAAGCGTCGCCCAGGTATTCGGCCAGCAGGCCGGCACGCTCGGCGTCGCCGGCGCGTTCGAAGGCAGTTTCCAGTGCCCGCACCAGGCGTGCTTGAAGCGTAGTGAGGCGCTGGCGCAATTCGAAATCGGCCCGCACCAGGCGTTCGATCTGTTGCTGTTGCCAGGATTCGAGCGAGAGATCGCGCGACGCCTCCCACCAGGCGCGGGCGGCCGTCGGCTCGCCGCCGAAATCGATCGCCGCCGCCTGAGAGAGGGCCGCGAGCGCTGCCTTAACGACAGCGTAATCGGGGTCTTCCAAGGCATTGGCCAGTGCGTCGACCGCCGAGCGGCGCGGCAGCAGGCCGAGCGTGGCAGCGACGGCCACACGCGTATCGCTGGGGAGCTCGGTGTCGGCCAGGAGCGTGCACAGCCGGTTGACGACGGCATCGGACCGGGCACCGGCGAGAGCGAGGCTGGCCGCGGATCTGACGGCGGCGTCAGTTTCGCCAAGCAGGTCTACGAGGGCATTGGCCAGGTTCTCGTCGATGAACTGGGGCAGATCGGCCAGGGCACCTGCGACGGCGATTCGGGCGGGATTGTTACCACCCCCGAGGATGTCCGCCAGTCGCCGGGAAGTCTCGGGCCAGTTTTGGAGGAGGAGTTCTCGGGCAACAGTGCGGCGGACCTCTGGCGAAGTCTGGCCCTCGATGAGTCCGACTAGGTCGCTGAGCCGCTGTTCCTGTCCGGGAGCGGGCTGAGAAGCGGGGGCCGATTGCTGGGCGGCGCAGCGATCAAGGGCTCCGAAGAGGAGCATGCCGCCAATCAATATCCGCAGCAGGTCAGACACGGTCGGCAGACTCCTGAGACCCGAGGCAGCTCCCACCGGCTATGACCCGGAGGTGCCGGGAAGGCGCGTGCGAGGCCCCATAAAAGGCGGTTCCCCGCCCATCTGTGCGAGGTGGCCAAGCCAAGAAGTGCATTATAACCGTCTCCGGTGAAGTCGTCCGCGGCGACGCAGCGATGAAGTCGATTCTTTTTTGCTCCGATAGTATACCGGGCGCAGGTACCGCCTTGATTCGCGGTGCCCGCGCCCCTAAGGTACTACGCGCCTCGGGGGCGTGCGTTCGGTATTTCGCGCGTCGCACTCAATACTGGTCCGTCCGTCTGAGGATTGAGATATGTTCCGTCACGTGATTGGTCTGGTGCTGGTGGGGATCTGCGGCGTGGGCTCGGTTCAGGCCGGCGTCTTTCAGGACATCTTCCGGGGGCTGGACCTGTTGGCAACACCGTCCGGATCAACGGTCGCGACGACCAGCGATGGCACGCGCGTGAACGGGGCGCGGGTGGGGCGCCTGCGTGTCGAACGGACCGGGTTGGGTCGCGGCTGGGAACTTCAGTTCGATCGCTCCTTCGGCGTGGATTCGAGCGGGCGTTCGGAGACGTTGAATCTGGGTGGCATCGGCGATATCTCTCTTCAGGGCAGTACCCAGGCCACACTGGGCTACAGCGGGAAGAAGTTCCGCAGCATAACCGCGTCGGTAAACGTCGACGATCTCGACTACCTCTTCCGCAGCCGAGTTGGTGTTCAGGATGCCGAACTGCTCGGCACGTTGGACTACACGCTGGCGATGCAGGTGAACCCCCTCGGCTTCTACGATCTGGTGCTCAGCGCAAGCAACACCAACTCGCAGTTTGCATTGGACGGCGTGATCATCCGCGATGAGCAGGACACGAACTTTGACATCGGCCCGATCTCCATCAGCGGCAACGTTTTCTATGATGGAGCACTGTCACTGCTAACGATGTTCGGCGTGGACACGACGGAGCTGGAAAGCGCGTTTCCGCAGTCGCCGGTGGACCAGATCAACGAGGCGATCCGGGCGGAGCTTCAGGAGCTGAACCTGGTGGCAGGTGAAAGCGTGGAAGCCGAGCTGACGGCCAGCATGCTGGAAGCCCTGCTCGACCCGGAATCGGGAGTGGTCAGCGACCTGTTTGATGAAGCCACCGAGACGTTGATCAACGGTGATACGAGCGAATCAGAGGCGGCCCTGGTCCCGGAGCCAAGCACTTTGCTGCTCGCATTGCTGGGTGGTGTGGCGTTCTGGCGTTCGCAACGGCGCCACTAATCGCCAAACAAACCTCACCAATCCAATCGATAGATTCATGTTATCTGATATCGCGGCCTGTCCGTGCGAGCCGGATCCGCGAGCGATTCTCGCCTGCGACGCCCACCTGATGCAGGGTTCCTGACACTGCGGCTGGGTGAACGGCAGGCCAACCCCACTCGGCAATATTGGGAAAAGTGTTGATTAGCGGGAGAGGTTGCGCCCCATCGCTGCCGCCGGTCGGCGCCAGAGCGACAATTTTGTCTCGCTGATGCGGTTGTTATAGGACGATGCAATTTTTTCGACCATGGTGTTACGCCCTGGACCGCAGCTACTCGATCTATACACATGGAGAACCCGATCCGTTCAGTCGTGCTACTGGTGAGCAACGCATGCGAATCAACGCCATCCTGTTTGTCGTCTGCTTTACGCTGGGCCTCAGCCTCATGGTTTTCAGCGGGTATGTCCCCCAATCAGCCAGCGCTCGCGGCAATGACGGCGGCGATGAGCCGACGGTTGCGAGCGAGTCTGACAACGGAGGCAGCCGGGTGTACCGCTATCGCGCCCGGCCGGTGGTTCGTCGTCCGCGGACGTATACGGAGTACGTTCCGGCCGTGGAGACGTATGACGACGAGATTGAGTCTGGTGAATATCTCGGGACGGAGTTGGAGCCGGCTTTGGCGGCGGGCAACATTGACAATGTTCATGCCGATGCCGGCGAGGATTACGACCCGGAGGATGCGGCGGTCGCGGCCGACTCACTACGGGAATTGGACCGGGCCTTCGCTGAGCCGGCGCCCGGCCCGGGTGGTAGCGATTATGCACCCGAGGTTGGCGAGTATGATCCGGAGCGGATCAAAGAGGGGCTCGGCGAGGATGATCTGGAGGACTATCCGCTGGCGGATGCCGGCGCGGACCGCGTGATATGGGTGGGCTGGGGTGATTTTCAGCTCGACGCGAGCAACAGCTTTGGCGAGCACCTGAGCTACAGCTGGGCGCAGGTGGCCGGCAATCCGCAGCTCACGCTGGTGACACCCGGTCGGGCCGGGACACTGGTTACCGGGTTGCCGCTGACCGAGGAATTGGGCTGGTACGACATGGTCTACGAGTTTGAGGTGACCATCGCGGACGACCGTGGCCGGACCGGCGTCGACAGCGTGGAAATCCTGGCCCGGGCGGCGCCCGAGTTGGAAGTTGTGCCGGGAGCGGACCGGCGTTTCGAACTGCGTGACGGCTACCAGATCGCGCACTTCGAGTCGTGGATCACCAATCTTGATACTTATCAGTCGGTTTTCGAAATAATTGCGCCGACGGACCTGACGTTTACGCGTGTCAGTGGTAGCGACACGGACTATGCAATTGGCGGTGGCAAGCTGGAGAACCAGTTTGTCTACACGGTAACCGTCTATGGCAATGATGGGATCGACACGTCATGGGTCGAGTTGCTGATCGATTCTGCCGACAAGATTCCAGGGATCGTGCAACTCGGCGTGAGCTGGGTTGAGCGTTGATGCCCGCGCGGGCAATCGACGCCGGCCAGTTCAATCAGGCGGAACGCGAGGGATCGCGGCCGCCCGGAACATAACCCAGGGATGGCAATTCGCCGCCCAATCGGGCGCACTAACGCGGAGAGTACGCCGTGAGTACCGTACTCTGGTTCGTCGGCTTCGGGCTGATGATGCTCAGCTTCAGCTTCCTGTTCGGCCGGTCGGAAGATCGCGACCAGCCGCGCATTACCGTCGACCCCTGGTGGCCGGACGAAGCAAACGGCTGAATCCGGGCGGCCGGGGATTCACTGCATATTACAGGTGACGCACGGCGCGGATGCAGGTAATCGCGCTGAAGTTGGGAAGAGCACTGCTCAAGAGCCTCCAGGCGTAACAATGTGACAACGTAACAACGGGGTGGGGTGTCCAGCATTGGGATTCGTCGCCGGCATGACCCACCGGTCAAAAACCGGTGCCACGGATATTGGGGAATCGGTGCCACAAGGGGGGGCGGTTCCACAAGGTTTTACAAATCGGGGCGGGGGATTAATCAACTGCGGCGGGTGTGGGCGAGGAGCGTGTGGGACTGGAAGCGTTGCTGCAATTCTATGATGCGCTGGCGCACATACTGCACGCATTGCTCATCATCCCACTCGGGGTGTTTGTGGGGGTAGATGGGCTGGCCGTAGGCGACAATTATCGGTCGCAGGCCGGGAAGCTTGCTGGTTCGGGGCCAGGCTTCGAAGGCACCGAGGATCACCGCGGGGACGATCGGGACGCGTGACTTGCGTGCCACGAGGACCACGCCAGCGCGCATCGGGCCGATGCTGCCGTCGTGCGTGCGGGTGGCCTCGGGGAAGGCGGTCACTACTGCGCCGGCGCGGAGGCGGCGTAGCAGCTCCTTGATGGCGCGTGTGTCGGCGCTGCCGCGTTTGACGGGGAAGGCATTGAGCAACTCTATCACCGGCTTGAGCCAGCCGTGATTCCAGAGCGTGTCGCGGGCCATGTAGTGGCACTCGCGCGGGAGTGCGAGCGTAACCAGCGGCGGGTCAAGGAAGCTCTGGTGATTGCTGACGAGCAGGACGCCGCCGGTGCGGGGGACGTGGCGTGTGCCGAACACTCGTCCGCGCATCAGGTAGGTGAACAGCACCTGGCACGCCCAGCGGCAGAGGCGGTAGGGAAGTCTCATTGGCGGCATGGCGGTATCCGGAGCCGACTCGCGTGCGCCCACGGTAAATCAGGCCTCCGAGCCGGCAAGTCCGAGCCGGCGTAAGTGGTCGACGATGGTGTCCAGGACGGCGCCGATGGAAAGCGTGGAAGTGTCGATGGAGATGGCATCCGGCGGGCGAACGAGAGGCGCCACCGGGCGCTGTGAATCGGTGCGGTCGCGCTCGTCGAGATTGGCCACGACCTGCTCGATAGTAACGTCTTCGCCGTCGGCGAGGAGATCGTGCAGGCGACGTTCGGCGCGGCGCTGTCGATCGGCATCAAGGAAGAACTTGGCGTCGGCGTCGGGGAAGGCGGCCGTCCCCTGATCGCGGCCCTCGGTGACCATGTTGCCCAGTTGGCGACCCAGCTCGCGTTGCCGGGCGATCAGGATGGCGCGCACGCCCGGCGAGCCGGCGATGTAGCGTGTGTGCTGGTTAACGCGCATGGAGCGGATTTCCTCGGTCACGTCGCGGCCGGCGAGCGTGACGCGGATGTGGGTGGGGCCGAGATCGAGGGCGTAGTCGCCGTGCTCGGCGATGTGTGTGAGTCGCTGTTCGTCGTGGAGGTCGATGCCGGCCTGTAGCGCCGCGAGCGTGACGGCGCGATACATGGCGCCGGTGTCGAGATAAGGAATGCCCAATCGGGCGGCCAATTTGCGGGCGGTGGTGCTTTTTCCGGAGCCGGCCGGTCCATCAATGGTGATTATCACTGTGTCTGTTCCCGTGCTGTCAGCTTGCCTCGTGAGTCCCGGGCCGCGATTATAGGGGCTGGGCCGCAGGGCGTGTATCTGCGGAGGTTGCCGATCGGCCGACTGTCGAGGAGAGTGAGCCAATGGCGCGGGCCAAGACGATCATGGTTGATCTGGACGGGGTGATCTGCACGGAGGAGATGTTTCACGATCGGCCGCTGGCCGAGCCGCTGCCGGGGGCCCGCGAAGCGGTGGCCCGGCTGCGATCGGCGGGTTACATCGTGGTCATCTACACGGCCCGGAGCTGGGGCGAGTTTCGCATGACCGAGAAGTGGCTGGCCGATCATGGGATCGAGTATGACGGGTTGCACATGGGCAAGCCGGTGGCGGACGTGTGGATTGACGATCGGGCCGTCGGTTTCAAGGGGTGGGACGAGGCGCTGCGGCAAATCAAGCTGGACTGAGCCCAGGTAACGGGTGGCTACTTCTTCTCCTTGGGGGGCAGCTTCAACTCGGTGCCGACCTTGAGCACGTCCGGGTCGGAGATTTTGTCGCGGTTCAGCTCGTAGATTTCGCGCCAGCGGTCATCGTCGCCGAGGATGTTGCGGGCGATAAGGATCAGCGAATCGCCGTGCTCGACAACGTAGGTGTGGGAGCGACCCGTAGGCTGGCGCGAATCGCGCTGACCGTCGCGTTCGGTGGGGCGTTTCGCGGGAGCGGCGGTGACCTGCTCCTTGGGTGGGACGACGATGATCTGGCCGATCTTCAGGGGCGTATCCGCCGTGTCGGGGTTGGCCTCGGCCAGTTTCTTCCAAAGCAGGCCGTCGTCGTAATACTGCTCGGCGATGGACCAGAGCGAATCGCCGGGCTCGACGGTATGGCGGGTGACCTTGGCGGGCAGGGGTTTTCCGGGCAGTGGGGTGGTGCGCGGGGCGGGTCGCTGGCTCCCGCGGGGCGCCGGCACGGTCACGCCGGGACGGGGCTGGGCATCAGCCACCTTGCGGTCAGGTTCGGTCGGTTTGGGAGTCTGGGGCCGGGCGGTCGCTGGGCCGGCGGTCGACTTCTGCCCGCCAGCCGCAGGTTTGGCCGCGGTTGGGCGAGGCGTGGGCGGTTTGGTGGCGGTTCCCCGAGGCTCGACCTTGGGTGAATCAGCCGGCGTGGCGGCGGGCGTTCTTTCGTGTTTTTTCTGCTCCTCCCGCTGGCGGGCCAGTCGTTCGCGCAGACGGGCCTGGATCTCGTCAGAGGTGGCCGAGCGTTTCTGCTCGGAATCGGCCGGCTTGTTTGCCTGGGCTCCCCGGGCTCCCGGCTGGCGATTGGGACGCTGCTGTTTGCGCTTGGCGTCGGCCGCCAACTCAGCCCCGCGAGCGGGTGTGCGCCGACTGGGCGTAGCCACGTTGTTCTTGTTGGCGTTGTCTGCGGCGCGAGTCTCCTTCTGCGGAGCCGGAGCGTCCATCGGCAGCGAATTGGCGACATTGCTGCCGGTCTGTTGGCTCTGCTGGAAGAAGAAGATGATCCCCCCGACGATCACCACCAATCCGCTGATCAAGCCCACTTTCACTTCGGTGCGCATCGTGGTGCTCCGCGAAGCAAAACTGCTCGGTCCGCGCAACAGCGCACGGACCGAGCAGCATTATAACGTGCCGGCGGCGACCGCGACAGCCGCCGGCCGGAGCAAGCTCTACTTACCCGCAGCGACCTTCCTGTCGCAATCTCCAAGGCACCTGGATGTTTGGACGCCACGAGTTCATCGAAAACACTCTAGCGGGAAACCCGTGAGGCCGAACGGTTGAGCCACCGCGCCATGAGCAGCGGCGAGGCGATCGCGATCGACGAGTAGGACCCGGTGATAATGCCGATGATCATGCAGTAGTTGAACCCGCGGATGGTATTGCCACCCAGGGTATACATGATCGTCAGGACCACCAACGTAGTAAGCGAGGTCATCAAGGTACGAGCCAGTGTCTGGTTGATGCTGTCGTTGATGATCTCGGGGGTGACGACGCCGAGCCGGCCACGGACCTCGCGGATACGGTCGAACACGACGATGGTGTCGTTGATCGAGTAACCGATGATGGTCAGCAGCGCGGCGATGATGGTCATGTCGATCTTGAAGTCGTTGATCAACAGCGCGTTGCCGATCGGGTGATTCACACCACCCAGCCAACCGCTGATGCCGACGAAGGCGAGCGCGATCAGGGCGTCGTGAATCAGCGCCGCCACGCCTGCCACGCCGTACATCGGCCGGCCGAAACGAATCCACATGTAGCCGATGATCATGGCCCACGACAGCAGCAGCGCGATCGAGGCCTGCTGGGTCGAGCGGGAGGCGATCTGCGGCTTGAACTGCATCACCTTGCGCAGGGT
Organism: Phycisphaerae bacterium; assembly: GCA_963666925.2. GTDB lineage: Bacteria > Planctomycetota > Phycisphaerae > UBA1845 > Fen-1342 > JANQFV01. The sequence goes on along the minus strand of CAXXTC010000008.1, from coordinate 207,970 downwards.
CTGCTCGCTCTCGAAGGCGGTCTTGACCAATTTGAGCTCGCCCTGGGCAAACCCGACGTACCACTGCTCAGGATCTTCGCCGAAACGATAATCGGGATCGACCGAGACGACGACGAGGCTGCGATAGAGCGGGTTGCCACCGTCGTCAACATCGCCCTCCACCTGGTCGACTCCGACGACGTCGAAGTTGCGCTTGGGCATATCCTGGAAATCGGGCTGGAAGTGCATGTTGTCGAGTCGCAGGCGGATTTCCTGGGCGGATTGCGGCGGGTTAACGTCGGTGAAGTACATGGCCGCCCCACCGAGGAAGTTGGTGAGATCATAGCTGGCGGTCGCTCCGACGCCGGGCACTACCGCTTCAAGCAGTCGATCGGTGATCGGGTAGGGCTGCTCACCCTCGCCATGGAAAACATAGCTGATGCTGGGCTGCACCTGCATTTCGTTTCCGAGCGCACTGGTCAGAGCATGCTCAACCAGGTGCATATTGGTAACGGTGGTGGTGATGTTCCAGACGGTACCCTGCTGGGCAACGCCGCCAACTTCGAGAACAGCATTGACGTTGGCCCGGCTGAGGTTGTCACCCTCGGCCTGCAAGGATGACCCCAGGCCGTGAACGAGGTCAACCAACTGGTCGCGAGTGACCCCGTCACGCACGATGACCTGGACGCATCCGGTGCCGGGATCTGCGGACACTCCGCCATGCTCAACCAGGGGGTTCTTCTTGGCGTCCTTGGCCTCCTCGAGGGGCTCGGTGATGAGGGCGGCGAGACGCTCGGGAGTGACGTCCGTAACGGTGACGGCGAAGGTGTTCAACTGGTCGGGAACGGGGGCCACCTCGGCCTGATCGAGGCGCTCGGCAACCTCACTGATTTCGTTGCTGACCTCGCTCAACCGATGCTGAATATCGCGGTCGTCGAGGCCGGCCTGCTTGAGCTCGAACTCGGCCGCGACGCCGCCGAGGAACTCAACGTCGAACACGTTGCGTTTGCCGCGATCGACCAATAGCCCGAGGCCGATCAGCATGATGGCGGCCGAAAGCGGCAGGAAGAACTTGCGCTTGGCGTACCAGTCGATTTTCGGCACACCGATGATCCGCAGCATCTTGATGTCTTTGATGACGTGGTACTTGAGCAAAACGCCAAAGAGCGTTCGTGTGACGAAGATCGAGGTGAAGAGGTTGAGGACGATACCCCAGCCGAGGGTCAGACCAAAGCCCTTCACCTCCTCGCTGCCAACGTAGTAGATGATGATACAGGTGAGCAGCGTGGTGATGTTCGAGTCGAGGATGGTCGACAGGGCCTTATCGTAACCGTTCTTGACGATCATCCGCAGCGACGTGCCACGCTCCTTCTCCTCACGCATGCGCTCAAAGATGAGCACGTTGGCGTCGACGGCCATACCGACGGAGAGGATGATGCCGGCGATGCCGACCAGCGTAATGCGGGCGTTCAGCATGGCCATGGCCGAGAGAATCAGGAAGATGTTCAGCATCAGGGCGAAGTCGGCGATGAAGCCGCAGACGATCAGGTAGTAGCCGACCATCACGACGGCCACGGCGATAGCGCCGATAATGCCGGCCGTGACGGCGTGGTCGCGGTTGGTCTCGCCCAGGCTGGAACCGACGGTGCGTTCGGACAGGGGGGTGTCCTTGAGGCGGGCCGGCAGCGTGCCGCCCTCCATCGTTCGCACGAGGTAGTTGACTTTTTCCTGGCTGAATTCGCCGGTAATCTCACCCTGGGTACGGATGGCGGAATTGATGCGCGGGGCCGAATAGGCCACGTCGTCCACGAGAATGGCGAGCTGCTTGCCGATGTTGGCGCGGGTGAGCTGCTCAAACATGTGACCGCCGACCGCGTTGAGCCGGAAGCGGACACACCAGCGACCCTGCTGATCATAATCCGGCTGGGCGCTAGTCAGCTTCCAGGCGCCCTGTCCCTGGAGCAGGCCGTCGCTGGGTGTGGTCTTGCCGAGAACGTACCAGTCGTTGCCGAGGGTCTCGATAACGAACAGGCCGTGGGTCTTGTAGTTTTCGCGGAGGGCGTCCAGATCGGACGGTGAATCGAGGTCGAAGAACTGCATCGGGTTATCGACCTTAAGCCAGGCGACGCCGCCTTCGAGCCATTCGCGGCCCTTCTCGGTCAGCTCCTTGCGATAGCGATCGAACTTGGTGACGTTGTCCGGGCTGGGCTCGGCCAGAATACGGAACTCGAGTCGACCGGCACCGCGTAGCAGGCGTTTCAGGTCGCCGGGGCCGTCGAGGAACTGCCGGCCACGGCGCCACTCGGAGTGCGCCGCGAGCGCGCGGTCGATCTCGGGCAGCAGGTCGGTGTGCTGCTGCTTGAGCACGTCGATGCTCTGCTTGCGTAAGTCGGACTTCTGATCGAGTTCGATCACTTCCTGGAAACGCCGACGATTGAGATTGGTCCGCAGCACTTCGTAGACCGCGTCCTCGAACAACTCGCGACCGTCGCGCAGTTCGAGTTCGAGGGCTTCGAGATCGGGCTGGGTGGTCGCAGCCGGCTGGGTGTCGGCGGTCTCATCTTCGACAGGGATGGTCTCCGACTGCTCCGCCTGAGCCTGTTTGAGCGCCTGGCGCGCAGCAAGGAGTTGATCATGACGCCCGGCAGCAGTGCGCATCAGCTCCTCGCGCTGCTGCACGCCGTCCTCGATCAGGCGGCGTTCCTGGTCCGCCTTTTCGGCATCCGTAGTGTCGATCTGTTCCAGCGCCTGAGCCGAGTTGCGCAGGGCCAACTCGTGAAGCGCGGCGTCGCGATCGGCCCCGGGGCCCATCCGCAAGGCGCGCTCAAGCGCGCCCCGGTTGATCTCATGCTGGTAGAGGTCGTCCAGCGCCTCGCGGTAATGCTCGAGACGCTCCTTGGCGTCCTTGGGCGGCAAGGGCATCTGGACTTCGATACGATTGCGGCCCTGCACACGCCACACCAGGTCGTACACGCCCTGCGGATCAACACGCTTCTGGAGCAGTTGCTTGACGCGTTCGGCCAGGTCGCGCTGCTCCTCCGCACCCGATGTATCGATCTCGAAAATCAGCGATGTACCACCGGCGATATCCAGGCCGGGCCGGAGGGTCTGGCTTGGATTGCGCAGCAGACAGGCGGCGAACACGATCACCGCCCCGATGATGAGCAACCGTTGGGTAATATTCTTCTCTGGCATCTCGTTATCCTCGTGCGAGACACGCGTCTCGCCTGGTCAATTAAGAACTGGATGAGTCCTAATAATGAGAATTCACGCGGCACTGCCGCCGTGCGACAGCGTCCGCTTCTTTCCCCCCACGAGCGGGATCAGGCCACCGGCGACGCCAAGCGGCGCAAGGCAGTGAAAATGGCGGGATCAAACCCCCCGGCTTCGCTGAGTCGCTCACAGACCATAACGAACCGCACGGCCGGTCGCTGTAGCACGCGCCAGTCGGGGATTATGGCCAGCGGCAGTGTGTCGACACCAGCCCGCTCGCCGGGATGGCGCGAGCCGCAGCTCACAACCCCGTCGCGTGTGCCGATCGACTGTCGCGTTTCAAACGGGTGACATGTGGTCGGCCAGCGTGGCGCACAGGCGTCAGGAACCATATAGGGCAGACAGACCGGCTGGTCCTTCTGCTCTTCGTCAGTCGGGGCGGAAGTGTCGGCAACGTCGGCAGCGCTGGTGGCCAGGGTTTGCGGAACAAGCGGCTGCTGCTGATCGACTGCGGGCTGTTCGAGCGGCAGGCCGCGCAGGGCCCAGGGCCAGACCTTTTCCTGCGCCACCAGCAATAGCAGCACACCGAGGCCGGCGCTGACGCGCAACCACCTTTCCAACCGCGATAGCAGCATCCGAGCAATGATACAGTTACTGGCTTCACGTGCCAAGCACACCGACCGCTGGGCGGTCAGCCTGTCCCGATCGGAACTCCACCAGGGTCCGATCAAACCGCCGCGCACTAACTGCGCCGCTGTGGCTTGACTTATTCAGCAATCATGGCATAATTGCCATAAAGCCATGAAACTTAAACCCAAACATTCCATGCAGCGGTACGAGGCCCGGGCGCGGATCACCAAGGCCCTGGCCCACCCGGTTCGTCTGATGATGCTGGACGCGTTGGCTGAGCGGGAGTGTTGCGTTTGTGAATTGACGGAGCTGGTCGGGCTCGATCAGTCGACCGTTTCGAAGCATCTGGCCGTCCTCCGCCAGGCCGGCGTCATTGACCGCCGGAAGGAGGGCACCAAGACGCTGCTGACGCTGAAGGTGCCCTGCCTGCAAGGTATGTGGAACTGCGTCGAGGCGGTTTTAGAAGATCACCTCCGCGCACAACAGGCGCTGATGCAATCGTGAGCGACGCTACCCCCCCCTACCCCCACCGCGACCAGCGAGCCGGCCCGCCGCCAGACGCTGAACCCACGTATGGCCACGCTGCGTACGCTGGTGCTGATGGTCGCGGTGTTTGGGCTGGCGTACTGGGTACCCTGGGGCAATTTGCCCGCGGGCGGCCGGCTGACAACGGCCGGCCGGGAAGCGCTGCTGATGCTCCAGGATTACGCCCGGCACCACGTGGTGCTGTGCCTGGTGCCGGCGTTGTTCATCGCCGGCGCGATTGCGTGTTTCGTGTCGCAGGGGGCGGTGATGCGGTACTTCGGGGCCCGGGCTCACAAAGTGCTCGCGTACAGCGTGGCAGCGGTGGCGGGCACGATCCTGGCCGCCTGCTCGTGCACCATCCTGCCGTTGTTCGCAGGTATCTATAAGCGTGGCGCGGGGCTCGGGCCGGCGACGGCGTTTCTGTATTCCGGCCCCGCCATCAACGTGCTGGCGATCATTCTCACGGCGCGTGTGCTCGGCGCGGAGTTGGGGCTGGCCCGTGCCGGCGGCGCGGTTGTCTTCAGCATCGTCATCGGCCTGCTGATGCACCTGATCTATCGTAAAGAAGAGGCGCAGCGCGACGCCAACGGCGGATTCGTCATGGGCGACGACGAGCACCAGCGCCCCCTGTGGCAGACGGTGTTTTACTTTGCTGCCATGATCGGCATACTCGTGTTCGCCAACTGGCAGGCCCTCGACTCTGGCGGGCTGGGGGCGGTAATCGGTGCCATCAAGTGGTACCTCACCGCGGCCTTGCTCGCGGCGCTGGGGCTGATGCTGGTCGCCTGGTTCACGCGTGAAGAACTGCGGCAGTGGGTCGCGAGCACCTGGACCTTCGCCCGGCAGATTCTGCCGCTGTTGCTGGTCGGCGTGCTGATCGCGGGAGTATTGCTCGGGCGCCCCGGACATCCGGCCCTGATTCCGGAAAGCTGGGTGGCCGGGCTGGTGGGCGGTAACAGCATGCGGGCGAACTTCTGCGCCGCCCTCGCGGGCGCACTGATGTACTTCGCCACGCTGACCGAGGTGCCCATCCTCGAAGGGCTGCTGGGCGCGGGCATGGGCAAGGGGCCGGCGCTGGCGCTGCTGCTGGCGGGGCCGGCGGTGTCGCTGCCCAATTTGTTCGTCATCCGCGCCCTTTTGGGAACGCAGAAGACGCTGGTGTACGTATTGCTCGTGGTGGTGCTATCGACGGCCGCGGGTCTGGTCTTTGGCACCATCGCCACCTGAGGAGACTGACTCATGAAAATCGAAGTCCTCGGCACGGGCTGCGCCAAGTGCAACCTGCTGGAACAGACCACGCGGCAGGTCGCCGACCGGCTCGGCCTTGATTACTCACTCGAACACGTCAAGGACATCGTCAAAATCACTGAATACGGCGTGCTGATGACGCCGGCGCTGGTTGTTGATGGACAGGTCAAGCTGACCGGCAAGGTGCCCGGCGCAGACGAACTCGAACAGATTCTTACAGGCGGCGCGTGATGCACAGGACGCACTGTTGCTCCGCGTGGGGCGACGGATGCGCTGACGCCGCGATTGGAGGCCGGCCGTGAACGCGAAAACCATCACCACCGGCGCACTGCTGCTGTTCGTCGCGGCCAGTGTCGTCTACCTGATCGTCAGCGAGAGCGGCACCGCGGACGGCTCGTCAACGGCGACGCTGGTAGCAGAGAACGACCGGCCAGTATCAAGTGCGCCGGCCGATAAGGTCGTGGCTTACTACTTCTACAACACGCAGCGTTGTGCGACGTGTCTGAAGATCGAACGGCAAGCGCGGGAAGCGCTGCGCGAGGAGTTTTCCGAGGCCTGCGCGGCCGGCCGACTCGAATGGCGTGCGGTCAACATGCAGGAGTCGCCAAACGAGCACTTCGTGAAGGACTATGAGCTGGTCACCAGTTCGCTGGTGCTGGTCAAGGTCGAAGGTGGCGCGCCGGCCGAGTGGCAACGCATGGACCGGGTCTGGGAGTTGGTTGACGACCCGCTGAACTTCCACGTCTACGTCACGGAGCAAGCCCGCGAGTATCTGGAGCACTGAGCATGTCGGCGGAATGGTGGGCGGCGATCGGGGCGGCAAGTTGGGCAGGCATCCTGACCGCTATCAGCCCGTGCCCAATGGCCACCAACGTGGCCGCCATTTCATTCATCACCCGCCGCGTTACCAATCCGCGCGCCGCCCTGCTGACCGGACTGCTGTACACACTGGGCCGCAGCGTTGTGTACGTCGCCATCGCGGCCCTGCTCGTGGCGGGATTGCTGTCGGCGCCGCTGCTGTCAGCCGCCTTGCAGAAGTACATGAACAAACTGCTCGGCCCGCTGCTGATCCTGCTCGGCATGATCCTGCTCGGGCTGATCAACCTGCCGACGCGCGGCTCTGACCTGGGACAGAAGGTCGGGGAAAAGGTCGCCGACTGGGGCGTCTGGGGCGGGCTGGCGCTCGGCGTGGTGTTTGCGCTGTCGTTCTGTCCGGCCTCGGCAGCGCTCTATTTCGCCGGGCTGATTCCGCTGGCGGTGAAGTACCAGTCGAGCATTCTGCTGCCGGCGGTGTTCGGTATCGGCACGGCCCTGCCGGTGGTGCTCTTTGCGATTCTCATCGTCGTCAGCGCCAGCACCATGGCCGGCGCATTCAATCGCATCACGGCGTTTGAACGTTGGGCTCGCCGCGTCACCGGCGTACTCTTCATCCTCATCGGTATCTACTTTTCGCTGGCCTTCATCTTCCGCGTGATACCCACGACGGTCGGCTAGGCCAACGGCCGGCTTCTGGGAGAAACAGAACACTCCTCTGTAAAAGAACGGAGCCGGGCACGCTGGGAGCAGCGTGGCCCGGCTCCTGTTGTTGCGCCCTAGATGGGCGGCCTGAGCACGAATGCGGTCGGGCCGACTAGCGCCGGCGCAGGGTTCGTCGCCGACCGGCCTTCATGCCACCCAGACCCATCAGCGTGACGAGCATCGCCGACAGGCTGCCGGCCCCACACATGCCGGCGCCGCACGTAGCCGGAAGCTGAGTGTCGGGCGTATCGGTAGTGGTCACTACGGCGAGCGCACCGGGATCGTCGACGTCACCATTGGCGGTGAGGTCGCTATCGCCCCGCCCACCGTCAACGAAATGCAGCAGGACACCATCCGCGGTGAACTCGGCACCGGTCGTGCCGTCATAGATAAACTCGTACCAGTGCGAAGTCGAATCGTCAGGGGTGGGGCCATATTTCCAGTACGAGTTCACATCGGCAGGCAGGTCGTCCGACATGATCGTCATGACCACCGCACCACCGATGTCAACACCCTCAGCCTGGAACGTCAGGAACCCGAGCGGGAACTCGGCGTCGGATGGCATGTCCGCCGGCGACGGATTCGCCGTCGCGGCGGCCGTCACAGTAACACCCTCCGGCGCAACCACCGTGACCAGCACGCCGTCATCATTCTCGAACGACGATACGTGATCCTGCTGCTCGTCGGGAACGCCGTCACCGTTGCCGTCGGTGTCGTCGTCAAGCCCTGGCTGATCCTGCCCCTGCTGATCATCCTCGCACACGTCGCCGACACCGTTGTTGTCAGCGTCAATCTGATCGGAGTTCGGCGTATCAACGCAGTTATCGATGCAATCCGCGACGCCGTCGCCATCCGTGTCAGTGTCGGCATTTCCGCAACCGCAATCGCCTGGCGCGGTCTTGTCCGGATCGTCCGGACAGGCGTCGTTGCAGTCCGCGATTCCGTCACCATCGCTGTCAGTGTCGACATTGCCACAACCACAATCGCCCGGTTCGGTCTTGTTGGGGTCATCCGGACACCCGTCATTACAGTCGGGGGTCCCGTCGTTGTCGCCATCCGTGTCGGCCACGCCGCAACCACAGGCGCCCGGCTCGATCTTGTCCGGATCATCGGGGCAGCCGTCATTGCAGTCGGGCGTGCCGTCGTCGTCCGAATCGGTGTCGGGTACTCCGCAGCCGCATTCCCCGGGCGAGGTTTTGTGCTCGTCGTCCGGGCAGCCGTCACAGGCGTCAATGGTGCCGTCGTCGTCGCTGTCAGGCTGTTCGCTGTCGGGCACGCCGTTGAAATCGCAGTCCGGGTAGTACTCATACGCGCCCATGTCCACGATGGCCGGTAAGCCGGCGGGCTCACCCACATCGTCGGCCGCCGCATCATCCCACCAGCGCGGCCCGCCGATGATGTCCGTCGGCAGCGGTTCGCCGACAGTGCCGTCGTCATCGACATCCTGCTCGTCCGAGGGCAGCATCGCGTTGTTGCCGGCGTCATTACCCGGCGCGCCGGCGGCTGGTCGGTAGTCATCGCTGGCCGGATCTAGGAACTGCGGATCATCCGTGAGGTTTCCGTCGCCCCAATTGAGCGTGCCGGGGCCGGCCACGTCATCGGCACCACCTTCGACCAGCGAGTGATTGACGTTGACCGTACCGTTCGCCGACCACACGTTGATCTGGGGACCGTTGTCGGAGGTGTTGCCCCACAGGACGCAGTTGAGCACGTTCACAGTAGCGCTGTCCCAGTTCCAGATAGCACCGCCGGCACCGCCGCCATTCGCCTGGTTATCGGCGAAGGTGCAGTTGATGAAATCGTGGGTGTGGTGCTGGAGGTAGATGGCACCTCCGCCGCTGCCGCCCGACACGTTCCCCACCAGGGCGCAGCCGTACATGTCGAGGTCGCTCGTCCACCCGCAGCTTAGCGCGCCGCCGCTCAGCGAAGCCGTGTTGTGTGCGATCAGGCAGTTCCAGAACTCGCCCTGGCTCTGGGAGATGACATAGGCTCCGCCGCTGCGGCCGCTGTTGTGCGTAATTGTGCAATTGGTGAAGGTGGTCCAGACGCGATAGCCGCCGACGGCCCCGCCGCCGCCCATCCCGCGTGACCGGTTCCCATCAAAGACGCAGTCACGGAAGTGCATGTTGGACTCGATTCCGTAGGCGGCCCCGCCGTAGGAATCTGCCACCGTACCCGTGAGGTTGTCGGTAAACGTGCAGCCGCGGCAGGTAATCGTGGATTGCTTCGCGAGGATAGCGCCGCCCGACTTACCGGCGATATTGGCGTCAAAGGTGCAGTCGATGAAGATCGGTGCTGCGCCCACTGCCGCAGCCACGCCGCCGCCGCCTTCGTCCCATTCGGTGGCGGTGTTCGAGCAGTTCTCGATGATGCAGTTCCTGATGATCGGGCTGCTGTCGATGCAGTAGATACCGCCACCGAGATTCGTTCCATCGGTGTAACCGTTGCGAATCGTGAAGCCGTCCACGATCGTGTTCGAGCCCTCGCCATTGTCGAACACCATGGCTCGGGTCATGTTCTCGCAGTCGATAATCGCGGCCTGGGGACCGCCCGGGCAGATCAGGGTCAACTGGCGTCCCCCGAAATCGAGGTTGCGATTGCCGACGCTGGTATACGTCCCCGGTGCCACCTGGACGGTGTCGCCGGCGGTGATGGCCACCGACAGGCCTTCCTGGATGGTCCGGAAGGGCGCGCCGGCGGAGCCGTCCCCGTCCGGGGCGGCGGCCGCATCAACGTACCAGGTGGTCTGGGCGCTGGCGGCGCTCGCCAGCAGTAAGGACAGGCAGACAGATATGCCGATTCTAGCTGCGCAACGTGGTCTCATGATGTAGCTCCTTGCTCTCTGGGGAGCACGCGGCCGCCCGCTGCTGGCCGCACGGTGCTCAGGCCCGATTCGTGCTCTGTGAGGGGGTACACGCCAGCCGCCGAAATCTCACACCACAGAAACGCGTGGAGCAGATCTGATAATGTGAGATGGGTGCGCAGGCTTCCTCCGCCGCCCACAGGCCCGCCCCTATCGGACCGGTGCCCGGAATAAACGGAAACTGGTGTGAGAAAATCGCCCGGGGAGGGTACGCCCACTTGAGCGTAACGACACTGGGTACCGCCTGATTGAGCAGACAGCCGGCGGCTGATGGTATACTGGTATGCACGGGAGAACGTGTGCCGTGGATACCACTCGCCCCAGTCTGTTACTGCGCATTCGCGACCCCTCGGACGCGGCCGCCTGGCGTACGTTCGACCAGGTGTACCGGCCGATGCTCGTGCGTTTTGGGCGGGCGTGCGGACTGACGCACGACGATGCCGAGGATGTCGCCCAGCAGTGCCTGGCGGCGGTTTCGGACAAGATCGCCGAGTTTGACTACGACCCGCGGAAAGGGCGCTTCAAGGGCTGGCTGCGCACGCTGGTGAACAACCGCGTGCGGAACATGCTGCGCACGCGGAAGGTGCACCAGGCGGACACGGCGGACTTCGAGCGTGGGGCCGCCCCCGGCGACAGCCCGGAGGAGATCTTCGAGCGTATCTGGCTCGAGGAGCACCTCTGGCACTGCCTGCGCGAGGTACAGACCGAGGTCGAGGAGACAACCTATCGCGTGTACGAAGCCTACGTCGTCCGCGAATGGCCGCTGCAACGGGTGTGTGACGAGTTTGGCCTGGAGGCGAACAACGTCTACACGATCAAGTGGCGGATAACGCAGCGGGTTGCGGCGAAGATGAAAGAGCTGATAGATGGCGTTGAGTGATTCCAGCACGCGGACCTGCCCAACCGATGCGGAGTTGGAAAACTTCCACGCCTGCGAGTTGGACACCGATGAGCAGGCGCGGATCGAGCAGCACCTACAACAATGTGCGGCCTGCGCCGCCCGGGCAGCCTGGTTGCTGTCAGACCACAATTCATGGGTGTCGCGTGTACGTGCCGCCGGCCCCCCGCCGGCCGAGCGTTTTCGACCCGATCGGCCCGACGCCGCCCCCAGCGACGTCCCCGGCTACACGCTGGGCGAGGAGCTACGCCGCGGCGGGCAGGGCATCATCTACCGGGCCGTGCAACTCTCCACGAAACGCGAAGTGGTGCTCAAGGTGCTGCGCGAAGGTCGCCTGGCGTCGACGGCGGCCCGGCGCCGTTTCGAGCGTGAGGTCGAAATCGTCGCCAGCCTGAGTCACCCGCACATCGTGACCATTTTTGACTCGGGCCGAACGCGGGACGGACACCTGTTCTTCGCGATGGATTTCATCCGCGGCCGGCGTTTGGATCAGTACATCTCGGAGACCAATCCGCCGCTGCGTGCGCGGCTGGAGCTGTTTGCGCAGATCTGTGCCGCGGTGAACTACGCCCATCAGCGCGGCGTGATTCATCGTGATCTGAAACCCGCGAACGTGCTGGTCGACGACGCGGGCGAGCCGCACGTGCTGGACTTCGGCCTGGCCCGGCAGCTCACGCAGGATGCGGCGGGGCTGACGACGCTGCCGGGGTATGTGCCGGGGACGCTGCCGTACCTGTCGCCGGAACAAGCCCGCGGATTGCCCGATGCGGTCGATGTTCGCAGCGACGTCTATGCTCTGGGCGTGATGCTGTACGAGATATTGACTGGTGCGTATCCGCGTGATCTGGGGTCGGACCTGGTTCAGGCGCTGAAGCAGATCGCCGAGGGGATGCCGCGCTCTCCGCGGCGTCAGTCCGCGGCGGCGCCCGGGCCTGACGTACTGACGTCGCGTGTCGCGCGAGCCGCAGCCGTCGCGGTCGATGACGAGCTTGAAACAGTTGTGCTCAAGGCGCTGGCGCCGGAGCGACAACAACGTTACCAGACGTCGGGCGACCTGGGCCGGGACGTCGAACACGTTCTCGCCGGCGAGCCGATCGAAGCTCGGCGCGACAGCGGCTGGTACCAACTGCGCAAGACGCTGTGGCGCTATCGGACCGCAGTCGGCCTGATACTAGCGTTCGTCGCGCTGCTGTCAGCATCAGCCATCTCACTGGCGCTGGCCTATCGCGAGCAGGTGAAACTGCGACAGGAGTCCGAACACCAGACGGAACTGGCCCGCGCGGCCAAGAACGTCGCGCAGGACCGCTTCGAACAACTGCGCCGGTTGGCCAGCCAGGCGCTTTTCAACATCGACCCAAAGCTGGCCCCCCTACCCGGAGCGGCACCGGCGCGTGAACTCATTGTCACGGAGTCGTTGAAGTACCTCAGCCTGCTGGCAGAGGACGCCCAGGGCAATCCCAATCTCCAGCACGAGTTGGCCGCCGCCTACGTAACCGTCGGCGACGTTCAGGGCGACCTGAACGGATCCAGCCTGGGCGATGTACGTGGTGCACTGGCCAGCTATCAGGAGGCGCGCCGGCTGCTCGAAGCCGGCCTGGCTGCCCGTCCCGACTTCGTCAAGCCGCGAACAACGCTGCTCCTGACGCTGCTCAAGATCGGCGACGTACAGCGGGTGCTGGGAGCACGAGACCAGGCGCGGACCGCGTACGATGAGTGCATCGCGCTGGGTACGCAGGCCCTCGCCGACGACCCGCAAAATACCACCATTCGCGGCGACGTGGCGGTGGCTCATGAGCGTATTGGCGCGTTGCTCGCCCGGCTAGGACAGTTCGACGAGGCGCTCGATTGGTATCACAAATGTGTTGAACTATCGGCCGGCCTGCCGAACGATGCGGACACCTACGAACAAGTCCACGCGCGTATCAGCGCACTGACTCACATCGGCGAAATCGAAGTCGGTCGCGGCAACCTGTCCGAAGCACTGGCCGCCTACGAGGAAGCCGACAATCTCAGCCAGGACGCTCTCCGGCGTTTTCCCGGCAATCTCATTGCGCAGCGCACGCAGGCCACCACTCAACAGTGGCTCGGCATTGTCAATGCGGCCGGCGGGAACCACCCCCAGGCGCTAATACATTACCGCGAATCGCTGCGCCTGACCGAGGCCGCCATCCTACCCGGCACCGACAGCGACCCGAACCGAGTCTGTCTGACCCGCACCTGCATCAAGCTCGGCGAGTCGCAGATGGCCTTGCAGGAACACGGTGCGGCGCTCGATACGTTCCGCCGCGCTCAGGCCGCGGCCGAAAAAGTGTACGGACGCCATCCCGACTGGGCCGACCATGCGCGTCTACTGGGCGTGGTGTATTACAAACTGGCAGAAATCGACCTGGCCCGGGCCGGCGACGAGCAACTGGCGGCGGCGGAGCGCAGCGCCGCGTTTCGGTCGGCGGCCAACTGGCTAGGACGCTGTCGCAACGTGTTTCTGGACATGCGTGACCGCGAAATTCTGTCGCCGGCTGATGCGGGCGTGCCAGACGATCTGGCGACCGAAATCGAGCAGTACATTTCGCAGGCACGCGAGTTGGAACCAGCTGCCCCCACTTCTCAATCCGCCAATTGAACCGCCCGTCGGCCACCAGTGACGATCCGGGGGGTGTCCGGCCGCAGCAGATCGAGTACACTCATTTGTTCGCGGTAACCCCGTCATGAACAACCCGGCAGCGGTGCCGCGTGGCAGGAAGACAACAATATGACGGATGTACGCACGCGTTTTGCGCCCTCACCCACCGGCTATCTGCACATCGGCGGTGCGCGCACCGCTTTGTTCAACTACCTTCTGGCCAAACACGCCGGCGGCAAGTTCATCATCCGCATCGAGGACACCGACCAGACACGCAACATCGAAGCGGCCGACCGGAAGCTGCTCGACGACCTGCTCTGGCTCGGGCTCGAGTGGGACGAGGGCCCGGACCGCGGCGGCGCGCACGGCCCCTACTACCAGTCGCAACGCCGCGATCTGTACGACGATCACGTGAAGCGCCTCTTCGACAATGGTCTAGCCTACTATGCCTTCGAAACGCGTGAAGAGCTGGAAGCGATGCGTCAGGCGGCTAGGCAGCGCGGCGACAAGGGTTTTCGCTATCCGCGGCCCAGCCAGTTTCCGTCGGAGGCCGACGCGCAGCGCGCCCGCGACGCCGGCCGCCCGGTCGTCGTTCGGTTCAAAATGCCCGAGCGTGATTTCGTGGTCCCCGACCGCATTCTCGGCGACGTCACCATCGGCGCCGACGAACTCAGTGATTTTGTCATAGTCAAGGCCGACGGCTGGCCGACGTATCACTTCGCCGTCACGGTCGACGACGCCCTGATGCAGATAACGCACGTGCTCCGCGGCCAGGAACACCTGATGAACACGCCTAACCACATGGCGCTGTTCGAGGCGTTCGGCTATGCGGCGCCGGAGTTTGCTCACCTGCCGATCATCTTCAACATGAGCGGCGCGAAGATGAGCAAACGTGAGAAGGACAAGGTGGTGCGCGCCGCGAGCGACGCCGCCGAGCTGAATGATGCCGACCTGATGAGCCGGGCTGGCGTGACCGACGCCGCCGATTTTGCCGCCTGGCGTGCGGGCGAGACGCAACTGCCGGCCGACGCGCTGCGGAAGCTGGCCGGCGCGCTCGACGTGCATCTGCCCGAGATCGACATTCACGACTTTCGCGTCAGCGGGTATTTGCCGGAGGTGCTGGTGAACTTCATCGCGCTGCTCGGGTGGAACCCCGGCACGGAGCGCGAGAAATTCACGCGCGACGAGCTAAGCGAGGTGTTCAGCCTGGAGCGCGTCGGCAAGACCAGTGCCCGGTTCGATCGCGACAAGCTCCTGGCGTTTAACACCGATGCCGTCGACGCGGCCGACGAGCAGCGCAAGCTGACCGCCTGTCGCGACTGGCTGGCCGTCAATGATCCGAGCCCGCTCAGCGACCTGGGCGATGATCAGCTTGGCCGGGTGATTGAGCTGTGCCGGGGTTTTCGGACGTTTCCGGATCTGCTGCTGAAGTGCGGCGCGCTCTTCGCGGATGACGAGCAGATCAACTACGACGCGGCAGCCATCAAGAAGTGGCTGCTCAAGGGTGACGATCGCGGGTTGGGCGTGTTGCGCGATCTGCACGACGTTCTGAAACAGGAAAGCGACTGGTCGGCTGAGCGCATCGACGAATTGCTGCGGCAATATGCCGAAAAACATGAGTTGGGACTCGGCAAGGTGGCCCAGCCGCTGCGCATCGCCGCCACCGGCACCACCATCAGCCCGCAGATTTCGGACACACTGGCGCTGCTTGGGCAGGAACGCATGTTGGGCCGAATTCAGCGACTAGTGGACTACGTCGCGAGCAGCGGTACGGCCAAGTGAGTATCATTACCGAAATGTGCCAGCCATCGGCATCCCTCAAAACAGCCTCAGTCAATGTGCGTCGCCGGGGCCGACGCCCGAAGTGCCACTGCTGTGTCAGCAGTGTCGGTGGGGGTGAGTGGCGCACTGCTCACAGAGCAGTGGCACACGGAACCATTCCTGAAATCGCGCTAGCCGGGAGCATGCCATGACCACCAAGCGGATTGCCGGACGAATCAAGTCAACCATGTTGCTGGCGCTGCTGCTGACGCTGCTCGGCGGCTGCCGCGGAGCCATCGTCGGGCGTTGGGGAATGGTCGAGGCGGTCCCCAATCGCGAAGTATTCAGCATCGATGATGCAACCTTCCACAACGACGGCTCCTTCACCGCCACCAGCACGATCGAGGGTCTGACCACGCGTGAGGAGGGCCAGTTCAGCTTCAACGGGTTCAAGCTCACGCTGCGCCCGCAGGCCGGCGGACAGCGCGTCTACTACACTCACCTGAAGGGCAAACGGCTCGAGATCACCAACGGCGACCGCAAAGTCGTTCTGCATAAGGAAAGGTAGCGCAGCACGCGTGCCAGCGTCTGATTCCGAAGGCCGAATTCGCCAGCGGGTCGAGTACGAAGGGCGTGTGCAGGGGGTATTCTTCCGCGCCACGTCACTGGAGTTCTCACGCAACCACGACGTGGTCGGATATGTGCGCAATCGTCCCGACGGCTCGGTCGAGCTCGAGGCCGAGGGGGCCGCAGACGCCGTCCGCGTTTTCCTCAATCAGGTCGAAACCCATTTCGCCCGCAACATCCGCGAGCGGCGCGAAACCCGGCTCGATCCGCGCGGCGACGAAACCACGTTTCAGATCCGTTAGCCCCGCCCCCCTGCTTACTCCGCCCCGAGCAGTGCCTTGATCGTCGAATTCAGCTTGTACAGCGGCTCGGCGGACACGTCCGGCGCCGACAGCGTGCCCGATACGTGATACTGCACCAGTTCCTGCCCGACGGCCTCGACGATGTCCGTGAGTGGGAAGATGCGCGCCCAGTGGCGCGGGTGCGCCCCCAGCAGCGTCATCTCTATCTGGTCGGTCCGGAGATTCCAGGTCCCCTGCCCAAGCATGCGTAGGTCCTCGCTCTGAATCTCGACCCGCTGCAAGGTCAGCACGTCCCCTTCCCACAGGAAACGAACATCCGCCTGGCTTATCCGGTCGCCGATGTGCTGCTGGTTCGGCGTCTCCGCCTCGGCCACTGACTTCAACACCGGCGTATCCAGCAGCGACGCCCCGAGGATGCGCAGATCGCCGCCCCCCCGCCGTGCGTTGGCACTGCTCGTCTGTCCCTGGAGGTGTACGTTGCCGTCGATTCGTCCGCGCCGCGGCGGCCCCTCCTGCCCATCCGGACGCGGGAACAGCTCGTCGACCGCCACGTCCTGGAGCATCAGCGACAGCTCGTACGTGCCCGTGTCCGGGTAAATGGTCACGTTCGCGACCGCATCGCCGTCACACATCCGGCCGTGCAGATCGTCGAGTACGACCAACCGCTGCTGCGGATCCCAGGTCAACTGGCCGCGCCAATCCTGTAGCGCGCGTCCGGACACGCGGGCGCTGTCGAGCTCGAACTCGGCGGACACACTCACGTTGCCGGCCGAATCCACCGTGCACGTACCGAACAGCACGCCGGTCGCTTCGGTCAACTCCAGCCCGAGGTCCATGCTCGCCTGGCGCAGCGGAATGCGCCCCTCGACACGCCAAGTCGGCTCGGTGCCGGCCGTATACAGAATCTGCGGCAAATACGCGTCGAACTCGCCCGTCGCGTCGATCTTCTCGAGCAATTGATACAGCGGCCCTGGCAATGCGTCGCGTAGCTCCTGGCTGAACTCCAGACCGGTGGCCGTCAGCGCGATATCCGCATCGAAGCTTGATTCGTCCCAACTGCCGCGAGCCTGGGCGTTGATCACTCCCGAAGCCCCCCACCGCGCCGACGACTGGTGCAGTTCGAACTGCCCCGGGCTCAGCGTCAGTTGCGCGTCCACGTCGCGCAGCTCCAGCGGCAACGGCCGCGCCCGCATCGTCCCCCGCCTGGACCTCGACATGCGCCGTCTGCTGCGGCGCGTGTTCACCCGAACCTGCGGCCAGCCGCACGTTGACGTGCCCCGGGCCGGCCAGACCGAGCATCTCGGCCACGTGCTGCCAGGGGTCAGGCACAAATTGCGGCACCAGCTCACTCAGGGCCGGCGCCGCGGCCTGCAAGTCCAGCACGAGCGGATCACCGTTGTCCGCACCCTGCGGCAATGTGCCACCAAGCTCCAGCGACGCCTGCCCCTGGCGACAGGTCAGTGATTCGACGCGTTGCTGATTGCCCTGCACCACGACCCAGCCGTGGGCGTCAGTCCAGAGTTGCTGCGGATCAAACCCCGCCAGCGTGCCTTCCCGCACGCGTACCGCCAGGTGATGTTGATCAGGCTGCCCCGCCTGCAAACCGCTGAACGCGCCCCACACATCTGCCCGGCCGGCAAAACGCAGCTCCTGCGGACCCGCGTCCGGCGATCGGCTCACTACCGTGGTGTGGGCGACCGGCATATCAGCCACCACCACGCGCAGACGGTTCGGCCCATCGGAGCCCTCCGGCGATAACTGCCCACTGAGCTGCACGGCCGTCTCGCCGTCATATCCGTGCAGATCCTCGATCTGAATGGTGCCGTTGATGATGTTGATTCGTCCATCGGCTTGCGTGATGCGCCGCCCATCATCCAGCAACAGGCTACCCGCCCGCAGCGCCGCCGACACCTGCACGTCGTGCTGTCGCGGGCCACTCTCGCGCGTGCCCTGTGGCCGGCGCAGGTGCGTCACCACATCGCACACGCCCAGCGGCGCCCCACGGGCCCACAACTGCCGATATTCCGGCGGCAGCGCCAGGTACAGATCCCGTTCCAAGCCAACGTTCTGACCGCGGAAAACCAGGTCGAAACCAGCCCACGAATCGCTACTGAAGATTTCGCCAACAGCGCTTATCTGCGTCGCGCCATGCTGCGCACGCAAACCTTCCAAATGGATCTTGCCATTGGCCACCCGCACGCGTCCGCTCGCATTCTCAAACAGATAGGGAAAATGCTTGTATCGACAGCGGCAACCCAGGCTCTCAACGATCAACTCGATCCGATCGTGCTCGGACGCGTCGGCCAGCGCAGTCACCGGGTTAACATGCAGCTCGACGTTCACACGGCCGGCGGGCTGGTAATCCTTAAACGCGGCCCGCAACGGGTGGGGTAAGCGAGTTGACCGCATGAACTTGGGGGCGGATTCTGTCGTCGGCAACTCCAGACCCGAAACACACACCAGTGCTCGCCTAACCTGCGTCAGCGACAGCGCCGGCGTGGTCGTTTCACGCTGGGGCGTGGTCGTCCGCCATAATGCCCGGCCAAAATCGCCTGACGCCGCCAGTTCCGCATGCCACGGGGACTGGTTCAGCTTCCCATCGGCGAGCACGACCAAGCTACCCGGGTCGTCCGCGCGATCGCATTGGTAAGTCACCGTCGCTCGCCCGCCGGTCAGTTGCAGGAAATGATCTTCCGGTCGGCGCCGGGACGCGTCGATCGGACCACGATCGTCCTCGATCGGAAGCGCCAACCGGGTATCCTCAACCGTGAGCGCCAATGTCATCAGACCCGGCACGGCACCGGCGCAATCAGCGACCCCGCCCGGCTCAGAGCCGAGGCAGAATGTCAGGCGATCGACGCGGGCCCGCGACTCGATCCCCAGTTCGTCAACAAACTGGCCGAATGATGCTGGCAAGATCGGCCGCAGCGCCGACAGCGTGCCCCACCCGGAGCTGACCTCGAGCGCCGCGTCTTCGCGCAACCAGCGAATCTCGGCCAGGGCGGGCGTGTTGTCGGATGGCCGCTCTGCCCGAGCCGAGTAACCTGTCTCCGTCGGATATCCGACAATGCTCATCGGCCAACGTTGGAAGAGCTGCGGCCCGTCGGGCCCACTGACCATGATGCGTACATCGGCACGGGGCACGTCGATACGCGGATGGCGGGACTCCAGCGCCTCGACCAGCCGACGCCACTGGTCGGCCGGCACCTCTGATGACATCAGCCGCCACTCGTCCCCGGGCTGGCCCGGATCGCAGACCAGCGTCAGCACCACCCCGCGTAGGCACATCGCCGTCGGCCGAACCGTCCCGGTCAACAGCGCCAGTGGAGCGCAGCGCATCTCGACGCGGTCGACACGCAGCAAGGGCGGGATATCGAGCGCCGCCCCGTCCGGATGCCGCGCAGTCACGGTAACGCCGTGCAGTTGCAGCCCCAGCGCCGGCGAGAACGTTACTTCGTTTACGTCGATCTGCCCCATGGGCAGGCGGGAGAGCGCCGCCAGCGCCTGGCGCCGCAGGCGCACAGGATTAGTCAGGTACACGTACGCCGCCGAGCATAGCAGAATCAGCCCGACCGCCCCCCACAGTATCCATCGCAGGCTCCGCCTGCGTTTCGAACTCATGGTGTCATTCTGGCATGATAAGCACGCTGAGGAAAGTGCCCCCCACCATCAGCCTGCCGACCAGCCCCGCCTGCTATTCCGGGCCCGCAGCACGCGGCAGCAGCACGTGCGCCATCGTGCCCTCGCCCGGCCGGCTTTCCAGCCAGATCCGCCCTCCGTGCGCTTCCACGAACCGATACGCCTGCGGCAGGCCGAGCCCCCGGCTGCGACCGGCGTTGCGGTGCGAATAGAACGGATCGAACGCCCGCTGCAAGACCGCCGGCGCCATCCCGCACCCGTCATCCTGAACGATGATCTCGATCATGTCCGCCTGGAGCGATAACTGGCAACGCAAAGCGACCGTCCCGTCGGCCGACTCCAACGCGTCTGTAGCATTGCTCAGCAATTCTTCGAGTACAATCTTCAGCAGCGCCCGATCAGCTATGGCCACCAGCGGCACATTCTGCCCATCCTCAGCCTTGGTATCCACGTCGACCGAAAGCTGCCCCGGGCCGAGCGCACCGCGATCCAGCCACTCCGCACGCAGCTCGGCGAGCAACTCCGCCAGGTCGACCGGTGCCAGTGTCGGCGGACGCGGCCGAGCAAAATCCATCAGCTCGCTGACAATTCGGCTGCACTCGTGAGCCTTGCTGATAATCGTATTCAGGGCGCGCTTCGCCTCCGGGTCCGCCAGCGAGGCGAGCAACATCTGGGCCCGCCCCGAAATCACCGTCAGCGGGCTGTTCAGCTCGTGCCCCGCCCCCGCCGCCATCTCGGCGATCATGGACAACGTGCGTGACCGCAACAGCTCGGTCTGCATGTGCTGGAGACGCCGATTGGTCTCGGCCAGGTCCTCGGACAGCCGGCGAGCGGCCGTCTGCGCATTGGCCCGCCCGAGTGCTAACCCCAGGCTCGCCAGGAACGACCGCAGCTCCTCCATGTCACCCACCAGCCGATCACGCTCGTTCTGATCCGACAGGTACACAATCCCGCCGGCCAGCTCGCCCTCGTGGAATATGCTCAGCATCCACGGCCGCCCGGGCGAATCGGCCGCAAAATGCCCCCGCCAGCAAATCGCGCACCGGCTGTGGCGCGGGAATAAACCAACTGGTCGGCCAGCTCGCTTGCCTCAGAAATCCAGGACAGCAGTTCGATCGGCGTGTTGCGCGTGTCGTGGCCGCGCTCGTCGTCCTCTTCTCCGACCCAAGTCACGTCCACTGCCGTCAGGTTCTGACGCAGGCCGAACGCGGCCAGTCGGGGTCGCTGGAGCGCATCGGCCCCCGCCTCCGCCACCGCGGCGATCACCGCGGCCGGATCCGACCAATCGCTCAGTTCACGCTCAAACCGCGTGATCGCGTTGAAATAGCGTGCCCCGGTGGCCAGCCGCCGATTGCCCGACATCAGGTCCGCATTCAGCCGACCGAGTTCGGCATTGGCCCGCGTCATGGCCTGGACGTACAACCCCTCGGCCGTCTCACCGTCCAGCCCGAGCAGCGCCGCCTGGGCCGCCACGTCGCCGGCCAGCGTTTTCACGACGACGTCGACAGCTTCCGGCGGGAAGCCCAGCCGCTCCGCCAGCCGCGGCGAATGGTCGCAGAAGACGTAATTGCCGGAGTAGCCAATGCGTTGTTCGCGAGCGATCGTGTCCCCCAGGGCAACTACGCCGATCAGTTCCGGCGCGGTCACCGAAGCTGGCAGTGCCTCCGGCGCCAGGTGATGCAGCCAGATCGCGCGTTGCAGGCTCGCGGGCAGACGCCAGCGTTCCGCCAGCCGTCGACCTGCCACGGTGTGATCCGCACCGAGCACCGTCCGCTCAGCGTCGGCGATGTCACCCCGGCTATGGTTCGTCTGACTGACAATGCGGTCGTAGGCTTTTGGGAAAACCGTGTCCAGCGCGACCTTGCCCAGGTCGTGCAACAGGCCGGCCACGAAGGCGTCCTCGGCGTCGACATTTCCGCCCGGGGACAGCTTCGCCAGACGGCGCGCTGCACACGCCACCGCCAGCGAATGCTTCCAGAATTCCACCAGGTCAAACGTATTGCCCGCCGACGCGTTGGTGCGCCGCGAGAAACAATCGAACACCCCGGTCGCCAGGACGATGCTCCGCACGGCCGCAAAACCCAACAGCGGGACGGCTTTATCCAGTGTGGTGACGCGTCCGCGTACGCCCATGGCGGCGGAATTTGTGACGGAGAGGATTTTCGCCGTCAGTGACTGATCCGCACGCAGCATCTGGACGACTTCGCCGGTCGTACTCTCGTCGTCGTCGGTGAGTTGGAGTATGCGGACGACGACGGCCGACAGCGTGGGGAGCTGGTCCAGGTGTGAAAGGACCACTTCAGGAGAGGTATCGACCTCGGGCACGGCTCACCGTCCATTCCGCTCAGGCTGCGACCAGTTCGGTGATCCGATTGACGAGCTGCTCAATGCTGAACGGCTTCTGAATGAAGTCGTCGGCGCCGTCTTCGAACAACTTGTCGACATGTTCGCGATCGATCACGCCCGAAACGATGATGATCTTCACGTCCTTCAGCGAGTCTTCGCGCCGGATGCTGCGACAGACGGCGTTGCCGTTGATATCGGGCAGCATGTAGTCGAGGACGATTACCTCGGGACGGAACTCGCGGGTCTTCAGGCCGGCGTCGAAGCCGGTGGCGGCCGTCGCCACCTCGAAACGCCCGTCGCGCTCCAGCAACTCGACCAGCATCTCGACAATGGCGGGGTCGTCATCGACGACCAGCACGCGAGTCTTACCCATCTCGAGCTGATCAAGAGGGATATTGTGCTCTTTCATGAACTGAATCAGCGCATCGCGCGGAATGCGTCGGAAGCGCGATCCAGGCACCCGATAACCGCGCAGGCGCCCGCTATCGAAACAACGGATCACCGTCTGCTGGCTCAGGTTGCAAATGGTCGCCACCTCACCGGTCGTGAACACGTTCCGTTGATGCAGCGGCGAGTTGGACTCTTGAACAGGCATCCGGGCCTCACATCTTTCCCAACTTCACTATATTAACAAATATAGCATGTCCAGGCATTCCTGGCAACCTTAGTCATCGGTCATTCCGATCTTGCGCGTTCAGAACTGTGACTCGTTGCCAGCCCGAGCCAAGCGAGCAGGACGGTGACATCGGTGGGATGGATGCCGCTGACGCGGGCAGCCTGTCCGACGGAGCGTGGTTTGACGGCGGCCCAGCGTTCGGCCGCCTCGTGTCGCAGGTGCGGCACCGTCCTATAATTGAGATCGGCCGACAGCTCCTGCTGTTCCAGCTCGCGAAATCGCTCAATGGACCGTTGCTGGCGGGATATGTAGCCTGCGTATTTGATCTCCACCAACGCCCGGGCCCAGACGTCGGGCTGTTGCGCAAGCGGTTCCAGCTCCGGGAACTCGCCCACGAAGCGCTGCCCGTCCTCCTCCGGGCGAGCCAGCCACTCACGCAGCGATCGGCCCGAGACACGCAGCGTAGACAAGAGTCCCAATAACTGCTCCACCTGCCGCTGTTTGCGCACAAATTGCGCCCAGCGGGGCTCGTCGACCAGCCCAAGCGTGCGGCCCAGGGGCGTCAGCCGAGCGTCGGCATTGTCGTAACGCAGGTGGAGGCGATGTTCGGCCCGCGAGGTGAACATCCGATAAGGCTCGGTCACGCCGCGGGTTACGAGGTCGTCGATCATCACGCCGATGTACGCCTGGTCGCGCCCGAGCGTCACCGGCTCCCCCCCTGCCGCCAATCGGGCGGCGTTGACTCCCGCCAGCAACCCCTGGCCAGCCGCCTCTTCGTACCCGCTGGTGCCGCAAACCTGGCCGGCCAGGAAAAGCCCCGTAACCGCCCGCGTCATCAGCGTCGCGTCGATCTGCTCGGGCGGCATGAAGTCGTACTCAATCGCGTAGCCCCATTGCAACACGCGGGCACGCTGCAACCCCGGCACGAGCTTGAGAAACTGTGCCTGCACGTCGATCGGCAGCGACGTGCTCAGCCCGTTGACGTAGATGCGCTCGCTGTCGCGACCCTCGGGCTCCAGAAACACCTGGTGCGATTGCTTCTCGGGGAAGCGCACGATCTTGGTCTCGATGCTTGGACAATAACGCGGCCCGGTCGAGCCGATCTGCCCGGTGTAGAGCGGCGCGCGATGCAGGTTCATCCGGATCAACTCGTGCAGCGCGGGGCTGGTCGTCGTGACCCAGCAGCACATCTGCGGCTGGGTAATCTCACGCGTCATGAAAGAGAACGGCGCCGGCTGTTCATCGCCTGGCTGCTCGGTTAGCTGTGAGAAATCGACGCTGTCGCGCGCCACGCGCGCGGGGGTGCCGGTCTTCAGCCGACCGAGCTGTAGGCCGAAGCGTTGTAATGCGGCACTCAGCTCCGTTGCCGCCGGCTCGCCGATGCGCCCGCCGGGGGTTTGCTCGGATCCGGTGTGCAACAGTCCGCGCAGGAACGTGCCGGCCGCCACGATGGCCGCCCGCGTGTTGATCGTTTGGCCGTCGCTGAGCACGGCTCCGGTAATGCGTTGCGCGCCGTTCGGCTCCGAGTGTGTCGCGCAAACCAGGTCGACCACCTCGCCCGCGAGCAGCGTCAGGTTCGGGCAGTTCTCAAGATAATCACGCAGCACGGAGCAGTACGTCACGCTGTCGGCCTGGGCGCGCGGCGCCCAGACGGCCGGGCCTTTGCGCCGGTTTAACATGCGGAACTGAATCCCCGTCGCGTCGATGACCAGCCCCATCAGGCCGCCGAGCGCGTCCACCTCGCGTACGATCTGGCCCTTGCCGAGCCCGCCGATGGCCGGGTTGCACGACATTCGCCCCAGCGCATCGAGCTGGTAGGTAACGAGGATGGTGCGTGCCCCGAGATGGGCAGCCGCCCAGGCGGCCTCCACGCCGGCATGCCCGCCGCCAATCACCAATACGTCGCAATCAAGCGTCATGCAAATGATTCTACCGGGTCATGCGGGCGAGGGTGCAAATGCGTGGAGGGGGAAGGATCGAGGGGGTTGTGCGCGACGGAGCGTTTTCACGGGCGAATTCGCCTGCGGCGAGTCTGCCCATGCCACACAGGACGGGGGACCAGCCGCGCGCGGCCCGTGTCACTGCACGATGCTCACACGTTTGATGCCGGCGGCGTGCTGATGGCGACCGGGCCGGTTATCATCGCAACATGGCGCGATCTGAGCAGAACGAACATTCCGGCGAGGCCCGCATGACGCTCGGCGAGCATCTCGACGAGCTTCGCGGCTGCGTCATCCGCGCCCTGTTCGCTCTCCTCATCGGCTGCCTGATCTGCATCTGGCCGGCCAAGTACCTGCTCATGTTCATCGCCCGGCCGGTGGTGCTCGTGCTCCGCCGACAGGGCCAGCCCTATAGCCTGCTGGCGACCAGCCCGGTCGAGAACATCCTCGTCTACGTCAAGGTCGTGCTGATCTTCGGGCTGCTCCTATCCGCCCCCTACGTGATCTACCAGTTGTGGAAATTCGCCGCCTCCGGGCTCCACGAGCACGAGAAACGCTGGGTCTATCGCCTGGTGCCGGCCAGCGTCGGGCTGTTCATCACCGGCGTCGTTTTCATGTACCTGTTCGTGCTGCTCGTCAGCCTGAACTTCCTGGTCGGGTTCAGCGGGTGGCTGCCGTTGCCTGAGCCGCGCGCCCAGGGCTGGGAAAAGCTGCTGCTGCGCGAGCACGACGAGCCAATCCCCGAGACCCAGCCCGCGCTCGACCAACTTCCGCCCGTGCCGATCTTCGCGGAAGATCCCGAGCAGCCGCCGGCCGGCTCAATGTGGCTCAACCTCACCGAGCGGAAGCTCAAGGTCCGCGGCTCGGAGGGCACCTATTCGGTGCAGGTGCTGCGTGATGAGCAGCGCGGTCTGGTTACCACGCACTTCAAGATCGGCGAGTATCTCAGCTTCTTCTTGGTGATGACCATCGCTTTCGGCGTCGCGTTCCAGATGCCGCTGGTGGTGATGTTCCTGACGTGGACGGGCATCGTACCCACCACGACGCTGCGCGAATATCGGCGGGTGGTCATTTTGCTGATCGTGGTCTGCGCAGGGATCCTAGCTCCGCCCGATCTGTTCAGCCACCTGCTGCTGTCGGGGCCGATGATCGTGCTGTTCGAGATCGGCCTGCTGCTCTCGCGGCGAAACGACCGCGCCCGCGCCGCCCGGGTGGCGGATTAGACGGGGATTAGAGGATCGCGGCCGCTTCGCTCGAATGTCCGCATAGAACTTGCTTTTCGGGGGACAGGGTGCCTAAGACTTAGTAGAGCGAACGGTCCGGGAAGGGGTGCATCCTGCGCATTCCGGCCGTCCAGAGAGGGTTGCGTAAGTCGTTGGAGCATAATCTTTTAGGGGAACAGCATGGCGAGATACAAAGTTGCGGGGCTGGTTGTGATGGCGGCGTTCTACGTGGCCGCGGCGTCGGCCGACGTAGTTATCGAGACCGTAACCGTGGGCAACCCGGGCAACGTGGGCGAGTTGTCTGGGACCGGGGGACCGAATCCAGACCGCGTCTGTGGCGCTGTGGACTACGCTTACAGCATGGGCAAATACGAAGTGACTGCGGGCCAATACACCGAGTTCCTTAATGCGGTCGCCGCTTCGGATCCATACGAGCTGTATAACGGGCATATGTGGGGAAACGAATACGGCTGCAAGATCCAGCGACTGGGCGAAGCGGGCGGTTACGCATACGCCGTGGAATCGGACTGGGCCAATCGTCCGGTGAATTACGTTTCCTGGGCCGACGCCGCCCGGTTTGCGAACTGGATGCATAACGGGCAGCCCGTCGGCCCGCAGGGACTGAGTACGACCGAACACGGATCGTACTTCCTGAACGGGGCCATGTCCGACGCGGAAGTGCTGGCGGTCGTTCGGGAAGCGGACGCAATTTGGGTCATTCCGTCGGAGGACGAGTGGTACAAGGCCGCCTATCACAAGAATGACGGCGTGACCGGGAATTACTACGACTATCCGACGAGCAGTGACGATGTGCCGAGCAACGAACTGGTCGATCCGGATCCGGGTAATAACGCGACATACAACAATTCCAACTGGACGATAGGTGCTCCTTACTACCGAACGGAAGTCGGTGCTCACGAGAACAGCTATAGCCCGTACGGTACGTATGACCAGGGTGGGAACGTGTGGGAGTACAATGAGGCTGTGATCGGTTCGGAACGGGGGTTGCGAGGCGGAGCGTTCAGCTACATATCAGGTAGCATGCACGCGAATATTCGCGGAAACGCTCCTTTAGGTGAAAGGTACTATGCCGGTTTTCGTTTGGCAATGATTCCGGAGCCCGGCGCGTTGGCGATTCTGGCTATTATGGTGGGGCTGCGGGTCCTGCGTCAGCGGTAGAGGCATGCCCACGGGCCATCGCCCCAGGCAGCCTTGAGCAATCCGAACTCGGCAGCCGAACCTAGTGCCTGCTCATGGCTCATCCCGGCTTTTCCGCCGCTAACAGCCCGGCCGACCGTGAGCCGCGGCTTCGGAGGCGTTTGCCCCGGGTATTCGACCCCTCGTGAGGGCTTACGTGGTCTTGACGCTGAGGGGGGAAAGCCCTAGCTTAATAGGTCTGCCGACGTAGTCGGCGGGGCTGCCGGGTCAGGTAGCTCAGTTGGTAGAGCAACGGATTGAAAATCCGTGTGTCGGCGGTTCAAGTCCGCCCCTGACCACTCGATAATAAAACCGATCCCCGGGGCCGTAGCTCAGTTGGGAGAGCGCTTGCATGGCATGCAAGAGGTCGTGAGTTCGAATCTCATCGGCTCCATTTCGCGACCCGTTGGCAACGCTTGTCAGCGGGTCGTTTCTTTTTGTCAATTCAGCACTTACGGCAAAGCCGGTTTGTGAGCGCGCCGCAAGGCGTGACTTGGCCGAATTTGGCCCATACCATTCATCAAGTGGTCGACTCACGATCAGGTACTGCCGGTTCGTGACCATAGGGCGGTTGAGGACAAGGCGCGACGCGAACCACTCCCAGCAGAACCCGACCCGACCCGGCCTAACCTACCGTAGCGAGCTTCTCGGTCACAACTCCCTCCCATTCGACACCCCAGACGAAATGGTGGGTTTTGTTGTACACTGGGGGTTGGCTGTACTGGTCGGGCCAGTCGGCTCGGCGGGCAGCGAGAAAGGGGAGTAGTCGGCGTGAGAAAATGTCCACAATGCGGGGCGCCCGTCCAGGAGCCACAAGCACGTTTCTGTGAAGATTGTTCCGCGCCGCTCGCGGCACCAGACGAAAATGCAGAACACGAGACTGCGCCGTCGGCGGCCGGGAATGCGGAACGCGAGGCGGCAGCGCAACCGGCAACCGCCAGTCCACCGGCGCAATCGGCGACGGTCGCGGCCGAACGCACGAGCACGCGGCCCGCGGTTGATCCGCCGGCGTCTGTGCCCGATGCCGATGCCGGAGACGATCCGCCGGCAGCCGTATCCGACGCTGTTGTCGAATCGGGGGCCGACGACGTGACTCGCCCCGATTATCGGGCCACCTCTGACGGGGCAAACGCGCCTATGGCAAACGCGCCGGCGGCCGATACGGTTGCGCTCGAGGTCAACGATGCTCATTTCTACATGGAAGGGCTCGCGGGCGTGCTCGATTTCCGCGTCGTGAATCGCGGCGATTGCGTGCTCGAGCAAGTTCGGCTCGAAGCCGTCGGCCGGCGCCTCGGCCACGAGGCCACCCACCCCCAGGCCATCCCCGCCGGCCAGACCCGCTGGTTCCCCCTACAGATCGAGCCGGAATTGGCCGGCGAGCACCTCGTGGACATCACGCTGCGCTGCCAGCGCGACGGCGTCGACGAGACCTGGACCGCACGCACGCTCTTCAAAGTCCTGCGCCGCAACGAATCGGTCGAAAACCTGACCATCCACATCGACCAGAGCACGCAGATGACCGGCGAGAAGATCGGCTTTGGCCAAAGCATCCGCAAGGAGGTGCGCGAGGGTTGGGCCCGCGGGCTGATTCGCGACGTCAATGACCTGTTGCGCCAGAGCTTCCCCGCGTCGTGGCAGGGCGTGCCGCTGGTCGCACAGGTCGAAACCGGCGGCGTGCGGCTGGTGCCGGAATTGGTGAGCCGGCGACCCTGGCTCAAGGCGGCGACACTGCTCGCCGGCCCGGACGCGACCCACCCGCGGGTGCTGCTGCTGACCGGGCCGACCGTCACGCTGGGACGCAACCGGTCGTGCGACATCGTTCTCCGGCGATTCCCACGCTCAGAAGAACACGACCGCCTCACCCGGCTGATCCAGGGGCGCGCGCCGCATTGTTCGATCGAGCTGAACGCCGACGGCGTGGTCCTGCGCGACCACGAGACCACCCACGGGACCAAGCTCGACGGGATGCGCGTCACGCGGACCGTCGCGCTGCCGTTGCAGCGCGCCAGCGAGATCGCCATCGGGGCGGCCCTGAAGCTGCGTGTCCGGCCCATTTGTGATGACGATGCCGAGGCGGCAACGTGCCGGGGGCGACGGCTGTGCCGGCTGGGTGCGCCCGACGAGGTGTGGCGGCAGAGTGCCGGGCTGGACCTGCGGGCGATTCTTATCGAGCGGCTGGACGAGCTGGCCACGCGCGAACGCTACCTGATCGTCTATCGCTGGGTGGATTGGCCCGCCGAGCTTGGCTCGCTGTCCGGTGCCTCTCAGGACGCTCCTCAGGGGACATCTGAACATGCGGCCAGCGCGGTTGGCGCTCGCGGCGTGAGTGATGCGGCCGGCGTTGCCGGCGCGGCTGGGCATATCGATTGGCGGCTGATACGTGTGCGCGGGCAATTGTGGGTTGAAGCGTGCGGCCTGGCCGCGGGTTTGTCGGCGGCCGGCGTCGCGCTGGACCGCGGCAGCGCGTTCCCCGTCACGCCCGGCCTGAAGCTGTCCGCGGGCAATTGCCAAACCAAGCTGGATCCGCCGCACCAGATCGGCCTGGAGCCGGATCAAGGCGAAAGGATGAATGAGGCGTGAGAATAAGGGCCAAGTCAGCCGCCTCCCGCCTTCATCCTTAAAAGAAAAGGAAGGTGGGGTAAATTGGGGTTGACTCGGACCCATTCGCGTGGCATACTTGTTAGCATCTTGGCGTTAGGGTCGTTAAGATCAGGGTCGCGTGTTGTCGGCTGGGGCCGACGGCTTGTTGGGGCTTGCGATGGCCGGGTTTCTCACACTTGAAGAAGCTGCCCAGCGATTGGGGGTCGAATACAAGACCGTCTACCGCCTGGTACGCAGCGGCGAACTGCCGGCCGGCAAGATCGGCCGCATCTACCGCATCCGCGAAAGCGACCTCGAAGCCTATTTCGAACAGCAAAAACAACAGCTCGCCCAGCAGGCCCGCGACGCCCGCCCCATGGCCCTACAGGGCCAGACCTGCGGCGTGTGTGCGGCCGAGTTGGTCAGCCGACTGTCCGTCGGCGGCACCTGCGAAGTGTGCGACGCGCCGATCTGCCAGGCGTGCTGGGCGATCAAGAAAGCCCGGCGTTGTGCCGCCCATGCCGAGGTAGCCGAGCCGGCAAACGCGTCCGCACCAAGCCAGGCCTTGCCGAAGGATCAGCCGGGCGGGGCGGCGCCTGCCCCGCGTGTCGACGATATCACCAGTCAGATCAAGCAGTTGCGCGACGCCGGCCGGCCGGTGACCACGCCCGGCGAGGCGTGTCTGGCCGAAGAGGGCTTCATCCGCGCGTTCGCCCAGCGGCTCGAAGCGATGCCCGACCTGCCCGACCCGCTCAGCAAACGCCGAATTGCACTGCCCCAGGCCCGCGTCAAGCATGAGCTGCGGCCCACGACGACCGCCACAGCCGACGGCCCGGGCAACCTGATGAGCCGCTTTCGGCTGCGCACCGGTGGATGGGGTCGGCCCAAGGCGGGGCTGGTGCTCGAAGCGCGGTTCCTGTCGCGTCCGGAGCGACTCGTTGAGCAAGGCTACGACGCCGACCCGCTGGGCGAGGCCGATCTGTCGGCGATTCTGGAGGACCTGCGACAACAGGCGCGTCGCGAGGACTGCTATCACGCCGTCATTCTGGGCTCACCCACCGGCTGGGACGAGGCGACCATCTCGATCGTCACGCGGGCCGGCGGCGGGCGGTCGTTCAAGGATCGGCGGGTTGGCGTTACGCTATATGACCTGCACGGAGACCAGGCCCATCTGGATCAGCATGACGACCGCCTGCGCGAATTCTGGCCGTTGCTGGCGCCGGCGCAGTTTGCCGGCGAGCTGGCCCGTTGCGTGGTCGCGGTCGCCAAGCTGCTGGGCGGGATGGACGGCGTCGCGCTCGATTTCGCGGCCAAGACGCTGGGCCTGCCCCTGGGCTGGATTCGGGCGGCGTTTGAACAACTCAGTCAGACCGGAAGCTACGCACTGGAAGAGCTGCCCAAGCTCGGCCCAGTGCTTGAGAAGAAAGCAACGAGCAGCACCTGAGCCAGTGTGGGGTGCAGCGTCGTGTACTGCGGGAAGTATCACAACTCAGTCAGCGAGCAGGGCGGCTCCAGAACGGAAGAGGTTGGACCATGAAACGGATCAGGATCAGCATAATCACAGTGCTGCTGGGGTCGGCGAGTCTGATCGCCGGCTGTGCCGGGCCCGATCGGCGTGTCGAGCCGCGCGACTATCCACCGCCGCGTGACGAGCAGCCCGTGCGTCCCGGGCCGACCGAAGAGCCCGCGCCGCCGCCCGAGCGCGGCGACTATGTCCAGCGTGAATCGCAGCGGGCCCAGCACGAGCCGCCCGTGCAGGATGACAACATCATCCGCCCAGCATACGAGCCGCTGCGCGGCCGGCTGTCCAACGCCGAAAAGCAGGAAATCGTCCGCCGGGCGCTGTTCGACCTGCAACGCGTCATCGTGTGTAGCGACGAGGCATTGCATCTGGACCACGGCCGGCGTGAAAGCAGCACGGTCGCGCGCGACGTGCTCGCAAAACACCTCGAAGAACTGACCTACCACGTGGTGGCGACGACCAACGAGCTGCGTTACCAGCCGTCGGAAGAGCAGCTCGACTGGTTTCGCGAGGCGAACAACTGCAACCTCGTATTCCTGCTGCGCGGGGAGGCTGAGCCGTTCGACGTCTTTCGCGGCCAACATCTGTACGAATCGCGGCTGTCGGGTCGGGTGTTGAACCTGACCACGCACCAGGAGATCGCGTCGAAGACCATCAGCCGGCAGGGCGAGCGTTTTCTCAAGGCCGAGCAGGCGGCCGAGAGCGCGCTGGTGCTGGCGGCCGCCGACGTGGCCACCTACCTGACCGACGAGGTCTCGCGCAAGTGGGAGGTGACCAGCCTGATCCGCATACCGATCGTGGTAACGAACATCGAGCACGCCCAGGAGCTGGATGATCTGCGCATCGGCCTGCAACGCCGGCCGGGCATCTACTACGCGTCGATCGAGCGTTGGGACAAGGAATCGGAGGTCGCGCATCTCGAGCTGCTCTGCCGCATCGACGTGCGCGAATATCTGATCGGCTACGTGGACGATCTGCGCATCGGGCGCATTCAGGTGCAGCGTGTGGAGCGCGGCCGGATCATCAAGGCAAACCAGGAACTCATAGACTAGCCGCGCCGGGCGCTGGCGCGAGAGGAACATCATGAACGCAGCCAAGAGGATTGGATCGGCCGGACTGATGGTGGGAGTGTTCGCGGTGCTGGTCATGGCGCCGGCCCGGGCCGACGATAACACCACCCTGCACGACGCCGCGGACAAGGCGCTCGAGGGTGTCTCCGCGAACCTGGCCAACGTCAAACTTCCCGACGACGTCAAAAGCATCGCCGTCGCCCAGCTTTTCAACGACTACGATGGGTATATCACTGAGCGCGTACGCGACGCCGTCGCGCAGGCGCACCAGCGGTTGTTCACTCGCGAGGAGATCATTCTCGACGATCTGCTGGGCAAGGAAGAGATCTTCAACATCCGCCGCGGAGATTTGATCAAGCCCGAGACGCTGCAAAGCGCGAAGGGCAAGCTGGAGGGTGTCGACACGATCATGTACGGCACCATCTGGGACAACGACATCAATCTCTGGAGCATCCGCGGCCACGTGAAGGTGTCGCTGGTGCTGGCGGACGTGGAGACCGGGCAGGAATTGTGGCGCAGCGGCCCGCTGGAGGGCGAAGCGTTCATGCACTGGAGCGATGCGCTGATGCACTTCTGGCGTTTTCCGGTGCTGTTGCTGATCGGGTTTCTGCTGTTGATCATTATTCTTCTGGCCCTGCGGTCGCTTCGCAAAGCGTACAAGCCAATCTAACCCACGCCACGCCGGCGGGAGCAAACGCCATGGGAATCTTCACTGTCAAGTGCATCAATCCGGAATGCGGGGCGCGCATCCGCCGGGGACTGACCTGTTGCAGCGTGTGTGGCACGCCGGCCTCTGCCGGCCGAATCAAGTGCGGCAACTGCGGCAAGGAGATCCGCGCCAGCGCCAATTACTGCCCGTTCTGCCAGGTCCAAGTGTCGCTGGCGACCCGGCCGAGCTTCACCGCCGACCGCTGGGCGCGCCAACCCGAGGACTTCTCCGCCCGCATCGACATCGACGATGTTGCCGGGTGGCTACTCAAGCCGTTGATTATCGAGCACGGCACGCAGGCGCTGCTGTTCCAGCAGGGGCGTTTCATGGGGGCGCTGCCGCCGGGCCGGTACGATATGGACGGCCTGCTCCAGAAGATCACGAACTTCATGGTCGGACAGGCCGCCAGCATCGTGATCATGGACGGCGGCGACGTGCGCCTGGCGCTCGAGAACGGCGGGCTGTGGACGCAGGACGAGATGGAGGTCGGCACCGCGATCCAGTTGGTCGTGCAGGTCGGCGACCCGGACGCCATGTTCCAGAACCTCATCAAGGGCTCCCGCCGCATACTCGTAGACGACGTCGAGAACATCATCGCTGACGAGTTGCAAATGGTCATGGCCGGCGTCGTCGGGCACTACCGCGCCGAGCAGCTTTTCCCGGCCCTGGACGTGCGCTACGAGACCGAAGCGCAGATCCGCGACCACGCCCGCGTCACGCTCCAGCGTCTCGGCCTCGAACTGATCAACCTGCGCTTTGTCGATTTCGTCGGCGAAGATTACGAAGAGCTGCGCCGCCAGCGGAAACAGATGCAGGTCGACCTGGCCAAGGGGGATTTGCACGAACAGCGTTTGGCACTGGTACAGCGGCTGCGCGAGCTCGACGCCCAGGAACGCATGCACGATATCAAGACGGAGAAGGACCTCGAGAACTTCATCCGCCAAACCGAGCACGAACTGGGCATCAAGAATGTCATCCGCGACGACGAGATGAAGCGGCTCAAGGAGCGTTTCGCGTTCGAGCACGAGCGCGAAAGCGTCCTGCGCGTCCTCGAAATCGCCGCAATCCGACGGGAGGACGTCCGCGAACAGGCCTGGAAAGACCTTTTGGCCGAGGAGCGCGCCCGCGACGAGCGGCACAAGCGGCAACTGGAGCGCGAACTGCTAACGGCCCGCACGGACGAGGAGAAGGCCGAGATCCAGATGCGCATCCGCCGGCTGGATCATGAACAGGACGTGCGCGAAGCGCGCGACGGGCTGGATCTGCTCGAACGTCGGAAGGACATCGATCAGGAGGAGCTGGACCGTGAGTCGCAGCGCAGCATGCGCGAGGCCGACAGCGCAACCGAGCGCCGCGTCAAAGAGGTGGAGGCTTTCAGCAAGGCGGACGCCCAGGCGTTGATCGCCATCGTCGACGGGCCGGCCGGCGAGCAACTTCTCCAACTCGAGCAATTCCGCCTTCAGAAAGGTATGTCACCCGAACAGTTGCTGGCGGTGGCGGCCGCAACGTCGCCAGACGCGGCCCGAACGCTCGCTGAGAAGTACATCGCCGATGGTAAGGTGTCAGAAGATCTGCTGGCGCAGTTGAAGCAGCAACTGGCCGATCAGCGCGCGACCAGCGAAAGCTACGCGGATCGCATGGAACGGATCATGCAACTCGGGCTCGAACAGATGGGCAAGGTCGCCGGCGAGCGGGCCCGCCCGAACGACTCAACGCACAACGTCGTCATGCCCGGAGAGGGTTCGCCAACCGTCGTCACCGGCGGCGACACAAATGTCATCATCATCTGCCGGCACTGCAACAGGAAAGTGCCCCGCCGCGCCAAGTTCTGCGAACACTGCGGCCAACCGCTGTAGTTTGGCAATCAGGAGATTAATCGTTCGGCTGATTCGTCGGCGAGAGCGAGGGCACCGGCGGATTAGTGGCCGGGAAGTCCAGCCGAATTACGTCCGCGAGTCGCAGGCAGTAGCGGAAACGCATGTAGAAAGCGCTGCCGCCGTCGTCTGAGGTCAGGTTGCCTGACGCCAGCCATTTTTTCTGTTCGGCCGCGCCAACTCTGAACGGCACCGGCCCGTTCGCGTCCGCTTCCCCGAGCAACACGGGATCGACCTCTGCCCATTCGCAGAGGGCCGTAGCGCCATCACTCTGCGGGTCGGGGAAATAGTACAGGCCGGCACCGGTGCGCTTCGTCGACAGCGATTTGGTCACTCGCTGCGGATCGCCCGGCCGGGCCGCGGCGCCGCTCTCAGTAGCCGGCTGCACCTGCTTGCCCGGCTGGAACCACTCGCGCTCGGTAGAGTCTGTGTTGCCCGTGCGACGTTCGGCCAGCGCAAGGCAATCCAGCAGCGTGGGTAGATCAGTGCCGATTCGTTCCACCAGTTTCCGGGCCTCGTCAAAGCTGAGGCCGTTGTCGCTGCCCGCGGGGTCACTGCCAGACTCGTCAACCGCGCGTTGGCCGTGGTTCTGCTCGCTGATGTACAGGGCCGGCACCAGGTAATCGGGCCCATTTCGATCGACCCGGACCAGCGCCGAGCAGAAGAACTCCGGCCCGGGAAGCCTGCCGCCACGCGTCCAGGATTGGAGCACTTTCGGCGGCGCATGATCGATCACCTCTTCTTCCAGCGGCCAGACCCAGTTCTCCAGGTAACGGTCCCGCTGCGCAGCATCCAGGATGCGAAGCTGACTGGCGTGAAGCGCGTAAAACGCCGCGAAGTAGCGGCCTGCCCCGGCCAGATTGTCTTGCTCAATCGCCTGATTCAGCAGCGCCCGCGAGGTCGCCACGATCAACTGATCCACCGGCGAATCGACCACAGGTTGTGAACTCGTCGGCTGGCCTGCCGCTGCGAACACATCATCATCACTCGGCACCCCAACGTCACCGAGCGACTGGGCCAGCCGGCGGCGAACATTGGTCGTCGGCCACGTGCGGAAATACTCCGTGAAAGCCGCGACCTGGTCGAGTTTCGCCGTTGCTTCGTCCCCATTCTTCTGCAAAGCATCGGCCAACAGTTCGAGCTGCGACGGAATCGGCTCCAGCGACGGCGTCGGCACCGGCGTCAGCGGCGTCAGTTCGTTCACGGCCCAATCGCGCACCGCCACCACCTCCGGCGGCAGGTATTCTGCAATTTGCGGGAAACGGTAGCTCTGTACTACCAGCGACAAAGCCAGCAACACCAGCAGCACCAGCGTTGTGACCACTCGCTGCGTCCAGCGCCGTAACGGACTACGCTGTGCTTTGCGCCGCACGCGCTTGTCACGTCCCGCGGACCGCGCCGCCACCCTACTAGCCGGCGCGGCCGCCACACTCGCAGCCGACCCGCCCCGTGTACCGGCCAGCGCCGCTCCACCATGTTCCAGGTCGGCGGCGATGCGCTCAATATCACGGCGGACGGCCGCCACGTCCCGCGGCCGCTCCTGCGGATCAACCGCCAGCAATCGCAGAATGAGCTGATCAAGCTCCGGATGCAGATCCGGGCGCAGCGTCCGCGGTGCGGCTTGTGGATAGAGCGGCTGGGCCGACTCCGGCGCCTCCGTCCCGGCGTCCGTCGGCGCCCGCCCGGTAGCCAGCGCGTACAGCGTCGCACCCAGGCTGTACAGATCGCTGCGCGGCTCAATCGTGCCGGCGTGAACCTGCTCCGGCGACAAGTAGGCCGTGCAGCCCAGCGCCGGCGGGGCCGCCGCCCCATCCTCAGCCGACACCGGCACCCCAAAACCAACCAGCCGCACATCCGCATCGTCCGGGATGAACACCGTGCGCGGCGTCAGACCACCGTGCAGAATCGTCGGCTCGTGCGTGTGAGCACAATGCAAGGCGGCACAAAGCTGTAACGCGATCCGGCAAATCTCCTCGTTCGTGGGCTGCGACCGAGCCGCGTCACCCGCTGCCAATCGTTCGGCGAGCGGCGGGCCAGCCACCAACTCATGCGCATACCACAGCCGATCGGCCTGGTCGCACGCTGCATCATCCTCACTGAGCGCATGGGCGATGTTCGGATGCTGCAACTGCTGCGCAAGCCGGGCCTGCTGTCGAAACGCGCTGACAATCAGCGCATCGTTGTGCAACTCGGGACGCAGCGCAGTCACGCTTACGGCGTGCCCATCGGCGACACGCTCCGCGCGATACACCTCGCACAGCGTGCCGGTGGCACTCTTCGCAACCACGCGATAGCCCGGAAACGTGCTCATAAATCAGTGCTCAACCTCACCATCCAACGAATCGGCCGACCTTTTCACGTCGGCCGGCACCTTCACGTCCGCCGGCGCTGACTGTTTCGCCGCGGCTGACCGCTCCAGTGCATCCGCCTGCCGGTGATCTTCCGTGGCTTTCAGTTTCTCATCTGCCAGGTCGTAAGCGTCGGCCCGCAATCTCAATATGGAGCAGCGCGCCGTGTCATCCAGATCGCACTTGAGCAACGCCGTCGCATATTCGCGCGCGAGGTCCGCCCGGTCATGCCGCCGCTGTCCGGCGACGTCGCCCGCCAACTTGACAAGCAGACTAGCCACCCGTTTCAGGCGCGCCCGGTGGTCCGGGTCGGCCAGCAACTCAGGATGGTTCGTCAGCACGCGCGCCGCTTCACAATAGGGCTGCTCCTGCTGCCCCTGGACATCATTCCACGTCTCCGCAATTCCCACTTTGGCAATGACAAACGTGGGACTGTCCGGCTTCAATTGGGCGGCCGTCTCGTAAGCCTCGCGAGCCTTCTCCCAACTTCGATCGTCCGCGAAGATGTTACCGATGGTGACGTAGTTATCGGCGAACTGCCAGCGCTCATCAGCAGAAACCAGGTCGCCACTCAACAGGTCCAGCGCCTCTTGCGGTCGCTTGCCGTCCAGCAACACCCCGAGCAGTTCGCGAACCTGTTCGACACTCAGCGGACGCTCGGCCGGCGGATGCTTCAGGGCGTCAATGAAGTGATCCGCCGCATCCGCCGTCTTCTGCGCAAATCGATCAATGCGCCCCAGCAGCAAGTAATAATTCCACGCATCGACACTCGGCTCAGCGACGTTTCCCAAATCCGCATGCCAGATCGCGAGTTCGTCCGGCACCGATACAGATGCCGGGGTCTCGTCGTATTGCACTTGCAACGTCTGCACCACCCGATTGAAGTACTTCGCCCTCAACTCCGGCTTTTTCACCCACCCAGCCCAGAGCGTGCCGAGAACCTCGAAACTCCCCGCGATCTGGTCAGGATGGCGGCCCAGCCGATACGGAGTTAGCAAACGCTGAAGTCTCTCGGCCCGAGCACACAACACACACGCACGCTGCTTCCACGCACCGGCCCAGACCTCGTGAATCGGCCGCCCCGCAGGCCGCTTGCCCGGCGCCGCCCCATCGATCTGCTCGCGCAGTTCCCCCCGCAACCGGTCGATGTCCGACATCTTCCGGCTACAGACGGTCAGGTCGGCGTAGACCGCCTGTTTCCCTTCATACTCCCGCTTCAGTTCAGCCGCCCTTAGTCGTTTGCCGCGATATTCCGCCCCGCTATGCTCCTCCAGCCAGATCGAAATAAGTTCGTCGACGCTATCCTCAAGCCCCTTCGCCAAGCCGGCGTCGTTCGCCCCGAGCTGTGACAGCGCTACGGTCGGGTCCCCGTTGTTCTGTAGCTCCAGCTCGGCCTGCTTAAGCCTCAAGTTGATGTTTCGATACAAAAAGCCGGCTCGGCCGATGTCCATCGGCAACTGCTCGGCTTTCCGCTCCAGCTTCGGACGCAGGTCTTTGACCAACTCGTCCACCAGCTTCTGGGTGGCGACTTCGTACGTCGCCGCGTCGTGCGCCTGACGCTTGCCCGTGTTCAGACTGACCTTGACCTCCGCCTGCCGGTGGTTCGGATTCACCCGCGTCGACGTGTACTCGATATGCCAGTATTGGTTCAGGGCGGCACACACCCGATCGGCAACGTGGCCGGGCTGTATCCCGTCCCGCGCATCCACCCAGTACCCGCCGGTGTTCTGCGCCACCGCCTTCCACGCCGGCGGAGTCGGCGCGGCCGGCATGGCGGTGCCGGAACTGCCGCCTTGCGTGCTGGTCGTCGCATATGCACTCTGCGGCGCAAACTCCACGACGATTACCGGAATGTATGCCTGCTGAAGATCGTTCAGCACGTTCAGGGCGGCCTCAACGTCCGCCTGCACACCCCGCGGCGGACCGCCGGTGAGCAACACGATCGCCGCCGGCCGAACGGCGTTTCCCTTGGCCGCATCGGCCAGCTCGCCCCGTGCCGCCGCCAGTGCGTCAAACACGGGCGTTCGCAGCGGCTGCGCCGGTCGCAACTCCGCGAAAACCCGCCGCCAACTCCCACGCGGATGAAACTTCAACGGTTCACTCGCCGGCGTGCTGCCGCACAGCGCCAGCGAACACGTCACCGGCGGATTGCGCTTAAACGCCCCCGGCAACGCGCTGACCAACGCGCTCATCTGCTCCACCGGTAGCGTCCGCTGCGCATCGAGCAGCACCGCCACCTGCGCCATCGGCTGACTCGACCACTGCAAGTAGGCCGTGCATTCCAGCCCGTCCAGCTCCACGTTCTTATTACCGCTGGACTCCTGCACAACGAGCGACCGCTCGTCGGCCGGCGCGTGGCCATCTGCACCACGCGCCCGCACCGTCAAACTCATCTGCGGAAACGCGCTGCTGTCCAACTCGATGATCTGTACACCCGCCGCCGGTGCCGCCGGCGCCAGGTTCATCTGCGGCGATTGGCACCCGGCCGACGTCAGCATCAGCACGCCAGCCAGCCCCACAATCGCCAGAATTCCAAGCTTCCGAATCACTGACCGAGCTCCTTGCCAACCGGCGCCGACTGCGGCAGTTTATTCGCCTCCTCCCGCACACTGTCTCCGGCCTTGTCGATCATCGTCCCCAGAGCCTCAAGCGATTCCTCAAACTGCTCCCGCGTCGTGCCCAACTGCTCCGTGATCTCCGCCACGGCCCCCGCAATCTTTTTGTTGGCATCAACCACATCCCCATGGCAACTAGACAGGCTGCTCTTGCACAACGCGTAGTGACTCCGAAGCTCGTCCAACAGGTGTTTGTACGACGCAGCCACCCGCTGCAAATGATCCCTGTACTCCTGCTGAAGTTCGTTCTGACGCTGCTGGATCTCGGCCTTGTGGCCGGCGAAATCGCTCCTGACATCATTGAACTCCCCCTCCAACGTCGTGAACTTATCTTTAAGCGACGACACCTGCACTCTCAGATCCTGTTCCCGCTCCCCGTACGTCGTGATCGCCTTGTTCAGGTTAGCGTTGACCTCGCTCCTGACCTCTGACACCAGGTTGCTCTGCTTCTTCTCAGTATTTCTCTGTAACTCCGCAAACTCATCGTTCCGCTTCTTTTCCGAAGCTTCCATCTCATCCACTTGCTCACGCAGTTTGTCCCGTTCCGCCACGGCGTCGTTGCACTTCTTCAGCAGTTCATCATAGCGCTGATCGAGCGTATCCAACCGCTGTTTACAGTCGGCCTTCCACACCTCCATCTCTTCTTTTTGCTGCACCGTTTCGCAGCCGGGCAGCGCGATCGCCAGCACACCTGCCACCACAAAAACGGGCCACCGCCCGCACGCCGCAACACCTCTCAACCCACCGGCCGGACTCATTCCACTCATCCGTATAACCTCCGATCCTCTCTCGAACTCTGCCCGTGTCGCTCCCAATTTCATTTGCGGATCTGATCAAGGCGGCTGCACCACCACGCGCAGGCCGGTCGTCATGGTACGCATATGCGGCATGCCAAAGCCGCGCCGCGCCGCCCGACACGTACCCGCCCCACATGCCCACGACCCGCCGCGCAGCACGCGCGCCACGCCCTGTTCCGGGCCCGCGGGGTCTTCCTGCGGGCCCGCGGTGTAGTAATCCGCCGCGTACCAGTCCAGGCACCATTCCCACACGTTCCCCAGCATGTCGTGCAGCCCCCAGCGATTGGCTCGTTTCTGGCCGACGACCTGCGTCCGGCCAGTCGAATTCTCCGCGTGCCACGCCCGCGCATCCAGATCTGCCGACGGATTGTCCGAGTCGCGATCGGCCGCCAGCGCCCGACAGGCGTATTCCCACTCCGCCTCGCTCGGCAGCCGCACACGTAACGCCGTCTGGCTGTTCAACTGCTCACAAAACGCCTGGCACGCGTGCCAACTGATCGACTCCACCGGCAACTCGTCCCCCCGAAACCGGCTCGGATTGTCCGGCATAACCGCCAACCACTGTGCCTGCGTCACCGGCGTACGACCGATATAGAACGTCCGCCCGATACGCACCTCGTGCGCCGGCCGGGCATCCTCGAACCCCGCCGCCGACTCGCTCGTCCCCATGATAAAACTGCCCGGCTGAACCAGGACGAGTTGCATCCGCAACGCCCCCGACAGGTTGATCGACAGCCGACTCGGCAGCCGACTCCACGCCTCGAACCGCTCCTTCATCACCAGCGCAACGGCACTCTGCGGATCGATTCGCAGCGCCGCCCGTACACGCTTCAACCCCCGGCGCGCCGCCGCCCGCCGACGCTCACTAACCAGGTGCCGCGGATTGTTCCCCAGATTGATGCCGGCCTTCGTCGCAATATCACGTGCTTCCGCCAGAAGCTGGTCCGCCTGCGTCTCCGGCGACACCGCATCGTCGTCCGTTTGCGCCACCTGCACCGGAGCCGTCGTCCGATATTCCTGGCAGGCCTCCGGCTGCTCCAGCAAACGTATCAACTCGCCGGCCGACCGCGGCCGCTCGTCCACCGATTTCGCCAGCCCCAGTTGTAGCGCCGTGTTCACATGCGCCGGCACGTGGGCCAGCTCCGCCGGAGCCGCGTGCAGAATCTGATGCCCCAGCGCCCCTTGATAAAACGGCGCGTGCCCCGCCAGACAGTGATAAACCGTCGCCGCAAATGAGTACACGTCTGACGCCACACCCGGACTCTGCCCCGCGAATTGCTCCGGCGACATATACAGCAACGTCCCCGACGTCTGCCCGCCCGTCACGTGACTCAGCGAGTCCTTCAGCTCCCGCGCAATCCCAAAGTCGACCAGCAACGCCGTGTCGCTGCGCGTCACCATGATGTTCGACGGCTTGATATCGCGGTGCAGGATCGGCGGTTGCAGTGTGTGGGCATAATCCAACCCGTCGGCGATCTGCCGCGCAATCGGCAACACCTGCTCGAACGTCATCCGCCGCTCAGCCAGCCCGTCCAGCCGCTCTTCCAGCGTCTCCCCGTCGATGTATTCCATCACCAGGAACTTGATCTCGCCCTGCGAATGGAAGTGGTGCAGCCGCCGAATGCTCCCGTGCGTCAGCCGCAGCGCGATGGCCGCCTCGCGTTTGAGTGCATCGACGCTGCGTTGGTGGCGCGCCAGCTCGGCCGGCAATACCTTGATGGCCATCGCCATGTCGTCCAGCTCGGTATCGCACGCCTGCCACACTTCCCCCATCCCCCCGCCGCCCAGGTGCCGCTCGATCCGATAACGCTCCGCCAACAGCTTGCCGGGGAAGATCGTCATCAGCGGCAACGTCTTGGCGATGTCCAGCGTATCCGCCGGCGTCCGCCCTGTCGCGTGCAGCATCATCCCACAATGCTTGCACTTCACCGCCTGCGGCAGGATTGACTCGGCGCAGTATGGACAGGTCTTCATCTGGATCACTCTGTCGGCCACACCGACTCTCCGACGTGCTTGCGATCCGCGATCGACTCCCGCTCTCGGCCACGCCAGTACATCGCCCGAAACTGGTTACGGAACGGCGTTCACCCGCCCCGCCTTCCGCCTCGTCACTGCCCCGCCGAAGAAGGGAACACGCTCCGCTTGCAGTTGCCTGCGGCGTCATATCCCCAGAGCGTTACC
Organism: Phycisphaerae bacterium; assembly: GCA_963666925.2. GTDB lineage: Bacteria > Planctomycetota > Phycisphaerae > UBA1845 > Fen-1342 > JANQFV01. The sequence continues at coordinate 165,189 of CAXXTC010000008.1, read as the reverse complement.
GATAATTTAAAACCTCCGCGTCCCAAACGCAAGAAAACCCCCAAATCACCCCCGCCGAGCCACCATTCACACCCCATCCGTCCGCCCCCGCCGCCAACCCAATGCGGCGCAATCCGCTATGGGGACCAACCTTATAAGACCACCCGACCAACGCTCGGATCGCCCCCCTTACCCATCCCGCTTGCGATGCCGACTGTCGCGCGACGTCGCGCCCCGGTGTTAGAGCGTTTTCGACGAACTCGTAGCGTTCAAACTCTAAGTGTCCTGGAGAATGCGGCAGGGCGGCCGCTACGAGTTAAGGGCTGCAACTTCGGCTCGCCGCCCGTGCGCGACGACCTGCCACTGCACGACCTGACCGGCGGCAGCATCTGGTACCCCAGCCTGCTTCCAACGCTGTTCCCCGACGACGTTGATGCGGCCGCCATCCAGTCCGGCGTAGATCGGGCACGCTACATGCTCCAGAACGCCGCCGAGGTCAGCGCCGTCCAGGAAGGTCCGGAATTGAAGGTGACGGTAACAAACAACACCGGCCACAAACTCCCCTCCGGCTATCCGGAAGGCCGGCGGATCTGGATCAACGTCCAGTTCTACAACGCCGAGATGAACCTGGTCGGCAAGTCGGCTCCGTACGATTACGACACGGGCGAGCTAACCGTCACCGAAGAGGCAAAGATCTACCACATCGAGCCCGGGCTGGACGAGGACGTAGCCAGCATCGCCGGCGAAGAGCCCGGCCCATCGTTCCACTTCGTGCTGAACAACAAGGTGTACCACGACAATCGCATTCCGCCGCGCGGATTCACCAACGCAGCCTACGAAAGCTTCGGCGGCGGCCACGTGGGCTACTCCTATCCCGATGGGCAGTACTGGGACGACAGCCTCTACGCAGTGCCAGCCGGCGCGACCACGGCCCAGGTCACGCTCTACTACCAGAGCACCAGCAAGGAATTCGTCGAGTTCCTCCGCGATCGCAACACGACCAACACCAAGGGGCAGGAGCTGTACGACCTGTGGAACAACAACAGCAAGTGCCCGCCGGAGGTGATGGCCCAGTTGCAGGTGAGCGTAACGGCCCCGGGCCCGGGCGATTGTGATTACAACGGCTTCGTCGACATCGTCGATTTCATTGATATGGCGAATTGCCTGACCGGCCCCGGTATCAGCGTGACAACCGGCTGCGCATGCTTCGACCTGGACGACAACGAGGACGTAGCACTCCCCGATTTCGCGACCTTCCAGCTCAATTTCACCGGCGATTGAGGCCGCCGGCATCAGTGTCGCACGTCAGTGCGTACCAGCGTAGCAAAGCACATGGGCGGCGCTTAGGCAGGAGCGCCGACGGGCGTGCGACCCTTCTTGCGCAGGCCATGGACGTACATGTCTTTGGTGAATTCAAGGCCGTTGGACTGGCACGACGTCGGCGGTATCAGCTCACAGTCGGAATCGTTTTCGAGACTCGACGGGTGCAGCTTATCCGGCTTGAACAAACTCAATCGGCTGTTGCACTGGTGATAAGTGTCTCGCACCGTCTGGGCAAACTCGCGAAAACGCTCGTTGCAGGTGTAGTAATCGTTGACCAGGTCGTAGGCGTCGGGCAGGCTGAGGATCGGGTGCTCGAGCGTCGCCGGCTCGAGCCCGAAGGCGATGTCCACGAAAAGATCGTGATGATTCCGATTCTGGCCCAGCTCGCCAGTAACGAATCGCTCTACGTAGGCCCGCGGGTTGCCGGCAACGAACTGGAACCGCGGAGTAGTGTCGCGCGCGCAGACCGTTTGCAGAAGGAGCAATCCGCCTGGAGCCAGGGCCGAGTACAGCCCCTCGATGAACATGTGCCTGCGCTTATGCGGGATCATATTGACAACATCAACGCCCATGATCAGGTCGTAGCGGCCCAGTCGATGCAGGCAGAGCCAGTTCTCGCGGAGAAGCTTCTCACGCTCGACCGAAAACTCGCCGCCGCTACTCTTGAGCAGCCTGGTCATGGCCTTGTACATGTGCGGAGCGAGATCGATAACGTGCACTTCGGCATTCCGACAACGGCGGTGCGCCAGTTCGCGCGTTTCCGGGGTGCAACCCAGTAGGGCCACGCGCCGCGGACCGTCACCGCTCGGCCACTGGGACGCGATTTGCTCCTCAAAGAGTTTCGTCGTGCTGGCAGGCGGTCGCACGATAGTGGTCGCCAAGCCGTCCCAGTAATCGGCGATCCGCTGGGTCGAGTCACTCCGATTACGCAGGTAACGGACCGAGTTCTCGGTCAGGTACTCCAGTGACATCCGCTCGATGTTCTCATAGGCCTCGGTGATGTTGTTTGGCGCCGACTGAACGTCGATCTCGCCCAGGTCCACACGCTCCGCCAAGCCACGCGCCAGGCGATAATTCGCCAACCGGTCACGCAGCTTGCCCGCATCGTGAATCACCCGGATGTAGAGCGGCGCCCCAGAGCCATCCAACTGCCACTCGAGCCCCAGGAAGGGACGCTCTTCTTCCCCCAACATCAGAAACACGTCCTCCTGATTCAATTTTGGGTCGTTAAAGCGGCTGGCAGGCACAACGTAGCAATCGCAGCCCTGCTTCTCCAGTATCCGAATAACCTCGCACTTCTTAACATCATTCTCCCACCAGTTCTGAAGCGAGCCCTCAACCGAAAAGACCCGCTCCACATGTGGACGGTGACCATGCCGCTCAGCGGCATCGAGCATCTCCGTATTCAGCTTCAGATAGTCGGGACCGACCCGCGGCTCACACCAGAATTCGTCCATCTTCGAATGGCAGGTGGCGTAGACCGTGTGGGCATGCTCAGCAGCGCTGATCAACAGCCGGCGGATGCGATCGTCCGTCACACTCTCGGTGAAGATACGGACCTCGCCATCGGCGAATTCCCGTTGTACGCCGCTGAATACGCACTCGGCCACCAGCAGCAGCCGGTCACGCTGCTCCTTCTGCCCTTCGTGTCCGATCGTCGCGAGAATGTCGTTCACCGATGCCACCACTGGCCCCGCAGCGCCCAGGTCCTCGTGCGCCAGTGGAACAAATGAAGTCTGACTCTTGAGTCTCTGGTCAACTCGTGTGGCCGTAACGTAAAACAGGTAAAGCAAGCCGAACGCACTACCCAGGATGATCGCCAATGCAACGTTGCCCTGGTACTCCGGCCATATGCGCGCCAGCAGGAAGTCCAGCGCCGCCGATCCGATCGCACTCACGATCGGCAGAATCAACATTTTCGCGGGATGCTGTAACTCCGAGAATGAAGTGCGAATCATGGAGTCTCCTTGTCGGCTCCTGCGGAGCGTGAAACATCTAACAGAAGCGGACGCGGGCGCAGCTTCAGGCGCCCCGTACCAAGCCGTGCGGCCTGTGCTGATGATTAATCCAGCATACCCTGTATCCGAAACCAGCATCATCAAACCGCTGGTCTGGCGCGCATACTAACTCCCCGGCGCACATTCCTGTTGCTGCAGCCCGACTAATGCAGCTCAGCCTCCTTCCCTTTACGGTACCGGCTTGGATCGCCCCAGACAAGATCGACACAGCCTGCCACGCTCGCCGATCCCGCCGGACGGCGAAGCGTTGACCGCGTGCCGCTAACACCCGACAATCCTGCTGCGAACACTTGTTACGCGGAGGAATCGGACCGATGGCTGAACCCAAACTACTCTGGAAACCCACTCCCCAGCGCGCCCAGGCGTCTCAGATGCACGCGTTCATGTCCCAGGCAGCCGCCAAGCACGGCTTCACCCCGCAGTGGGAAACCCTGCGACGCTGGGCCATCGACCACGCCGATCTGTTCTGGCAGGAACTCGTCGATTTCGCCGAGATCCGACCCTCCCAGCCGGCCTCAACGCCGCGCAGCGGCTCCGGCATGCTCGGCACCAAGTGGTTCCCCGGCATGCAGCTCAACTATGCCCGCCACCTGCTGCGCTTCGACGACGACAACGATGCCATCATCTATGACAACGAAACCCATACGCACCAGGGTCGCCTGACACATCGAGAGCTGCGCGCCGAAGCCGCCCGTTGTGCCGCCGCGATGCGGGCCGCCGGCGTGCAACGCGGCGATCGCGTCGGCGGATTCCTCCCCAACATCCCCGAAACCATCATCGCCATGCTCGGCGCCGCCAGCATCGGGGCCGCCTGGTCGTCATGCTCGCCCGACTTCGGCGTGCGCGGCGTGCTCGACCGCTTCGGCCAAATCGAGCCGACCGTACTGGTCGTCACCGACGGCTACTCCTACGGCGGCAAACGCTTCCCGACGCTTGAGCGCGTGGCCGAAATGCTGCCGCAGTTGCCCAGCGTGCGCAAAGTGATCGTCGTGCCATTCCTGGACGAACGACCCGATCTGTCACCCTTACGCCAGGCGGTGTTGTGGCGCGATTTCCTCGGGCCGGCGAACGGCCCCGTGCCCGAGCTGACCTTCGAAGAGGTCCCCTTCGATCATCCGCTGTTCATCATGTATTCGTCCGGAACGACCGGCGTGCCGAAATGCATCGTCCACGGCCACGGCGGAACGCTGGCGCAACACCTGAAAGAGCTCATGCTGCATTGCGACCTCCGCGCCGGCCAGCGCATCTTCTACTTCACCACCTGCGGCTGGATGATGTGGAACTGGCTGGTGAGCGGGCTCGGCGTCGGCGCGGCGCTCGTGCTCTACGAAGGTAACCCGGCCTTTCCGACGATGGACCGACTGTGGGAGTTTGCCGAGCAGACGCGCATGCACATCTTCGGCACCAGCGCCAAGTACATCGCCGCCTGTCAGAAGGCCGACCTGCACCCCGGCCGCGATCACGACCTGGCCGAGCTGCGCTGCATCTGCTCGACCGGCTCGCCGCTCAGCGCCGAGCTGTTCGAGTGGGTCTACGACAACGTGAAGACGGATCTGCAACTGGCGTCGATCTGCGGCGGGACGGACATCATCTCATGCTTCATCCTGGGCAACCCGATGTTGCCGGTGTACGCCGGCGAGGTGCAGTGCCGCGGGCTGGGAATGGACGTACAGGCCTGGGGTGATAATGGCAGCGAACTGGTCGGCGAGAAGGGTGAGCTTGTGTGTTGCGCACCGTTCCCGTCACAGCCGGTATGTTTCTGGAACGATCCTGACGACGCAAAATATCGCGGAGCCTACTTCGAGTTCTACCCGGGCCGCGACATCTGGCGCCATGGCGATTGGATCGAGGTCACCGACACCGGCGGCGTGATCGTCTATGGCAGGTCAGACGCCACACTGAACCCGGGCGGCGTGCGGATTGGCACCGCCGAGATCTACCGTGTGGTCGAGGGACTACCGGAGATTGTAGACAGCATCGTCATCGGCAAGGACACGCCGGACGATGACGTGGAGGTCGCGCTCTTCGTCGTGTTACGCCCCGGACTGGAGCTGGACAGCGAGTTGCGTAAGAAGATCAAGGCGGCAATCGCCGCGGGCGCCACGAAGCGCCACGTGCCAAAGCACATTCGCCAAGTGCCGGAGATTCCCTACACGATCAGCGGCAAAAAGGTGGAAATGGCCGTTCGGCGAATGATCCACGGGCAAGACGTGCCGAACAAGGACGCGCTCAAGAACCCCGACGCACTCGAAGCCTACCGCGAGCTGTTCTGAGATCGGCCCGAGTCCCGGAAACCCACGTCAAGGCTGGACCAGCCCTTCGCGGATAGCAAAACGGGCCAGTCTGACGCGGTCGTGAATATCAAGCTTGTTCATCAGCGACGTCATGTGAAAGCTGATGGTCTTCGGGCTCAGGTGCATCACCTCCGCCACTGCTTTTTGTGACAGGCCGCGAGCAATGTAGCGCAGCACCTCGAGCTCGCGCGGCGTCAGTGTGGCCATGCCTGTGCGCGAGCCCGGCCGAAGCCGAACACCGTCCCCATCTACCACCAATCGTGCCTGCACCTCCGGGGCAAAACACGGGCGACCGCTCCGCACGGCGTGGATGGCGCTGATCAATCTGTCAGCCGACTCCAACTTGGTCAGATACCCCCAGGCGCCGCATTCCAATGCCTGTTCTATGCAGAAAACGCTGGCACACTCGCTCAGGAAAATCAGCCGCGTCTCCCGGCAACGCTGGCGAATGATACCGACCGCCTCAAACGGCAACATGCCGGGCATGTCGATGTCCATGATGACGATATCAGGCTGGTGCTGGACCACGCTCAAGATGGCATCGTCGGCACAGGACACATCATCGACAACCTTCAGGTCGGGATGCTGTCCCAGCCGATAGCGCAGCGCTTCGCGGATCAGGGCGTGGTCGTCGACCAGAACTATGCTGATCGGCTCCCCCATCAGACCTCCTTCGTTGGCAACGCCGCCAGATTGACCCACAACCAGCCTCAGAAAGGCTGGACCTCTCAATGGGCCTACTCAACAGCGTCGGGTCGCTCTTTCAAAACTCATTCACCCACCATCCGCCGGTACATCAATCACGATCGCTGACTGTCGGCAGCCAGGCCCAAGCCGTTCCCGACGGCGCCGCCGGGGCGAATGGCCTTCTCGCAGGATAATACGAACCGCGCACGACAACGTGTACCGGGTGATTACCCGGGTTTCCCCCAATTACTTGAAAGTGGAATCAGTTGGAGGCCGACGCGATCGCTGGGTTAGTCTGCGCCCGGATCACGCTAACCAATTGTGCCCGATCAATCGGCTTGCTGATGTAATCGTCGCAGCCGGCCGCCAGGCAACGCTCGCGGTCCTGGGACATCGCGTGGGCCGTCAGAGCAACAATCGCCCCAGTGTACCCAGCACGGCGAAGCTCGCGCGTCGCACTATACCCGTCCAGAACTGGCATCTGCATGTCCATCAAAATGAGGTCGTACGGCTCGCCGGAGTGCCGGGCGGCCTGCGCCTCCTCCACAGCCTCCGCTCCGTTCTCGACCACCGTCACGGCCGCCCCATACTTCCCGAGCAGGTGCTTCAGGAGTCGCTGATTGTCCGGGCCGTCCTCAGCAAGCAGAATTCGACACGAAAGCTGGTCAACGATCGCTGCATCATTCGCACACTTCCCCTCGACCCGCTCCATGTGGGCGATCCCGTCGGCGTCGAGCAGACGCACACCGTCGAGCGACCCGATGGCAACGGTCACCCGGAAAGTGCTGCCACCTCCGAGAGTGCTCTCCGCAGTAATCCTTCCGCCCAGCATCCGCGCCAGACGCTGACTGATCGTCAATCCTAGACCCGTGCCACCAAAACGCCGCGAGATCGAGCTGTCAGCCTGGGTGAACGGAGCAAACAGATGCTGCATCTGCTCGACAGACATACCAACCCCCGTGTCGATCACGGCAAACTCGAGCATCCGCCCGGCGTCTTCAGGCGCCTGGCCACGTGGACCGGCCGGCGGCAACAAACGTATCTGCACACGCACACCGCCCGTTTCCGTGAACTTCAACGCGTTCCCAACCAGGTTCAGCAGAATCTGACGCAAACGCGTCGGGTCCCCGAGAACCGTCTCGGGAACACTCGTAGCGTAATGCACCTCCAAACTCAGACCACGCTCCTCGGCGCGACAGCGTAGTAGCGTTATCACGTCAGCCACCGGTTGTATCGGTGAAAAGCGAATCTGCTCCACATCGAGCTTGCCGGCCTCGATCTTGGACAGATCCAGAACATCGTTAATCACCTGCATCAGGTGTTCGCCGTTGCGCCGTATGGTCTGCACCTGCTCGCGGTATTCTCCACGTCCAAACGCACATTGCCCCTGACAGCCGGACGCCAGCGTCTCGGCAAACCCCAGAATAGCCGTCATCGGCGTCCGGATCTCGTGGCTCACGTTGGCCAGAAAATCGCTCTTGGCCTGAGTAGCTGCTTCGGCCCGTTCCTTGGCCGCCTGCAACTCGCGCTCGGCCTGCTTGCGATCGGTGATATCGCGAATCGACTCGATTACACCCTGAACGTTGCCCTGCTCATCGTAGAGGCGCCGGGCGGCGGCCCAGACGAAACGCGGCCCGTTCACCATGTAGGGCACCTCGCATTCCACCACGAACCCTTCACCCCAGCGCTCGATCGAGGGGTAATACCGAGCGATGGCCTCATCGGGCTCGAGCACGTAGTGAGCCAGCACGGGACGCGGCTCACCATAGAGCGCAAGCGATTGCCCTTTGTCAGCCTTGCCCAGCATGTCGCACGCCGACACGCCCGATATCTGCTCCATCGCCTTGTTCCACGCGGTCACGCGACCATCCCGGTCAATGACGAAAGTCGCGTCCGGCAGAAAGTCTATGATCTCAGCCAGACGCTGCTCCGATTCACGCAGCTTCCTCTCAATGCAACGACGTTCGGCAATCTCCGCCTTGAGCTCCCCATTCGACTCTTTCAACGCCCGCGTACGCTCTGCCACACGCGATTCGAGCGTATCGTTCGCCAGACGCAGCGCCATCTCCGCCCGTTGGCGACGCGCAATACTGATCGCCAACAACGCCACCGCACACAACAACAACGCCGCAAACGCCGTCCCAAAACCCAACACCTGCACCTGCGTCCTGGTCAGCGTTCCCGGTACGTCGGCACGCTCCAGCGTCACCACCCACCAGCCAGCAATACTCAACGGCGCCCGGCTGACCGTCAGAGGCACACCACCAACAACCAGGCTTGACTGGCTGAGATCCACACACAGCGGACTCAGCGGCTTGTCGGCAAACTGTCGGCTTTCGACCAGCCGCTCCCGCTGCTCCTCCGACAGAGGCCGCGCCGACCGGTACACCCAGTCCGGCTCATTCGACGCCAGCACAATGCCATCTCCGGAAACCAGCGCAGCCTGACGTGACAACATGCCCAGCCGACGATCAATACTCTCAAACGTGCCCTTGACCACCAGGACCCCGAGCGGGGCCTGATCATCCGCCCGCCGCACCGGCGTACTGAAATACAAACCACGCACGCCCGTCGTTACTCCAATCGCCGGATACAAGCACGGCTTGCCCGCCAAGGCCTCCCGGAAGTACGGGCGGAATGCGTAGTTCTCCCCCACCACCGTCTTGCCACCGTCGTATAACGTGGACGCAACGACGGTACCTTCATGATCGAGCACGTAGACCAGCGACGCCTCCAACGCCCGCCCCGCCGTCTCCAGAACCAGCATCGCATCCAGATCCCCCTCCGGAGCCACGCCGCTGGCAACGTCCACGACCGCCGGCGAACCTGCCAACCGCTCCGCCACCACCCGGCAATGCCGGAATACGTTCGATTCCAGACAGCCAGCCAGCGCGCGAGTGCCCTCCTCCTGAGCACGGAAGCGATTCTCATACTCCAGGTGACGCGCCCCCACCAACAGCCCAACCGCCAACGCGGTCGTTGCGATCAGGGCCGCAACGGCGAACCAGATTTGCCGACGGACTTCTTCCAATCCTATCATTGGATAATCCGAGAAAGCGTCCCCTCCATCCAGCACAACTGGCGGGACAGTTTGTTGTTACCGTGCTATCGACCCGATACGCCGCTGAGTACAGTGCGCGGTTCCACAGACACAGCCGGTCCGATAGCATCGCCGTACATCACCGCCGAATCACCACCAGCGGAACCGCTCTGGGTACCAGCATCGGGGCATCAAACGCCATCAAGTTGCCAAAAAAAACGCGGATTCCCCCCACCCCCATCGGCGTCGGCGTCAGGTCACCTTCCGGAACTTCCCCCCACCTTCATTCACCAACTTGGTGAAACCCTTCTTCTTAAGATTCCGATCGCTCAACATCGATCGTTCCGACATCTGTGTGCTGATCCCGCAACGAGATATCACCCGCTCTATCGGACCCTGACATTGCGGACACCTGGTCAGCGGATCATCACTCATCGACTGGCGCACTTCAAAACGATCGCGGCAATGGTCGCAGGCCCGCTCCGAATCCTTACTCTGATACTCGTAAATCGGCATCGGCAAACTCTCCTGCGTCGACACGCGCCTCACCAACTACCAAACGCATTGTACCACAACGAACCAGGGCCGAACTGGCCAACCTGGCCCAGTTCGGCCCCGTCAGTTCCCGCAAGCCAAAACGCCGCGTCCGAAAATCAACCGTTGCGGACGTCAATCTTCTTCGGCATCGCCTCCGGATGCTTCTGAAGCGTCACGGTCAGCACGCCGTCCTTGACCGCGGCCTGTATGCGCGCGGGATCGATGCCTTCGCCAACCTGAAAGACCCGGACGAAGTCGCCCACGCCATACTCACGCAGCAGATAACGCGTATCATCTTCCTGACGCTCATCAACCCGCGCCTCCAAACGCAACTGGCCACGCTCGTAATCAATGTGAATATCCTCGGCCCTCGCACCCGGGACATCGGCCAGCAGGAGCAACTCATCGTCCTGCTCAATGATGTCGACGGCCGGCACAAAGGTGCACCCACTGCGCGTCTGTTCCGCCGTAGTGGTCGTGGCGGTTCTCTTCTCGATGTTCGTGGTGTCGCTCATGGCGTTACCTCCAATCTCGAACCAGGCTCGCAAACCGGGTTCGTCAGCTCTTCATTCGCTACGCTCAGGACGATTTGACCTGGATCTTGCGCGCCCGGACCTTCTCGGCCTGCGGCAGCACGATCGTCAACACACCATCCTTGAGAGTCGCTTCAACGCCCTCCGACTCAATCTCGTACGGCAGCGTGACAAAACGCGTGAACTCGCCCGTGCCACGCTCACGCCGATGATAAACCTCACTCTCGGTCACCGCCGGACGGCGCTGACCCTTGATCGTCAGCTCGTTACCCTGCACGAGAATCTCGAGCGCCTCCAGGCTCAGGCCGGGCACTTCGGCCTCGACCATCAGGCGGTTGTTGTCTTCCCAGATGTTGAGCGCCGGGAATGGCCGGGTGGTTGCCACGGGCGCGAACGGATCACGCTCGACGAAGCTGTCGAAAAGACGATCCAGCTCGTGCCGCAACGCGTTTCGCTGGGATACGCCCCATCGGTTTCTGGCTGGCCACATCATCACTGGTCTCCTTTCAAACGTTGATTCATGGGCGGCCACTCCGGGCCGCTATTGATCTCCACGTAACCAGTAATGCAACCCCCGTGCCAAACCTGCCCTTGACACATAAATCATTGAAATATCACATGTTAGAACTACTAGACCCCACACCGCCCTCCCTCCGCAACCTGTCAATTCGTCAGTGCTGGCAGGCACGCGCACAAACCCCCCATGCTTTCTTGAGTCCCAGTAAGCACGCGGCAGGGGCCTCTCCACACGTTGTTACGCGTTGGGGGTGCTACTGCTCTTGAGTAGTGCATTATTCCATCGCACGACTCTCCCCCCAATCCGCCCTACTCGCCGACCACCTTCTCCGCGCGCGGCCAATAACGCACATCGGCACCGTCGCTGTCCGGATCCTGTCCCGCCGTGTCTGCAACTCCGTCGCCACCGACCGAGTAGAGCTCAAAATCTCCGTCGACCACGCGATACACAAACGGCGCATCGCTGAACGGATCGACCACGACCGAATCGTCACCAAAGACCGCGAGCGAATCCGGATAGCTCCCATGCTCCTGCTGGTACGCGTTCAACCGCGTCGTAAGCAACACTGCCCGCCGCCGCGCCTCGGCCCGAGTATGCACCAGGTGATAGCGCGACAACGCCGGCACCAACGTCCGCACCAGCGGGTTGGCATCCGAAGTACGCAGGACACTCTCCTCCAGCACCCGCAATTCGGCGTCACCCTGCGGGTACGGCGCCAGAAACGCCGCCGACATCCGGTCATAAACCGCATTGGCCTCGGCCACCGTTTCCGCGTAGCCGATCTCGCTTAGTCGTGCGGCCATCTCATCGGTGCCTTCGGCCAGGTTATCGTCGCCGACCATGTCTACGAACTGTGCCGCCCGGTCGGCGTCGAAGCTCAGCTCGCCCGTGTTGGGGTCGGGCACCCAGAGCCGCTGACACGTATCCATGAAGAACGCCCGCTCACCCTGGAGCGTCTCTACCGCGGGGCGCACCGGGCTGTACGCCACCTCCGCCGCTTCCACGAGATCATCGAAATCCAACTCGTCGCCGTGCTCGGCCTGTAGATCGAGCAACGCATCGGCGGCTGGCTCCTGCATCGCCGCACCAACGAGATTCTCGATGATCGTCAACCCCTCGCCGGTGTGCGCACCAGCCGCCAGGGTATCCAGGTAATGATCGGCCGCCACCACGACCTGCCCGTCGGCGGCCGCCTCGCGACCGACGATCACGCTGCCGCGTCCCAGCGTCCGCAGCGGCGACAAGCTGGGCAGACGAAGCGACATCAGGCTGCCATCATCGCTCTCAAAATTCCAACTGCGTGTGGCCAGTTGCGACCCCTCGCTGAAGGCCGCCAGCGCCGCCGCGTTCTGCGCCAGCCACGCCGTCACCTGCGCGTCGCTCAGCGCCGCCGGATCGCCCGCCAGCGCCGCCCGCAGCAACCCTGCATCCCCCTCCCAATCTATCAGAGCATCAATGGCCGCATCATACAGCGGCGTGGCGTCCGGCCCGTCCACCTGACCCAGCTCATTGATCCACGCCACGTAGTCCGTCGGATTACGCGCGTCCGGAGCCGGCACATCCACATCAATCCCCGGCGGCGTAAGCGACTCCGCCAACTCAAGCTCTTCTTCCACAACTTCCGCAACCGCCGGCTCCTCAACCGCCAACTCCGGCTCCGCCTCGGGCGACATCTCGTCAGAAACCTCAGCCGGAACTTCCGCACCAATCTCCAGAGCCTCAGCGTCCGCCGCCAGCACCGGCACCGGCTCCTCCTCCAGCGACGCACTATCCGCATCCTCCCCAGAAAGCATCTCCTGGATCGTCGCAGCCTGTTCCTGTTCTTCCGGCGTCAGCGCACCGACCTCCTCCAGCGGCTCCGCGGCCTCCGAAACCTGCTCAGCGCCCCCACCTTCCACGTGTTCAAACAGCAGCGCCAACAACGCCGCCGGCAGGTTCTCCGCCCCGCACGCCGGCTCCACGCCCGCCGGCCGTTCCACCCGCAGCCACTTCAAATCAATGCGCAGCGTCCGCCCCCACTCCAGCTCAAGCTCAAAAAAACCATCCTTGAACCGCCCCTGGGCCGCGTCGCTCCAGTGCAGCGACTGCTTGCGCACGTCCACGTGTTGCCAATCCGCCGCCGTTAGCAGGTCCTGCAACAGAAAATGACGTAGCAGCTCGCCACGCGTGCCGTAAATCACGAGCGCGTTGCGCGTCCCGCCCCGCCGATATTCATCGAGCGTAACCACGAACTTGCCATCACCGCGGATGAAAACACGTAGCGGGGCCACATCGTTGACCAATCGGTTTTCCCACACGCGCGTCCCCGCCCCTCGGCCGGCAACGCGCTTGCGCAACACCGCCCGCGGCGGCCGCCCGTTCCGACCAGGCCGACCCGGCTCAATCTCCAATAGATATCCGTCATTCGCGGAACGCGCCTCGCGCAGCGGCCGATCATCAGCCAACCCCACCGCGACCCCCGCCAGCACTAGCAAGCCCGCCGCCAGCCCGTGACAACTTCGCATGGCAATACCCTCAGCAGGCACCCGCCTGGAACCAATTCGCGCTTGTGCTATTGTACACGCCGGTCGCGCGGCGCACAGCAGCCGACACCAACCAGCAACCGAGCTGCCAGGGCAACCAGCCATTCGCCCCAAAGGAACCAAACCATGCCATCTGAACGTTGGCTGATTACCGGTGCATCCGGCCAACTCGGCGGTCACCTCCTGCACGAGCTGCTGCGCGACGTGCCAACCGCCGACATCTGCGCACTGGCCGGCACACAACCCGTCGCCGGCCCGCCAGCCCACGTCCACCACGTCGATCTCGCCGATCTCGACACGCTGCGCCAGCTTACCCGCGCATTTGCCCCGACCCACGTCGTTCACCTCGGCGCCCTCACGGCCGTCGGTGCCTGCCAGGCCGATCCCGCCCGCGCCCGACTGATCAACGTCGACTCCACCCGCACGCTCCACGCGGCCGCGGCCGATTGCCACGCGCATTTCACGCTGGCCTCGACCGACATGGTCTTCGACGGCGACCACGCCCCCTACCGCGAAGATGACGTCCCCCGCCCGCTCAGCGAGTACGGCCGCTCCAAGCTGGCCGCCGAACAGGCCATCGCCGGCGCCGACCAGACCCTCATCGTCCGCCCACCACTGATGTACGGCCTGCCGGTCACCCCGCGCGCGACAACCTTCGTCAAACAGCTCGACGCACTCCGCCGCGGCGAACCCCTGACGCTGTTCGTGGACGAGTTCCGCACCCCCGCCTGGCTGGCCGACGTCGCCCGGGCCATCGTCGGCCTCGCCCGCGCAGCAATCACCGGCACCATGCACGTCGGCGGCCCCGAGCGGCTATCACGCTACGACCTGATCGCCCGCTGCGCCGCCCTGCTCGGCTGCAATCAAGCCAACCTGATCGAGTCCTCCCGCCTGGATATCGAAGCCCCCGAGCCACGCCCCGCCGACCTCTCCCTAGACAGCACCCAACTACGCCGCCAGTTCCCCCACCTCGCCCCGGGCGAACTGCGCACAGAAACCATCACCCCCCACCAGAACTGAAAACCCCCGTCGATCGCACCGACCTACTCCACCAGCTCAAACGGCCGCGTAATCACCGGCTCCGGGTTGCCGACCGAGTACAGCTTGGCAACGAACTTGTTGCTACCGGCCGAACTCAGCGCATCCATCGGCACCGTGAACGACATCCCCTGTCGCCCGCTGCTGCTCGACCAGGTAAAGGCATCACTCTCGTACAAGTTGACGCGGCCATCCTCCGCGGAGACTCCCACCTTGAAATCATTGCGATCGCAGGCTTCCGACAAATCCACCACTACCAGCATGAACTCGCCCAGACCGCGCGCCAGCTTCTTTTCCTCGTCATACTTACCGTCGAAAAACCCGGTCGCCACCAGCAGGCTGTCCTTGTCGAACTTCACCTCGATGCGCATCGGCGCCACCTGCAGGCAGCACTCCACCGCCAGCTCGCGCACCGCGGCCGCCGCCAGATCCTCCGGACTCTCCGACGGAGAACGGTTCTGCGCCTCGCAGGCCGGCGGGATGATCCGGGCCGTATGACTTACCAAGATCCGCCCCGTGGCCGCATCCACCACGCGCACACTGCCCTCGACCTCCGCCCCATGGCGATGCATCCAGACCGTCTTCTGACCAAACCCGATCAACTTCCCCCGGCTGTTGAAACGCGGGACCGGAACGCTCTTCTGCACGCGCTCGCGAATCAGCTTGTAGTCCGTGATCCGCGTCGCCACCAGCGCCTGGGCAATCTCCAATCGCCCCTCCGGCAAGGCCGTCCCTTCGTCGATAGCGTTCGCGAGCTGCGACAGGTCCTGCTCTTTGAACACGTCGGCCAACTCCGCCCGACTAACGATCGTGAACGTCCCGTTGCTCGCCAGCAGGCTCGTGAGCCGATCTGACAGCAGCTCGGCCTCGCGAGCCGCGTGCGGGTCCGACGCCTGCCCCGGCAACACCGCCAGACGCTCGTATTTGGCGTACGGCCAGTCCGGGCGATGCACGACGAAAGCCGTGCCCCCACCTCCGCAACCCGCCAGCCAGATCATCGACAGAGCCGCAACAGCCAATACCGTCCGAGCGGTCTTCATGTGCAGAGCCTCCAAATCCTGAGCCGGCGCGCGCACCAACCCGGCAATCGGCCGCAGCCCGCGCCACAGCGCTCGTGCGGGACGCCCGCGCGGAATCTGTGCCAGTGTTCGCGGTCCTAGCCGGCAACCGCCGTAGTCAGCGCGCCCTCCACCACGGCGTTCAGCGCGGAAGTGATAACCGACTGCCAGACCGAAGCCAGTTGCTGATCGCTCAGCCCGCAGCCATTGAATACCAGCGCAGTGCCGCCCACCAGGGTCAGTCCAAGATAGCGCAGCCGATACGTCCAAATGCTTTTCATCAGTGATATCCTCGCGTAAACGAATTTACTCGGTGCGCTGCCGGGGGGGTCGCTGCTCCGCCGGGCGCGGGGCGGGACGCGTAGTCGCTCGCTTCCGCTCCAGCACATCGACCGACCTGACCTGCAACACATCCGCACCGAGCTTGGGCTCAAACTTCCGGGTTCCATGCACGCCGACGTAGCGCCCCAACAGTTGCTCCGGGCTCACCGGACCACCGTCGGGAAACACCAGGTAAACCTCCACACGCCGCGTCAGCGGGTCCTGCAATTTATACCAGCGACGCTGATCGGGCCCGACGGCATAACTGTGCTCCAGTGTGCCACGCGCGTCGTACGCCGGCCGCGTGGCCGCCTGCCGACGCAATTGCTCGATCCGCGCCATCTCCTGCTCGTGACGAGCGTTACGCCGCTCGATACGACGCAGAATCTCATCCGCCTGGAGCACCGCCTCACCCTCTGCCGTACGCCGCTCCAGCTTCCCAATCCACGCATTCGCCAGCCGGGCCACCATCGGCTCTTCACGCTGTACCGCGATCTGCCGCAGCGCCCCAACCAGCTCCTCCCAATCCTGTTCCGCCAGCTTCTTCTCAGCCTCAGCAGCAATCCGCCCCTCGACCGCTACCAGTTTCTGCCCCCAGGCTCCACTCAGGCTCGGCCCCGCCGGCTGGGTCGTCGCGATTTCCGGCGACGCCTCCGCCCCAGCCTCCACGGGCTGACTGGCAGCCACCAATTGGCGCTGCTCCGCTGCCTCCGACCGCAGCCGCTGCGCCTCCGCAGCCGATATCCGCGTCACAAACTCATCCGTGATGTACACCCGCACATCCGCCGGCGGAACGATCTGGTACCAACCGTCCTGCTCCCCAACAATCTGCACCGCCGCCCCATTCGCCAGCCGCGTCTGCACCTCGGCCTGGAGCGGATCTAGCTCCTGAACCGTGCTGCCAACACGTACGCGGAGCGTCCCGCTGGCTACCGCGACCACCCCCGTATCACCACCACCACTCCGCCGCACATAAGCGGCCGACACCAACGAATACACCCCCACCGGCGGACGAATGCGGTGCCAGCCAAACTGCTCGCCCTCCGCCTCCAGAACAGCACCACGTTCCACCTGTGCAACGACAATGCTGTTGGTATCCGGACGCGAACGCACGTTCACCCGATCCCCGGTAACACGCAACCAATATGTATCGGATACGGTATATGTTTCGGCGGCAGCACTCGTCGGCAACTGCGCGCTCGCCGAGCACACCACCAGCAACGCCGATAATACGCCCAGAACCGCCCCGCTCAGCCATCCCATTCGTAGCATCCTGGCATCCATGATTACACCGCTGCGCCGCTATCAACCCTGCCGGCGCAGGCTAGCCCCCACCGATTCGACTGTCAAACCCCCTCACAATCTGGCCGATAAGCTCTCCGTCACCGGCCTTCGCAGCCTCGCCGGCCAACAATCGCGACCGGCGCACTTGGCGCCGCGGCGTCGGTGCGGGACATTCTATACGTGAGCCGTCCGCAAAACACTCCGTCCAACCGCGTCACGCTGGCCTTCACCTGCGTCGGACGCCGCATCGAGCTGTTGCAGGCCTTCCGCGCCGCCGCCCAACGCCTCAACATCGACCTGACGCTCATCGGCATCGACAGCGACCCCACCGCACCCGGACTCGCCTGCGTCGACGTCCCCATCGTCAGCGCTCCGGTCGCAACCCCCGGCTACATAACCACCCTGCTTGATCTCATCAACGAACACCAGGTCAACGCCCTCGTCCCCACCGTCGACACCGACCTGCTCATCCTCGCCGAACACCGCGAACAGCTCGCCCAGGCCGGCTGCCTCCCGCTCATCTCCGACCTCGACACCATCCACATCTGCCGCGATAAGGTACGCACCTACGAACACCTCCGCCAACACGAAATCGACACCCCCGAAACCTGGACCCCCGAACAGATCCGCACCACCAATCCACGCTTCCCGCTCTTCATCAAGCCTCGCACCGGAAGCGCCAGTCAGTGGGTCCACAAGCTCAACGACCAACAGGACCTTAACTACCACCTCGACAAGGTCCGCGACCCCATCGTCCAGGAATTCGTCGCCGGAGTCGAACACACCCTCGACGTCTACGTCGGCCTCACCGGCATGCCCCAGTGCGTCGTACCCCGCGCACGCTGGGCCGTCCGCACCGGCGAAGTCTGCAAAGGCGTCGTCGTCAAAGACCTCGAAGTAATGGAGGCCGGCCGACGAGTCGTCTCCACACTCGGCAACAGCGTCCGCGGCGTCGTTACCTTGCAGTGCATCGTCACCCCGGACCGGCACATCCGCTTCATCGAGATCAACCCCCGCCTCGGCGGAGGAGCACCACTATCTATCGCCGCCGGCGCCGACTTCCCCGGCTGGCTCCTCTCCGAGCTCTCCGGACAGCCCCCCACCATCCGATTCGACGGGTTCACCCACGCCCTGTGCATGCTCCGCTACGACTGGTCCGTCTTCGCCCAGCTCCCCGACGACCTGAGCCACCAGGTCGGACCCGCCCAACGCTCCTTCCCCCCATTCGCTTAGAGCGTTTTCGATAAACTCGTAGCGCCTAAACTCTAAGTGTACTGGAGAATACGGCAGGGAGGCCGCCACGAGTTAGCAGATCTTGCTCTAGCCCGTGAAACCACCCAGCGCGACAAGAGCGCGCCCAACCTAACCTGCCGACTCCCGCCTGGCACCAACGGTATCACGCCCAAAACCGCCCACAAAAAGAAACGAGCAGGCGACAGAAAACCGTCGCCCGCTCGATTGTTGGCCCTTAAGGGGGGCCCAATCACCCCCACCGTTATTCGATCCGCGCACCTGCGAGACACCGGCTGATTCCAGCCAAACTCAACCCCGCGGCACGCTGTCCGACCCCACCACCGGGTACAACAATTCAAATCTCAAGGCAAAACGCTTCTCGGGCATCGCCCGACCCTCGGGAAAGCACCGAGGGGGGTACGGACACCTTCTTTACCATGCAATCGGGATACCACCATTAGATGCTTCGCACAAACACTTCCGATACCACCATAACCTTTTATCAATAAATAACTTACTAACAACGGGCTCATACTGCTCTAACTCCCCTCGGCGAATCCGTGTCTTCGCATTTCAACATGTATTGTGAGCATTTGGGTAAACATGCGCATAACTCAACGCACCGACCATACTTAGTGGATGTTGCCAATAATCATCACGCTCGTTGATCGCGTGACAATTTCCCCACAAGATATCAACTGCCTTCTAGACCGGAAACGGCAATGCATAAGTGCCTCTGACCAGGGTCGGTCGACGTCCCTACTCGTATTCCTCGCCGAACGCTGCCTGCCGACACTCGACCAACTCCTTGATTCGCTCCACCTGATCCCGCCGACACACCAACGTCGCGTCTTCGCTATGCACCACCACCAAATCGCTGACACCGAGCACCACCAGCAGATGATCATCCTCACTAACCAGCACATTATCGGCCCCATCCATCACCAATGCCCGCGACGCGATGGACACATTCCCATCTCCGTCAACCTCACGCGTACCCGCGATAGACAGCCACGAACCCAGGTCCAGCCAGTCGCAGTCCATCTCAACAACCAGCACGCTGCCCGCCTGCTCCATCACGCCGAAGTCTATCGAGATCTTCTTCAGATTGCCGAACCGCCGCCCCGCCTCCTCAGTTGCCCCCCACTCCCGCCAGTTATCAGCCAGCTCAGCCAACCCGCGGGCGTTCTCGGGCAACAGCCGCTCGATCTCCGCCACAATCGCCCCCACCCGCCACGCAAACATCCCGCTGTTCCAATAATACTCGCCTGAAGCCAGATACTGCTCCGCGGTCAAAAGGTCGGGCTTCTCCTTGAACTCAGCCACCCGGTAAACGCCAGCCCCCAGCTCCGCCCCTCGATGCAGATAC
Source organism: Phycisphaerae bacterium (assembly GCA_963666925.2). Taxonomy (GTDB): domain Bacteria; phylum Planctomycetota; class Phycisphaerae; order UBA1845; family Fen-1342; genus JANQFV01. Next base: position 145,436 of record CAXXTC010000008.1, on the reverse strand, counting down.
CCATACCCCGTGTGCGGGCTGTCAGGTTTGATACCGAACGTGACCAGGCTGTCTGGATGCGCCTCGGCCGCCGCCAGCCCGTTGCGAATCGCGCCCGCGAAACGCTCCTGCGGGCGAATGATGTGGTCCGCCGTGAACACGGCCATCGTCGCGTCGTTGTCGCGCTGTGCCAGCATCTGGGCGGCCAGCCCGATCGCATTGGCCGTATCACGCCCCATCGGCTCGCCGATGAGATTCTCCCGCGGAACATCGGGCAACGCCGCGGCCACCTGATCAATATAGTCCGCCGACGTGATAACCCAGATGTTGGCCGGCTCAAACAACCCCGCCAGCCGCTCCCGGGCTAGTTGCAGCAGCGACCTTCCTTCAAACAGACGTAATAGCTGCTTAGGACGACGTTTCCGACTCAACGGCCACAGGCGCGTCCCCGCGCCGCCGGCCATGATGACTGCGTGCCGCATCACAAACCTCCTCACACCGATCGCGATGCGAGTACCGTAAACGCACCACGCGCCGATTTGAAGCCGCCCGCAGATTATCGCACCACAACAAAACCCCTGCGGAATCCACCGACCAGCGGATATACTAGACCGCGGACGGCGGCGATACGACCATCGGCGCCACGCTACGCAGCAAGATCGGGATCCAGGGAGAAACCATGTCACGCTTGCTCATCAATACCGCTCTGACACTGGGAATGCTGCTAACTGCCGGGTTGACCGCCTCGGCCACCATCATCCGCGTGCCCGAGGACCAACCCAGCATCGCCGAGGCGATCTCGGTGGCGTATCCGGGCGACGTGATCCTCGTGCAGCCCGAGGAGTTCGAATACACCCTGCTCATTGACTACGCCGGCAAGGCCATCCAGATCGAGCAGGACACCGAGCATGACAGCCTGCTCCTGCAACCCGAAGACGCGTTGTACCTCATGGCCGCCGACAGCGAGCTGGTCTGTGCAAACTACGGGACCATCCGCCTGTACGGCGAGGTGCGCTCGCCCGCCCTCGGCACCGCCAGCCTGATCAGCCGCTACGTCCAGTTCGAGTCCGGCAGCGCTATCACCGTGCTGCCGGGCGGCCGGCTGGATTTGGTCGCGAACGGCGTCAGTATCAACGGCAACATCAACGTCGGCACCAACGGAACGCTCTGGCTCTCAGCCAACGGTCCCTGGATCAGCGGCAATACGATCCTCCTGGATGATGCGCACCTGGGCATAGTCGGGGCGATCGAGTTCGACGGCACGCTAAACGCGCTCGGCGCGACGATCACAGCCTCGGACAGCATGGGCATCGGCGACTGGTTGTTCATGAACGGCGGCCGCATCGTCTGCGGCGAAGACATCTACATCTCGAGCCACGGAATCGTAACGCTCTACGGCACGGAACTCACCATGAGCGGAACCGCCAACATCACCGGCGAATTGAAGATCTACGACGGCTTGGTCTTCGCCGAGACCATCGACGTCGGAACCTACAACGCCTTCGATCCGCAGCGGCTGGTCCTCGACAACACCGCGCTCTACACCGTCCTTCTCAACGTCGACGACTACGGCACGCTGCGAGGCTCCGGCGCCTGGTACACCGATCTCACCAACGCCGGCAATATCGAAATCACCGCCGATACAACCATCGACGGAGACGTCACCAACGAGGAAACCGGCGTTATCAACATCTACGCCGGCACCCTCCACTTCGCCGGCACACTCACCAACGACGGTACCATCATCGGCGACTACACCGGCCCGCCCGGGCGCGACGACGACATCCGCACCGTACACATCAGCGGCGATTACGCCGCCGGCGAATACGCCGGCCTGTTCATACCCGGCACCACCCTGCGCATCGACGGGCAGTGCGACATCGCCATTACCGATTCCACCCGCTTCGACCTCAACACCGCAACCCTCACGCTCGGCACCCTCACCGGCAGCCAGACCAGCTTCGAACTCATGGGCGCCGACTACGGCCCCGACCCCATCGGCCTCACGCCAGACCTGCCCGGCAACTTCCCCATCGATACGCTGCACATCGCCGGCGGCACCATCAGCCTCGTCGACCTCCATGACAACGACCTGCTCGGACAGGAAACCCCCGAGGCCCTCTACGTCAACACCCTCCGCATCGACACCGGCGCCACGCTGCAAAACGCCGGCTTCAACATCTACTACCGCACCCTAATCAACGACGGCGTCATCACCGACCCCGCCAACGTTACCCCTCTGCCCGAATACACCGTCGGCGACATGAATTGTGATAATTTCGTTAATTTCGACGACATTAACGGCTTCGTGCTGGCGATCGTCGGACCGGAAGCCTATCAGGCAGAGTACCCCGCTTGCCGCTGGCTGAATGCCGACTGCAACGGCGACGCGCTTGTAACCTTCGACGACATCCACGGTTTCGTCAACCTGCTCGCCGGCAAGTGAACCCGCGCCGCTGACTGCTACCAAACGCACGGTCCGTTCACCGGACACTCGGGCAAGCTGTCAGCCAGTGTACAATGACGCGTGGTTCGCTAATCACGCATATCCCCACGAAGGAAGGAGAAGCTTCATGGAACGACACGCAGCCAGACTCTCTTGTGCCCTGACAGCAGTGGTGGCCGCCGGCTTGTTCATGGCCGCACCCGCCGACGCCCAGACCGCCCTGATCATCGACCACACCTGCACCGACCTCGACCGCGTGCCAGCCTACTGGATCGATGCCGCCAAGCAGCTCACCATCCACTACGGCCACACCTCCCACGGCAGCCAGGTGAACAGCGGGGCCGAGTTGCTTGAGCAGATCGACTCCTTCTACAGCTTCGCACGCCGGGCCAGCAACACCGAAGGCCTGCCCCCCGTCGAAGACCCGCCCGCCCTGCGCATGTACGACGGCAACCCGCCCGAAACCTACATCACGCCCGAAGACTACTGGTCGACGGAGGACGGCCGCGACCGCACCCGGGCCGTGGCCGACACCGGCAACTACAACTACTCGATGTGGTCCTGGTGCGGGCAGGTCTCTTCCGCCAGCGAATCCTATATCACCACCTACCTCACCGTGATGAGCGGCTTCGAGGCCGAGTACACCGCCATGCGGTTCATCCTGATGACCGGGCACACCGACGGCAGCGGCGTCGACGGCACGCTGAACACCCGCAACAACCAGATCCGCAACTACGCCACCGCCAACGGCATGATCCTCTTCGACTTCGCTGACATCGAGAGCTGGGACCCCGACGGTACCTGGTACCTGCCGCTCGGCTGCAACGACTACGGCAGCTACGACGGCGGCGACTGGCCGGCCGAATGGTGCGCCGCCAACCCCGACAGCGACCTGTGCCAGAGCTGCTCCTGCGCCCACTCGCAATCGCTGATCTGTAACCTCAAGGGCCGGGCGTTCTGGTGGATGATGGCCCGCCTGGCCGGCTGGGGCGGCATCGTCCACGCCGACTGCAACTGCGATACCAACATAAACTTCGACGACATCGACGCGTTCGTGTCGGCCCTGACTAACCGCACCGACTACGAGACAGCCTATCCCATGTGCAGTTGGTACAACGCCGACTGCAACAACGACGGCACCGTCAACTTCAACGACATCGACGTGTTCGTGGACACGCTCGTCGGCGGAGAATAAGCACCCCGCACCCGTCTCGTCAGTAAGCCAGCATCACGCACCCGGTTCCCCCTATGCCGCGCGCGGCAGTGGGGAACCGGAGCAATTGCCTCCCCTCCCTTCGCTAAGAAAAGCGAATTGAGGGGCAGATTCCGGCCCACCATCGCCCGCCCCGCCGGCCGTGACCAGATCCAAAGCAGTCGAATCTCAAACCAGGGGCAGGTCACCGGAATCGGTCTATAATCGCGGCGGGAATCCCGAGGAGAGCAGCATGCCGCAAGCCTCATTCATGGACGATCCGGAACTCTACGCCGAGATCATGAACCTCATGGACCTGGTGTTCTCGGGGCGCGAAGTGCTGACAACGGCCGAACGGTTGGGATTGTGCATACAGACGGAATCGACGCCCTTCGTCATTCGAGCCGACGGCCACGTAGTCAGTCACGTCGGCGTCCTCTCGTTACCGCTGCTCATCGATGGACGCGCCGTCGCGGCGGGAGGAATTTACGGCGTTTGCACGCACCCGGATTATCGTGGCCGCGGATTGTGCCGCGAAACAATGACCGCGGCCACAGCATGGTGCAACGAGCGGTTTGAAACGACGCTCCTGTTCACCGGCATTCCGAAAATGTACGAGCCGCACGGCTTTCGCGCAATTCAGGAACACAACTTCGTCATACGCGACGTTTCGGCATTAAAACAACGCGGAACGAGCAACCTCCGGCGGCTCGACTGGTCGCTTGACGAGGACGTTGCCTTGCTCAAACGCATCGCGCGCGAGCGCGAGCCGGCGTCGCGCGTGCTGGGGGTCGCGCCCGCGTCCGGCATCTTCGCATTCAACGCGGCGCGCTTGCCGATGTGGTATTCGCACGAACTGGACACGATCCTGGCCATGCATGTGGAAGCGGGCGTGGCTCAAATCCATGATGTGGTGGCGAATCGAATGCCGGGCTGGGACGAACTGGTCAGCCTGATACCGGCGAACACGCATCGCGTGGAGTTATGCTTCTGCCCGGACGTGCTCGAGGCGGAACACCGCGTCACCCCCAGCATATTCCCCTACGATGGCTGCCTGATGGCCCGCGGCCCATTAGGAGACGAATCACAACCAAAAATGCTGCCACGAACAGCCGAGTTCTGATGGGCTCTCACCGCCTGCGGAGACCATGAGCGGCTGGACCCGCCCATGGTCGTCCCGGGTCGTTCGGTGAGGTCGTTCGGGGGCCGTTCGGGACAACCACCTATTCACACGCCCGAGCCCTGATCTCAGGGCTTTCGAAACAGGTACATAGCCCAGCCCAGGCAGTTGCGGCCCCAGCGGAGATGGGCGTCGCGGCTCCGGCGAATGCTGCGGAGCAGAGCTTCCACGTCGGGATCGTCCGGATGGTCGGCCGCATATCGCTCCGCCGCCTGCCATTGGAGCCCCTCGTAACGATCCCAATCGTCCTGGTTGGACACCAGCGTATAGAGCGGAACCAGCCCCACCTCCTCACCAATCGCCACATTCCCGGCATGGGAGCCGCACAGGTTCGGATCATTGCCCGTAACCTGGCAGTATTCCGGGTCCGGGTCGGTCAGCCAGAACGGCTCGCCGACGAGCACCAGGCCGCCGGGCTTGGCCATCTTCATCATGGCCTCCAACGTGCCCTTGTGACCCTGGTACACCCAGGACGCACCGATGCAAGCGGCCAGGTCCAGACTCGCCGGCTCATCCGGCTCATACTCACCGCCGTCCGCGTGGAGCAGCTCAATGCGTTCGGCCAGGCCCCGGGCGGCCACGTTCTCGCGGGCCGCCTCGATGGTGGGGGGTGAGAGTTCGACGCCCGTAGCCGTCACGCCGTACGACTCGGCCACGAGGCAGAGGAACTCGGCCTTGCCGCAACCCACATCCAAAACCCGCCCCCCATCCGGCAGCCGCAGAAGCCCCACGAACTCCCGGGTCTTCTCCAGGCTCAAGGGGTTCATGACCGTGTGGTCAGTGTGCGTGATGCCGAAATACTTCCACATGTCCATGCCCAGGTCCATGATCGGGCCCTTTCTATCAGTTCAGACCAGCTATACCGCCGGTCCTTGCTTCATCCACTGCTGGCGACTCGCTCCCAGCCAACGCTCATATCTACCGCCACCAACCAGCCCACACAACCAGAAGCAAGTGGCTGGCCCGAACGCCAGAACCCACGATATCAGGAGCCATGTTGCTCACGCTCTGAATTGAGAAGGACCAACTCCAATTGGAGTTGGCTGAAGCGTACCGCGCGGTGGCCGGTCCCCATGGCCAGCCCCTCGCATCACGTTCATCCACGAAACGAGGTGATCCACCATGGACCCGATTAGGGTCCGGTGTAGGACGATTGGAACGCCAAAAAATCGTCGAGGTCGATCATCCCGTCATAGTTGAAATCGCCAGCAAAGCAAATCGACTGAAAGCTGCTCATGCACCCAACAAAGATATTGAAGTCGGCGAAGTCTACCCTGCCATCTGTATTGAAGTCGCCCGTGATCTCAAGCAGTGCAGCCAGGAACTCGTCCCAGCCGGTATCCGCAACGAAGTCTAAATTGGCATCCAGCGCCGCGCCGGCCGAGTTCTGGTAGTTCGCGTAGAAATCTTCAGTGCCCGAGTAGTCGGGGTAGTGATCTGGAAAGTAAATACTGATTCCCTCCGCGGGTGCGTAGTAGCTGCCGTTGGTGGCGTTGGCGATACGGGCAGAGGCGATCGCCGACCGCACTGCCGTTGCCGCATTCTGGACGTCTGGCGCATAGCAACTTGCCGCAAAAAGGGTACACAGTTGCCCCAAATCGACATAGGAGTTCGCATTTCGTTGGGGTCCAAAACCTGCATAATCAAATGTCGCAAGGTCAGGATCGCGCCGCGCGTTCCAGATGTTGTACCGCTCCATCAGCATGTTATTGATCAGAGCACCCGCCAGAAGATCGACACACTGTGCCAGATTTGAAAGTTCCTGCGTCCGGAACGCTGACTGCGTTGGAAAACCTTGCGCACCGTACGTGGCGACCGCACTTGTACAGACATCTTCCGCTGTCGAACTCGGGTTAACGGCCGTCAGGAACGTGCTGTAGTTCCAGCCCGCGGCAGGCTCGGTCTCCTCGGAACCGACCACCGTCGTGCAGTGCTCGCGCACGCTGTAGGCTACCTCGACCATCTGCATCAAACATGCATCGAACGCCAACACATCGACGTCGGCACCTATCTGATCGGCGATTGCCTCGACAGCGTCGCGCAGCTCATTTGTCGTCAAGAAATCAGCGCAGTCCGTCTCATCCCATGAAACCCCGCGCCCTTCGCGTGGACCCCAGCCATTTCCATGATTCCAGATCACCAGGAGGTAGTGCTGCGCCGGATAACGGCTGATCGCCCACTGCGTAAAATCGGTGAGCGTATTCGGATCGCCCATGTTGAGCTCACCCTGCGGCCACCGATTAACGTTGTCCGCGTAAACGCCCACCGCGCTTGGGTCGGAATCCCAACGAACGTGGTAGTAAGCACTGTTGTCCGGCCCCAAGCGGTCCCAGCAAACCACGATGTCCTGCTTCCAAGCTACCCGCTCCATTTCGTTGAAGTCGTTCTCGGAGGCGACGTCGAGCGAGTTGTCGCCATTCAGGTAGACCAGCGTGGTCCAGCCGCGCTCCCTCAGGCCCAGGCTGTGGTACATGCCGCCGTCCACGGCCACGAACCCGCCATTCGGCGCGGGCACGTCGCACTGGCCACGGGAGTTGTCTCCCCACGCCGCGATCGAGCCGTCCGTGCGCAGGCCCAGGCTGTGGTGGTCGCCGGCAGCGACCGCCACGAACCCGCCACCCGGCACATCGCACTCGCCGTAGCCGCACCATCCCCACGCCGCGATCGAGCCGTCCGCGCGCAGGCACAGGCTGTAGTACTCGCCGCCGGCCATGGCCACGAAGCCGCTATTCGGCCCGGGCACGTTGCATTGCCAGAAGTAGTCGCACTGTCCCCACGCCGCGATCGAGCCGTCCGCGTGCAGACCCAGGCTGTGGTACAAGCCGCCAGCCACGGCCACGAACTCGCTATTCGGCAAGGGCACGTCGCCAAGCGTCTGGCCCCACGCCGCGATCGAGCCGTTCGCGCGCAGACCCAGGCTGTGAAACCCGCCGCCGGCCACGGCCACGAACCCGGTACCCGGCACATCGCACTCACCCCAGTCGCAGTGTCCCCACGCCTCGATCGAGCCGTCCGCGCGCAGGCCCAGGCTGTGGTGGCAGCCGGCGGCCACGGCCACGAACCCGCTATTCGGCAAGGGCACGTCGCACTGGCCATAGTAGTTGTCGCCCCACGCCGCGATCGAGCCATCCGCGCGCAGGCCCAGGCTGTGGCCGCTGCCGCAGGCCACGGCCACGAACCCGCTATTCGGCTCGGGCACGTTCCACAGGTCATATACGTCCCATCCCCACACCGCGATCGAGCCGACGTCCTGCGCCCCGGCAGCCGAAACCGCCAGGATGGCGCTGCTCGTCAAGCACAGGACGGCCGCGTGCCTTGAGATCCAGCCGTTCATTGAAGTGCCTCCTCTCTCAATCGTCCCGCGAAGCGCCTGGTTTGCGGGGAACGAATGGCGTTTGGGACAGTGGGGCTGTTGAAGAAGTCACGTTTGCCCTTTTTCATGCGGCACATCGAACCGGCGGTGGTGTCGCGAGCGGCTCGCGATGATTGTGGATCGCAGTTCGGGAATCCGTGTTGCCCCAGCCCCAGGATGCCGGCGCATGGCAAAACGCCGCCAGGCGTTTGAGGTTCATCGCCGCCGCCGTCAGGTAGACCTGGATCGCGACGTTCCACTGGCCGCGACGCGCCGCACGGCGTAGGCCGTGTTGCGTCTTCGCTTCTCCGTGAGCACCCTCGGCACGCCAGCGATGGCGAGCGTACAACTCACGTTCCTTCGATGACCAGCGTAACCGTCTCCGCCGCGCTCGAAGTAACGCTTCGTAGCCATCGCCGATCATGATCACGCGGCTCGACGCTGACGCCGAGAAGCAATGCGAACGCAGCGGGCACACACGACAATCACAAGCTCGCGCCCGATACATCACACCCTGACGATTGCAAGTCGATCGACGCAAGACCTTCCGCCCCGGACAACGAACGATCTCGTGCCGGGCGTCATACTTGAATCGTCGTGCGGGGATGCACTTCGACCTGGTCGACTGAGTTTGCGGCGGGATCACCGCGTCAATGTCGGCGGCTTCAAGGGCCTCGTAGTTCCGGCCGTGGCCATAAGCACCGTCAGCCGTCAGGGTCTGAACCTGCTGACCAGTGTTATCTTCGATACGCCGGACTTGATCGAGCAACTGGCGACCTTCGCTGGTCTCACCAGTTGTCAGCGATACATCCACCACAACGCCGGCCCGATCGTCAACCGCCGTGTGCTGCTTGTAGCAGGGCTCCAAACGGTATTGCTTGCACGACGTTGCCATCGTTGCGTCAGGATCGGTCGGACTGTACTTCTTGCTGACGACCTTGCCTTCCTTCGGCGGTCGCCCACGACGCTTGCCGCTTTGAGGCGGCGGAGGTTCATCGTCGGGAGAGTCGTTCTCTTCCAGCACTTGCTCGACGTGCCGGGTAGTCAGGCTCTCCCAACTAACATCCGCCCGAATCAGCGTGGCATCGATGTGTACGGTCTCGCCGTCGATCAATCCGGCTTCACCGCAAGCCTGCACCGAGCGGCGGAAGATGTGTTTGAAGCGTTCAGCGCCCCAGCGCTGCCGAATACGCGTCAGGCTGCTGTGGTCCGGTAACTTCTCATGCAGCCGGTAACCTGCGAACCAGCGGATCGCCAGATTGACCTGCGCCTCGCGCATCAACTTGCGGTCGGAGGTGATGCCTTGGAACAAACCGGCCAGCATCAGCCGCACGGCGGCCTCCGGATCTATCCCGGGCCGCCCAGTGCTCTCGTTGTACAGGTCGCGGACTTCCTCACGCAGCCAGCCCAGATCCAGCACGGCGTCCACGCGCTTGAGAACGTGCTCATCCGGAACCAGATCTCGCAACGGACCCGCGACAAACAGATCTTCCTGCCAACGATCCTGACGCCCCAACATCACACGCCTCCTTGCTAAACGCATTGAAGCGCATGTAAGCTGACTCGGCAAGGGTTTTTCAACAGCCCCACAGTCACCTTTTTCCTAACCGGTCGGTTCCCCACCCCGTGCTGCGCAACGGGATGGGGCACGTATGCTCTACATCATACACAATACACAGCAAGGCATTGGGGGAGGGTTGAAGACGCCGGGAAGCCCCCTCTCCCAACCTCTCCCCCGAAACGGGGGAGAGGGGTTTTGGGCCAGACCCTGCTCACAGGAGAGAGGGGTTTTGGAATACCCTTGTGTTTCCAGTCCACACACCACTCCACACCACTCCCTACTACTCCAGCCGCTGCTGGAACAACCAATCCCACATCGCATCATCCGCGTAGGCCACGTCCCACACGTTGTGCGGGCCGCCGGGGACTTCTGTGTAGCGGATGTCCCCGCCACCCGCCTTGATCAGCCGGGCCATCTCACGCGTCTTCTCCACCGGCACCGCCTCGTCCGCCGTCCCGTGATAACACCAGATCGGCACGTCCGTCAGCCGCCCGGCCAGCTTCTCCGCCACCCCGGTCGACTCCCCCCACTCCGCAAACCCGCACACCGGCACCACCGCCGCAAACCGCCCCGGCAACTCCGCCGCCAGGTGCCACGCACCCTGCCCGCCGAGCGACAGACCGGTCAGGTAGATCCGCTGCGGGTCCAGCCGATAATCCCGCGACGTCTGCTCGACGCACTTCAGCGCCATCTCGGACATGGGACCGGGCCAGGCCTGCCGCTCGCGACACTGCGGCATCACCACGATCGCCGGCACCCGCCGGTAATTCCGCCGAATCATCGTGCTGATCCCGATCTGCGTCTGCTTGAACCCATCATCCCCACGCTCGCCCGACCCGTGCAGGAACAAGATCACCGGCCAAGCTCGCTCCGGCGTATATTCCGGCGGCACAAACACCGCGTAGGCATACTTCTCCCCGTCCAGCGTGAGGGTCTTGTACAAAAAGCCGGCCTGCGTCTGGCCGGCGGCCTGCGGGCCCGGAGCAGCGAGTGTCAGCGTCAACATCAGCGGGGTCCAAATCAAGGGCATGTGTGTTCTCCCAGACGAAACGTCACCACTATCCTAACGCCGCTTGCAGCCCACGAAAGGGTTAGCTAAGCTGTTCGCTTCGACACAGCCCGCGGGCCTGCCCGCGCGGGCGTGCCGGCCACAAACCCGCACGCCCCTGGTGAGCGTTGCCGGGAACGGAGTCGGCAAACCCCGCCACGCGACAGTAAGTCCGCTGTGAAAAAAGAGTTACCACAGCCGAAGCCGCATGGCCCGGCTGTCAGGGTGCCGCCCGCCCCCCGGACGGCACCGGCGGTGAAACCCAATAGCAGAGGAGAAGCATAATGGCGACCATGAAGGCCGTGGTGAAAACCAAGCCTGAACTCGGGGCTGAAATGCAAAACAAGCCCATCCCCAAGCCACAATCTGACTGGGTCGTCGTAAAGGTCCGCGCCACCAGCATCTGTGGCACCGACGTACACATCTATAAGTGGGATCCCTGGTCCGCCGGCCGAATCGGCGACAAGGCCCTCCCACAAATCCTCGGTCACGAAGTGGCCGGCGAGGTCATCGAAGTCGGCGACCACTGCCAACGCATCAAGGTCGGCGACTATATCTCCGCCGAAACCCACATCTACGACCCCGGCGACCTCACCAGCATGCTCGGCGCTTTCCACGTCGGCAAGAACATGAAGATCCTCGGCGTCGACTACGACGGCTGTTTTGCCGAGTATTTCGCACTGCCCGAATCAATCTGCTGGCCCAACGACCCATCCATCCCCCCCGAAATCGCGACCATCCAGGAACCCCTCGGCAACGCCACCTACGCCGTCCTCGGAGAGGACGCCGACGTGGCCGGCAAGAGCATGGTCATCACCGGCGACGGGCCCATCAGCCTGTTCGCCGTCGGCGTCGCCCGCGCCTGTGGCGTCGGCAAAATCATCCACTTCGGCAAGTACGACTTCAACATGGATATCGCCAAGCGCATGGGCGCCGATCTCCAGATGTACACCAACAAAACCGACGCCAAAGAACGTCTCGAGTTTGTCATGGACAATACCGGCGGCAACGGTGTTGACATCGCCCTCGAAATGGTCGGCTCGCAGGACTCCGTCCATGACTGCTTCGCCATGGTCCGCAAGGCCGGCCGCATCACCGCCTTCGGCATCGCCGCCGAGTCGCCCCTGCCGGTCGACTACAACAACGGCATCGTCTTCAAAGGCTGCCAGGTCCACGGCATCAACGGCCGGAAAATATTCGACACCTGGTACCGCAATCGCAACCTGCTGGCCAACGGCCGACTCGACCCCACCCCGGTAATCACCGACCTGTTCACGCTCGATGATTTCGCCGACGGATTCGGGAAAATGCTCGAGCGCCCACGCCACAGCGCCAAGGTAATCCTGTTCCCCGACAAGAGTGAATACGAAGCGGCCCTGAAACGCCGCCAGCAATAGTGCCAGCCGGCGATCATCCGCCGATTCGGATTCGAATAGTGTCAAACGTGCCAGCGATGCGCCACGAACGCGCGACAATCAGGACAATCGGAGCTACGCAATGTTTGGTAAGATGAAAGACGATCTTCAGCGGGAATTCGAGGAGATCAAGAAGGCCGGTCTGTGGAAGGAAGAGCGATTCATCCTCGGACCCCAGTCCGCGGATATCGCGGTCGAGTACCCCGAGGGCGCGCCCAAGCGCGACGTGATCAACTTCTGCGCCAACAACTACCTCGGACTCTCCTCCCACCCGCAGGTCATCGAGGCCGCCCACGACGCCCTCAAGACACACGGCTACGGCATGAGCAGCGTCCGCTTCATCTGCGGCACGCAGGACATCCATCGCACGCTCGAACGCAAAATCGCAGAGTTCTTCAAGACTGAGGACACCATCCTCTACTGCGCCTGCTTCGACGCCAACGGCGGTCTGTTCGAGCCGCTGCTCGGCAAGGAAGACGCCATCCTGACCGACTCGCTCAACCACGCGTCGATCATCGACGGCATCCGCCTCTGCAAGGCCACCCGCTACATCTACCAGAACAACGACATGGCCGACCTCGAGGCGAAGCTCAAGGAGGCCCAAGGCGCCCGTTACCGCGTCGTCGCCACCGACGGCGCCTTCTCCATGGACGGCACCGTCGCCCAGCTCGACAAGATCTGTGACCTCGCCGAGAAGTACGACGCCCTCGTCATGGTCGACGATTGCCACTGCACCGGCTTCATGGGCAAGACCGGCCGCGGCTCGACCGAATACTGCAACGTCATGGGCCGCGTCGATATCATCACCGGCACGCTCGGCAAGGCGCTCGGCGGCGCTTCCGGCGGCTTCACCACCGGCCGCAAGGAAATCATCGCCCTGCTGCGCCAGCGCTCACGCCCCTACCTGTTCAGCAACACCGTCTCGCCGATCGTCGTCAAGGCGTCCATCGCCGTTGTCGACATGCTCACCGCCAGCACCGAGCTGCGCGACAAGGTCGAGGCCAACACGAAGCGCTTCCGTGAGGGCATGACCGCCGCCGGCTTCGACATCAAGCCCGGCGACCACCCCATCGTTCCGATCATGCTCTACAACGCCAAGCTCAGTCAGGACATCGCCCGCGACATGTACGACGAGGGCGTGTTCGTGATCGGGTTCTTCTACCCGGTCGTGGGGCGCGGCCTGGCCCGCATCCGCTGCCAGATGTCGGCCGCCCACGACTTCAAGCACATTGACCACGCCGTCGCGGCCTTCACCAAGGTCGGCAAGAAATACGACATCCTCCACAAGACCAAGGAGGAGATCATCGCGAAGTACGGCGAGTAACGCTTACCGATCGACCCATCTCCCCCGCCCCGCTGCTTCGGCACGGGGCGGGGGATGATCCTGCCACCCGCTCCCCGCACCGCAACCCCTACATCGACCGCCGCAGTGCCGACTATTTGCGCAACGCGATCAGCGTGCCATCCATCCCCGCCACGTAACACACTACACCAGCAGCAGTCTGTTCGGCCGCCACCGGCGCCATGACATAGAAGCCGGGCGTGGCCTGGTATGACCAGCGCACGTTGCCAGTTCGCAGGTCGCACTCGCTGAGCAGGCCGGTGTTTGAACAGATGTACACGTTGTCGCCAAGCACCGTAGGCGGGCAGGGGAAACGTCCCGCCGACACGTCGGCCTCCCAGAGTTGCTCACCCGCAGCATCCAGGCGACGCAGGTGGTCGCCGCGCCCGCGGGCGATCAGCGTTTGGCCGCTTGGCCCCGCGGCCAGCGCGCTCACGCCCGTTTCCCATTGCTGTTGCAACTTGCCGGCGCGGTCATAGCGGCCGACCTTGTAGCCGCGATCACAGACAAACAGCGCGTCGCCGACGACCACGGGCCCGCAGTCGGCCGGTGCGTAGTAACGTTCCGCCTTGCCATCGCTGGACTTGGGCCCCCAGACCTTCCAACGCAGCGTGCCGGCGTCGCGGTCAACCGCGTAGAGATAGCCGTCCCACGCGCCGAAGACGAGCAGATCGTCCCAGACGGCGGGAAAGGACTCGATCGCGTAATTAGCACGCTCGAACGTCCACCGCGGCTCACCGGTGTTGAGGTCGAGCGCGTGCATGCGCCCGCCGTTGTCACCGATGTAAACCGTGTCGTCGGCAACCACGGGCCAGCCGTAAACCGGGACGCCGACGGCGTGCTTCCAGCGCAGCTTGCCGCTGGTATTGACGGCGTATGTGTGACCATCGCCGCTACCGAAGATGATCGTGTCGCCCGCGACCGCGAGGGCTCCGAGGATTTCTCCGGCGGTGGCGAATTCCCAGCGTGGCTGGCCGGTGGCTTTGTCGAACGCGCGCAGCAGCCCATCGTTGCCCGCGACGATCAGCAGGTCGCCGATAATAATGGGCTGGGCCTTGATGGCTGCGGGGAGCTGACGGCGCCAGAGATTATCGAAGCCGGAGCGTTTCACGTGAAACGCTCTAACGTGAATATCGACGAGTTGATCGTCGGCATAGACGCGGGCGGAGAGCAGATGAGAACCGGGCGTCAGTGTGTCGAGCGCAACCTGAGCGTCGGCCCGAGCGTTCTCGAAATCAACGCCTGTTATCGGATTACCATCGACCGTCAGCGCCACTGATTGGGCATTATCCGCCAGTTGCCTAACGCTTACTGACAATTCGTCGCCGGCTATCACCTGGCCTGCGGCCGGTGAAACCAACTCAGACACGCGGGGTTTTGCACGGGTTGGAATGGGGGCTTCGTGGAGGATGGTCCAGTCGGCAGAGTCGTTATCGGAGTAGCGCCGATAGGCGTAGTGAAGCGTGTTGTTACCGATAACGAGCAGGCCGTAGCCGGCGTTTTTGCCGAAGGTCGAGCCGCCCATTATGCCGGCGAGCCCGCCGATGTCCTTCACCTGCGCCGCGTGGCCGTGGCCATAGAGAAGCAGCACGACGTTGTAATCGCGTAGCAGGTCGAGGAGTGTGTCGATCTCGGCCGGCTGGGCGAATTCGGTGCTGGCGGGCGGATGATGCAGGGCGAGGATCACGGGCTGCTCTGGGCCGGTGCGTTCGAGTTCGGCGCGCAGCCAGGTGCGTGTGTCGGCATCGATGCTGGGAACGGGCTCCTGGGGCGATGCCGAGCTGATACAGAGGAAGCGGAATCCGTCGTGATCAAAGGAGTAATTGACGGTGCCATGTCGCTGGCGCATGACGTGGTACATGGCGACCCAGGTGTTGTCGTGGTTGCCGGGCAGGACGTACATCGGGCAGGGCAAGTCTTTCCAGGCGTTGGTGAAGATGTCCCAGGTGTCGTCGATGACGCCATACTCGGTGAGATCGCCGGTGACGAGCGAGAAGGCGGGGGCCGGCGCGGTGAAATCGTCAGTCAGTCGTTGCGGCCGGCCGGCCTGCTCACAAATCCAGCGGATGGTAGCACCGCCGCGGGGCGCACCGGGCGGCGGGCTGCCGGCCACATGCGGCGAGATGTGCACGTCGGTGAAATGTAGGACGGAGAAGGTATCACTGGGTGTTGACGAATCGGCCTGTGCAAAGGCGGTGACGGCCGAGCATAGTGTGAGAATAGTTACGCTGAACGAGAGCAGCTTTCGGAGGGGCATGTCATATCCTTTGACGAGCGGACGCGCGGCGTGAGGTTGGTGATCTTTGCACGGGCAAACATGGCACCCGACGCCGACGTATAACTCTGTTCGGAGTGTAGCCGGAACGGTGACATTGGAGAATGCACTGCTCAAGAGCAGCGGAACCACGGTGAAGCGTGCGATCAGGGGCAGAAGACCTGGCCGGCGACGCGGTCCAGCAGGGGCGGTTCGAGTTCGAGGCGGGCACCGCCCTCCAGCGTGAGCACAAACTTCAGACCGTGAAGATCATCGGTGGCGACGGCATAAGCGCGCAGTTGCTGATCGGGGTAATAGATGCGGTACTCGCGATCGTAGATGCGCAGGCGCCGGCCGTCGCGGGTGTAGCCGAAGATCTGCCAGCGGGCAAAAACCCACTTGGCGTCGGGGTCGTCAAAGGTGGTATGAACGGGAAAACGGGCATAGAGCGCCTGGCCGGCGGGACAGATGCGCGGGCCGATATCGGTGCGTGAGATCGACCGGCCGCTGGCGAGCTTGACCTGGCGGCCTTCCGGCACGTGCACGAGCAGATGGGTGGCGGCAGTGTCGGGGTCGGTGATACGCACGGGGTCGTGCACGTCGTAGGGCGCATAGAAGCCCCAGCCGCCGAACACATCCTCGACCGGACGGTGGTAGCCGGTGAAGCCGAGGTCGGGCAGTTCATCGGTCTCATTGCAGGTCGCGAGCCTGACCGGGCGGAGTTCGTACTGGCCGTGATCCTGGAACACGAGCATGACGCGTACGCCACGGAGATTGCTGGTGACAGGCAGGTAGGTGCGGAACGTGTGCCAGTCGGGGCCGACGGTGAACTCATCCTGTGAGCGGGTGGCGACGGTGCCGCCCTCGTCGTAGCCGAGAACACTGACGGTCATGCGAGCGGTGTCGCCGGCGACGGGCGTGCAGCGGATCGGGACGGAGGCTTGGAGCAGGCCATCAGCAGGATCGTAGGTAGCCTCACGGGGCGCGACGGTTGGTCCGCCGCGGCCCGAGTACAGCTCGAGCTGCAAGCCCTCTCGAAAGTCGATCGACAGGACGTGCTCGTTTTCAGGGGTAAGCTGGTCGGTGACGCATTGCGGATCTATGAGAGGGATGTGCCAACCCTGATAGTGCTCGCGCTGCGGCGCATGGTAAGCCCAACCCGCGACCGCAGCGGTCGGGCTGGAGGGCACTTCGATCTGGAAGGGGGCGATGTCGTAGCTAGCGCTAGGGTCGGCGTCAATCATGAGGCGAACGGCCAGGATGCCGGGCGGCAGAGGGAGCGGAACATAAACGTCGGCGAACTCGCTGGTGAGATCGGGGGTCAGGCGCACCAGTGTCTCGCGCGTGCCCGTGCGCGTGTAGCCGATGAGCATGAACTTGAGGCGTGGCGCAGCGCCGGAAGCAGTGGGCGTGGCACGGCAACGGGTGTGGAGCACCAGCGGGCTATCCGCGAAGCAATTGGGTGATCCGGGCGACCGGGTGAAGGGAGTAGAACCGGTGATCAGGCGGGCTTGTTCGGATCCGGCGACGGTGAGGTGGAGACTGGGTTGCTCTGAAGATTGGTCGCGAAGCTCAAGCTGGGCTTGACTGTCGGGATAGACGTACCAGCCGAATTGACAGTCCTCAGCGGGATTGGTGTGGCCAGCGAAACGGAGGGCGGCCTCGAAGTCGTGCTGCCAGGGAGTAGATTCGGCGGGTGCGGTGGTGGGTTGAGTTGCGGGGGTATCAAGCTCGGCGGGTGAGGCGTCCGGTCCATTTGATGAAGCCGGTGCGCTCGAAGGAGCAACACCGCTTGTTGGGGTGGCGTCGGGGATGTGGAAGAGGGCCGCGTTGTAGCCGGGACTGAGCCGATGAGCGACGACGGAGTCGATGGTCCAGTTGTCGGGGATGGCGGTCCAGGTGCGGCGGGCCCAGTCGTCGTTGAAAACGTAGGGGTGCAGCCAGTCCATGACGCGTGGGTTCTCGAAGTAGTAGCCGCCGGGCTGATATTCGGCCGGCCGACGACCAACGGGTTGGGTACGGTCATCGGCGACTGGGCTGGGAAGCAGGAAGATGCCGAGCTTGCCCATGTCGGCAAAACCGTGAAGGGCGTAGATCGTCTCGGCCGTACGTTCGTCGGTGTAGAGAGGATGCTGAGGGAGTTGGTCGGCGTGGTCGCGGGTCCAGTTGTAGAGCCAGCGTTCGGGGGCGAGCTTGTAGTTGTCGTTGTTGATGCAGTGGCCGTCGTACTGGACCAAGCCGAAAGCGAGCAGTGTGACCAGGACAGCACCGATCAGCGGGATGGTGCTGCTGCGCGGGCGGCGCCAGCGGCAGAGCAGGATGGCGATGAGGATGGCACCGCAGCCGACGAGCGGCAGTAAGCGGCGCGGCTGGTAGCTGTAGGTTTTGGTAAGCTCGGGGACGCGCATCAGCATGATGCCGAAGGCGTAGCAGACGATTAGCAGCGTGGAGCGGTGACGCCGAAAGACGATTAGGGCCAGCAGAGCGGCGGCCACAGCGACAAGTGTGAAGACGACGGCGGCGGGCATTGTGTCCCAGAAGCGTTCGATCCAGCGGCTGACGCGGTCGAAGACTGCCATGGACTCGTCGGCGGCGGCCAGGCGCCGGACGGCGTAGAGATCGCTGGTCTGGGTAATGGTACGCCAACGATCGATGGCGGATCCGAAGTAATGGTGGAACCAGTAGAGTTCGCCGACATGTCCCAGGACAAAACCAAGCGGGACCAGCCAGAGGCGAAGCGGGAAACTCCGGCGGATGAGCAGGACGAGGCCCCAGAGGCCAACGCCGACGACGAGTTGCAGGGCGCTGACCTTGTGCCACATTGCGAATTCGATCAGCAGACCGGCGAAGAACAGTAGGAGAGCGTGGCCGAAGTGAACGCCGCGGGGTTGTGTGGGGGCGGGGCGCCGGCTGGCTTTCGCACCCTCCTTCTTGTCCGTGCCCTCTGAAGAGGGAGGGGAGGTGCGCGAGGCGCCTCCACGCGAGGCGGGGGACGTGCGTTGGGTTGCGGGGCCGGTGCCGACAATGATACACCAGAGAACGACCAGGGAGATGCCGACCATGGGGCCGTCGGGCAGCAACGTGGTGCTGTACTGGATGTCGAGCGGGGCGAGAGCGATGAGTGTGCCGGCAAGGGTGGCGGCCCAGACACTGCCGGTAATACGGCGGGCAATGTCGAAGGCGGCGGCGATGCCGAGGAGTGTACCGATCAGTGGCCAAACGGCGGCGGTGAGCTCGCTGATGCCGAAGACGCGGAAGATCAGAGCGGCGGGGAAGGCCGGCCCGAGCCGCACAAGGGCAACGCGGTTGGTCATACCTTCATGCGTGACAACACCGTGGCTGAGGTTGTAGGCGACCTGCCACGTGGTGAGATCATCGGACCCGAGCGTGCCGACGAAATAGACCAGACGCACGAGTAGCGCGAGGGCGAGCACGGCCAGGAACAGGAGAATCGTGTTGCGCCGGCGATGCGGCTGTGGGCGGCACGGGTACGGTTGAGTTGTGCCAAAGCTGGTCATGTCATCAGCCGAACCCGAAGTAACGGTAGATGCGCCGGTCAGCCTGCCAGGCCAGCGGCGCCGCGACGGCCATCAGGATGAAGTAGCACAGTAGAAACAGCATACCGAGGCTGATGGCGTTTGCCAGTGAAAGGCAGAAAACGTGGAACAGCCCGGCCAGGACAACCTCGCGCGAGCCAAGGTTGAAAAAGGAGATCGGCAGGATGCCGGCAAACATGGCTGAGGCGACGCAAATGGCGGTCTGGAAAAACGTGAGCTCGAACGGCAGGCCGGCGCTGAGAATCCAAATCATACCGACGTAGAGAAGAAGGCTGATGACGGAGATGAGCGTGAGCGTGATCAGCATGGGCAGCGAGAGCACAGCGAGGTCGCGCAGGAGGATGGCGGGTGCGCGGCGCAACGTAGGCGCGTCGTGGTTGAGGCTGCCCGCGAGGCGGCGCGCAAGCGGTTTGCGCAACAGGATAACGGCAAGCGCGATGATGACGAGTGCGGTCCATGCTTCCGGGCGGAGGATGGCGCGGGCGCTGGCGGGCAGGCCGGCCAGGCCGATGCCGAAGACGATTAGCAGTGCGCTGACGTCGAAGAGACGATCAAGGACGCTGAACCATACGCCGCGGGTCCAGCGGATGCCGTGTTGCTGGCGCAGGTATTGAATTTTGCGGAATTCTCCCAGTCGGCCGGGGGTAAGTGTGCCCCAGAAGGTGGCGTCGCCGTAGATGAGCAGGCTGGCCGCGGGTGATTCTCGCTGAGCGAGGGCGCGGAGCAACAGGTGCCAGCGTAGAGCTTTGACGAGGACGAGGCCAACACACAGGCCGGCGGCACCGAGGATGCTCGTGAATGGAACTTGTTTGAGAGCGGCCCAAACCTGGCCGAGATCGACACGTGTAAGGACCAGGATGAACAGAAGTGGGCCGAGAAGACGCGGGATATAACGCCACCAGCGGATCTTGGGGATGGTTTCCTGGTCGGCGGCGGCACTCGCATCGGTGTCGGCGTCGGCGGAATCTTCAGCGATGCGTGTGGGACGCAGATGGCCAGCGTCATCAGGGGCAACCGTGCTGTGCAACGTGAGTTGGCTGGCGCGGTTGAGCCGATCCGCCCAGTGCGGCGGGGCGTCGGGGTCGTATTGTGGCAGCAGCGCAGCCCGCGGCGAATGAAGATGAGCCGACGGGCTGTGCACGTCGATATCGCCGACGGGGACAACGCGGCTGAGGATCGGGCAGGATGGCTGGCGACGCAGAACGTCGGTTATGTGCAGCGTGCCGTCCACTCGGCGAATGGTGCGCTCGAATGTGAGCGGGACGTCTTCACGTTTCGTGATCTTGCGGGCTTTGATGCGCTGCTGGGCCCACTCGGCCAGACGCGGCCAGCGCAGGACGTGTTCGCAGAAGGCGTGAAACAGGGCAGCTCCGCCGGCAAGGGGCAATTCGTCGGCCACGCGGGCCAGCGAGCCGCGGATGGTCCAGCCGGTGCTGTTCGGCAAAGCTTCAATGTCGAGCGCGTCGGGGTTATAGCGGCAAGTGGTCCAGCACGACCGGCCGACGGTCTCGATCCAGTAGCCGAAATTGCGGCAAAGCTGATTATCGGGCGTTATGAGATTGAACGCGCCCTGGCGACGCAGGGCGCAGACGATGTCGCCCCCCGGCAGGTGATAGAGCGCCAGGCCGCTGTGTTCGTGGTGGACGTCGGCAGGTGCCGGCGCGTCGGGCAAGTCGGCGAGTTCGAGCGTGGCGGCGAGGGCAAACTGCGGCAGGTAGAAATAGGCCAGGTAGCGATCGTCGGCGCTGGCAGGAGTGCGCAGCAGGTCAGCGTCAAACGCGACGCGCAGCCGGGCGGCAACGGTGCGGGCCGACGCGTGATGATAAGCAAAATACTCGACGCCGAAGGGGAAGTTGTGCTCGGTGCCGCGACTACCCAAGCCACCGGCCAAGTCACCCGCGGGAAATGTCGCGAGGAAATCGCAGGTTTTCGCACTTGTGCCCAGAACGTCGGCGGGGAACTGGTCACGGTGAAGAACGGCGAGCAGATCGAGCGCCAGCGTCGTATAGCCCAGGTCGGCGCCGCCATATTCGAGGAACCAGCCTTCGTCGTCGAAGTGCGTTAGGGTGCGCTGCCACGTGGCGGTAGCCTGCTCGCGGCAGCGGGGGTCGCCGGTGAGGCGGTGGAGCGACCAGGCGGCCGCGGTGGCGGCGAGGTTCTGATTCATCACCTCGGGGTTGAAACGCGGCGCGAGCCAGTCGGCGGCGCGGTTCAGGTGGGTGATGATGTGGTCACAGTCGGCAGCGCTGATGTGCTCGCGGAGGAGCAACAGCGTTTGCGCCATGGCGAGCGTCGTAAAGGCCGTCGGGCAATAGCTGTGCTCGTTGCGGTACCACTCGTCGCAGGAGCCGTCCGGGTGCTGGCATTGACACCAGAAACGGGCGGCGGCGATAGCCCGGCGACGAAGATCGACGGCGTCGGCCGAGGAGAGGTCTGTGGGCGGATGCGTAGCGAGCAGTGCGAACGGCCAAGCGAGCTGCTGGAACGGAGCGGAGGGGTAGCTGGTGAGGGTTTTGTATTTCCAGTAGTTGCGGTCGCAGCAGCCGCAGGTGGGCGAGGCCGGGTTGGCGTCCTGAAGGGCCCGTGCCCGGGCGAGCTGCGGCAGCACCAGCCGAGCGTAGCGATGGCCGGCGGCGGACGAACGGGTCAAGCTGGGGCCGGTAGCAACGCTCATGAGCGAACGAGAAAGAGGTTCGTGTAGCGAATTCGGCGGCAGCGTTCGAGAAGTTCCTCATCGGAGGATGTGACGAGCCGCTGGCGCTGGTCGTCGATCTCCTGGATATCAAAGCCGAGGTCGCGCCAACGAGTCAGAAAGACGCGCGGGTCGCCGCCACACTGCGTAAGACCCTCGGGCCAGAACTCGGTGATGATGCGGACGTTGGGGTTGTTCTGAAGCGTGCGGGTCAGGCCGGCGAAAGCCAGCCACTCAGCACCCTGGATGTCGAGCTTGATAACATCGACGCGGGGATCCTCCGCGAACACGGTGTCAAGCATGGTGGCAGATACGTCGACGCGGAGGCGCTTGCTCCCCGCCGGCGCGTAGATGCGATGGTCGCCTTGGTGTTCGGGCCGAACGTAGAGCGTAATGTGGCCGGGCTGATCGCTGACGGCCGCCTGGTGGGCGGTAATGATCTTCTCACCGCCGTTGGCGGAGATATTTCGGCGGAGCAACGCGAAGTTGTGCGGGTCGGGCTCAAACGCGTGGACGTGCCCCGTCGGCCCGACACGACGCGCGGCCAGGAGCGCATACACGCCCAGATTGGCACCAACGTCGGCCACAACCATGCCGGGCTCGAGCAGTTCCTGCCAGAGCTGCGCTTCAAACCGCTCGGCGGAAGTCCAGCGGCGCATCCAGAGCGCCAGCAGACGGTCGAGCGAAGCCGCATAGATGCGCAGATCGTAGACCCGGACGGCCACCGGACGCGGCGGACGTACCACGCGATTAAGCAGGCGGAACCCCGGCGCGAGCAGGTTCTGATTGGCGACGCGCAGGAAGGCGTGCATCAGGCTCACGGTCTTACTCCGGCTCGGCCGCCTGCGGCGACGCGCAGACCTCGAGAACAACGAGCATCTTGAACCCGAGCCAGGGCGAAAGAAAGGCGAACCAGGGTTCGACACTGTCAATCATGCGCAGGACGGGCTCGGGCAGCAGCACCCGGCGACGAAACCCGCCCGTCAGCGGATAGGCGAGCATGTCGGTGCATTTGACGTCGAGGATGCGCAGCATCGGAAACCGGCTGGGCAGCTCCTGGCGATTGCGGATGAACAAACGCGTGGGGATGGCCAGATTGGCCTCCTCAGGCTTCTTGTTCTCGTCGTAGATGACGTCGCGTTCGAGATCCTGAGCTTCGTCGTGGTAACGGGCGCGGATCTTGCGGGAGAACCACGACACGTACGGCTCAACAAAAACGAGCCGGCCGCCGGCGCGGACGACGCGGGACATCTCGTGCAGCGCCAGGTCGGGATCGTATAAGTGGTGGAGAACATCGACGCCGACGACGTTGTCGAAGGCGCCATCCTCGAACGGCAGATCGAGGCAGTCGGCCTTGAGATCGAGCCAGGGGGCGTCGACGACATCGCAACTGGTCAGCTCGGGCCAGTATTGTTTGAAATTGCCGCTGCCGCCGCCGACTTCGAGCGTCTTGCCGGACAAACACGAGCGGCGGATGGACTCGTACCAGCGGCGGTAGATCTGACGGAGGATGGGCTTCTTCTGCCAGACCTCGCGATGTACGCGGACCTCCTCCTCCCAGTCCGCATGATGCGGTGTGGAAGAGTGCGAAGAATGAGCGGTGGGCGTGCTCATTGAGCGATCCTCACCTGGCGGGGCCGGGCTGTTTGTTGCGGTGTTTGTCGATGGCGGCGAAGGTACTCTCGGCATGCGCCTTGGTAGACACGCCGACCACGACCGAATCCATGCGCGGCAGGCCGTAGAGATATTCGTAAGCCTCGTCGGGCTTGAGATAGCCGGAAGCAAGCGTGCCCATCGACATAACCTGCACGTCGGCCTCGGCGAGGGTCCGTTCGCAGGCCTGACGCGAGGGGTTCATGGAAAAGCCGACCTTGTTGAAATGGGTCAGCACCAGCGGCTTGGGCAGGCCCCATTCAGAGAACTTTTGCACGAGCAGCGGCAGGTTCTTGGTGGCGAAGGCCGGGGCGGCCTCGAAGCGTTTGGAGATTTCCTCGTGGTAGAACTCGAAGATGCCGCGCAGATTGAGCGCCAGACCCATGTCGGTCAGAGCGTCGTGCAGAAAGACGGCCTTGACGCGGAGGCCCTTGAAGGGCATCAGCTCCATCTGGATCAGCGTACCGAGGATCTGGAGCCGATCTTTGCGGAGCATGGCCATACCACCGCGGGCGAACATGCTGATCTTCTCACCGAGCCCGCCAGCTTTGACCTGGTCGAGCACGACGTTGACCAACCCCTTCTCATTGGCCTGGCGAACGTACTTGGCGATGTAGGGCAGCAGCGGGTAGATGTTGATCGAGTCCAGCAGGGCGGGGTCTTTGCGCAGAGCGTCGGCGACGAGCGTGGCGCGGGGGTGGGTGGACATCATCATGCCGCGCACACCGTGGTCGCGGGCGAAGCGGATCATGTCGAGAATGCCGTCGACGGCCTGGAAACGGGCGTCGCGCTCGGCGGCCTTGGCCTGGGAAAGATGGTCGATGCCGAAGAACGGGTTGTGCCCCAGCACGACGGGATCGAGATCGGACAGCGCCATCCTAACTTACTCCTGCGATGTTGATCGGTTGTCCGCCGGCGGCGGATGACTCATAGACGGCGTCGATGATGCTCTGCACGTGATGAGCGCTGGGAACGTCGCAGGCCACGGGGCGATTGTTGCGGACGGCGTCGATGAAGTCGGCGTCCTGGTGGGTATATTGCGGCCCGCCGATGTCGACCGGCACGGGGCGGTAAACGTCGGGCTTGCGCCAGGTGGTCCAGCCGCTGTCGAAACCGCCAGCCGGCTGATCGAGAAACAGCCGAACCGTGTCGTCCGTGACGGTCAACGTGCCGTTTGCACCGTTGATATCGATGTAGATTTCGGGCGTGCGGTAGTGACGGATGGACCAGGAGCAATCGATGAAGCCGGTGAGCCCGGACTTGAACGTCAGCCAGGCGTGGGCAAAGTCCTCGACCTCGGCTGAATAAGCACTCTTGACGTGCCCGCTGACGGTGGCGACGGGGCCGAAGTACCACTTGAGCGTATCGAGCAGGTGCGAGTTCTGGATATTCAGGACGCCGCCGCCGGACTTGGCCTTGTTGTAGCGCCAACCCTTGCCGCGTTTGAAGAGCTGGGCGACGTACATGGTGGCGCGGAGGTGCATGAGCTTTCCCAGCGGCTGGGCGTCGAGCACCTCCTTGGCTTTGACGAAGATGTCGGAGTGGCGATACATGTAGCCGACGGCGTTGACCAGCGGCTTTTCCTTGAGGCGCGTCAGCAGCGGATCGGCATCGGCCGAACGCGGGCAGAGCGGCTTTTCAACCAGGAAGGGGATATCGCGCTTGGCACAATCCAGCGCGATGGGAATGTGCAGATCGTTAGGGGCGGCGATCAGGGCCGCATCGATCTGCTCATTGGCGAGCAACTTTTCATGGTCGGAGTAGGTCGCCAAGCCGGGCATCTGCTCGCGAAAAGCGTTGAGCAGGTCACTCGTGGGATCGGCGACGGCAACAACCTCAGTGGATTCCAGCCCGTTCACTACTGCTGCGTGGAGCAGGCCCAGTTTCCCAAATCCAATCACGCCGACGCGCAACTTCGTCGTCATCGACCGTCCTTTGTTTTGTTACGGGGGTTTCGTCGGAGTCTTGAAAATCAGCTCGGTGGCTGGGGGCGGCCTGATCGACGCGGTACTTGATCTGCTTGATCAACTGGAGGACCAGCCCGAAGAAGAAGAACTGGAAGCCCAGCGAGATGAGCATGGTGATGAAGACCAACGCGGGCAGGCGCGTGAAAGTGTTCTTCGGATTGAAGCCCGCCTCAGCGAGAATCACGAAGAAGTACAGCAGCGCCAGGGCCACCAGGCCGATGCCGGCCGAGTAAAGCAAACGGATGTGCTGTCCGGAGCGCAGCATGAGAATCGGCAGCGTGTAAAACACGTAGCGCGGAATGCTGGAGACGACGCGCGATTTGCCATATTGTCGCTTGCGCCAGACGCTGGGCAACTCGGTAATACGGAAGCCCTTCTCCGCCGCGTCGATGATGGTCTCCTGGACGTACGTGTGCGTGCCGAGCATCTCCAGCTCGGCGGCGACGGCACTGCGCATGGCGCGAACGCCGCCGTGCGAATCGGTAATCTCCTGGCGGGTGAAGCCGCGGAGAATGCGCGCTAGGATGATCGTGCCGAAGCGATTCTTGAAGCGGTACTTGTAGTGCACCAGGCCGGCTTCGCGGAAGCGTGAGCCCAGCACCAAGTCGGCCTCGTCATCAACCAACGGCTGCAAGAAACGCGGGATCTCAGCCGGGTCGGCCTGCCCGTCGCCGTCGATGCTGACGATGAAATCGGGGCCGTAGCTGGCAGCCTCCTTGAGACCTAGGTACATAGCCGCCCCGAGTCCGCGGCCGCCGCCAATGATTACCTTAGCGCCGGCTTCACGAACAAACTTGCGGGTCTCGTCGGTGGAGTCGTCGACAACGAGAATGAGCGGCGGCGCGTAGTGTTCTGGGTCGAACGCACCGCGCACGTCACTGATGACCTGCTGGATGCCGGGGCCTTCGTTCTTGGCCGGAATGACCACGCAAACTTTGTAGCGCAATTCAATCCTCCGGGCCGCTGGTTGCGGATTCTGGCACAGCGGACGTCACTGGCCCTCGCACCCCTGATTATGTGGAAAACCGGCGCGCCCGTCCAGCATGAACGCCCGCAACTCTACCAGCAGACGCCGACGTACTTGCCCGGGAGCCACTGGTGGTCGGGCAGGCGCACGAGATCGAAGATGGTCTGCTCGGCAGTGGTCTTGCTGGCCGCCTCACGGAAAGTCGGCGTGTTGTGGGCGACAACGATAGCTTTGCTATTGGCGACAACCTGATCCGGCTGATCTTCAAGCAGACTGGCAATGTGTGGAATCTCGTTCGTGATGTAGCGCAGGTTGGCACCGACGAGCTTGTCGAGGTCGAGCGAGGGGTCGTGGATGCGGATCTTCGCCCCGCGGCCCAGGAGCGTCTCGACCACGGTCACCATCGGGCTCTCGCGCAGATCGTCCGTCCCGGGCTTGAAACACAGGCCGAGCAAGCCGATGCCGGACCGGCGGAAGGGCATCAGTTCGTCGACCAGGTGCTCGATCTGCAAACGATTGCTGGGCAGCAGGTTCGCGAGCATCGGCAGCTCGATATCGAGCTGGCGAGCCTGGTAGACAATCGCCCGGACATCCTTGGGCAAACACGAGCCGCCAAACGCGAAGCCGGGCTTCAGATACACCGGCGAGATATTGAGCTTGCGGTCCTGGCAGAAAATCTCCATGACCTCATGACTATCAATCTGGAGCTTGCGGCAGAGCTGGCCGATTTCGTTGCCGAACGTGATTTTGGCGGCGTGGAAGGCGTTGTCGGCGTATTTCACCATCGAGGCAGCCCCCAGGCTGGTGATGATCAGCGGGGCATCGATGCTCTTGTACAGCTCGGCGACCGCCTGGGCCGCTGGCTCATCGGTGGCGCCGATAACCGTCTTCGGCGGATTGAAGAAATCGTGTATCGCCGTCCCCTCGCGGAGAAACTCGGGGTTCTGGGCGACACCGAAATCCTTGCCGGCCCGCAACCCGGAACTCTTTTCGAGCGTGGGGATGAGCAGGTTCTGAACGGCTCCGGGCAGAACCGTGCTGCGGATGACCACGACGTGTTGCTCGGTCGCGGAGCGGGTCTTGAGCGCGGTGCCGATCTGTTCACAGACGCGGGTCACATAGGACAGGTCCAGGTCGCCGTTGGGTGCGCTGGGGGTACCGACACACACCAGCGAGACGCGTGAGGAATGGACGGCTTCCTCGACATTGTCGGTAGCGTGGAGCCGGCCGGCGGCATGTTGCTCGGCGATCAGGGCGTTGAGCCCCTCTTCCAGTAGCGGCGCCCGGCCAGAGGCGAGCAGCTCGACCTTGCTGGGGTCGATGTCGACGCCGATGACGTCAAAGCCCAATTGGGCGAAGCAGCCGGCGGAAACGGTGCCGACGTAACCGAGACCGAAAACACTGATACGCGTGGAAGTGGGCATCCCATACCTCCTGTGGGCAGCGTTCCAGAGTACGTGCGGCCCCCCGCCTGGCCCATGCAGCCCGGTGGCGTGGTCGCTACGTCTCCCACCCCGAGAGCATACCACAATGAGGAAGTTGGTGCGCGGGCCGACCGGCCATTCCGAGCCGGGTTTGCGAGCCGGCCGGAAGCGGCGACGACAAATGAATACCCCGGTCTCATGTGTGTATGAGGCCGGGGTAGATGAGCGGTTATGCTGACGTGCTGCCCGCGCTAGGGGTTACAGTTCTTCGTCAGGAGTTCGTAGTAGATGGGTCCCCGGGCCATCCCGATGTGGAAGGCCCATTCGCGGTTAATGGCCATCCAGCCCAGGCCGCACCAGCGGCGCGTGTCGGTGTACTTGTAGGCCGCGTGGCCGTCGAGGAAACCGATGGTGTGCTTGGAGAATTTCTTGTGATTTCCGATGAGCTGGACGGCGTCGTGGAGTGACCAGCTCATGGGATCCTCGAGAAACATGGCGAACTCGGACGAGAAACCGCCGAGCGCATCCCTGACCAACGTCTGGCCGAGCATGCACCAGCCGGCGCCGTCGTTGGCCCATTCGTCGATGTTCGTGTCGGTCAGAGCTTCGAGGTTATAGAGATAGCTGGTTCCGACGTCATCGTAGCAGCTCATCTGAATGGTACCGCCGCCCTCGAGCCATAGGCTCATGTGAGACGTTCGGTCGGAGGGGCATTCGAGCACCGGTATCTCGGTGCGCTGAATGATCTCGCCACCCTCCCAAATATCCGGCTCGACCTGGGTCCCCATCAGGTACTCGTTGAAGGGGCGCTCGGTAACCGGAATGTGAAAGACGCCGCTGTCATACGTCGTCCAGTAGTCACGGGTGGTCTTGCCGCCATAGGACCACTCGCAGATCCCCAGCCAGCCGGGAGACTGGGTAACCACGAAGGGGAACTGTTCGGAGAAATCATTGAAGTACATGACGGTGGAGGTCAGCAAGCCGCGGTGGTTGGCCAGGCACTTAGCGACCTTGGCCTGCTCCTTCGCATCGCTGAGCGAGGGCAGCAGGATAGAGATCAGCAGAGCTATGATCGCGACGACGACGAGTAATTCGATCAGCGTGAAGGCTGGTCGGACAGTACGGCTCCGGTACGACATGAAAACACTCCTTTGCGGACAGTACACGGCAAATCAGACATGGTCCGCGGAACTACGCCCGCTATTCCAGAACTGGCTCGCTCGACGGCGATGGTTGCATTATGCCGGACCCTGAAGCATTCAGGCAAGCAAAAACCGGCCAGAGGGACGCCCGAACGCCGCCCCCACAGCCCCCATAGCAACACGCCCGCTCAGGGTAACCGCCCGGTCGACAGGGGATGGACTTCCGCCGTCGGCGTCCCGTTATCGGGTGCGGTGGAACGCATCGGCACCGGCCGCCACCCGCCCCGGGATGCTACGTTTACCATGCAGCGCAGCGCCCCGCCGCAACTGTACACCCCGGATACGTCCACCCGCTGCACCGTGAAGCCCAGTCGGCGATAGACGCGTTCCGCCTCTTCGTCCAGCAGCGGGATGTCATAAGTCGGCATGTACACGATGCGCCGGCCGCCACGCCGCTCCATGAGCACGTTGTTGTACGTGACCATCCATTCTTCGGCCGGGTCCAGGACCGCCGGCATCCGCACGACGCGATAGCCGGCGGCCTCCAGGCGATCGGCGACGGCCTCGAGAATCTCGCTGTTGTGCTGGGTCAAGGCGGCTTCCATCCACAACGCATTGCCGCTCGCCAACAGCGGGTCGCAGGTATCCCGGCCAGCGAGCAGGCACAATACGTCCTCACTGCTGGCCACCAGCACCGTGCGATCGTCTATCGGCGTGAGATACATGTCGAGGTGCGACCACGGGACGCGCCCGCTACCGTCCGACACCATCACCACCGGACGCCCCAGATTCTCGCGCAACAGACTCTCCAGACGGGCGGGGTCGGGGCACCAGTCCGCATTCTCCGCAACGACATTGGCACCGACGAACGCCCGGCTGGAGTTGGCCACGACGTTGCCGCCCTCCAGGTGCAGGGCGCACCGCACAGCCCCCGGCCGACCGCCACGACGGGCGATCAGGTTCGGCAACAGCAGCTCGTTGCGCTTGTCGTAGGTGTACTCGGAGAGCGACGCGGGAATCAGCGACGGGGCCGGCAACCCCGTGCGCACGTCGATCCGGGCGATGCACCGGTCGCGGGCCCAGAGCGTGATCGGCCGGCCGACAGAGATAACCTGCAACGTGCGTCCGCGCGCACCGGCCCGGGCCCCCCAATCGGTGTAGAACGTCCCGCAGGCCTCCTCGGTCGGACAGAGCACGAGAATGCGCACATCCGGCCCCAGCACATTAAACAACCCCTCATATGTGCCGGCGATGTATTCGGTCCAATACGGGTCATAGTGCAGAACGATCTGCTCAAGCGGGCCGCCATTGTCGGGAATCACCGCCGCCGGCGCAGCGCCGGCCGCCCGATGACTCTGTGCGCCGGCCGCCGCAACGAAGCCAACCAGCAAACTCAATGCCAACAGTGCGGGGCCGATCGTGCGGAAACAGGATCGTTTTGTGCAGAAACGGGGGTTTGACGTTTGTTCCGACCGCACGCCGCGGGTGGGTCGGCGGGTCGGGACCCGGTGGTAATGATCCACGGCAATCGTCCTCAACACCGACCCGGCGGTGCTTAACCGCGCCAATCAGCCAAATGCTCGCTTGTCCAGCCGCCAGTGTCGGCTGCGGCGCAGCTATCACAGGGCGGGCTGGTCGAGAGTCTTGTTGGCGTGATGAAGTTACGCGCGTCGCAGGGATGCGCCGGGCGGGTCGGTTGCTCCTGTCGCCACCCGCCGACAGTTTCCGCTGCCGGGCTCGGGCGGGCTGATCTAAGTATCGGTGTTGTGCGGGCCAGGTCAAGAGCCGGCCTCTGGCTAGCGACGAAACTCTACCGCCGCTGACAGACCACCTCAAAACTGTGACACCGGTTTGTAACCAGGGCGGAATCGCCGGCCGAAAACCAATACCACGATCAGTAGTTACCGGACCATGCCACGGTCACTACCCGCCCGGGGACGCCGGCTGTGTGGTGGTCGGCTGCGTGGTTGATGGGATCGGTGCTGGCGGATCCGGACGGGCCGGCGGCACCAGGATCACGCTGAAAGCCACTCGCTCGACCGACTGCGTTGCCGGCGCTGCACCCGCGCCGGGCATCCCATCAGGAACACCATGCGTAACCAGGCCCAGCAAACGCAGCGTCTCCTGCCCAAGCCGAGCCGGACGCGACGTAGCACCGTCCCCCGGCTCTTTCACGCTGGCCCACTGGTAGTGCTCGGGGGCGGACCGTTCGGCCCGCTCGGCCGGCGCAGCTACACCGGCACTGCGTTCCTCTCGCCCCCCCTTCTCCGACTCCTTGTCCCGAGCCGCCGCCCCCCTACCGCCAGCGGTCATACCCCGACGCTGTTTCGCTCTCATCTTCGTCGCCGGCTCACGCGCCGGCGGCGCAGCGGCGAGACGACGCGCGTGGGCGGATTCCTGCGTGGACAAACTGGCCTGATCAACCTCGGCCAGCCGCTCCATCAGCCCGGCCGGCACGCTCACCTGGACACACACCTGCTCGGGAGCGCTGCGTTCAAGCTGCGTGATGCGATACTGCACGTCGGCCACGGGGATGCCGAAGGAGGTCTCGATCGCCGCCGACTCGTCCGGCTCGGCACCGGAGCGCTCGCCGGCCCGGGCAGGCGACGTCTCCAGCCCGCGGCCGGCCCATTCGTTAAGAACAGCGAGCGTGGCGGCGTATTCAAGCTCCGACGCCGGCGTGATCGCGACGCGCACAGCGGGCTCGATCGGCACGCCAGCCACCACAACATCCGCCGGCGTTTCGGCGTCCGTCGGCGGTTCGGTAAACGTGTCGAACACCCCATCGGCATCTTCCGGCGATTCCGTCGACATGCTGAACACGACGACATCATCCGCCGAAAATGCCTCCTGTTCCGACATCTCCGGCAGGGCATCATCCTCGAGCGACGTCGCGGCCAACATTGGCTCCGCCGGCGGGCTCTCCATTTCCATGCTGGGTACGGCCTCGCGCGGGGCAGCTTTCGCCAGCGCCTTATCAGCGCCGCTCGCGCCACCCGCATCGACCAAGTCGACCGCGCCGCCAACACCACCGCCGCGGCCTCGCGCCAGCACAGCGTCGCCGTCGCTCATTTCCTCCACGGCCAACGGTGGCTGCCCGATCGGCGGCGCGGGGCTCCTGAGCACGTACCACCCGACCAGGGCGCAGGCCGCCATCACCGCGGCCGATGCCGACACCTGGAGCACCAGCCGCAACACGCGCGGACCGCGCCGCGGGCGGCCCTCGCCAAAAAGCATCCGGCGTTCGGCCTGGCGCATCATGGCGGCCGCCAGCTCGTCGGGAGCGCGACAGCGCGGCAACTCGGCCAACTGATCGGCCACGTCGCGCAGCTCCTCCAACGTGCGCCGGGCAGCGGGCGATTCGCGCAGCAGTTGCTCGACGGCACGGGCCCGCTCCGGGCTCAATTCGCCGTCGAGATAGGCCGACAAATCGGCTTCAAGCTGGTCCGGCCGATCGTTACTCACGGGGACCTTCCTGCTGCTGAAGCAGCTCGCGCAGCATCATTCGGCCGCGATGAATGCGGCTTTTCACGGTGCCGAGCGGACAGTTGAGGATCTCGCCGATGGCGGCATAGTCCAGGTCCTCGATGTCCTTGAGGATAACGGCAATGCGGAATTCGTCCTCCAGTTGGGCCAGTGCCGCCGCCACCTGGTCGTGCGTTTCGCGCTGCTCGGCCGGGCTGGTCGGCGACGCCGCAGATTGCGACGATCGGCCGGCGGCACCGTCGCTGTGAAACGCGTCGAGCGAGATCGTCCGGCGGCGCTGCTGCGATCGGCGATGGGAGATGGTCAGGTTGACGGCAATGCGGAAAATCCAGGTATAGAAGCTCGCCCGGCGTTCGAAGCTGTGGAGCGCTTCGAGAGCGCACAGGAAGGTCGCCTGGGTAAGGTCGAGGGCGTCGGCGTGGTTTTGGCACATCCGATAACACGTGTTGTAAATCCGATCCTGATAGCGCGCCACCAACTCACCAAACGCCGCCGGCACACCCTGACGGGCGCGCTCCACGAATTCGGCATCGGAGGGTTGGTTTTGGGGCGCTTTTCCGGTCACCAGAACCTGTCCGTAGAGTTGGACGCCCCGGCAGCGGGCCGGGTTCCCGGGCAACGGGCAGAAAGCCACCCGCCGCATACCGGCCGCCAAGCTCCAGAGGCGGATCTTAGCCTACTCGGACCAGCCCCGGTGGGAAAGGACTATCCCCCCTCCGCAGGCGGCTGCTCGGCCGGATGGTCGGGTGCGTCCTGACCATCGGCATCAGCGCCCGGTTCGGGCAGGCCACAGCCGAAGACCCGTTGGCAAAGCGCATTGGCCCGCTGTCGCAGAGAGGGGTCGTCGCCGTCGGCCAGCGCCCGCTCCACGCCATTGGCCAGGGTTCCCGGCGACAGCAGCAGGGCCGCGGGGTGCGGATGGTGAGCGCGGTTGGCCAGCGTGCGGAGATCATTCAGCTCGCGCCGCCCCAACCCGAGCACACGCGCCATGCGGGCCAGAGGATCAACCTTGGTAACGGTGGGGACGCCGGGCCGCTGGCGCAGACGCGACACCAGCAACAAAACCAGCATCAGCGCGATCGCCGCCACAATCACCGCGACCAGGGCCGACACGTTGGTGCCGGTACCCTGCTCCTTGTCCAACCCGCTCCGCATGGCGTTCAGGATCGAGTTGCGATCGAGAGTCGCCAACAGTTGACCGGCCAGTACAGGCGTGCTCATGGGACAGCCTCCGGTGTGGGTGGATTGGCCGGCGAATCAGACGCGCCGGCACGCTGGGCCGCACGATCGCTGCGCTCACGGGCGCGCAGCTTCTCCAGTCGCTTGCCCAGACAGTACCATTGCGCAAACTGGTTCATCGGGCACGGTCGTGTCGCAACCTCGGTAAGAATGCGTGTCGTGGCGGGCGTGTCCATGGCGGCCAGAGCGTAAACCGCCGCCCGATGCACCTCGGGCAAAGATGACAACTGCCACGCGTCGAGAAAGCGAACGCGTTCGGCCTCGCTGAAACCCAGGTAGCAGGCCCAGTGGGGGAGCCGGCCGCGCACATCAGGCGGCAACTGGGCCAGCATGGTGTTGTTGACGGCAAACCAGCGCGGTTGCTTGACCTGGCGCAGAGCGCGCTGAACCGCCGGCCGATTCAGCAAATCGGAGTTCCGCATCAGCGCAACCAGCTCCGACACCTTGTTCCAGGACGCGAGCATCTCGCGAGCTCGAACGTGCCAGGCCCGCTGCGTCAAGGCGAGCAACAGAAAGGCCGCCAGCCGAGCGTTGTTCCAGTTCAACAGGCGCGATTCAACGTAGACACCGCAGTGCGAGCGGATATCGGCCAGCACGTCCCACAGTCGATCGCCCAGTTCCTTGGCAAACCACAGCCCGAGTTCCAGCACTTCCCGACGCTCGTGAATATCGATGGTACGGATGGCCTCGCCGACAGCTTCGGCCACCTCACGCTGCTCGTCGAGCAGTTCGGGAGCCAGCCGGCCAGAGCGCCGGGCCTCGGCGATACTGTTGAACACGTGCTCGGCCTGCACGCGCAGCACGCGGGCGGCGGCCATACGCACCTTCTCCGACTGGTCGCGCAACACGTCCGCCACCAGGTAGGACAAGCGCGGCTGCGGATGCTGAGCCAGCAAAATCAGCGCCCCCCGCCGAGTGTGAAATGTGCTGGTCTTCAGGGCCGCCGCGATGCCGGCGCGTAGCAGCTCCGGATGACGATGCAGCGTGTGCCGAGCCTCGGCCGACAGCCGATCGTAATTGGCCACCAGCCCCGCCCAAGCGTTGTCGCGACGCCGCCCGAGCAGAATCTGCACGATGCGCTGGGCGTAGTCGGGCTCGGCGTGGGCCAGGCCCTCGGCCAGTACAATGTCGACCTCCTGCGTCGACTCCGACTCCAGCCAGCGATATAGCGCGTTGATTCGGCTCATCGTCTTACCGGACCCTACACGGTGCGGCCCCCACCCGGGGGCGCGCAGAGAGACCACTGCCTGTTGTTCATCGGCCCGAACTCCGTCCGCGGTTACTTCCACTCCGGGTCCGAGTTGACACGCCGGCGCCGGCAACAGATCCTGCCACCATGCCCACTGCCCCCCCACCCGACGCTGACCCGCGATTGGCCACTGACCTGGCCGGCCTGAAGCTGCGCACGCCCGTGCTGACCGCTTCCGGAACCTGCGGCTACGGCCCCGAATACGCCGACCTGCTCGACTATGCCCGCCTGGGCGCGTTCACCACCAAGAGCGTCACGCGGGCCGAACGGTCCGGTAACGAACCGGCGCGCGTCGTCGAGGTGCGGGCCGGCGTGCTCAACGCTATCGGACTCGCCAACGTCGGCCTCGAACGCTTCATCGCCGAAAAGCTGCCCTTCATACGCAACATGCCCACGGTCGTCATCGCCAACGTTGCCGGCCATAACATCGCGGACTACGTCGCCGTCGCGGCAGCACTCGACCCCCACCCGGAAATCGCCGCCATCGAGCTGAACGTCTCCTGCCCGAACGTCGCTGACGGTTTGATGTTCGGCACCGATGCCCGGCTGCTCGAACAGGTCACGGCCGCCGTGCGAAAGGTGCTGAACAACACGCGGCTTATCGTCAAGCTCTCGCCCAACGTCACAGACATCACCGAGTTGGCGCGGGCGGCGCTGGCGGGCGGGGCCAACGCGCTCAGCCTGGTCAACACCTACGTCGGAATGAGCATCGACACGCGTACCGGGCGACCGCACCTGGCCAATGTCACCGGCGGATTGAGCGGGCCGGCGATCAGGCCGCTGGCGCTGTACGCCGTCCATCGTGTGTATCGCGAGGTGGCCGCCGACGCGGGCGTGCCGCTGATCGGCATGGGGGGGATTCAGAACGCCGACGATGCGCTGGCGTTCTTCCTGGCCGGCGCGTCGGCCGTCGCCGTCGGCACCGCTCTGTTCATCGACCCGGCCATTCCCGTTCGGATCGCCGCTGGCCTAGCGGAAATTGTCAGCCAGCGCGGGCTGAAAAACGTCGCCGAACTGACCGGCAAACTCGAATTGCCCGGCTGACGCGCAGCGTCATCACTCTCCCGGATAGACAATCAGCCGATCGTGCACGATCAGCACGAGGTCGTCGTGGCCGTCGGACGTAACGTCGCCGATGAGCACTTCGCGCGGCTGGCCGCGCGAATCCGGCGCGTCAGCGAAGCGCTTACCCTGGAACACCTGGAAACGCAGCGCCTGGGCGAAGTTGCCGTCGGGCAGCGTGGTCAGCAATTCGAGGGCGGCGTTCTTCATGTCCACCACCACCACGTCGCGCACGCCATCGTGATTCAGATCGCCGATGATCGAATCGCCCAGCCAGGCGTCGTCCTTTTCGGACGTGTAGTTGTGCTGCTCGACCAGCGTCGGGGCCCGATCGTCCGGCTGAATGACGGCTAGGCGCTGGGCGTCGGCCAGCACGATCGCAGGATTCAGCTCCGGGCCGATGTGTATCGTCGCCATCGCGGTCAAATCAAAATCCTCAAGCGGAATCGTCGCGGTGACGCCATAGGTCCCGTCGTCACGCCGCTTCTGCACGAGCAGCTCGTGCGACCGGCGTTCGTACATCACCAGTGTTGGACTGCCCGGCGGGCCAGGCAGCGCGGTCAGGCCGGTGATCTCAGCGTTGGCCGTCTCGGGGTTGTACTGATCGACCACGCTCCAGCGCCCGTCCGTAACGCGCAGCGCACGCACCACGTTACCCTGCGACATGAGCAATTCCGGCACGCCGTCGCCGGTGACGTCGACGCGCAAACACTGCGGCGGCGCGGCTTCCTTCAACAGTGCCGCCCGCGTTTCGGTCCCACCAAACTCGCTCCACGTGCCGTCCTCGGCTTGCAGGAACGCCCGTGGGGCACCGTAGCGCAATAGCATCAACAGATCATTCCGGCCATCCTGGTCCAGGTCGCACCACAACAGGCCGGCCGGATCGTCCGGAAGGTCCTCGATCTCCACATCGTGCGTGTCGTCTCCCTCCTCGCTGTCGACGGGGCGGACGATCAGGTGCCAGGTGTCCTCGTCGCGGGTGGCGTAGGCGATGCGCAGCGGGCCTTCGCCGCGGCGTAGCTGATCGACGGCCACGACGTGCGGCTTGCCGCGCGTGCCGATGCTGGTCGGGAAAGTCAGCCGGCCGTCGTCGTAGCGTGAGAGGCCGACCATCTGCTCGGTCGGACTGGCGACGAGCACTTCGGCACTGCCATCGTTATCGAGGTCGCGAATGCATACGTCCGTAACCTTCAGCAGGCCGGGATAGGCATGGGCCGACCCGAGACCATCGGACCCGCCGGGGAAGAGGATGATCTGAGCCGCGTCCGGGTCGGCAGCGCAACAGTCGGGCCGGCCGTCGCCGGTGATATCGCCGATCGCGACCGGTCGCCGCTTGCCGGTAGACTTGAGCGGGTAGGAGTACCAGCGTTGCGGCCAGTCGCCGGCCACGCCGGTCTTGAGCGGCAAACCCCAGCGCGAATGCTGTAGCCGGCCGGTGACGTAATCGATCGTGTAGATGTCGTCGCCACCCTGGCCATTCGCCGGCGGAGCGATGGTGATACTGCGGTTGCGCGCCACGCGCACCGGCCGCAGCGCCGACAGGCCGCCTTCCTCGCCAAACAGCACGTAGGCGCCGTAGCGCTCATCGTCGGCGGTGATCAGCAAATCGTCGCGTCCGTCGCCGTTGACGTCCGACCGGAGCATCAGCATCGGGTTGGTGATGCTGTGGACCAGGGTTTGCGGCTGGCCCAGCCCACCGCCCTCTTTCTGCATGAACAACTGCAATTCGCTGTCGCCGAGCAGGGCCACATCGCTGCGCCCGTCGTGATTGAAATCGCCGACGGCCAGGCTGCCACTGCGCGGCACGCCATCCGGAGCGCGGATGCCCTGGGCCGCCCCGAAGCCACCGTCGGCCCGGCCCGGCATGATGACCAGTTCGCGCGGCTCGCCGAAGAAAACGATGTCCGGGTACTTGTCGCCGGTTAATTCGGCTACATCGGCCGCGGCCACGCTGTATGACGCGGGCACGTTCTCGCGACGCAGGTCGCCGCGATCGGGCAGCTCGTTCCGCTCCTCCGGCACCTCGGGCGTCGGGGCCGGCTCGCCGGGCTGACGCTGATAGAACAGCTCGAATCGGCTGCGATACGGATTCCAGACCAGGATGTCGGTGCGGCCATCGCCGTCCAGGTCCGCCAACCGAAGCTGCCGCAGCCCTGATTTCAGCTTGTAGATCTGGAACGGCCCGAAGCCGAAATACTGCGACAGCTCGGCGATCTGCTCGGCCGACGCCGGCGGAGCGTCGGGAGCGGCAGGAGCAAGAAAAGCCAGCGCAATCAGGATCGATACGTACATCGCAAACTCCAGCTCGGATAACCCGGTTCGATCAATGGTCGTGCCGAGCCGAATTGTACGCCAGACCGGATCAACCGTCAGGCTGACGGGCTCGGTCGCTACAACCTCCCCTTTGCAAAGGAAGGGGCCGGGGAGGGTTCACAACGCTGGGTGCCCCATTCCCCTCAGCCAACGGGGCCGGCGTCCCAGACTTGTGATTTCTGAGCTCAATAGCCGACCTGCGTTTTCCGCTATCAACGCTTCGGCGGCATTACTACCGCCAACGCATGACTCGGGGCCGTGGCGGTTCGCTAATCCTTCCAAGTACGGCTCTTGCATCCGCTACTCCATGCCGGTTTGCCCGGCGTGCTGACCGTCCCAGGTTTCCCACGCACGGAGGGCCCATGAGCCGAGCGTGGCCAACCACGCTTGTCAGGGGGTCGATTCCCGAACCACCATGTGGCGGAATGTGCTTGTCTGCGGGTGCGGGGCGATGTAGACTACCAGTAAAATCGGGTGTTGTGGGTATAGACTCGTCGTTCGAAAGGCCGAGCCCAGGTTTGCCCTGGCTGGTTTTGTATACAGTGACTCTGGCCCAGGATGCGCTGGACGGGTGTCGGTTGCCCCGATGACACCCAGGCTCGCTGTGAGCCGGTGGTGACACCGGCAAGGAAGACCGACGTGGGGAAAGCGTCGACCGATGGAGAGCGGGTGTGTAGCCCGCGTCCGTGGGCGAACTGAGGAGAAGGGACATGTTCTGTGCACACAAGCGACCGGGGTGGTGGTTGGTGGCGACCGTACTGGTGTTTGGCGGCTGGGTTGCCGAGCGGGCCGCGGCCGAGTTGGAGGACCAGCCGGACGACAAGGGCTCGGCACTGGTCACGCACGGAGGTGAGGCAATCAGCGACGCTGACTTCGCCGAAATGATGCAGGGCCTGCTGATGCCGGGCGGTGAAAACAACGTGCGCGACGCCAAGTTCCTGTTTCAGCAGTGCTTTGGCGGAGGCATGCTGGACGATTTGGAGGATACCTTCGGGACGACGGTGAAGTGGGTCGGCGGTTCGGCGTCGAAGCACGACGAGTGTTCGGTAGGTCAGGTTTCCACGGCGGAGAACGAGACCGAAGGTTATGACGACATCTGGGTGTTCGACCCGCCGATCGACTGGTGGACCGACGAACTCAAAGACGAGATGGCCGAAGATCAATCGCTACTGGACGCGATCAACAGCGCCAACAGCCAAGACCAGGTCGGCGGCGGGCACGAGGATCCGTACGGAGAATACGAGCATGGTCAGTCGGTATGCGCCAACGGCGGTGAGGAGATCACGCTGGCGGATCCGGACGCGCAGAGCCATCACGCGATTCTGTGGGGGGGCAACGCCGATCACATGCGGCACTTCAACGACATTCAGGCAGTCCGGAACGTTCTGGTCGACAAGTGGGGTGATCCGGGCGGCAACGTGACGATCTCGGTGCTGTTCGGTGACGGAGAGCACGCGTCGGACGGCAGCGATCTGCCCGACGAATGGAATGCTCAATCCGCTACGAGGGAAAATCTGGAGGCGGTCATTGCCAACCTGACCGAGTCAATGAATGAGAACGAGCAATTCTTCTTCTATGCCAGTGACCATGGGGACTCGATAACGGTCACGGTGGACGAGGAGGAACCGGAGGAGGTGCCGCCGGGCGATGAGCACTCCGACACTTTCGAACTCAACGAGGGCGAGATGGAAGGCATGGAATCGCAGGATGACAACCAGCCGACCATCAAAGTGAAGCAGGTCGGCCTGACGACTACGGCTCCGGTGATTTTCAACGGCGTCGAAGTCGGCGTGCTCGATCCCAACTACGAAACCTCCATCGTGGATGTGCCGGAGCAGCTCGTGCTGGCGGTGAACGACTTGACGATTGTCAACCCTGGCACGCAGACGATGGTCCTCTACCGCGTGGAGTTCTCCATCGGCAGCATCGACACCAATCCGGTCCGCGCGCCCGCCGCCCCGATTCCGGCCGCCAGCCCGCTGGGGCTGGCAATACTGGCAATGCTGCTGTTGGCCGGGTCGATGGTGGTCTTCCGCCGGCGTCCCGCTCGCGCGGCGTAGGCTGAACTCGACTTTCGGGAATGCCCGGCCCGGGATCGGCCCTGAGTTGATCCCTGGACCGGGCATTTTGCTTCTCATGGTCGATTGCCCGACGCCAAAGCACGCCTCATAACCAGGGGCAGGTTCATAGCCCACCTGGGGGCTCCATAATCCTGCCAACACCCGGCCAGGGCCAGCCGAAGCTATATCACCATTGCAGCATTACATTGCTGCATTACATCACTGCTTATCGTTCGCGCCTTGCCGCGTTTGACGCTGCTCGCGAAAACACCCTCGCTCACCTTCCTATTCAGCGTTCCCAGAGCGATGTTCGCCATCCTGGAACGCATCCGGCGATTGCGACAAGCCGAAGCGTGCGTGGTGTCTTCCAGATGTGCCCGTCACTCCTAACTGTGACCACCTCATTGATCCTGCTGGTTCCGCGCGCCGCGTGCGGAAAAGGAAGGTGGGCTTGGCCTTCCCAAGCGTCCACCCGTGCTCGGAGCGAGGCACGGCAGCCCCGCCCGACCTCGGGAAAGCCGGAGAGTCCAAGAAATGCGTACGCCGCAGGCCGGAAGCGGTACAATGGAGCCGCACGTGCCCGGCAACGGCGCCGGGCCACGACATCTGGGAAATGTCAGTTCAGAGGAGGAGCCCATGTCCATATTACCAACAGCTAGACGGGTGTCGGCATCGGGTGTTTCGCTCGCGCGCTGTTTTTTCCCAGCGCCTGTGCTGCTCGCTGTTCTCGTCGGGCTGGGCGTCACGCCCCCGTGCCTGGCCGACATGCCAGCTTGGGTCGAGGTCGGAGAGATGATGATGCAGGCCCAGGGCTGCGACGCGGCCTTCCTCGGCCGCTACTTCGGCCCGGATGACGGCAACATCCTGCAATTCACCTGGAGCGGCGATAATTCGGCCAAGACCTTCACCTACAGCCTGCAACCCGGCGCAACCTATCTCGGGGCCCCCCTGTCGCTTTCCTGCACCGGGGCGTTCAATCCCAGCACCGCTACCTGGGGTTGGGTGTCTACCGGTCAACACGGCGACTTTACCTGGCAGGCCACGGGTAGCGGTGTGATTACCGGCGATCCCGAGGCCGAGATCGACGTGCAAATTCCGATTCCATTTACGCCCTACATCTTTGACTTTCACAATAACGTTCGATGGTGGCCGGCCGATGACCCGCCGATCATGATCTGGGAAAGCGAACACAGCATGACGTTTACGCAAAACGACATTGTGATCGGGGGGCCGTTCGAAGGGGGCGACATGACCAACACCGCGCCGGGCGAATTCCCCGCGCTGGAATCGTTCACCTGGGACCTCCCGCAGGCCATGGCCGAACATGACTTCTCCGTGGCCAGCGCGTCGAGTCAATACGGTTCATTCACGATGGCGGTAACCCCCGAGCCGGGAGCCATGGTGCTGGCGGTTCTGGCGGGAGTACTGTTCGGCCGACAACGCCAGGCACCGATCCATGGCCTGAGCCATCCGCCGCGGGCGAGTTAACGCGGCCTGTCCTGGATAACTAATGGCGTTCGGGGCAACCACCTGTCCATTCAGGCCCATCCTCCCGACCGCGGATGCGCTCAAGCAGTTGAGTCGCCTCGTCGCGGGTAGACGTGCCGTTTGTCATGAGGAGCTGGCACAGGTCGGCAGCCGGTTGCAACTCTCCGCGCGTTTCCAGCTCGGCCGCCTGGTACAGAACTGACAGCTCGTCTTCCTCGGCCGCCTCGTTGTCGGCCAGGCGACGTCGGGCAAGTTCCTTCGTGGCCGGCCACTCCCGGCAGGCGAGAACGCAGACGATCAGCACATTGACGCCCGGGATGAGGGCCAGGATCGCCCACGGCCCCCGGTGCCCCGATTGACGCAAAATGCCCCAGAACAGAACGACCGGAACGATGTACAACGCAGCCGGAAACACGAATCTGGTCAGCGTATCCATCCCGATTCCTCCCGGCAGGAGTTGGGCTCCCGGGCCGCAAGCAACGCGGCCCTGCCCTATTTTACTGCATCCCCCCGGCGTTCGGAACAACCACCCATTCGTTGACGGTTTCGCCCCGGCCAAGTCCGCGCGGATCAGCTCGGACGCAGCCGGCGTAGCGTGCTCGCCCGTTGCTGGGCCCGCTGGCGATCTTCAACATCTTCATCCGACGGGCCGTACTCCCGGCCGGCGGTTTCTTCCGCCGCTCGCACCATGTCGGCATCGATCTGGTCGGCCGGCACCGCCCGGCTGGTCAGCACGGTGACGTGATTGTCGTATACCTGGGCAAAGCCGCCGTCGACGAAGATGCGCCGGGTCTGCCCGCTCTGCGTGTAGCGCAGTTGCCCGACGCCAAGCTCGCACATCAGCGGGCCGCGGTCGTGCAACACACCCAACTCACCATCGTGGGCCGGCACCACCACCGCCGACACGCGCTCTTCCAGAACCTGACGCTCGGGGGTGATCAGAACCAGATCGACCTGCTTGTCGCTTGCCTCGGGCATGGGCTGAGCCTCGTACGAGTTCCGTTGCACGTGACTGATCGGCGCCGGTCAGGCACCGCCGGGCCTGATCATACGCCGCCCGGAAAACATTGTCTCGCCGGCCACTCAGGTAACTGTCATCAGCGCAAGACCTGCGCCATCAACGCCGGGGGGCTCAGGCGCTCTTCCGGCCCCCGCTGGCCGTACACGCATCGCCGGCCGGCTTCGACGCCTTTTCCGTGCCGGTCTTCTTGGTCCCGCTATCGGTCGACGAGCCCGAGCCGCTTTCGGTCCGGGCCGCCTTTTTGTACGACTCGCTACGGTAATCGGTCTGGTAGAAGCCGGAGCCCTTGAATATGACGCCGCCGCCGGTGCCGATCAGACGCTGCAAACGCATCTTGCCGCACTGCGGACATTTCTTCAGCGGCTTGGCCGTGATCGACTGAAACTCTTCAAACTCGTGGGTGCACGCCTGGCACCGGTACTCATAAGTCGGCATCGCTTACTCCTGGCCACGTTCCGCGTCGCCCGTCGCCGGGCCGGCCGAAACCATCACACGCGTCGGTCGCAGAACGCGATCATGCATTTTATACCCGCGGGCCAGCTCCTGCGCCACCGTGCCGGCGGGGCAATCCGGACAAGGCTGCTGCATCAGCGCTTCGTGAAACGACGGGTCGAACGGCTCGCCCACGGCCTGAATCTGCTCGATCCCGTGCTGGCTCAGCACCTTCAGGAAGTGCTCATAGACGATCCGGACTCCGTCCGCGACCGCCTCAACATCCGTCGCCGTTCGGGCCGATTCCTGCGTGCGCTCGAGATCATCGAGAATCACGAGCAGGTCGCGGGCGAAGCTGGCCTCGGCATAGCGCAGCGATTGTTCATGATCACGCTGGGTGCGTTTCTGTTGATTCTGCTGCTCCGCGACGAGCCGCAGGTTCTTGTCCTCCAGCTCCTGAACCCGGGCACGCAGCTTGGTCAACTCGTCCGCATCATCCACAGCCCCGCCGGCGTCCGGATCACCCTCTGGCCCGGCCGGGTCTGCCTGCTGGTCTTCAGCCGGCGGCTCTTCCACCGGCGCGTGTTTGCCTTTGCGTTTGCTCATCACCTTACTCTTCGTTACCGGACTCGCCCGTGAGGTATTCCTTCACGCGCTCAAAGAAACCCTTCGATTCAGGCATAACGTGCTTGTCTTCGGAGGCCGCAAAGCGGCGCAGCAGCTCTTCCTGCTCGCGGCTGAGCTTCTTCGGAATCTCGACCAGGACCTGGACGATCTGGTGGCCGCGCCGGCCGTTGCGCAGGTTGGGCAACCCCTTGTCCGTCAGGCGGAAGATGGCCCCGTGCTGCGTGCCGGCCGGAACGCGCAGCGGAGTCGCCCCGGTCAGGGTGGGCACGTCGAGCTGGGCCCCCAGCGCCGCCTGCGTGAAGCTGATCGGAAAGGCGCAGATCAGATCGTCGCCGTCGCGCTGGAAGAATTCGTGCGGCTGCACGCGGATCACGCAGCGCAGGTCGCCGCGGGTATTGCCCGAGGGGCTGGGCTCACCCTCGCCGCGCAGGCGGATGCTCTGGCCGTCGTGCACGCCGGCGGGAATCTTGACCTCGATCATACGTTCGCGCGGGGCCCGTCCGGAGCCGGAGCAATTGCGACAGGGCTTTTCCGCCGTCCAGCCTCGGCCGGCGCATTGGGGGCAATCGACGACCTGCCGTGAAACAAAAAAGCCCATCGACGCCTGGCGTTCGACCTGGCCATAACCGCCGCAGGTCGTGCAGTTGCGCCGCTGGCTGCCGGGCTCGCAGCCCTGCCCGCCGCAGCGCTCA
The DNA here is from genome assembly GCA_963666925.2 of Phycisphaerae bacterium. Taxonomy (GTDB): domain Bacteria; phylum Planctomycetota; class Phycisphaerae; order UBA1845; family Fen-1342; genus JANQFV01. The sequence goes on along the minus strand of CAXXTC010000008.1, from coordinate 100,596 downwards.
CAGAAATCGCTGCGCTCAAAGCGAAGCGTTTTTTCGACGCCGGTGAGAACCTCTTTCAGGCTGACCTCGATGACGGTTTGAATGTCGATGCCGCGATCAGCCCGGCGGCGTCCGCGCCCGCCAAAGCCGCCGAAAATATCCGCGCCGAACAGGTCACCGAAGATGCTGAAAATGTCCTCGGCACCCATGCCGGAGAAATCGTGCATCCCCACGCCCTGGAGACCGTCGTGCCCGTAGCGGTCGTAGCGTTGGCGTTTCTGCGGATCAGAGAGCACCTCGTAGGCCTCGGCGGCATTCTTGAACTGCTCCTCGGCCCCGGGCTCCTTGTTGCGGTCGGGGTGGTACTTGAGCGCGGCCTGGCGGTAGGCCCGCTTGATCTCGTCCGGGCTGGCGTTCCGGCCTACGCCGAGAACTTCGTAGTAATCGCGTTTGGTGCTCACCATGATTCCCGGCTCGGGGTCTCGCGATCGGGCCGACGCGCTGCATCGACCGGCAGAGTTCCCTACGAACAATACTATCGGGCACTATTGACGAAACCGGTTAGCACGACAGGGGCGACCGCCTGCGCGACCGCCCCTGCTGTGTCCGGTTAGCCAGGCGGGGCGCTAGTGCTGCGCGCCCTCGATGCTCTCGTGCTTGTCTTCCTTGTACTCCGTGCAGAGCACGTCAGTGGTGAGCATCAGGCCGGCCACGCTGGCGGCATTCTGGAGCGCCACGCGGACAACCTTGGCCGGGTCAATAATGCCGGCCGCAACCATGTCGCCATACTCACCGCGGGCCGCATCGTAGCCGAAATTACGCTCGTTGTTGCTGAGGATTTCGTCGACCACAACACCGCCATCGACGCCGGCGTTCTCGGCAATCTGACGCACCGGATACTCGAGCGCCTTGGCGATAATGCGATAGCCGACGGCCTCGTCACCCTCGACCTTTTTGGCCGCGTTCAGGACAGCCTTGATGGCCCGCAGCAGCGCTACGCCGCCGCCCGGCACAACGCCCTCTTCCGCCGCCGCCTTGGTAGCGTGGAACGCATCGTCGACCAGGTCCTTACGCTCCTTGACCTCGACCTCAGTCGCGCCGCCAACGTTGACCAGCGCAACGCCGCCGGTCAGCTTCGCCAGGCGTTCCTGGAGCTTCTCGCGGTCGTAGTCGCTGGTGGTCTTCTCGATCTGTGCCCGGATCTGGGCGATCCGTGCATCGATTTCCTTCTTCTTGCCGGCCCCTTCGATGATGGTCGTGTCATCCTTGGTCACGACGACCCTCTTCGCCCGACCAAGCATCTCCAGCTCGACGCTTTCGAGCTTGATGCCGCGATCCTCGCTGATGAACACGCCGCCCGTCAGTGTGGCGATGTCGCCCATCATGGCCTTGCGCCGCTCGCCGAAGCCAGGCGCCTTGACCGCGGCCACGTTGAGCGTGCCGCGGAGCTTGTTCACGACCAGCGCCGCCAGGGCTTCGCCCTCGAGATCCTCGGCAATGATCAGCAGCGGCTTGCTCAGGTTGAGGATCTTCTCCAGCAGCGGCACGACGTCGCGCAGCGAGCTGATTTTCTTCTCGAAGATCAGGATATACGGATCGTCAAGGACGGCCTCGAGCGAGGTTGTGTTCGTGATGAAGTAGGGCGAGACGTAGCCCTTGTCGAACTGCATACCCTCGACATGCTCCCAGGTCGTCTCCAGGGCTTTGCCCTCCTCGACCTCGATCACGCCATCCTTGCCGACCTTGTCAAACGCCGCCGCCAGAATCTTGCCGACGTTCTTGTCGCCGTTGGCGCTGATCGTGCCGACCTTTTCGATGTCGTCCTTGCCGCCGACCTTGACCGCCATCTTCCCCACTTCGTTGACGGCGATTTCTACCGCGGCATCGATCCCGCGCTTGACGGTGACCGGGGCGGCGCCGGCGGTGATGTTCTTGAGACCTTCGCTATAGATAGCCTCGGCCAGGACGGTGGCAGTGGTGGTGCCGTCGCCGGCGATGTCGCTGGTCTTGGTAGCGACCTCGTTGACGAGCTTGGCGCCCATGTTCTGGAACGGCTCGGGCAGCTCGATCTCCTTGCTGACCGTCACGCCGTCCTTGGTCACGCGGGGCGCGCCCCACGATTTCTGCAACAGGACGTTATGCCCGACCGGGCCGAGCGTGGACTTGACGGTGCGCGCCAGCTTGCGAATACCCTCGAGGATCTCGCGACGCGCCCGATCACTGTACATGAGTTGCTTGGCAGGCATTTGCTTGGTTCCTTTCGTACGCCCGGCTCAGCACCGGGTTTTCGCGGTCTGCGTTCTTACCGTCGTCCCGCCGAGCGGTCCGACCCGCAGGCGCCCCGCGTTCTATTCCTGAACGGCCAGCACGTCGCTCTCGCGGAGGATGACGTACTCTTCGCCGCTGATGTCCACTTCGGTGCCGCTGTACTTGCCGTAGAAGATCGTGTCGCCAACCTTCAGCGACATCTGGCCGCGCTCCCCGCTCTTCTCGAGCAGCTTGCCTGGACCGACCGCGAGAACCTTACCCTGCTGGGGCTTCTCCCGGGCCGAGTCGGGCAGCACGATCCCGCCGGCGGTCTTCTCTTCAGCCTCAAAACGCTCGACAACAATGCGATCATCAAGGGGACGAATCTTCAGCTTCCTGGCAGTGGCAGTCGCCATCCTTCTATCTCCTGTTCCTGCATGCCGGCATCATTGGCCGGGTCGTGTCTGAATCCTTGCTATCTGTACTGCGTGACATCTTCCAATCGGGCGCGAAAAACATGGCCGACACGGGCTACATCATTCCCATGCCCGGCATGCCGCCCATGCCGCCCATACCGCCCATGCCGCCCATGCCGCCCATCTCGTCGTCCATGCCGGGCATTCCACCCGGGCCGGCCGCACCCTTCTTCGAGGGCTTGTCGGCGATGAGACACGCACTGGTAAGCAGAATGCGAGCCACGCTGCTGGCATTCTCGAGCGAAGAACGCACGACCTTGGCCGGATCAATAATGCCGGCCTTCATCAGGTCTTCGTATTTGCCCGCATCAGCATTGAACCCGAAGTTGGCGTTGTCGTTGTCATCAACCTTCTTGCAGACGACGGCCGGCTCGTAGCCGGCGTTGGTCGCGATCTGCCGAATCGGCATCGTCAGCGCGTCGCGGATAATCTTCACGCCGACCTTCTCGCCATCGCCCTTGACCCGCAGGTTGTCGAGCGCCGCACGGGCCCGCAACAGCGCCACCCCACCGCCCGGCACCACGCCTTCCTCGACCGCAGCACGCGTGGCGTGCAACGCATCCTCGACGCGCGCCTTCTTCTCTTTCAGCTCCGCCTCGGACGCGGCCCCCACGTTGATCTGCGCCACGCCGCCGGCCAGCTTGGCCAGACGTTCCTGGAGCTTCTCGCGATCATAATCGCTAGTGGTCTGCTCGATCTCCCGACGAATCTGGGCAATCCGCCCCTGAATAGCACCGCTCTCGCCAGCACCTTCGATGATCGTCGTGTTGTCGTTGTCGACGCGGATCTTCTTGGCCTGACCAAGGTCGTCGATGGTCACGTTGTCCAACTCGATGCCCAGGTCCTTGAAGATCGGCCGGGCGCCGGTCAGGATCGCGATGTCCTCGAGCATTGACTTGCGGCGATCGCCGTAGCCGGGCGCCTTCACCGCAGCCACCTGGATAATGCCGCGCAGTTTGTTCACGACCAGCGTCGCCAGCGCCTCACCCTCAACGTCTTCCGCGATAATCAGCAGCGGCTTCTTCGACTGGGCCACCTTTTCGAGCAGCGGGACGAGCTTGGTCACGCTGCTGATCTTGTCCTCGAAAACCAGCACGAAGCACTTATCGAGCAGAACTTCCATGTCTTCCGGACTGGTGACGAAGTGCGGGCTGAGATACCCGCGGTCAAACTGCATGCCCTCGACCACATCCACGGTCGTGTCCAGACTCTTGCCTTCCTCGACCGTAATCACGCCGTCCTTGCCGACCTTCGCGAAGCAGTCGGCCATGATCGTGCCGATGGTGTGGTCGCTGTTGGCCGAGATGGTGGCGATGTTGACAACGTCGAGGTTGTCCTTGGCATCGAGCTTAACCGGGCGGGCACTCTTGCGGACGGCCTCGACCACCGCGCGGACGGCGGCATCAATGCCACGATTCAGCCCGTTGGGGTCATGGCCGGCCGTCAGGGCCCGCAGCCCCTCTTTGTAAATCGCCTCGGCCAGGACGGTGGCGGCAGTGGTGCCGTCGCCGGCCACGTCGCTGGTCTTGCTGGCCGCTTCCTTGACGAGCTGGGCGCCCATGTTCTCGTATTTGTCGTGCAGCTCGATTTCCTCGGCCACGGTGACGCCGTCCTTGGTCACGGTGGGGCCGCCCCAGCCCTTGTCGAGGACGGCATTTCGGCCACGCGGGCCGTATGTGCTCTTGACCGCAGAGGCGAGCTTCTCGACGCCGGCCAGAATGGCCTGCTGTGCCTCTTGGTCGAATGCCAACTGTTTGACCGCCATTGCAGAGGTCTCCTTCCTACGTAATGCGCCATTAACGGGCGAAAACGGTTCGCGCTACCCACTCTCCCCACGCTGCGCAGGGCGCGGGTTACCAGAACAGTTGCAAACGGGATGCCAGCTATCGACCGCCAGAGAATACGTTGTAAAAGTCTGTGTCACAATGTTTTACGCAACACTGCCCCGATCGCCGACCACCCCTCCGACCGCCGATGCTGTCGGCGTGGCAGTGTCAAAGTGACAGGCCCGCCGGTTGTCACCACGCCTCACAGCCGCTATCGTGGCCCCCCTTGGTAACGCCTCAAGACTAGAAACTATCCCAGAACCCCTTGTGGCACCGGTTTGCAACCGGTGATTCGCACTGGTTACAAACCAGTGCCACAATTCTGGAATGGATCGTATTCGGGCGAGCCCCCCCTAAGGCGCGGAGGGATCGCGGTAAACCCATGAGCGACAGCCCGTTAGCGAACAACAACGCGTCCCCACAGGGACTCCTGGCCCAACGCACACAGCCCAAACCCTCCAAGCGACAGGCCCGCCACGCCTTCTACCGTACCCTCGGTCTCGTCTATCCACACCGACGCCGAATGGCACTCGGACTGATCCTCGGACTGGGAGTGGCGCTGACCTACGCCACCACGCTCGGCGGCCTGCTGCCCGTGCTTCAGGCCATCGTCGGCGAACAACCACTTCGCGAATGGCTTATCAACAAGACCGCCAGCATGCACGACAAGGGCGCCTGGTTCACCTGGTATGGCGACGTGCTGAACTGGGTCGCCGACTTCTTCCCCGAGGCCGACTCCCCCACCAGCCGAATGCACACGCTGATGATCCTGCTCGGAGCACTGGTCGTCCTAAACATCGTCGGCAACGTCTTCCGCGTGCTCTCCCAATACTTCATCCTTTACGCCGCCAACCGCACCATGATGGACCTGCGTCGGCGCATGTACCGCAAGGCCCTACGCGTGCCGATGGTCAACCTCACCGGCGACGTATCCACACGCGTCAACCAGTTCCTGTCAGACACACGCGAGGTCTTCCTAGGCGTCACCACGCTTTTCGGCAAGGTCGCCCGCGAGCCTCTCAAAGCCATCTGCGTCCTCATCGTCGCCCTCATCCTCGACGCCCGCCTCACGATCGTCGTCCTGAGCATCGCCCCGGTCGCCGTCGGGCTGTTGTGGTTCTTTGGCCGCAAGGTCCGCAAGGCGACGGTCCGCCTCCTGGAGGGCTACGGAATAATGCTCGGCGGGCTGGAGGAAACGCTCCAGGGCATCGACACCGTAAAGGGCTATGGCCGCGAGGGTTACGAACGACTGCGCATGTGGCGGGTCGAACGCCGCATGCTCAAGCAACTGCTCCGGCTGGCCTGGATCGAGGCGTTGGCGTCGCCGCTGATCGAGGTCATCGGCGTGATCGCCACCAGTTGTGGCGTGGTCTGGCTCGCCGGACGCACATTCCACGGCGAGATCGCCCCCGCCCAGTTCATTGTCATGGTCGGCCTGCTCGCCGCCATGCTCGACCCCATCCGCAAAATCGCCAACGTCTATAACATGGTCCAACGCGCCGGCGGAGCATCCGTACGCATCTGGGATTTCCTCGACGAGCCCGAGGAACAAACCGGACCGGGCCGACAACGCCTCGCCGGCCGCGGCCCACGCGCCGTCAACTTCGAAAACCTCGAATACCGCTACACCCCCACGCAGCAACCGCCCGCCCTGCAAAACGTCACGCTGACCGTCAAGCCCGGCGAGTGCATCGCCATCGTCGGGCCAAATGGCTCCGGCAAAAGCACCCTTGTTAAAACGCTCCCACGACTGCTCGAACCCGACGCCGGACGCATAACCGTCGACGGCGTTGACGTCCGCGAATTGAGCCTGCGGCAACTTCGCCTCGAGACGGCCATCGTCTCGCAGCGGCCCGTGATCTTCGCCCGCTCAGTCCGCGACAACATCGCCTACGGCAAGCCAAACGCCAGCTACGAGGAGGTCCGCGAGGCCGCCCGCCGCGCCTACGCCGCCGAGTTCATCGAACAATGGCCCGACGGTTATGAGACGCAATTGGGAGAGTTCGGCACGAGCGTTTCAGGTGGGCAACGACAGCGCATCGCCATCGCCCGAGCCTTCCTGAAGCCCGCGTCGATCGTGATCTTCGACGAAGCGACCAGCGAAATCGACGCCGACAGCGAAAGCAAGATCCACGAGGCACTGCGGGAGCTGCGCCAGGGTCGCACGACCTTCCTGATCGCCCATCGCCACACGGTGATGGACATGGCCGAGCGGATCGTCGTGATGGACCGGGGTTGCATTGTTGATACAGGCACGCACGACGAGCTGATCGCCCGCTGCCCGTTGTACGCGGCTCTGTACCGCTCGCCGGCGGCCGGCTGACCAACACCCACGCGGAAAGATCCGCGGTTATCATTCGCACCATGGAAGAATTCGTCAGTGAGCCGGTAGTGCCGTGGGCGGGGACCTTCGCCTCCGCCGAAATGGCGACGGGTGTGCCCGGATTGCCGCGCGGGTTTGACTGGCGCGGGGCCTCATACGAGGTGGTCGAGCGGCTGGAATCCTGGAAACAGTCAGGCCACGAAGCCGGTCGAGTCAGCGGAGAGCTCTATTTGCGGCGGCACTACCATCGCCTGCGGATGAGCGACGGGAGTGTCTGGACGGTGTATTTCGTGCGGCAGGCACCGCGCCGTGGTCCCGCCGCACCCCGCTGGTTCCTTTATAGCACGGAGCGCTGAACCCGCCCCGCGCCGGAGCCCAGACTCCCACAATAAACCAGCAACGAAGCGAATTCCCGCCCGTGCTTGGCAGAGGGAGACCTGCCTTCTACACTGGTAGGTCTTTCACTGGAGAGCGTAACATGAGTGTACGTAATCTCGACGCCGTATTCAGACCCCGCTCGATCGCTGTAGTTGGTGCATCCAACGCGCCCAAGGGCATCGGCGGAATCGTTATGCGCAACCTGCTGCGGGCTGGTTTTGACGGCCCGATCATGCCGGTCAACCCCAAGTACGAAGCCGTCGCGGGCGTGCTGACCTACCCGGACGTGAAGAGTCTGCCGGTCGCGCCCGACTTGGCCGTCGTGTGCACCCCGCCACGAACCGTGCCCCAGGTCATCCAGCAGCTCGGCGAGCGCGGCACCCGCGGCGCAGCCGTAATCACCGCCGGCCTGAACGTGCCCTTCGACGACAGCCAGACAATCCAACAGGCCATGCTCGCGGCCGCCCAACGTTACACGCTGCGCATTCTGGGCCCGAACTGTGTCGGCGTGATGGTCCCGGGACTGGGCTTGAACGCCACCTTCGCCCAGGCCAAACTCAAACCCGGCACGATCGCGTTCGTCTCGCAATCGGGCGGATTCTGTACAGCGACGCTCGACTGGGCCCTGGCCCGCGGCATCGGGTTCTCACACTTCATCTCCCTCGGCAACTGCGCCGACATCGACTTCGGCGATGTGCTCGACTACCTCGGCAGCGCACCGGAAACCAACGCCATCCTGCTGTACATGGAGGCGATCGGGACCGATGAAGCGCGCAAGTTCATGTCGGCCGCCCGCGCCGCCGCCCGCAACAAGCACGTGCTCGCGATCAAGTCCGGACGCAACGCGGCCGCCGCTCGCGCCGCCGCCTCGCACACCGAAGCACTGGCCGGCGCCGACAACGTCTACGACGCGGCCCTGCGCCGGGCCGGCATCCTCCGCGTGTTCGATCTCGACGAACTGTTCGACGCGGTCGAGACACTTGCCCGCTCCAAGCCGTTGCGCGGCGAGCGCCTGGCGATACTCACCAACGGCGGCGGCCCTGGCGTGATCGCAACCGACGCGCTGGTCGAAAACGGCGGGCAACTCGCCGAGCTGTCGGCCGACACGCTCGCCAAGCTGGACGATCTGCTGCCGGGCACTTGGTCCCGCGGCAACCCGATCGACATGATCGGCGACGCCGAGCCGCACACTTACGTCGAAGCCCTGGACGTACTCATGAAGGACCCGGGTGTCGATGCAATCCTGGTGATGAACGCGCCGCAGTCAATCGCGCCACCGGTTGCAGCCGCCCGGGCGATTGTCGACACGGTGCACGCGGCACACATGCCAATCCTGACCTGCTGGCTGGGTGGGCTGGTGGCCAGCCAGGCACGCCAGGTCTTCGCCGAGTGCAACATTCCGACGTACGACACACCCGAGAATGCCGTCCGGGCGTTTTTGCACATGGTCCGTTATCGCAGCCGACAGGAAATACTGTTGCAGGTCCCGCCGTCGGCGCCGACCGACTTCACGCCCACGCCAGCAACCGCCCGCGGCGTCATCGAGCGACCGCTCACCGAAGGACGCGAGCTGCTTACCGAGCCGGAAGCCAAGCAGGTGCTCGCCGCATACGGAATCCCCGTGGTGGAAACCCGGGTCGCTACATCATCCAACGAAGCGGTCGAACTCGCCGACGAACTCGGCTACCCCGTCGCGCTCAAAATCCTCTCCCCCGACATTACCCACAAGTCGGACGTGGGCGGTGTCGCCCTCGGACTCGACGACCGCGACGAAGTCCGCGCCGCAGCCGACACCATGCTCAACCGCATCGCTAAGAACTTCCCCGAGGCCCAGGTCACCGGCCTGACCGTGCAGCGCATGGCCAATCGACCCAACGCCCAGGAACTCATCGTCGGTATGACAACCGACCGGACCTTCGGGCCCGTGCTGCTCTTTGGACGCGGCGGGACGGCGGTAGAGGTCATCGGCGACCGCGTGGTGGCGTTGCCACCGCTGAACATGAGCCTGGCCCGCCACCTCATCTCGCGCACGCAGGTCTTCAAGCTCCTCCGCGGCTACCGCGACCGCCCGCCGGCCGACTTCGACGCCATCTGCCTCACGCTGATACAAATCTCACAACTGATCATCGACCGGCCCGAGATCGCCGAGCTGGATATCAACCCGCTCTTCGCCGACCACCGCGGCGTACTCGCGCTCGACGCGCGCATCCGCGTCACTCAGCCGTCCGACTCCAGCGCGCAGCGACTCGCCATCCGACCTTACCCGCGTGAGCTCGAAGAGAGCGTCACCCTGCCTTGCGGACGCGAGGTGCTCATTCGGCCAATCCGGCCGGAAGACCAGCCGGCCCACGAGGAATTTGTCTCCAAGCTGACCAAGGAAGACCTGCGGTTCCGCATGTTGGGCGTAACCCGCGAGATTCCCACGTCGGAGATGGCCCGCCTGGTGCAGATCGACTACGACCGCGAGATGGCCTTCATCGCCGTCGCTCCCAACAAGCAGGGACGCGAGGAGACGCTCGCCGTGGTACGTGCCATCGCCCACCCGGACAACACCAAAGCCGACTTCGCCGTCATGGCCCGTTCCGACATGAAACGCCAGGGGCTCGGAACGCTTCTGATGCGGAAGATCATCCGCTATTGCCGTAGCCGTAACACCGGTGCCATCATCGGCGAGGTGCTGGCCGACAACCAGGCCATGCTCACACTCATCAAACGCCTCGGATTCAACGTACGACAGATCCCCGACAGCGATCGCTGCGAAGTCCGCCTGGACCTGACCAACGAAACATAGCGCATCTTCAGAAACGCCCCCGTGTGCCACTGCTCTTGAGCAATGGACTTTCAGGTATATCCACAGTGGGTTCTGCTCATAAGCAGCGGCACGCGGAAACCCAACCGATGGTTTCTGGCAACGCTCTACACGCGCCCCAGGCGTTCCAACACGCCGCGCAGTAGCAACGGCCACACCGTGGTCGCGTCCGCGTAGACCTCGGCGAAGCGCCCACCGTCCTGCGGGCTGATGAACTTGCCCCAGGAAACCCCCTCGGAATACGTGCAGCCCGACAGCCCGCCCCAGTGCACCGGCTCCGGACAAATCCGCACGCCGTAACGAAAACGCATGTACTTGCCGTGTGCACCATTGGTACGCCGCGTCAGAAATTCGCCCAGCGGACCAACCTGCTGGGCCCAGTTTCGTGGTACGCCGCCGCCGATCGTGAAAACCCCGACGCGCTCGGCCCGGCTCACCAGCTCGTAGTAATGATTCACGTCCGCCAGCGGATCAAGCTGGATCGGCCCGTGCTGGCGACCAGCGCGCAGCTTGTTGTGCACGAACACGTCCAGCCCCAGCTCGCTATCGCTGAACGCCGGCACGTACACCGGCACGTTGTGAGCCGCCGCCGATTGCAGAATCCCCTGCCCCTCAACGTTCTGCCGCACGTACTCACCCAAACGCCGGTTCAGCTCGTACGTCCCGATCGGTTCGTTCGGCGGAATCTCCGCCAGCACCGTCTCGATGATCTCGGCCGCATGATCGAGATTACTCTCCAGTTCGTACGTGTCATACACGCGACAATAGCCGGCCTGAAACAGCTTCTCGTCGCTCCACTGCGGGTTGCGGCGAAAATGCGTGTGTCCGCTCTGTTCGATCAGCCCGTGACACATCAGCGCCCCCGTGCTGACGACCGCGCCGAGGATGCCTTCGTCGATCATCTGAGAAATCATCAACCCTTGCTTGGCAATGGTCATCGCGCCGGCGAACGTGCCCACCACCAGGCATTTCTCGTCGGTGATCATCTCAGTCAGAATGTCTGCCGCCTCACCCAGGCTGCGCCCGCTGAACGCGGTCTTCGACATCGCTGCCAGCAATTCCGAACACGTCCCCGTTTTCGTTACATCAATCGGCTCCAGCGGCTGAAGCTGGTCAGACCAGCCATCGGCCAACTGCTCGGACGGGCGAATCGCACTCTCATCAGACGGTTGCGTCACAGGCTCAGCTCCCAGGTCATATCGGCTCAAGACTCAGCGGTGGTTTCCGCGGCCGCAGCTTCCTTCGCCGCGCCGGCCACCGACTTCCACAACAGCTCGGCAATGTCGAGCTGCCCATACTCTTCGTGATCCAGATCGGCCAATCCATCAGACAACATCGTCTTGCAGAACGGGCAGGCCGACGCAATCGTGCTGCCATCCGCCGTCGGCAGAACTTCCATCATCTGCTTGGCACGCCGATGATTGATCCGCTCGACCCCTTCCTCTTCCTCCTTCCACATCTGCGCCCCACCTGCGCCGCAACACATGCCCCGGTCACGAGTCTCTTCAGGCTCGACAAGCTGCACGCCCGGAATCGCCCGCAACACTTCCCGCGGCGGATCGTAAACATCGTTGTGCCGACCAAGGTAACACCCGTCGTGATAGGCGACCCGCATGTTCACGGCCTGCTGCGGCCGAAGCTTGCCGGCGCGCAGCAACTCGGCCAGCAGTTCGCTGTGATGCTGGACGGCGTAATTCCCACCAAAGTCCGGGTACTCATTCCTCAGCGTGTTATAGCAGTGCGGGCAGGCCGTCACGATCTTCTTCACGTTGTAGTTATTCAGCACCTCGACGTTCTGCTGCGCCAACATCTGGAACAGGAACTCGTTGCCCGCTCGGCGGGCCGGATCACCCGTGCATGTCTCCTCCGGACCGAGTATCGCGAAGTCCACGCCGGCTTGTTTCATCAACTGCGCAAACGCCCGCGCGATTTTCCGCGATCGATCGTCGAACGAGGCCGCACAGCCGACCCAGTAGAGATACTCCGCCGATCCCTTCTCCGCCATGAGTGGCACGTCCAGACCTTCGGCCCAGTCGGCCCGCTGATCGTTGGGATAGCTGTAGGGGTTGCCGGCGTTTTCGAGCCCCTGGAACATCGTCTGCAACTGCTCCGGGAACACGCCCTGCTCCATCACCTGGTGCTGCCGCAGCGCGACGATCTTGTCCACGTAGCTGATGAACACCGGGCACTCCGTCTCGCACGCGTTGCACGTCGTGCAGGCCCAGATTACCTCCGGCTTGATCACCGCGCCGACCGCGTCAATCAGGTGCGGCGGCGGATTCTCCTGGTCAAACTCCGCACCGTTGCCGGATATCAACGCCCCCTGGTGCTTATAGGCAAACTCGCGTAGGTCGAAGGTCAGGTGCTTCGGCGAAAGCTCCTTGCCGGTGTTGTTGGCCGGGCACTGGTTCGAACATCGGCCACACTCGGTGCAACTGAAAAAATCGAGGAAGGCCTTGGCCGAAAACTGGTTCACGCGCCGCACGCCAAGCGTCTCCTCGCGCTCCAGCTTGCCCTCGATATCCTCGAGCGTGGGCAGCTTGCCCTCCGGGCCGTACGAACGGAAAAACACGTTCGGAAAACCGGTAATCTCGTGAAACTGCTTCGTGTAAGGCAGAATGTTCATGAAGCCCAGAATCAGCCCGACATGGCCCCAAAACCCAAGGTGCTGGAGAAACGTAACTGTCCCCTCCGATGCACCGCTCAGCGGGATGGCCGCCAGCGATCCCAACGGCTCCCACATGCTCGCCTCCGCACCGTGACGAACCATGGTCGCGCCGTCGTACAACACATCGGTCAGCATCAGCCCGGTCAGGATCATCAGGATCAGCAAACCTTCAAAGTTCAGCGTCATGCGTGGCAGCCGACGCAGCACGCGGTAGTAGAAGAACACCAACACGCCGATGATCACGAGCACCACGAAGATGTCCTTGATCAGCGAGTACAGATCGCCGAGTGGTGTACCGGTGTTGAACACCCAGTAGCCAAAATGCGGATCAGACACAAACCCCCGGCCGAACAGGATCAGCGCCCGCAGGAGCATGATCACGGCACCGAGATAGATGAAAATATGCGCGACGCCGGCCACACGGTGCCGCGGCATGCGCCACTGCCCGAACGCGAACCGTACCATCTGCCCGAAGCGCCAGCCGAAGTGGTCCAGCCCCAAGTTCCACGGCCCAACCGTCATCAGCCGCCAGCGGGCCTGCATCGTGTACCCGAAGATCGCAAACATCACTACCAGGAGAATGGTCATTCCGATAGGGCTCATGGTTCACCTTTTTACTACTTCATGACGTGGAACCCGCATTGTAGCAGGCCAGCCACGGTTTTCGAGCCCACACGCCGGGCACGTTGAATCCGCCCGACCGCCGTGCGATAATGACCCGCGGCCTTGTGGGAGTTGAGTCGGCCTTTCCGGCACCAATTGCCGGGCAGGTCGCCGGTGGGGGTCGGTCATGTTTGCGCGGCCCCAGCTTTCCCGACACCGGCGTCCCAACCCCCACTATGCGGTCAAAGGAGTGACCTTATGAGCACTGATCCGATCTGGAGCGGATCCCGTTCGCAGCCGGCCGATCGCGACCGAACCCAGCGCAACACCATCCGCCGCGTCGCCGTCATCGGCAACCACGTCCCCCGCCAATGTGGTATCGCTACCTTCACCACCGACCTGTGCGACGCACTCGTCGGCGAATACCCCGATCTAACCTGCCTGGCGCTGGCGGTAAACGACACACCCCGCGGATATGCCTACCCCGCCCGCGTCCGCTTCGAAATCCAAGAACAGGAGATCGCCTCCTATCAACGCGCCGCCGACTTCATCGAGTTCAACGACGTCGACTTGGTCTGCCTCCAGCACGAGTTCGGCATCTTCGGCGGCCCCGCCGGCGGCCACATCCTCGAACTGCTGCGCCAGCTCCGCATGCCCATCGTCACCACCTGCCACACCATCCTGTACGAATGGCCCGCGCCCGAATTCGGGCCGGTCTACGAAGAGCTGCTCAGCCTATCCGACAAGATCGTCACCATGAGCGCCCGCGGCGTCAGCATCCTCGAAGACGTCTACCACGTCCCGCCCGATAAGATCGCCCTGATCCCTCACGGCATTCCCGACGTCCCCTTCGTCGATCCAAACTTCTTCAAGGACCGCTTCGGCGTCGAGGGCCGAACGGTCATCCTCACTTTCGGCCTGCTATCACCCGCCAAGGGCATCGAGAACGCCATCAAGGCCCTACCGAAGGTCGTCGAACGCTACCCTTGCGTTACCTACATCGTCCTCGGCGCCACACACCCCCACTGGGTCGAAACCGAGGGCGAGCGTTATCGCGAAGGGCTCCAGAACCTCGCCCGCGAACTGGGCGTGGAAGACAACGTCATCTTCCACAACCGCTTCGTCGAGCTCAAAGAGCTGGTCGAATACATCGGCGCCGCCGACCTCTACGTCACTCCCTACCTCAACGAAGAGCAAATCACCTCCGGCACGCTGGCCTACGCGGTCGGCTCCGGCAAGGCGGTTATCTCGACCCCCTACTGGCACGCCCAGGAGCTGCTGGCCGACGGCCGCGGCCGACTCGTGCCATTCCGCGATCCCGACGCCATCGCCAACGAACTCCTCGCCCTCATCGACGACGAGGCCGAGCGACACGCCACGCGCAAACGCGCCTATCTCTACGGCCGCGACACGATCTGGCCGGCCGTCGCACGACAATACATGCGCACGCTCACCCAGGCACTTGAGGAGCGCGCCAAACAACCACGCGGCGCCCGCCACGCCCACGTCTCCGCACGCCGGCCGGCCGAACTGCCCGCCATCAACATCGCCCACTTGCAGCGCATGACCGACGACGCCGGCCTGCTCTGCCACGCCGTCGGCAAAATCCCCAACTACGATCACGGCTACAGCACCGACGACAACGCCCGCGCCCTGCTGCTGACCACGCTGCTCGAAGAACTCGACGACGAACAACTCCACACCAAGAGCAACCAGCTCGCCGAACGCTACATGGCCTTCCTCTGGCACGCGCTCGACAAGCAGACCGGACGCTTCCGCGATCATCTTAACTACGATCGCACCTGGAGCGATGAGCCCGGCTCCGAAGACACTCACGCCCGCGCCATGTGGGGCGTCGGCGCCGTCGCCGGCCGATCCGAAGACCCCCGCCTGCGCAGCGTCGCCGGCTGGCTCTTAACCCAGTCACTCCGCACCACCGTCGAGTTTCAGAGCCTTCGCGGCTGGGCCCACACCCTCATCGCCGTGCACGAATACCTGCGAAACTTCTACGGCGACAGCGCCGCCAAAAACGTCCGCGAAACGCTGGCCGAGCGGCTCTACCAGAAATACCTCCAAACCCGCGACGACCAGTGGCGCTGGTTCGAAGACGAGCTCACCTACGCAAACGCCCGCCTGCCACACGCCCTGCTCCTGTGCGGACGCTGGCTGATGCGTGGCGAGATGACCGAGGCCGGCCTCGAATCGCTCGACTGGCTGGCCGGGCTGCAAACCGCGGACGAGGGCCACTTCGTCCCCATCCCCACACAGGGTTACGAACGCCACAACACCCGCCGCAGCCGCTTCGACCAACCCCCCATCGAGGCCGCCGCCATGGTCTCCGCCTGCCTCGAAGCCCTGCGCGTCACCCGGCAACGCCGCTGGTTCAACGAAGCCCAAAAAGCTTTCGACTGGTTCCTCGGACGCAACGACGTCGGACTCTCGCTGTATGACCCCGCCACCGGCGGCTGCTACGACGCCCTGCACCCTCAGCGCGTCAACGAAAACCAGGGTGCCGAGGCGACCCTCGCGTTCCTGCTCGCCCTGGTCGAGATGCGCAACGCCACCGCCAGCCTCCGGCAGCCAGCCACCCGCGACGATACCGCTGACCTCCGCAGTTAACCCAACCCGCTGCCCGCCCGGGAATGGAGCCTCGTCATGTTGGAACGTTTGCACAGCACGTGTCTCCTCAAGCCCGCCGACGTGCCACCCTCACGCGACGATCTCGAAGTCGTCGGCGTATTCAACCCGGGCGCCGTCGCCACCGGCAACGGCGACGAGGTCGTGTTCCTGGTGCGCGTCGCCGAACGACCGCTTGCCGAGCGCCCCGGCTATTTTCCGCTGACACGCTGGGACTTCCAGCGCAGCGAAATCGTCGTCGACTGGGTCTCCGACGAAGAATGGGAACAACCCGAGCCGCGCATCATCCGCCGCCGGCGCGACGGCATCTGGCGCCTCACATTCACCTCCCACCTGCGCGTCATGCGCAGCGCTGACGGCCGCACCATCACCAACGTCGACGGCCCACGCCTCCTGCCGACCAGCGTCTACGAAGAATTCGGCACCGAGGATGCCCGTATCACCCGCATCGACGACACCTATTTCATCACCTACGTCGGTGCCTCGCGCCACGGACCTGCCACACTGCTCGCGACCACGCGAGATTTCGAACACTTCGACCGCGCCGGCGTCATCTTCTGCCCCGAAAACAAAGACGTTGTGCTCTTTCCCGAGCGCTGCGCCGGCGATTACATCGCCCTTCATCGTCCCGCACCACACGCACCGTTCAACATGCCCGAAATGTGGCTGGCGCGTTCCAGTGACGCGTTGCACTGGGGCCGCCACGTGCATTTCCTCAGCGGCGGCGGAAGCTGGGACGATGGCCGGATCGGCGCCGGCCCCCCCCCCATCCGCACACCCGCCGGCTGGCTCGAACTCTATCACGGCAAACAGGCCGACCCACGCGAAGGCGTAATCGGCGCCTATGCCGCCGGCGCGTTGCTGATCGACCCGCACGACTCCACCCGCGTGATCGCCAAATCCGCACATCCGGTGCTCAACCCGCAAGCGCCCTGGGAATGTGAAGGTTTCGTCCCACAGGTATTGTTCCCCACCGGCATCGTCTCCGCCGGCGACACGCTGCGCATCTACGCCGGCGCCGCCGACACCGCCATCAGCCTGATCGAAATCTCCTGGCCCGAACTACGCGATACGCTGTTGTCCGAAAGCTGAAGATCACGCAGTACAACACGCAACGCGCGACGCACACCGCAATACGCCGCACACCAGCTCTCCGTCACCAAGGTTGCGACACTCTCTTGCGCTGCTATGATTCACTTAACACAGCTACTTTCCCCCGGAAATGAGTCGCACTCGGCTACCCGCACCAACGGCAGGTGACTTGTCATGCCAACCAAGCAACGTATAATGATGATTTCGACCCACGGCTACGTCGGTGCCGAACCCACGCTCGGCAAGCCCGACACCGGCGGCCAGGTCGTCTACGTCCTCGAACTCAGCAAGTGTCTCGCCCGACTGGGCTACCCCGTCGACATCTACACCCGCCGCTTCGAGGATCAGCCCGCCCGCGAGCGCGTCGACAATCGCTGCGCCATGCTGCGTCTTCCCTGCGGCGGCAAGGAATTCATCCCCAAGGAGACGCTCTGGGAACACATCCCCGAGTGGGTCGAGAACGCGCACAACTTCATCAAGTCCAAACGCCTGCGATACGGCTTCATCATCAGCCACTACTGGGACGCCGGCCTCGCCGGCCAAGCCCTCGCCGCGCGCCTGGGCATCCCCCACGTCCACGTGCCCCATTCCATCGGTGCCTGGAAACGCGACAACATGGACGGCGACCAGGAAGAGAACGAACGCATCTACAACTTCCGCCGCCGCATCCGCGAAGAAAAGATCATCTATGACGAATGCGACGGGCTCATCGCCACCACGCCGCAACAATGCGATCTGCTGCGCGCCGGCGATTATGACGTACCCGAAGACAAGATCTACGTCGTCCCGCCCGGCTACGACGACTCGCGCTTCTTCCCCGTATCAGTGGCCACGCGCGAAGCGCTGAAGCGCAGCTACGGCTACGAGGGACGCATCGTGCTGGCCCTGGGCCGCATGGCCGCCAACAAGGGCTACGATCTGCTCATCCGCGCCATGCAACCGGTGTGCGAACGCATCGACGACGCCCGCCTGCTACTCGCGTTGGGCTCCGATAACCCGCCCGAGAGTGAACGCCGCGGGCTCGAACAGTTACGCCAGATCGCCACCGAGCTGAACCTCACCGACCGCGTCATCTTCCACGACTATATCGAGGACGACGAGTTGCCCGACTACTACCGCCTCGCCGACGTCTTCGCTCTATCCAGCCGCTATGAACCTTTCGGCATGACCGCGGTAGAGGCCATGGCCTGCGGCACACCCGCGGTGATCACCACCGAGGGCGGCCTGTGGCAACAGGTCGTCTTCGGACTTGAGGCGGTCTATGCCAACCCGTTCGACCCCGCCGCCTTCGGCCACCAGATCTGCCAAATCCTCAAGTACCCGCGGATCTTCGACCAGCTTTCCAAGCAGGGCTCGCACAAAGCCCGCGCCAACTTCACCTGGATGGGCATCGCCCAGCAGATCATCAGCATCCTCCAGGGCTACCGCATGCAGGGCATCGACAAACACCAGCGCACCCGCAGCGCAGCATCCCCCGAAACCGCCACCACCTGACCGCGTTGGGTGGCACGGGCAAAGTCCGTTTCCGGCGGAGCTGCCCATACAATCCAAAGGTTGTCACGTTGTTACGCTACTCGCCCAGCGGCTTTTCCGCTTCGAGCTGTTCCGCGAGGCTCCGCTGCGGCTCGCCCTTCACCCGCCGCCGGCAGATAAACTTCTGCGCAAACGTATTGTTCGGCACCGCCACGCGCCCACCCTCCTCGGTTTCAAGGATGGTGTACATGAAGTTGATGTCGATCACCCGGCCCGCCAGCGCTTCGGGCAGAATCTCCACCCATTCGCCCACGTTAAACGGCCGCCAAACCAGGATCACCAGCGTCGCCAGGATGTTGCTCAGCATGCTCCAGACTGCCACGAATCCGATCGCGACCATCGCCAACAGCGTCGTAACCAACGTCCAGATGCTATCGATCTTGAAGCCGGCCACTGCCACCAGTGCCAGCACAACCACGACGCTCAACAGCCCGCGCGACCAGCGCCGCAGCAGATTCGCCGTACTGCGCGGCAGACGATCGGTGCGCTGCAACGTCAGCAACGCCGTAAACATGATGCGATCCAGCACCAGCGCCACGACCACAACCAGCACGCCCAGCCCGATCGTCCGCCAGTTCATCCAGCGCTGTGGCACCGCTACGTCCCATATCTGCATGATCAGCAACACACCCGCCAACAACGCCATCAGGCGAATCGTCCACCGCGCCAACCCGTAAACGTAGTGATGCCGGGCACCATCGACCCCGACCTCCGGCCCGGCAGCGCTCCGACTCGCCCCGGCCTCCGCCGCACGGCGCGCCTGCCGATCGATCACGTCCGCCAGGTACTCGGACACCGCGCTCACCACCAGCATGACACCCACCGTCGCGAGCAGCCCGGCACCCACCCACGTCACCAGCACGCCAAAGCCGATCACCTGTAGCACGAGCAACCCGGCCACGGTCACAACCAACAGCGGATACGCAATCCACGCCAGCGTGAAACCCGACCACAACTTCCGCACCGATCCACTGCCCAGCACGCGCCGCTTGCGAATCAGGAACAGCAACAGCAACAGCAGAAAGCCGGCCTTGTACACCTCGACGCACACCGCTTGCAGCGTCGGCGCGAGCGCCGTCACACGCAGCAGCAGCGACCACGGCAACACGACCAGCGTGAACACCGTCAGCGCCGACAGCCACCAGCGATAGTGGTGAGCGGCCGAATCGCTGCACGGGATCGGCCGGTGCGGCGGACTGTCGGCCTCGAACAAGTGATGCACCACGCGCAGCGCGATGATCGCACCCGCAACGCAGCCCCAATACCATCAACAACACCAGCCGCGACACGCTGTCGTCGAAAATCCACGCGGCCGCTAATAGCAACGCACCGATCGCAAGCAGCGGTATCGCCAGGTCACCCAGCAGGTTCCACCACAACAAATCGATCCGCTCGCTGAGCCCCGGCGGCACAAGATTTTCTTCCGGCGGAAGTTGTTCACGCTGCCGGGCGTCGGCCTCGATATCCCGCGCCAGGCTCACCCCCTGACGTCGCCCGACGCGCTTAAACACGCTGCCGAGCACGATCGCCAGCACAAATACAATCCCCAGAATGATCCAGGTTTGCGTAGCGGTGGCCTGCACGCCGGCCCGCAGCGCCGCCCAGCGCTGCTGCGCCGCCGCCCGCAGATCGCCGCCGGTGCCGAATAATTCCTGCTCCAGACTGTTGTCCGCCGCGCGCTGCGGAGTGGCCCCGAGCAACGTACGCAGTTCGCCGCCCGCCTGCGACCACTCCGCCCCGAGCAAGCCCGAATCACGCCGCGCCAGCCGCCGCCAACGCAGCTTCTCCGACGCCTCCCGCAGCATTTGCACGTAACTCCCGGCCAGCTCCACGCTCTGGCCGAGCTGCGCGGCGGCCTCGTCATAACGCCGAATCGCGTCACGCATGGCCTCATCAAACTCGGCCCGCACCGTCGTGGCCTCGGTCTCCATGCGTGTGCGCTGCTCCGGCTGATAGCTCGCCAGGGCCGCGTTCAAACCCGCCACCAACTCGCCAAAGCGTTGCAGCGCCCGCTCGCGCACCGACTGAAGCTGTTGCAGCTCATCCAGCGTGGCGCTCAGACGCTCGCGCAGCCGGGCGTGCAGCGCCCGCGCCTGGCGCACGTCGACCCGGGCCTGCTCATGCAGCTCACGCAGCTCCTCGCCACGCCGATACTCCAGACCGGCAGTCGTGCGTTCCCAGAACGCCTGCGCCTGTGCCTGTTGTTCCTGAAGCTGCGCCAGCGCATCGAGCCGCAAACGCCGCCCAACGCCGCCCGCCGCTCAGGGTTGCGGAAATACTCGAGCAAAACCCGTTCACGTAGAAGCTTCAGGTCGATCAGGGCGGCACTCGCCGGCGATTCCGCCTGCGCCCGCTGTTGCTCGAGGGTTTCCACCGCGCCGCGGCTGCGCGCCTGGCTGAGCTGCCCCAGCCGTTGCCGGAGCACATCCAATCGCACCCGCCGGGCGCTGAGCAAACCATCCGCCTTGTTTGAAACGCAGGTCGGTCTGGTGCTGTTCAAGCGTCAACACCGCCAGGGCCAATTCGGAATTCGCAATCTGCACCACCAGCAAACGCCGCGACAAGTCGGAGCCAGACTCCGCCGCCGGCGCGGTCGTCGCCGGCCGCGTATCAACCTGCGACTGCAACGCCCCGCGCTTGGCACGTAACTCCTTCAGCGCATTCTCCAACTGCACCCGCTGCTGTTGAAACCGCTCGCCAGTAGCGTAGCCCGCCGCTGTTGCGCTTCCGCCAGCGACTCGACCTGTGCCTCGGCTTCCGCCACCCGCCGGCGAATCTCCGCCACTTGCTCGTCATCCGCCGCCCGCGGCCGCGTTGCACTGCGCTGCGCCGCAGTCTCCTGCTCGATCCCGGTCTGCTCGGCCGCGATCTCGGCCATGTGCGCATCGCTGGTCAGCGTCACGATCTCCGCGCGCAGCGACTCGATCCGCCGCAATCGCTCCAGGTACCCCTCCCATTCGCGGTACAGCGCCGCCCGCGTAACGCGCAGCGCCTCCGCCGACTCGTCGCCCCCTCAACAGGCTGCGTCGTCGGCCGCAGCGTATCCAGCCGCTCGGTCACCAGCGCCACGCGCGCCTCCAGCTCCGCGCCCGACTCCGGCGCCCGCTCAACTGCGCCAGCAAATCCGCCGGCGCAGCCGAGTCCTGGCCCGCGGCCATCAACCCACCCCCGACCAACACCAACAACATCAACCCCAGCGAAAACGCGTGGATTTCATGACTCTCTCGCTCAGGCCCAAAGCACTGACGCCGCCCCGACGCAGCAGTTCAACGCAACACTTCCGATAACATGCTAAGCATCCCCCGCCAAAGTGCAACGCACACCAACCACCACACACTCACGCCCGACGCAGCGAACGCGGCCTATACAGCACAAACGTCAGATCGTCCGGCTTCGACGGCGTCCCGCCAGCGGCTCGCACATCCGCTCCCGACTCTCGGCCGCCAACTCCGCCATCACGCGCGTCAACGCTCCCTTCCGCACCAGCTCGATGATCTCGAAGGTATGAAGATTGTCGAACAACCCATCGCTCGCCAGCAAAACCGTATCCAGCGGCCGCAGCGGAACCGCCGGACCGATCTCAATCCGCATCTCCGGAGACCCAACCATGTTCGAAACCAAGTGCAATTCCTCATGATGCAGCGCTTCGGTCGCTTCCAGGAACCCCGCCTCGACGGCGTACCCCACCGGCGAGTGCGGCACCGTTTGCAGCCGCACGAAACCCCGCTGCCCGACGATCATGACCCCCGAGTCGCCAACGTGGTACGGCCGCACGTGTCCGTCATCGATCTCGACCACCACCAGCGTCGTCGCCGCCCCGATGCCCAACCCGCTCACCGCCGCATTCGCCCGATCAAAACCGTCCAGAATCGCGGCGCGCAACTCGCCACCATCCGCCAGTCCCTGCGCCACCGACTCCGCCACCGCCGACAGCGCCAACTGGCAACGCCTGGTCACCCGCCGGCTGCCCGCCAAATCCGTCCGCCAGCGCCAGCACCGCCCGCTTCGGCCCACACGTCACAAGCACAACGCCGTCCTGGTTGCCCGACGTGCGCCCCGGACAGCGCTGCGTGAACACCGCCGCCGTCCCACCTGCCAGCGCATGCAACTCCCCCGCGTCCAGGTCCACCCCCAAGTAGGCCCGCACGCATTCGAGCTGATCCGCCGGCACAGCCACGCTCAACGCCTCCGAATCGAGCGCCCGCACCACGGGCAATAGTCCCAGTATTCCGGCAACACGCCCCACTTGCACCGCGTGCACCGCGCCTGGCTCCCCGGCACCAGCCACGCCTTGCGCACCTTCCGGTGACACCACGGACAATAACGCATCAGCGGCATCAGCTTGCCGCCACACGCCGGGTTGCTGCACCGCGCCGTGTAACGCACATCCGGATACCGCGGCTCCGACTCCGGATTGATCGCCGGCCCCCAGCACCACGGGCAATAACGCCAGTCCGATTTCACCCCCCGCTTGCACCGCGGACAACGGGCCGGAAAACGCGACGGCCCCGGCTCGATCTTCCGCTTCCGCCCAC
Source organism: Phycisphaerae bacterium (assembly GCA_963666925.2). GTDB lineage: Bacteria > Planctomycetota > Phycisphaerae > UBA1845 > Fen-1342 > JANQFV01. Next base: position 77,490 of record CAXXTC010000008.1, on the reverse strand, counting down.
ACCACGGGCAAACCTGCATCGTCTCCGCCACCGGACCCTGACAATGCTGGCAGCGCCCCCGCGTCGCCAGGTTCTTGCTGTGCCGCTTAAGAAATTCTCGATGGCGCACCGTCCGCCAGTTCGTCGCCGTCGGCTCACCACGCCGCCGCTGACGGCGCCGCTGCGCCAGCGACGATCGTAACGCCCGCCCCCGCAGCCGCTTGAACGCCGCGTGCATCCGCAACGCATCGGCAAAACGCTTGCGGTGATTCACCTCCAGCGAACGCCGCAGAAAATCAATCAAGTCCGGGTGCAGGTGCTTGCGCAGCCGCTCTATCCCCGGCGGCGGCCAATGGAACGGCCACTCCGGCAACTGCCCTGAGAACATCCGATACAACACCAGCCCCAGCGAAAACACATCCGACCGAAACGACGGCTTGCCCAAGGCCTGCTCCGGCGCCAGGTAACCAACCGTCCCCGATCCCGACGCCGCCAAAGTCCGCCGCGCCACCTTCGATATCCCAAAATCCGTCAGCCGCAGACGATTCCCCGGAAAGACAATGAAATTCTCCGGCTTGATATCGCAATGCATGACCCGCTGGCGATGAGCATACGCCACCGCCGCCAGCATCTGGTCCGCAAAGTCCACGATCGTCTTCACCGAAACGCGCCGCCGCAAACGCTCGCGCAGCGTCTCCTCACCCAACGGATACGCGATGATAAACGTCCCCTCGATGAAGCCCGCGTCCTTCACCGGCAGGACATTCGGATGATCCAACCGAGACGCCAGCCGCACCTCCTTGCGAAAACTGTCCAACCCGTCGCGGGTGATCAATCCCGGGTGCGGAACCTTCAACGCCACCCGCACCCCAGCAATCGTGTCGTAAGCCTGAAAGACAACAGCAAACCCCCCGTCGGCCAAACGCCGATCGATGCGATACTTCCCCAGGCGCTGTTTGACGCGAACCAAGGTTCTCCGACCTCCTGATGAAGCCGACAACAACCGGCCCCGGCTGCACCGCGCGGATGACGTTGCCGCAGGACACGGCTCGCTGGCAGCGCATCAATAGCGGCGGGCGGCAGACCTTGTCAATCGATCACTCACCCCAGATAACCCCAACCGAACTACCCCACCACCCATCCCAACCCCGCCGTTTTCAACACCAACAGGTTCCCTTTCAGTCGAAATCCGCTATTCTGGGCCGCTTTCGCCGACCAGTCTGCCGACAGAAGAGATTATAAGCACGAGGCCACCGGCAACCGCGGGTAACACGCCACCCAAAACCTCCGTGGCACCGCCCGCCCCCGTCCCGGCCCCCCTACACAGGCCCAGCACAATGAACGTCCAACGTCCCGTCAGCCTCAATCTCAACGTCCGCGGCATGGGCCCCTCCGCCACGCTCGCCATCAGCGAACGCTGCCAGGAACTCCGCCGAGCCGGACGCGAAATCTACAACATGGGCCTCGGGCAAAGCCCATTCCCCGTCCCAACACCCGTCGTCGAAGCACTCCGCGCCGCCGCCCAGGAAAAAGACTACCTCCCCGTCAGGGGCCTGCGCGAGCTGCGCGGCGCCGTCGCCGAATTCCACAGCCAACGCGACCAAATCGTCGCCAAACCCGAAGGCGTCATTATCGGACCCGGCTCCAAGGAACTTATGTTCCTCGTCCAGCTCGCCTTCTACGGCGAAATCATCGTCACTACACCATGCTGGGTCTCTTACATGCCGCAGGCCCGAATCATCGGCCGCAAAGTCAGCCGAATCCACACAACCTACGAGCAGGGCTACCGCGTAACCGCCGAACAGCTCAAACGATCATTCGACCTCGTCCACGATGACTCCCGACCAAGACTCCTCGTGCTGAACTACCCCGCCAACCCCACCGGACTAACCTACTCTCCCGACGAACTCCGCGATATCGCCGAAGTCTGCCAACACTACGGCGTCATCGTCCTCTCCGATGAAATCTACGGCGAGCTGCACCACACCGGCAAACATACCTCGATCGCCCAGTTCTACCCCGAAAACACCATCGTCAGCTCCGGACTCTCAAAATGGTGCGGCGCCGGCGGCTGGCGGCTCGGCACATTCACATTCCCACCCAACCTCTACTGGCTACTGGATGCCCTCGCCACCGTCGCCAGCGAAACTTACACCTCCGTCTGCGCACCAATCCAATACGCCGCCGTTCAGGCCTTTCGCGGCGGAGTCGACATCGAACGCTACCTCTGGCACGCCCGTAGAATCCTCGCTCAACTCGGACAATCCAGCGCCGCAATCCTCCGCGACGCCGGCGTACGCGTCCACGACCCCGACGGAGCATTCTACCTCTTCTGCGACTTCATCAACCTCGCCGATAAGCTCCACACCCGCAACATCAACGGCGGCGCACAACTCGCCCAACGCCTGCTCGACGACACCGGCGTCGCAATCCTCCCCGGCGGAGCCTTCGCTCGCTCACGCAACGACCTCTCCGCCCGACTCGCCTACATAGACTTCGACGGAGCCCGCGCCATTGCCGCCAGCGAGAATATCCCCCTCCACGAGCCGCTGCCCGACAACTTCATCGAGCAGTACTGCGAACGCGTCGTCAACGGCATGCACCGCTTGGCCAACTGGCTCTCCTCCGACTGAAAAACCTCCATCCACACTATAAACAACGACCGGCCCGGACAGAAACTGTCTCGGGCCGGTCGTTCTAATTCACCCAAAACAGCGGCCGGAGCCGCCGCTCATTACACTACTGCGAAGTTTGCAGCGTGATGAAGTACTCAATGTCATCGAAGTTCACGACGTCATTGAAGTCACAATCACCATGGATCCACTCGCAGTCCGGATACTCGGCCTCGTAGGAGTCCTGGCCCACGATCGCCAGCACGAAGCCATCGATGTCGTCAAAGTTCACGTACGTGTCGCAGTTCATGTCGCCACGCTCGCAAACATCCGGAACACCGTTCCCGTTCAGGTCCGGCATCGGGCTCGGACCGTCACAGCTCAGTTCCACCGACACCCAGGTGTCGATCGAGCCGCAGGCCTGCGTCAGCACGAACGGCGTCGGAGTGATCTCAATGAAGGCATCTCCGCCGGCCACCGCCGCGTTCCACGTGTCGGCCTCGATCACCAGCGTATCCTCTTCTTCCTCACAGTCCTGACGCGTGTCGTCGAACACGTTGCCGACCGAAACACCGTTGACATATATGCGCAGGTAGTCCGCCGTCGTGTTCAGATCGCCATAGGCGGTCACGTCCAGAGTTACGTCACTATACGCAAACGGTGCACCGGCAATCGTGTAACTCTGCGGCGAATCGTACCCGATCGGCGAAAGCACGCCCGAATCGTGCGTGTACGGCACCGGCGCCAGATCGCACTCGTCCAGCAAACCGTTGCCGTTACAGTCGAACGCCGTACCAGCGTCGAGTTCACATTCGTCCGGCGTCCAGTTCTCGTTGCAGTCCTGCGCGCCGAAGTACACCTCGCAAAAATCGGACTCACCGTCGTTGTCACAGTCCTGGTCGCCACCCGGCTGGCACTCGTCAGGTATACCGTTCTCGTCACAATCTTCCGAGTACCCGCTGGCGATATCCTCGCTGTCGCTGATCCCGTTGTTGTTACAGTCAGTCATGAAAGGCCACGATATCACCGCCGCCTGGAACACCTCCGCCGGCGCGTCGCTTTCTTGCTCCTGCGCCCAGGCGATAATGCGAATATCCTCCTGGTTGGCCCAACTGGTCGAGTCAAAGGTCAACGAGCGCTGCACCGTCTCGCAGTTGCCCGGCTCAACGTGAATATCCGCCGTCGAGGCCGCCTGCTTGAACGTGTTGTGCGAGTAGCTCGGACTGCTCGGATAGTGATCCAGCACCTGCGTGATGTAGATGCGCATGTCCCGAGCATCCCCACCGGCCTCCACGCACACGTACGCCGTGATGGTCGCGGTCTCATCGTTCATCGCCGCGCCCAATTCGATCGTCACGTCCGTCGCCACCGCCTGCCGCACGTTGTACGAATTCAGGTACGTGCTGTAGGCCGACGATGTGCTCCCCGCACCAACGTGCTCGCGGGTACCATCCACCCAGACGGTCGGAGTCCCGGAACCATCATAGAAATACCAACGATTGTTGCCCCACGATGTCGAGTAGCCGTCACCCAGGTGATACTCGACCAGTGCTACCGTATCGGGAAAGTTGTTCAACATCATCTGCAACGCCTGACCGGCGTAACTGCAGTAGCCTCACCCCGTGTTCGTGAATTCTTCGTAGAGCACCACTCGCTCGGCCGCGAGTGCCGGCGCGCTCGCCCACGCCACGGTCAGCACCGCGGCCCAGGTACATGCGCAGATCGCGAGCCCCTTTCGACTCAGTAATCGCTTATGCATGACTAACACACTCCTTTACACTGAATTCTCGGATGGCCATCACAACATTGTGACAACCGCCGAGGGCCAACCCGGGCACGCCCGCGCCGCCCTCCCATGCTCTCAATCTCACTGCCGTGCGATCATCATCGCTGTCACTGTATCAACAAAACCACAAACGGATCGATGTCGTCAAAGTTCACCGTTCCGCTGAAATCACAATCACCGTAAATCCACTCGCAATCCGCGTATTCCGGATCCGCGTTGTAGGCCGCCTCTCCCACCAACGCCAATACGAACCCGTCAATGTCGTCAAAGTTGATCGAGTCGTCACAGTTCATGTCGCCACGTTCGCAAACGTCCGGTACGCCGTTGTCATTCAGGTCCGGAACGTCGGAAGGCTCGCCGTACGACGTCGTCACCGTCACCCAGGTGTCGTCCGGAGAACACCCGTACGTCTGCACAAACACCGACGTCTCGACCGTGACCGTCACGTCCCCGGCACCGGCCGCCGCCACCCAGTTCGCCAGCGACACCGTCAACTGATCCTGATCCTCCGTGCAATCCTCACGCTCATCATCAAACACCGTGCCAACCTGAACACCGTTGACGTACAGTCGCAGGTACTCGCTGCTGCCACCAAGGTTGGCCAGCGCCGTCACCGTCAACGTCACGTCAGTCTCTGCCACCGGCGGATCCGTAATCACGTAGCTCTGCGGGCTGTCAATGCCGATCGGAGACAGAACCCCAGAATCATGCGACCACGGCACCGGCTCCAGATCACACTCGTCCAGCACGCCATTTCCGTCACAATCAAACGCCGTCCCGGCATCCAGCTCGCAACTGTCCGGAACCAGGTTGGCGTTACAGTCGCTAGCCCCCAGGAACAACTCGCACATGTCCGACTCGCCGTCCTCGTCACAATCCTGATCACCACCAGGCTGGCATTCGTCCGGCACCCCGTCCCCGTCACAGTCGTCCGAGTACCCCAGCGAGATATCCTCGCTGTCCCCAACGCCGTTGTCATTGCAATCCATGATAAACGGCCAAGCCATTACGGCCGCCTGATAGACGTTCGCCGTCGCGCTGCCGTTCTGTGCCTGCGCCCAGGCGATGATGCGAACGTCATCCTGGTTAGCCCAACTGGTCGCATCAAGTGTCAACGCCCGCTCGACAACCTCGCTGCCCCCGGGCTCCACGTGAATATCCGCAGTGCTCGCCGCCTGGCGCAGCGTGTTGCGCGAGTACGTCGGATCATCCGGATAGCCGTCCAACACCTCGACGATGTAGATGCGCAGATCCCGCGCCACCCCACCAGACTCAACACCCACTGTCGCCGAAACCGTCACCGTCTGGTCGCTCATCAATCCACCCAGATCGATCGTCACGTCCGTGGACGTCGCCTGGCGCTGGTTGTAGAACCCCGAGTATGAACTGTACGCACTCGAAACCGACGAGGCCCCAACGTCCTCCAGCATTCCGTCCGCCCACACCGTGGGCGTGGCCGCCGCACTATAGAAAGTGGCCCGCGTGTTGCACCAGCTCTCCGCGTACGAGTCGCCGCGGTGATACTCAACCAGCGCTACCGCGTCCGGGTAGTTGTTCAGCAACATGTTTAACGCCTGACCGGCATACGCACAGTAGGTACAACTGACACTCGTGAATTCTTCCATCAACACCACGCGATCAGCCGCCGGCGCACTCCCCACCGCCAGCCCGAACATGACCACCAACGATGCCACGCCATACCTGATGTACCCATTACCCTCTCGCTTGCTCGTCACCGGGCTGCTCCTTCACTCTGCTCGCCGGGAGTGGTTGCAGCGGCTCTCTTCCGCCTGCATCACTATTAGAAAAAACCAAAACCTCATAAGAACCAGTGGACGACGAAAACCACTTCGCCGTCACCTCTGCTGCGGCACTACTCGCCAACCAGCAATTCGACAAATCCATTTATGTCGTCAAAGTTCACTGCGTTGTTACCATCCACGTCACCGTTGAGCCACTGGCACCCGCCATACTGATCGTTGTACGCATCCTCGCTCACCAGCGCCGCCACGAACGGATTAATATCATCAAAATTAACCGCCCCGTCACAGTTCATGTCACCCAGCCGATACGTCACCCACAAGTAAACGTGCTCCTCGGCATAAAACAACTGCGTGTCATCTCCACCCAACTTGCCCGCCACCCCCAACGTCAAATCGTAATAATCATGATCCGCATCCGCGCTGACCGTAATATCATAATCCAGCAGCGCCGGCCCGCTCCCCCACCGGTACATCACGGCCGGGTCCGTGTAATAACTCCCGCCCGGACTCCACTGCGCCCAGTCACAATCCGCGCCATAGCTCAACACCCCCGCACTCTCCACACCCGTGTAACGCAAGCCCCCCAGCGACGCCGCATACGTGTCACCCTCCGCCAACCCCGCCACCTCAATCCGAAACGACCGCGTCTGCCCCGGCGCCGCCCGGAAAACCTTCAGCGTCCCACGATCCGTCGCGCCCGTCGCGCTCTCGTCCGGATCCGCTTCCGTATCCGCGTCATACACCACCAGCGCCGTCGATAACACCTGCCCGTGACAGCTCATACAGGTGCCGCCCCACGCCGGCTCGGCCGTCGCCGTCCGCGACTGTCGTACCAACGGCACCAGCAAGAGCGGCAACGCCACCAGCAAAACCACCGGCACCAGTTCCACGCGTCTGCTCATCACACATCCTCATCCACACCCGCCGCGGCCTGCCGACCGACCGCGGGGGACAGCTCGTCCAGCACCAGTTCCGCTATCCGCGGCACCAGCGCCTGCAACTCATCCGACAGCGTCAGCCCCCACGACACTTCCGCCGGCTGCACGCCAATCACCACCACCTCACGCGGTGCAACGCCCAGCCGCCGGGCTATCGTCAACAGCTCAACCACGCCCAGATCATGCAGCGAAACACCCTGCCGCGGCCGATCCAGATCCGCCGGCGTTAGCCGCACCACCGTACCCGGTTCCACATCGCCCGCCAACGCGTCGACCACAATCACTCGCGCCCGGTCGGCAATCACATCCAACAGATCGACGCCCGCCGTCCCCCCATCAAACAGTTCGACCCCCGCCGGCAGCGCCCGCTCGCGCAGCGCCTCCACCACGCGCACGCCCACCCCCTCGTCGCGTAGCAGAATATTGCCCAGCCCCAACACAAGCACCGGACTAACCGCCGCCTGCTCTGAGCTTCGTACTGTCAAAGCCGCCTGCTCCAAACCCTACTCCTAACCCACACTCGGACGAATCATCACCCGCGCACCGTCGCCAGAACGACCGGGCCGAACCATGTGCACCGCGCACGCCAGGCACGGATCAAACGAATGCACCGCCCGCACAACTTCCACCGGCTGCGAAGTATCCGCCACCGGCAAACCCACCAGAGCCGACTCGATCGGCCCGGGCACATCCTGATGATCCCGCGGCGAAGCGTTCCAGTTCGTCGGCGTGATCACCTGGTAACGCGAAATAACCGAATCCGTCACGTCCATCCAGTGACCCAACGCCCCTCGCGGCGCCTCCGTCAGACCCATCCCCGTCGCGCTCGCCGGAACCTCGCTGGCCTGCACGCCGGCCGCCCCCACCACCAGTTGATCCAGCCAACCGTCCATCGCGTCCGCGATCTTCTTCGTCTCCAACGCCCGCGCCACGATCCGGTCCATCGTCGAAATGCCGTTCGTGTAATCCCCGTTGACCCACATCCGCGCCAGCGGACCCAGCTCGTGCGGCTGATCCAGATAACGCGGCGCCTTCATCCAACTGTAACCATTCGGCTGGTCCGCGTCCGGCTCGGTCACGCCCTGGGCCGGGTTCAACCCGCCCGACGCCGGCGTATACCACGAATGCGTCACATACTCCGTGATGTCCGCCGGATCCACCGTTCCCGCCACACCACCCGTATAGCGCCCCCGCGCCAGCAACTTGTTCGCACCCGTCCCGTCCAGATCAAACACGCCGAACGCCAGCAGGTTCCCCGGCCCCACGCCCGACGAGTAATAATCCGGGAACGCCGCCCCCAGCGTATTCGCATCCGCCACGTACACGTTGTCGATGAACGTGCGTATCTCCGTCAGCAACGCCCGAAAGTCGGCAATCGCCTCAGCCGTCACTTCCGCCGAGCACCCACCAACCATGAACGACGCCACCATCGGCAGCTTCCCGCCAAACAGCGCCCCCATCTGATGCGCCTTCCGCCGCATTGCCAGCGCCTGCAAATAGTGACTTACCAAATCCGCCGCCGCCTGCCCCGTCAGCATGTCCGGCACCAAAAACCGCGGCGTCCACGGCGCCTGGTCCAGCAGCCCGGTCGTGTCGATGTAATCCAGCGCCGACAGATGGTAAAAATGCAGCAGGTGCGACTGAATGAAGTTCGCCCCCAACACCAGATTCCGCAGAATCCGCCCGTTCTCCGGCACCGTCACCCCAAACGCATCATCCAGCGTCAGACACGACGCCATCGCGTGCGACACCGGGCACACCCCGCAGATCCGCTGCGTATACAGCGCCGCATCTCGCGGATCGCGCCCCGCCAGGATCACCTCGAACCCGCGAAACATCGTCCCCGCACTGCGCGCATGAACAACCTGCTGCGCACCACGCACCGTATCCACAGTCACCTCGATCTCGAGGTGCCCCTCAATGCGCGTCACCGGGTCGATTGTAATCGTCGTCGCCATCAACTACTCCTGGATCCGATTCAACCGCCCGCCGCCTTGTCCGGCCCTGGCAGGTACACGAAAAACGGCGACATGCCGTCCGGGAAATCCGGATTCACACAACCCAGGCACGGACCGCGCGATCCAACGCACCAGTTCACGCCATACTGACCCGCCCCGCCCGAGTTCCACTTCCGAATCGGACAGTCCGCGTACGTATGCTTGCCCTTGCAGCCCAGATACTCCATGCACCCCTCGTCGCCAAAACGCTCAGCAAACACCGCGTTATCACAATACAACCGCCGCTTGAAACAGTTGTCGTGCACCCGCTTACCGTAAAACTCCACTGGCCGCCGATGCTCATCCAGCGGCGGCAGATGCCCGTTGGTCATCAGGTACGTCAGCGTCCCGACCAGCCAATCCGGATGCGCCGGGCAACCCGGGATATTTATCAAACGCGAATCGTCGCCCAGGATCTCGCCAACGCCCTGCGCCTCGGTCGGGTTCGGCGCTCCGCCGCTCACCCCGCCAAACGACGCGCACGCACCCAACGCCACAATGTACGCCGCGTTCGCCGCAAACTGCTCAACCGCCGCCTCCATGGTCATCCCAGACCACACCGTGCAATAGCGACCAGCCGCACCCGTCGGAATCGCCCCTTCGACGACCAGGATGTATCCTGGCTGCGCCCCCGCCGCCTCAGCCGCCGATATCGCCAGATCGCCGAACGACGCCATCACGTTGCTCTGAAACTCTACGTTCAACGTGCTCGTCAGCAGCTCGTCGATCGTCGCATAGTGAATCGAATTGAGCACCGAGACGGCACACCCGTCACAGCCCGCTCCCTGGAGCCAGATCACGCGCGGCGCATCACGCGACGACAGTACTTCCCGCAGCTTAGCCAGCGCCGCCGGCGCCAAATGACCCGCCGCAGCCGCGGCCGCAGCCAGTTGCAAAAAATCACGCCGGCTCAGCCTCATCGGGACACCTCCGTTACACGCACGACGCCCACCCGTTCGCCCGCCGCTTCCAAAACCGCACCCGGCTGCCGGAACCACGGCGGAATCTCGAAAAACTCCTCGATCTCACGCAACAACGCCCGCGCATAAGCCGGGCTGTGAACCCCCAGCGACCGATCCGCCTGCAACAGCTCATAGTCAAACTGAGCATTCGCGTACGCCACAATATCCTCCGGCGGTACATCCCCCGGCGACAAATACAGCGGATCATCCGGATCGTAATACCGCGCGATATACGCCAGCCGCGTACTAACCTCCTCCTGCACAACCTCCACCAGCAACGTCGCCGTCGCTTCCGTATGACACGGCTCACACGCCCGCATATTCGCCTCAAACGTGTGCCCGCTGTTCACCGGCTGCTGCGGACCGCCATACGGCTCAAAATGAACGTGACACGTCACACACTCATTCGGAATCCCGTACCAATGCTCCGAGTACGGCCCCTCCATCCGTTCGTTCTCCAGCGACCACCCACCCGTACTGTGCAGCATCTCGTTCTGCGGCTGGCTCGGTATCGCGTCCGGCACCACCCCCTGCATCGTGTGACAATCACCGCACAACTCACGTGGCGGCAAACGCAACTGACCCTCGTTCGCAACGCTGTGCTGGTCGTGACATGTCACACACTCTACGCTGTAGAACACCTCCCAGATCCCCGGCTTGTTGTCCTCCGGCGCCAGCCGATAGTCCGCCGAGTGGCACGGCAGACACGACTCCTCATACTCCGGCAGAACCATGATGTCCCACAACGCGTTCGCATGAACCGACGTCTGCCACTGCTCATACTGCGGGTGATGATCCTCACCGCACAAACCGTGACACGACTGGTGACACACACCGCACAGGTTCGACGATACGTCCACCGTCAGCGGATACAGCTCCGGATCAACCTGGTGATTGCTGCCCGCGCCGTGACAGTTCTCACACTGCACGTTCGCCAGCACCGGCGTCGTCGCCAAATCGACAAAACCGCCCGCCTCACCATACCCAACCGTATGACACGGGAAACACAGCACGTTGTTCTCATCCCCGCTCGCAATCAGCGTATCAATCGCCGTCGCATGCGCCGTGCCCAGCCACTCAGCGTGATTCTCCGTGTGACAGCTCAAACACGTCTGCTCACCCACGTACAACGCCGGGCTCACCAACGCACCCGTAAAATTCTGCGCCAACGCAAACGTGTCTCGCAGGTCAACGTCGCCATCGTCATCCGTATCCGCCCGGGCAAACTCCTCCGCATCACATTCCGGCGGCACGGTCGTCACGTCCGGCCCCACCAGGCAGATCGCCAGCAACGCCACGTCATCCATGTCCACGTCACAATCAACGTCGATCCCACCCCGCGGCCGACCAAACTGGTCCACACCCGCAGGACCGGCTACCTCCGGACACGAGTCACACTTGTCACCCACACTGTCGCCGTCGGTATCCGTCTGATCGATGTGGTGCAGCACCGGACAGTTGTCGCACGCGTCGCCAACGCGGTCCTCGTCACCATCAAGCTGATCCGGGTTGTAATCCTCCAGGCAGTTGTCGCAATCGTTCCCCACCCCGTCACCGTCGAAATCGTCCTGGCCCGGGTTGTAGCGCGTTGGACAGTTATCAACGTCGTCCGCGTAACCGTCGCCGTCCTCGTCACCCGGCGCCGTGATCAGCGGCCAACTACGCACCGCCGCCTGGTACACCTCCGCCGGATACTCATCCAGCGCCTGCTGTGCCCAAGCGATAATCCGAATATCTTCCTGCGCCGACCAGCTATCCTCGTCGAACGTCAAATCATGCTCGATAACCTGCGATTCCCCCGGCTCAAGCACAACCTCAACCAGCGGCGCCGATTGCTTGAGCGTGTTGCGATGATACGGCTTCTCCGGCGGCCAGTTATCCAGCACCTGCACCACGTACACGTACAGAGTCTTGCCAACCCCGCCCGCCTCGATCCCAACCTCCGTAGTAATCCGATACGTCTGCCCACTCAGCGGCGAACCACTCACGCTGACCGTTACGTCGGTCTCCATCGCCCGAGCCGGCAAAAAATGATTCGCCCGGTAAATCGTGTACTGCTGATCTACCGACTGAACCGACCCCGCCAACAGGTCCGTACCATTGAACACCGCCGTCGGTGTCCCCTGCCCATCGTAAAACCCCCACCGATCAACGCTCCACTCAGTCGCGTAATCGTCGAACGGATGCAGTTGTATGAATGCAAACGAGTCCGGATAAATATCCACCAACTGGCTCAACGCCGGACCGGCATAGCTGCACCCGTGGCAGAACAGGTCGGTGAACTCCTCGCACAACACCGTCCGCTCAGCACCCGCCGCCGGCGCAACCAACATGCACAACGTCACTACTAACGTGGCGCAGTGCAACGGGGCGCGCGCGGCACAAGGCGCCGCGGTCGCGAAGCTCCTCATTCCCACCACCTCTTCGTTGCTCTTCTTTGTGAACCAACTGGGTGAAAAAACCCAGGATCACGGGTGAGGATCAGTACTGCCACAGCATTCAATCCCAGCGCTCAGCCATCGGTCATTAGACTCCAAACGTGAATCTTGAGTCAAGAAATTAATATCCCCCTGATCGCTATGCAAACTTATCGCCCCTAACCAGACCTGATCACCGCTCTCACGCCAACGCACAATCCGCGAACGCCACAAACATCAAACGATGAACTCGCCACACGCCCGCCATAAAAACCTTTACTGCCTCATCCCGTTGCGCCGCACGCGCCAAGAACCCCCATTACAACAACGATCCCTCAACTCCCAGCCGTTAACGATATCAAAAACGCAGTCTCGCCCCAGAACCCCAATCTCCCACCAATCATCGCAGCAGCCACGCCAACGCGCGCAACATTATCACTCCCTCCCATCCACTCCTCCGCCACAATCCGCACCCGACAAACCCACGAGTCACAACTCGTCTCACCAAGCCAATCCCCACGCCAAACACGCCGCCATCAAACCTCCTGACCGCGATCACCCTCAAACAACCTCCCTCGACCACGTCGCAGCCAATGGTTATCAGACCTCAACCAAAACCACGTTTCAAAAGGCGCCAATATCCTGCATCTTTCGCGCAGCCAGCGCCAGCCAGCGACAATCATCTGCTTAAACCTTGCGTCCGCACTGTTCGTAGAGGTATTATGTCTCTGAGCGCTTCAGGATGGGTCGGCATGTCGTTACATCGCCGTGGACTTGGTATGTCCTATAAGCTTCCGGGGGGGATGCGCCCCGCGCTCCATTCAAATCTGGCTTACTGCCTGGAGGTTACGAAACATGCTCTGGCTGAAAAACCGCGTCTGGACGTCGTGCTGTGCCGCCATTGTGCTGGCCACCTGCCTCGGCACACCGACGACACTCGCCTCCGACTGGGTCGCCGTCTCACCGACCGGAGAGGTCACCATCGGCGCCCTCGTCAGGCCGCAAGCACCCGTCGTGCCTGTATATGAGCAGAGCTACGCGGGCGTGAACTTCGGCGTCCAACTCCGCGGGCTGGAGTTCGAACATCTCGACACGCTCGCCGGCGAGTTTGTAGCGGTTACTTGCCCGGAAACTCCGGTGGACGGCGACGTGGGCGCCCCGGCACTCCCGGTCTGCCGCCGACTGATCTGCACCCCCGTCGGCGCCGACGTGTTCGTCACCGTCGCCGCCGACCTGTTCGCCGACGTGAACCTCCCCCGAGCAGGCTATGCCGCCCCCATCGCACCGATGCAGGGCGCCGCCAGTCTGGATCCAACACTCACCGCGCTGGTCACGACCGATCAGCTCGACCAAACCCCGCTCGCCGGAACCATGTTCCCCCTCCCGCTCCTCAAGAGCGCCGACGCCTACACGCAGGACGTCCTGCCAACCCAACCGACCATCACCATCAAACCCGTCGGTATCGTCCGCGGCTGGCAGCTACACCAAGTCGACATGCACCCCGTTGCCTACGCCCCAGCGTCAGGAACGCTGCGCATCTGGCCAACATTCAACATCAACCTCGAATTCGTCGGCGGCACACGCGCCCCGGCACACCTCGCACCAACCGCCGGCTTCAACCAAGTCGTGCTTAACCCGCCCCGCTGCATCCAGCCCCGCGGCGGCGCCGGGAACCTCCTCCTGATCGTCTCCGAGGATCTCGCCGGCTCAACCCCGCACAACCAACTGGTCAGCGCCAAGCAGGCCCAGGGATACAACGTTACCAGCTACACCGTCCTCACCGACTTCACCATCTACACCATCCAGTCATACATCGAGGGACTCTGGGGAACCGCCAACGCCCCCGACTTCATCCTAATCCTCGGCGACGCCATCGGAACCTCGTACGTCGCAACCTCAAACTCAATCCCAGCCTGGACCGCTTACACCCCACGCGCTACCAGAACTGACCTGTATTTCGGCTGCATGGATGGAACCGAGGACTGGATCCCCGAAATCGCCGTCGGCCGACTCCCCGCACGCGACGTGGCCGCCCTCCAGGCCATGGTCGACAAAACCCTATCCGTCGAGGACGGACCCTGGGCCGATCCCACCTACTCCAAACGCGCCGCACTGATTTCCGACACCGACGCAGATGCCCAGGGCGAAGAAATCCAGGATCACGTAATCAGCAACTACCTACTCCCGGCAAACATGACCTGCCAGAAACTCTACCCCGGCACTTACGGCTCAGATACGCAGGATATCTCCGACGCGTTCAACGACGGCGTCATACTGCTGTCGAAGTTCGGGCACGCGGCCGGATTCCAGGCCTGGGGCTACCCCACCTACCTATTCTCCGACATCGAAGCCCTAACCAACACCGATCTCTACCCCCTGGTCATCTCCTTCACATGTAGCGGCGCCGCGTTCCATTACACCGACGCGAACCAGTCGCCCGGTATGTGCGAGAAGATGGTCATCGAACCCGGCAAGGGCGCCGCTATCGCCTATGGCTCCGCCATGAGCCTCCTGCCCTACGATTGGTCCAGTTGGCGCAATCTCTACCGCTTCTTCTTCCGATCCATCTATCAGGACGACATCCGCCAGATCGGACCCGCCTGCCAGGCCGCCGCAGCCTATCTGACAGCCTTCTATGGCGTGGAAGACCCGGTCTCACGCGATTACACCGAGGAGTTCGTGGTGCTCGGCGACCCGTCGCTCGAGCTGCCCGAACCGCCCCCACCGAACTACCTGATCTGCACCGCGGAGCTCTATTACGACTCCTCCGCGTTGAACCAGTTCATCGCCCACAAACAGGGCCTGGGCTTCAACGTCATGACCTACACCGTTGCATCAGGAACCAGCAACACCGATCTCAAGAGCTACATCCAGTCGCTCTGGGGAACTTCGGACGCCCCCGACTACGTGCTGCTCGTCGGCGACACCGACGGAACCAGCGCTACCAGTGATTGCGTGCCACACTTCGTAGGTGGCGGTAACCACTACGGCGACACCGACTGGCCCTACGTCTGTTTCGACAGCGGTGACGACTGGTACCCCGAGATCCCCATCGGCCGCTTCAGCGTCCGTACCGTTAGCTCGCTTCAGGACGTGGTCGACAAAACCATTAAGGTCGAAACCGGACCCTTCGCCAACCAGGACTACGTCAAGACCGGAGCGTTCCTCGCCAATTCGAGCACCTACAACACCGCCGAACCGTCACACGACTACGTGATCGAAAACTACTTAGAGCCGAACGGTTACACCGGCATCAAAATCTACGCCTCGGATAACGGCACCACGCAGGACGCCATCGACGCCATCAACGCCGGAACGCTGTTCGTCGTCTACTACGGCCACAGCAGCCAGACCGGCTGGTGGGAGCCAAGCTTCGGCAGTACCGAAATCAACTCCCTGATCAACAGCGGCCTGTACCCCCTGGCGATGGGCTGGTCGTGCAACACCTCGCAGTACACGTACGATGAGTGCTTCGGCGAAACCTGGCTGCGCGCCGCGAACAAGGGGGCGGCGGCGTACATCTCCGCCTCCGACTACATCTACTGGACCAGCTACGACGAGTGGCTCCCGTCCATGGTGCATGAACGCTCCTTCTTCGCCGCCCTCTTCGAGGACAACGAGTGGCGACTCGGAAACGCCTGGCTAAATGGCCTGTATCGTTTCCTGACCGAGTACGGCCAGTGGGACGGCGACCCCAGCCACAACCCGGCGTTCGAGGCACAGATCTGCCGAAACTTCTTCGAGGAATTCGTCATCCTCGGCGATCCGTCGCTACGCTTGCCCCAGCCCGACGGCTTCACGCTGTCAGCCGACCCGGACAACGCCTACGCATGCTCGCCGCCGGACGAATCAGCCGCATTCCTACTGGACATCGCAGCCCAGGGCGATTTCGCTGAGGGCGTCACCCTGAGCACGGTCGACCTCCCAACGGGAGCCACCGCCGAATTCAGCGCAAACAACGAACTGCCGCCGTTCACGAGCATCCTCACCGTCGGCAACCTGACAGCGGTCGGCGCCGGCGAGTTCGTCTTCAGTGTGGAGGCCGACGGCGGCTCGCAGCAGCGCTCGGTCGACCTGACCCTGCGCGTCTCCACCGCGCTGCCGAACGTACCGACTCTGTCCACTCCTACGGACGGCGCGTACAACGTGTCGCGACATCCCACGCTGACCTGGCAGAGTGATGCGACGGCGCTGGTATACGACGTAGAAGTCGCCGCCGATCCGGGCTTCGGCGACGTGGTGGTGTCACAGACCGTCAGCGATGCTTCGCTGGTGGTCACGACGCTGCTGGATGGCTACGCGGAATACTACTGGCGCGTGCGAGCCAATAACGGCTGCGGCGCCACGGACTTTTCAACGGCCTTCGTGTTCACCACGGCCGGACAGACCGATTACTTCACCGAACAGTTCGTGAGCGGCGAAACGCTCGACATCGATAACCTCAGCATGGTCTTCACACCCGACGGTAGCGCCAGCTTCTACGACGTCTGTGTCGAGGTGGCTTCCGGGTTGCCAGTCGATCCGGACGGCGGAACCGAGCTGACCCTGGGTGACGACGACAGCGAAGAAATCGTGCCAACCACGGGCGTCGACTTCTACGGCATGACGTACAGCTCGCTGCACGTCAACTCGAACGGTAACCTGACCTTCAACAGCGGCGACGGCACTTACGACGAGTCGCTGGACCTACACTTCAATCAGACGCGCATCTCGGCGCTGTTCGACGACCTGAACCCATCCTCCGCCGGAACCATCAGTTGGAAGGAGACGGTGGATGCGGTCGTGGTAACCTACGAAGAGGTCCCGGAGTACTCGTCCACCGGTGCAAACACCTTCCAGATCGAGCTGTTCTTCGACGGCGTGATCCGCATCACGTGGTTCGGGCTGACTTGCGGGGATGCAATCGTGGGCGTGTCGTCCGGCCCGGGCGAAACGCCGGAAGATTACATCGAGTACGACATCTCGGCAGCCCCGGATTGCGGCGCTGTTCAGGCCGGCGCCTGCTGCCACGAGGACGTGTGCACGATGTTGACCGAGGCCGACTGTCTGACAACCAGCGGCACCTACCAGGGTGACTCGGTCTCGTGCGAGCCGAATCCGTGCATCGAGTACGACACAAACTGCCTGATCATCAGCGAGGTTGTGCTCGGAACGGAAAGCGGCGCGTGTCCGCGGTGGATGGAAATCACCAACACCGGCGTGTCAGACTTCGTCTTCACCGCGGGCGGCGTGATCGTGCAGGAGGATTCCAGCTCGGACGTGCTGGTGGACATCAACCTGACCGGCACCGTGATCAGCGCCGGACAGTCCTTCGTCATCAACTCAAACGCACGCGGAACCTGCACCGGCGCTTTCGGTGCGATCTACTCGATCGACGCTGACCTTTCCACTGAGGTTGAGTTCGGATTCGGCAACGAGCGGCTCATCCTGACGGACACGGACGACGGCTCGAACCTGATCGACATCTACGGCGAGTTCGGAGTCGACGGCACCGGGCAGAGTTGGGAATACACCAATGGCTATTCCTACCGACTGCCAAACACGATTCATTCCGTGGGCGTTGATTTTGATCCGTCGGAATGGCACTTCGGAGGCGTGGACAGTCTGACGGGCAGCAATCCGACCCAACTCCTGCTGGACTACACCACGCCGACGGTGCATGCCCACAACGGAGCGTGCACGCCGTTCGAACTGGGTGACATGGACTGCTCCGGCAGCGTGAACTTCGACGACATCGACCCGTTCGTAACGGCGCTGGTGGGTCAGGAGCAGTACGAGGCCGCCTATCCCGATTGCTACTGGGTGAACGCGGACTGCAATACGGATGGTTCGGTCAACTTCGACGACATCGATCCGTTCGTGCAGTTGCTGGTCGGGAGCTAAAGCTCCGACCTGAACAATGCGGCTAAGCATGGGCCGGCCGGCGTTTCGTCCTGAAGGGCGGAGCGCCGGCCGGTCTTCATTGTGCTGGCTGCATGTACTTCGCACACCATTCTGTACAAAAACTAAGCCTGTCCCATGGCCGTAGCGCTGGGATTCGTAGCCGGCGCGACCCACCGGTTACAGACCGGTGCCACAAATACCTGGGAACCGGTGC
The DNA here is from genome assembly GCA_963666925.2 of Phycisphaerae bacterium. Taxonomy (GTDB): domain Bacteria; phylum Planctomycetota; class Phycisphaerae; order UBA1845; family Fen-1342; genus JANQFV01. The sequence goes on along the minus strand of CAXXTC010000008.1, from coordinate 58,939 downwards.
CACAAAGAGGTTACAAGCCGGTGCCACAAAGAGGCTGGATGCTACTTTCGAAACAGCGGCACACCGGACCGTTTTTGAAAACGCGCTAGTGTTCCTTCTCACAAGTTCCGCATCACGGGTGGGGCGAGCGTCCCGCCCGCCATGCCTCGATTGCGGACCGCCGGCGGCGGGCGAGACGCCCGCTCCACATCGGATAAGATGTAAACAGCTCGAGAAACCACACTAGTGGCTCAGCCGATCGAGGCGCTGCTGGAAATCGGCATACGCAACCGGCTCGACGGTGATCAGCCCGGGGACGCGATCAAGCAGGACATCCCGGACCATGTTGCGCATGGCGCGGCGATAGCGGTCGCGGTCGGCGACGCTGACCGAATCCGGGTCGCGGTCATGAGCCAGCTCGATCTGCCAGAGTTGGTCCATCTCGTCGTGGCCGATGAGCAGATGCTTGCGATATGTAACGTGGACCGCGGCTTGTGCCGGCGCGTAGCCAACGTAGTAATGGTACTCGCGCCGGGGGGCCGTGATTGAATCGTCGATGAAGTGCTGGTTGTGCTGCGGGTCGGCCCGGCGTGTGCAGCCGAGCACAGAGGCGATGACATCGCTGACGGTGTGGTCGCGTCCGCTGATGAGGACGAACTCTTCGCGTTCGAGTGGCTGTTCGTCGGCGCTGAGGGCCTGGACGACCTCGCCGGCGATGCGAAATCCGCCGGCACCACACAGACACACGTGGCCCAGTTGGGCACAGACGTCGTCGTACTCGACAGCGATCGTCTCGACGCCGGCTGGGTAGCTGCCGGCAAACACGCCGTGATGGCAGTCGAAAACGATCGGCGGGACGGCGTTGGTATACGCATAGGCGTCGTTCCAGCGGGTGGCGTGGTGCGCCCGCGGCATCTGGCAGCCCGTCAGAACAGAGGCGAGCAGGATGATGAAGGCGATCTGGGTTGGTTTCATACTTTGTATCCTGTTGTGGCTTGCACGCATTGGCTTGTGCCAGCGATGGTAGCCGGTTCCGGGCGGTGAGTCACTTGCACATCGTCGAACACGCATCGCGAACGGTGCGCGGGTGGCGTGAGGTCGTCAAAGAAGCCGGACGGCAACTCTCATAGCGTTCTGGATTAGGTCCCCGGGCGTAGATCAGCCATCCATTCACCCCCGCGCTCGGTTCCTCCGCACGCGTTCCGCCGGGTCCTGGCGGTAGTATTTCTGCAACTGCCCGTACAACTCCGCGTGGAGCCGCTGCAATTGCACCGGCTCCTCGAAAAACACCTCGGTGATCACCGCGAAGAACTCCGCCGGGTTGGTCGCACCATACGGATTGATGAACGTCCGCCGCCGGTGCGCGACCGCCTCTTTCAGCCGGGCAAACTCCGCGTTCATCACCCGGGCCCATTCCGCGTAGTCCGCCGACTCCGCCAGCAGCGGCGCCCCGTCGAGCCCGCCCATCTCCGAATCGAGCTGATGGGCGAACTCGTGCAGCACGACATTTCGGCCATCGCGACGATTGCGCGAGCCGGCCAGCACGTCCGCCCACGACAACACCACCGGCCCGCGATACCACGATTCCCCGAGCCGCCCCTGCACGCCCTCAACAACCACCCCCCCCGGCAGCCGCTGCTCGGTCTCCACGTAGTACCGCGACGGATACACGAGAATCGTGTCGAGCTTGGCGAAGTAATCGCTCTGCCCGCCCAGCAACAACACCGCCGCCTGGCCGAGAATCGTGATCCGCATCTCGTCGGTCAGCTCCAGCCCGTTGCAGCCCTCGAACCGCTTCTCGTCCAGCAACACCAAAGTCCGGCCGCGCAACTCCGTCTGCTCATCCGCCGACAGCAGCTCGTAGTACGGCACATCCCGGGCCAGAATCTCCAGCCACTCGGGCAGAAACGGCTGCTCCCGCACGCGTTCCCGCCGCCGATGTTTGAAAATACCAAACACGCTTGCCACCTTAATGCCGCTGAGCCGACGCACTACGCATTCCCCAGGTCATCATAGCCGCGGCCGCGACAAATCGCCGCGAGTTGCCGAAAGCACCACTATCCGCCTACGATCCTGAGTAACCCACCGGCACGCCGCGGGCCACGTGCATCCTGGCTCAGACGCCAACCCGCAAGTGGCCCCGCCGACGGGCCGATGGTGAGACTGAGGAACCCTGCGGAGACCCGCATGAGCTGGCAACACCGCGACTATGCCGGCGCCGACGATGCCGGCGGCACCTACCGCCCCCGCGGCTACTACCGCGGCCCCGGCATGCGCACCATCAGCATCACCACCATCATCATCATCGCCAACGCCGTCATTTTCTTCCTCACCAATAACGTCAGCGGCGGCTTCGGCAACACCATCGCCAACTTCGCCGTCATGCAGCCCGACGCCGTTCTCCACGGCCAGGTCTGGCGACTCTTCACCGCCACCTACCTACACGCCAACCTCGGCCACCTGCTGGCCAACATGATCGGACTCTTCTTTTTCGGACCCGCACTCGAACGAACCTGGGGCTCACGCCAGTATTTCCTCGTCTACACCCTCGGCGGAATCCTCGGCAACGTCGTTTTCACCGTCGCCGGCCTGATCGGATTCATCAACCCGCAGGTCTTCGGCGTTGGCGCTTCCGGCAGCGTGCTCGCCCTCCTCGGCGCTGCCGCCGTCCTCTTCCCCAACGCCCGGATCTACCTCTACTTCCTCTTCCCCATCAGCATTCGCACCTTCGTGCTCCTCTACGGCCTGTACTTTGTCTGGAACGTGTTCCAGCGCGGCTCAAACTATGGCGGCGACCTCTGCCACCTTGGCGGGCTTGCCCTCGGACTCTGGTGGGCCACCACCGGCGGAATCTCACTCTCCGGCAAACACCGCACGCAGATCGACCCGCGCTCACTGCTCGGCCGACTCTTTAAGTCCGGAAATCAACCCCGCACCGGCCCCGGCGCGTGGGAAGCCCGCATGCAACAACGCCGCGAGGACGAGCAGACCATCGACCGCATCCTCCGCAAGGTCCACGACCAAGGCATGCAGAGCCTCACGCCGGCCGAGAAACAGGCCCTCACCGCCGCCACCCAGCGCCGCCGACAGGAAGAGGCCCGCCTCGAACGCGTCGATCGCGACTGAGCGTTTTCAGAGACGATCCGACGTGCCATCTATGAGCGAGCCAAAGTCAAGCGGGTTTTCGACGGGGTCTTTCCAACCATCTATTCGGCGTCGTCGCAGGGACACGCCACTCAACGATTTCGGGGGCGGCCTCAGTCACTGCTACGATGGTAACGCGCCGGTTCCAACTGGCCCCCGCCGGTTGACGCCTCATGGCACATCCGCGAGGTCCGCCCGATTCGACCCGCTCGAAGTTTCGTCCCGCCCATAGCGGTACACTCACCTCCTGGTGCTCTCCGGAGGGGAAAGAACGGACTCCTATGCTACGCTCGGCGTCGGTTCCGTGACCACCTCCGCTTCACGCCACACTTCTCCGCTGCGCAGCATTGCCGCCGACACGCACGCCAGGTGCCGGGCTAACGCCACCAGCGCAATCTTGTTCCGCTCCGGATCACCACGCTGCACATGTTCGTAAACCGCCCGCAGCAGCGGACTGCGTCCCTTGCCCTGCCAAGCTGCCTCGCACAGCAATTGCCGCACGACACTGGGACCTTCCCGGGTGATATGCCCAAGCCGATTCGTCTGCCCACTCTGGTCCTGGCACGGCACCAGCCCGAAGTAGCAGCCCACCTGCCGATTGCTCCGAAAACGCCGGACATCGTCGATCCACGCCACCAGCGCCTCGGCCGTACGCTTCCCAACGCCCGGGATGGTCTGTAACAAACGCACCCTGGGATGCTCACGGGCCATGCTCTCCAACCACCGCTCCACCGTACGCAGCCGCGCGTCCAGATGCTCCAACTCGTCCAGGCCCAGATCCCGTTCGAGCGCCGTCGTACGCGTTGGAAACTCCACCTCCGCCAGCCAGACGCGGCCGGCCCGGCTCCACAAACTGGCGCGGCGTGGTGCCGCCACGCCGTGCGCCCGCAACAGGGCCCGCAGCCGGTTCTTCACCGCCGTCCGCTGGGCCACCAGCCGCCTCCGGAACTGAATCAGCCGCCGCCAACTGCGGACGTCCACGGGCGGCACATGCACCGGCGGCACCTGGTCCAGGAATAGCAAGGTAGCCAGCTTCCGGGCGTCGACCCGATCGTGCTTACGTTTGGCCCGGAAGATCAGTCGCACTGCCCCCGGATGAGCCACGACGATCCGCTGCGCCACCTGCTGCAGTTGTTCGTAGACGTAACCGTAGCCGCACGACGCCTCGTAGCAGATCTGGAAGGGCGGCGACACACTACGCAGTTGTTTCACCAGTTCCTTGACTCCGCCCCGAATCTGCTGTTGCTTGACGAGTTTCCCGGCTGAATCCAAAATGCAGATGGTCGACTGACGCTGATGTAGATCTAGTCCAATCGTGTACATGCGGGCCTCCTTTCTTTGAAGTTCCAACGGGGTCATACCCCGAAGGAGGCTCGCTTCATAGTTTCACTGCTCTTGAGCAGTGGGTATCCCACCGTCAGACCGCCCGCCCCCCAACCCGTTGTTACGCCCGATGCACGTCCGATACACATAGACCCACTACTTATACGACTACCTCGACCGGCCGATCTTCCCGATAGCAGTGGCTCCGCAGCCGCGTGCGCGACGATGTGCCGGGTGAAGAAGCACGCACCCGGGAAGACCCGACCTCGGCCAACTTCACAGGCGGAAGACAAGTGACCGACATAGCCGGCTCCCACGAATGCCCCGATCTCACCGTCGACCAGCTCGGCCCGCGCCGGGTCCCCTCACCCTACAACGCCAGCCGCTACGTCGACGACCACGAGCTGACCCGCTACACCACGCGCGTGCAGCGCGACCAAGCCGACGCCGACCAGCCCGATGCCGACGCCGCCTTCGAGCTCGCCGGTCCACGCGAGTCGATCTACTTTGACTCATCCAAGACCCGTTGCGGCATCGTCACCTGCGGCGGACTCTGCCCGGGACTCAACAACGTCATCCGCTCCATCGTCCACCAGCTACACTATTCCTACGGCGTCCGCCTGATCCACGGCTTCCGCTATGGCTTCGAGGGACTCATCCCCAGCTTTGGGCACTCCACCATCGAGCTCAACCCCACGACCGTTTCCCACATCCACCAGCAGGGCGGGTCGATACTGGCCTCTTCACGCGGGCCGCAGGACCCCGGCGAAATGGTCGACGCACTCGAACGGCTCAACATCCAGGTCCTGTTCTGTATCGGCGGCGACGGCACCTTCCGCGGCGCCATGGCCATCTGCGACGAAGTCAAACGCCGGAATCTGAAGATCAGCGTTATCGCCGTCCCCAAGACGATCGACAACGACATCCCGTTCACGTCGCGCACCTTCGGCTTCGAAACGGCCTATTCGATCGCCGCCGACGCTATCCGCGGCGCCCACGTCGAAGCGCTCGGCACGCCCAACGGCATCGGCCTAGTCAAGCTCATGGGCCGCCACGCCGGCTTTATCGCCGCCCATGCCGTCCTCGCCAATCGCGACGCGAATTTCGTCCTCGTGCCCGAGGTCGAGTTCGATATGGTCGGTGCCAACGGCTTCCTCACGCACCTCTACCGCCGGCTGCACGCGCGCAAGCATGCCGTCGTGGTAGTCGCCGAGGGTGCCGCCCAGAATCTGTTCGACAAGTCCGACCAAACCGACGCCTCCGGCAACGCTCGTCTGCACGACATCGGCACGCTCCTCAAGGACCGCATCAGCGAATACCTTCGGCTGATGAAACTTCCGTTCAGTCTGAAGTACATCGACCCCAGTTATCTGATCCGCTCGGCCCCCGCGACGGCCAGTGATTCGCTCTTTGCCGGCACGCTCGGGCAGATGGCCGCCCACGCGGCGATGGCCGGCAAGACGGGCATGTTCGTCGGCTTCTGGAACGACCAGTTCACGCACGTTCCGCTGGCGGCCGCCGTGGGGACGACGAAGCGTCTCGACCCGACGGGCAATTTCTGGCAGAGTGTGCTGGAAAGCACGGGCCAGCCGCGTTGCATGCAGAACACGGCCGACTCCGACGAACCCCTCGACGCCGCCCTACTGGACGAATCCCTGGTCCTGGCGTAAGTCGCCGCGACTTGGATAACTCGGGTGCCATGGGCAGGTTCGCCACAGGTAGAATTGCCCGTGCATGATACTGAATCACCCGCCATTGGCGGGTGCCACGCGCGCCCCCCCTCCTCACGCCGCCCAACCAACCGGCCGATGCATCCAATAACGTCTAACGTCGCCGTAGCAGCCGGCCGCCACCATGCACGCGGCCAGCCAATGTTATCGGATTCGGATGCACGCCATGGCCGATCAGCCAGTGCCGGCTACAACGTCACCACCGGCTACAACGCCAGCGCCCACAACAACGCCGCCGCCCGCGAGCGCTGGCAATCCACTGCGCGAGCCACAGCATCATCCAGCCCCCACAACGCCCCGCTCAGAGAATTTCCTGACGCGAATCGCCGACTGGCTCACGCCGCAGCGGCTTCGCCACTATCCGCTCGCGCTCCTCGTCGGCACGATCCTCATCTATGCCGTCAGCCTCGCCCGTTCGACCAACTGGATCGAACCCGCCGGCTCCGTTATCGGCCGCGACTTCCTCGCCTTCTTCATGGCCGGCGACCTCGTCAACCACCACCAAACCACCCGCCTCTACAACTTCGCCGACCAGGAAAACTACCAGCAACAATTCGTCGGACCCGCCAACCCCAACTGGGTCGGCATCCACCCCTTCCTCAACCCGCCCCACTACGCCGCCCTGATGGCCCCGCTCGCCCGCGTCGGCTACGGCCCCGCACTGCTCCTCTGGACCACGCTCGCGCTCGCCGCCTGCGCCGCGGCCGCCAGCATCTGGCGAACCTGGCTCCAGCCCGGCGAAATCACGCTCGTCATCCTGCTCACAATCTGCTCGCCGCCCGCCTTCCAGGCCCTCGCCGGCGGACAAAACACGTTCTTCTCACTGCTCATCATCACCGGCTTCTGTGCCGCACTGCTCGCCGGCCGCGACACGCTCGCCGGCCTGATCCTCGCCCTGCTCGCCTACAAGTTCCAGCTCACCCTCCTCCCACTCGCCGTCCTGCTCTGCAAACGCCGCTGGCGCGCCATCGCCGGCTTAACCGTCGGCGGCATCCTCACGCTTGCTTTCACCGCCGCCACGCTCGGCACCGGCGTTATCTTCGATTACATCCATTTCGCACCCCGGCTCGGCGAACTGCTCGGACTCGCCGGCTTCGACATTCACAAGCAACACTCCTGGACCGGCGCGTGTCAGCTCCTCGTCGGCGACTGGCTCCCTGCCGCCGGCCCACGCCTGTTCGCTGCGGTGCCGGTGCTGGCCGCGCTGATCATGCTTGCCCGCATCTGGCGTGGGCCGTGGGAGCGCACGTCGCCGCGCTTCAGTCTGCAACTCTGCGCACTCATCATCGCCACACTGCTGACCAGCCCCTACCTGTTCCATTATGACATGCTGCTGATCGTACCCGCGCTGATATTGTGGTGGCGCGTCGCCCGCACGCCCGCCTACCGCCCGAACACGCCCGCAATACAAACCATCATCGCCGCCGGCTTCATCTGGCTGGCCCTCTCAAGCGCCCTCGCCCCACTCACACACATCCAGCTCTCGCCGCTGCTCATGACCATCCTGCTCCTGCTCCTCATGCGCATGTCTCAACCCGCCAACACTTGTGCAGTCCAACCGGCAATAGCAAGAGCCCCCGCCGCGGGCTGATACCGGAAACCACCCTTAAACCCCTCTCCCCCGCTCGGGCGAGAGGTCGGGAGAGGGGGCTCCGTTGGCGCTCTCAACTCTACGTCACCCCCCTCTGACACCACGCCCGTGTGGCACCAAACTCCTGTGGCACCGGTTTTCAACCGGTGATTCCCACTGGTTGCAAACCACTGCCACAGTCTTAGGATAGGTTCCATACGGAGCCTCATCCGCTTTGACGGTGGAGCACGCAATGAGCGGTACACTGTATACATTGGGCGCCGTTACTGGCACCTACGTACTCATCCTGGGCGTCTACACGGGGGTCATTGTCCTCATCGCCGTGTTGGTACACGGCCTGGGCGAGCGTCCCTGGCGACGCTTCATCCGCAATCGAGAGCCGCTCACCGACGAGGAATTCATCGCCGCCTGCAACCAGCCGGAGCGGTTGGACCCGCGCGTCGTCGCGGCCGTGCGCAAAGTGTTGGGCGAAGCACTTGAATCTTCCACGGACAAGGCCTCGTTGGTTGTCTATCCGCGGGACGATTTCTGGGAGGATTTGATTGGGCGTCCCGGCTCGCCGTTGTGGGACGAGGATCCTACGGAGTTGGTGAAGGACGTGGAGCGCGAGCTGCGGCAGTTTCGCCTGCCGCGCCTCAACCACGACAATCGCACCGGCCGAGCCGAATTCAAAACCCCCGAGCAGCTCGCCATGATCTTCTCTGACCACATACGGGCTTACGAATCCAATCGGGCGGATCAGAACCCTTAGCGATGGAGTACGAACGATTCACGCTAGACGCGTGAGAAAACCTCGATTTGTTCTTTCCGTCTGGCCCGCTCGGCACCGTCGCTGATAGGACTAATGGTGTGCTATGCTACGGTTGCCCATTTGCCTGGAAGGAGATGATCTTGGGTGTGCCGGCAAGCAAAAGGAATAAAACAATGTTGCGTTGGAAGCCCCTGTTTCCCCTGCTGGCCGTACTGCTATACATAGGCTGGCGACAAGCCAGTTGGTACTCCCGGCCGCCGACGCCCTTCCCTGGCCAAACCGTGGAGTCCTTCACCATATACGACATTGACGCAGCCCCACCGCTGACGGACGCTCAGTTGGCCAAGGTGCGACACGCGAGCGTTTCAGGGCCACAAATCCAGCGTCTGTTCCAGTCGTGCACACGCTGCCGGGGGCGCTGGGTCAGGAAGGCCGATTGGCCGGCGGTCGTCAAGCTTGCTAACGGACAGTACGTATCCCTCACGTGCGAGCATTCGAAGGTGCACGTTCATGGCATCGGGTGGTATCGCGTGCCGCATTCAGCATACTCCGAATGGATGGGTCTTACGGTGTTGCTCTTTGATGCGTTGGATGACGGCCAGACATTACTGTCGCGGGAAACGCCCACCACTATGCCTGGCCTCCCTCCCGGCACCGGCTACCTCCAGCGTGACGGCAGGCGCTACAGTCACCACGTCCCTGTCACGAATGAATCCGGAAACCCGCTTGCCATTCGGTGCAAGTGGCTCGATGTTGATGGCTGGGATGTCACGGTTCCCGCGAATGAAACAGTCGACCTGCTGGTCTGGGACTTCCAGTTTCCTTCAGGCCCAGATTTCGAGATATGTTTGATTGTCACGTCTAGCCGGGATGTCTGCCAATACGAGCTGCTGATGCAACACGTTGCGGATACCAAACTGATCGAAGATCAGGAATTTGAGCCACGTCTGAGCTTGCGAGCCGGCGAACTTACGATGATCTGGGAATCCGGCGCCGGCGATCGTATCGAACGGGTGTTCCAGCCGGTGAGTGTGGAAGTTCGCGATACAACCACTCAGCCGGGGAGCTAACGCGGCTCACCAGTCCATCCCGCAACTTCCCGGCAACAACCTCCAAGTAACATGACCGATTTACGCAGGACCGAATGATGAAGAAACACCAACGCATCGCGCCGCTGCTATTCGCCATAGCCATTGCCGCTGGCGCGTTGTACTACTGGTACGTCGGAAGCGGGCCACCCCGGTGGATACAGGCTGAGGTTGAGGCCATGAAGCAGATGGACAGGCGACTCGCAGAGGGTGATCACTCAGCGATCAGAGGTCTGGTGGATCGCCTGCGAAACAGGCCCTTTAAGGGCTTCTTGTTTCAGATAACCGAGAAACGCATCCCACAAGCTCCCAAGCTCGGCTCAGAAGCCATCGCAAATTGGCTTGAGCAGCACCTGGATGAATTCAAATTCGACCCCGAGCAGAAAATCTTCCGCACACCCGCGCTCCCCAGTGACGCGCCCGACAACACCACGACGGCTCCATCACCCACAGAGAACACCGAGGATTGAATGAGAGCACTACAGGCTACTCTGCCTACTCTGCCGGTCGTTCCCGGCCGGCTCGTCGAGCGGTATGATTACGACCCGTATGGCACGCCGTATGTTGAGACTTGGGACTTAGGTACGTAGACGTTCGTTCGGCAGACCGGCGAACAGCCAGAACATGATGACGATAACAACCTGTCGGATGCCCTGCGCCGTGCGGCCCACTGGATCGGATGATGAACCGCTGCCCGAGAACTTGACGGTTAGTCGATGACAGGCCTGCTCGACGGGTATCTCGGCGCGGGGCTCACCTCGGATCGAGTCTGGCATGAGAAAGTACGATGAACCACAAACGCATGATTCAGACACATCTTGTCGGCGACCTGCCTGGCTGCGAGGCGTACGTTACCTGCATTGGGTTGGCTCATGGTGGGCGCGAGGCGCTGACTGTTGGCGATGCCGGAGCGTTGTGGGCCTGGTCGGTAGCGGACGGTCGCAGTCTGCGCAAGTTAGCGCTCGGACCGGAGGCCAAGGCTGCGGACTCGATTTGCTCGAACGCATCCGGAGACCTGCACGCGCTCACTTGGGGGAATGAGGTCTGCGTTGTTTCTACTCAGGCTTGGCGTGAATTGGGGCGCGTTCAGGCGGCATTACCGTATGAGGCGCCCTGTGCCTGGGCGCCCCAGGGTGACCAGCTCGCCATCGGTACAGAAAACGGGCTTCTGCTGATCTGGGATGCCGCAAACTGCCGCACCAAATGCGAATACCAGCTATGCGAAGAGGCCATCAAGTCCTTGGATTGGCACAGTGAGGCGAACGAGTTGGTCTTCGTCACCGACAATGGCATCGTCGGTGTCTATCATCTTCACGACGGTCTGCGCGCCACGCGTACGCCGGATGACGCTCGTTTCACCTGGGCATGCTGGGCACCGAATGGCCGGATTGTGACGCTCGATCAGTATGACAATATTCAACTGTGGCCGTCGCATCTATCTGGTGCTATCACCACAGTGACCCTGCCTGGACTAGCTGAAGCGGCCACCCGTGACGGGGATAGCTTCGTCGTGGCATACGCGACCGAGTCGGATTTGAATACGATTCGGCTAAGGCATTTCCGTGCCGGTTCGCTCCAGGTCGTTCGTGACGTTGAGCTCGAAATCGGCCAGAGCGTGACTTCCGTAAGTGTGCTACCCAATGATTCAGGATATGCCGTCGCGACGAATGGCGGCGATCCGGTCTTGTTCGATACGCGGGGCAGAGTGCGCGTGCGGCTGCGGGGTCATGAGCCTCAGATCTTTGATTGCGTATGGCCCGCCAACGTCGTTGGGCTGGTGGACGCCGGTGGAACCTGCCGGGTGTTTTCAACCGCCGATTGCTCCTTGCGCTGGGACTCGGGGCGCATCGGACTGATGTCCGCCGCGAGTAGAATGGCAGGATCGCGGATACTTCTGGGCGACAATGACGGCGTAGTATGGACGTACAGTTGCGACAGGAACACCAGCGAAGAGTTGTGCCACGTCTCAGACCAAATTATCGGCCAGATCTGCCTGGACGAGCGCGGCGTGGTAGCGTGGCTCGCGTGCTCCTACTCCTTCTCCCGCATCGTGCTGACAGGCGACCCGAAGATTCAGACATACGAATCACGAGAGGATTCACCAGGGCCAGAGATTATCGGCGTCCTGGGGGCGCGTGAGGTGCTGGTGCGGGATGCCGGGATCGTGCGGCTGGACGATCGGGGGCAACGTACTCAGCTTCCGATCAGTTCCGAGTTGTTGAATGAAGACGTGTCCGTTGCCTGTAACGGCAAGGAAATTGCCATTGCGACACCGGATAGGATCATGTTCTATACTCTGGCGGGCGAGTTGCTTCGGCAGATGCCTTGGGCGGCACGAAGTTGTGCGCCGGTAGTGGAATGTGACAGCAATGGCCGCATGATCGTAACTTGGGATAATACGGCGCTGATCTTCCACGATGATCAGCAGTCGCAAGTGGTACTGGAAGGCGAAGACGACTACTGGCTCATGCTATCCCCGGACGGGACGCATGCAGTGGCGGTCCAGGGTGGTGCGTGCCGACTGTGGCGGCTGGGGGAATAGTCACACCGGCGCCAAGTGGTCGCACGGTTCGCACGGGTCCACGCAGAGCCGGTGGCCATGATCGATTACACCGATCTCGGCGATCTGACGGCCTGACCGATGCCGCCACCCCACCCTCATTCTCGTCAAGCTTAACCCCCCCCCGGCCGATGCTGACGCTGATGCACTCTCAGGCCACCACCAGCGTTGCGCTCCCAACGTCCATAGACAACCCGCTCGCTCCGCCGCACGGCCGCACTTGTTATCGCAACTTCATCATCCCCACGCTGGCCGACGCGCTCTTTCTTATCATCCTGCTCCGCCTCCTCCAGCTCGGGTCGGCCGCGTTCTTCAACGACCCCGGCACCGGCTGGCACATTCAAACGGGCGATAACATCATCGACACCCATGCCGTACCCACTGCCGACGCCTACAGCTTCACCCGCCACGGGCAGCCCTGGGTTCAGACCCAATGGCTCGGCGACGTGCTCATGGCACTCGCCGGCCGAACCGCCGGCTACCCCCTCATCGCCCTGCTCACCGCCATCATCCTCGCGCTGCTGTTCCGCGCGGTTTATCGGGCGCACGTCAGCGCCGGCGGCTGGCCAACCGTCGCCCTGCTCATCACCCTGCTCGCCACCGGTGCCGCCAGCGGCCACTTCCTCGCCCGCCCGCTCATCGCCACCACCGTCGGCCTGCCGCTCTGCTTCTGGTGGGCCACCCAATACGCCCGCGGCCAAATCAGCACCAGACAAGCCTGGCTGCTCGTGCCAATCGCCGCCCTGTGGGCCAACCTCCACCCGGGCGTCCTCGGCGGAATCGCCACCGTCGGACTCACCAGCGTCGGCCTGCTCATCTCGGCCACGTTCACCCGCGACCATCGCCGCGGCGCCGCCAAGCGTGCCCTCACACTGCTCGCCATCAGCCTCGCGATGGGGGCGGCCACGCTGATCAATCCCTATGGCCTCGGCTGGCACCGCTGGATCGCGCACCTCACCACGCTGACCGCGTTGCCCCATTACGTCGACGAATGGCAGCCGCCCGTCTGGACCGACCCCGACTGCATCGCAGCCGGACTGCTGCTCACGCTCGCCACACTGACGCTCCTGGTCCGCCGCCGGGGCATCAACCTCTCCGAAGCACTCGTCCTGACATTCTGGCTCGCGCAGGCCGCCCAACATTATCGCCACCTGCCCGTCGCCGCCCTGCTCGTCGCTCTCCAATCCGCCCGGCTCCTCGCGAACGTGCGCATCGAGTCGTCGCCGCTGCGCACGCTCGCCAAACGATTGCCACTATTCTCAGCCGACATGCGCGCTGCCGAACAGCGCACCGCCGGCGGCCTCGTCAGCGCCGCCATCGTCGCCGTGCTCATCATCCTCGTCGGCACCAACGTGCGTATCCCTGTGATCGATCTCGCCCACGCCGGCCCACCCGCCGACAAGTACTCGGCCGGCGCCCTCAACCACCTCCGCCAGCACCCGCCCGGGGGCCACCTGTTCCACGACATGAAGTACGGCGGGCTGATCATCCGCGACGTGCCCGCTACGCCGGTGTTCATCGACGACCGCTTCGGCCTCTATGGCGACGCTTTCATCAAGCAATACATCGCAACGATGGGAGATCCGGACGGCCACGCCGACGATCTGTTCGACCGCTGGCAAATCACGGCCGTCCTGGTCGACAGCAACGCCCCTTTCTGCCACTGGCTAAGCACCCAGCCCGACTGGACCCAAACCTACCGCGACCGGATCGCCACCATCTACACCCGCCCTGAACCAGCCACGCCAACTCCCTGACGTACACACAACCAGCCACCCGCCACCCCGCCACCCGCACCACCAAAGTGCCAATCCCCCGCCCACTGAGTTACAATCCGCACGTGCAGCGACATGAACAACCGCAACCGCCAACAACGGTGCCATATGCCTGACATCTCCGCCCTGCTGCAAAAAGCCAGCGACCTCGGCAATGCCCTCGCCGAGCACCCCGCCGTCCGCGAATACCATGCCGCCCAGCATGCCGTCCGCGCCGACGCCGACGCTCAACGCATCCTCAAGGAGCACGAGGAGCAGCTCAATCGCATCCACCAGCTGGAAACCAAGAACCAGCCCATCGAGGTGGCCGACAAACAGAAGCTGCGCGAGACCGAAGCACACATCTTCTCCAACGAAGCGCTAAAGCGTTTTACCCGCGCCCAGACCGAATACGTCGCCCTGATGAACCAGGTCAACCGCACCCTCGAAGAGCCGCTCGCCAAGCTCGCCCCCGCGGAGCCACCCCAGTGACCAGCATCCCTCCGAGCCCCCCCCCAACGCCGCCATCAGCACCGCCGGCCCCACCTGCGATCTCCCCCCCGGTCGCCCCCATGAAGCCCATCACCTGGGCCTTCCTGGTCGCCCTGTTTGGCTGGACCACGCTGATGAGCTTCTACCATCTCGACGGCGGCGCTCGCTTCGAGCCGATCGACTGCTGGGTCGCCCAGACTGCACGCGAGATGCAGGACGCCGGCGACTATCTCGTCCCGCGCTTCTCCGGCGAGACGCGCATGCAGAAATCCCCCGGACCCTACTGGGCCGTCATGCTCGTCAGCGCCATCCGCAACACCAGCGTCGACGAATTCAGCGCGCGCCTGCCCAACGCCTGCGCCGGTGTCGCACTCGTGCTCACCATCTTTTGGCTCACCCGCCGCATTGCCGACGATCGCGCCGCCATCTTCGCCGGCTTCACCGCCTCCGCCAGCGCCCTCATCCTCTGGTGGACCCACCGCGCCGCCAGCGACCTCGGCCTCACCGCCTGCACCACCATCTCGCTCGCCACCCTCTGGGTCGCGGCCGAAAGCGAACCGCCCGGCAAAAAACGTATCTTCCTCTTCCTCACCGGCTTCTTTTTCGCCGGCCTCGGCATGCTCTACAAAATGCCCATGCCGCTCGTCGTCGTCGGCCTGCCAATCTTCCTATACCTCCTCATCCGCAACCGCTGGCGCGTCCTCGCCAATCGCTACCACATCGTCGGCCTGCTGCTCTTCCTGCTCCCCTGGCTGCCCTGGGCCATCGCCGTCATGCTCGTCGAGCCCAACGCTCTCGCCAAGTGGAAGGTCGAGTTCTGGGACCGCTTCACCGGCGACCTCCCCAACGTCGCCGGCCAGCGCGCCTGGTTCTTCCATTTCATCTACCTCGTCCCACCCATCATCTTCTGCCTCCCATTCTCGCTCTCCCTGCCCGGAGCGATCCTCCGCGCCTGCCGACCCCGACCGCCCGTCCGCCGCGACGGCGCCCTCTTCCTGCTCATCTGGTTCTTCTCCCACTTCATCTTCTTCACCGTCTCCGCCGGCAAGGAATTCCGCTATCTCCTGCCAGCCATCCCGCCCCTCCTGGCACTCCTCGGCATCGAACTCGCCGCGTTCTTCAACCCCCAGCGTCGCTCAACGCCGCGCCTCGATCGCGCCGGCCTCGCCGCCGTCTGTGTCGGCATGCCGCTCGCCTTCGTCGGCGGCGCATTCGGCATCCAGCGCTGGTTCAAGCATGTCGGCCAGCTCGAAGGCTTCGCCTGGACCGAAGTCTGGCAGCCCTACGCCGTCACCGCTGTCATTTTCACGCTCGGCGCCATCCTCGCCGCCTGGCTCTACCAACGCCGCCGCGAACACGCCTCCTTCGCCGCCCTCGTCGGCACCATGTACCTCACCTGGGCCTGGGTCTGGCCCAGCGTCATGCCGATCTTCGTCTCGCAGCGACCATTCATCGACTTCGCCACCCAGCTCGAACAACGCATCGACCCCGGCGACTGGGACAAGCTCCGCCAGATCGGCTCTCAGGACCCGCGCATCACCTGGTACAGCAACGTCCGTTTCCCCCGACTCATCGACCAACTCAAACTCCTCGAAATGCAGGGCGGACAGCGATCGCTCGAACGCGAACGCGAAATCTACGGCCAGGAACTCGTCGACCAGCTCTCCGCCGACGAACTCATCCTCCTCGTCGCCAGCCGCCCCCACTACATCGACTTCCTCATCGAGGCGCCACCGGCCCTAGCCGAGCAGGGTCGCCCGATGCCGCCGGCCCACCTCTGGCTCCAGACCCACCTGGGCTCCAAAGGCCGCCACTACGTCATCTTTGGCAACCAGCCGCCCCCGTGGCCCGAACCCCGGATCGAGCCGCCCTCCGAGCGCCTCGACGCCGCCCGTGCCGCGCGATCAACAACCACCACGCGCCCGTCCGCCCCAACGCATCAGCTCATCCCGACGCGCCCAACATCGACACCCACTACACAGCCCGCAGCGACGCCCTGAATGCCACCAGCAGCCATCAACAAACTGCTCTCCGCCACCGAAGCACCCAACCTCGGCGTCGCGATGACCCGACTCGGCCAATACATCGCCCTGCGCCTCTGGGTCGTACTCATGGGCTGCTTCCCAATCCACCTGAACCTCATCACCGCCCGGATGATGGGCAAGTTCTGGTGGTTCATCAAAAAACAACACCGCGAACGCGCCATGGCCAACCTGCGCCCCGCCCTGGGCGATACCTACACCGACCGCCAGCTACGCATCATCGCCCGCCGCTCATTTGAGCATTTCACCCAACTCTACCTCGTCGAGCTGGTCATGACCCCACGCCTGGTCAACCCCTGGTCATGGGCCCGCTACGTCGAATTCGATAACCTCGGGCCAGCCCTCCGCGAGTTGCTCACCCAACGCGGCGCCATCCTCCTCACTGGCCACTTCGGCAACTACGAATTGCTCGGCGCCACCATCTGTCGGCTCGGCATCCCACTCACCGCCATCATGCGACCGATCGACAACCCCCTAATCAACCGCTACCTCGTCAGATCCCGCAAAGCCAGCGGACTCGACCTGCTCTACAAAAAAGGAGTCACCGCCGCCGCCACCGACGTTATCGACCGCGGCGGCGCACTCTGCTTCATCGGCGACCAGGACGCCGGCCGCAAGGGCCTCTTCGTCAACTTCTTCAACCGGCCAGCCTCAACCTACAAATCCATCGGCCTCCTGGCCATGCGTAAACGCGTGCCCATCATCGTCGGCAGCGCCGCCCGCCTGCGTCGCGGCACCTTCCGCTACCGCATCTCCGTGCACCGCATCATCCACCCCGCCGAGTGGGACCCGCAGGACGATCCGCTCCGCTGGATAACGCAAACCTTCTCCAACGCCCTCGAACACGCCATCCGCCTACACCCCGAGCAATATCTCTGGGTCCACCGCCGCTGGAAACACCGCCCCCGCAACGAAAAAGCCATGCCAGCCCCAACTACCGCGCAGAAAACGGGCCGCTGAGAGTCACGCTCACCAGCAGCCCGGATATCACCAATCTCTTGTCGCCGGACTCGGCCGACCAGCGTGTCTGCCCTAACGCCGCCGGCCGCGACTCAGCGCCAATACCAGCGGCACCGCCAACAGTGGAACCAGGCTGCCACCACAGGCCATCGGCGCCACCGTCGACGAAACATCACCCGTACTGTCATCGGTCTGTTCCACAACCTCGCCGGCCGATTCCGCCGACACTACCTCGACCGTGACCACGTCCGACGTATCCGTGTTGCCGTACGGATCGGCCACCAGCAACCGGAAGTAATAAGTACCGATCGCTGTCGCCTGCCACCGCGCTACCGACGAATTCACCCCGCTCAGCGGCTGGAACACCTCGCTGAGCTCGTCCGCGGTTAGATCTCCGCCGATCTCGTTTGTCTGTTGCCAGCGATAGGTCAGCTCGTCGCCGTCCGGATCCGTCGAGTCGCGACCGTCCAGCGTCACCATCTGCCCCAGCGCTACAGCGCTGCTCGGCCCGGTCACCAGGGCACGCGGCGTCAGGTTGTTCTCCGCCAGATCCGCCGCGTTGACCACCGTAACGGTTACCGAATCCGTGCCCGGTATCGCGTTTACGCCATCCGAAACCGCCACCCTGAACGTATATACGCCCAACGTCGTCAGCGTAACCTCGGCCAGACGATCGTCCGCCGCCGACACCTCCGGATCAACACGCACCGGCCCGTCCAGCCACTCCCAACTGAACGTCAGCGTGTCTTCGTCATACACGTTCGGATCATCAGGATCAAAGCCAACGTTGCTCGCATCGAAGGATTCCCGGGCATCCAGAATCACAGTCGAGCCCGAGCCCACCGTCACATCCGAACCCGCGTCCGCAACTACCGGCGGATTGGGCGGCGCAAATACCGGATTCTCCACGCCCAACAGCGTGAACACTTCCCAGTCAACCGGCGTGTCGTCCCCGGGCTCCTCTTCGTTGGTCAGCTCAATCGACAACTGCCAACCAACGTCATACGGGTGCGCAACCGGGTCACGCAGCCGCGCCTGATTCGGACCTAACCACTCCGGGATCTCAACCGTCGCCACAAACCGACCCGTCGTCGCCGGAGCCGCATCAATCTCCAGGTTCGGCGGCGCTACGTAGCCATTTGTATCATCCTCAAACGGCGGCGGCTCGGGCGGGCTGGGCGGATCCATGATCCACACCGTGTTCTTCTGCCAGAAAAACTCCTGGTCCTCGTCGTCGTCGTCGTCATCGCCCAGATCGTTGTCAGTGAATTCAACCGTGATTCGCAACAGATCGCCCTCACGAACGATCCCCGTATCCGGGTCAAACGCCGCATAGGCGGCATAACCCGAGCCCAGCAATCGCGAAATCTCGAATGTCACCGAGTCAATCACCGGCGGATATTCACCATCCCCTTGCGCCCAGGCGACTCCGGGCATCAGCCCCAACAGACCAAGCGCGAGAAACAAGCACATTACGCGCGATTTCATGACTGGCACCTCATATACTCGGCAATCCGCATCTCTCTATTATATCGTCGCCCGGCAAGGCCCTGCCGCAAACTGCATCAACCTCCGTCGGGCTCCTCTTCGGCCTCCTGGGCCGCCTCGATCGCCTCCCCGGTGTTACTGATCGTCACTACGGCAAAATTGCCGTCGTCAGTAGACGCTTCATTGAACTCGAACAGGATCGCCGCCCCCTCCAAAAACTCGTTGTCCGCATCAGTCAATCCGCCGATCCGCAGAAACAACCCCGGCTCCAGCGGCGAACACTCGTAAACGTCCACCTGCGCCAAGGTCTTATAACCACCGCTCGTCGTCGCACCACCGAACGGCGCAACCGAATCCGCCACCGGCTCCGCCGTCAACGCCTCACCATCACGCATAAACGTGAACGCCACACTTTCACATGATGTCGGCGGCTGCGAGAAAACCAGCAGCACGTCCGGCGTCAACATCTGCAGGTCCAGAGTCGACGACAACGAGCCACTCGACGTCGAGCCCAGTTGCACCGCCGTCGCCCCCGCCACACCGGGACCGCCGTAGACAAACGTACCCACCGGCAACACGTACGCCGACCCGATGCTCACCTCTTGCTGAAGCTGCTCGTAGCCGCCACGATACAATGCGTCCGCCTGCTCCGTCGAACGCACGCTCGCCACTTCCACCCACGCAACCAGCGTAGTATCCAAATCCGCTGTCGAGTGGTTGTTCTGCAACGTCAGCGAGATCTCCTGGCGGAACGCAATCTCCGCCGCCGTACCCGAACTGCCCGAGTCACTGCTCGTCGTGGACGATTGATCCTGCGACGTGATCCCGAACGTCTCAGACAGAGTCAGAAACGGGTTCTCCTGCGCCGTCAGGTCGCTCGCGCAACCACCCATGCACAGCCCCCAACACAACACGCTCAATATCACCAGCCGATACATCGTCTATTTCCTCATGCGCCGCTTCTCAGCGTCTAGTCACTCGTCCCGTAGATGAGGTAGGCTTCGCCCGCCGACGCCCGATCACGCGGCGACGCCGATACCGAGCTGAACATCAAATCCCCCGCACCATCACCATCAACATCCCCAAGTCCCGCTATCCCGGTGCTGCGGTCACCTTGCAGGCCCAGTCCGCCACCGAGGAAGTCGCCACTGTTCCGTCCGATAAACACCGCGCCCGGAACACCACCCTTCTCCGGATCCGCACCGATGTCCGCCAGGTACAACACCCCGGGCTCCCCAGTGCGACCCTCACGCGTCGCCAACTCCGGCGACCCGTATACCAGGTAAACCACGCCGCATTCGGTCCGGTCAATCTCGATCGTACCGTCATAATCAACATCCAGACGAACCGAACGGTTCGGGGCCGCAATCAGCACGTCCGTGTTGCCGTCACCGTCAACGTCGCCCGCGCTGGCCACCCGTGCACCCGCCAGGTCACCCGGCTCATCACCCACGAAAATCACTCCCAGACCACGCGACGCGATCTCGTCAAACGGTATCTCCGCCTCCGTCAGGTTGATCACGTCACGAGAACCGAAAAACACCGCCGCCCCACCTCGACGATTGTTCACATATGGCGAACCGATGATCACGTCAGCCAGCCCGTCATTGTTGAAATCGCCCGCCGTCGCCTGCGACTGCCCCAAACGCGAGCCCGTCGTGCCCACGATCCGGATACCGTCAAACACACGCTGACCATCCGAATCCGAACTGTTCATCGGCAACCCGAGCTCTTCCAGCCGCAACTCACCACCCCACACCAGGTCACGCAACCGACCCAGTACCAGGTAGCACGCTCCCGCACCCGAATCAGTCAACGGAACACCAACCGTCAAATCACGCAACCCGTCACCGTTGACGTCACCGATCCCTTCCACGTTGCTCAGGTACGCCGCCGGCAACTCCGACCACAGCCGCACTGAACGGTCCGGCGTCGCCAGGTGCGCATCGGTGGTCTGAACACACGCCTCCGCATCATCCGGATCCACGTAATAGCCCGGACTCCACACGATGTCGTCCATCACATAATGATACGGCCCACCGTGCGGCAGCAGCGACAGGCCGGCACTCTCCGCCGGCCCGGGATAACCAAGATCATCGTTCGACGGAACACTCTGACCACCCTGCGTCCACGGGTAGAAACCGTCTTTCACATCGTTGTAGAAAATCGAAATCACGCCACCACCGCTGCCCGCAGTCGCCGCCAATACGCTCGTCGCCGGCTCGCGGTTAGGCGCACTCATGATGATCGAATCGAAATCCCACGACGAAACATGCTCACCAAACTGGTCCGCATACTCCGCACTCGAGAACCGGCACCCCAACCGAACCGTCCCTTCATTCAAACCGCCAACACTGACAACATGCTGGTGAAAATACGTGCAACCGCACGTCCGCAGCACGCTCCCGATCACCGAGTTCGCCGGCGTCGGAGCCTTCGGACCAATGAACCCCTCCCGACACGGACACGGATTATCCGTCAAGCACGTCCTGCACGTGATCGGCAAGTGCCCCAGCGTCCCAAACTCCGCCAGGTTAAACACGTTCCGACCCGGGAACCCAAGGTCCGGCCGCAAGCACGAACCTGCCACAACCACAACCGCACCGCTGCGGAAATATCCGTTCGGATCCAGCGGAGCCAGGTTGATTCCCGCCGAGCTCAACGCATACCCACCGATGCTCAACGAGTCCGTGAACGGCAAACCGAACGCCATCTCACGCACACCGTCACGGTCCCAGTCCGACAACAGCGTAAAGCTCGAAATTCCGCGGCTCGGACGCACCGGATCACTCACTTCCGGGGCCCCCGTGAATATCTCACCCCGGAACAGAGTACCCGTCGAGTTCAGACTGATCGTCCCCGAGAAACGACCCGACCGACCGTAAACCAAATACGATTCGCCCACGCCGGTACGCTGGCTGTTCACCTGATAACGCGACTTGCCAAACTGCGACACAATCAGAAAATCGTTAAACCCGTCAGCGTCTATGTCCTTGCCCGATGCCACCAGGCTCCCCGCGTTGTCACGCGGATTGAATCCCTCGAATACCGCCCCACTAACCGCACTCTCCGACGTCGGCAAATCCCGCAAGTCGATATTCCCTGCCAGCCGCGCCCGCAGCGTGATCGACCCCGGCGCATAGAACTCAAACGAATTCTGCCCATCCGAAACCAACGCCAGCAGCCGATACGTCCCCGCCTCGAACGCCGCCGTCGGCAAGTCAAAGCTGAACTCGCCACGCCCGATGCCAACATCCGCACCAATCGTCGACGCCGTGTACAGCAGAATCTCGTTCCCGTTCGCCAGCTCATCCGAATCCAGGTAGATCTGCACCGTCTTCGGCGAATCCGGGTCCGTCACCGTCCACGACACGTCAAACGTCGGAACAATCCCCTCCGTACGGTCAAAAGACAGGTTCCGCCGCGCATCGTCAGACGTAAACGACAACTCCGGCCGCTGATCAACGATCACAACGCCCGGCGCATATCCGTACGCTACCACCTCACCGACTTCCTTCAGAACCACACCCACGAAGTACGTCCCACGCGCCAGGTACGTCGTGTCCGCCAGGGCCGTCGACTCATCCAGCGCCAGGTTCTCAAACGCCACTTCCTCGTTGTCGTTGGTCGGATCCTGGTCCGCGTCAAATACCACGTCCATCACCGCGAACGCACTCGTCGCATACGCCTGCCAGTTCACCTCAATCGGCGTACCACCAGTAATCGACAAATCCGTCGCCGGCGTCAGTACCTCCACCGACGCCGTGCTCCGCACCTTCGACGGGTTTCCCGTTCCACCCGCGTAGTAGTCGCTCCCCGTCAGCGGGCACCCGCCAATCTGCACAACCAGCACCAACCCCAACAGGGTTGCCAACGTTCCTCGCAGGGCGTCTCTCATCACTAACTCCAAAACGCCGGCGCGGCCTCGCATCGGCCCGCGCTGCCCGGCCGATTATTCAGTCGTAGCGCGATCAACAACCGCCACCACTTGATATCCCGATTGCGCCGACGTCGCTACCCGCAACGTAAACTCGATCGCGTCACCACAGTCGTAATTCACTTCTTCACGCAGAAGCAGGCCAAACGAATCAACCTCGACAAACGGCACCAGGTCGGCCTGTTCTGCAGAAACCGCCCCATCCGCCAGGTATACTACCGCACCAACCTCTTCCAGGTCCGATACGTTGCCGACCGTGATCTCCTCGATCGGGCATACCAGCATCCGCGCCGTCGAGTCACCCGGGCCAACCGTCACCGTGTAACTCTGCACGCTGCTGTCCTCATCCCGGTACGAAACCACGATCTGTGACGTCCGCCCCGTCGAATTCGTCACACGCACCAGCAGGCCCGGCGCATCCCCAGGCAAAGACGCCGACTGCGAACTCAGACCCAGCGACGAAAACAAATCCGGGTTCAGGACGCTGACCTGCCCACATCCATGCACACTCGCCAGCAGCAGCCCCAGCCCGACCAGACTACCTAGCCTCGCACTACGCATAACCGCGGTCTCCTCTCAATCGGGCCACTACCCGGGAATCACCCGCATCGTCAGGGCGTACGTTACCGCATCACCCGACTGACGCTGACTCAGCCGGATCTCGATCACGTCCCCACAGCTAAACGAGTCGTTCACGGTCGCGGGCAACCCAGCGTACTCGACGCTCGCCGACGCCGAATCCGTCGTCAGAGTCGCGCCAACCGCCTGAATCAGCCCAACCGGACACTCCAGAACCTCGTTGACTACCTCGTTCGCGTCAACCTCAACCGAAAACGTCCGAGCATCCTGAGTGCCCAAAACGTCCGCCGACTCGAATGCCGACATCACCGCGTCCGCATCAGTCTCGTTGTTGAACGCCACTATCACCACCCCCGAAGACGTTCCCAACCCCATCAAAACATCACTCGATAGAACGTCCGTCACAACCGTACAACCCGCCAGCGGAAATACTGCCGACAAAACCAGCACTGCCGACAAAAACACGCGACTCAGCTCTCGCATCACCGTCTCCAACTCCTGCGGCGCAACCAGAACGTAGCCGCTCGCTACCCGGCGCCCGCGTCAGATCCGCGATGTAACCCGAATCCCGGCACCCGGCAAGCCGAATTCCTCGGCAGGTACCACTCGGGTCGTCTACACCATTCTCTCACCACCGGCAAATCCCACGGTGTCCGTTCTCACTAACACACCATCATTACCGGCCGCAAATCACCTAAACTCTTTGACAACAACCACTAACATGCGCCCGTGCAACGCCGCACGCGACCTCAATACGTCAGCACACTGTGTACCGCACTGCCACCCAGCTTCGACCGCCCACCCAACCCGGCCAGCTCAATCAGCACCGTCACACCCACAATCTCAACCTCAAACGAACCCACCAGCGCCAGGCTCGCCGCCAGCGTCCCGCCTGTCGCCAGCAGATCGTCAACCACCAACACCCGCTGACCTGCCCGCAACGCGTCCGTGTGAATCTCCAGAGAATCCGTCCCATACTCCAACGCGTACTCGTGCCTACGCGTCTCGGCCGGAAGCTTCCCAGGCTTCCGTACCGGCACAAACCCTACCGACAATCCTTTCGCCGCTGCCGTACCGAAGATGAAACCCCGTGATTCCGCCCCCACTACAACATCAACCCGGTTCCCCCGGAACGGCTGAACCATCAACTCAACCGCCAACGCCAGGCCGGCCGGATCCGCTAGCAGCGGAGTAATATCCTTGAACACGATCCCAGCCTTCGGGAAACCCTCCACGTCCCGAATCAGACGCCGCAGATCAGACGCCTCCGCCAGACTCTGCAAGGTGTGTGTTGCACTCATACTACACTGCGTCCTCGCTCACCGGCGCCCTTCGACGCTACACACCCCGCACAAACGCCGGGCCGCAGCGCAAAACCCACGCCCGAAACCGGCATCCCACATCGGTCGAGCCGCCCGCTGGGGCCGGCCTCACGACCTCTAACGCCCGGACAGACCGCTCCGGAACGCCCCAAAGCCTCGCACCAGACACGCGCCCGGCCTCGCAGGCCGCGGATTCCTGCCCCAAACGGGGCCCCATGGTAGTCAGCCACACCCTCCCCCGCAACGCCCCAACGCCGGATTTGAGTCCCACACCCCCAACTGCCGATACCTCATCACGCCGCCCATTAAGACGCCCCACAACCAAAGTGGACGCCCCGGGCGACCGCCCACCCCGGAAGTGGGACGGGCGTCTCGCCCGCCATCAGCACATTGGGTGGCATGGGCGGGACCGCCGAAGGCGGGTTTCTGAGTGGCACGGGCTGAAAACTGAAAGAACCACCCCACCTCTACCCCCCTTCCCCGTTCGGAGGGGATTAAGGGGAGGGGGCCGAATCTGACGGAAGCAGGGCACACATATGAACACATGGCTGATCATCGTCGTCGGAACCGCGGTCGGAGGCGCCCTGATGGCCTGGCACAGCTTCGGACAGACCAAACAGCTCTCCGAGAAGCTGCTCCGCCAATATGGCGACGAGCTCGCCGACGCCCGCAAAAAACGCGCCGAGGAGCTCGCCAAGCGGGC
Organism: Phycisphaerae bacterium; assembly: GCA_963666925.2. Classification (GTDB taxonomy): domain Bacteria; phylum Planctomycetota; class Phycisphaerae; order UBA1845; family Fen-1342; genus JANQFV01. The sequence continues at coordinate 33,496 of CAXXTC010000008.1, read as the reverse complement.
AGCCGAACAGCAGTTGGAAGACTAACACCCCAATCCCAACCGCCGGCCACTACCCCCCTGACCCGCCTCACACCCCGCACACCACAGGAACATTATCGACACCCTCAAAATTCTGCCCCGCCAGGGGTAACAGAAACCGCCAATATCCGCCAATCTCGCGCAGCCAGTGACAACCTCGCCAAGTCGGCTGGACTTCCGCCGCCGCCGATGCACCCTTGGTCATGGTGGGACGCGCCACCTGAGCCATGGGCTCCCGCGTCCCGCGGACCGCCTTGAGGACCAGCATGACCGTCAACGCACCCACATCGATGCCCGCCTCCCTCCGCTGGGCAATGGAATTCCTCCCAGACTACTTCACCGACACCCCCTCGCGCTTCCACGCCGAGCTCATGAAGACCCTCGAAAGCCCCCAGCGACGCTTGATCACCCGCGTCGCCCCCCGCGGACACGCCAAGAGCACCTGCGCCGCACTGGCCTACCCCCTCTGGTGCATCTGCGAGCAGAAACGCCGAAATATCGTCATCGTCACCCACGAATCCTCACTCGCCACCCAGTTCGTCTCCGACATCCGCACCGAGCTGGAAACCAACGAGCAAATCCTCACCGCCTACGGCGACCTCTGCCAGAACCCCGGCGACGCCCCGCCGAAACGCTCCACCAAAACCGCCGCCGCACCAAAACGCCGCCGACGCAGCTCCTGGAAACAGCACAAGTTCACCACCGCCACCGGAATCACCGTTCAGGCCAAGGGCAGCGGCGCCAGCTTTCGCGGCATCCGCGTCGGCCCCCAACGCCCCGACCTCATCATCTGCGACGACATCGAAAAAGACGAACACGTCGAAACACCCGAAGGCCGACGCAAACTCGAACACTGGCTACGCCGCGTCGTCATGCCCGCCCTCGCCCCCGGCGGGCAACTGCTCATCCTCGGCTCAATCATTCACTACGACTCACTGCTCGCCAACCTGCGTAACCGCCGCCGCTTCCCCCGCTGGGATTACAAGGTCTACCGCGCCCTCGAGGCCGTCCCCGACGGACCCAACCAGTTTCTCCGAGTTGCCCTCTGGCCCGCACGCTGGCCGGTCGACAAACTCGACGAAGAACGCCAACGCGTCGGCACCCTCGCCTTCGAGCAGGAGTACCAGGCCAACCCGATCGACGATTCCATCCGCGTCTTTCGGCCCGAGTGGCTGCACCGCTACAAGCCCGGCGAACTCGCCAATCGCAACCTCGCCACGCTCATCGCCGTCGATCCCGCCACCGGCGTCACCAACGGCGACTACTTCGCGCTCTGGGTCGGCAGCGTCGACACCGACACCGGCACCATCTATACCCGCCAACTCACGCTCGACCGCATCGGCATCGTCCAGCAGGTCAAACGTATCCTCGCCGCCTTCGAGGAACACAAGCCGATCAAGATCGGCATCGAAACCGTCGCCTACCAGGTCGCACTCAAGGACATTCTCGAAGAGGAATCACGCCAGCGCGGCCTGTACCTTCCCATCGTTGCGCTGCAAACTACCGCCAACAAACGCGCCCGCATCGAGGGCGCCGCTACCTTCTTCGAAAAAGGCATTTTCCGCCTGCCGCCGACACTCGCGCCCGAGGTCGAAGAGCAGTTTCTGCAATTCCCCAAAGCTCGCCACGACGACGCGCCCGACGTCTGCGCCATGGGTATCGAGCTAGCGCGGACACTGCGCCGCGGCGGCGGATTCAACGGCGTCGCGGGTCGGCCCAACCCCTACGCCCGTCACGGCGGCTGGTGATTCCATGGGACAACTTCTGACAAAGACACGACACTTACCGACCCAGCCCGATCGGCCCAAGCCGTATAATCGCCGATGGTCTGTGGGGTGGCGCTGTTCGGCGCCGCGCAACCCGCTCCGTGATGAGCAAACCAAGCTTCCTGGAGGTTGCATGATGACACGATCGAAAACGACGTTTGTATGGGGATTGGCTCTATTGACGATGCTGGCGCTATTGCCCGGCGCTGCCCAGGCCCAGCGCACGCTGCTCCGCCTGCGCGTCGACGGCCCAATGCTCGAAGCGCCCAGCGATTCCGCCGGCCTGATGGCGATCTTCGACGAACAACAGGTCAACACGCTGCACAAGTGGGTGCGCACGCTCCACGAGGCCGGCAACGACAAAAACATCGACGGCCTGGTGCTGATCGTTGAGCAGCCGCTGATCGGCTTCGCGCAGTTGGAAGAACTGGTAAGCGCCATTCGCGATTTCCAGTCCAACGGCAAGCCGGTCTATGCTTACATGGACTACGCCAGCAACCTCAGCTACGCCCTCGTTGCCGGCGCTGATCACATCACCCTCGCCGAAAACAGCGAACTCAGCATCGTCGGCATCTATGCCGAAATGATGTTTTTCAAGGGTCTGCTCGACAAGATCGGCGTCGAGCCCGACATGCTGCATTGCGGCGACTACAAATCCGCCCACGAGCCCTACACACGCACTAGCCCCAGCCCGGAGGCGGCCGAAAACCTCAACTGGCTCCTCGATGGGATTTATGGGCGCTGGGTCGAGTTGATTGCCGAAGGCCGCGACCTGCCGACCGACGAGGTGCGCGAACTGATTGACCAAGCGCCGCTCAGCGCTGCCGACGCGCTGGCAAGTCATCTGGTCGACGAAGTCTCATCGTTCCCGGCCTTCAAGCAGATGATTCACAAAGAGTTCGGCTCCGACGTCGTCGTGCTGAAGGAATACGATCGTGAAGCCGGCCCGGAGATCAACTTCGACAACCCGTTTGCCATTTTCAGTCTTTTCTCGCGGGTTATGGAGGGTGTCGAGCCGGATGCTGATGAGCCGGGGATCGGGCTGATCTACATTGACGGCATGATCATGGTTGGCAAGAGCGACGACAATCCGCTGACGGGTCAGATCGTCGGCAGCACGTCGCTGCGGGCCGCCTTTGAGCAAGCCCGCGAGGATGACAACATCGAGGCGGTGGTTTTGCGCGTTGATTCGCCGGGCGGATCGGCGCTGGCCAGCGACATCATCTGGAAGGCCGCCACGCGGCTGGCGCAGGAAAAGCCGCTGATCGTCAGCATGGGCAGCGTCGCGGCCAGCGGCGGATACTACGTAGCAATCCCCGGCGACGTTATTTTCGCCGACAGCGCTACGCTGACCGGTTCGATCGGCGTGGTGGGTGGCAAGTTCATCTGGCGCGAGCTGCTGGAAGACAAGCTCGGCATCACTACTGCCGACTTTTCGCGTGGCAAACACGCCGGCCTGATGAACATGATGCGCCGGTGGGACGAATCCGAGCGCAACTGGATGGAAACGTACATGAACGAGACGTACGACCAGTTCAAGGATCGCGTCATCGCTTCGCGCGGGAAGAAACTGAAGCGCGATCTCGACAAGATGGCCGGCGGGCGGGTGTTCACCGGCGCACAGGCGCTGGAGCTGGGGCTGATCGACAAGATCGGCGGGCTAAGCGACGCGCTGAAGCTGACCGCCACGCGGGCCGGGCTGGCCGAGGATTGCCGCATCTACCAGATTCCGCAGCCGACCGAGGTGGAGCAGATCCTATCGATGCTGAGCGCGCTGATGGGTCAGGATGATCAGGAAGACGAGTTTGAGATTCGCGTGATGAGTTCGCTTGTCGGCGGGCCGCTCGGCGGCCGGTTGTTGTCAACGTTGCGCGAGCTGGCGCCGCAGCAACTGGCGGAGCTGTTGCGCATGGTGCAAAACATGGCGTTGCTGAACCGCGAGCACGTGGGCTGCTTCATGCCGACGGTGCCGATGCTGCATTAACCCGGATTTCCCAGATGATGTCTATAGTGTAGAATAGTAGACATGCGTTTGGGCCTGCAAATCACGGCGCTTTCGGCATCACGGCTCGACAAGGGCAGAGAACCCAATGGGTGAAAGACGCAAGGAGGCGTTGCGGGTCGGGTTCGACGGCGGGCTACGAAGACACCAACGACGCCGAGCGGCTCGCGGTCGACCCGGCCATGCGACAAGTGGTCGGCGGCCGGGCGAAGCACAAACACGCGGCCTCCACCAGCCAGATGAGTCGTTTCGAGACCGACGTGCTGACGCGGGCGACGCATCTGGCGGTGCTCATGGATCTGTCCGGGCGCTGGATCGACGCGGTTCACCAGCGCAATTCCATCCACGAGATCATTCTCGACCTGGATAGCTCGATCAGTGAGACCTACGGCGAGCAGGAAGGCTCGGCGTACAAGCTGGGCAACTTCCTGCGGCGATTGGCCCTGCCCCGCAGCGTTCAGCACTGGACGCTGACGACGCTGCGGGATAAGTTGATCAAGATCGGTGCGAAGGTGGTCCGACATGCCCGCTATGTGATGTTTCAGATGACGGAGGTGGCGGTGCCGCGTGAGCTGTTCGCCGCTATCCTGGGCCGGATCGAACGACTGCGGTTCCGTTTGCCGCTGGCGGCTGTCGGATGAGTGCTCCAAGCGCTCCCAAGACCGGGCCGAATGTCGCGTACCAGGGTGACGGTCTGCGCCGGAGACGGCATAGGAGCCTGTAACAGCCTGACTACACACGATTTACGAGCCTCAATTGCCGCCGGCATTCGGCGCACAGGGGCTGATCTTGCACGTGGATGTTCGGAATGGGTGCGATAACATTCAAGACGCTCGGCTACGTTGCCGGGCGACGGTCGTTTGGGAAATGTCGGCTGAATGCTGGCGTAAGTTCATCGCACTGGTTGCCGTCGAGTCCTGAGTTACTGCCAGCGTTAGCCGATTTGAGTCGCCGCCCATGCGATTCGGTAGCATCACACGCAACGTCGTCTTCCTCGGCCTGGTCTCACTCTTCACCGATCTCGCGACGGAGATGCTCTACCCGATCATCCCGTTGTTCCTGGTCGGGACGCTCGGTACTTCGCCGGCCCTGCTGGGCCTCATCGAGGGCCTCGCCGAGGGCATCAGCAGCGGCTTCCGCTGGGTTTGCGGATACTGGTCTGACCGCATCGGCCGTCGCAAGCCGTTTATCATCGCTGGCTACAGTCTCTCGGCGCTGAGCAAGCCGGCCATGGGGCTGGCGGCCTACGTGCTCGGGTGGCCGCTCTTCCTGCTCGGACGTTGCAGCGACCGCTTCGGCAAGTCGATCCGCACCGCTGCGCGTGATGCGCTCATCGCCGATTCCACGGCACCGGCAGGCCGCGGTATCGCGTTCGGATTCCACCGGGCTGCCGACACCGCGGGCGCCGTGATCGGTCCGCTCGTGAGCCTGGCAATACTGACGCTCTGGCCTGCCACGCCGCTGGCCAGCCTGTTTCTGATCGCGCTCGTGCCGGGCGTCGTGAGCGTGCTGATCGCCACGTTCGGCGTGCGCGAAATACGGCACGCTGCCGGGCCGAGCCAGCGTGGCGTGTCGACGGGGCGGCTGCCGCGGTCATTCTGGCAGCTCCTCATCGCGTTCGGAATTTTCTCGCTGGGCAACAGCAGCGATTCGTTCCTCATCCTGCGTTCCCGCGAGTTGGGCCTCTCGTTCACGCAAGTGATCTGTGCGTACGCCCTCTTCAGTGCCGTCTACGCAGTGGCGGCGACGCCGCTGGGCGCGTTGTCCGACCGCATTGGACGGCGTCCGGTCGTCATTGCCGGCTGGATCAGCTACGCCGTCGTGTACGCGGCGTTCGCGTATGCTCGCACACCCATTGCGCCCTGGGTGTTGCTGCCCATCTATGGGCTGTATCAGGCGATGACCGAGGGCGTGCTCAAGGCACTGGTCAGTAATCTCGTGCCGACGGAACAGCGCGCCGGCGCGATTGGACTGCTCGCGACCGTGGGCGGCCTGGGCCAGCTTGCCGCCAGCCTCGCCGCCGGGATGCTCTGGCAGATGCGTGCCCTGGATGGAATGCTGGCCGTCCCGTTTGTCATCGGCTCCGTCTGCGCGCTGATCGCAGTGCCCATCGTGGCGAGCGTCGGTCCGCCGGGGCCACGCGCAGGAGGTACCGCCGTGTGAGAGATGGCGTGATGATTCGAGCTTGGACGCTGATTCCGGAGCTGCTGTTGTGCGGGTGCATCTTCTCTGAATGCCTATATGCCGGGTTCTTCCGCAGAATTCGTGGGTTGATTCTGGGGGAACCAGCTCCGCAGGTTTCCCCCGGCCCCTTCCTTGGGCTTCGTTCCCCTCCGCGGCGAGAACGGCGGCGTGACCCGGGGGGCGTGTGGCCGGTTGCGCTTCGTGAACGGGGGACGCACCTGAGTCGGGGAACGCGGGCCGGCGGCACGCGGGCCGGGGTTCGCATAAACAACGCATCGCCCGAAGTTCCGGTAGGTTGGTGCTTGCAACAGTACCTGCTATCGGAGGCCCCGAACGATGCGCCTCAAGACCGTCCTCAATCGCATCCACCCCGTCAAGGGCTTCGTCTACGAAAAGGCCCGCTTCCACGACGACCAGATCGAGATCAGCGTGCGACCACACCGCCGCTCACGCCCCATCTGCTCCGGCTGCGGCCGGCGCGGGCCGGGCTACGACACGCTGCCGGTGCGGCGCTTTGAATTCGTCCCGCTGTGGGCTCTGGCCGTGTTCCTGCTCTACGCCCGCCGGCGGGTGAACTGCCCGCGCTGCGGCGTAACCGCCGAACGGCTGCCGTGGGCCGAGGGCAAACACCACCTGACGACCGCCTACGCCGTGTTCCTGGCCCGCTGGGCCCGCCGACTGAGTTGGCGTGAAGTGGCCGGGATCTTCCGCACCAGTTGGGAGAGCGTGTTCCGGGCCGTGGCCGGGGTGGTCGAATACGGCCTTCAGCACCGGGATTTGAGCGGGATTACCGCCATCGGCGTGGACGAGGTGCAGTTCCAGAAGGGCCACCGCTACCTGACGGTCGTGTACCAGATTGACCAGAACTGTCGCCGGCTGCTGTGGATTGGCAAGGATCGCACGACCAAAACGTTGCTGCGGTTCTTCCGGATGCTGGGCAAGGAGCGGACGGCGGCGTTGCAGTTCGTCTGCAGCGACATGTGGCAGCCGTACCTGAAGGTGATCACGAAGAAGGCGTCTGGGGCGCTACACATCGTGGCCAAGCTCAACAAGGCGATCGACGAGGTGCGGGCCGCCGAGGCGAGAGAATTGGCCGCCCAGGGTTACGAGCCGGTGCTCAAGCACAGCCGCTGGTGTTTCCTGAAGCGGGTCGCGAACCTGACTCGCAGGCAATCCGCGCGGCTGGCCGACCTGATGTGCTACAGCCTCAAGACCGTGCGGGCCTACCTGCTCAAGGAGAGCTTCCAGACGCTGTGGGAGTACACGTCGTACCACTGGGCGGGCGTTTTCCTCGATGCCTGGCTGAAGCGCGCCATGCGGAGTCGGCTGGCGCCGATCAAGAAGGTGGCCCGTAGCACCCGGGCTCATCAGAAGCTGATCCTGAACTGGTTCGCGGCCCGGAAGGAGTTTTCGAGCGGCATCGTCGAGGGCTTGAACTACCGCATCAAACTGACCATCAGAAAGGCCTACGGCTTCCGCACCCTCGAAGCCGCCGAAATCGCCCTCTATCACACCCTGGGACGCCTACCCGAGCCAAAACTCGCCCACGAATTCTGCTGAGGAGGCAATTATTTCAATTATTTGTATTGGTATTGATTTGCAACGCCAACATCATCACAGGAGGCCTTCTATTGCGCAAGCGTTCGTAAGTGCGCTGCTGGCACGGACTGACGTACTATCTGAATGGCGTTCTTCACTGTCCCTAATTAAGCTAATTACGAACCATCGAAGAACTACTCGGGCTCATGGACTGAAACTTAACCAGTACCGGACGGTCGAGGCTTTGCTGACGGCCCCGCAGTTTTGGAGTATGCTCTCGGCGGTCTGGCTGAAATCGTCGGGGACGGCTACCCGGCGCAACCTCCAGGCCCGCGAGACACCGATCGCATCGTGTTCGCCGCTTTGCGGTTGGCGCGATTGTCTTCAATCCCACTTCGTGGTAAAGCGTCGCGCGATTCACTGTGGATTTCAGTGGAAGCGCGCCGGGCGGAGGTGCGCGTGGATCTCTGGACGGCACTTCTGGATGTACTGATCCTCCTGCTGGCGGCGCTGTTGCTCGGCGCGCTGTGCGAGCGGCTGAGGCAGAGCGCGATACTCGGTTACCTGCTCGCCGGTACGCTGCTTGGCCCCAATGCCCTAGATTTGATGCCGAATCACAAGGCGGTGTCCGCGATCGCGGAGCTAGGCCTAGCCCTGCTGCTGTTCACGATCGGACTTGAGTTCTCGTGGCGCCGGCTGCGGAGCGTTGGCTCGATCGCCCTGGGCGGAGGAACGGCGCAGGTGGTGCTAACGGGTGGGCTGGCTGCGGGAGCCGGCTTAGCGTTGGGCCTCGACAGTCCCCCGGCCCTTGCCATCGGAGCGATGATCGCACTGAGCAGCACTGCCTGTGTAATGCGCCTGCTCGTAAGCCGGGCAGAGATCGACAGCACGCACGGCCGTAACGCAGTGGGCATTCTCCTGCTCCAAGACATCGCGGTGGTTCCGCTGGTGCTCGTCGTAACCGTGTTGGGGAGTGACGGCTCAGGTCCGGCGGTTCATGTCGGCTGGCAGTTGGGTCGGGCGGTGGTCGTAGCGAGCCTTCTCCTTGGGGTGCTCTTCGTGGTGCTCAACTACGTTTTGCCGCTGCTCCTGGGCGCGGAGGCCGCCGCACGGAATCGCGATTTGCCGATCCTGCTCGCGATCGTAACGGCTACGGGAGCGGCCTATGCGTCGCACGAACTCGGCCTTTCGCCGGCGCTGGGAGCGTTCATGGCGGGCTTGCTGCTGGCTGAATCTCCCTACGCCACGCAGATCCGCGCCGATGTCGCCTCCGTGCGGACACTCTTCGTGACACTGTTCTTCAGTTCGCTCGGCATGCTAAGCAATCCCACCTGGGTACTCCAGAACTGGACAACGGTCGCGGGCGTGGTGGCGGCCATCGTGTTCGGCAAGGCTATTCTGACATCTGTTGTAACGCGTCTGTTTCGCTCATCGCCGGGCCACGCGATTGCGACAGGTGTCTGCTTGGCCCAAGTGGGTGAGTTCTCATTCGTGCTTGCCGAGGTGGCCCGGCACGGGCATGTCATCGACGGCAGTCTCTTCGACCTGATGGTCGCGGCCACGATTGGAACACTGTTCCTTTCGCCGTACCTTGTGGCTCTCGCGCCGCGGCTTGCGAAGATCGTGGGCAGGCTATCGGTGCAGGGTCCGTGGAGGCTGCGGCCATTGGACGAAGCGTCACCCCAACCCGACGCCGAATTGAGCGGCAACATTATGATCGTGGGCTTTGGCCCCGCTGGCCGGCGCATCGCCGAAGCGCTCATGCACAGACACAAGTCGCTGCTGGTGGTCGTTGAGCTGAATCGTAAGTCAGCGGAGGTCGCACGCACGTACGGTCTGCGGACGTACATCGGCGACGCAACCCGCGCGGAAGTGCTAGAACGCTTGCGTGTCAACGCCGCCCGGGCCGTCGCGGTAACCCTCCCCGATCCAGCCGCCGCGCGGCAGGTCATCGAGCAGGTTCGTTCGCTCTCGCCCGGGACGCCACTCGTCGCCCGAGCCCGGTACCACGTGTACCGTTGGGAGTTGATGGTGGCCGGAGCACCGGTTGTCGTCGATGAGGAAGAGCAAGTCGGCCTTCGCATGGCCTCGGCGTTGCGAGGGTTGTTGCGTACCACCCGCCGTCAAACCTGAGCCAGAAGGAGCGGAAAAGGTGAACGTTCCCGGTTGCCTTCGGTGACTGCGACGTCAAGACGGCTCAAACACGAAAGTGGCCCGCACTTGCCTGAACAGCCTATAAGGAGCCTCGATAGTAAAACATATATAAGGGACAGCGGAGCCGTTGAACAAGTCGCTCCTCGCGGCGTTGTAACACTTCACCCATCTGCAGAATTTTCTGAGATTGTTGCGGTTTAGCCCTTGCGCCGGGAGCGCGCACACGCGTATACACTGGACATGCGTGGCGCGACGACACGTTCTAACAGGTTGGACGAACTGCTGGCGGCCTTGCAGTCCGGCGTCTGCGATGAAGCCACCGCCCGTAGGCTTTACCAACTCGGCCCTCACGCCGTCACGCTCGCGCTGCTCAGTGCCGCCCGCCGCATTGCCGAACTGCAAACCCAGACCAGGGATTCCGTTTCGCCCAGCACGCCCTCCGGCATGACACCGGTCTACGCCAAGCCGAACGCCGATGACCGGTGCACCGCGGCCGGCCGGCGTCGCAAACGTCCCGGCGCCCGTGACGGCCATTCCGGCCATCGCCGCCCAACGCCGACGCGGATCGACGAGCGCCAGCAACATCGCCTGAAAGTCTGCCCGGGCTGCGGCGGACCGCTGCGACGCTGCCAACGTACCCGCACGCGGCTGATCGAAGACCTGACCGAAGACCTCCAGTCGCAGGTCACCGAGCACACGATCCATCGCGACTACTGTCCGGCCTGCAAAAAGCATGTCGAACCGGTTATCCCCGACGCCTTGCCCAACGCCACCTTCGGGCATCGACTCATCAGCTTCACGAGCTGGTGTCACTATGGCCTGGGCGTCACCATCGACCAGCTCATCGACATCCTGCAATTTCACCTGCAACTGCGGCTTTCGGCCGGCGGCTTGATCGCCGCCTGGCAACGCCTGGCGGAGATTCTCACCCCCTGGTACCAGCAGATCGCGGACCAGGCCCGGCAATCCGCCTACCTACACGCCGACGAGACCGGCTGGCGCGTGCGTGGCCGCACCTGCTGGTTGTGGTGCTTTACCAATCACCAGAATTGCTACTACCTGATCGACCGCAACCGCGGCAGCCCGGTGTTGCAGGAGTTCTTCGGCGAGGCCTTCGACGGCATTCTGCTGCACGACTTCTGGACGGCGTACGAGTCGATCGACGTCGCCGATCGACAGTATTGCCTCGTACACCTGCTGCGTGAGTTGGAGAAGGTCGACCAGCACAACACCTCGGCGGCCTGGCAGGCCTTTGCCAAGACGTTGCGGCGATTGGTGCGTGATGGTATCCGGCTGCGCAAGCGGGCAGACTTCTCGCCCCAGAAGTACCAGAGCCGCATTCTGCGTCTGGGCCGCCGGCTGGACGCGCTGCTTGTGGGCGGTGACGAATCTCCGGCGCCGCCGAACAGCCCGGCAGCCAAGGCGGCGGCCGCCTGCCGTTTGCCGACCGAAGTGTTTGCGGACGCGGATGTGCGGCGTTTGTGCAAGCGGCTGCGGCGGACGGGCGATCATTTGTTCACGTTCCTGGATTACCCGCAGATCCCGTTCGAGAACAACTTCGCCAAGCGGCAGATTCGCCCGGCGGTGATCCTGCGGAAGAACAGCCAGTCGAATCGATCGGAGCGCGGTGCCCGCACGCAGGCGGTGCTGATGAGCGTCTACCGCACGCTGAAACTACGTGGCCACGACCCGCTACAGGCCATCGCCGACGCCCTGCGTACCTACCTGCAAACCGGCAACCTCCCTACACTACCCGATCCCACCACTGCAAACGGCTGAACTGTTACATCAGGCCGATGACTGGGGGCAATTCTGAGGCGTAATGCCATGCCGGCCCACGCCGGGCCGCGTTACGTCACGCCGACCGGGGCGCTCAAGTGCGGCAGCAAGATGGTCCTCCGCACGGCGAAGAAGGGCCCCAACGCCGGCTCCCGCTTCTGGGGCTGCACCGCCTACCCCCGCTGCCGGGTTACCGCGCCGTATGAAGAGCGATAGATACCGATACCAGCATTCCTAACGACGCACGGCGCCCAACTGCCAACCACGCCAACCCCCCGGCCACGCCGGCGACCCGGTCACAGGTCGGGGCTTCCGGAATACCCAGAATCTTCGGCATGGATCGACCGCCCGCGATAGTGCCGCGGCGTCGGCCGCTCCCATCCAACCAGAGCCACAATAACGTATCGCTGATGATTCGCGCCTCCTGCCGGCGAGCGCCCGGGCGCCGCCAGCCCTTGTGTTAGTGTTCATCTGGCGTCAGGATCGTCGTTACACTGCGACCCGCTTCCGTGATCACCCACACCGTTCGCCACTGTCGCCGAGGTGATCGACGCGTTCCGCTCAACCGGTATCTGCACGGACCGGCGGCGGCAAGGGCAAAAGAGGGCCGGCCTGACGCTGATCTGCGATGTGGCCCGCCGCTTCGCCCAACCGCTGGGCACCCACCTTGACGGATGGGAAGGCCGGCTCACGCCGAGCCCTTCGAAGGCGCACTGGTTGCTCGTCAGCGGAAGTTCCCGCAGTGACCGCAGATGACAACGCTCCAGATATGCTCCAACGGGAAAGCGTCCAAGACGTGCGTCGAAGTGCGTCGCTGTGCGACCGCCTGATGTCACAAGCCGCTATTTCGCAGGCACTTGCGGCCGGCATCGCGGTTGACGCTTCGGAAACGCGTATCGTCCCAGACTCTCCCGCCCTCTCCGTTCACGATAAGCGCGACTCGCGCAGCAAGGCATACCATCCCAACGGTCTTGCCCTGCGCAACAAGGGAGATCGAACCACCACCGAGCGCAGCAAAGACCCGGGGAGCAACGCCGTCAAGCGACGTGACAAAGTCGCGAATCCTCCCCTCTCCATCACAAGGAACACCTCACGGACGGGCGTTACTACGTTGCCGCAACAATGCCTGGAATATCCGCTCTAAAAGTGCGGCAGATGGATCGCCTCGAACGGAACGATGGCCTGGGCTTCGATCTCGACGAGCCAGGCGGGGCGGCAGACGGCTCCTCGCACAACCACCAACGGCGTGGGGCCGAACCGCTCGCGGATCCGACGCTGCACCTCCGGCCCATCGCGGGGCTCACGCACATAGGCGATGAGCTGGCAGACGTCACCGCGGCCGGCCGACCCGGCCTGCAAAAGCACGTCAATGTTCTCGAGCGTGCGCTCCAACTGCCCGTTCAGGTCGCCGACGTGCAGGATGCGACCTTCATCGTCAATGCTGGCCGTGCCGGAGATCAGCAGATGTCTCCGGTCGCGATAGTCGATGGATGTGCCGCGTTCAAACGTCACGCCATACATGTCGGTCGGGCCGAGTTGCTGCGGCACACGCAGATGGCAAACCTGGCCGGGCTGCAACCCGCTGATCGCGTAGGCGTCGAGCACAACCCTGGCCCCGCTATCCGCGGCCGCGGCCTCGATACCAGTGCTGGCAATGTAGTGCGTGTTCGGAGTAAGGCCAACTTGGGCGAAGAAACGCCGGCGGGCCGTAACCATAGCCTCGTAGTCGGCGTCGATATCGCGCAGGAACAGCCAGGTGCGCATGACATTGTCGGCGAACGCAAGTCCGCGCTGTTTCAGGTGGGCGTCATAAGTGGCGAAGCAGACGCTGGTCTGATCGTGGGCAGCGTTGTGGCTTGCGTTTTGTACTCCGCACGTCCAATGGTGCGCCAACTCGCCGCGGCGAACGGTCAGCGAGTCGTCCGTGCGTTGCTTCTGCACGCGGTTGGCGGGATCAACGATGTGGTAGGCCCACAACGCGACCTTGGCCGGTGGAAGCGGCGGCTGACCCACGCGTGATACGGCGCATTGTTCGCCGCGAGCGCCGGGCGTGGAGAAATCACACTGCACGAGCGCGTGTGCGTGGCGCGCGATGTCGCGGCAGAAGAAGCGACGCAGAATCGCGCTGCCAGGCTCGATGCCCAAGGCGTCGAGAACCTCGTGCGCGCCACGCCGCAGCCAGGACAACTGGTCTTCGAACGAAGCGTCCTCGACGGGGTGAGCCGCGATATGCAATTCCTCGACGCCGTCGGCTCCACGAAACCGAGCAACGTCGACCTGCACCGGCACGCTCTCGCAAGCCACATGGCAGCACTGCAACCCCGTCGCGTTGTTGGGCATCGGGGTCACTATGGCACAACCTCGAACGGAATCGCCGGAATAGCGCCGAGCGTGATCCGACGTTTCTTCGATGCCTGGCCGGACTTCTTATCCGGGGCGTTGATGTCCAACGAAGCGGAGACGACCAGGTTCCCGGTCGACCCGACATTAACGTTCGGCTCCGCAACCAGCTCGATCGTCAAGCCACCCGGCGTGTGCGTGACGTTGCCCAATGTGATTCCCGGCAGAGGGTCGCTCAGTTCGAGCACGATCTCGCGCACCTTCGGATGGCGCGGCGCTGCGAGTCTTACCATGGTCGTGGCGCCGGGCCGAATCCGCACGGGCGGCTTGTCCACGAGCCGGATCGGCATACCCATGCGCCTGCCGCCCACCACCGACACCACCAATTCCTGCGACGGAACCAAGTGCTGATAGAGAAACGCCTGCATCATATCCTCGGCGGGGATCGCCGGGCGCGTTATGGCTTGCCCGTCGATGCTTGCGTAACCCTCGATGGTCAGTGCGAACGGCACGTCGATTCGCCGGATTGGCGCGTTCAGCGTAAAGCGGGCGCTGTCACTTCCGGCGGGAATCCGCGCGCCGGACAGGCTGAAGCCGGGGGGCGCATCCTTCAGCACAAGGTCGATGGGACCGGCGAATCCGTCCTTGCGCAAAGCGTAGACGTTCAGCGGCATCGAGAATCCTGCGCGTGCGTTGATGCTGGATGGCGTGACGCGCAGCGCGAAGTCGGGCTGTGGAGGACCAACTCGCAGGCGGTAAGCATGCGCGGGGCTGCCGTGTGCTTGCGTGTCGCAGATCTGCACGTAGTAGTCGCCGGCGGCCGGGAGCTGCGTCCGCAAATATGCGTCGGCATGGTGCGTCAGCTCGCCCATGCCTGTGTGAAGGAAGCCGTCCTTGTGCTCGTAGTCATCGTTCCAGGCGACGACGTTACCGGACGCGTCCAGGAGTCGCACCAAGCTGTCGAGCGGGGAACGCACGCGGCGGGCGATCGCCTCGATCACAATCTCGTCGCCGGCGTGCCCGGCGAAGCGGTACATGTCTACGTCGCCGGGTTGCTCAATGCGCCCATCGATGATCAGCGGCAGCCGCACTTTCGGGGCCGCGGCGAGCGTATCGTTGTTCTCCACTTCAGCTTGAGCGTGCAGGGCGTTCACTTCGTAGGTCACGACGTTTGCAGTGCCGGGCCCGCGACCGAGCGGCCTCTGCCAAATGCCGCCGCCGTAGGTTTTTCCGTCGATGAAGAAACGCTCAGAGTACAGGTTCCATCCGGCCGCGACGACGTAGCGCTGCTGTCCCACTCGACAGCCCAGTGGGAATATGGAGGTGACATAGGGCCGCTGGCCGACGGTGACACGGTAGACAAAATCCTCGCGGCCGCGGTAGATCGAATCGCGGATCTCCAGCGTGTAGACACCATCCTCGGGCACGTCGTAACAGAAGACAGGATCCGGATTGAACCGGTAATCGTCGACAAACGCGAGCTCTTCGCCGCTTTCGTCATACAACGTCAGTGTCGCCTGAAACCAGCCCGGGACGGCGTCCGCAAGATAGGGCATGAGCTGCCGCGCGTGCGTCTCGAAGACCAACCGCTGACCTCGTTTTGCCGAAAAGCGAAACCGGTCGACGTCGCCCGGCAAAATCTGGCCGTTGATGACGATGGGCAGCGTCAGCGCCGGCTCCTGCGGGAGCAACTCGACGATGCGGACGTCGCCGGTTTCGAGTTCGCGCGTCTCGGGCAGAGTCCCCACATGGAACCGCAGCGGGTTGGTCAGGCCCAGGCGCGTGCTCAGGCGCAGCTCACGTTCACCCGGGGTCGCGTCGCGGTCGATGCTGATCTCGACCAGCACCGTGGTGGCGAGTTGCTGGTTACGCTGACCGGTCCGCAGACTGCGAAACGTGCTGACCGCATGAACAAGCTCGCGCAGGCTCATCTTATCCAGGTCATACAGCAGCGGATGCGCCGGCGGCTTCGCGCCGCTCTCGGCCGGCTGTGTCGCGGCGCGGCGTTTGCGATCGCGCACCAACCCGCCGCGTGCCAGCGCTTCTGATGCCGGCAGATCACGCACCCGACCGCTCTTCACCAGTTCGGTCCAACGCTTGGTGAACACCGCTCGGATCTGCTCTGCCAGGGCGGCACGCTCGTCGGGATCGATCGCGAATATCGGCGGGAAATCCTGGATGACCTTCGCGTGCACGCCGGCGCCGGTGATGTATGCGTCCGATGCGCCGCGCAGGGACTGCCCGCCGATGGTGACGCGAAACGTCCTGCCGCGCTCTCCGCCAGCGGGATAAACGTAGCCGATGTGCGGATTTGTGGCGGCCGCCTGGCCGGCTGCGTCGGTGACGCAGAGGCCGAGCACAATCGCCAGCGTCCACCACATCGTTTTCATGCCGGCATGATCTCCGTCAGGCGGCTCACGCGCGCGGCGCCGTCTTCTGTCGGCAGCACGCTGACGTCCAGGCCGCGCTCGTTGGGCAGCTTCCCCGCCGGGTCGATGCCGAGCAGTTCGTAGATGCTTCCGATAACGTCCTGGGGATGCACGGGGCGTTCGGTCACTTCTGAGCCGGTGGCGTCGGATGCTCCGACGACGTGTCCGCCCTGAAAGCCTCCTCCGGCCAGGACGGTGCTGAAGCACTTACCGTAGTGGCCGCGGCCGCCGTTCCACGGAGGTTCCCACTGCACGCGGGGCGTACGCCCGAATTCGCCCCCCCACCAGACGATGGTGGTGTCGAGGAGGCCGCGATCAGACAGGTCCTGGAGCAAAGTGGCCAGACCCCGGTCCATCTCGGGCAGCTTGCGCTGCATGGTCTGGAAATGCTGCTTGTGCGTGTCCCAACCCTTGTAGTTGATCGTGACGTACGGCACGCCGCTTTCCACGAGCCGGCGGGCGACCAGGCAGGATTGACCAAAGGTGTTGCGCCCGTAGCGCTCGCGCAGGTCATCGGCTTCGCTCGACAGATCGAACAGGGCCCGCGCCTCGCCGAACATCAGTTCGTACGCGTCCTCCTCACAGCGATCCAGTTGTTCAAACTCGGCGCTGGCAGGCAGCGCCTGTCCCAACGTGTCGAGTTCGTGCAACAACTCGCGTCGACGAAGCTGGCGCTCGTCGGAGATTCCCTCGGCCACAATACCCTCGACGGCGAAGCGCGGTTTGGCCGGGTCGCCGCCGGTGGCGAAGGGCTTGTAGCGCTGCCCCAGGAAGCCGGCCTCCGAAAAGCGGCCCTGCGGCTCGGTCAGGACGATATAAGGCGGGGCCAGGCCTGCGTAGCCGTGATCAGGCCCCTTGAAGAGCGACACGACCGCCCCGGCGCAGGGGTGAACGAGTCGGCCCGGCTGGCGCCCGGTCTGCACCAGGTACGACGCGGTCTCATGCGCATTGATACCGTGCGTCATGCTGCGAATGATGGCGTATTTGTCCGCTTGCTGGGCCAATTGAGGCAGCAGCTCGCCCACCTGGATTCCCGGCACATTGGTCGGGATGGCCTTCAGCGGACCGCAGTAATCTGGCCCCGCTTCGGGCTTGGGATCAAAGGTGTCCAAGTGGCACGGCCCGCCCCACATCCAGATCTGAATGACGGACTTGGCTCGCGCGGTCGGCGGCGGCGACGACTGCGCCAGCAGCGCGGCCGACGGGAGCAAAGCCAGGCTGCCGGCGCCCGCGAGTCCGCGCAGCAGCAACTCGCGCCGCGTCAGCGTGTCGAGATGTTCATGGTCAGCCATGGATAGCACTCTCTGTGCCGCCGGCAATCGCCCGTATTAATGGCGGTAGAGAAACTCCTTCGTATTGATCAAAGCCCAAAGAAGATCGTGCACGGCTTCGAGTCGCGAACCGTCCGCCGAGCGCAGGTACTCCAGCGCCGCGGCCCGCTCGCTCTCGATGGGGTAGCGCGACAGGGCTGTTAGATACAATGTGCGTACCAGTTGATCATCGTCGCGGCGTGCTCTCCGCACCAACTGCCGCAATGGCCGGCTGCGATCGATCTTCGCTTGTATGCTGCTCGAATTGAGCAAGTGGAGTCGTTGGGCGCTGGTGGGTCGATTGTCACGCTCGCTGAGCAGCCCGGTGTCGCGTGCGGGGCGTCCGAACAGCTCCAGAAACGGACTGCTGATGCTGCCGTCGGCCAATGTGATCGTCCGCTGTTCTTGGGGGATATACGTGAAGGGCTCCGGGATCAGGCTGACGTATTTCTCGTGCGAGCCGCAAATCGCGTTCAAAGCGTCGATGAGCACTTCGGCATCCAGGCGACGCACCGGGTAGCAAGCGAAGAGCGTCTCGGCATCGGGATGTGTGCTGCGCGGGATCGCGGATTGCTGATACGCCCGCGAGTTCAGGATCAGTCGATAGAGCCGCCGCAGATCATAGTTGCTCGCGACGAACTCGTTCTCAAGATAGGCCAGCAGTTCCGGATTCGCCGGCGGGTTGTCCCGGCGTAGGTCGTCGGCCTCGTGGATGATGCCGCGGCCCCACAGCCAGGCCCACACGCGGTTGACAGCGTTGCGTGCGAACCACTCATTGTCCGCAGAAATCAGCCAATCGGCGAAAACGCGGCGAGGGTCCTGCCCCACCGGAACACGCACGCGGGTGCCGTCGGGCAGCATCGCATCCAGCGGGGTGGTGGCCGCCGGATCCACGTAGACGATCTCCTCTTTCCACTCGGCAGTGCTCTTGAACGCCACTCGCGAAAAGAGGGCTTCCAGGCCGTCGCGGCGGTCGGCCGGCCAGTGTTCGATGCGTGCACCCATAAACGTGAGGGCCACGGCACTCGCCAGCGTGGCCGGCTCGTGACCCTGTACAGCGCGGTAGAAATTCACCGGCGGCACGCGGAAGTTGCTGCCGCTCGATGTCAGCAATTCGCGTACGAACTGATCGTAAGGCTTGTTGTCGGCAACCGCGGTGCGAACCCAGCGGTGGTAAGCCTGCACCGCATTGGGCCAGAGGTTGATGGGGAACTCGGATTTAACCCGCAGCGCATCACACCATTTCAGCGCCCAATAGTCGGCGAACTCGTCGCGCTCCAGCAGCGCGTCAATGAGCGTGGCCCGTTTGTCCGGATCGCGATCGGCCAGGAATGCACGCGCCTCGCGCGCCGTCGGCAATGTTCCGATAACGTCAAGGCACACCCGGCGCAGAAACACCGCGTCGGAACACAAACAGGTCGACTCGATACCCGCCTGCCGCAGCCGGGCCAGGACGTGTTCATCAACTGGATTGACGCAAACGAATCCGGCCCGCGTCTCAAACGGACCCGCACCCGACGAGCCGTCGGCAAGCACGCTGCAGCAGACTGCCAGCAGACTCGCCACGAGCGCCATAGTCCGGCCGACCGCTGTCAGGCCAGCGTACCAGGTTATCTCGCCAGAGATTCTCATGGGCCTTTGTAGATTCTACGCTTCGCGGCCGGCGGCGTGGACCGTGACGATGAGCACCTGCTGATTCTCGCTTGGCCTGTACACGCCGAAACCGCCTCTATGAGCTATAACGGCCCGGGCGCGCCAGTATTGCCGGAGGCACGCAGGTTCGGGCAGGCACAGAGCGGCCACATATCCCGAAACGCCCCGGGGGAGATGGGGTCTGAGCGCGAAAAAGAAACCGGGGAGCCGAAAGCTGATGGAAGCTCCCGCGTTTCAGGAGCTTGCATCAACGATCCAAGCGATGGAAGTATCGGAGAGGAGGGGATTCGAACCCCTGGTACGCGATGCGTACACACGCTTTCCAAGCGTGCCCCTTAGGCCACTCGGGCACCTCTCCTGAGCACGTTCCACCCATCGTACCGTGACGAGCCCCGAACGCAACGGGGCGGGGCGCTTCGGGGGACAAGTCCGCCCCCCTACCCCGTGCCGCCCAACGGGATGCCCCCCCCACGCACCCCAGGCCGGACAAATCTTTGAAAACGGGTTACTACCGGTGACGTCGCGTTGCGAGCAGCAGCAGGGCCAGCAAAGCAGCCGGCTCGGGGAGAATGATCAGCTCGAAAACGTCACCGGCGGTGGTCGGGATCTCTTGGAAGCCCTGGTTGAACGTATCGGGCGTCGTGAAGACGTATACCGAACCGAAGAAGTCGTACTCGTTCGGCACTTCGATGGTTAGGGACACGAGCGTCCCGGTGCTGAAGGCGTCGCCGATGACAACGTTCGATAACTCGACATCAACCAGCTCAGGGATTGACGGGGTTGACGTAAAGGTCACCGTCGATCAGGGCGGGGAGAGCATCAATGATGGGTTTGCTGTCGTCGTAGGGTGGCCCCTCGGTATAGGGCGCGGCCCAGTCGTACGAGAGGTAGTTCAGGCCTGCTTCGGTGAAGCCAACCTGGAAGATGGCGGAGTTGTGCGTGTCGCCGCCGGTCGACTCAAGCACCATGTCGATGGTGAAGGTGTCGCCCGGATAGGCCTCAAGCACGCTGCGCCACCGCTCAGTGGCGTAAGCACATAGTCAGCCATCACAGGTACCGCGAGCAGTGCTGCGCACGCGCAGCCGACGATTAAATTGCGAGACATGGCGACCCTCTAGCTATCTATCCTCATTGTCCCGGCGAAGCGGCACGTGAACACCCTCCATGACGCTTATTCTACGAAAACCGGGACCTGATTAACACAACAAATCGGAAACAGAAACAGCATCTGGAACTGTGGCGCGGGTGCGATACGAGCTCGCGACCCGCGCCAACTGTACGATAATCGTCAGCGTCCAGTCCCGGAACGACGTCCGGTCTTCGGCGTATCGGTCGCCCCGGCCGGCCGACGATTCTGCGGCTTGGTCGGGGCACTGGGAACTCTATGGTGTTTGACGTATTCGACCGACCTCCGCCCAATATGCTGCGGTTGTTATCGGTCTTCACCTTGACCAGACAGGGATTCGGCACGAAGCGGGCATCGTTGCCGCGCGCCTCCAAGATTGCCTGGATATCAGCTTCGTCGACCCGACCGTCGCAATTAACATCGCTGCGCAGGTGAAACAGTTGATCGCGGTCGATCGGTTCCGTGCCCAGCAGTGTGCCGGCTGCACCAACGTCGGTGTTATTAACACGCCGATCGGCAGTAGCATCGCCGGGCAGCGAAGTGATGTCGATGCGAGTCCCGGTTCCTTCGAGCGCATTACCGGACCGATCGGTCACACCCACCAGATTGATGCAGTAGCGAGCATTCATGGTAGTGCCGGCGAGAACTCGATGATGCCGGCAGTATCACCGGTGGTCAGCGAAACCGTCGTCGCGATGCCGCTGAGATCGACATCGTTGCCGCAAGATCGAACCCGTCGACATACACGGCGGCCGCGTTGAAGGTGGACGCCAGAACAGCCTCACTGAGTGGGACGACGAGCTGATCGATTGTTTCGGTGTCCGCCGTGATGCACTGCCGGAGATCCGTTCGTCGAGCGAAGCATACGGCACGGTCCACCCCGACCTCCCGCTGAGCGGCATTCCTATTGCAGGCATCGCGGGTGATCAACAGGCAGCCCTTTTCGGCCAGGCGTGCTTCGATGTGCAAACAGCCAAGAACACCTACGGGACCGGGTGCTTTTTGCTGAGGAACACCGGAGGGCAAGCCACACGTTCGTGCCATAGGCTTCTGACAACGATCGCTTGGAAGTTACAGGACAGCGTTGAGTACGCGCTCGAAGGCAGCGTATTCACTGGAGGCGCTGTCGTGAGTTGGCTGCGAGATGGATTGGGGATCATTGAGAAGTCGGCCGAGGTGGAACCGATGGCCCTGTCCGTCTCAGATACCGACGGCGTGTTCCTTGTTCCCGCTTTCGCCGGGCTGGGAGCACCACATTGGGACCCCCAGGCCCGCGGCACGATCGTAGGGATCACGCAAGGAACCACCGCAGCACACATCGCACGGGCGGCGCTAGAGAGCATCGCATTTCAAGTGGCAGATCTTCTGGATGCGATGCGTGGCGATTTAGGGGCCAGTGTCTCGGAACTCCGGGTGGACGGTGGGGCGAGTGTCAACAACACCCTGATGCAATTCCAAGCAGACATGCTACAGATGGCCGTGACACGTCCCCAAGTGACGGAGACTACTGCCCTGGGGGCGGCATATCTTGCAGGGCTCGCAGTCGGGGTCTGGCCAAACCGTGAGTCGCTTGCCTCTCAGTGGAGCGTAGACCGGACATTCGAACCGACAATATCGTCGGACGAAGCGCGTCAAAGACGAAACAGCTGGAACAGGGCTGTGGCCCGCGCCACTGAGTGGGCAGGAGCAGACTGATGGTGGTCCTTTGCCGTGAGAAAGGTATCTGTCGTTAGACCCCTGACACGGACCATTAAACGCGCTACCACCAGCCAAGATTGCGCGTCTCAGACATACTGTGTAGTCAGTTGGTGTTTCCTACGCCCAACGCACGTATTGGTACACGGGAGATCGCCATATCTTCCTTTCCAATCGAGTAGAGTGAGTACATCCATCCGTCATAGACAATAGAACTCGGGTAGGCGAAACCCTTGTTCTTTCCCTTCACCTCTGGAAACCTGAACTTGCTTGGAGAGTCAGATCGGAGAGCATAGATACGGTCAAAAGAGTAGCCATCATCGCTGATGGTTATGGTCAAAGGGTCGCGATCCAGGTACAGAGCGTTGTCGAAGTAGGGAACGCATTGGTTTCCGACCAGCAGTATTGCTCCAGAATCCAGGGTTATTGCTTGTGCACGACTCGGAGAATCTGGGATGTCGGTCGGGTAAGGCAACCCCCACGCTGCACCTTGCCTTGCGAAACTCACGTAGATTCGATTGTCGTGTGTCGGGTGGGCGGGAGTTCCCAATTTCGCATCATCAGCACTCTGTTTCCATCCGCGGCGCGATAGCTGAAACACTCAATTAGTGGGGAGCCATCTATAGACTTCCTTGTGACTCCCCACTCCTTGTCTGCCCACCAAGGGACTTGGCAGTGCTCCTTGTACCATTGAAGTATCTCTTGCGTGAGCGACGGCTGCCCAGCCTCTTGCACTGAGTCCATAAATGAAGGCAGTTCACCACTCTCGGGCAGTTGACCAAGCAAGAAGGGCTCGCCGAGTGCCCCATCGAGACTCACGGATCTGGCAAGAGGATATACGGCCGCGCCGTGGACATAGGCAATTGCGTAGAGTGTCCCAGAAACCACTACCCATCGGTCTGGTTTCAAATGGATTCCCTTTTTTGAACGAGGTTTTACCGGTCCAGGGGCTGGGAATAACTCTCTTGGTGCATCCCAATGTCCCCACTTGTCAGACTTGGAATAGAGTACTCGCTGCCCCGGAGCATCTTCTCCGTGTACGTGATTGGCCCACATCGCGAAGAGTTGGTCCTCATAGCGGATCAGGGCGGCATAGTGATTGTAGGTACCTTGCTCCAATGAAGTGGGACGCCATACTACGGAATGCTGAGCCTGTACAACCAGAGGGAAGCTGCTTCTGCGGTACTTCCCTTCCTTCGGCATGGGCGCATTCCACATGGGGACTACCGGGGTCCCGTTCTTCGTACGGGCGTTTGTGTGAATAGCCCTCGGGCCCAACTCGAAGTCAACAAAGTCAGTGCTGCTTTCCTGAGCCCCTCGTCCATACGTTCTCGCAGACACCTCACCAACACACGGGATGCCTTGATACTCCCATGCCAAGACAAGCACCAAGCAGAGTATTAGCCGAGAGATTTGTAACATAGCTCCCTCTACAATATCGAATCGTCCAGAAAGCCAGTCGTTAGAGGTCAGCGGACTCAAGAAGCCTCCCTGGCCAAGCGTGCTCTGTAGCGAGATGCTCGATGGCTATTCCACAGCCGCAGTTAGGACAACGGACTCGAGAGTATCTTCTTAAAGGTAGTGCCTAGGATCACCAAGTCGGACGTCACCGCGACGTAGGTGAAGCCAAGCGAAGCGTGAGCATCCACGGTGTTAACGTCACGCAGCAGAATACCCGTCGCCTTTCCCGCTCCACGTGCAGCCGACAGTATCCTGTCAAAGCAGCCGTTGTAGTCGAAAGAGGTTTGGCCGGCCCTGCACGTCAGGTCATGCCGAAGGTCGCTGGGACCGACGAACAGGACGTCGATGCCATCCACTCCCGCGATGTCTTCCGCGTTCTCGACACCCTCAACGGACTCGATCTGGGCCATGATGAGCGGCGCTGGGCTGTTCTCGTCAGGGGGATGCAGCCCGTAGCCGTGCGTACGGACGGAGCGTGAAAAGCCTCGTCGGCCGCGAGGGGCGTAGTAGGCGGCCTCAACGATGCGGCGAGCGGTTTCTGCAGACTCGACGTGGGGGACCATCACCCCGTCGGCCCCCCAATCGAGCACACGGCCAACCAGGTCGGGCTGCAGAGCCCCAACACGGACGATCTTGCTGGTGGAGTAACCCGTCAGTGCCCGGAGCTGCCCCGGCAGGGCCGCTTCGCTCTCGCTGCCGTGCTCCAGGTCGAGCAAGACCCAGTTGAAGCCAGAGACCGCCGCGAGTTCAGCGATGACCGGTGAACCGATAGACAGCCACGTGCCGAGTTGTAGTGGTAGGTGAGTCATGAGAAAACGAAATCAGCATCCAGGGTGGACAGGTCGGCATCGGTCTTCAGGCCAAACAACGCCATCGCCAAGCGTTCCTCGGTTTGTCTTCGTAGCGTCTCTCCACTCTCCCCGGCCCCCACGAGGAAGAACTGATCGTCGCGGCTGAAGTACCCCGACCCGATGCGTATCACGGCCTTTACGATCAGGTTTCGCAGGAGGTGAAGCCAGAACCGGGGGCGGTGGTTCGGAGGGTAGGCATCGGTAATGCTGTGGTACCCTTCCAGGGTTCGGTGGACGAACTCGAAGTCGTGGAAACAGGCCAGCAGCGACAGGTCATCCATCGGGTCGCCTATGATCGCGTCATCGAAGTCGATGAACGCGGCGATGTGGCTTGGGTTGCCCAGGATGTTCCATAACGCAAGGTCCTTATGGACCAGGCACCCTTTCTCGAGCCTCAGCAGCGGACCGGACGCTTTGACCGTAGTGATGATGTCGCTGCGTAATGTTTTCGGCAGGAAGTCTGTGGCTACGAGATAGTCGAGGTGCTGCAAGAGCCTCAGATGGAAGTACGTCGCGTAGTCTTTGTGCAGCCCCCGCAGTTCTCCAGTCTCGCGGAGCGTTGCCAGGTCGCAGGGCCCGAAACCCGTGGGCCGGATCGATTGCCAGGTGGCGATGTTCCGGCCGATCTCGTAGGCAACACGGGCGCTCTTCAACTCGCCCTTCTTGTGCCAACTGCTGAGATCGGGGTACGGGATCCTCTCAAGGGCTTGCCACGCAAACGGGACACCCTTCCGAGAGGCGTCGCAGCCGTATACCTGTGGCACCGGTACACCGGCTGCAGCCACTTCCCGCAGGATGGTCGACTCCATCTGCAGGTACCCGTCGTTCTCCGGGCCGTCCTCGACGCGGAGGAAGAGCTGGAGCCCATCCATCTCCGCGTTCCAGGTGACATGGTTCCCCTGTCCGGCCCCGGGTGTGAGCACAAGAGAATCACACTGGAAATGCTCACGCAACGCCTCGCCGAGCTGCGACTGCATCTCGGCGCATTGTCGGTCGCAAGCCTGGGAGCCGTGAAAGGCTGCCGGGCGGTCGCATTTCCAGTAGTAGATGTTACTGCGGTTCACGCAACAGCCCCTCTTCCTGTGTCCCTGGCACGGCGCGCGACCGCCAGAACGTTGCCATCAGACTCCCAACGATGTTTTGAGCCACCGCGCTAAACACGGCGGGTACGGCCACCAGGGGTTGGGCCGCAAAGTGCAGGCTGGCAAGCATGGCCGCCATGCCCCCATTCTGCATCCCGACCTCGATCGAAACCGTACGAGAGACCTGTTCCGGGTAGCGCAGGAGTCGGGGCACCAGGAACCCGATCCCGAAGCCGAAGAAGTGGATGCCAAATGCCGCAAGGACGAGGATACCGAAGTTGCTGGCGATCTTCGGCGCGGCGGCGGCGACGATCCCGCCGGTGATCATGCTCAGGGCCAGGACGGCCACGGAGGGGCCGTAGACTCGGATCTTCCCGATCACCTTGGGGAAAAGCCAATTGCAGAACACGCCGATTGCCACCGGCGCTACCACGAGTTCAAGCGTCGACCGACACAGCCCGAGCGCATCCACCGGCACGTGTTGCCCCGCCAGGAACTCCATCCAGAGGGGTGTTGCGATAAACGCCAGGGCCGTTGAGGTGATGGTCAGGGCGATCGACAGCGCGAGGTTGGCCTCCGCGAGATAGCTGATCATGTTCGATGCCATCCCGCCCGGACAACTGGCCACAAGGATCAACCCGACCGCGAACTCGGGCTGCAACCCAAGGGCCCAGCCTACAAACCAGCCGACCAGCGGCATCACGGTGTACTGACACAGGAACCCGAGCGTGACGGAGCCCGGCATAGTCGTCAGGGCCCGAAAATCACTTAGGTTCAGGGTGAACCCCATGGCGAGCATCGTGACGCTGAGCGCACCCACGATCCAGTTTCCCGAGAACCAGAGCATCGACTGTGGCCAGAAGAACGCCAATCCCGCGGCGCCAACGAGCCATAGCAGATAGAGGTCTGTAAACCAGTTGAGGAATCGTTGCATAATGATCTTGTCACCAGAGACCGTGTCCCTGTCTCTACCAAGAGCTTGTCACCTTGAAGCGTCTATTTACCGAGGGATTCCTTGTTTGTTTGGGGAACGTCGCACCGTGAGTCCTCGCTAACGGGGCTTTACTGCCCGCCCCGTGGCGGTACGTCGCGGACCCCTGGGTAGCCCGGCCCACCTGCGCCCAGGTACCCGTTGCTCGCTCCGCTTTCGTCCGCAGTTACCCAGAATGAATACAGTTCTCCATTGGTGAGTCGGAAACGAAGCCGAACCGGTAATCCGCTGAACCGCGACAGATCGGCCCCGTCCGACCACGTCACTTTCTTCTTTGTCTGATCACACGAGACCGGATCCGATGAAGCCAGTACCCGTCTCGCGTCATCAAGGAGTTCCACCGTCATCCGTCCGTTGGGGGCGTTCAGATTGACGAAGAGGTGCTTCCCCGAAAACGTGATCGGCCTTGTGGTGAGGACGCCTTCGGTTTCATCCGAGTCCATGGAGGCGAAGCCGTCACGGCGGAGCAAGGCTACCCCGATGCTCCCACCGGTGTACATGCCACGTTCTCCGGTCGGCGCCACGCCCGAGAACGCGGTGTACGGGAACACGAGCTTGTCGTCGACCACAGCGAACACGCCGGTCGTGCTATGCGCATATCCCCGGTCCCAACTGCCCGCCTTCCGGGAGGCGGCGATGAAGCCGCTTCGATCGGGCCGGTCCCAGTGGAAACCGTCGCGGCTGAACCCCAGTTCGAGGTCGGTGAGTTTTGGGAAACTCCCTTCCTGGCAAATGCTGTTGTTGGGGCCGCGATGGATGTAATGCACCCCCACCAGCAGGCTCTCGTAGGCTACGGCGGTCAGGCTGTAGAGCTGGGGCTGTTCCCCGGCGTTGGGATAACTTCCCTCCGGCTCCGGCTTGTCCAGACGATCGGCGTTGCACCAGTAGACAGCCTGGGACCAGTCGGCGCCGGCGAGGAAGTCCTTGTTTTCTGAGTAGTATCTCGCCCTCCCACGAGGGCCGTTCTGCTTGATGCTGAAGACCCATCGATCGCGGAAAGGGTTGTAGAAGAAGCAACAGTAGTCCCCCGCATTGCCCGTCGGGCTACCGGGCGACCAGTTGTGCCCATCAGAAACATGCAGCGTGTGACAAAAACCCTTCGGCCGATCCTCACGGGCCACATTACACCAGCAGGTCAGATACTTGAATCGCTCCGCGGGGTCCTGCGCGTTCAGGTCAAGCCAGACACAGTTATCAGATCCACTGACGGCCAGCTCCGAGCCGTTCCAGCGGAGCCCAGGGGGCAACACCAGATTGTCTCCCGTCGCTCGGAGTGCTGGCCGTCGCCAGTGGATCATGTCCGTGCTCGTGGCGAGCGCCAGCCCGCCACGCCAGCCCGCGGTGTAATACATCCGGAAGAGCCGTTTGTCGGGATCGTAGAACACGCCGCCGTGACCCAGGTAGACGGTTCCGGCCTGGCCGGGGACCTGGCAGTTCTTCGACGGGGCCAGTTCGAGTGCCGTCTCGGCGCGGAAGACCGGATTCCCTTCGTACTTCTTGGCCTCGTGAAACGTACGTGTCAACGTCGACTGTTCGATGAGGAAGTCGTCAACAAACAGCTGCCGCCCCACGTCGACAGGGATGACCGTGGGAGGGTGATCGAGATACGGCACCGGCATCGGTTCGTCCGACTCCGGATCAAGGTCACGCGGCGGCCACACCTCGGGCAACACGATCCCGTTGTAGAGCTGCTCTCCATTGCTCTCGCTCCGGAAAACCGGCTCGTCGACCCCGCTGGTTGAGACTCCGGCGGCTTGAGCGGCTGCCGAGTACACAACATAGATGGCTACAATCGCGCCCGGGATCGTGATGAGTAACCTCGCGCCCATGGGGGAAATCTACCGAGTGAAAAAGGAAGACGGTGCGAAAACCGGTGCTGGTCATTTCACGTAAGTCGTGGAACTAGTTGCCGATAAGGCCCTTGCAACCACGACCTCAAGTCTGACTGCCGCGGGGCAATGGTTCAATTGCCAAGAATGCTCAAAGAGTTGCAGCATCTCGTCATGCCAGGATTTCTTCTCCGATACACTTAGCGTCGGACGTCTCTCCGGTAGCGTCCCGGTGTCACTCGACGCGTTCTCGAAATAGATTGGCCAAGTGTTGCACAGATGCAAAGCCAGCCCTATCGGCGATCACGGCCAGAGAGAGATCCGTGTCAACCAGGGCGGCTTTTACACTCGCGAGACGCACCTGCATAATGGCGGCGGTGGCTGTCTGACTGACAGATGCACGCAACATCCGATCGAGTGTGCTGCGTGAGACCGCCAGGTGCTCGGCGACCTCATCCGCGCTCAGCGGGCGACACGCGTGTTTGCGGATGAACCGCAGTGCTTCTGCCGCATCCGGGTCCTGAACGGCGACGATGTCTGTGGAGTGACGTGTGACTACCCCTCGGGACGGAACCATCGTTCTCTGCGGGATCTTCTCTCCGTTCATGAGCCGCTCCAGCGCCTCGGCTGCCTTGAAGCCAATCGCCGTGGCGTTCACGTCGACACTGCTCAACGGGGGGCTCGTCACTTGGCAGAAAACTTCATCATTGTCGATCCCCAAGACCGCGGCGTCATCGGGGATGCGGAGGTTCAGGCTCTGAGCGGCATCGAGCACCAGGTGCGCCTGCTCATCGTCGCGGGCGAGAACAGCCACCGGGCGGGGCAGGCCCGAAAGCCAACTCCTCAACTCCGCCATCTCTTCATCCGACCACGACTGCAGCTTCTTCCTCGACGACCGTTTGGAGTGAAACACATCACAGGTGCCGCCGAGTTCCTTAACCAGTCGGCAGAAGAGCTCTCTGCGGTATTCGACCCACACCCTGCGAACGCCGAAGAAGTCGCACCAGGCAAAGTGATGGAATCCACGCTCCCGGAAATGCTCGATCGCGGCGTGGATTACTGAATCGTTGCAGACCCCGACGAGGGGCAGGCCCGCTTCGGGCACTCCGCCTCGGACGTCAATGACCGGCACACCGGTTTCCATTACGGCGTCTGCCATGCGCTGCGAGTCAACACGCACCACAATCCCGTCGCCCGCAGAACTCTTGAGCCACTTGGGCGGGCTGTCGTTAAGATTGCGCGGCTCCAACCGCAACGACCACGGACCGTTCTGTGCGGCGTAGCGCGATATGCCCTTGATAATCTGCCGGCCAAAGCCGCGTGATGCTTCAATGAGTAGTACTACTTGGAGTCGCTTGTTCTTGTCCATGGAAAGAGCTGATTGTCAGGGAGATTCAAGGCGAATCGGGGTTTAGGACGGCGCGAACAGATGGTGAACACCTTGTCACATCTATTCACGCTGCATGCGCGACGTGCTTGTGCACCACAGGTTCCTTTTACTCGCCTCATTGGTGAAGACAATGTAGCAGAGGGAGACTCTATCAGACCGGATCATGCGTGACGAGATTCTACAATATTTTGAATAATGCTGGCAATTGAGCCGCCCGGAGACGGTGGGCATACTTGCATGAAGTTCGCGTGTTCAACGGCGTCCGGCCCCTCACGGGGCGTGCCTCTTGCCGGTACCCGGACGCCTGTTTGGCCGAATGCGGACCTCATCGACAACTGCTTATCGTGCGAGGACGTCTCAAATGGAAAAGAGAGTGAGTATTCTCCGCTGTAGTACACACTCGAATGCCTCTGCCCGAGCATTCACGCTGGTGGAACTGCTGGTTGTGATTGCGATCATCGGGGTGCTTGTTGCGTTGCTTCTTCCTGCGATTCAGGCCGCTAGAGAAGCGGCCCGTGCAAGCCAGTGCAAGAACAACCTCCGGCAGCTCGGCTTGTCGGTGATCAATTATGAGAGCTCTTTCAAGCACCTGCCTCCGGGAGCCAAGATCCCCTACCCCGACAAGTCGCGTTCCGACCCGCTCAACGACGGGGTCATGATCAGCTGGCACGCGTACATCCTCCCGTACATTGAGCAGCAAGCGGTCTACGATCAGATCAATTGGGACTTTGGCTACCAGGAGAATAAGCAAGTTGCCCTGACCCAGATCGAGGGCTTCTTCTGCCCGAGCGTAGACGAAGAATCCCGGATTGCCATCTGGATGACTTCGATCCACGACGGGCAATATACATACACGCAGCACTATAACGGCGTGGCCGGCCCCCTGTACAACGAAGCGGTTGGCATCGAGGAATACAGTGATCCTGAGATCGCGATGTATACCGATGCGAACTTCCCGCCGCCTGAATATGGCAGCTCCGAGTGTGGCGGCCAAGGCACACAGGGATTTGCTCGGTTAGGCGTCTTCTACCCGGGTTCGGAAGTAGCTTTCCGCCACATCACCGACGGGGCCTCCAACACGCTGATGATCGGTGAACGAACGATGGGGGAAACGGCATGGATCGCTGGATTGAGCAGCACCCGGAGCCGCCCCTGCGACGCGACCGGATTCAAAAACGTGCAGTACGGTATCAACTTCTGCAATGAAGAGTCGTCAGGTACAACCTGCTGGCAGTACAAGAACGCCAGGCCCTTTGGCAGCCGGCACCCGGGCGGTGCCCACTTCGCGCTCTGCGATGCCTCCGTGCGGTTTGTTTCCGAAGATATCGACCTGGCTCTGTTCCAAGCCTTGTCGACCCGCGACTTTCAGGAGGTGATCAATGATTCCCTGTAGAAGGACGTGGGGGGTGTTGCGTCGTCCGTACCTGATCGCCTCATTGGCTCTTTTGCTCGGGGGCATCAACGGGTGCGGCGCAGACTCCGACCGCTACTCGATTAGCGGCACGGTGACGTTCAACGGCGAGCCCGTGCCCGTGGGGAGGCTCGTCTTCACCCCGGACAATAAGAAGGGCAACAACGGGCCGCAGGGCGTCGCGGAAATCGTTGATGGGGAGATCAAGCAGGGCGACAGGAAATCGATCGGCGGCCCTCAATGGGTCCAGATCCAGGCGTTCGACGGCAAGGCGTTCCAGGACGCGGAGATGATGATTGATAGCGGGAGGCCGCTGCTGCCGATGCAGATGGTCCCGGTAGACCTACCCAGGGCCAATGCGGAAATCCTCATCGCTATTAAGGAGACGGCCGCGGGTCAGCACACGATTGACATTGAAGTTGAGCAGTAGCGGCGGACGCCGTATCCCCCTTTTCTTTTTACACGTCGAACACCCAAGTGAATCTCTTTTCAAAGTGGAGAACATGCAATGAAGAGACCCGTCGCTATGCGCAATACTGTGTACGTAGGAATGTTTGCCCTCTGTGTGAGCACGTGTGTGTACAGCGTCGCGCACGCGTCACTCCCGCCTGTGACAACCGGCCTGATCACAGCCCTAGACACAACCGATATCACCCTGGACGGAAACAACGTAACAAGCTGGAACGACCAGTCCGGCTCTCTGAATCACGCACTCCAGGCAACAGTTGATAGTCAGCCGGTTCTTGTCACCGGCGTTACCCCCACGGGCGGCGGCGCCGTGTCTTTTGACGGGGTCGATGACTTCCTCGACATCTTCCCGAACCCGACGGACTTCGACTCCACTGGCTTCACGTGGTATATCGTCCACCAGCGCGACTCGACCAGCGAATCGCGGTTTTTCACCTCCTGTTACAGCGACATCGACTCGCTCACACCCGGCGATCAGTATTCTGGCCAGGCCTGGGGGACCTATGCGGGGACTTCCGAACGCCACAGGGCTGTCGTGCGAGACGTCGGCAACGGATTCAACGCTGTGAACACCTCGCCGATGGTCACCGATTACTTCTATGTCACGGGCGCCACCTGGAACACGACTTCCAGCACGGACAACCTCACCGCGGTTCTTCTTGCCGGCCCCGGGGACCGTGTTTCCAGCACCGAGAGCGTGATCGACAGCGCTGAGCTCAGCGGGCACCTGCGTACCCGCCTCGGCGCCTCGGCGAGCTACTCCGATGTTTCCGCGATCGAAACCCCGATCTCGAAATACGACGGCCAGATCGCCGAGATCCTTGTCTACAACCGGGTCCTCAGCGCTGCTGAGCAAACGTCGGTAGAGAACTACCTACACGACAAGCACATCGGCTACGGACCCACTTCGCGCACCTGGCTGCCCTCGGATTCTGATACTTGGGGCGACCGGGCGAACTGGACCGATGCGTTCTTCGGTGCGCCCTCGAGCAACAACATCACCGCCGTCTTCGGCGATTCGATCGGCAGCAGCGACAAGACGGTTGCCGTGGATGCCGACGTGACCATCAACGGCATCTCGGTGAACAACCCTTCGGGAGGTTCCTACGTCATTGGGGGACTGGGTTCCGTCACGTTTGCCGCCAGCGACGCGCTCGCTGATCCGTCGCTGTCTGTCTCGCAGGGCAACCACCAGATTCAGGCGCCGGTAGTTGTCGGCGCCGACCTGACGGTCTCCGTCGCCAGCGGCAGCCTGGACTTCGGCAATGAGATCGATCTGGGCGGGAACACGATGACGATCAGCGGGAGCGCGAGTATCAACCACAGCGTTGTCGGCGGCGGATCGATCGTCAACGGAGGAACATTGGGGACGCAGGGCTCCACGGCGATCGCCGGTAGCCTGAGTTCAACCGGCGTCCTGGAGATCGACCTCGGCGAAAACAACATCGACTTCTTCGACCTCACCGGAGCGGCGTCCCTCTCGGGGACCCTCGACGTGGTGCTCGAGGCCGGTTTCACTCCGTCCGGGTCCTACACGGTGGTATCGTCCGCTACCAGCCTGAACGCAGCGGGCTTGTCCTTGTCGGCAGAAGACGAGGCGATGTTCGACCTCCAGGTCCAAGGGAACGATCTCTTGCTGGTTGTCATGAGTGTCGAAAACGCCGACTTCGACAGTGACTCGGACGTTGATCTGGCGGACCTGATGGCCTGGCAGCGGGGCTTCGGCATCACGAGCGGTGCCGGTCTTTCCGACGGTGATGCGAACGGGGACGGCGCTGTCGACGGGGACGACCTCGCCGTTTGGCGCAACCAACTCGGCACCGTTGCAGCGCTAGGGGCTGCGGGCACTGTCGTGCCTGAACCCACGAGTTTGTTCCTCCTCTTCGCCGCGTCTGTGGGAGTACTGATGAACCGCTTCAAGAAGAACGCTGCTCTGCTGGTCGTGGCGCTGTGCCTGCTCGGTCTCACCCCTGGGCGACGCAAACACGGCCCGCGCCGATATGCCAACAACGGGGCTG
>CAXXTC010000007.1:0-540153 GCA_963666925.2 Phycisphaerae bacterium | reverse complement strand
TTGGAAAACCAAAAACGGGAACACCGGCAACCCCCTTTCTGGAGACCGGCGGTAAAATGTCCGTTGCCTGTACCACCCCAAGAGGTCGGCTATGACCATATGCCGGAGGCAATATATGAAAACAGCGGCCAGGCATATCAAGCAAACGTGAATCCTGATGTATTTTTAAAACAAGTCAAGGAAATGTTTGGAAGCGAGATCGCCCCGGCGCGGACTAATGGATTGTATATTGAAAATTTTATACGGGCTGGGTTTATTTGGGCGGCCGGGCGTGTTTGCTGGTCCCGGGCGGAGGCGGAAAAGGTCATTGAAGAATGGAAAAAGAAAGCCCCTTGGTTGCAGTTTTTTATTGTTTCTGTAAAAGGTTAAAACCCCCGCCTTTAGGCGGGTAGCATTTTGCCAGTAGTTGTTTTATAGTGCTTTACATGAGCTATCGGCAAAACAGTCATACGAAGTTCAAAATAGAGTATCACTTTGTTTGGGTAACCAAATACCGATATCACGTATTGCAGGGGGATGTTGCATTGCGAGTCAGAGAACTCGTACGCCAAACTTGTGAAAGGTTCGAAATCCACATTTTGCGTGGAGTTGTAAGCAAAGATCACGTTCACATCCTGGTTTCGGCACCACCGAACATTTCTCCTTCGGATATAATGCGTCGGATCAAAGGCCGAGTGTCTCGAAAAGTGTTTGAGGAATTTCCTCATTTGAAGAAACGGTATTGGGGCAAGCATTTTTGGGCCCGTGGGTATTTTTGTGTGACCGTTGGTGAGTTGACAAAGGAAATGATTCAGGAATATCTCGAACATCATTTTGAAAAAGACCCTAATGACCATTTTGATGTAGAGTGACGCATTTCAACCGGCTATTGCCGGTATCGCTGGACTTTCAGTCCGCGCTCTTAAACCCACCGGCTTTAAGCCGGTGGTTGTTTAGTTTGCCGGAGCTTGAATTTTATGCTGATCTGTTTGCCGCTGAGATCGTGGGCGGCGTCCCTGGAATTCAATACAAAACCAGGGCCATGGTAGTTGATCCGGATGCGGACCAAAAGTCTACTGAGCAATACGAAAAAGCCGTGTTGAGCCTGGAAAAGAAAGGGCTTGCTGTCCGTGTCCAGGGCCAGGACATGACAAGGCCCTGGACCGGAATCAATGTTTCGAAAACTGGTGCAGCTGTTATCAAAGAGTTTGAAGCAGCAGAAGCAGCACCGGCCACCCCGGAACCTGAACCAGCTGGACCTTTTCTTAAATAGTATTATGTTGCGAGTGGGTCTAACCTGTTAAATTTAAAGGCGATTTTAGCTATTCACATTGCAAATCAATATTGTATTAAAATTCAACACGTTAAAAGTTATTTTAGAAATTTTAAAGATCAGTGGCAACATAATTTTTTGTTTTACTACATACCCCTCCAAAGATAGCAAAAGCTGCTTCAGTGGTTCATAAACTGTCAAGCCAGGCAAGGATTTCAGCACTATTTCCCCAGTCGATTAACTCATCAATTTTTTTGTCATGAGTTATTTTCGATTGCATGTATTCCATGAGCGTATTTTGGACTTCCCGTTTTTTTGACAGATCCAGCTGCAGATAGGTCATTGTTGATTCAATACTTTGATGACCAAGACGATTTTTGATATCCGATACCGGAGCACCTGAACTGACCATGTTGACCGCGCACGAATGCCTGAAGCAGTGAGCCGGGCTCAGTCCTTTCAGCCGTTTTTCCGGCAAGGCCAAGGTCAAATACTTCCTGCAAATTTTATTAATTCCATGTCTGGTCATTTCCCGCTTCCGTTGATTGATAAACAGCCTATGGGCAAATAAAGGGATGGGATCTACCCTGTGATTGCTGATATAGTCCGAGATCAAGGAGGCGGTTCTGGAGCATAGATTAATCAACCGGTATCGGTTTCCCTTTCCCAGGACCGCAATGGTTTCGTTTTCGGGGTCAAAATAATCAAATTCCAATGTGGCAATTTCACTGGCCCGGGCACCGGAGTCATAAAGCAGATGGAGAATGGTAAAATCCCTCATGCCTTCTTTCTTTTTCAGATCAACGGCACTGAAGACTTTCATGATTTCTTCAGGATATAAAAATCCCATCACCTTTTTTTGAGCTCTTTTCTGAGGGATGTTCAGGAGCCTATCGGCAATTCGTTTTTTATCCGGATGCATGAAGCGGATCATCTTGGCCAAAGACTTAATCACGGCCAGGCGTTGGTTTCGAGTCTGCACGCTATTTTTTCGGTTTTTTTCCAGATGCTGGAGAAAGGCAAGCACTGCATCCACCGTTAAGTGTTCGATTTTCAATGACTTGATTTTTATTGAGTGATGATTCGCCAGAAAATGCAGAAATAACGACAGGCTCTGCTGGTAAGCTTGAACACTTTGTTTGCTCGTCCCTTTTATCGAGGGCAAGTATTCATAAAAATACTGGTGCAGGCAACTTGTCAATCTCATGCACCCTCGCTTTTTGATTTCGAAAAATCAAACAGTTGCCAACGGTGCTCAGCATCCAGTACCTTCAAATAATAGGTTGTGTATTTGTATTTGCTGTGCCCCATATAAGCCGCCAGTACAGGCAGGGCATTTTGGCAGGATTTTCCTTGCTGTTTTATCCTTTTCAGCGTGTTCACAGCAAACGAATGCCGCAGGGAATGATGTGAAGGCTGGCTGAAGTTTGTAGTACCGATTATTTTCCGGGAGTGATCAAAATTAATATCTGTGAGAGCCTGTTTAAATCTGCGATTTATAAACATACGTACCAGTTTTTTCCCTTTCACCTTTACCAGCAAAAAAGGGCTGTCATCCTCATCAGGGAATAACCGGCGAACTTTTAGCAGGTTGTTGATTTCATAGGCTACGGCTTTGGGTATAGGGATCAATCGATCTTTTCTAAATTTTGTCTTTTCAATATAGATTGTTCTTTCTTCGGGCCTGTAATGGGTTTTCAATAAATTAAGTGTCTCCGAGGTTCTAAGTCCGCACCGGGCCATCAACAAAAAGGCTATATAAGCACTGAAATCTGACACATAGAATCTCTGGCTTGTCCGCATCGACTTGATTACAGCTTTGAGAAAACGGTCTGTTTCTTCCGGAGAAAATATAAAAGGAATAACGTGATTTTCCTGTAGCTCAGTGATTTCCTGCAACGGATTTTCCAGAATCACATCTTTGCGTATAAGATAATTGAAAAAGATCTTGAGCATTCTAAAAATCGTATTTATGGACCGGGGTTCAAGATCAAGTTCTGCTCTGAACCGGATAAAAAACAGCGGATCAAAGGATGTCCAAGTCACTTGTTTTTCAGACACATATCGATCAAGTACCCTAAGACCGTACATCATTGAGGTGTTTGAGTACCCCAGTTGAAAACGATATGTGATAAAATCCTCCATTTGTTCAGCCAAGAAACTTTTAAAACGTTTCATCAAGGATAACCTCCCGCATCAGGCCGATATGAATGCTCAGATACTTTTTTGTCGAATCGAGGCTTTTATGTCCCATCATTTCTTTGATTTCATAGATGGACATACCGGACTCCAACATATTCTGGGCAAATGAATGCCGCAGCCAGTATGTGCTTGATCCAAGATTGTTTTTCGTCATGCATTCTTTTATATCTCGGGGGATATCGCTCCTGTTGGCCGGTTTATAAGGTGGTGTCAACTGTAAAAATAGAACTCGGGATTGAGTTTCAGGTCTCCCGCCCACAATATAGGCAGTGATCGCTTTGATTATGTTATCGGGAAGGGGAAGATGAGCAGGATTGCAATTTTTTCTTGAACGGATAAAAATCTCTTTCTGTCTAAATGAGATGTCATCCAGAGTTAGCAACCTGATTTCTTTCGGCCTTAACCCCAGATAACATGCCAGATGCAGGGTGGCATTGGTGCGAAGGTCTTTTGCTGTTGACAGGTCCAGACTGTCAAACAACTTTTGAATTTCATGAGTGCGCAAAAATTTGGGCGGCTTTGGTGGTCCGAACTCCGGAGGGCTTACCACTAAAGCGCCAAGGTCCTTTTTAAGATCTCCGTGTTGATAAAGGTACTTTAAAAATCTTCGTACATGTGACCGGTGCGTCCTGCATGTCCCGGGAGCACGCCCCTTGTTGCAGACTGCTAAAAATTGATCGACCTGGTCAATGGATATGTTGCCCAAAGAGGTGTTTTCCCCCTGAAGATAGGCCGCAAAATTTGTTAATGTCCTTTTTGTATAGGACACCGCATCCCCGGAAGCTTGATCTCGACAGTAGTCCAGGTATTTCTCCACTGCTTTGGTGACCTTATTGTCAACTTCCATCATGGCTGCCTCCAAAAGATTGCAGGACAAGGCTGCGGATGGTTGCCGGATCGTGCAGTTCCATGTCTTTTTGGCTTTGAAGGGGGGCTGCTGAGGGCAGAGCCACTCTTTCCGGAAGGGACAATACTTGGAAAAGGTTGCCGTCAAATGCGACCAGGTTCTTGTCAATCAAGGCATTCCTGGCAAGGATGTAGTCATCAACACAAATCCTGAGCAGGGTGCAGATTTTATCATAGCCGTAATAGGACAGCCCATGACGATCCGCCACGATAATCAAAAACAGGTACAGCAGGAGCTGATGATGATCCAGGCTTGCCCAGAATCCGTCCCGCAGGAACCGGTGCTCGATAAAAGCAAAGCTTCCTGCAATTTTTCTGATGCGGCAGGGATCTATGGGATTTTTTGCAATGGACGCACGAAAACGGCGTTGGGGCTTTTGATTCCGATTTTTGGCTTTATTTTGTCCGGTCTCCATGGCATTGCCTCCTTGAAATGATCGTTAAAGGCAATTTACCCTTTTTCTCAGGGGGGATCAGGCCCCGTTTGTTGTTGGAACCGGCTTTTTCCATGATGTTTTTTTTGAGGGCGAGGGCCAAACCCTAACGGCGGTGGCAGGATATCCAAATGTGAAGCGGCAAGTTCCCGGAGATGGGGTAAAACAAACTCAACCCCAAGTGCAGATCTCAATGATGATAAGGTTGCCTGACCATCATTGGATAAGGACGGAATCAGGTCGATTAATAAAATCAAACTTACATGAATCAAAAACAGTCTGTGCCTCATCCATCGCAAGACACCAGGCAGGCCGATATCTGGACGCATATTGTCTGCTGCGGCCTCCTGGCTTGGTGCTGCTTCGATCTGATTGATGACCGTTTCCGCCTCCATCAGTGTCCCTGGCAGACGTGAGGACAGGCAATCGGGCAACAGCCCGAAGGTGGTCCTGCCATCCGGACAATACCACCGGGCGATTTTTGCACCGTCGGGATACTTTCTGCAATAGGTCCCATGCCTGGCAAATTTGCAGCCACCTTCCGGATGTAACGGGCACCGATCCAGTTTTGCATCTTTCCATGCCTCCTCCTCTATATATTGTTCAACAGGAATGTCGGTGGCGAATCGGAGCTGCACGACTTTAACCTTGCGTTAAAATTCAAAATATGAAACATTTTCCCATGGCAAAGATCGGTCGCAATACACCATGCCCTTGCGGCAGCGGTAAGAAATATAAGAAGTGTTGTTTGTCGTTGCAGTCAGCGGGAACTCAACCCAAGCCCTATCCTGCCGGGTTTACACCAGTTTACACGGAATTGGATCTGCTTTCAAACAGTGTGATTGATCTGATCGATGAAAACAAATTCGACGAGGCAGAAGCTGTATCAAAGAGATTATTGCATGAATATCCAAATCAGATTGACGGCTTTCACAGGTTGGGACAGGTCTATGAAGCTCAGGGAAAAAAGCATGAAGCGGGAGAATACTATCAAAAAGCCGCAGATTTTGCCCGGACAATGCCGGGTTTTGATCCGGAAACTGTTGAACGCTTCCTTTTAAAAGCAAAGAAATATAGGGAAGAAGCAAAGTAGAAAAACTATATCCAAAGAAAATAACTCATTTAGAACTTTTTATAGAAGAAAATCTCGCTACAAAAAAAAGTCGCAACATAAATGCCATAATTGCGGGGAGGTTTTTTATTCTCTGACAAGAGAGTTCAGCGCGGACCAGAAGCCCCGGGGCAATATGTTCAAGCTCCTGCCGAAATTTAAAGCCCGTTCATGGGAAGAGTGGGGGCCGGACTGGGAAGGAAGTAGCCTGACCTGCCCGGGGTGTGGAGCAGACGCAGTGAATCCGCATACTCAGCGGTTGCATGATGGCGCAATCATCGAACCAGAAACTGTATAATCAATCGGCCCCGTGGTTGATCGAGAATAATGCTACAGGTACGGTCCATTATTAGAGGTATTTGCCCCGTGGAGCTGTGCTTTGCGGGGCCTTCCCGGGTGCGTTTGCTCCTACAGATAACTACAGTTCGGAGTGCCATGAAAAATGAATATTGAAAGGCAGATGTAATGAATCAAAACAAAACGAAAACCGCCCCATTAAAGGGTAAGCAAGCCAAGGCTGTGGAGGCCCTGGTAAGTTGCGATACTGTTGAGGGCGCCTGCAAAGCTGCCGGTGTCTCCAAAACCACCATGTACCGGTACCTGAGAGATCCGATTTTCGATCAAGAGCTTAAAAATGCAAAGCGGCAACTGGTCAACAGGGCAATCCTTAGGCTTCAGCAAACAACCGGTGACGCTGCCCGGGCATTGGCTGAAATTTGTCGAGATAAGGAAGCGCCGGCATCTGCCAGAGTAACAGCAGCAAAGGCGATTCTTGACGGGGCTCTGAAGGCTGTCGAGCTTGAGGATATCGAATCAAGGATTGCAACGCTGGAACTTAAATTTTCAATCAAGAGATGAACTTATGTCAAAGCAATTATCAAACAGGCTGGATCGACTGGAAAAAGCCATTGAGATTGAGCATTCACACGACCATTCCCGGACTGTTATCACCCGGCTCAGTGGTGAACAGGCCAGGGTCCGGGAGCGAGAATACATCCTGACCATGTGCCGAGCAAGGTTTGGGTTGTGCGATCCCTCCCAGGTTATTTTTATATCGAAGCGGGTTAAAATAATCAGGGAGGATTACCCCGGCTTTCCTTATAGGATGACCAAGGAGGATGCCCAGCATCTGATTGAAAAATATTCTTGATGCCATCCTTAGCGTATGGTGGTGTGACGATAATGCGGGTACCGGTATTCCCCGCTTTTCATTTCTTTGAGAACATATAAAATTTCGTTCAGATCATTCAAGCCAAGGTCTTTCACTCTTTTGAAAATCTCTTTACGGAGCTTTCGGTATTCTCCTTTAACAGGCTTATGCAACATGGATCGAGGACCTTCAGGCCAGCTCTCCCATTCAGCCAGCCTTTCTTCAAACGGTTTGATTTTGCCCATGAATAAATCCTCTGAATTAAGGTAAGGCCGATGCCAAGGGGGAATCTTACAACCCCCAGGGCTACGCACCAGTTGACTCCGTTAACCGTCAAAAGGTGGTTGTGGCTCAGTAAAAAGAATACTGGCAGGAGACTGCGTTGTCAAAATCTTTTTCTTGACAGCCCGCCCCATACCAGCCTAATGTAAATCACTCCTGCAAATTCAGGAGTACCGGATTAGCAGCCGGGAAACCTTGGACGCAAAGAGGCGTCTGCATTTCATGTGAACGCTTTTTTTGTATTCCATGCGTATGCTATTGGGCAGCATGGGGGAGCCTTCGGGCTGCCGGTTCCCAAGGTGCCGGTCTGCTAACCCTCATGTTGCCCTTTTTGTTTTTAGCAGGACAGAAAGGGCCTAACCAAAGTACCTTGGAGGCCCAACAATGGAACACGAACAACAAGCCCTATCTCAAATCACCCCAACCGAAGCCCGAACCCTGCTGTCATTCATGCAGGCTCACATCCCCGAATCTAAAAAGCTTAACCCGGCCATGACCTGGCAGGAAAGCAATCATGTAGACCGGCTGTTTGACAAGGTCCGTGCCGTTCTTTCTTGCCTGGCAGACAGGAGTTTCGTGGTTAAGAGGGCATGGCTCGGCGAAAGCCTTGCTTGGCGGGCGTAACTCAATTTTCTGACTGTAAGGCCCCACCTTCATTAACATGATAGCCAAAGGCCGATAGGACTTCGGCCTGGGTCTTACTCGGCGTCTCAAGGCGCCTGGTCGGTTTTCTTGCACCTTTCGGCAACGTCAAAATGGAATGTAGATGCTTCATATCATCCATGACGTCCTCTGCTGTCCGTTCAATTCCGGAGTTCTTTAGTTTTAATTCAATTCGGCGCAGGTAAACCATGGCTGCCACACATGTAAATAAATGGCATTTGATTTTGCTGTCAGTCCAGTGCCGGATCGGCTGCACACCGACTAAGTCCTCATTCTTACTGAGACGGAAGCGGTCTTCAACTTGCCAGCGGTCTAAACTCGCTTCAATAATGTCTCTTGTTGCCCAATCCGTATTATCTGTGATGATAATATTTTTACCGAACATCATTTTTTTTTGCTTCACTATGTATGGATCTTTTCGGAAGCTCATATTCAAGCCATCTTCTGAGGTTTCAAAATTCAGAGTAAATAAATCGGAGGCCATGTGAAGCCTTTGACACAACCGGATATATCTGGCTTGTATGTCCTCGGCTTTTTTCCAGTGAACGGCCCCTTCTTTCACCTTGGCCCTCATTAAGAGCAGTTCCTGTCGGATCGTATCAAGCTTGCTTTCAAAGGTGTATGATTTCTTTCGGGCTGTTCTGGGGTTATAAGTTATGATAACTGCCCGCTCCTTGCCCCAGTATTCTTTTTTGGTCCGATGTGCCAATTGACACTCATCCTGGCATTCTTCATCAATCAACCTTCTGTTTCGGGCAGTATCTGCAATTTCAAACTGGTATCCCAGCGAAAGGCGTCCGGGTTCTGATCATTGCCCGTGAACTGATACCAGGTTACGTCAAACTGGAGCGTCCCCGTGGAAGCCAAGTCGAGCGCTAGCCCTATCACGCCAATGTCGTGCGTGTAGTAATTGTCGAACTTGCCAAAGATGTAATAGAACTGATCCGTCGTCGCGAGATTGTATTCCAGGGCGTACACGTCGGGCGTCTCGCTATACAACCCGCCGTAGCCCGTGGTGGTCATGTCCTGGTCCTGCTGCGTCGGGTCGAACGTCGTTGGCGTGTCGATCCGATCGCTGCGCACGAGCCAGAAGCGCACGTCCACAACGTCAGCAACAGCATTGCCGGCTAACAGGCCCAGCAATACGCCAGCAGCGCATCTCCGCATCTTCATAGCCCAACCCTCGCAATTGATATGATGGCCACACCCCAGCGATACACGTGTGTCCCCGGGTGAATCCGGCAAATGTGACCGGTCTATAAGGTTATAGGCCCCTGAAAAACCGGGACTTCCAATCTAAAGTGGTGTTTTTTCTTCCACAACCGGTTGCGCCGCCGGCTGTTTACTCCCCCCCCCACGACGGTTGCCGAGCAGGTATACTCCTGACTATGGATCTCTTCGCTGATCAGCGACAGGCAGCCCGGGAACGCGTACAACCGCTCGCAGTCCGCATGCGGCCCCGCGCGCTGGAAGAATTCGTCGGGCAGGAGCATTTTCTCGGACCCGGCAAACTGCTGCGCCGACTGCTCCAGTCCGATCGGCTGAGCAGCGCGATTTTCTATGGCCCGCCCGGCACCGGCAAAACCACGCTCGCCCGACTCATCGCCAGCCACACCCGGGCCGAGTTTGTCGCGCTCCACGCGGCCGAGGCGGGCGTGAAGGACGTCCGCAGCGTGATCGCGGCGGCGGAAGATCGGCTCACGGCCCGGGACCAGCGCACGGTGCTCTTCCTCGACGAAATCCACCGCTTCACCCGCGCTCAGCAGGACGTGCTGCTCAAGGACGTCGAGGAGGGACTGCTGATCCTGATCGGCGCGACCACCGAAAACCCCTTTTTCACCGTCAATAGCCCGCTTATCTCCCGCAGCCAGGTGTTCGAGTTCAAACCATTGACGGTGAGCGAGATTGAACAGATCCTGCGCCGGGCGCTGACGGATAAAGAGCGCGGACTGGGTGAGTACGGCGCGCGCGTCGACGACGACGCGCTGCGATTTCTGGCCGAACGGGCCGACGGCGACGCCCGCCGAGCACTGGGGGCGCTGGAAGTGGCCGTGCTATCGCAGCTTGAGGCGCCCAGCCAATCCAAGCCGGAATCGGCGACCCCCGGTCCGGCAGTAACGCTGGCGGTGGCGGAAGAATCGTTGCAGCGCAAGGCGGTGCCCTACGACGCCGGCGGCGACGCCCACTACGATGTTGCGTCTGCCCTGATCAAAAGCATGCGAGGATCGGACCCGGACGCGGCCGTGTATTGGCTGGCGCGGATGCTGGAAGGCGGGGAGGATCCGCGTTTCATAGCCCGGCGGATCGCGATTTGTGCTTCGGAAGACGTCGGTAATGCCGCCCCGCAGGCAGCGGTTATGGCGGCGGCCGCGGTGCAGATCACGCAGGCGGTGGGCCTGCCCGAGTGCGAATTCGCCCTGGCCCAAGCCGCCATCTACATCGCCTGTGCCCCCAAATCCAACGCCGTCGCCACGGCCATCGCCGCCGCCCGCCAGGAT
Source organism: Phycisphaerae bacterium (assembly GCA_963666925.2). Taxonomy (GTDB): domain Bacteria; phylum Planctomycetota; class Phycisphaerae; order UBA1845; family Fen-1342; genus JANQFV01. The sequence goes on along the minus strand of CAXXTC010000007.1, from coordinate 529,655 downwards.
GTGCGTGACGGTCTGACGCTGCCGGTGCCGCAGCATCTGCGGGACGCCAGCTACGCCGGGGCAACCCGGCTCCAACGTGGCCAGGGGTATCAATATCCGCACAATCATCCGGAAGGTTATGTGCCCCAGGACTATCTCGGGATTGCGAAAACGTATTACAATCCAACCGAGCGCGGCTATGAGCAGACGCTGGGTGAAACCCTGCGCAAACTGCGTGAGCAGAGCGGCCGCGCCGCGCGTCCGAAAGAGAAGAGCTGACTGTGCCCAAGAAGACGTTGCGCCAGGAACTACGACACCGCCTGGTAGCTATTTCCCCGGAAACGATGCAGCAACGCAGCGCCGCCGCCTGCCGGCTGCTCTGCGAGCAAGAGGAATATCGGCGGGCCGAAATACTGATGACGTTTCTGTCCACGCCGCACGAGGTGGACACGCGGCAGCTCGTGCTCCAATCGTGGGACGACCTGAAACGAGTGCTGGCACCGCGCGTGTCATGGGACCAGCGGCGCATGTTGCCGATCGAAATCACGTCGCTCGCCAGCGGCGTCGAACAGGGCTACATGGGCATCCGCGAGCCGGTCGAAGGCATGCCGGTGCCGCTGTCCGAGATCGACCTGGTGATCGTGCCCGGGCTGGGTTTCGACAGCGCCGGCAACCGGCTGGGACGCGGGCGGGGGTTTTACGATCGCTTCCTGTCCCACCCGGATTTTCACGGGGTATCCTGCGCTTTGGCGCTGGAAGATCAGTTCGTTGATTCCATTCCGGTCGGGCCGCTCGACGTCCGCGTCGACATGCTGGTCACCGACGTAACGATCCGCCGCTTTGCTGACTAGGCCCTGCCGATGAGCACCACGATTGGTCGTCGCCGTTATCTTACGAATTTCCAAACTCACCGCCTGCCGCACCTGTTCACGGACGTGATTGTGCTCGGCTCGGGCGCGGCCGGTTTGCAGGCCGCCCTGGCCGCGGCCGAACACGCCGACGTGCTGCTGATCACCAAGGATACGATCGAGCACTCGACGACGGCGTATGCGCAGGGCGGTATCGCCGCCGCCATTCTGCCGGGTGATTCTCCGGCCCAGCACGCCGCGGACACCGTCGGAGTCGGCCGTGGGTTGGGTCATCCAGACCTGGTTAATCGCGTGACGGAGGCTGGACCGGCGGCGATCAAGCGGCTGGAGGAACTGGGCGCCCGATTCGATCGCGCCGACGGCCACCTGTTGGCCGGTCGCGAGGGCGGGCACACTCAAGATCGCATCATCCACGCCCACGACGCCACCGGGCGGGCCATTCTCGCCGCACTGATCAAGCATGTGCGACAACACCCGCGCATCCGCATCTTCGATCACTGCTTCGCCATCGACCTGCTCACGCACGAAGGGCACGCGGTCGGTGTCATCACGCACCACGCCAAGTATGGCCACCAGATGTTCTGGGCCACGACCACCATCCTGGCCACCGGCGGCTGCGGACGCGTGTATCGTGAGACCACCAACCCGCCCGTGGCCAGCGGCGACGGATTGGCGCTGGCGCTGCGGGCCGGTGCTGCGCTGCGCGATATCGAGATGGTGCAGTTTCACCCGACCACGCTTTATGTGGCCGGTGCGGCCCGCGCGCTGATCAGCGAAGCGGTGCGCGGCGACGGGGCCTACCTGCTCAACCGCGCCGGGGAACGCTTCATGTCCCGCTACGACGAGCGCGGCGAGCTGGCCCCGCGCGACGTCGTCAGCCGGGCAATCACGGCTGAGATGAAAGCGGAGGACGCCTCCTCGGTATTCCTCGACGTGCGACACTTCGCCCCCGGACATTTCGCCGAGCGTTTTCCCAACATATACAAGCACTCCTGCGAAGTGGGCTTGCAGCCCGAGCAGGACCTGATTCCGGTACGGCCCAGCGCGCACTACCTGATCGGCGGCGTGGTGGTCGACGAGCAGGGACAGACCACGCTGCCCGGGCTGCTGGCCTGCGGCGAGGTGACCTCGTCTGGGCTGCATGGCGCCAATCGCCTGGCGAGCAACTCGCTGCTTGAGACAATCGTGTTCGGGCAGCGGGCCGGAGAGCTGGCCGGAGAGCGCACCGCTACGCTCGAGCGTATCCATCGCCCCCTGCCGGTGAGCCATCTGCTGCCGCTGTCACCGCGCACGCAACTCGACCTGGTCGACGTCGCCAACAGCCTGGCGAGCCTGATGTCGCGCAACGTGGCGGTGGAGCGCAGCGGCGATCGGCTGCGCGAGACGGTCGAGATCGTCGAGTTCTGGGCGCGCTACGTGCTAGACAAGGTGTTTAACACGCCGCGCGATTGGGAGATCCAGAACATGCTGACCTGCGCGTACTGCATCACCCTGGCGGCGGCGACGCGCTGCGAGTCGCGCGGGGTCCACTTCCGCACCGATTTTCCCCATACCGACGAGCAGTGGCACTGCCACATCGAGTTGCAGCGCGTCGACGACACGATCCAGGCGTCGACGCGGGCCGTGCCGGCCAACGGCGGCGATACCGCCTGATTGCTGCGAGGCGCTGCTCAGCCAGCGGGTGCGCTCCGGCCCGCGCCCCGCACCAGTACCCACAAACTCGCCGCACAGATGCACAGGATTGGATACAGCGGCGCTGCGAGGCGCATGTCGCCGCGCGATACTAGCGCGTGCAACACGACGTAACACGCGGCCACTCCCAACAAGCCGTTCAGGCTGCGTCGGCGCCACAGCACCAGCAGCGCCCCCGCCGCCGCGGCCACGTAGGTGATGTAATACTGGGCGTGCAGCACGCGAAACACCCGTCCGGCCAGGCTGCCAGTTGGGCCGGTATCAAATGTGTGCTGCCACAGGACGGCCTGCGTCTCCCATGCCGGCGCGAGCGAGAAAAGCTGTGCTCCGCGGCGGGCCCACATCAGGAACACCGCACCGGGACGTTCCAGCATGACCTGCACTTCCAGCCCAACGAGAGTTGCGTTGATTTCCGCCTCGTTTAGCCCTTTCTCGCGCAGGTGTGCGAAGAGCTGATCCGCATGCCCGCCGTAATCCCAGGCGTTGTGATGGCCGAAGTTGGTCGTGAGCAAAACGGGTCGGCCGAAGAGCTGCGTATTCCGATAACCCCAGACCCCCACCGCTCCTGCTGCCGGCAGCAGCATCAGCATCAGTAGCGCTACTGCTCGCCCCGTCAGACGCGGCCGGAGGCTCCGCCAGCCGATCACGGGCAACACGCATAGGGCGATTGGTCGCGTGAGCAGCGCCGCGGCGAAGATGAGACCGGTTGTCAGAGCGCCGCCCACGCCCCGCTCGGGCAGCCGAAACACGACGGCCAGCAGAAGTAATGCGAACCACGCTGTGAATACGGATTCGCTGGTGAGGCTGGGCGTCCAGGCGACGTGCAGAGCAAGCAGCATCAGGACGATCAGGGCCGATCCGCGTCCGAGTAGGTGTACGGCGATCAGCACGGCACAAACCTGGGTAACCACATCGGCGAGCACCTGCACCAGCAACACCAGCGCCGGCTTGACGCCGGCGAGGGCATAGACGCCGGCCATGACCAGGGGATATCCGGGTGCCCGGAAGGCACGAAAGGTGAAACCCTCGAACGCCTGCGTTTCGCCGTGATAAAGCTGGACGTAGCCCCGGCCGGCGACCAGGCTCTGGGCCAGCTCGTGATAATCGCGAGCATCGCTGACCAATGTCGGCTGGGCGACGCTGACGAGCCAGAACCTCAGGACCAATCCGCCCGCGAAAACCGCCGCCAGCGCGAGTTGGTAGCGGCGTGGGGCGTGGATCAGCGCGCCGACGGCGGCGCCGATCCCGGGCCGGCCGGCGCCTGGGTCCGACGTTTGGCGAGTTTGCTGATTATCAGCCTGTACGCTCATGGTGGGGATTGTAAGGGCAGATCCCCAGGTGCGCCGCCCCGGCAGCCGGAGCTTGGCAGACGAGACGTCCACCCCATTTCGGCGACGCCTGCCGATCGGCCACTACGCCCCCGGGCACGGGAAAATCCCACCATAATCAGGGTACTTACCCGGGTGACAAGGAGAAATACGCGGGTACGCTTGTGGTAAAGGGTCACAAAGCACGTCATTGCAAAAGGCCCTGAATCGATACGAGGAACCGGGAGGTCGTGAATTGTATCAACAATGGGTTGCCGGATTAAAACGCTGAAGCTGAAGCTCTCAGCCGGCGGTCGCAACTGCGCCGTCGGCCAGACCACCAGCCAAAGGGGGCCGAACTATGAACCGGGCAGACACGCACAATACCTTGGAGGCGCACGACAACTCAGGGGCGAGCGAGAACAAGAAACAACCAACGGTTTTCCTGATCGACGACGATGACGCAGTCCGCAGCAGCCTGACCGACCTGCTGGAATCGGTTCGCATCGACGTTGCCAACTTCGGCCACGCCGCCGAGTTCCTCCAGCAGTATGCCCCCGCGCACCCCGGATGCCTGCTGCTGGACGCGCGCCTGCCAGGGATAAGCGGCCTGGAATTGCAGGAGCGGCTCAATGCCCAGTCGATGCCGCCGCCGATCATCTTTATCACCGGCTACGCGGACGTGCCGATGGCGGTGCAGGCGATGCGTAACGGCGCGGTTGGCTTTCTGGAAAAGCCCGTGCGCCAGCAGGTCCTTCTGGACAGCGTCTTCGCCGCACTGGAACTAGATCGCGTCGCCCGGCAGGCACAATCGGCCATCAGCGTAATCTCCGAGCGAGCGGCGTACCTGACGCCGCGTGAGCGTGACGTGATGCAATTGGTAGTGCTGGGCCTGCCCAACAAAGGGGTCGCCATGCGGCTGGGCGTCACGCCCAAGGCGATCGAAGCCTATCGGGCGCGGGTGATGCGCAAGATGGCAGCGGAGAGTCTGGCGGACCTCGTGCGTATGAGCATCGTGCTCGAAGCAGCCGCCGGCCTGGACGCGTGCCGCTTCAACGGTTCCCGCCACCTGGGCTGGCAGGTCTTTCCGGGCCTGCTGGGCCTGGGGACCGACGGTGGACTGGGGGCGAGCGATGTAGCGTGCCACACCGCGCTACTCGCCGGGCTACTCAACCCGCATGCAGACAGCGCCCAGCCCGGAGCCAGACGTCGGAAGACCAGCTCAACCTCTTTCGCCAACACCTGACCCGGCTGCTCAGCGGATCAGCGATGTACCGGTCATTTCGGTCGGCTTTTCCAGCCCCATCATCTCCAGCATCGTCGGCAGAATATCCGCCAACCGACCGCCTTCACGCAACTGAACACCCTTGAACGGCTCGCCGAACAGAATCAGCGGCACCGGCCCGACCGTGTGCGACGTGTGCGGTCGGCCCGTCTCGGGATCAACCATTTTCTCGAAATTGCCGTGGTCAGCAGTGATAATCCCGCAGCCGCCGGCCTGCATGATCGCTTCGTAGACGCGTCCGACACACTCGTCGACCACCTTGCAGGCCTGCACCGCCGCTGGCAATGAGCCCGTATGACCAACCATGTCCGGGTTGGCGAAGTTCAGCACCAGAAAATCGTCCACGCCGGTCGCGATCCGCTCCAAAATCGCCTCGGTCACCAGGTAGGCCGACATCTCCGGCTGCTCGTCGTACGTGTTGACGTGAGGCGAGGGGATCAGCTTCCGCTCCTCACCCGGAAAAGGCTCCTCGCGATAATCGTTGAAGAAGAACGTCACGTGGGCGTACTTCTCCGTTTCCGCACAGCGAAACTGGCGCAGCCCGAGGTTGGACAGGTACTCGCCGGCGATGTTCTGCATCTTGGGCGGCTTCGGAAACGCCACCTTCACCGGCAGATCCTTCGCGTACGCCGTCATGGTCACGTAGTACAGGTCCAGCTTCTGCCCGCGCTCGAAGCCGCGTTGCGATTCCTGCCCGCTCTTGTCCTGTTCGGTGAACGGAAACGTGTCATACGTAAACGCCCGGGTCAGCTCACGCGGTCGATCGCCGCGGAAATTGAAAAAGATGATCGCGTCACCATCGCTGACGGTCGCCACGGGAGTGTGGCCGTCGTCGCTGACGACCGTCGGCATGACGAACTCGTCGCCCTGCATGTTCGGCTGCGTAGGGTTGTCGTAGTAGTGCTGCATGGCCTCGACAGCGCTGGGCGCCACGCGGGCGTCGCCGAAAACGAGCATACGGTAGGCTTTCTCAACGCGATCCCAGCGATTGTCGCGATCCATTGCGTAGTAGCGCCCACACACACTGGCGACGCGCCCGACGCCGATATCGTGCAAGCGCGCTTCGATCTGGCGGATGTAGCCAATGCCGCTGTCGGGGGGCGAGTCGCGCCCGTCCATGAAACCATGGACGTAGATCTCGCGCAGGCCGCGCTGGGCCGCCAACTTGACGCACGCATAGAGATGGTCCAGGAGCGAGTGCACGCCGATATCGCTGGCCAGTCCGAAAATATGCAGCTTGGTTTTCCGGGAAAGACAATTTTCGACGGCTGCCACCAGCTCGGCGTTCTGGAAGAACGTTTCATCCTGGACGGCCTTGGAGAGCCGAACTGACTCCTGGTCGACAATTCGCCCGGCCCCGATGTTCTGGTGCCCGACCTCGCTGTTGCCCATCGTGCCCGGGGGCAGGCCCACTTCGAGGCCGCTGGTCTCGACCAGCGTATGCGGCCAGGTGGCGTGCAACATCGCATCTACGGGGGGCTTGGCGACCTTGATGGCATTGGCACCGTCCTGTTTTGGATCGGGGTTATATCCCCACCCGTCCCGGATGATGACTATGCACGGGCGCTGCTTGACCGTGGCTGACGACATCATGTTCCTCCGTCTTGGCCGACGCAGATTGATTCGCACACTTCGCAGATTCTAGTCGCCCCCCGCAGACAGACCCAGCCGCTGCCGGCATAATACCAGCGCGGGCGAGGGTTTCCGTCCGTTTGCGCTGGGCCGACTGCGGCGGCCAGACCCAGGAGAAAGGGGTCGTGCGAATGAGAATCGAAAGTGGACCAGCCCGGGCGGATCGCAACTGGCGTCTAGCCCAGGCCGTCGTCTTCCTCGGTTTTGCGTCCTACTTCGTCTATGACGGCGCGATCGGCTACCCGGCCAAGAACCGGGCCGAGGCCGACCGGATGCTGAACGCTCCGCAGCCGTTCGGCGGCACCGTCAAGTGGGAGGACCTCCCCGAGCATCCGACGCAGGCGGACTTCGCCGCTCTCGAAGAGACCCGCCCCACCTCCCGCGAGCAGCTCGCCCCGCTCGGCGAGCCCAACTTCACGCAAGACTCTGACCTGTACTTCATCAGCCGGTACGGCTACGCCAAGGTCAGCGTCACTCAGGGTCAGATTAACCCGGCGGAGCTGACGTGGCGCGCCTGGGGCAAGACCCGCGAGGAAATCCACGCCCAGTACTACTGGGCGGTGCTGCCGGGGCTGATCGGCCTGTACTTCCTGTTCAAGATGTTCAGGGCGATGGCGCTGCGTGTGGTCGTCGACGACGAAGGGCTGATGTACGATCGCCTGCGTGTTCCGTTTGAGCGCATGGTCTCGCTGCGCGACTACAACCCCAAGGGGTGGATCGACCTGTATTACAAGCATGGCGGGCAGGAGCGCAAGCTGCGTCTCGACCACGAAAAGATCGGCCGCTTTGACGCGGTCGTCGAAGCGCTCTGCGCCGCCAAGGGCTTTAAGAACGAACTCGCCGAATACGCTGTCGAGAAGCAGCGTCAGCACGAGGCCGAAGAAGCGGCCGCCGCTGCGGAGGATTCTGCCAACGCGGAAACGCCGAGCGGCGACGACGAACAGTAGACGATCCGGTCGGGGCGGCCGAGCAACGAACCCCGGGGTACACCCGAGCGTACTATCGGTGCAGCGGACGCCCGGATCGCTGCGCACATCTATCAATCCGGGGCCGTCAAACCAAATCGGCAGGCCAACGGGATGGAGCCGGACGGATACCGACAATCTGGAACTGCCGTGCTACCGCTGGACGCGGATGGCCGAGCCGACATGAAACCCCCTGCCGCCGGTTCGCTCCACAACTTCGAGCGGCCGCCGTTGCCACTTGATAGCGACGGCCGGCTGAATGTGAACATCGCCTGCATCAACTGCGGCTACAACCTGCGCACGCTGGAACCCGCCGGGGTCTGCCCGGAATGCGGTGCGCCGGTGATGCCGGCGGTCCGCGAACAGGCGCTGCGATTCACCAGCGTGCGCTGGATCACACACTGCGCCGAAGGGGCCGCGACGATACTCGCGACCTTTCGGCTCAGCCTCGCCATGCTGGCGCTGTTCGTCGCCCTCGTCGGCCTGGCACTGCTCATCGACAACCAGACGATGCTGGTCGCACTACCGTTCATGTTGATCCCCGCGTGGGTGATGGTCGGCGTGCTGACACTGATCGGCACGCTGGGGATGACCTCACGCGATCCGCGTCAGCCGCCATCCCGGCGGCGCATGGACACCCGCCGGTCACTGCGCCGGCTGCCACTCATGGCGGTGCTGCTGTTCGTCGTGATGGTTGCTTCTACGCCGCTGATAGTGGTGATGGGCAACCCCGTGGTACCAGCATGCATCGCCTGCGTCTGGTACGCCGTCGTTGTCATCGCACCGCCCGTGCTGCTGCTGCGCTACGTTCGCCAACTGGTCGGCGGGATCTCGGCCTGGGTCGACCACGCCACCGGTCCGCTGATTTACTCCTACGTCATCTACACAATCGTGCTGCCAGCAGCCGGCATCCCCTGGGTCGCGGCATACTACATGCAAGAGAGTCCGCTCTACCTGGTCGTCGCCGGCGTGCTCGTAGCACTGCTCGTGACCTGGCTGACCGGCATGGCCATGCTGTTTCGCCGGGTGGTCGACATCCTTAACCGCGTCCGCGACGATGCCGGCATCGAACCCCCGAACCCGGCCCCACACCACATTCAAGACAACGCGGGACAACCAGCATGAACGGACGCGACGCGGACAGCTCGATCTCCCCGCCCGCCCAGCCGGCTCCGGCACCCGACGCGGCCGGCCGGGCAGATGTCGACGCCTGGCTGGAGGCCGACGGTCGGCTGGATGCCGACGGCCGGCTGGACATGGACCTCATCTGCATCAACTGCGGCTACAACCTGCGTACGCTCGAGCCGGACGCCGTCTGTCCGGAATGTGCCCATCCAATCGCCAAGTCGATCCAGGCCAACTCGCCCATAGGCGCAGATCCACACTGGCTGGAGACCTGCCATGAGGGTGCCTGGCTGATCGTGTCGGCCTGTGTCATAGCTCTCATGGGAGCGTTGGGCCCCCTGATCCTCCTGGTACTCGAAACGCTTGACTTCGTCCCCTCCGGCGGCGGTGGCGTGTTCTGCGTGGCTCTGGCCGGAGCTTTGCTGGCCGCGATCATGCTGCCCTTCGGCATTATCGGCCTCACGTCCCCCGACCCGCGCCGGCCGCCAAAACAACGCCGGTGGAATACCCGGTTCGCATTGCGACTCGTGCTGCTGCTGGTCGTCGTGCTCCCACCGGTCTTCGCGGTGCTGATATGGGTATGCGAATTCTATGCCGCCCCGGCAGTCGGCATCCTGCTGTACCCGATCGTGCTTGCGGCCCTGCCCGCATTGTTGCTGGTGCATACCCGCCGGCTGGTCCGCAGCGTCGGCGGCGACGTCAGCGCCTGGACCCGCCCGCTGCTCATCGCACACCTATCGCTGGCCGGGGGGCTCTACACGCTGCTCCTCGTGAGCATCTTTTGTTACAACCCCTATCTCACCTCGGTTTGCGAGTTTCTGGGCCAGTTCTTCGGCATCGGCTACTTCATCTGGCTGATCGGCATAGTCATGCTATTCCGCCACGTTGCGATGCAGCTCGACCGCGCCCGGCAAACCATCAAGGATCGTTGCGATGCCGACGCGGCCGCTACTCGTAGCGCAGCGCGTCCACCGGGTCCAGCCGGCTCGCCTTGAAGGCCGGGTAGATCCCGCTGAACACGCCCACGATGGTGGCCGTCACGAGCGATGTGATGATCACGTTGGCGTTGATGTCGGTCTTGAAGTTCATCTGGGCGAGGACCTTTTCCATCACGTCCGCGAACATCGCCCCCAGCAGCAGCCCCAGCCCGCCGCCCACCAGGCTGATCACCAGCGATTCGAACAGGAACTGTAGCAGGATGTCGCTGCGCCGCGCCCCGACGGCCATCCGCACGCCGATCTCACGCGTCCGCTCCGTCACCGAGACCAGCATGATGTTCATGATCCCGATGCCGCCGACCACTAGGCTGATGCCGGCAATGCTGTAGAACACAATCTTGAAGATCAACATGACCTGCGTGAGCTGTTGCAGCGCTTCTTCCTGGTTGAAGATGCGGAAATCGTCCGCCTCGCCGATGGCAACCCGGTGCGTCTGCCGGAGGACTTTCTGAACCGCCTTTTCCAGCTCTTCGAGCTGGTTCGGATCGCGGGCGGCGATGGTGAGCCGATTCAGCCATTTGCGATTGAAAAACCGCTTCAACCCGGTTTTGATCGGCACAAAGACGGCCTCGTCGGCATTCATGAAGCCGAGGCTGCCGCGCTCTTCGAGCACGCCCAGCACGCGGTGCGTCGAGCCGCCGACCTTGACCGTCTGCCCCACGGGATCGGCCCCGCCGAACAACTGCTCGGCCACCTTCGACCCCAGCAGCACGACCGTCGCGTCGGCGCTGGCCGACTCGGAATGATCAAATACGCGGCCAAACTCGGCTGCGAAATCGTTGATATCGAAATAGTCGCAGGTGGTCGCGACCATCTGGTAGTTATCCGACTTCTGCAAGCGTTTGACGACGACGTTGCCGAGCGCCTCGGGCGCGATCGCCTCAATCTGCCGCGGCAGCTCGCCCAGCAACTCGTCGACATCGTCCAGCGTCAGGGTCTGGGCTGAGCCCACGGGCCGACCCTCGACCCGGGCCACCTCCGGGAAAACGTACAGCACGTTTGAGCCGAGGGATTGGAAGCTGGTGAAGATTTCCTTCTGAGCCCCTTCGAGCAGCGACATGCAGGCCACCACCGACGATACGCCGATGAGTACGCCCAGCGTCGCCAGGAGCGACCTCAGGAAGTGCGAATCAAGACTGCGCAGTGAAGTGAAGATCAGCCGCAGGTAGAACATTTCCGCTCAGGATCTCCGCGAAGCAAGTCGTGTCACGCAGCGCGCCGGGCCGACCGGCACCACGGCCGGGTCACACGCATCCCGCCGAGCGCCGCCACCAGCAGCACTGCCTCAAAGCCGAACAGGCCGCACGCACCGATCGGCAACACGCGCGTCGTGATCGCCGACTCCAGCGGTTCGCCGGTCGGATTGGCACGTTCGTTCTGGACGGCGGTGATGACCTTGTCGGCCTGCTCCTCGTCCTGCACGAGTTCGAGCACTTCGCTCGCATCGCTGAAGGGCTGCCCCAGCACCGCCAGCACACCGACGCCCGGCACGCCGCTGCCCGCGACCGTCAGCGTCACGCGAAAAGAGAACGTCTCGCCCACGACGGCATCGTACGGATAGCTGAACGCCAGGTCTTCCAGCGTAACGACCTGGAAAATGTTCAGCTCCGGATCCAGCTCCGACAAATCTGTGATCGTGGCGGTCGCGATCGGGAAATTGCCGCTGATCGAAACGTCGACGGCGCCGTCGGACGTGCCGGCCAGGTCGAGCGTGCCGGCAAAAACGGTTTCGCTCTGGAGCGATTCACCGGTGCCAGTCTCCTGCACGATCGTCACTTCGACCGTCAGGCCGGCATCGCTGATATCCGTGATGTCCGGATCGGCGAAGATCACCAGCACGCCATCGAGAAACAGCTTGCCAGTCAAGCTGACGGTCGCACCGTCAACCGCGTCTACCTCTTCCGGCAACAGCCGTACGCCGCGCAGCTCCTCAACAGTCGCCTCGCCCGTGTATGCGGCTGCCCCCACGCCACTGGTCAGGTTCAGGTGGATGGCTAATTCCTGCGGGTTGGTCCCGGTGGAGCTGAGCGGATCGGCCAGTTGGGCGGCCGCGTAGCCGAGCGCTTCGCCGTCGAGCGCCAGCAGTTGGGCCACGACCTGTACCGGCAACTCGTCAACCGTATCAGGGTAGCTGTCGGTGGCCTCGTCCTGCTCGGGCTCGTCCACGACGCCGACCTCGGCCACTGTCGCGCTGGCTGAGCCCGAAAGCGAGATGATCTCGGCCACTGCCGGCAGCGCCAGACAGGTGCTCAACAGGATCGCCAAGGCCGCTGATGTTAAGCGGGGCTGAAGCATGAGCTGACTCCCACGTGCATTATTGGCAACCGGCCGCGCCGCTCGCCGGCACGCGCCGCACCACTCGTGAGCGGCCCCTCGGCCGCCTCTCGGGTACCACTTTAGCCCCGTCCGCGGCCGCTGACCAGCACCCGGCGTAGCGACCACGGGCTATTAGCCCATGCCACACGGTGAGGGACCGACCTATCATTGAATCCGCTCGCGCAGCCATTCCACGACGGCGTCCTTGCTGATGCGCACCTGCTCCAGCGTGTCGCGGTCGCGGATTGTCACCGTGCCGTCGCTGAGCGTATCGCCGTCGATCGTCACGCAGAACGGCGTGCCGATCTCGTCCTGTCGGCGATATCGGCGTCCGACCGCGCCCTTCGCGTCGTAAAAGGCCGTCATGTGCTGCTTGATATCCTTGTAGAGCGCGTGGGCGATCTCGGGCATGCCCTCTTTGTTCACCAGCGGGAAGACCGCCGCCTTGATCGGCGCCAGCTTCGGGTGGAACTTCATAACCACGCGCGTCTGCATCTTACCCTTGTCGTCCGGAGCCTCGTCCTCGGTATAGGCCTCGCACAGGAACGCCAGCGTGGCCCGGTCGGCCCCCGCCGAGGGCTCGATCACCGTCGGCAAGAACCGATACGGCGCGCGGTTCTTGACCTCCTTGTGCTGCTCCTTGGGATGCTGGTCCTTGTCGCGCTCCCAGGCCTCATCATCGAAATAGGTCAGGTCCTTGCCGCTATGCTGTTGATGCTGCGACAGGTCGTAACAGCCGCGATGAGCGACGCCTTCGAGCTCCTGGAACTCGTCCGAGAACGGGAAGAGGAACTCGATATCGGCGCAGGCCTTCGAGTAGTGCGCCAATTCGTCCTCTTTCTGGTCGCGCAGCCGAAGTTTCTCGCTTTGCAGGCCGAGGTTGACGTACCAGTCGAAGCGCACGCGGCGCCAGAATTCGTACCACTGCATCGACTCGTGCTCGTGGCAGAAGAATTCGATCTCCATCTGCTCGAACTCGCGCGAGCGGAAGGTGTAGTTCCGTGGGTTGATCTCGTTGCGGAACGACTTGCCCATCTGGGCAATGCCGAAGGGCACTTTCACGCGCGTGGTGTCGAGGACGTTCTTGAAATTCGCGAAGATGCCCTGCGCGGTCTCTGGTCGGAGGTAGGCTTTGGAGTCGCTGTCGCGCAGGGCACCTACGTAGGTCTCGAACATCAGGTTGAATTCGCGCGGCTCGGTGAGTTTGCCCACTTCTCCGCAGGCCGGGCAGACCAGCATTTCGCGCTCGGTCGCGATGGCTGTCTCGAAGGGGACAGCGTTGGCTTCGTAGTCGCCGCCGCCGTGCTTTTTGGACAGCTTTTTGGCCGACGCCTCGGCCGCCGCCACGGCCCCCTCGACGGAGTCCGACTCGACGGAGAGCTGGGCAAACGGCTCATCCTGGCCCGGACGGGTTAAGCGCACTTGGAAGACCTGGTCGAGCCGAAAGCGGCGTTTGCAGGCAGTGCAGTCGACCATCGGGTCGCTGAAGCCGCCGACGTGTCCGCTGGCCTCCCAGACGCGGGGGTTCATGATGAGCGAGCAATCGACGCCGACCATTTCGATCTCGTGGCCGTCCGGGCCGGCGGGCGGGTTGGTGACCATGTCGCGCCACCAGGCTTCCTTGATGTTGCGTTTGAGCTCGACACCGAGCGGGCCGTAATCCCAGAACCCGCCGATCCCGCCGTAGATTTCGCTGGATTGATAGATGAAACCGCGTCGTTTGCAGAGCGCGGTGAGCTTGTCCATGAACGCGGTGTCAGCAGCCATCGTCATCCTCACACAGGGGAAATGGCGTCGTCCGGGGGTGCAAATGCCCGCAACCACGCCGGTCTTGGCAGGTCGGCATGATAGGTGCCCGGCGTCCGGATCGCAAAGCCCGGCGTCCCGACGCTACCGCCTTGACGGGCTTATCCGCCCGGCTCCGCCGGCGCGTTGGGGCCGAGCACGCGCCGGTCGCCCTGTCGCCGGGTGATACCCACCACGTCGAAGCGTTCCATCAGCGGGACCATGTATTTGCGTGACGAATCGAGCAGGCCGCGGACCTGGGCGACCGTTTGGCCACCCGTGGCACGGATCTCCGCACAAACGCGCTCGACCGCCTCGGTCCAGCGGTCCTGGTGCAGCCAGATGCCGTCGGCCACCCGCGCCAGGTCGCCCCGCGTCGTCGCCAGGTCCACCAGCTCACGCAGCCGGGCTTCGTTCTTGGGCGTCCGACAGTTCAAATCCGCCAGCCCGGGCGGCTGAAACGCCGCCGCGTTAAACTCGGCCAGCAGTGCGTCGAGCAGCTTCTGATCGTCCGGGGCCAGCACACCCGCATGGCCGGCCGGCACGACGTGCTCGCCCGTACGGACCACGTGCCCCTGCGTAATGAACCACTCCGCCAGCGCGGGCCGAAGCTTCTCCGGACAGGCCCGCGGCATCCATCCGGGCCACTCGCTCCGCGGCAAGCCCGGCACGCGCGGGTTCTCCGCCAAATACTTCGCCAGCCGACCAACCAGCACTTCGCGCAACTGCTCCAGATGATCGTGATGCACCAGCGTCCGGACGGCCCCGGCCTCCAGCACCGTAGCCCGGCCACGATCGACCAGGCTCCGCGACAGCCGCTCCGCCTCGTTCGCGTCCGCCAGGCCGGCCGCCGTCGCGAGCTGTTTCGCCTCACCGCCGCCCCACACGCCGGCCCGGACGGCCTCCTCCACCCGCTCTTTTGGCTGCCCGTCCAGCAGAATCTGCAAGCCGGGGACATGCGGCGGCCGACGCGAGGTCCAACGTGTTGAGCTCGGCCGCAACACCCGTCCCCCGCCGAGCGTACGCGCGGCGGCCTCGTCACGCAAAATAAACGGCTGCCCCCAGGACGCGACCACCGGCGACTCCACCACGAGTTGGCCAAACACGTTGCGACACGTGCCCGACGTCGGCTTCTCGATCAGCCGCAACTCGGCCAGCACGTCGCTCGTCGCAATATGCAGCCGCAAACGCACCTTCTGCCGCACCGCCTTGCCCGGCATACGCAGCGACGCCACCTGAACATCGAGACACCTGGCCGGCTGGAGATAGTCCGGCGTGGCCAGCTCGTGCCCACGCCCGACCTCTTCCACCCCGATCGCCGCCAGGTTCATCGCCAGACGCATCTTGCCCGTTGCTGCCGTACAGGTGTCCTGGTGCGTTTGCAGATCGCGTACGCGTACCCGGCGACCCGCGGGCCACAGTTCGAGATCAGTGTTGCTCTCCACGCCGCCGTGACTGACCGACCCGGTCACCACCGTCCCGCGACCGGGGACGCTGAACGACCGATCGATCGGCATCCGGAACCACCGGTATGGCACGGTTGCCCGCTGCTCCTGCCGGGCCAACTGCACCAGCGCCGCCCGCAATTCGTCCAGCCCCCGCCCGGTCTCCGCCGACGTCCGCACGCAGCCGATCGGCTCGATGCCCAGGGCGGCGAGCAGCTCGCGGCCCTCTTCCTCAACCTGGTCCGCCCATTCGTCGTCAACCAAGTCCATCTTGGTCAGCGCCAACAGGCACCGCGTCACGCCCAGCAACGCCAACACCTCAGCATGTTCGCGCGTCTGCAACATGACCGAATCGTCCGCCGCCACCACCAGAATGGCCACATCCACCCCCGTAGCGCCGGCCACCATGTTGCGAATGAACCGCTCGTGCCCGGGGACGTCGACGAAGGAGATCGTACATTCGGGCGTCGTCAGGTGGGCGAAGCCGAGATCTATCGTCATGCCCCGGCTCTTCTCCTCGGGCAGACGATCCGGGTCGGTGCCGGTGAGCGCCAGCACCAGCCGACTCTTGCCATGATCGATGTGGCCCGCGGTGCCGACGACGAGTGTGGGGGTATCTGACATGCGTTGCATTTTAGGCAAAACGCGTCGTCAGGCGAGTGGCCGGCCGGGGGCCGCTCGAGCGCCGCGACCCCCGGCGAAATGACCCGCCCCACAAACGCCTCAGCCGCGTCGCCGAAACAGCATCAGCCCCACCAGCATCACCAGCGCCGCCGCCGGCTCCGGCGTGAGATCCACTTCGAGCAGCGACGTGACGCACGGATGATCACCCGGAGCGACCCGGGCCCGCATGATCAGTCGATACTCCCGGGTAGGATCCACGGTGTACTCCCCCAGCCAGTCAATCTGCAACGGGTACCACCAATCGGTGGTCCACGTCTGCGCATCAATAAGCACCGAAGATTCCTCATCGTAGAGCTCGAAGCTGACTTCGTTCTCAAACGAGTGCATCTCCACCTGGCCGGTGAAATGCAGCGGCAGTTCGGACTCCAGCGGCCGAAACACGTATTCAGATCGCGCCAGTGCGTATGACCCTGTGAATGTCCACCAGCTCCCATCGATCGCCTCGACGCTGAAATCGCCGGCCGAACTCTCCACGTAGGTCGGCACCCAAACATCATTCTCGTTCAGAAACTGTGCCGAGGCACTACCGCTGACCGGATTCGGACCTTGGAGGCTATACGATACGGGCGACCAGTTGCCATCAGCATCGTGACCACCCGCACGACCCCCAACGCCATGATATTGCCAGGTTACGTCCACCTCTGCGGACTCGGCCAATTGGGCAGCCAGCACCGCCCACACCCCGATCAGAATCCACGCCGCACCCTTCATCGAGATCCCTTGCCTCCAGGACTCGCATTCGTTGCGGGAAGACGCGCCGATAACCCTGGCCGTCACGGAAAAGACAATCCGTTCGGCCCACCCGAGAGCACAACCCACTACTCAGTATACGCAGCCCCCCGCCTTCAGGCCAATTGGACCCGCTTCGCCCCCGCCAGCCTGCCCGCATAGCCGCTGTAACCCGCGATTACAACTCACACTATGCGCAGGGGCCAGTAATCCGGCGACGCTATCAGCCGATCGCAGCCAACTCGTCTCTGTCCGGGTCGGCCGTGGTCAGATTCGGACGTGCGTGCCGAAGCTGGTTCAACACCTGATAAGTCCCCTGCACGAGCAGCTCATCACCCTCCACCAATCGCGTGTTGGGCAGCGGCATCAGCAGCGGCTGCCCCCCCCGCGGCGTGCGCTCCACGACGCCGACGTTCCAGTCGCGCATCACGCGGGCGACGCTCTTTCCGCACAGCGGCCCGCCCTCGTGTACGAACCAGCGCTGCATAACCACCAGCTCGCCGTTGAGCACCAGGCTGTTGACGATGGTGTCGTCCACCGCCGCCATCACGAACGCGGGCGCCGAGATGGCCGATTCCGACATGGCCGCCTGGATCGCGAACCCATCGTGCACCTTGTCGGCCATGTTCTGATCGAACATGCGCATGATCACGCGGATGTTGGGGTTTATGCGCCGGGCGTCGAGTGCGATCTCCAGGTTGGCGAGGTCGTTGTCAGTGGCCAGTACGATGCTCTTGGCCTGGGCCGCGTTCGCGTCCGCGAGCAACGCCTCGCGCCGCGCGTCGCCGACCAGCAGCGGCGAGCCGTCGCGCCGCACGTCCTCGAGGAATTCGTTTCCGCCGTCGCGCTCGATGACAACCACCGCCTCGCCCAGTCGTCGCAACAACCAGAACGACCGATAGCCCAGTTTGCCGAACCCCACCAGTATCACGTGGTTTGTAAATGAAGCAGCCATGACATTGCACCAGGAACGTTCGTTACGCCGCCGGTCGCGCAGCATCAACGCGAAATCGAGGAGCCCTTCCAGAATCACTATCAGCCCGACCACGGGCATGACGAAATACAACCCCTGCAACACCAGGCAGGACGGAAAATCGGCCGGCGGCTCTCCAAACACCAGCGACCAGGTGTAGAACATCGCCTTCGGCATCGACAGGTGCTCTTCCGGCGCGTACAGCCGAAACAGCCACGCCCCCGCCAGCACGACCAGCACGATGATGAGCAAACGCACGCGAAAATGGCGCCACACAACTTGCAGGAAACACCACTCCCGCCAGGCGCGCGATGTCGCCGGATGCGCCGGCCGACCCGACAATCGCAACTGTTCCAGCCGCGGATCCCTCATCGTCGCCTCATGCTGCGTACCGGTTCACACATCATTGCCGCGCCGCGGAAGCACCGCCGTCCTGCCGCCCGCATAATTCCACCAGCGCTGGCATGCTCTCTCATAGGTTCCACATCACAGGTGGGGCGGGCGTCCCACCCGCCATGCCTCGATTGCCGGACGGAAACGGCGGGCGGAGACGCCCGCCCCACGCGATTTATTGCTCGTCCGCCGGCGACAGCTCGCGCCGCACGCGCTCGTGGATCCGCAGAAACGCGTCGATCTTCCGGCGGGCCCGCGCGATCTCCTCGGCCAGCCGCGGATCGTCATCCCCGCTGCGTTTCTTCCAGCGCACCTTGACCCAATTGCACGCATCCACCACACCATTGGCCGCCTGCTTGAGTTCCGGCTCTTCTTCGTCCTCGTCTTCGACCTCCGGCAGCCGCCCGAAATGGTCGTACAACGCGTCCAGGTACACATCGTACTTATCGAAATTCACGCCCCGCTCAAAACGATCTTTGAACGCCCGCACATGAAAGGCGTACGCCTCGTAGCGCGGCAGGTCCGCCGCACTCACCCCCGCATAGGTCGCCACCGCCGGCTCCACAGGCGTTTCCGCGCTCCTCATCTCGCGCAGCCGATGTTGCCGATAGTTCCACGCCACCACCAGTATGACCCCGGCAATCACCAGGACCACAAGCGTGGCGACCAAGCTGGCCCCACGTTGACTATGTCGATCTGCCCGCACAGACACCTCCTCCCGCGGCGCGCACTACCGCCGCACGGCGTAAGTCTACGCCCCCCGATAAAACCTGTCAGCCAGCTCCCCTGCGCCCCTACTGAGACGAGGCCGTATCCACCGGCCGCTCCTTGATCCGCTTGATCGCGGAATCCACAAACGCACCGAGTGAGGAGATGGTCGCATCCTCGGCCAGGTCGAGGATGTAATCCACGGAGAGCTTCGCGAACCGCTGCTCCATGATCTGGTCACGCAGCTCGTCTTGTACGTCCGCGAAATCGCGCTTGGACGCCGACCGAATCGCCCCGCAGCCGACGATACACCAGCCGCGTTCAGTCTCCGTCGGGTCGCTGTATTGCCCCTCCAACATATCGAACACGAGCTTGGTGACAGCCTCGTACGGCGGCTGCAACGGCCGGCCGATCATCCCCCACGAGCCGCCCTCCTCAACCCGCAACCCGCGCGATTCAGCCCGGGCCACGTCCGCGAAGGGTTTCTCCGCCAATTCTTCATGGGCCCCGCGCGCCGCGCGCATGGCTTTGAGCTGGGCCTGGGCACGCTGGCTGGAGTTGGCCTGCTCCCAGGTCACGTCACTGGGCAGATAGGCCGCAAAGGGAAATTCCATCATCAACAGCTCGCGCGTCGCGGGCGTCGAGAACTCCGCCTCCCGCCGGCGAAACTCCGCCATCAGCTCGCCCCGCGTCGGCCGAATTAGCGGTATCAGCTTCTCACGCATGTACTGCTGCACGACCATGCCCCGCGACACCCCATCACGAAACTGACCGAGCGTCAGGCCGTGATCATTCAGGTGCGACATCAACCGCGCATCGCTGCCGCCGAAGTCGCGGGCCTTGATCCGCTCCAGTTCCGCCTCCACGGCCGCATCCAGCATATCCCGCTGACCAGCCTGCAATTCGGACAGGGCCTTGGCATATACCAGCAGCGTGCCAATCTCACGCTGCGTCTCCCGCCGCACCAGCAAGCTCACCCGCTCGCGAAAACCGGCTTCCGTCTGTGCCCGGCGCAGCTCCTCGATCTCCGGCCACAACGGGTACAACACCTCGGCCACCGTAATCACTTGATTGTCAACAATCAGTAGATCCGCCTGGATCGCCCCCGGATCGGGCGTGATCGGCTCGGGCGGCGTCCAGGCGGCCGGCCGCTCCGACTGCGCCGGCTGCTCCCGCCAGCGCAATTCCGGCGACGTCGTCGACACCACCTCGCCCGTGGCAACCCGCTCGGCCTGCTCTGCCGCCAGCTCCGATTCGCTCTTCAGCACCGGCCGGCGCGCGTCCGGCGGCGGCGCCTGTCGCTTCTCTCCCTGCTGGCATCCACATAGCCCCACCACGCTCACGAGGAGCATCAGCCCGATAGTGTCCTTCTGTTTTCGCATGAGCAACACTATACACCTCTGCCACCCGACGCCCAACCCGCATCACCCGGTTTCCACCCCGCTGCTCTTGACGCTCGGGCCCGTCGATCCTAACCTACGACATGCGCGCCTTTGAGGCGTGGCACCACAACGCCCGGGTGGCGGAATTGGCAGACGCGCCAGGTTGAGGGCCTGGTGGGGATTAAACCCCGTGCTGGTTCGAATCCAGTTCCGGGCATCGCAAACGCCGACCAGGATCGGCGTGTCTCGAACATCAGTGCAGCGCCGCTAGCTCAACTGGATAGAGCATCGGTCTACGGAACCGAAGGTTGCAGGTTCGAATCCTGCGCGGCGCGTCACTCCCCCCTGATTTTTCGTCCTGCAGAAATTGTCGAGTGTGCCACTGCTTCTTGAGCAGTGGTCTTCCCGCCCGGCCAAAGCACTGCTCAAGAACAGTTGCACGTCAGAGCGTTTCTGAAAACACGCTACTCCCGCAGGTACTCCAACGCCGCCTCCAAAACCGGATCTCGCTCGGCAAAATCCTCCGGGTTCGCTTTGACCTCTATGTCCGGCGGAATCCCGACGCCCTCAAACTCCGTGCCGTCAACCGTCATCGGCTTCCAGCACGGCAGCATTACCACCACCCCGTTCGGCAGCTCGTGCCCACGCGGGTTGCCACTGGCACCGTAGGATGTCTCCCCCACCAACGTGCAATTCGACACCTGCTTCATCATCAGCAGAAACGCCTCGCAACTGCTCATCACGTGACGGCCGGTCAGCACCGCCACCTTGCCGCGATACTGCGGACGATTCTCACTGGGTTGCAGAACCCGATCAATCGGGGGCGTGAACCCGCCGGGCGCCGACTTGTCGCGTAACACGTGCCGGGCATACACGACGGGCTTATCAACGAAGCAGCCGGCGAATTCCTGCGCCAGCGATTCCGACCCGCCACTGTTGGCCCGCACGTCAATGATTAGTCCACGGCAATCCTTCATCTCGTCAAGTTCGTGATAGACCGGCTCCAGCGCCTCCGCATTCCGGCTGCCCCAACTTAAGATCGCGATGTAGCCGATCCCTTCCGGCCAGCGCCCGGTGTAGACCACCTGGCTGCGCTGCACAAGATGCGGCACCAGCTCGGGCATCTTCCGGTAATTCATGTTGGGCGGAACAGACCGGCTGTGAGACATGAAGTAACGATCACCCAGCTTCACCGAGATGTGAATATCCTTCGCCGCCGCCAGCAGCCGACCTACATAGCGCCCGAACTGCTCCGGCGTCTCGGCCCCGCAGAGCCGATCCCGATACTCCGCAAACAGCTTGTCCCAATCCGCCTTGTGCACATCGCGGTACGAGTACTCATCATCCAGCAACCGGCGCAGCTCCTTGAAAGAGGCCGCATGTTTCTTCGGCGACACGTCACTGTGCCCCCCGGCCGTGGCGAACTGCACCGGGTAGACCTCAGCCGACTCGCCCGCGACGCTGCGGAAGTTGCGCGCCGTGGAGCAATTCACGCTGAAGCCATAATCGTGGTTCGGCTCCAGCCGGACTTTCATGACGAACACACGTGCACTCTCCCACCGCGGCTGGCCGAGCAGCTTCGGGAAGTATTCGCCGCCGCCACAAACGGAGTGCCCGCCGTGGTTCATGTCCTGGTCAAACTCGATGCGGATCTCGTCGGCCTGCGGATCAACCGCAAAATCGCCGTCCGCGGGCCGAACACTGACGACCTTGGGCGGAGCAGCCCGCAGCGGCGCGAAACCAACCAGCAGGACAACGAGCAACGGAACTGCGACAAGGTGCGGGTGGGACACGTGACGGAACATCGGCAATCCTCCAGAGTTGTCGGACCTTCGGCAGCACGCATTGTAGGCCGCCGGGCCGGCGTCGTGGAGCCACTATCGGCCCAGACCGCCATTCTTCGAGCGGGTTGGGCGACCGAGCCGATTGTTCTACAATGTAGTGCTGTGACTACCGAATACTCCGATGGTGCAACATGCCTCTGAAGATCTACAACACGCTCGGCCGTAAGCTCGAGGAATTCCAGCCGCTGAACCCCCCACGCGTGGGGATGTACGTCTGCGGACCAACGGTCTACGGACACAGCCACCTGGGACACGCCAAGAGCTACGTCAGCTTTGACGCGATCGTGCGCTGGCTGCGCTTCGGCGGCTACCAGGTGAACTACGTCCAGAACATCACCGACGTCGGCCACCTAACGGACGACGCGGACGCCGGCGAGGACAAGATCATCGCCGAAGCCCGTCGCCGCGGCCTGCACCCGATGGCGGTGGTCGACATCTTCACCCGCAGCTACCTCGAAGACATGGACGCGATGAACATCCTGCGGCCCGACATCATGCCGCGGGCCAGCGCTCACATCATCGAGCAGATCGAATGCGTCCAGGCCCTGCTCGAAAAGGGTCATGCCTACGAAGTCAACGGCTCGGTCTATTTCGACGTCGCCTCGTTCAAGGAATACGGCAAGCTCAGCGGACGCAGCGTCGACGAGATGGAGGCCGGCGCCCGCATCGAGGTCAACGCGGAAAAACGCCACCCCGCCGACTTCGCCGTCTGGAAACGCGCCGAGGCCGGCCACATCATGCAGTGGCCCAGCCCCTGGGGCCGCGGCTATCCCGGCTGGCACCTCGAATGCTCCGTGATGAGCCAGAAATACATCGGCGAAACGCTCGACATCCACGGCGGCGGCCTCGAAAACCAGTTCCCCCACCACGACTGCGAGATCGCCCAGGCCGAGTGCTGCACCGGCCAGCAATTCTGCCGCTACTGGCTACACAACAACATGTGCACCATCAACGGCCAGAAGATGGGCAAGAGCCTGGGCAACTCGGTCCTGCTCAAGGAGATGTTCCACGAAGGTCATCGGCTGCTGGACAAGACCTTCGAGCCGGTCGTTGTGCGCCACTTCATCCTGACCAGCCACTACCGCACACCGCTGGACTTCTCGAACGACGCGCTGAAGGCCGCCGAGTCGGGCTCGTACAAGCTGCGTGACCAGGTGCGTGAGCTGTCGCGAGCCGCTCGCCAGGCCGCCCCCGGGAAACCCTCCGACCAGGTCCGCGACAAGCTGGCCGAGGTCGAGAAGAAGTTCACCGACGCGATGAACGAGGATTTCAACACCGCCTCGGCCATCGCTACCGCCTTCGATTTCGCCCGGCAGACCAGCGCCTGGGTCCGCGACGGCCTGGGCCAGGAGGACCTGCTCGCCGCCGACACGCTCATGCAGCGCCTCGTCGGCGACGCCCTCGGCCTGCGCTGGCAGGACCAGGCCGGCGGCGACGACGACGACGCCCGCGACCAGTTGATCCAACTGCTCGTCGACCTCCGCAAAGAGGCCCGCGCCTCCAAAAATTTCCAGCTCGGCGACCAGATCCGCGACCGGCTGGCAGCAATCGGCGTAAACCTCAAGGACGGCCCCCAGGGCACCACCTGGTAGCGGGCCGCCCCGCGCAATCTTCGCGCGCAGCAACCTTACGCACTCGTCCCGGGCGGCATCTCGGCGAGTCCGCCGGAACCGTTGCCGCCGCTGGTTATCGCTCCCTCCCGACCTGATAGCGCTGCCAATCCCCCCGCCCGACCGAAACCACGCCAGACCCCGAATACAACTCGCCACGCCGGCACAAGTCGTTCCGGATCAAGTCATAGCGGACTTTTCTGGGCTGCCGCAGGCAGCTCGAACGTGGGGTTCCGAACCCTTTTCGCCCCGGACCAGCGTTATTCCCACATGCTAAAGACGCCGCACCGACCATCCGAACAGAGTTGATAGATAGTGATATGCGCCGTGCTGGCGCCGGGGGGAATGGCGAGAAAAGTGTAGCGCAACCAGGTCCGAACAGGAGTCAGAGCAGATGACAAGGTCCAAGCAGAAGTGGCAAATCCGCATCGGAAGGGCCGGGGGGTGGCAGGCTGCCAGCTTCCTGGCGGCAACCTGGGGGCTGGTGTTCCTCGTGGGCTGTGCCAGCACGAACACCAGGACCACGCAGGGTCGTACCGCCCGGCTGGAGAAATCCAACCAGCGCACGTCCGAAACCCTGAGGTACATCCACCAGCAGGCACGCGAGTATCAGTTGCCGAATACGTATGTCAGCGAAGCCCGCATCGGCATCGCCGACGTCCAGACCAAACTGGACACGGCCAACGCCGCCGAGGTCGAGCGCGACGCCGTCGTGCGTGAGCGTATGGCCCACAACATGGCCCGCCGACGTGACGCCCGCTCGCAGGAAGACATCGCCCTGGCCGAAGTCGAGCGGCTCAAGACCGAATACGCCGCCCGGCACGCCAACCGCGCCGCCGAGCTCGCCGCGCGCGAGCGCCACGCCAAGGCCGAGGCCGACGCCAACATCACCCTGCGAACCGCGCTCGCCAAGGAAGGCCAGAGCACGCAGAACGATCTGATCAGCCAGGCCGAGCACGACTACACCCAGTCGCAGGCCCGCCTCGAGAAGATGCGCGTCCTGCGCGCCGCGACCGAGAAGGAAGGCCTGGCGGAGATCGACGAGATGCACGAAGCGGTCCGCGTGACCCGCTCGCGTGCTGCCGCCACCGTCGCGGCACTCCGAACCGAGGGCACCGCCGTCACCGAACAGACCACCGCCCGCGTCAACGAGCTGCGCCGCCAGATCGAAACCGTCCGGCAGCAGAGCCAAGCCAATTCCGAGCGTCTCCACACCCAGGCCGACGCGGTCGCCCAGAACGGCCAGGCCAGCTCCAACGAGCTCGAAGCCCGAGCCACCGCGCTCGAGTCCCAGGCCTCGCAGAAGAAATATGAACTGAAGGTTGCCGCGGCCAAGTCCGAACGCCAGAAGGCCCAGGCCGCCTACGAGCAGTCCGCCGCCCAGGCACACGCGTCCTACGACAAGGGCCTGGCCGAAATCGAGCGTCTCCGTGGCGACGCCAACGTCACCATCCAGACGGCCGAGTCCGGCTTCACCAAGAACCTCACCGACGCCGACGCCTGGCTGAAGCAAATGCTGGCCGAGGTCGAGAAGATCCGCGCCAGGTCGAATCGGCTTGAGCAGATCGCTCACAGCGAGTTCATCAAGGCCGAAGCCGAAGCCCGTGCCAATGCCATGCGCGAGACGGCCGAGCACCAGGACACGCTGGCCGAAGCCCAGATGACCAGGCTCATCGCCGACGCCGAAGCTGAGGCCGCCCGCATCCGCGAGGAGATCCTCGTGGAGCTGGCCCAGAAGCTCCAGCGCGGCAACGTCGAGTTCTCCGACAAGACCGCCAAGCCCGCGGGCCCCGACCGGAGCCTGCACGATGTGCCTCCGGTGCCCGAGGTGGCCCAGGTCACCCCGCGGGTCGAGCCCGAGCACGTGGCCGAGTATCGAGCGTCCCTGGCCAAGGTGATGCGCGAGCGCGCCCGAGCCGACGCCCAGGAGACGGCCCTGCACGCAACCTACACCGAAGAGAAGAAGAAGCTCGAAGCGGTCCGCCAGCAGCAGCTCGCGCTGGCCGCCGAGCAGCACGCCACCGCCGACGCCCTCGAGCGTAAGGCCGAAGCCGAGTACGCCGAGCGCACCGCCCAGTGCGAAGCCGACCTGGCCGTAGCCAAGTCGTCCTATAACCGCGCCATTACCGAAGCTTCGGCCTTCCGCAAGGAAGCCATCGCTGAGGCAACCGAACTCCGAGCGCGGGCCAAGACCGAGTTCGACATGGCCAACGCCAAGTCCGAGGCGCTCCGCAAGGAAAGCGAAGTGGTCGCCCAGAATGGCGCGGCCGAGGCCCAAGCCCTGGCCGCCGAGGTCCAGGCCACCCAGGAGCGTGGCGACGCCGAGGTAGCCCAGTTGCTCGCCGAAGCCAGCAGCATCGAGCGTAGCGACGAGGCCCTGGCCCTGCAGATCGAGCAGCAGATCGAAACGGCCGAGCAGACCCTTCAGGCCGAGCTCGCCAAGCTCGATCGCCAGCTCGAGACCAACACGATCATCGCCCGGGCGAACTACGAGCAGGCCCTGGTCGAGGCCGAGGTCTTTGGCCGCAAGAACCAGGTCGAGTTGAAGCACATCGAGGCCCAGGATATACTCCAGCAGGCCCTGACTCTGGCCGAGCTCCAGCGTGACCGCGACGAGCTCTATGTCCAGCAGGTCCGCGACGAGGCCGAACTGGATCGCACCGTCGCCGAGGCCCGCACCAATCGTGAGCAGACCGAGGCCCGCTGCGAAGCCGAAGACGTCGCGATCCACTCGCAGGCCGACGTAACGACGGCGGTGGCCCAGTCGCAACGCCGCATCGCCAAGGCCCAGCAGCAGTCGGTGACGTCGCTCTTCGACGCCCGCCTGGCACAGGTCGACGCGGAGCGCACCATCGCCCACACCGAGTCTTTCCTCGACAACTCATTCCGTCGCACCAGTGTGGAAACCGCCCTCGCCCAGGCCCAGGCCGCCCGCGAGGCCACTCACACCCGGCTCGCTGAACTCGCTCGGAAACAGCGCGAGATGCAGCGCACCGCGATGGAGGATTGGGACATGCGGCTGGCCAAGAGCCGCACTCAGAACGACTGGTCGAATACTGGCGACGTGATTCCGGCCAGCCACGCGGAAACCCCGCGGACCAAGTAACTACGTCGTAACTGACAGAAGCTCAAGGCAATCCCCACGGGCTATTCGCCCGACGATTAGCCGCCGCGGCTCGGCAAACACGCCGATCCGCGGCGGTTGTCGTTTATCCCCCACGCCACAACACCCCGCACATCCCGTATAATCCGGCTCCTAACGAACACCATGTCGGCGCGCGGCCGACACGCTTCCGGAGCACATCATGATCGGAGTTATCGGCGGTACGGGACTCGGCGAGGCACTCTTCGGCGAAACCGGCGGCCGCGCCTACAACGTACCCACCCCCTTCGGTGAACCCAGTGGCCCGGTGCGAGTTGTCGAATGGCAGGGCAACCACGTCGCCCTCCTCGCCCGCCATGGCGAAGGACACCTCCTCAACCCCGCCCAGGTCCCCTACCGCGCCAATATCTACGCCCTCAAATCCCTCGGCGTCACCCACATCATCGCCAGCGGCGCCGTCGGCTCGCTGCGCGAAGAGCTGCGCCCGCGCGATCTGGTCATCTGTGACCAGATCATCGACCGCACCTATCGACGCACGCCGACCTTCTACGACGAAGGCCTCGCCGTACACGTCGAATTCGCCGAGCCCTTCTGCTCCGACCTGCGCCACGCGCTGCGGTCCTCGGCCGAACAGGTCGACTGCCGCGTGCACGACGGCGGCACATACGTCTGCATGGAGGGCCCCGCCTTCAGCACCATCGCCGAGTCGCGTATGCACCGCGACTGGAACGGCGACCTCATCGGCATGACCGTCATGCCCGAGGCCAAGCTCGCCCGCGAGGCCGAAATCTCCTACGCCATGCTCGCCCTGGTCACTGATTATGACTGCTGGCGTCCGGCCAATTCCGCCAAAGACCGGCAGGCCCTGCTGGCCGAGATCATCGGCCACCTAAAAGGCGCCACCGAAAACGCCATGAAGCTCATCGCCGCCACCATCGGCAACCTGTCCCAGCAGCCGCTGCCGCGTAACCCGATCCACACCGGCCTCGACCTGGCCGTCTGGACCAACCCGGCAAACATCACGGAAGAGATCGTGGGCCGCTATGGCGTGCTGCTCCAGCGCTACATAGAGTTCCGTTGAAGGGCACGCCCGCCGCCGACCGCTTGCAAGGAGAATCAGCAATCACCCCGTCGCCCGTCGAGCGTGAATGGATCATCGCCGCCCCGCACGCGCAGCGCGCCGCGCTCGCCGACGAGGCCGGCGTCAGCCCGCTACTCGCGCAGTTGCTCCTGGCCCGCGGCGTCACGTCGGCCGCCGACGTCCGCAGCTTTCTCAACCCCGAGCCAAAGACTCTGCTGCCGCCCGACGCTCTCCCCGGCACAGTCGACGCCGCCGCCCGCCTACATGCCGCCGCCAAAAATAAACGACGCATCGTTATCTACGGCGACTACGACGTCGACGGCGTCACCGCAACCGCCATCCTCTGGCATGCCCTTCGACTCGACGGCGCCGACGTCTCCTTCTATATTCCCAGTCGACTCGAAGAAGGTTACGGCCTCAACCGCGAAGCGCTCGAACAACTCGCCGCCGACGGTGCCCAGCTCATCATCACCGTCGATTGCGGCATCACCGCCGTCGCCGAAGCCAACCGCGCCCGCGAACTCGGCATCGAACTGATCATCACCGACCACCACCAGCCCGGCGATGAACCCCCGCCCGCCGACGCCATCGTCCACCCCACCGCCTGCGGCGACAGTCCCAACCCGCACCTCTCCGGCGCCGGCGTCGCACTCAAGGTCGCCTGGGCTCTCGGCCAGCAGGTCGGCGGGGCCCAACGAGTGAACCCGGACTTCCGCACCTTCCTCCAGGACGCCCTGGCACTGACCGCACTCGGACTAATCGCCGACGTCGTCCCGCTCCTCGGCGAGAACCGCGTGCTCTGCACCATCGGCCTCCAGCGACTGCGTCAATCCACCAACCCCGGGCTGCGCGCCCTGCTCGAAGTCGCCGGCCTCAACGAGCGCAAACGCCTGGACGACTACGACGTCGGCTTCATGATCGCCCCGCGCCTCAACGCTGTCGGCCGCATGGGCCATGCCCGCCTCGCCGTCGAACTCTTCACCCGCGCCAACCCCCACCGCGCCCGCGAAATCGCCACCACCCTCGACGCACACAACCGCCAACGACAAAACCTCGAACGCTCCATCACCAAGCAGGCCATCGAGCGTGTCTCCGAGCTCGGCTTCGACCGCGACAGCCGCCGCGCCATTGTCCTCGCAGACGCCGACTGGCATCCCGGCGTAATCGGCATCGTCGCCGCCCGTCTGGTCGACCGTTTCCACCGCCCCACCTTTCTCATCGCCCTCAACGGCGACGTCGGCCAGGGATCCGGACGCAGCGTCCGCCACTTCCCGCTGCACGAGGCCCTCCACCGCTGCGCCGACCACCTCATCAGTCACGGCGGGCACGCCATGGCCGCCGGCATCAAGGTTCACGCTGACCACCTGGACCAGTTCACCGACGCCTTCCTCGCCGAAGCCGACCGCCGACTTACGCCGGCCGATCTCCGCCCCCGCCTGCACCTCGACGACGAAGTCACGCTGGCCGCCCTGACCAGCCCGACAGTCACCTCGATCATGTCGATGGCCCCCCTTCGGCACCGGCAACCCCCGCCCCAAACTGGCAACCACACCCGTCGAAATCATCGACGAGCCACGCGTCGTCGGCCGCACCGGCAACCACCTCCAGCTTAACGTCCGCCAGGGGCAAACCTACCGCAAGGCTATCGGCTTCGGGCTCGCCCCTCAGGCCGACCTGCTCTGCGAGCACCGCCACGTTCGGCTCGCGTTCGAACCCCTGCTGAATGAGTGGAACGGCCGGCGCAGCGTCGAGCTCAAGGTCATCGACTGGAAGCCCGCCTAAGCAACTCGCCAACGGCAACCGTAGCGCCCGACGCTACTGGCTGGGATAGCTTCCAGCAGATGATTCCCACTGGCCGCAAGCCAGTGCTACAGCTCTGAAACAGACCCTAGCGTAGTCTCTCTAGCTGTTTGCATCTTAGGAGAGGTGGGGCGGGCGTCTCGCCCGCCGTCTTCGTTCGGCAATCGAGGCGTGGCGGGCGGGGCGCCCGCTCCACTTGCGATGTGCAACTTATGAGAAGGTGTACTAGTCACACTCGTCGCAACTGGTATCCGGACCGAGCCAGGTGCCGGCCACATCTACGTCACCGCCTTCGATCAGTATCGTCACAAACGGGTCGATGTCGTCGAAATTGACCAGCCCGCTGTCGTCCAAGTCACCATTGTGATAGTTGCATTCCGGATACGCCGGGTAGTATGCCGCCGGGCTAACCAGCGCCAGCACGAACGGATCCACGTCGTTGAAGTTGACGACACCGTCGCAGTTCATATCCCCACCGGCATATTCACACACCCCACGCGTCGTGATCGCACAACTGCCACTGGTATAACAGCACGCGCCGGTCTGCTGCCCACAGAGCGGGCCCAGGTCGGCACAACTCTGATTCGCCGCGTAGCGCAGCCCTTCGCCCAGGCAATCGTGAATCTCAACACCCTCCGTACACGTCTCCAGCCAGTCCTCACAACACGCCCCGTACACCGGATCCCCACATTGCAGGCACAGGCTCAGGTCGTAGCCCACGATCTCCAGACCCGCTCCGCGATCAACCAGCGATTGCATATCGCCGCCCATCGAGCTGAGCCACAGGAACCAGCAGTCGCTGTCGCCCAGACCCTGGATCATGATCCAGCCGGCCTCGAGCATGCAGTTCACCCCAAACCCGTCATCGGTGCTGAACTCCAGGAGCTCGACCCCGGCCAGGTACACCCCCGTCGGCGTGACGTTGGGCATCTGGTCCGAACTGCACAGCAGATCTCCCGGCTCACCCTCGTCATCAGACCAGAACTCCAGCCGGAACATCGGCGTCGATTCGATGCACTCCTCCCAACCGCCGCCAACCTGATGACTGAACAGCCCCCACCAGCGGATGCTGCCAATACCGAACTCACAACTCGCGCCCGAGAAGTGCTCATACCGCCGATACTCCACGCCATTCACGTCCAGCTCGCTCGTAGCCAGGACAATCACGCCCCCGCTGGTTTGCGGCGCCTGCCCGAAGATCGCGTTTCCCGGACAGTCCAACGCACGCACCGCCCCCGCTCCGGGCATCTGCCACTCCGCCACCTTCGCCGGCTGCTGCTGGCTGCGCAATTCCGTACCGACACCGCCTGCGGCACGCACCGCCGACAGCGTCACCAACACAAACACCACTGCCATGACCACACTACATCCCCCGCTGAATCGATGAACTGAGTTCACTTGACTGCCTCCTCCTGCGCCGCCTCCCGGCCGGAGTACGCTCCCGCGCCCGGTCGACGGCGTGCGCCGCGCGCACCTCTGACCTTCCTCCTGCCAAACATTGTATAACGCCCATCGAACTTCCAAAACAGTAATTCCCCCCCCTGCCAGCACTTCCGCCGCCGACCAACCGGCCTCGGACCTGCCCATGATTCGTGGCCGCCGAGCAGGTACACTACTCTCCAGCCGCATCGCCCGCGGTCGGCCACAACAACCAGGAGTCGAGCGATATGAAATCGATCAATCGTTTGCACATCATAGCGGGCCTCCTCTTGGCCACGCTCTCAGCCACTGCCGCAACTGCCCAGCAGGCCCTCCCCACCCGCGACGAGATCCCCGCCAAGTACCGCTGGGACCTGAGCATGATTTACTTTGGTCTCGACGAATGGGAGGCAGACTACGAATCGGCCGAGAAGCGCGTCGCCGGGCTCGAACAGGCCCGCGACCGAACCATCGACACCTCGAAAACCCTGCTCTCCGACCTCGCCCTGTGCAACGACACCCGCTGGCTGATCGACAAGCTGCTCGTGTATGCATACCAACTCTCCGACCAGGACACACGCGACCAGGACGCCCTGGCACTGAAAGGACGCGCTACCAGTCTCCTGACCAGATTCGAAGCAGCCTCCGCCTGGCTCGAACCCACGCTCCAGCAGATCCCGCGCGAGCAGTTCGACGAATGGCTCCCCCAATACCCGCTGCTGGCCGAGTATACCCACTTCATCGACGACGTCCTGCGTCAGAAGGAGCACACGCTGCCACCCGCGCAGGAAGCCCTGCTGGCCATGACCGGCAACCTCGCCCAGAGTCCCGACGCCATCTACAACTCGCTCCGAAACGCCGAGATGACGCGTGAAACGATCCGCGACGCCGACGGCCAAGAGATCACGCTCAGCGGTGCGCGCTTTGACAAGCTCATCCGCTCTCCGGATCGACGTGTCCGCCGCGACGCCTTCCTGGGAACGATGACCAGCTACCACAACTTCCAGAACACCTTTGCCGCCACGCTCGCCGCCGCTGTCCAACGCGATAATTTCCTCGCCCAGGCGCGCGGCTTTGACCACCCGCTACAGA
The DNA here is from genome assembly GCA_963666925.2 of Phycisphaerae bacterium. GTDB lineage: Bacteria > Planctomycetota > Phycisphaerae > UBA1845 > Fen-1342 > JANQFV01. Next base: position 497,439 of record CAXXTC010000007.1, on the reverse strand, counting down.
CCACCCTCTTCCCCGACAACCTCCCCGATGCCGTCTACGCCAACCTCGTCGAGACCGTCAAGGACAACCTGCCCCTACTGCACCGCTGGGCCGAACTCCGCAAACAAATCCTGGACGTCGACGAGTTGCACGTGTGGGACCTCTACTGCCCGCTCATCACCGGTACCGACGAAGAAATCCCCTACGATGACGCCGTCGAGAGCATCATCGCCGCCCTCGAACCGCTCGGTGACGGATATGTTCGGGTCCTGCGCGCCGGCTTCGAGCGCCGCTGGATCGATGTCTACGAAACGCAGGGCAAACGCGCCGGCGGCTACTCCTGGGGCTCATACGACACCCCCCCCTACATCCTCATCAACTACAACGGCACCCGCCGCGACGTCTCCGTCATCGCCCACGAAATGGGCCACTCGCTGCACAGCCACTTCACGCACCAGAACCAGCCCAAGGTCTACGGCCAATACAGCTACTTCATCGCCGAAATCCCCGCCATCCTCAACGAAATCCTGCTCGAAGAATACCTACTGAAAACAGCCACATCCGACCGCGAGCGTCTGCGCCTGCTCAACGAGCAGATCGACAATCTCCGCGGCACCTTCTTCCGTCAGGTCATGTTCGCCGAGTTCGAATACGCCATCCACGATGTCGCGTTGCGGGGCAAGCCGCTGACCGCCGAGCGCATGGGCAACCTCTACCTCGACACGTTCCAGCGCTACTGGGGCCCGCAACTCGTCCGCGACGAGGAAGGTGCCCCCTACTGGGCACGTATCCCGCACTTCTACATGAATCACTACGTGTATCGCTACGCGACCAGCTACTGCGCCGCCGCCACCCTGGCCGAACGCATCCTGACCAATGAGCCGGGCGTGCTCGACCGCTATATCAAACTGCTTAAGGCCGGCTCGTCCGACTATCCGCTCGACCTGCTGCGCGCCGCCGGCGTCGACATGACCAGCCCACAGCCGATCGAAGCCACCATGCGCCGCTTCGAACGCCTGATCGACGAATTCGAAACCCTGCGCGTCAAACTCGCCACCAGCAGCACTGCGCCGGCCGACACGCTGTCCACCCGCTAAATAGCCGCCCAAGAACGCGCGGCGCCTTGTAACAGATTGATTCGCAGGCACTTACGAGCCGGCGCCTGTTTGGCCTTCGATCCTGCGGGCCGCCGAAACGAGGCGTGTCGCGAGCAACAAACGGCGACTCCGACGGCCTGTCGCATGATCGTGAGCAGCTGTTTAGAATAACATCGAGCCAACGGAGATCCAGCATGGGCCCAGCCCGACGCATCGCCAGCGGAATATTCGTAACTCTGACCGCCCTGATCGCCGGCTGTGGCCTGGGCGCTGCCGACGGCTATGCCCCGCTGACCGTCTTCGACAACTTCCGCATCATCAAGGACGGCCAGGCTTACCGCTCCGCCCAGCTCGACGAAACCACCCTGCGCCTGGTCGTCGACGAGTACGGTATCCGCACCATCATCAACCTCCGCGGCGAAAACGAGGACCGCGCCTGGTACCAGAACGAAGTCCGCGTCGCCGACGAGCTCGGCATCACCCACGTCGACGTACGCATGAGCGCCAACTCGCTGCCCTCACGCGAGACGCTGCTGGAGCTGTACGACACCTTCACGACGGCCGAGCACCCCATCCTGCTCCATTGTCAGGCGGGCGCCGACCGCACCGGGGCGGCCGCCGCCATTTGGCGCATGGTCGTGGCCCACGACACCAAGGAACAAGCCGCCAGCGAACTGTCACTGGTCTACGGGCATTTCGCCGCCCGTCACCCGGAGATGGACCACCTGGTGGCCATCTTTGAGCCCGACCGCGAGTGGATCGCCACCGAATACACCCCCTGAACACTTCGCTCGACCGCAGGAAATACCGATAATAGTACCAGGCCCGCGCCTGACCGCCCGTTCTCGGCCAGCGCCGGCCTGTGACGAGTTCGCCCATGACTGACCAGAACCCCGAATCTCGCCCCCAGATCGACCGGCATCCCACCGGGCAGGTAAACATCGCCCAGGGCCGCTGCAACGTGCTTTTCGCCTGTGACGTCGGCCTGGCCATCGATCTGGAGCAGGCCCAACGGCGCATCACCGCCAACCAGCAGCGCGGGCACATCCGGCACCGTCGCCGAACGCCCAACTACTTCGAGTATCAACCCGCCCCACTGCGCGTCGCGCTGACCGTGCCGCCGATCCAACTCGGACGCTACGCTGCCGCCACCGACATCGAGGCCACCATCTACGATTTCGGAGCCGTCTCGGTGCAGTTCGAGCTGCCGCTCACGGGACCCCTGAGCGATCTGCTCGATCTGAGCGACGCCATCTGGGACCACCCCGAACTGAACACCCAGGCCACACGCATCGTCGAGGAGCTGGTCCAGTCGATCGGCCCAGCCATCAACAAGCCCACGATCTCCGACCGCGTTGAAGATTACGTCATCTACCAGATCGAGCAGCTCGAGCCGGCCATATCGGCAACCGAGCTGATCGCCGCTCACGGCGGGCTGCTGGCACGCATCCTGCGCGCCGAAGCGGTGGAGCTGTCCGACGAAGAAGTACGCGACGCGCTGAGTTGCCAGATTTCATTCACGCCCACCGACCGCACGCTGATCGACTGGAACGCCGCCCTGCTACTCGACAACGACGCCGACGACGTGCGCGCCGTCCTAGAATTCGCCAATGTAGAACTTCTGGAGCTGCGTTACCTCGACGACCGGCTCGACGAAGCCCTCGACCGCGCCTACGAAACCTCGGCCCAACGCCGGCTGCTGGGCATGTTCCTGGGCGCCCGGGCCGCCGACCTGCGCCGTGTCGCCGAGATGCAGATGGACAGCGCCCTGCTCTACGAGGGTGTCAACAACGCGCTCAAGCTGCTCGGCGACCAGTACCTCGCCCGCGTACACCGCCTGGTCTCGCAGCGTTTCCACCTCCAGGACTGGGACCGCAGCATCCTGCGCAAGCTCCAGACCATCGAGAGCATCTTCCAGCGCATCGCCGACTGGAACGCCATCCGCCGGATGGAAGTCCTCGAGTGGATCATCATCATTCTCATCGCCGTCTCAATCATCATGCCCTTCATCCCCGGCGTCCCCGGCTACTGAATCACCGCGGTGCCGGGGCGCCCCCCGTTGTTACGCTGCCACGCGTCTGGCACTATCATACGCTCAGGACTCACGGGGCCCCGATTAGGGAGACCAGTTCATGGACCCGCTCATCCGCAGCAACCCGCTTCTCGCCGGCCGAATTGTCAACTCCTCGATGGCCGGCGGCATCGTCATGTTCGCCATCGTCACCGTGGTTTTCGTCCACACCGGAGTCGTCAAGACCAACAGCGAATCTGCGCCGTCCCTGCTCCTGGCACTGGGAGCCGTCGCTCTCTTCGGAATCATCGCCTACCCCCTGCTGCGCCGAAGCATGCTTGGCAAGCTCCGCGCCCGATTCGAGGAAAGATCCACCAGCGAGATCGACCCCGCCGAGCTGGCCCCCACCTTCCACACGCTGACGCTCATCGGGGCCGCCATGGCCGAAGGCTTTGGCCTCTTCGGCACGGTCGTCCTGCTGATCACCGGCCAGTGGGCAGCACTCGCGGCACCGATCATCGCGTTGATCGCACTGGCCTTCCTGTACCCCACGGAGCGCCGCCTCGCCAGGTTCACCACAACCATCACCAACCCCCCCTGGCCGTAACTCCATCCACAAGATCGGCGCAAAAAACTGCCCCGCAGTGGTTTGAACCGCGGGGCGTTCATGTAACATCATTGATCCCGGTCGTTACATGTATTCCTTGACGTATTCTTCGAGCTTGCGTTTCGCTTCGCGCTCGATCTGCCGCACGCGCTCGCGTGTCAGCCCCACCTCTTCGCCAATCTCTTTCAGCGTCATACGCTTGCCCCGGCGATCGTTCAACCCATAGCGCAGCTTCAGCACCAGCGCTTCCCGCTCCGTGATCCGATCCAGCATCCGCGTCACGAATTCCGAATCAGACTGGTTGAAAACCGCCTCAAATGGCGCCGGCGTTCGCGTATCTGCCAGCGAATCGCTCAGCGTGTTTTCACCGTCCAGCGTCGCGCTCCCTTGCATCCGCGTCGTGCACGCCCGGATCGCCTGCGAAATCGCCTTCGCCTTCCGCGGCGTGATCTCCATGTGCGTCGCCAGCTCCGGCATCGACGGCGGCCGACCCAATTCCTCCTCCAGCTCACGCATCGCCAGACGCATGTGCCCGATCTGCTCCATCAGATAGCTCGGAATGTGGATCATCTGCTGCGAGTTCTGCACCGCCCGCCGAATCGCCTGATCGATCCAGTAACCCGCGTACGTGCTGAACCGCGACCCCACCTCCGGATCGTAGCGATCCACCGCGTTCATCAACCCCACGTTCCCCTCGTTGACCAGGTCTTCCATCGGCAGACCGCGATTGCGGAAGTTCTTCGCCACGCTGATGACCAGCCGCAGGTTCGCCTGAATCATCCGATCGCGCGCCGCCGCCGCCTCATGCTGAATTCGCTCGTAATCTCGCGTTCCCAGCTCCCCCTGCGCAAACTGCTCCTCAGCATCACCTTTCGCGCGGATCTGCGTCGCCAGCTCACGCTCTTCCTCCGGCGTCAGCAGCGGATACTGCTTGATCTGCTTCAGATAATCGCCTATCGCCGTGTCGAGTCTGGTCGCCATCTGCTCGTTACCTATCACACCAAGAGCGCTCCCCACGACTAACCACGCGGCACGTCCGCCGAGAGCGCTGCGCCCCGGCCTGCGTATCGTCCGGCCGCCGTGCGGGATTCACCTACTTCTATGATAGCTCTCACACACACCTGGAGCCAGACTTTATCAGCCACCGGCACCGCCCGGCGTCCGTCGCGCCGCCGATTCCGTGCGCGCCACGACGCCCGATATCCGCCCATCCAGATCCGCCAGCAAGCGACTCAGCAACTCGAGCGGCAGCCCCATTACATTCGTGAAACTACCCTCAATCCGATCTACCAACCGATCGCCGACCGTCTGAATCCCATACGCACCCGCCTTTCCCGCCCAGTCGCCGCTGCGCAAGTACTCCTCCCGCACATCCTTATCTGCACGCATCCACACGCGCGTGCTGCCATAGGCCGCCACGCGCTGCTGATTCTCCGCGTGACACAGCAGACACAACCCGGTAATCACGTCTGCCGGTGCCTCAGCCTGAAGGATCAGCATTTCACGCGCATCGTCCTCGTCGCGCGGCTTGCCCAGAATCCGCCCATCACAGTGAACCAGCGTGTCCGCTCCCAGCACCCACCGCCCCGGATGAAGCTCGGCCACCGCACGGGCCTTGAAATACGCCAGCGCCAACGCCCAACGCTCCGGCGTAACCTGCTCCGACCGCAATCGCGGCTCCTCGTGCGGACAGGGTATCACCTCAAAATCCGAACAAACCTCCGCGAGCAGCCTTTTGCGTCGCGGACTGCCCGAGGCCAGTATCAATGTCGATTTCGCCTGCACTTCCAGCGCCCACAAACCACCCCAGCCGACTAAACTCCATACAGCTACACGCTGCCATTAGATCGAAAGCAATGTCCGCCGTCAAAAACATCAACATGAATAACGACAACAGACAAACCCATCGACTTGGCGCCCACCACTCCGTCGCCGGCGGACTGCATCAGGCGCTGCTCACCGCACGCCGGCTGCGCTGCCGAGCGCTCCAGATCTTCGTCAAAAACCAGCGCCGCTGGGACGCTCCACCCATCGCCCCGGACGACCTCCAGCGCTGGCACGAGCTGCTACCACAGCTCGACCTCGGCCCGGTCGTCGCCCACGCCGCCTACCTCATCAACCTCGCCGCCACCGACCCGGCGCTGCGCGAACGTAGCTGCACCGCATTCGCCGACGAATTGCAGCGTTGTAACCAACTCGACATCGCCTACCTCGTCGTACATCCCGGCTCCGCCACCGACGGCGACCGCGCCGCCGGCTGCCAGCGCGTCGCCGACAGCCTAAACCGCGTGCTCGACAATTCTCCCGCGACCACCACCCAGGTCCTGCTCGAAACCACCGCAGGCCAGGGTAACAACCTCGGCAACACCCCCACCGAACTCCAGGACATCATCGCGCATGTGCACGCGTCGCAGCGCGTCGGCGTCTGCGTCGACACCTGTCACGTTTTCGCCGCCGGCTGGGACCTGCGCCAGCCCGATCGTTACGCCGAGCTCATCGCCGAACTGGGCCGCACCGTCGGCCTCGAGCGCATCCGCTGCTGGCACCTCAACGACAGCAAAACCCCCTGCGGCTCCCGTGTTGATCGCCACGAACACATCGGCCACGGCCAGATCGGCAGCGCCGGCTTCGCCAACCTGTTGGGGGACACCCGTTTCGTCGGCCTGCCCATGATCCTCGAAACCCCCAAGGGTGAAGACCCGCAGGGCCGCGAATGGGACGCCATCAACCTCCGCCGCCTGCGCACCCTAGCCACCCGCGCCCTGAGCCGCGCTTAACGCCAGACTAACTAACAACGAAACACCCCACGCCCACGCTCGCCTAGAACTTCCGCAAACCCAGGATCAGCTCAACCTCGCCCAGCGGAATCTGGAGCGCGTCCGCAATCGCCATCGCGGACGACCCGCTGTCAGCCAGGTCATAGATACGCTGAAAACGCTCCTCGCGCGTCCGCGGAACACGCGGCGTACTCTCCTCCGCCCGCGCCTCAGCCGACTCCCCATTCCCCGCCGCGTCATTAACACCACCATCCGCCGGCGCTACCACCCCGACAATCCCGGCTCAAACTCGTCCGATCGATCCGCCGCGCCCCCACCAACAGCACCACCCGGACCGCTCTTCGCCGCCTCACTTCCCCCCGATCGCTGCCCGAGCCGCCCCAGCTTCGCGATCCGATCGTCCGCGTCACGGATCAGCGCTTCCAGCTTCGCAAAACGTGTATCCACCTGCGCATTGATCCGCCGCGAGAAATCCTCGAGCTGCACCAGCAGCTCGTCCATCGAGTCCTTCACCTCGCGCTGATCACGCAGGCGGGCCAGTTGTTCCCGTGTGAGTTCCCGGCTACGCGCCGGCCGCTGCTGCGCACGCCGCAACATCGATACCGAGATGACCACCAGACATAGCACGGCCAGCAGCGTAATCAGGCCGCTATCCAGGGTCGCGATCATCTCCGGCGAATTCACCAGCGTTCCATCGCCTCAGGGCTGCTTCCTGCACTTCTCGCAGCGTCACGCCACCGCGACGCGCCGCCTGCACACAGTCTTCATACTCCGGGCTGGCCTGCACAATCACCCCGCCACGCCGACCGATCTTGACTCGGATCGGCCCAAACGAAGTCTCGACAGTCACCAGCTCGCGGGCCGCCTTGGTCCGCCGACATCCGTGCCGACGCACACCCAGCGTGGTCGTCTCACGCAGCAGCACCTCGGCCAGCGCGTCGGCCTCCGCCGGCGGCGCCAGCACCGTCAGCAACTGCCCGGGACGACCTTTCTTCATAATTATCGGCACAATGAACGCATCGAGCGCACCGCCTTCCAGTAACCGCTCACAGGCATGCGCCAGCACCTCCCCGGTAGCATCATCCACCTGAGCCTCCAGAACGACCACCTCGTCCCCCCTCAGCCGACGCCTCCACGCCACCCAGCTCCCCCAACACCACCCGCACCACGTTCGGCCTGCCAACCTGCTCCCGCGTCCCCGCCCCGTAACCGATCCCGGACGCCACCATCGCCGGCATTGGTGCAAAACTGTTACACAGCGTCGCAAGAATAGCCGCCCCGGTGGGCGTAACCGCCTCTCCCTTCACCGTCACCCCGCTCAACGGCACCCCCCGCAACAACTCCAGCGTCGCAGGAGCAGGCACGGGCAGTTCCCCATGAGCACATTGCACAGTACCGCTCCCGGTCGGCAGCGGCGTCGCCAGAACCTGCTCCACCCCCAGCGATGCCAACCCGACGCACGCCCCGACGATGTCGATGATCGCGTCGGCCGCCCCAACCTCGTGAAAATGAACCTCCTCCACACGCGTTCCGTGCACCCGCGCCTCGGCCTCGGCCAACCGCATGAAAATCTGGCCCGACCGTTCCCGCACCGCGTCCGGAAGGTCCCCCGCCGCCAGCAGGCCGATGATGTCCGGCAAATGCCGGTGCGGCTGCGACTGCGGACAATCGACCCGTACCTGCATGGCCGCCAATCCGCCCCGATCAACCCGCTCGGCCGTAACCACCACGCCGGAGAGCTTCAAACGCCGCGGCAACTCGGTCAGTTCCGCCGCCGACCAGCCCGCATCAAGCAGCGCACCGAGGATCATGTCGCCCGCCACCCCGTTGAAACAGTCAATATAGGCGCAACGCGTGCCCATCATCAGGTCTCCCGACCGGCTCGCAATAACTGACCAATCCGCCACCGGCTAACGCCGCTCACGAAACCCCCGCGCCGCGCGACGACAATGCGCCGCGACCGAGCCGCCCCGCGCTTCGCGCCGTCGGCGCCGCCACAACGTCCGCCGCCACACTCACACATCCGCCCCGCCTGGGCCGATCCTGCCGCCGACTCCTGCGCCCAGCTCTCGTCCGGGTGGTTCCACGCACGCGAATCACGATCCAGAAAATCGCGGAACCGCGGCGTCTGCCGCCCATGGTGGCGATAGTAATACTGAATCCCCCTGCCAGCAAGCCACGTTCGCCACCCACGCCCGCAGTTTCAGCGGCCACAATTGCAACCGCCGAAACGCCGACCGCGGCGAATAAAACTCCGCAAACGCCGCCATCTGCGCGTGCCGCAGCTCCTTCGGCGTCATCTGCTTCGGCTCAAACACCACCGACGCACCGTTGTAACGCTCCCAATCGTACGTGCGAATCCGCCCCTCACGCTCAAACTGCCGGAAAAACTCCGTCCCCGGATAGGGCGTCAATATCGGATAGCAGCTCATTGCCAGGTCCATGCGCTGCGCAAACCGGCAAGCCTGCATGCAATCCTGCCACGTGTCATGATCAAACCCGAAGATGAACGCCCCCCACAGGCTGATATCAAAGCTCCGAATCTTGCGAATACGCTCGCCATAAGTGTCCGGCTGGACAAACTTCTTGCCGGCCTCACGCAGCGTATCCGTCTTCGGACTCTCCAGCCCCAGGATCAGCCCCACGCAGCCGCTCTCCCGCATCGCCCGCAGCAGCTTGTCGTTCCTGCTGATCAAAACATCGCACTGTGTCGCCCAGGCCACCTTCAGTGGCTTCAGCGCTTCGCACAACTCCAGTGCCCAGGCCTGGTTCCCGCCAAAGTTGTCGTCCGCGAAGATGTAACACCACGCTCGCTGGCGCTCCTTGGCCGACCGAATCTCCTCGACGATGTCGCTAACCGAACGCAGCCGAAACCGCCGACCGAAAACCGCCGGCGTCGTGCAAAAATTACAATTATGCGGACACCCACGCGTCGTCTGGATCGGGTTCGCGACCAGATAGTCCGCCGGGTTAATCACGTCCTTCCGCGGCGTAGCGATCGGCGCCGTCTCAAACTCGGCCCAGTCGTAACGCGGCTTCAGAGCTGTCCGCGGCTCCAGCCCACGTGCCCGCGCATCGTCAAAATCCGCAATCAGATGCGGTAGCGTCGATTCCGCATCCCCCTGGCAGACGCTGTCGGCATGTTGCAGCGCTTCCTCCGGCAACGCACTCGGGTGAATCCCGCCCAGCACCACCGGCACCCCCAGACGCCGATATTCATCCGCCAGGTCATACGCCCGCCGCGCCTGCGTCGTCATCGCCGAGATACCCACCAGATCCACGTCGGCCCGCGGCACGTGCGGAGCATCGAGCGCGCACTCGTCGATCAGCTCGACGTCCCAGTGTTCCGGCACAACCGCCGCACAGATCATCAAACCCGTCGGCGCAAACAGCGCCTTCCGGCTGAAGGTCATCCGGCGAATGACCCGCGGCATGGTAATGCTCGACAACGGCGAATTGGGATTGATAAGCCGCAGGCGCGCCCGCTGGCGGGGTTGGTCCGACATCATGCCCATATTCTGCCACCCCGCGCACCGCGCGCCTAGCACCGCCCCTGACCGCCCGCAAACTCACGAGGGTGGCATGTTTGCCCGTGCAAAGCCCCACTCCCCGCGCGCAGAACCGCGGCCAGCGACTGACAACCCGTCGTCGCTGACCGCGGACAAGCGAGCTTGCGGCGTCCGGCGACAGACGCATACGCACGCCTGTCTCCTCAAGCTCGCCCGGATTCGTTACTCGGCCGGCGGGCATACCCGGCCTGCATCACAGCGTCCGCGTACGCCCCCGGCCGAGAACACGCTCGAACATCTAATCGCTCTCGTGAACCACCTCCGGTATCGGCGTCAGGCAGCCCAGCTCCCCATTCAACAGCACGGCGTCCAGACCCGCATCACGCGCCTCGCGCGGATGGAACGGATCGATCAACTCGCGGTTCCGGGCTACCACGTAACCCGCATCACTCAGCAGATCACCATCCGAGATCGCTCCGTAAACACCATCGTAGAAACCGCTCTCCAGCGAGAAATACACTTCGCCATTGTCCAGCACGTACAACGCGTCCAGACCCAACGACGCCGGCACCGCAATCGGGCTGAAACGCCCCAGCAACTCGTCCAGCGTCTTCACCACCCGGCCCCGACTGCTCAGCATGTCGTCCGGACTGATCCAACGCCGCAAACCCTCCGGCGTCACCACCCAGAAACCAATCTCGGTCGAGAAAAATACCTCGCCGCTCTCGTCCACGTACGCCGCATCACACCCAACGTCCTCGTCGGACATCAGCAACCCAAACTCCGCAATCAGCTCGCCATTAGTCATGAAGATCGTCCCACGTTCGCACAGCAAATCACCATGCTGCAACCACGTGCCCAGAGACTCGCACCAGATCGTGTCCTCGATCGAGAAAATCACGCAACGCCGCGCCTCGTCCGCAGGCCCCGGCCACGGCTCCGGCGGGCACCACGGGCACATGCTGACCGCGTCCAGACCAACGTCCGGCATCGGCGGCATCACGCGGAAATTCCGCATCAGCTCGCGATTCGTGCGAACAATCACACCCGTGTTACGCAGCAGATCACCTTCGCTGATCAACCGTTCCGTACCCGCGGGCGACGCCCCACTGAAACTCTCGTCAGTCGAAAACTCCACGTTACGCAACGGCGTCGCAATCAGGTGCATCGAGTAGAACCACTCCGGCGTCGAAACCACCTGAAGCACGTCAATGATGATCGTCGGGAACGTACCCTCTGAATGCCACACGTCACCGCTCGACAGCCGAACCTGCACATCATCCGGCTGAGGGAAGCCGGTGATCGCTACCGCCAGATCCATGCGCTCCGGCACAATGTGACCTTGCAGTGCCTGGTACGTCCCGCGACCGGTCACCGTCACCGGCCGGGTGCTCTCCAGACTGTGAAAACTCAGGTGCACCAGATTGTACAAAGGACGCACGCTGCCAGCCTGCCTACAGAACCAACCCTCAATCTCCACCGTCCGCGTGTTCATGGCGCCGGTGTCGTCCCGATACGTGTACGACAATGTGCTGCCCTCCTGCAACTCGTACAGCACACCACGCGACGCCGACACCAGATCCTGGGCCGCCGGCCCCGAATCATCTGCCATTACCAACGCCCCACAACCCAACACCAGCACAACACCTGACAACCTCAGTAGCTTCTCCATCACGCCACCTTCCTTTCCGGCCTAGGTTAGTTGTTGTTGCCGTCGACGCCGGGCGCGCACCACCCGACTCTCCACCCGCACTCCGAAGCAATCGACGTGCCGCCCCGATAATGCCCGCCACACGCCCCAATCACAGGCCACTCACCCTCCCGCGCCCCGCGCGCATGACACCACTGTGACATCTCCATTACATGGTTGACTCACGCCACCGCCACCCCCTAGACTGGATTTGAGCCACTAACAGAACTGTGACATGGGCTAATGCAGTGAGGCACGGGCTAATAACCCGTGCACCAGCCATTGGCCGACGCCACACGTGCTCTTAACAGATGCTACTCGTAGACGTTCGCGCTATTCTGCGCCGCCGGTAACAATGAGCCTCGATCATGTCACGCCGCCGATTATCGCCGGCCTTCACGCTCATCGAGCTCTTGATAGTTCTCGCTGTGGTGGTGCTGCTGCTTTCGATCCTGCTCCCTTCGCTCAGCCGGGCCCGCCAGCGCGCCAGCATCGTCGTGTGCAGCAGCAACCTGCGCCAGATCGCCGTCGGCTGGGAGATGTACAAGCAGGACTATCGCCGCGAGTATCCCGCCGACCTCAACGCCCACCGCAAGTTCCGTCTTTATACCGAGCGCTACCTCGCCAATCCGGACGTTTTCCGCTGCCCCGCCGACACGTCCATCTGGGACCGCTTCAACACACCCGCCACGCAGAACAGCTACATCATGAGCCCCGTCCTGATGGGCCGGCGTTATCGCGACGACCTACCCCCCAACCACCCCTGGAACGCCCCGCGCCTGACCTGGTCAGAGCTCGACCAGCGCGTCCGACACGAACGCATCATCCGCCCCACCGTTCCCGAAGCCCGACTCGTCACCGGCGGCGACTATGACTGGCTGCTCGTTATCAACCAGGACCCCGACGAGCACACCGACCAATACAACTTCCACGGCTCGCCGAACATGAACAACCTGGTCTACTTCGACGGCCACGCCTCATTCGAACGCGTTTATTATCAGTTCTACATAACGCCGCGTTACACGCTGAACCCCTACCGCGACCTGATCGCCCTGGCCCGCGACCTCGGCTACACCGGCCCCTGACATCGCTTCGCGCGCCGAGTGCCGCATCCTGTTGGAAAATGCCGCGTAGGCTGGGGGGCTCAAACTTGACACAGGCCAACAACATCCGCGCGCTGCCGGTCGAGTTCACTCGCAAGGGCCGCTTCGATGAACTCTACGGCCTCTACCTGCCCACACACTGCGTACCACCCGGTGTCAGCGTATCATTGCTGTGTCAGCAGGAGCACTTCCCCGGCGATTACTCGCAGCGCCGACAGTGCCACTCACCGTGTCACCACCACCCCGCCCCATCGCGCAACCCTCGATTCCCTACTCGGTTCTCCCCGGAATTATCCTTGTGATAAGCCGCCCCGGGCGCGTAGACTGGTTGTGTGGACTGGCCACGAGGGATTGATCCGATTCTGCTCCTGTTTCATAGGGGAAGATCATGTTAAACGGCAAGAGTCGAACTCAAATCGGCAGCGCGGAGTTTCTGCGCGGATTGGCTGTTGTCGGTGCCGTGATCGTGTTGCTGACGCCGGGCAGCGCCGTGCGAGCAGCCGAACTGCACGTGCCGGAAGACTATGAGACAATCCAGGCGGCGATTGATGCGGCCGGCGATGGGGACGTGGTGATCATCGCCGACGGCACATATACCGGCGACGGTAACCGCGACCTCGACTTCGCCGGCAAAGCCATCACAGTGCGCAGCGCCTCCGGCGATCCGGCGTTATGTGTGATTGATGGCCAGGGAACGGAGGATGAGCCGCACCGGGGGTTCTATTTCCACAATGGTGAAGGACCAGAGTCAGTTGTTGCAGAACTGACGATCACGGGCGGATATGCTCTTGCCGGCGGCGGCGTCTACTGCAGCGAAAGCAACCCAACGCTGACGGGCTGCACGCTTACCGACAACGTGGCCGGCGTGGAAGGCGGCGGCGGCATTTGCTGCTGGAACGAGAGCAACCCCGTGCTGAACAACTGCACGATCTGCGGAAACTCCTCCGCCGGTGACGGTGGCGGAGTATACTGCGGAGTAAGCGACCCGATACTGGTGGGTTGCACGATCTGCGGGAACCAAGTCAGCTACAACGGCGGCGGAATATACTGCGTATTCCGCAGCTACCCCACGCTGACCAACTGCACAATCAGTGGAAACACCGCCGACTATAACGGCGGAGGCATCGGGGGCTACTACTACAGCACCCCGACGTTGTCCAACTGCATCCTGTGGGGCAACGTGCCCGAGGAGATTCAGGCAATCTTAGACAACCCGATCGTGGCCTACTGCGACATCCAGAGCGGCACCGGTCAATCGTGGTTCGGCGAAGGCTGTGTCGATCTCAACCCGCAGTTCGTTGATGCAAACGGCCCCGATGATGATCCCGACACCTGGGAGGATAATAACTACCGACTCGTGTTGGGGTCGCCTTGCATCGATACCGGCAACCCCGCCTTCCTGCCCGACCCCGGCGTTGTTGATCTCGACCAGCACCTCCGGCTCTGGGATGGAAATGGTGACGGCGTCGCCATCGTCGATATGGGAGCGTACGAGTTTGGGGCGACCATCCCCGGCGACACAAACTGTGATGGGCTGGTAACGTTTGATGATGTCACGCCATTTGTAACCGCCGTCGCGAGGCCAGCGGAGTACGAGGCGCAGTATCCCGGCTGCAACTGGCTCACCGCCGATTGCGATTTCAACGGCACCGTCAACTTCGACGATATCAACGCGTTCGTGGAGTTGATGGTTGGGGGGTAGGTAAGGAGATCGGTCGGTCCCCCACCCCGTGTTTCACAGCGGGACGGGGCATCCGGACACCTCATCGCAGGCCCCCGGTTGGCCATCATTCACCCCCCGCGTTATCGTACGATGTCGTGTGCCGGCTCGTCGCCCGGCACCAGCACCGAACACCGCCTCGACAACAGAAACCGCCGTCAACCGGCCGATGTTCAGCTTGACCAGCCCGCAGAAGATAGCCCTTGCGGGCTTCGCGATCCACGTATGAACCTCGAACGACTGCTGCTCAAACTACGCTGGGACCCGCCCCAGCGACCGCTGTACCGCCTGCTCGATCGCCTGCGCAAGCGGCACACCAACCCGCGCCGGCGCGCCCGCTGGTCCAACGTTCGCCCCACCGCCCCACACGAACTATCCGTCCAGCCCAATCTCAACGCCGTCCAGCGCATCTGGCCCGGCGCCGCCGACCGCGAGTGGATCAAAAACGCCGCGAAGCGCTGGCCCGCCGACCATGCCGAGGCCACCCGCCGAGCCACCGACGCGGCCGCCGGCCGATTCGACCTGCTCAGCAGCGGCATCACCGACGTTCGCGACCCCACCGGCCACATCCGCTGGCACACCGATTTCAAATCCGGCGCCACTTGGGACCACACCCGCCTCCACCTCGACGTCCCCATCTGCCTGCCCGACGAGGGCAGCGATATCAAAATCCCCTGGGAGCTGTCACGCTTCCAGCACGTGTTCGCATTCATCTGGACCGAAACGGCCAACCGCTACAGCGACGTTTTCCTTGAGCAGTGGAACGACTGGCTGCGGGCGAACCCGCTGGCCCGCGGGACGAACTGGGCCTGCGCGATGGACGTCGCGCTGCGTGCTATCAGTTGGACCGTCGCCCTGGCCGCCTGGGGCGAGCAATGGGACGAGCCCACGCGTCGACGAATGTGGGCCGCCCTCTACGACCATGGCCGATTCATCCGCGACAATCTCGAGTGGATCACCGGCCCACGCACCAACCACTACTTCAGCGACATCGTTGGCTTGGCGGTTATCGGAGCCAGCCTGACACCGCTACCGCAGGCCCGCGCGTGGACCGATTTCGCCGCGGCCGAGCTGCGCCGCGAAATCCTGGCACAGTTCGCCACGGATGGGTTCAACAAGGAATGCTCGACCACCTATCATCGGCTGATGCTCGAACTGACCACGCTCGGCTACCAAGCCTCACGCTGCGCCGGGGCCGACCTGGGCCCTAAAGTGCGCGATCGGTTGATCGCCGCCTATCGGGCGCTCCAGGTTCTCTGCGACTCGCAGGGTCACGTGCCGATTGTCGGCGACAACGACAGCGGCCGCGTTTTCCCGCTCGCCTACCGCGACGACACGTACATGACCCACCTGCTGCCACTCGGGGCGGCCATCCTCGACGCCGATGAACTCCGCGGCCCCGCCTCATCACCCGAAGTTGCCCTGCTGTGCGGCCCAGCCGCGCTCGATCCGACCGAACATCAGTCACGAGATGGGAAACTGACCACCACCGCCGGCCACGCTCTCCAATCCAGCGGCTTCTTCGTACTCGGCAACGATGCCGATCGCGTCATCGTCCGCTGCGGTCCGCTGAGTTATCGCCCCACCGGCTCACATCGCCACCTCGACCAGCTCACCATCAACGTCACCGTCGGCGGCCTCCCGATAATCGTCGACCCCGGCCAGTTCTGTTACACACCCTGGCCCGATTGGCGCCACCACTTCGTCGCCGACGAAAACCACGCCGGCCTCACCATCGACGACCAGCCCCAATGCCGGCGTTTCATTCTTGCGCACGGCGCGTTCACGATTATCCCGGAAGATCGCCCCACCTGCCTCAGCTACGACCCCGGCGAAACCAACGCGTCCTTCGCCGGTCAGCACCGCGGCTACGAACGCCTCACCGGCGGCGCACCACACCGCCGCGAGCTGCGCTACTCCACCAACCCGTCCACCTGGACACTCACCGATCGGCTCCCGCTGCGCGGCCCGCACCGCCTCCGCTGGAATTTCTGCCTCCACCCCCAAGTAACCGCCCAACAGATCTCTGACGAGTGGCACCTCTGCCGCGGCGCGAGTACGCTGGTGCTCGGCTGCCACGGCCCCGCCCGGCGTTCCAGCCATCTCGCCGAAAGCTGGTACGCGCCGGCCTACGGCACGAAGCTCGCCACACATGCGCTGATCTTCGAGCTCGCCAGCAACGGCCCGGTCACCGCGGAGTTCATCATGACCGCACACATCCAGGAAACCTCGCCATGAGCGCACCGCCGCCCATTCGCATGATCTCTTTCGTCATCGACGGCGTGCTATCGTCGATCCTCGATTCGCAGGTGTTGATGCCCATGCTGCAGATGGGCCGCCATGCACCCAACGTGCAGCGCGCCCTGCTCGTGCTGACCAGCTTTCGACATCGCAAGAACCCCCGCGCCCTGGCCCGCGCCGATACCTTCCGCGAAACGCTCCCCGGCGCACAGGTCCTCGCCTGGCACCGCCCCCCACTAAAGATCCCCGGCGAGCTGATCGTCCTCGCCGGCTATCTCAAACGCGCCATCAAAACCTGCGGGTACACCGGCGACCAGCCCATTGTCGTCCATTGCCGCGGACAGACCATGACCGCCGCCGCCAGCGTCCTCAAACGCAGCGACCCGCGCATCCGCGTGCTGTTCGACCTCCGCGGAGCCGAAGCGGACGAGTTGCGTGGCGGCGGCCTGCTGCGCTGGATGCTCCGCCGAGCCAGTGCCCGGGTGCTCCGCGTAGCCCTTCGAGGCGCCGATTCGCTCAACACCGTCTCCAACAAGCTGGCGGAGCATCTCTGCGAGCACCCGGACTACCCGTCCGATCTGCCGCGCTCAGTCATCGGCTGTTGCGTCGACACGCAACGCTTCCACTTCGATCCGGAAACCCGTCGCCAACAGCGCGCCGAGCTCGGCCTGAGCGATCGTTTCGTGATCACCTACTGCGGCTCGACCTCCGCCTGGCACCATCGCCCCGACGCCGTCGCCGCCGCCGCCGCCGCCATCCTGAAGAAACACCCCGACGCTCACTTTTTGATCATCAGCCGCGGGCATCAGACGCTCATCGATCTGCTTCAGACTCACGGCATCGACCCAAGCCGCTATACCGGCCTGGCTGCCAAGCACGAAGAGGTCGCTGCCAAACTGATGGCCGCCGACGTCGCCCTGCTACTACGCGAGAACGCGCTCACCAACCTCGTCGCGTCGCCGGTCAAGTTCGCCGAGTACATCCGTTGCGGCCTGCCGGTCATCCTCACGCACTACGTCGGCGACTTCAGCAAACTCGTACCACAAGAGGGCATCGGCGCCACCATCGACTTCCCCGTCCACGACGAGGAATTGCTCGCCGCGGTCGGCGACCTGCGCCACCGGCTCGATACCGAGGGCGATACCCTCCGCGCCCGTTGCAGCCAATACGCAGCCAAGCACTACTCCTGGGACATCCAGATCGACGAGCTGTACCGCGTCTACGAACGACTCAGCACATCGGCCAGCCGCCCCAGCTCACGCTGACCACACACAGGCTGCTCATCAGCTACCGTATACCCGGCACACCCTTGGCGCCGCGGCCTCCCACTGTCACCCTATCCATATCTGGTTACAGGAGGCCACCCATGCCACGTTCTTGTTTGACCACCACCGGCCGCGTCCACACTCTCCCGCTGCTGCTGGGCCTGCTCTTCGTCAGCTCGGCCACCGCCGCCGAGTCGCCGCGCCTCCTCATCACCGCCGATGACATCCCGCGCCTGCAACACGCCTGCGGCCTCAACACTCCGCAGGACGCCCCGCAGGCCTGGGGCAAATTCGCCCGCAACTCCGAAGATTTCCAGGCCCTCCGCGAGCACATCAACCAGCACGTCGGCACCGTTGCGCTGCCCGGCGAAGTCCTGGCCGCCGCCTTTCTGCACCTGATCGCCCCCGACAGCGAGTTCGACCCCAAGTGCGTCAACCTCGTCTCCGAATCCCTCGCACATCCTTCCTGGTTCACGACCGACCCGCTCGAACTCGTCATCGCCATGGACTGGTGCTGGGACGCGATCGAGCCTCGAATCCGCAGCGAGTTCCTGCTAGCCATGCGCCAACAGGCCGCCCCCTTCACACCGCAGGACAGCCCGCTCCAGCCCGGCCTTTTCCGCACGCGCCTGGCCGCCCTCGCCCTGGCTCTCGCCGTCGATTCCGACCGCGCCGACAGCCCGAGCTGGAATGATCTGCGCCAGCGCCTCCTCGACGCCGGCATGCGCTATTGCTCCAGAACACTGCCGCGTTTCATCGCTTGGCGCGGCCTCAGCCCCACCGGCCCCGGCAGCGCCGCACGCGAAGAGTGCGACACCGCCCTCGCGCTCGAAATCGCCCGAATGTTTCAGCCGGACGATCCCTGGGAGCGACAACGCAACACCGTCGGCCGCTGGCTCGAACACTACGTTGTCGCGCGCCTGCCCCACCCGCGTTTGAATCATCACTTCATTCGCGATGATGCCCGCACAGCGCCACTCACACCCGTTCCCGACCAGCGCGATCTGCTCCCGCTGACCGCCCACCTGATCGCCGCACGCACGCACGACTCCACCGCCACACTCGTCGCTCAGCGCGTCGCCGCCGACCTGCGCAGCTCGACCGACCCGCTCAGCGTCGTCTGGCGCTGGATCCCGATCATCTTCGAGCTCGACCCCGCCGCGGCCGCCGACCCCAACAAACTACCGCACGCACGCAATTTCGGCGGCGCCGTCATGTTCCGCGCCGGGGCCGGCCCACAAACCACCGGCATTTGGATCGAAGCCGCCCAACCATTCCTGCGCCGCCGACAACATTTTGACGCCGGCCACTTCATCATCTACCGCGCCGGCCACCTCGCCATCGGCGGCGGCGACGACATCGTCTTCGAAGCAGTCCCGAGCAAGGGCGGCGAGCAGCACCTCGGCACCGAACGCGACCCCTTCGACTTCGAACAATATTTCACCTCCACCATCGCCCACAACTGCCTCGTCCTCTGGGACGCCGCCCGCATCTCACGCTGGTACGGCGCAATCTACCAACCCGCCGGCGGACAACGCCCCATCGAAAACACCTGTACCGATTTCGCCCAACCGCTGGACAAGCAGGAACGCCAAACCGGCACCATGCTCGCCTACGGCCAACACCGCGGCGCCGGCTACCTCGCACTCGATCTCTCACCCGCCTACCCCAAACGCGCCATCAGCCAATACACCCGCGAATTCATCTTCTGTTGCGAACGCGTACTGGTCGTCGTCGACCGCGTCGACCTGCCCTCCAGCCGTTCCGTGCCCACCTGGATATTGAACATCCCCACCCGCCCCAGTGTTGATGGTGACGATCTTCGAACTGACCAGCGCGTCGCCGGCGACAACAACCAGGCCGGCGTCTGGCGACTCGATCAGGCCCGCTGGCTCCGCTGGACCGACGGCGACGGCGCACTCTGGCTCACCACGCTCATGCCGCAAACGCACCTCATCCGCGCCGTCGGCGGCCCCGCCGAAGTGCTTCGAGTCCCCCGCGGAGATGGCGCCCTGCGGCCTTACATCGGCGGCTCCGCCAACAGCTTCGAACGCCTCATAATCCCCGCCGAACGACACGCCGCCTACAACACCTGGTATCGCCTCGGCGAACCCACCCTCCTCGGCAGCACCGTCGGCCAAACGTCCCAATGGGGACGCATCGAGATCGAGCCCGCCGAACGCAGCACGCGACTGCTCTTCCTAACCGTGCTGGTCACCGCGCCGTCCGACGACCGCGAAACCCCCACGGTCACGTTCAGCCGCGACGCCGACACCATCGCCCTCTCCATGCAGATCGCCTCTCAGGAAGCCCTGCTGACGCTGGGGGCCCAGACCGTCGGCGGCCAACTGGAAATATCCGCCCCGCAGGCTTTCACCTGGACCCTTCCCGACCAGATCGTGCCCGACCCGCCGCTCGAGACGCAATCGCCGGCCGATTCGTCACGTTGACCGCTCGCCCTACACGACGCACAATGCAGCCGAACCGTTATTGGGAGTGCTAATGGACTACCTGCGACTGCTGCGACCGGCGCAGTGGACCAAAAACGTTTTTCTGTTCGCCGGGCTGATCTTCGGCCAGCGCCTCACCCACTGGCCCGACGTGATCGCTGCATTGCTGGGCTTCGCCTGCTTCTGCGCCGTCAGCAGCACCGTCTACGTCATCAACGACATCCGCGACCGCAACGAAGATCGGCTCCACCCCACCAAGTGCAACCGCCCGATCGCCTCCGGGCGCATCGCCGTCTCGGCCGGCCTGCTGCTCGCTTTCGCCCTGCTCGTACTCGGACTGGGTGGCGCCCTCCTGCTCGACCAGGGCTTCTTCATCGTCGCCTGCGCATACATCCTGCTCCAGGCCGCCTACACCTTCGGCCTCAAGCAGCAGGTCTTGCTCGACGTCATCCTCATCGGCATTGGCTTCGTGCTCCGCGCTGTTGCCGGCGCCGTGCTCGTCCACGTCGAAATCTCCCACTGGCTCGTCCTCTGCACATTCACGCTGTGCCTGTTCATGGGCTTCAGCAAACGCCGCTGCGAGCTGAACGCTCTTTCCGAAAAACCCCGCACTGACGTCGCCCGCCACCGCAAAACGCTCATCGCGTATACCCCCGAGCTGCTCAACCACATGACCACGCTGACCGCCGGCATCGCCGTCGTCAGTTTCATGCTCTACGCCACCGACAAGCGCACCATCAGCATCTTCGGCTCCGTCTACCTGGTCTACACCCTCCCGCTAGTCGTCTACGCCATCTTCCGCTTCGCCCTGCTCGTCGAGCATGGCCGCGTCCAGGGGCCGACCGAGGTCCTGACCCGCGACCGCCCCTTCCAGGTCGCCATCATCCTCTGGGGCCTCGCGGTTATGGCCATCGTCTACGCCGGCCAGGGACTGCACGAATGGGTCGAACAGATCCTCCACCCCAGCGGCGCCTGACCAGCGCACGGGGCGTGTCGTCCATAGCCGGGCCGTCTTATCAAGACTCACGGTCAAGAACCAGCTCCCATCCGGCGCGATCGCCAGCCCACGCACCCCCGCCGCGTGCCCGCGCAACGTCAGCGTCGACTCACCCTTCTCAACGTCCCACAGTCGGACCAGTTGGTGGTAACCACAGGTAACCAGCCGCCGACCATCCGGCATAAACGCCAGCCCCATCACAAAACCGGCATGTCCGGGTAGCGCCCAGCGCAACTCGCCGCTGCGCAACTCCCACAGGCAAACGCGCCCATCCTTGCCACCGGTGGCGACCATTGCCTCATCAGGTGAGAACGCGGCCACTTGAAGCTCGTCCGTACCGGTCACCAACTCCGTGACACACCTGCCATCACGCAAATCCCACACGCAGACCTTCTCGTCGTTGCCGGCAGTCAGCAAGCGCTGCCCATCCGCGGTGACACACACCGACCGCACCTCCCCCCGGCACGCCCGAAACTCCTGCACCAGCTCACCACTGCACGCCTCCCATACGCGCACCACCCCGTCGCTGTGCCCAGTTATCACGCGATCATCTTCCGGCGTCCAAACCGCACATCTGAACGTGGTTCGCTCCACCCGTGCCGTCACTGCGGCCGCGTCGCGCAAGTCGTCCCAGATGCACATCATGCCGTCGCTGCCGCCGGTCACCAGCCGGCGCCCGGCGTGAGAGTATGCCAGCGCCCACACGCCGCGCTCGTGCGGCCGCACGTCGGCCAGCGGTTCACCTGTCGCAACTTCAATCACCTGCACGCGCCCACTTTTGTCACCAACGGCCACGACACCGCCGTCCGCCGACACCGCCACCGCCGTGCACTCGTGTGCCGCAGCAGCAAGCACCGCCGGCTCCGCCAGCGGCCGCGCGTCCCACACCCGTACCGTGCCATCCTGGCCCGCACTGACTATGCGTCGCCCGTCCGGAGTGAACGCCACAGCCCCGACGAACGCACCATGCCCCAAACGCACGTTCTCTGGTACCCCCGTCTCCACATCCCACACCCGCACCGCCGAATCGCACCCGGCCGCAACGCGCGCTCCGTCGGGGCTGAACGCGATACCATTCAACAGGTCGCCTTCCTGCCCCAGCACCTGCAATAATTCACCCGTATCAATCTGCCACAAACGCAGCTTGTTATCGAAACTGCTCGACGCCAGTATCAATCCGTCCGGGCTGAACGCCACCCGCCGCGCGTCAGCCGTGTGCCCGGCAAACGAGCGCACCACGTCGCCCGAGTCCACTTCCAGCAACACCACCGTCCCATCGTTCCACGCCGTCGCGATCAACCGCGAATCCGGCGACCACGCGATCGGCATTGGCCGACTACGCCTAGTCCCAGCCCACTCCCGTACGAGATCTCCCGTCCCCGCGTCCCACACGCGTAGTGGCTCATGGCCGAATCCGCCCGCCGCGATCAACTGGCCGTCCGGCGAAAAAGCTACTCCGCAATTCGATGGCAGCGTATACCCGGCAAGTTCCTCTCTCGTCGCCACTTCCACCACCCGGGCCACGTTGCTTTCCCGACCGGCGTACGCTAGCAACCGACCGTCGGGCGTAAACGAAATCTGCTCGACGTATCCGTCCGAGCAAAACACCCGCATCGGCAAACCGTTCGCGCTGTCCCACAATCGCAGCGTATAATCGCGGCTGCCCGAGGCGATCAGCCGCCCGTCCGGCGATACGGCCAACCCATCGATCGCAGCCCCGTGCCTACGCATCGCCATCAGACTCACGTCCGCCAGTCGGTTGAGATAGTGCCACTCCCACCCACGCAAGTCCGCCGGACAATTCGCCAACCGCCGCAACAGTTCCGCGCCACTGCCCACCTCGTACGCCCGTTGCGCCAATGTTATGTCGTTCAAATACACCGCTTGCCGAAGTTCCTCCGCCCGACGCTCGGCAGTAACACGCTGCACATCCGAATCCCGATATAACACCGCCAATCCCACCGCCGCCGACGTTATCAACACCACGAACGATGCCACCACCGCCACCGCCGTCCGATGCCGACGCAGAGTCTTGCACAATACATACCAGCGCCGACCACGTTTGGCCTCGATTGGCTCATGCCGCAGATACCGCTCGATATCACGCATCAACTCCGACGCCGACTGATACCGCTGCCATCGGTCCTTCTCCAGAGCCTTCAGCACAATCGTCTCGAGATCACCCCGCAGCGCACGATTCACCGCTGACATCCGGCGCGGCTCCTGCTCGCGAATCACCCGCGGCACGTCAAACGGCGAAGCTGTACTGAAGTTATACGGCAACTCTCCGGTCAGTAGCTCAAACAGCACCACTCCCAATGCGTACACATCCGAACGCGTATCCAGATCGATCGCATCCCCGTCACACTGCTCCGGACTCATGTACCGCAGTGTCCCCACAAGCTGGCCAACGTCCGTCTGCAACGTCGCGATCGTAAGATCCGCGTCCGTCGCCCGCGCCACACCAAAGTCAATCAACTTCGGCCGTCCCTGTTCATCAACCAGTATGTTCGCCGGCTTCAGGTCGCGATGAATCACGCCACGCTGATGGCCCGCCTCCACCGCTTCACACACCTTCCGAAACAGATCCAATCGCTGCCGCGTCGACAGCCGCCGTTGCTCGGCATAACGCGTTATCGGCTCTGCCCCGGGAATAAACTCCATCGCGAAATACGGCGCCCCATGTGCCCCCCCATGTGTCCCTGCCTCGTAGACTTGCGCAATCCCCGGGTGCCGCAACCGACCCAGAATCTCCGATTCGTGCTTGAAACGCTGAAGGGCCGACCGCGAAGCCAGACCGGGACGAATAACCTTCAGCGCAACCATCCGCCGCGGCTCCTCCTGCAACGCCTCGTAAACCGCCCCCATCCCACCGACCGCAAGCACCCGCTGAATCACGTAACGACCGATCGTCGCCCCGATCAGCGGATCAGCCTCTCCCTCCGCCGACACCGGCGGCTCCAGAAAGCCACCCGCCCGTCGATCCGCCTCAAGCAACGATTCAACTTCCGCCCGCAACTCCGGCTGATCCCGACACGCCTCGTCCAGGTACGCCCGGCGATCGGCTAGCTCGTGCCGCAATGCACGCTCGAATACCTCGATAACCAGGCGTCGATCTGACGAAGCGGTCGGCATGCCAAAACCGTGACTCACAAGGGCGTATCAACGAGTTCCCGGTACAGCCAGGCCCGCGCATAACGCCACTGCCGTTCCACTGTCCGTACGGAAACACCCAACACCGCCGCCACTTCCTCAATGGTCAGTCCTCCGAAAAAACGCAGCTCCACCACCCGCGCACGCTGCTCGTCTTCGTCCGCCAAACGCCCCAGCGCCTCGTGCAACGCCAACAGATCAACGCTCTGCTCGTACGCCGCAATCAGCCCTTCGTCCACCTGTAACCGCGCCCGGCCACCACCACGCTTCGCCCGCATACGCCCCCGCGCATGGTCCACCAGCACGCGGCGCAGCGCCTGCGCCGCCACCGAAAAGAAATGGGCCCGATCCTCCCAACGCGCCCGACTCTGATCGACCAGTTTCAAATAGGCTTCATGAACCAGCGCCGTCGGCTCCAGCGTGTGGTCCGACCGCTCTCGCAACATCAACTCCCCCGCCAACGCCCGCAATTGTCCGTACACCCGCGGCAATAGCTCGTCGGCAGCCCGCGAGTCTCCCGCGCTCGCGCGAATCAGTAGCGACGTCACGTCCGCTGGCTCAGCAACGCTCATAAGCCCCGGCCCTCACCCAGGATACAGAAATCCTGTCACCTTCCACCTCCGATTATCGCGAAACAGTACATCAGAAGCAAGCAATGGTGTTTGCACAATGCTCGCAGAGAGAATCAAGGAGCCCCAACCATGAAACGATCCACCACCGCAATAGTGCTCGCCCTCGCCCTGACAACATCCGCTAGCCTGGCACAAGACTCTGTCGGAACAGCATTTACGTACCAGGGCCAACTCGAACAGGACGGCCTGCCAGTCACTGGCCCAGCCAACTTCATCTTTTCACTCTGGGATGCCGCCGTCGGCGGAAACGACCTCGCCTACTTCGAGGCCCCCAGCGACACACCCGTCGTCGACGGCCTCTTCACCGTCTACGTCGACTTCGACATGTCCCAGGCCTGGCTCTACGACGGTACCGCACTCTGGATCCAGATCGCCGTCGACTTCCCCGCCGGCACAGGCATCTACGAAACACTCAGCCCACGCCAGCCCCTAACCAGCACGCCCTACTCATCCTTCGCCATCGTCGCCTCCGCCACACCATGGGCCGGCATCCTCGATATCCCACCAGGATTTGCCGACGGCGTCGACGACGTCGGCGACGGCTCCTTCTGGTCGCTCACCGGCAACGCCGGCACGACCCCCGGCACAAACTTCCTCGGCACGACCGACGACACGCCCCTCGAAACTGCGCGTCGACGGAATGTGCGCCTTCCGACTGCAACCGGTCGAGGGCGGGTACCCGAACGTGATCGGCGGTCGATCAGATAACTACGCCGGCGCCGGAACCCTCTCCGCCACCATCGGCGGCGGCCGACTCAACTCGGTTTATGCCTGGCATTGCACCATCGGTGGCGGCGTCGGCAATGAAGCCCACGCCCACAACACGACCATCGGAGGTGGCGATTACAACGTGATCGGCGACGTCGCCGGCTGGGCCACCATCGCCGGTGGACGCGAGAACGAAGCCACCCAGGAATATGCCTATGATCCCCGGCGGAGCGTTCAACTTCGCCGGCGGCTGAATGCAGCTTCGCGGCCGGCCACCGCGCCAAGGTCCGCGGACCCGACGAGGTCGGCGGTAACGACACCAACGGCGACGAAGGCACCTTCGTCTGGGCTGACTCCGAAGACGAAGACTTCTGGTCCACCGGACCGAACCAGTTCCTCATCCGCGCCGCCGGCGGCGTCGGAATCAACACCGACGATCCCGGAGCCACCTTCCACGTCAACGGCTACGGCATCGGCGCACGAATCGAAACCACGGCCCCATCTGTGCCGAGCGTTTTCTTCACCGGCACCCACACCGAACTCTACGCCGACAACGGCTTCGCCCTCTACGCCGAAACCACAAAACCCGACGCCACCGGCATTACCTACGGCGTCTACGGCAAATCCAGCAACGCCAGCATCGATCCGTACGCCATCGGCTTCGGCGGATTCTTCGAATCCGCCGGTACCTCCGGCGGCGCTGGCGTATACGGCAAGCACACCTACAAAGGCGTTCACGGCTACGCCGACGGCTCCGGCGGCAGCGGCGTCTACGGCCGACACTGGACCGACTCCAGCGGCTACGGCGGATACTTCCTCACCCGGGGTGATCGCAGCAGCGCCGGTGTCGTCGGAATCAACGACACCAGCTACGACACCGAAGGACGTCTCGCCTACGTCGGCTCCAGCCCCGAATTCCCCATTGCCGCCGGTGTCTACGGCACCGAAACCTCCTCCGGCTACGGCTACGCTGGCTACTTCGTCGGAGAGGTCTTCACTTCCGGCAAGGCAACCGACGCCGGTCGCACTCTCATGATCGATCATCCCCTCGATCCCGAAAACAAGTACCTCCAGCACTCCGCCGTCGAAAGCTCCGAAATGCTCGACGTCTACAACGGTAACGTCACGCTCGACGACGACGGCACCGCCCGCGTAACCCTCCCCGAATGGTTCGAAGCACTCAACCGCAATTTCCGCTATCAGCTCACCTGCATCGGCGGCTTCGCCCCCGTCTACATCGCCAGCGAAATCAGCGACAACCAATTCTCCATCGCCGGCGGAACCCCCGGGCTCAAGGTCTCCTGGCAGGTCACCGGCGTGCGTCACGACCCCTGGGCCAACGCCAACCCCACCGCCGTCGAACTCGACAAACCCGAGCACCAGCGCGGCCTCTATCTGCATCCCGACGCCTACGCCCAGCCGGCCGAACGCGGCGTGAACTACGCCGACCGCTTCAGCCTGAGCGCCCCGCCGGAGAACCCGGACATAACGCTCGACACCCGGCAGCTAGAGGACTAATTCGCCACCAAACGTGAACTGACCGAATTCGGAGACTATCCATGCCTCGAAAAACATATATTCTCGCGACGTTGCTCGGCCTCGCAGCGCTGACGCCCGCCGTCACACTCGCCCAGGGCCTGACCATCGACTGGTCCGTCGTCGCCGGCGGCGGCGGAATGTGGTCTGCCGGTAATTCGCTGACGCTCTCCGGCACCGTCGGGCAACCCTGCCTCGACACCAGCCTGACCATGAACGGACCCACCCTGACCGTCACCGGCGGCTTCTGGGCCGGCATCAACCCGTACGCCATCGGCGACATGAACTGCGACGGCTACCTCAACTTCGACGACATCAACCCGTTCGTCACCGCCGTCGTCGGCCAGGGCGACTACGAAGACCAATACCCCGATTGCCATTGGTTGAACGCCGACACCGACCACAACGGCGTCGTCAACTTCGACGACATCGAAGGTTTCGTCAACTTGCTCGCCGGCACGTGATGCCGACTCGCACGCTGCCGAATAACTCAACCAGGGAGGGACCTAGGGGCGGGCGCAACGCCTGCCCCGAGCGCATTTCCCTACACCCGCAACTTCGCTAACACCTTTTCTTACAAGCCATTACACGCCAGCCGATCACGAAACATCCACATCCCCACCCACAGCCCCAAATCAATCCTACAATCTCTCTGCGGGCAGCCGGGCAGTTCAGAGCTCATCCGGAGCAGTCATGAAGAGCATCGAACTCGTCATCGTCGGAGCGGCCATTCTCCTCTTCGCATTCCTCCTCGTCTCCCGGGTCTCGTTCGCATCCCCGCCCGACGGACTCGCCCACCTCGACCAATCCGCTTCGGCCCGGGCCACACTACTCCGCCGCCGGCTACAACATCACCCTGCTCCCCAAACAACGCATCAACGAACTCGCCAAAGATCTCTCCCCCGAAGAACGCAAGATCCTCCTCAATTCCGGCACTGAGCCCGCCTTCTGCGGCCTGCTCGTCGACCAGAAAGAACCCGGCATCTACACCTGCCGACTCTGCGGACTCCCGCTTTTCTCCTCCGATAGCAAATTCAAGTCCGGCACCGGCTGGCCCAGCTTCTTCCAACCCATCGACAAGCAGCACATCCACTACGAAACCGATCGCAGCCACAACATGGTCCGCACCGAGATCCAGTGTGCCCGCTGCCGCTCACAGACTCGGACACGTCTTCAACGACGGCCCGAAACCACACCGGCCTGCGCTATTGCCTCAACTCCGCCGCCCTCAAGTTCTACGCCAAGGGCCAGCCGCTTCCCAAGGAGTCACAACCCGTGAGCACTCAAATCGCCTACTTCGCCGGCGGATGCTTCTGGGGCATCGAAGACCGCTTCCAGCAAGTCCCCGGCGTGCTCGACGCAACCTCCGGATACCAGGGCGGACACACCGCCAGCCCGACCTACAAGCAGGTTTGCACCGGCACCACCGGCCACGCCGAAACGGTCCGCGTGACCTTCGACCCCGAGCAAGTCACGTACGAGCAGCTTCTCGATTGGCTCTTCAAGTTTCACGACCCCACCCAGCGCAACCGACAGGGCCCCGACGTCGGCACGCAATATCGCTCGGTGATTTTCGCCGCCAACGACGAGCAGCTCGCCGCCGCCCGCGAGTACATCCGCAAGCAGACCGACTCCGACCGCTTCCGACGCCCGATTGTTACGCAGGTGGAAAAGGCCGGCCCGTTCTACGAGGCCGAGGAATATCACCAGAACTATCACGCTAGGCACGGCGACTCCTGCCCGCTACCCCCCGTCAAGCAATAGTACGCCGGCACCCGATAACATGAGCCGCGCAACCCGGCATTTGCCTTTTCCCGTTTTTGCGCGCCACGGTCCACCAACGTGCTGTTACCATGAAGCTACGTTGCGCCAGCGCGACACCCGTCAAGCCGTTTCGTGCGGACCACTATCTGCAATCCCCTCCCGAGGAGAAGCAGCAATGTTTTCAGGCAAAATCAATACCCGTTGGCTGCTGGTTTCAGTCAGCATCAGCCTCGTCGCCACCGCTTTCTCCCCGGCACGAGCCGACACCGGCCAAATCACCATCCCGCTGCCCGTGCCAACGGTCGATGTGTGCCGTTTGGCCAACGACGCCGCCGACTTCGAACTGCCGGCCAATCTTCCCACCGGCAACATCCAGTGGTTGGGCGAAACCGGCCAGCCGCAATTGCCGTACCAGGTCGTCACACTCCTGCTTCCACCGACAGCGGACCTCTCCACGGTAACAGCCAACCTGGTCGATGCGGCATTCATCCCCATCGCCGGCCGGTGGGACGTGGCGCCGATCGCACCCCCGGCCAATCGCACGGATGATGCTGTCGTAGTCAAATGGCCAGCCGACCGCACGCTCGCCGCCGGACGCGATGTCGACATCTACACCAGCTCCACCGCGTGGCCTTACGCCGAAGTCCAGATGCTCAACGTCGGCCAGCTCCGCGAATACCGCCTGGTACAGGTCGCAATCCCACTGTTCAAGTGCCGACCAGCCACCGGTGAATTGCTGCGCCTCAACAGCACCCTGCTCAACGTCAACTACGCCGGCGGAGCAGACTCTGCCGAGCTCGATCAACCACGCATCTCGGACACTGAGCGACTCGTCCGCAACATCGCCATCAACTACCGCGACGCCAGCCCCGCCTATGAAAACGACGACGGCCCCAACCGCGGGCGCGACGCAACCACCTACCTCGTCATAACCACCGACGCCATCGCTGCCGACTCAACCCAACTGACCGCATTCGTCGCACACAAGCAGAATCTCGGCTTCAACGTGTTGGTCATCACCGAAGCTGATTTCGGCGGCGGAACCGGCGACGTCGCGGCCGAAAACATCCGCACCTGGCTCCAAAACCATTACGCCACCGATCAGATCTCACACGTCCTCATCATCGGCAACCCCGATCCGTCCGCCGCCGGCGTGCCGATGAAAATGACCCACCCAACCACCATTGAATCCACCCCGACAGACTACTACTTCGCCGACCTCACCGGCGATTGGGACCTCGACAACGACGGCCAGACCGGCGAATACGCCGACGATTTCGGCCCCGGCGGCGTCGATCGCTTCGCCGAACTCATCGTCGGCCGCATCCCCTGCTACGGAAACATCTCCGATCTCGACGCCATCCTCGCCAAAACCATCACCTACGAAACCGACCCCGACCCCGCCTGGCGCCGCAGTGTTCTCCTCCCAATGCGACCCAGCGACGATGACACACCCGGATTCCAACTCGGCGAAGCAATCAAGGACGACCTCCTAACCGTCAAAAACTGGCCCTACCATCGCATCTACGACGACGATTTCGGCCTCAACCCACCGCCCGAAACAACCCCCTGCACCGAACCAATCGTCACCGACATCTGGACCGCCGATCCCTTCGGCCTCGTCGTCTGGTGGACCCACGGCAACATCACCTACGCCAGCGGAGTCATGAGCACCGGCGCCGCCGCCAACCTCAACGACGCCTACCCCGCCTTCACCTTCCAGGCATCCTGCGGCAACGCCTATGCCGAAGACGAGGACAACCTCGCCTACGCACTTCTGCGCAACGGCGGAATCGTCACCATCGGCGCCACACGCACATCCTGGTACATCATCGGTCAGGTCATCTTCGCCGACAGCCCCAGCAACGCCGGCATGGCCTACGAATACGCCGCCCGCATCGTCGGCGCCCGCACCACCGCCGGATTCGCACTCAACGACATCCGCGAACGAATCTATCCAACGCAGGCCGAGTTCTGGAAGAATTACGTCGCGTTCAACATCTACGGCGACCCTTCGCTCCACCTGCTGCCACTCGAAGCACGCCGCTACGTCAACGCTGCCGCCACCGCCGGCGGCGACGGCGCATCCTGGGAAACCGCCTATAACGAACTCCAGGACGCCCTCGCCGACGTACCCGCCGAAATCTGGATCGCCCAGGGCACCTACACCCCCGATCGCGGAACCCAGGATCGCGAGCTCTCATTCCAGCTCGTCAACGGCGTCGAAATCTACGGCGGATTCGCCGGCGACGAATCAACCATCTTCCAGCGCAACCCCAGCAGCCACCCCACCGTTTTCTCCGGCGACCTCCTCAGCGACGACGCGGCCGACTTCGCCAATCGAGACGATAACAGCTATCACGTCGTCACCGGCCGAAACACCGACGAAACCGCCCTGCTCGACGGCATCATCATCCGCGGCGGAGCCGCCAACTATGGCTCAAACGACGATGGCGGCGGACTCTGGTGCGAAGTCTCCGGCAGCCCAACCATCCGCAACTGCATCTTCGAGGAAAACATCGCCAAGTACGGCGCCGCCGTCCGCTGCGACGGCAGCAGCCACCCCACCCTCATCAACTGCAACTTCCGCAACAACCTCGCCGACGTATACGGCTCCGGCTACGGAGCCGGACTCAGCCTCAACAGCCTCTCATCACCCACACTCTACAACTGCCTCTTCGTCGGCAACACCGCGGCCAACTCCGGCGGCGGACTCTACTTCCGCACCAACACCGTCCCCACACTGGTCAACTGCACCTTCGCCCGCAACCACGCCTACAACGGCGGCGGCGTCTACGGCAACAACAGCTCCTCTGACTTCTTCGTCACTAACTGCATCTTCTGGGGCAACACCCGCTACGTCTGGGGCCAGGGCGAGGTCGCCGACGAAGCCGGCCAGATCATGAACACCTGGGGCATCACCATCAACAACTCCTGCGTACAGGAATGGAGCGGCGATATGGGCGGCGTCGCTAACTTCGGCGACGACCCGCTGCTCGTCGACACCGACGGAGCCGACGACATCCCCGGAACCGCCGACGACGACCTGCACGTTGCCGCCGACTCACCCGCCATCGACGCCGGCGACAACTCCGCCGTCCCCGATTGGCTCCTGCTCGATCTCGATGGTGCCGCCCGCATCCAGAACAACACCGTCGACCTCGGCGTATACGAATCGCCCCCCGCTGGCGGCCTGCCCGGCGATTGCGACGTCGACAACGACGTCGACTTCGCCGATATCTCGACGACCTTCGGCTGCCTCGCCGGCCCTGACGCAACCATCGGCCCCGAGTGTGACTGTGCCGACCTCGACACGGATTCCGACGCCGACCTGGCCGACCTCCTCCGGCTCCAGCCCGAGTTCACCGGCCCATTGCCCGAATAGAGCAAGCTCTACTTACTCGTAGCGGCCCCCTGCCATATTCTCCAGGGCACTTGGAGTTTAGACGCCACGAGTTCGTCAAAAAACGCTCCAACGGCGCACCAGCCGCACCCGCCCGCCAACACACTTCGCCAAGTGGTTTACCCACCCCCCTTCCGCCTTCACTACCCCGCCACGTTCGGATACTTCCCCTGCCCGTGCTCGCGATTCAACTCCAGATAACTTTCCCGCACGCGGGCCATGTACTCTCGATCCGCGTCCGTCACATCACGCTTCACCCGTGCCGGCACACCCACCACCAGCGTGCCGGGAGGCACTTCAATCCCCGGCCGAACCAACGCACCCGCCGCCACGATCGCGCCCGCACCGATCTCCGCATCATCCAGCACGATCGCACCCGTCCCGATCAGCGCCCCACGCCCCACGCGTTTGCAGTGCACCACTGCCCGGTGCCCAATCGACACATCATCCTCGATTATCAACGGCACCCCCGCGCGCACGTGCAACACGCTCGCGTCCTGCACGTTCACACACTGCCCGATCCGTATCGGCGCCACGTCCCCCCGCACGACCACGTGGTGCATAATCGTGCTCCGTGCCCCGATAACCACCGCCCCACCCACATACGCCGTCGGCGCGATGTACACGCCCTCACCCAATTCAGGCAGCACTGGCTCATTCATACGCGTCATTCTAAACCACCCGACAAAAATCAGCACCCAACACCGTGACGCCACCACTCCGAAAGCAGCGTCCAGGCCCCTTCCGGCACCGGCTTGCAAAACATTGTGGCACCGATTCCCTCCTTCTAGTGTAGTTTCTCAAGCTGTTTGCATCTTATGCGAGGTGGGGCGGGCGTCTCGCCCGCCGTTCCTGTCCCGCAATCAAGGCCTGGCGAGCAGGACGCTCGCTCAACTTGTGATGTTGAACTTATGAGAAAGTACACTAGCGCCGGCTTCCCCCCTTGTAGCACCGGCTTCCATCCTTGCGACATTGGTTTCTCTCTTTGCGAGACCGGTTTCCCTCCTTGTGACACCGGCTTCTCTCTTTGTGGCACCGATTCCCAAGTATTTGTGGCACCGGTTTGTAACCGGTGGGTCATGCCGGCTACGAACCCCAATGCCACGGCTATGGAATAGTCCCCACTTTCATCCGGAATGGTGTACGAAGTACATGTGCTACTATTGTATCAGCAGTGTCTTCACCGCATCTCAACGCGCGACTCATCCGAGTACCCCATCCCGTTGTGCAGCACGGGCTGGGAGAGTGACGACTCCTACCGAAGCCCGCGCAGCGGGCGACCGATCCTAGCCCCGGGTGAAGCGCAGCGCAACCCGGGGAAACCGTGACGCCCAATTACCCGCGAAGCCCGCGCAGCGGGCGACGGAACTGCTTCGCTCATTACCTCCTTGCCGCCACCCCCGAGATCCGGCCAGTCCCGAAAACCGACCCCGAATCGGTCACTGAGGTCACCAAATGGCTCGACAGCCACACCAAGCCGGCCGGGAATGGCCACAGCCCCACGCTACCGCTCAACGGCAACACGTTCAAGTAGCGCCCGCCCGGGGCAATAGCTGCATGGGCCGGCCGGGCGCGGTCTGCATTCGTCTCTCACGCAAAACCGCGCGAAAGAACCGGAATCCGGTTCGGACTCTCCGGACACGCTGGCGGCCACCATGATGACCGGCATTCTGGTCCGCAAACCTGTGAGACTCCCAGCCACGCAACGGAACCCGTTGTTGTTGTTGCGGTCGTTCGGCATCTTTTTGAAGTGGCTCTCCGACCGCTCGTGCCCAGTGTACGTCGTCGCGACGGCCAACAACATCCGCGCCCTGCCGGTCGAGTTCACCCGCAAGGGCCGCTTCGACGAGCTCTACGGCGTCTACCTGCCCACGCACGCCGAACGCCAGGATATCTTCGGAATCCACCTGCGGCTGCGGAAGCGCGAGCCGGAGCAGTTCGACCTGGACGCCCTGGCCCGCAAGACCGAGGGCTACACCGGCGCCGACATCAAGGAAGTCGTCCAGCTCGGCCTGAAGCTGGCGTTCCGAACGCCAACCTGCCGCTCAATTCGGAATGCAGAATGCCGACGGAGGGTTCGGGGTTTGGCGATCAGCTATTAGCCCTCAGGTTTCAGCCAATGGCCGCGTGCGGCGCGGATACACCAATTCGAGGCCCACATCTGAATGGTGCGCCAAGCGACGCACGACAGGGAATATCAACCGAACTGTTCGGACCAGTATGCAAGGCCAATGAAGA
The DNA here is from genome assembly GCA_963666925.2 of Phycisphaerae bacterium. GTDB lineage: Bacteria > Planctomycetota > Phycisphaerae > UBA1845 > Fen-1342 > JANQFV01. The sequence goes on along the minus strand of CAXXTC010000007.1, from coordinate 462,559 downwards.
AGCCGATCGCACCGCCGACAACTCCGATGACAATTGCCGCGATGGCTAACCCTGCACCATCCAAGGTGCCGTCAGACCTCTCAATGTCACGTTTCGCAACGAGTCCGAGTATCAAAGCGACAACTCCAAGGATGGGGACGCAAAAGGCAAACAAGGAGAGAATGAGCGCCAGGACAGCCTTGTTGCTCGTGCGGCAAGGCGGACGCTCACTCGAACTCTCATCGGGGCCGTACTGGCTGCCGTTCATGGCAAACTCCAAGGGTAGCTATCCAACTTGTGTGCGGCATATGCCGCTGGCGCACGGGTCCCGTTAAAAGCCGTCCTTGAAAACCTGCGCACCGTCTACGAATATCCTGCACACGGGTGAAAACAGACCGGAGCTAATCTCAGCGCGGACGTCATGCGAGCTGGGCGATGCTCCGATCTTCTCTCCGCACACCGCACAGTATTTCGCGCCGGCTCGGTTCGCGTGCTTGCAGTGAGGGTCTGGGCACATTCCAACGCACTCGCCTAGTGGCGTTGCATGGATCTTTCCGCGCAATTGGCATCCGAACAGGCCCCCGGCGTCGTCAATGCACTTGCCATCAACATGGAGTTCGGCCTTGAACCAGTGGTTATGCACCTCAACATTGTGGCCATTCCAGTTTGTGGACCACACGTTGAGAATCGCCACGACGCTCCCTCGCGCTAAGATCGTTGCCCCAACGAATAACTCGATACCACGCCCAAGCGCAAACGGGTGTACACGGAGTTAGGGTAACACGACCACGTTCACGAGGCAACTGCCGGCTTAACGCTGGTGGCCTCTCTCGCTGGCAAGGATGGCTCGGCACGCTAACCGAATGGAACAATGCTAGTTAGCCCGGTCGTGGCTCTTCTGCTCCCAGGAATCGATCATCCACTCCCGGGGATCACTTGTCCATTCCTCGGAATGACTCGTCCGTTCCCCCGCGACAGTCGTCCGCTCCGCGGAGCAGGCCGGCGCCGCCAAAGCGGCAGCCCGCCCCGCCACGGCGGGGGATGTCCCCGTCGCGGCGGGGCGGGACCGGTTGCCCCGGGAGGCTGCTGGGGCTATCGTAAACATGCGGGATTTCCGATAATCGGGCGTTGTCCGCAACACTTGGCTTCAAGCGATGGAGTGCTCGAAATGCCCGACTACATTCCCGCTGGCGACGCCCAGTTTCACGCCTGGCAGAACAACTTCGTCACGTACGTAAACGGTCACTTGGCCGATTTGGGGCTCGACGCGGCCGATGTCGTGGATCTCAACAATTCGGCGGCGACGTGGACGACCGACTACCCGGCGCACACCGCGGCGCAGACCGCTGCCCAAGCCGCCCGGCAGGCCAAGGACGGCGCCCGCGACGGGCTCGAAGGAACGATCCGGCCGCTGGTGCGGCGGCTCCAGGCCAGCCCGGACGTGGACGACAGCGAGCGGGCCGCAATGGGCATCACCGTGCCCGACCGCGAGGGCACACCGGAAGGTCCGCCCAAGACCCGCCCGGTCGTCAGCGTGGACACCAGCCAGCGGCTCCAGCACACGATCGCCTTCGCCGACGAGGCCACGCCGACGCGCAAGGCCAAGCCCGCCGGCGTGATGGGCGCTGAGATATGGGTCAAGGTCGGCGACCCGCCCCCGACCGGCCCGAGCGAGTTGAGCTTCCTGTCCGTGGATACACGCACGCCATACGTGGCCGACTTCCCCGGCGAAGACGGCGGCAAGACGGCCCACTACATGCCCCGCTGGGTCAGCACCAGCGGCGAAAAGGGACCGTGGAGCGAGACGGCCAGCGCGACGATTGGAGCATAATCGGCGCGTCAGCTTCCGAGCCCAAAGATGACAACGCCCCTACCGACGATCATTCGCGATCTTGAGCAGTTGGAGCTAGCTGCGGAGCAGCTTGACAGGAAGACTCCGGCGGCGGCGCGACTTGCGCTGATTCTGACAGACAACGTGATGGAAGGGATTGGCGTTCGCACCATCAAACACAGATTCGCGTTTGATGCTTATGTTGGCCGGGCGATGGGGTTCAAATATCCGCCGGCGAAGCGCAAGCAGATTATGAGCGACTTCGGCTCGCAGATGAACTTCTTGGCGACCGCGGATGTTGGGTTTCTGAGCGGGGATGCAGCCGACGGATTCAAGCGTTGTCATTCTTTTCGGAACGAGTCATATCACCATGTCCGCTATCACGAAGATGTAATCGAGCCGATCGCGCGGAAGTACTTCGAGCACGTGTGCGAAGTCTGCGAGAGATCATATGGCAACATCATGATGGACATGGCTCGGACGGAGCCGTTCCTTGCCAAACACGGCTTCACCGACGTAAAGCAGTACGCCGATGCGGTCAAGGTGATCCTGACGAAGCTGCCAAGTAGTAGGAAATGCTCGCATGCCGATCTCGCCACATCCTTGGCTGACAACCTGAGCCGTCGAATACAGCGAACGATCGCGAGCGTTGATTCGCTTGCCCAGGAGCCGTACGAGCTGTCCCGGAAGAGACGTTACATCATATACAGTTCTACGCTATTGACCGGACAGAGCGTAGCGTCGAAGACGACGACGGGACAGCGGAGTGGTTTCAGCGGCGCGAGAAGGAATGGAAAGAGGAACTGAGGGCTTACGATCCGCCAGTGAAGTACACGACGCTGCAAAAGTGGAATCAATCTGCTCGCTGCCTGAAGAGCGAGAGCAATACAGATGTACTGCGCCTTGACGAAGTACAAATGCATCGATGATTCCTTCACGCCTATCGAAGACGTCGTAATTGATGCCGGCGTTGCTTATGATGAGTACGTCAACAACGAAGTAGATCGCATGCGCGGCAATTAGCGTGGGCGAAACGCCCATCCCTGCCTGAACCCCGCGCCTGCACAGCAGGCAGACATCGCCCGCAACAACGACGACAAGCCCATCAACCTGTTCCAACTCGGATGCCTGTTCGTCATCCGAGAAGCCATAACGGCTACCCATTTCTTGGTCACCGCAGCCCACCCGCACTCCGCCACCCCATCGCTCGCGCCGATTGGACAGTCAATTCGGCCTGACCATTCATGCGTCGCACCATGAGGAGGGGAAAAGAAGCCCAAGGAAGGGGTCTGGGGAAACCTGCGGAGCTGGTTCCCCCAGAGAGCCCGCGCAGCGCGACCCCAACAACCACCCACCGCCCCGCCAACCTTCATCCTTCCGCCTTCATCCTTCAACCTTCCCTCACATCATTACCAGGACCTTCAAAAAAACCGCGCGCAGAATCCGCCAGAATCCAACAGATTCCGCCAATCTCCGCCAGCCAGTGACAATCATCCCAACGCGGCTTGCCTGCCGCTGTTTCTTGCGCCACCCTATACGCAGCGAAACAACCGATTCACCACGAATCGGACCAGGTCGTACGGAGAGATGCCCAATGTCATCGGCCCACGTCCAAACCCGCCCGCGTTCAATCAAGCGGCGCGTGTGCATCGTCGCCGCTTTGCTCAGTCTGCTCACGCTCGGCACCGCCGCGCCACCGCCGGCCGCCGACCTGCCGCGCCCGCCGACGCCCGACCTGACCGACCGACCCGCGTTTCAGGTCGTCGACGTCCGCGCCGGCAACGTCATCGTCATCGAGCAGGCCGACCAACGCCGCGAGATCCGTCTCGTCGGCACCTACATCCCCAACGTCGGCTCCAACAACGACCAGGCCTGGCCGTACCTCCGCCGACTTCTCACCGGCGAATCCGTATACATCGACTACGAACCCGACTGGCCCCTCCGCGATCGCCACGACCGCTACTGGGCCTACATCCGCCGCGCACCCGACGGACTCTTCGTCAATCTCGAACTCATCCGCCTCGGCTACGCCCGGCTCTCGGCGCAGGCGCCGTTCGAGCACCAGCCGCTGTTCCGCGCTTACGAACAACACGCCCGCCGCTGCCAGAAGGGGCTCTGGTCACCCGAGCCACCAGACCAGCAACCCACAACGCAACCCGCCGCCGATAACACAACCGCCGCCGGTCAGGCTGCCGGCGCTGCCGCACCAACAACTCAGCCGGCCGACGATTCCGTCACGGTTTACATCACGCCCTCCGGCAAAAAGTATCATCGCGCCGACTGCCCGTATCTGCGTGGCGGCGGGATGCCCATCTCGCGTCAGGCCGCCCGCGAGCAGGGTTTTGAACCTTGTCGTCACTGCCACCCGGACGACCCCGATCCCTGAAGCGCAACATCTTCAACAGAACAGGGTTGCCGACATTCTCCTGCCGACTATACTGCAATAGCGTCCGGGGCGGCGGTCGATCGCGGGACGCTGGAAAGTGACTGTATGCGAATTCTGATCATCGGGGACATCGTCGGCCGGCCTGGCAAGCACGTCTGCTCGCAACTCATTCCGCGCCTGATCCACGACAAGAATCTCGACTTCGTTATCGCCAATGCCGAAAACGCCTCCGCCGGCAGCGGGCTCACGCCGGCGCTGTTCGCCAAACTTCGGCACTACGGCATCGACGTCTGCACCATGGGCGATCACATCTACAAACGCCGCGAGGTGATCGAACTGCTCGAATCGTCCGATCGCATCATGCGGCCCGCCAATTTGCCGCCCGAAGCCAAGGGGCGGCAAATCTCGATCGTGCCGGCCCGCAACGGGGTTTCGGTCGCGGTCATCTCGCTGCTGGGACGAACGTTCATGAACGTCCGCGCCGACTGCCCGTTCCACGCGGCTGACCGTTTGCTCAACGAGCTCAACGGCGCCGTCCGCACAATCGTGGTCGACATGCACGCCGAGGTCACCAGCGAGAAAATCGCGATGGGTTGGTACCTGGATGGGCGCGTGTCGGCCATCGTCGGGACGCACACGCACGTGCAAACTGCGGACGAACGTGTTCTGCCAAAGGGCACGGCCTATATCACGGACGCCGGCATGACCGGGCCGTACGATTCGGTGCTGGGTCGCGACAAGACGGCCGTCATCCGTTCTCTGGTCACGGGTGTGCCGCACCCGTACAACGTCGCCAGCGACGATGCCCGGCTCTCGGGCATTATTGTCGAGACGAACGACGAAACGGGCCGGGCGATCAGTGTTGAACGGGTACACATGGCCGACCCGGTGCCGATGTCCGCCGCCGACCATGGCGGGGATTGACCTCCCTCCCTCAGCACCATCGGGGCTGTAAAACGATCCCCGACTCAGTGGGCTTGGCGGGCGAGACGCCCGTTCCTCTTCGAGGTGGGTCGGCCGTCTCGGCCGACTTGCTGGAACGTCGAACCGGCCGGGGCTTGGCGGGCGAGACGCCCGCCCCACTTCGTCTTCGGTCGGCCGACTCGGGCTGGCTGTTAGCGTGGCCGGCTTGACACTCCCCCGACCGGCCAGTAGCTTCGCGCCGGTTGAAGCCGAAGAATAGCATGCGAGGCGACTCATGGAAGTCCGCATGGACTTGGCCCAGATTCGGATCTCGGAGACGCACGATCAGCAGGTGATTGTCTTGCGGGAGCGCAATGGCACTCGGCTGCTCCAGATCGTTATTGGCCTGACCGAGGCGCTGGCGATCGACCGGCGGGTAAAGAACGTGCAGCTCCAGCGGCCGATGACTCACGACCTGCTGGGCAATGTGCTGGACGCTCTGGACGCGGAGCTGGAGAAGATCGTCGTCAACGATCTCCAAGAGCACACGTTTTACGCCAAGTTGGTCGTTCGTCACCAGGGGCAGTTGGTCGAGGTCGACAGCCGACCGTCGGACGCGATAGCGCTGGGCATCGCCAATGACGTGCCGCTGTACGTCGAGGACCGCGTCCTGGCAGAGGCCGGCCAGTAACACTGGCGGCCGGGGGGCTCGCCGGACAACCAAACTCAACGAAAACGAGTGTCGATCGCCCGGCGCCGGTCGGGCCGGCTGATTGACCGGCCGGTGCTTGCGTGGATAATGAGGGGTTTGGAACGCTATCAAATCCCCTACCGCAGTCCGTGAGGTTACCATGCAGGACATCACCCCCCACCTGGTCGAGCTGGTGAAATCCACTTCGACCGACCTTTCGCCGGACGTGGAACAGGCCCTGGCCGACGCCTGCCGGGCGGAAGCACCCAACTCGGCCGCCGCCGGCGCACTCCAGACCATCCTCGAAAACGTCAAAATGTCGCGTGAGACCGGCCGGCCGATCTGCCAGGACACCGGCACGCCGATCTTCTATTTCTGGATTCCGGAGGGCCTCTCGCAGCGCAAGCTGATCGAGCAGACCAAGGAGGCCCTGCGCATCGCGACCAAAGAGGCCTACCTGCGGCCCAACGCCGTCGCGGCCCTATCGGGTAAGAACAGCGGCGACAACACCGGCACCGACTTCCCCACCATCCACTTCCACGAGTGGGACCAGGACTACATCCGCGTCGGGCTGGTACTCAAAGGGGGCGGCTCCGAAAACTGCGGCTGCCAATACAGCATCCCCTCGACCGAGTTCGCCGCCAGCCGGGATATCAAGGGCGTGCGCAAAGCCATCCTCGATGCCGCCTTCAAGGCCCAGGGCTTCGGCTGCGCACCGGGAATCCTCGGCGTCGGCATCGGCGGCGATCGCGCCACGAGCACCATCAAGGCCAAAGAGCAGCTCTTCCGCCCGCTGACCGACACCAACCCCGACCCCGAACTCGATAAGCTCGAAAAGCAACTCCACCAGGAAATCAACGGCATGGGCATCGGGCCGATGGGCTTCGGCGGAAAGACCACCGTGCTGGGTGTGAAGATGGCCGAGCTGCACCGCCTGCCGGCCTCGTTCTTCGTGTCGATCGCCTACATGTGCTGGGCCGACCGGCGCAAGTTCATGACCATCCGCAACGGCAACGTCGAGATTGCTCCTCCGAAGTAACCGCACTCATACCGGCGGCCGGCACGTAGCGCCACCGCCGACTGGAGATACAGCCATGGCCACGAAACTCACCGTACCCATCAGCGAAGACGAAATTCGCAAACTGCATATCGGCGACCAGGTATTGCTCAGCGGCGTGATCTTCACCGGCCGCGACGCCGCCCATAAGTACATGATCGACAACTTCATCAAGGGCACCTGCCCCGACTCCGAAAAGCAGATGTACGAGCTGCTCAAACAAGCCCTGGCCGGCGGCGTGATTTATCACTGTGGCCCGGTGGTGCGCAAACGTGACGACGGGAAGTACGAGTTCGTAGCGGCCGGCCCGACCACCAGCATTCGCGAAGAGCCCTACACGGCCGACGTGATCGAGCACTTTCAGGTCCGCGGCGTGATCGGCAAGGGCGGCATGCGCGACAAGACGCTCAACGCGTGCAAGCAGCACGGGGCGGTCTATCTGCACGCCATCGGCGGAGCGGCAACGCTGATCGCCGAGAGCGTGAAAGAAGTCGAGGACGTGCACAAGCTGGACTTCGGCGTGCCGGAGGCGTTCTGGCAAATCCGCGTCGAGGACTTCCCCTGCGTGGTCACGATGGACTCACACGGCGCCAGCCTGCACGACAAGGTGCTGAAAGAGTCGGAGGAGAAGTACCAGGAGTTGCTGAAGGCGTAGGCATGTGGCACTGGGATTCGTGGCCGGCCCGACGCACCGGTTACAAACCGGTGCCACGAAGAAAGAAGCTGGTGCCACAAGGTTTTGCAAACCGGTTCCACAGGAATTTGCTGGGTGGCATGGGCAGGTTCGCCGCAGGCGGGTTTGCCCGTGTGGCTGCTTCACACACCATCGACTGAGCCCGAGTGCTGACTCTCGAAAACCACTGCTCACAGAGCAGTGGCACGTCGGGACGTTCTTGAGGACGCGTTAGCGTTTGCGTTTCGTTGGGCGGCGGCGCTGGCCTTTGGGCTTCCAGGAGTCGTCGTCGCGGCGGGCTGAAATGCGCTGCGGCCGAGCCTGGGCCGCGGGGACCTGTTTCAGCTCGGGAGCCGCCTTCAGCTCCTTGATGTGGTCGCGCAGCGCGGCGGCCTTCTCGAAATCCAGCTCCTCGGCCGCCTGTAACATCTCCGCTTCAAGCTGGCGGATCAGATCGTCGCGATCATACTCGCCCTCGTCCGCATGGACGGCCTCGCGGACGCGCCGCTGGGCCGACACCTCCGTCAACAGACCCGACCGAATCTCCTTGCGCACCGTGTCCGGCGTGATGCCGTGCTCTTCGTTATAGGCGAGCTGAATCTCGCGCCGCCGACTGGTCTCCTCGATGGCCCGCTGCATGGCGCGCGTGCTCTTGTCGGCGTAGAGAATCACCTTGGCGTTAACGTTGCGCGCACAGCGGCCGATCATCTGGATCAGCGACGTTTCGCTGCGGAGGAAGCCCTCCTTGTCGGCATCGAGTATCGCCACCAGCGAGACCTCGGGCAGATCGAGCCCCTCGCGCAGCAGATTCACGCCGACCAGCACGTCGAAGTTGCCCAAACGCAATTCGCGCAGAATGTCGACGCGTTCGAGCGTGTCGATTTCGCTGTGCAAATAGCGCCCGCGCAGGCCAGCCTGCTGAATATAGGACGCCAAATCCTCGGCCAGACGCTTGGTGAGCGTCGTGATCAGCACGCGCTGGCCGGCAGCGACGCGTTCCTGGCACTGTTCGAGCAGGTCGGGCACCTGGCCGCGGGCCGGCTTGACCTCGATAGGCGGGTCGACCAGCCCGGTCGGACGGATGACCTGCTCGACCACCTCGCCGTCGCACTTGCCCAGCTCGTACGGCCCGGGCGTGGCGCTGACGAACATGGCCCGCGTCCACATCTGCTCAAACTCCGCGAAACGCATCGGCCGGTTGTCGAGGCAGCTCGGCAGCCGGAAACCATGCTCGACCAGCGTCACCTTGCGGTTGCGATCGCCGTTGTACATCGCCCCGATCTGCGGGATGGTGACGTGCGACTCGTCAACGATGAGCAGAAAATCGTCGGGGAAATAATCGACCAGCGTGTAGGGCTTCGACCCGGGCGGCGTCTGGTTGAGGTGGCGCGAATAATTCTCGATGCCGCTGCAATAGCCGACCTGCTGCAACATCTCGACGTCGTATTTCGTGCGTGCCAGGAGTCGCTGTGCTTCGAGCAGCTTGCCGTCGTGGCGCAACTGCATGACGCGTTCGTCCAGCTCGGCCTGAATGCTCTGAACGGCCTGCTCGACGCTCTCTTCGGGCAGGACGTAATGCACGGCCGGGTAGATGAAGACCTGGCCGCGCTGGTCGAGCACGTTGCCGGTGAGCGGGTGGATATAGGCCACGCGGTCGACGACGTCGCCGAAGAGCTCGACGCGGATGGAAAATTCCTCGTGGGCGGGGGCGATTTCGATCACGTCGCCGCGCACGCGGAAACTGCCGCGCTTTGGTTCGAGATCGTTGCGATCATATTGCAGCCGAACCAGCTTGCGCAGCAGCTCGTCGCGATCCCACGTGGCGCCGACCTGGATGTTAATGACGCTGGCCTTGTATTCGTCCGGCGAGCCGAGGCCGAAGATGCAGGAAACGCTGGCGACGACAACCACGTCACGGCGTGAAACAACCGAGCTGGTGGCGGCGAGCCGGAGCCGATCGAGATCGTCGTTGCGCGAGGCGTCCTTTTCGATGTAGATATCGCGCTGGGGGATGTAGGCTTCGGGCTGATAATAATCGTAGTAGCTGACGAAGAACTCGACGGCGTTGTTGGGGAACAGCTCGCGGAATTCCTCGTAGAGCTGGGCGGCCAGCGTTTTGTTGTGCGACACGATCAGCGTCGGCATTCCCAGCCGGGCGATGGTGTGGGCCATGGTGAACGTCTTGCCGGAGCCGGTGACGCCCATGAGTGTCTGAAGACGCCGGCCGGCCTGGAACTCCTGCACCAGCTTGTCGATGGCCTGCGGCTGGTCGCCGCGCGGCTGATACTCGCTGACAATCTCGAACTCGTTCACGCAGTCGCTCACTTACTACCAGGCGTCAGGTACATCTCAGTGATTATACCATGCGGCCCGCCAGATGAACGTGCGAGGGAGAGACTCTGTCGCTGTTAATCCCCTGCCGCCTGCTGGGCTCGTGAGAGCAACTCGTCGAATTCTGGCTGCCAGTCGCCCCCCCCCATGCGCGGGTTCCAGATGCGTTCCTGCGTGATGGCCTGGATCACCTCCTCCGCGTGTCCCAGGCGCAAGTCGAGTTCGAGCCAGTGGTAGCGTGCTTCCCAGTAGCGCTGCGGCGCACGCGTGCGGATGGCCGGATCGACCAGCAGCGCCGCCCAGGCCTCACGGGCACGTTCGATCTCGGCCGCGGTGGCGTTGGAAGCGAGTTGATCGGTACGGATCTGAGCGAGCAGGTGTTGTAGATTTCCGTTGCGGGGGTCAGCTTCCAGCAGCTTGGTGACGATGTGCTCTGCTTCGTCGTAGCGTTGGGCGACGTAGTACATGCGTGCCCGGGCGGCTTGCAGGGCTACCGCATGTGCGCTGCGCCGCTCGTCGGCCGATAACCAGCGTTCCAATGCGTCGAATGTGTCGAGCGCGCCGCGGGCCAGCTCGCGTGCTTCGGCCGGCCGATCCGCCGCCAGCAGCCGGTCTACCTCCTGCTGCATGTCGACGGCCAGGGCGCTGAGCGTTCGGCCGGCCTGATCCGCGTCGGCTGCCGCGAGGAACGACGTCAGCACCGCGGTTGCCTGGTCGAATTGCCGCAGGCCGCGATAAGCCCGGATGCGCACGGCCAACACGCGCCCGAGCAGCGCGCCGTCAACCTGTCGACGTTCAAAGTCGGCTAAGAGCGTCAGTGCGCCGGCGTACTCGTCCAGCGGGCTCAAAGCGAGCACCTCGGCGGCTGATATCGCGGCCAGCGCCGCCCACTCGCGCACCTGCGCCGGCTTCTCCGCCTGATCCGCCCGCGCCGTAGCCGATCGAGCATATTCGGCCAGCTCGTCGGCCGCCCGGCGCAGACATTCGGCCTGATCATCATCAGCACCGGCCGAAGCCGTACACGCCTGCCGCAGACAGATCACCCGGCGATACTGGGCCTCCTCCCAATGCGCCGATCCGGCCGGCACGAGCGCATAGTGTTGGGCCGCCTCCGCGTATTCGCCGGCCTGCTGCAACGCCGCCGGCAACAGCCACGCAGCCAGCTCGCGCCTCGGATGATCGCCGTAGTGTTCGAGCAGGTTGCGCAAAGTGTCGGTCAGCGCGTGGTAATCGTCGCGCCGGCCGCTGTTCTGCGCCACGCGGGCCCACAACTGGGCCGCCAGCCCAACCGCCTGCGCCGCTCGCGCGTGGTTGCGCTGACCAGCGCCCAGCGTGCCGAACGTCTGCGCCGCCGCCCGAAGCTCGCCCAATTGGTACTGCGAGCGTCCCAGCGCAAACGCGATGTCGCCGCGCAGGTCATCATCGTTGCCGACGCGCTTCTGGGCGCGTTCCAGACAATCGCGTGCCGCGGCCCAAGCGCCGCGCGCCTGCAACTGGTCGGCGGCGCATAGCAGCTCCAACGCGCTGGCGTCGGGTGTCAGTTTGTCCGCGTCCACGTAACGGGCGACGTACAGCCGCACCAGCGCCGGCCAGGGTTCCCCGCGGTCACCCAATTGCCGCAACTTGCGCAGCCCCGTGGCGCGCTGACGCTGTATCTTTTTTCGCAGCGCGTCCTCGGAGGCCGGCGAAATCGGCTGATCGGCCAGTGCTTCCGACTCGGCCAGGTAGCTGTTCGCTTGCCACAATAGCGCCAGGTTGTAGTAAAACCGGGCCGCCTCCTGGTCCGCGTCGGCCAGCCCCGCAGACATCTGCTCCACCAGCGGGTGCAATGTCGCGCGGGCTTCGTCGAACTTGCCCGCCGCCACCTCGCAACGCGCCAGCTCGTAACGCAAACGCACACGCAGCGGTTCCGCCGACTTTTCGCGCAGGGCCGCCAGCAACGTCGCCTCGGCCGCCTGGTAGCGCTCCTGGGCCCGCAATGTCAACCCCAATCCGAGCCGACATTGCGTCTGCATCGGCGCTGCACGATCATCTTCGAGCAACTGGCTGAACGCCCGCTCGGCCGATCCGAGCTGCGTGCCGCGCATGGCGCCGGGTTCGGCCAGGGTCCCCAGGTAGTACCACGTCCAGGCCAGGTTGAAGGCCCGATCGAGCCGGGTTTGCGCCAGCTTGTCGTAAACTCCCGCGGCCAGCAGATCTTCCTCGGAGGCAGCCGTTTCGCAGCGTTCCAGACGCCGGCCGGCCTGCTCGTACTGGTCGCGGGCCGCCTCCAGCCATTGCCGGGCGGAGTCGCGATCGCCGCGCAGGGCGGCCGACAATTCGAGCTGGTCCAGCTCTTGCGCCACCGGTCCGGCCAGCAACATGTTGGCATACTCGACCCGCCCCGCCGCCAGTGCCGCCGACTTGGACAGACCGGTCGCTGCGTGCGTCAACGCCTCCAGCCACTGTGCATACTTGTCGGCCGACGCCCGCCAGGCGGCCGCCCGCTGCGACGAATCAGCCACGCGGCGCGCCTTGTTCGCATGTGCCTGGGCCAAGCCGTGCAGCTCATCAACCGTGCGCCCGCCGTGCCAGCGCTGTTCGAGCACCTCGGCCAGCCCCTCGCGTACCAGTCGCTCAGTGTCGGCGTCCTCGCTCGCCGCCGCGTTCGCGCCACCATCACTCGTTTGCGCCGCCGCACTGACAACACTCGCAATGAGAATCACCCCGCCGATCAGCAGCCGCCATGCTCGCCGGCTCATGGCTCCTGCCCCGGCGTGCGCAGGCTGACGGCGAACTGGATATTCTCGAAGCCCGCCCGGACGGCCGCGTCCATCGCCTGCACGACGTGCTTCCAGCGCACCGTCGTCTGGGCGCCGATCACGACCGCGTTCTGCGTATCCGCGCCGGCCCGCCGACGATCGTCCAGGTAGCGGTAGAGCGCATCAAACGCATTTCGGCCGAGCACTTCCTGGTTCACGGTCACCAGTGCCGCCCGGCCATGCCCAACGTCGCCCAGCCCGATGCGAATCTGCGGGTTGATCTCCACGGCCTGCCCGCCGCCGGGGCCACTGCGCGGGTCCAGCTCCGTTTGCAGCACGCCCTGCGTCGCCAGATCGAACGTCGCCCCGAGCAGAAAGAACACCAGCAGCACCATGATCACGTCGACCATCGGCGCCAGGTTTGGCACCGTGTCTCCCGCCGGCGTCCATGAGCGCCTCATGACGCTTCCTCCGGCGGCTGGCCCTGGTTGGCCGGAAAGACGATATCGCTGATCCCCGCCGACCCGCACGCCCGCAGCACCACCTCGATGTGGCGGTACATCACCTCCCGATCGGCTCGGACCACGCAGCGCAGCTTCTCATCCGAACGCTCGGCCCGCCGGGCACGATCCGCCAGCAGCCGACCCACCTCCGCGGGCGTCAACACGCGATCGGTCACCTGTCGGCCGTCCCAGTCGGCGACGACATACTCGGCCACCACGTCGCCATCCTCCGCCCGGCGGATGATGATCGTCACGCGGCGTCCCAGCTCGCTGCTGTCGACCTCGCGGGCCGACACCGCCCACGGCAAATCCACCGCGTATTGCTCCAGGTCGGCCAGCTTCGTCGCCAGCAAAAAGAAAATGATCAGGCACATCATCACGTCGACCATCGGCGCCAGATTGAGCGTCATGGAAACCGGCTTGGGAGGTCGCTTGATCATTCTGCGTCTACAGCCAAGGCATCTTCTTGCAGGTCCAACATCGCAAGTGAGGCGGGCGTCCCGCCCCATCTCTCATAAGATGCATGCAGCGCGAGAAACTACGCTATTCCGTTGGTTTCTCCGGAGCTGCACTGACCTGCGTCTGCGGTTTAGCCGGACGCTGTTGCGTTGCCGGCACCGGGCGGAAATATTCGAGCAGGTCCAATGCCTGCACTGTTGCCGTTGTTGTCAGCGCGTCGATCCGGTTGCGGCACACGCCGAAGAAACCGATGCCGAGGATCGCCAGCGCCAGTCCGGCCAGCGTATTGACCAGCGCTTTGCTGATGCCTGCGGCCAGCGCGCCGCCACCCTGGCCGGCCGACGCACCCAGCTCGCCAAAGGCCTCGATCATCCCCCACACCGTGCCGAGCAGCCCCAGCAGCGGGCCGAGGTTACCGATGATGTTCAGATACTCGGCCTTGCGGTACATCCGGCCGCTGAGCTCGCCGGACTTCTCCAGCGCCGCCTCGTGCATGGCCTCGAACCCGTGCCGGGCATGCTGCAAGGCGGCGCTCATCACGGTGGCGAAGTAGGTGGAGCTGCCGCGCAGCTTGTCCAGACAAACGCGGAAGTTGCGGCGTTCGATCTGCTGTTTGGCCCAGCGCACCTGTTCCGCCGGCAGCACGGCCGCACGCCGGACAGCGACGAAATGCTCGATGATCAGCGCGACGACAACGAACGACCCGGCTACGATGAAGTAGCTCGGGATCTCGATCCCCAGCCAGAAGATTTCGAGCAACGACTGGTGTCCGTTGCCGGCTTCCTGGGCCATGGCCGGCCCAACCGCCGCCAATGCCAACGTCAATGCTGCCCAGCGGCCGGCTGCTTGTAGTCCCATCAGATCTCCAGAATTGCCGGACCGGCCGGCGTTGGCGCGTCTACTGCGCCAGATCCTGGCCGGTCACGATTTTCACCTTGCCGCCATTGGCCTCCGCGATGCGTTTCAGGCGACGTACACCCTCCGTCTCACGCGGCAGACCAGTGGTATCCTGTAGCAGGATCTCGTCAAACACCAGGCAGCAGATCCGCGCCCCCACGGACCGATTCGCCCGTTCGATATCGTCCACGATCCGGTCGGCGAAGAAGCCGTCAGAGAGGAAGAAGATCGCGTCCGGCCCCAGCGCCAGGGCGTGCTGAATCGCGTCCAGCGGCTCGGTCCGGCCGCGTGGCACCCGGTCGGCGAGCCAGTGGAAAAACGCCCGGCGTGTCCGTTCGTCGGCCGGCTCGAGCTGCGGGCGGAACGACTCGGTGCGGAGAGACTCGTCCTGACCGGCCCCGGTGCTGTAGAAGATGATCACGTCGAAAAGCTGTCCGGGCGCGAGCCGACTCACCGATCGCACCAGCTCGCGTTTCAGGTCATCTACCGCGACGATGATGGAGCCGGAGAAATCGACCACGTAAACAACGCGATCGGCCCGGACACGCAGGCTCCACAGGCCGACCTGCCCGACGCTGCCGCCCCCGCCGCCAAAGCCGGCCCCCAAACCGCCCGTCCCCGCACCGCCGGCGCCGCCGCCGGTGCCGAGCAAAACGAGATCAGCATCGCTGAGCCCCAGACCCTCACCCGCGCCCAGGCCCAGCCCGCCGGCGGTGGCGTCCTCGGACGCGAATTCGCTCAGGGCGAGCTCGTCGAGGGCGCCTGACTCGTCGGGTTCGGCCACTTCGGGGGCGTCGCTGGGCACCGGCAGCATGTCCGACACGGACCAGTCGAGCGCCTCGTCGAAACGGTCTTCGAAACGCTCGGTCAGGGTGGCTTCGTACTCCCCCACCGCGGCCCGCGGCCTGCCGGCGACGTCGAACGTCTTCCAGCCCAGTACGGTGATTACGACGATGTGGAGCACCAGGCTGATGGCGAGGGGCAGGCCGATATGGAGGGTCCAGCGGAGCGCTGCGACGCGGGCTTCACGATCTGCCAGCGTCTCGCCCGGGGCGTCCGCCGCCGCGACCGGGCCATTACCACTCTGGCCGGTTCTGACCGGGCTCATCTGACCTCCGCCGCCCAACTCCCAGGAGCCAACGCGGTGCTACGCCGCCGGCGTCTACCCTATGCCGGGCCTCCGGGACCGATCCCAGCAGCGCCGGCACCGCCCGAAGCCTGGACGAAGGCCATGCGGCTCTCGTAGAGGACTTGGTCGATCAACTGCTTCTCTTCGTCGCTCAGGTTGCCCTTGGTTTTCTCTTCGAGCAGTTGCAGCATGTCTATAAAGTGTTTGGCCACATCGGGTTGCGGCTGCATGCGCTCGCCCTTGGGGCCGGGCAGCATACCCAGCGCCGCCAGCGCCTGTACCATGATGATGTTCACCAGCTCGGCAAAGGAGGGTTCGGGGAGCACTTGCGGGGCGGCCGACTCCTCGGCCAGCTTCTCCTTCTCGCGTTTGGCTTCCTGCTTCCAGTCGTCGTCGACGATGATCTTCTTCTCTTCTTCAGGCATGATGTTCCTCAGGTTGAAGTCCGGTGCTTGTGGATGTTACTCAGCCCACGCGCGAGCGACAACGTCGCCGGCGGGCTCACCCGGACAAGGTGCCGGCCTTGGCCTTGCCCGGGGCGGTCGTCGCCGGCGGGGGCTCCCAGATCTTCGCCCGGGGCGACCGCGGCGGCAGCTTCCGCAGCACCAGCAGGCCGATCAGACCCACAAGGCTCATCCCGATCGCGATGAACTGCGAGATGGTAAACGTCCCCAGCGTGTCGATCGGGTTATCCGCGCGGATCACCTCCAGCATCCACCGCATGATCGGCTCTACCAGCAAAAACGCGAACAACACCTGACCATCACGCGTCCGCCGCCAATATATCGCGTCGAGGAACAGCGCCAGAATCACCAGCACCACCACGGAGTAGAGCTGCGTGGGGTGCACCGGCAGCGAACGATGGGGCCGGGCAACCTCACGCAATTCCTCAAACGACAATCCGTACTTCTCCATCTGCGTGCGGATGTCGATGTGGTCCGCCCCCACCGCCTCTATCCGCCCGCGCAGCTCATCGAGTCGGCCCTTCAGGCGGGTCCGCTCGGCCGTGGTACTAGCCTGCGCTACCTCCTGCTGAATTGCGCCAATGTCGCTCAGCAGACCGCGTAGTTGTTCCTGCTCAGCGGCGATCTCCGCCTCGCTCAGCCCCGGATTGCCCAGCTCGCGTGACACCGGCACGGCCGCTGTACCGTCGCCGTAAACGCCCTGCGGGCGCATGAAGACCAACTGCTGCGGCAGGGCCGCCCCGGGCATGCGCTCTTCCCACTGCTGCACCGCAGCACTGCTGCCATAGGGAAACCGCACGGCCCACGGCAGGTCACACACGCCGCCATAGCAACAACCGTTCAGGAAGCAGCCGATGCGTCCGAGGCCCATGCCCAGCGCTGCCGACGGCACCATAATGTCCAGGTACCAGCGGATCGACAGCTTGCTGCGCCAGAGGTACACGAACACGACCACCATGACGGCCAAGACGCCGCCGTAAACTTCCAGCCCGCCCTTGCGCACGTCGATCAGTGCCCACAGGAGGTTGGAGCGTCCCGCGAATTGCTCCCAATAGTGCAGGACGTACATGGCGCGGGCGCCGACCACGCCGCCGAGCAGCGCGATGAAGCCGCAATTCAGCACGATATCGGGATTGGCACCTGAGCGTTCGGCACGCCGGGCGGCCCACCAGACCGACAGCAGAAAGCCGATCATCAGCGCCACGCCATAACCCGGCACATCCCAACCCAGCCCGGGCACTTCAAATAACACATGTCTCATAGTTGTATAGTCCTCACCAGTTGCGTCCGGAGCGGCTCAGGCCGCGCCGTCCGCCGGGTCTGCCAACATATTATCAATCAGCCGCGTGGGGCCGATGCGAACCGCCAGCGCCAGCAACACCGGCCCGGCCACTTCATTCACCGGCTGCATGTTTTCCGGGTCCACCACGCTGATGTAGTCGATCTGTCGCGGGTCGGCCTGCTCAACAATGGTGCGCATGTGACACTCCACGGGCGCTACCGACCGCTCGCCCGCGCTGATCATATCGCGACCCGCACACAACGCCCGATACAACGCCGTCGCACGCTGGCGCTCGTCGGCCGAGAGCATGGCATTTCGGCTGCTCAGCGCCAACCCGTCCGGCTCGCGTACGGTCGGGCAGCCAACGATCTCGACCGGCTGGTCCAGGTCGCGCACCATTCGCCGAATCACCGCCAGCTGCTGGGCGTCTTTCTGGCCAAAGTACGCCACGTCGGGCTGCACGATGTTGAACAGTTTGGTCACGATGGTGGCGACGCCGTCAAAATGTCCCGGCCGACAGGCGCCGCAGAGCGTCTCCGTCAGGCCGTGCAGATGCACCTTCGTGGCGACATCGGGACGGTACATGTCTTCCGCTTCCGGCGTGAACGCCAGCGCCACGCCGGCCTGCTCGCAGCGTTTGAGGTCGCTGTCCAGATCGCGCGGGTAGGCGTCGAAGTCCTCGTTGGGCCCGAACTGCGTGGGGTTCACGAAAATGCTCGCGACGACAAACGTGCCCGCGTCGCGGGCGGCGTCGATCAGGGAGATGTGGCCGGCGTGCAGGGCCCCCATGGTCGGCACGAAGCCGATCCGCCGACCGGCGTTGCGTGCCGCCGCCACGGCCAATCGCGTCGTCGCTATGTCACGGGCCACCTGCATCACGCACATTGAAGCGGACGAAGCCCGGATTGTCACGCCCCGCACCGCCGCCGGAACTGCGGGGGACGGTACAATGTCAACCTGATTCGGCAAACCAGCCCACGAGGACACTACGATGATCAAACGTACCGTCATAGCGCTGACGTTGCTCCTCACGCTCGTTCCCGCCAGCCACGCGGCTGACACGCCCGACTGGGTGGCCAGCTCACGGTTCGGCATGGTCGCGGCCGATTCGTACGAAGCTTCGCAGATCGGCGCCGCCGTGCTGGAAGCCGGTGGAAACGCGTTCGATGCGGCCATCGCGACCTCGTTCGCGCTCGCTGTCGCGCGGCCGGAAAGCACCGGCCTCGGCGGCGGAGGCTTCATGGTCGCGTTCATCTCGGCCGAGAAACGCTGCGTGGCGCTCGATTTTCGCGAGACCGCACCCGCAGCCGCCACGCTCGAACGTTATCAACAGGCCGCCCAGGAAGCCGGTGACGGCCCGTCCCCCACGCTCTACGGCGGCTATGCCGTCGGCGTGCCCGGACAACTCGCGGGCCTCGACGAAATCCGCCGGCGTTATGGCACCTGGCCGCTCGACCGGCTGATCGAGCCTGCCGAGCGCCTCGCCCGGAAGGGCCTGCTCGTCGACCGGCACTACCGCGCTTGCTGTGCCGACACGTTCGAAACTTTCGAGAAATACCCCGACTTCAAGGACCGCTTCGCGCCGATCTATCGGCACTTGCTCAACAATGGCGAGCTGCCCGAGATCGGCCAGCGCATTCCGCGCACCCAACTCGCCGACGCGATGAAGCTCATCGCGTCCGACGGCCCCGCCGCGTTCTACACCGGCCCCATCGGCCAGGCCATCGCGCAAACCGTGAAATCCGCCGGCGGCCCGCTCACCGCCAGCGACATGGCCACCTACCGCGTCGTTGAGCGCGAGCCCGTCCGCGGCACCTGGGACGAATACGAGATCTTCTCCATGCCGCCGCCATCCTCCGGCGGCATCTGCATCATCGAAACGCTCAACATCCTCAAACACATGCGTGTGCGTAGCGATGTGTACCCGCCGCACGGGCTGGTCGAGGCTTTCAAGCACGCTTTTTCCGACCGCGCCCGCTATCTCGGCGATCCTGATTTCACCAGCATCCCCACCGCCAAGCTGATCGACCCCGATTACGCCGCCCAACTCGCCCGCAAGATCAACCCGCGAACGCTGCCCGACATCCAGGACTACGGCACCGCTGACGGCGCACCGTTTGATCGCGGCACCAGCCACTTCTGCGTCATCGACCGCGACCACAACGTCGTCGCGCTCACCGAAACCGTCAACGGCACGTTTGGCTCACTGCTCGTCGCCGAGCCCTTCGGCATCGTGCTGAACAACGAGATGGACGATTTCGCACTCCGGCCCGGCCAGCCGAACCTCTACGGCCTGGTACAGGGCGAAGCTAACGCGGTCGGCCCGGGCAAGCGGCCGTTGTCGAGCATGTCGCCGACGATTGTGTTACGTGACAAGGCACCGGTGCTGGCACTGGGCGGCTCCGGCGGCCCGCGTATCATCACGTCAGTGTTCCAGGTGCTTCAGAACGTGCTGGTATGGGGCCAGCCGCTGAGTGACGCGATGTCCGCAGTCCGGCTGCATCACCAGTGGTTGCCGAATGAGGTCTACTTCGACCGCGACCCGCCGACGAAACTGGCCGAGGCGTTGCAACGCGCCGGCCACGAGCTCAGCGAGAAGCACAAGACAGGCGTGGTGCAAGCGATCTACGTAAACGACGGCGTGTTCCAAGGCGCCTGCGACCCGCGCAAAGGCGGCCGCCCCGTCGGCGCGACGAAGTTACCGGTCGGCCCGCGAAGATAGTGCTACCCGTAGCATCTGATGCAGCAGCACGTGTTTGAGCCGGCAGCCTCCCCGCCAGAATCCCCCTCGCTCTTCGGAGGGAGAGGATCAAGGGGAGGGGGTAGCCCACGCAGTGCGCCTGGGTGGCATGGGCAGGCTCGCCGCAGGCGAGTTTGCCCGTGAAAACACGACCAAAAAACGGCCGACCAACTTCAGATTCAAACGAGTGCCCCATCCCAAAGTGTGGCACAGGCTAATAGCCTGTGTAGAGAGCGGGGTGGGAATCCGCAAGTGAAACTGCACTACGTCGGCTGAGTAGAATCGGGCCGCATCCCGATACCCTGAATACTCTCTGTCTGCCCCCGCTTCGTCCACGACTCACGAAACTGCCTGGTGAACTGGGACGGAAGCTTGCGGCCCAACCCAATCTGCTGGAGCGCTTCCTCCAGCGACAAGCCCCGTTCGATCAGTCCCAACTGCGCAAGAACACGAAACACAATCGCGTCGCTGGAACAGATGTGACATGGATCGTCTACCCCAGCCAAGTACGCCAGCGATTCCGCTTCTCCGGGGTCCAGCCGCTCCAGGTACAGCGGATCGAAGCGATCGAAAAACTGTTTCAAGTCCGCGGGGGTTACCTCGACGATCGACAAGCGATTCGCTGCGATATCATCTTTGAGGTTGATTTCGTGGCGTTGTTCTTGCTCGTCGGTGAAGAACTGTACTTCGTGCTCGGCGACTGTCCGAGCCAGCAGCACGTCACATTTCTCTATGAACTGTTGCCAAACGTCGAGTTCGAAGAGCTGGATGACAATGTTGGCATCAAGCAGGAGGAAGCGTAACTTTTTCATCAGCGAGGGCCTCCCGCCCAGCGTATCGTAGAGCATCCCTCCTCGATATCCCCAGGTACTCGGCCAACTTGCCCTGGGACATTTCGCCGCTACGGAACGCCTTTACGGCCAGCGCCACGAAACGCTTTGGCCGAGTTGGAGGCGTGTCCTGCTCCCGATCCTCATATGCCGACGCAACGGCGTTATATCGTTCGATATCCTTCGGCGTGTTTTCTCCCCGGTTGTACAGGAAGTGAAGCCGCCAGAAGAGCGCTTCGACCGATACGTCAAACTGCCTGGCAATATCGTAGAGGTCGCTGAACGATACGTTTCCGTTCTTTGACACTTCATCGATCGCCAGCCGCGTCGCCTCCGCTGGCATCAGCAGATGACTGGCGAAACATGTCGCCAACTTCTCCTCCCGGTCGCTCGCCACGGCGCTATCAGTCCCGTCGCGGAAGATCTGCCAGGTCAGCAAGTGGAACAGCTCGTGCGCGAGATCGAAGTTGCGGCGCCAGCGAACGTTTTCAGTGTTCAGCAAAACCGCCGGGCCGTAGGTAGCGCTGACCGTGCTCGCGGCCGTTCCCGACGGCTGAAACGACAAATAGAACAGTTTCACGCCGCAGAGTTCCTCAAGAACCGTGAACAGGCTGCGTCCCGGCCGATCGCCGAGGCGCAATTCACCCTGCACCCGATACGCAAGCCGCTCCGCGTCGGGATATCCGAAACTCGCCGGGTCTCCCTGGACATACGGCAGCAGGCCCGGTCGACGATCCGCGCACCACACCTCGAGGTTGTGATATTGCTCGCACAGCCTCAGGAACTCGGACTCGACGTCGGCGGCCGTATTGGGATCGGGTTGTTTGCGCCACAACACGATCTCGCGTGCCACGTCGCCCTCGCCGAGAAAGAACGCAATCGATCGGCGATACACGTCCGCAAGCGCCTGGAGTTGGCTCAATCGCGGCTCGCGCTTGCCGTTCTCATACTCAGACAGCGAAGACTCGCCGATGCGGGTCCGCTCCACGACCTGGCGCAGAGTCAGCCCAGCCCGCTCCCGCGCATACCTAAGTCGCTCTCCGATAGGCACTTAATCACCTTCCACCAAGGCCAGGATAGGTCACATCTCCGCAGAAGATTATCGCATACTGACCGGCCACAGACAAATATATCCTTCTGGATTTCAGAAGATTCTCTCAACAAATAGTCGATCGCGAGCTACGCACCTGCCCATCAAACCACAACATATCGTTGGCGATGCGCATGCCCTACACAATATATTGTGCTTGAGGACCAACGAACTGATCCATCAGGTGCCCGGACAAATGGGGAAACCGACCGATCCGCTCGCGGCACATCCCCCCCCTTGAGAGAGGTGGACTACAAAGATGCCGCGAAGGGCGGCTGCGCAGCCGCTCGTCGGCTGCCGCGTGCGGGTTGCTTTTTTCCGTCAGCCTTGACTGCCCGGCCCGGATGCAAACGGAGGGTCTTCAAGCAGTGCGGCCGACCGTGGCTGGCCGCGTGCTGGCGTTTGTTGGATCCACTCGATCGCGTCGCGTACGTGCCGCTGGAAGACCAGGTTGGTCGTCTTTGAGTGCGCCCTCCGTAACAACTCCAGATCGCCACGCCCGCCGAGCTGACCGAGCACCCAGACCGCCGCAATCATGTCGCCCGCGTGCACGTCAACCTCGCGCCGGCCCAGCCAGCGTTCGACCACCGAACGTGCCAGCCGCACCGTCTGGCGATCGGCACACAGCGTGAGGCAGATCAGCGCTTCGGCGCACCAGAATTCATCCCGCCCCGCCGCCAACGCCCGCAGCTCTGACCGCGACCGGTGCGCGTTACGCTCGACGGTATCGGCGAACGGCCGCCACCGGCTGTAACGCAGAGTCAACTCATACTTTCCGGTCAGCCGGCGCACGCTGACGCGGTGATAGACGATATCCAGATAGCCGTCCACGGACTGGATGCGAAAGTGTCTCAGCCGGTGCCGCACACCCTGCTGGAGCCCGGCCAGCCGAGCCGACAGCTTGAACCGGCCGTTGAGGTACTCCGTCAGGCCGGTGGAAACCAGGGCTTCCTCCACGTGCCGGACACCTTCAAAGGTCACCTCGTAGAGATTGTTGCGGTAATGTGGATCTGACGGCTTTCGACGAGCATCCGCCGGCGGATCAACAACGCCATGCAACCGCACGCCGTAGTCTTCGCCATCCTTGTGCCGGGGCCATTCTCGTTCACACCAGAGCGGCAGAACGACGCGTTCGATGTCCGGCTGATGTTCAACGGAAACGATGTGCGAATCGTGGAAGTAGTCGATCGCCAGAAACGCGCGCTCTTCGCGCGACTGCGGCGGAGGACAGTACTCGTTACAGAAATTCAACATAGGCACATACTCACATGGATCGTCGACCACGACGTGGGTGCCATCGGCAGATTCGTCAGGGGCGAATTTGCCTGTGCCTCCCCCCCCCGCCGCTACATGTCCTCGTCCTCTTCCTCTTCGTCCTCCATCTGGGCGGCGGTGATGGCGGTGCGTTCCAGGATCGTGTTCAGCCGGACGCGGACGAAGGGCAGGAACATCACGTGCGGGATCCGCCGGAGTTCGCGGGCACCGGTCGCGTTATAGACGATCAGCGTGCCGGCCAGGCCGAGCAGCAGTTCGAGCAGATCCGGATAGCTCGAACGGATGGTCTTGGCACCCCGGCCGAGCGAATCGTCCGTCTTGCCGAACGAGTAATGCTCGAACTCGTTGTGCGTGATGCGCCAGCGGTCGTTGATCCGCGCCCAGATCAGCATCAGCACGTACGGCACCAGCAGCACGACGCTCACTGCCAGGGCGAGGCTGCGGTCGTACTGGGCCTGGAGGCCGGCGAACCAGTTGTAGATGTCGCCGAAGAACGTGAAGCCTTTCGTGTCCTGGAGCCACAGGCCGAGCATCCAGACGGCTACGACCGCAACCACCCAGAAGGCCATGTGATTGCGATCGATGTCGACGCCGAGCGTCAGCAGGACGATGACCATGACCCAGATATAGATCCAGGCGAGCGTTTCGAGCCGGGCTGAATATGGTCGCGCCGGCTCGGCTTGGTCACTGGTATCAGTATCAGCCTCGGTGTCGGTGTCGGCGAGTTCCGCTTCGTCAGCGGCCGGCGCTTCTGTCGGCTGATCGACGCCGGCCGTGGTCTCGACGGCGGCCGGCGGCGTGGTCGCTTCCGCGTCGGCCGTTCCCGCTGGGCGCTGTGCCGGGGCGCCGAAGGGCCAGAGCACCAATCCCGCCAGGATCACCGGCCAGACAAACAGCAGCTTCGGATAGGCCGTGAAACGGACCTCGTGCACTTGCTTTGCGGGCGTTTTGGTTTTTTCCGCGCGCGCCGGCGTAGCGGCCGGCGTTGCAGCAGGTTCCGGCTCCGGCGTCTGCGGTTGCTCGGGTGTACTCGACATGCGCCGTCCTCCACTTTCCGCTCGGCCAGACGAAACTCACCAAACCCGCCCGCCGCCCGGCCACACCACTGTAGCCCGGCCCGCGGCAAGGTACAAATCCACCCGCCACACAAGGGTATTCGCCCGTTCCGCCGAAAGATTGCACGGGCTATAGGCCCGTGCCACACTAAGTCGTTGCCCCGGAGCTACTCTTCCGCCGACGGTTCGGGTTGGTCGGCGGTGTGATCGGCGGCGGCTGATTCGGCGGCGGGTTTGGGGGTCAGGGCCGACTGTTCGGCCTCGTACTGTTGCAGGGCCTGCCGAATCGGAAAAGCTTCGTACGGCGCCAAATTCTCAAGATGCTCCACTGCCTCCTGCGCGTGCGCTACCGCACCCGCCAAATCGCCGCGCTGATAACTCAGCCGGGCGAGCGCGTTGAGCGTATTCGCATCCTGGCCGCTGGTGAGTTCGTTGGCCCGCTTCAGCGCTTGCTCAACAAACGCACAGTCGCGGCGCTCAATGTCATCCTCTGTCAGCACCAACATCGCAAGCTGCGTCAGGGCAAACGCATCGTCCCGAAACTTCGACAACAACTCGCGGCCATAGGCATACGCGTCGGCCGGGTCATCGAAATCGCGCAGACGCGTCAGGAACTGCTGCTGCGCGTAGAGCGTTTCACGTGAAACGCGGGGATCGAGCGAGGCGTCGGGAGGAACGGTGCTACAGCCGAAGGCAATATCAAAAGCGGTCGTGGGGCCGATGAAGTCGGCTGAGTCGGTGGACAGGCCACACTTATCGGTCGGCAACTCCCAGCTCCCGCGCACGACCAGCAGATCGCCCATGGTCAGGGTCTGCATCTGCCAGGTGAACGGCACGCGGCGCACTTCGGCTGGAATCTCAATATCAACAACCTGGTCTTTGATAGTGAGCTGGCCAAGCAATGAAAGCTTGCACGCGTAGCGCCCGTCGGCACCCTCCTCACGCTGGACATCGCGTGTGTCCGTGAGGATGAAGGTGATTTCGGGATAGGAGTCGGCATCGAGGCCGGTGGAGCCGAGGAGACGCTGGTCAGCGGCCGCGGCGCCGACGCGCAGCGCCGGCACGGGCACGCGGAATGCGCCCGCGAGCAGCGGCGTGCGGGCCGCCTCCAGGTCGAACGGGGCGACGAAATAGCCCACGACGTGGTTGCAGACGGCGACCGAAAGCAGCAGGTCGGCATCGTTGCGCAGGACGAACTGGGTACCCAGCGCGGGCAACACGTGGAACACCTCGCCCTGATCGAGCTGCTTTTCGGGAATGTCGAGCGTCTGGCCACTGGCGGCTCGCGGCGGGACGTCGGCGTCCGCCAACGCTACTGAGCCCGCAATAACAAGCGTGGCTGCCAGGGCCGCACAACTGGTGATGATTCGAGTTGTCATTGGGGCATCTCCTCAGCCGGCCTGATCGGCGGTGGCGGGTCCCAGGTCGAGGCACATGATCTTGTTGTAGTCGCGCAGGTAGAGTCGCTGACCGACGAGCGTCGGCACAGTCCAGGCTCTCTCTTCGAGCAGCTTGACGCGTGAATGGACGGTGAGCTTCTCGGGCGTCGCGGTGGCAAGCGCGAGGTTGCCGCGCTCGTCGAGGATGATGAGCTTGCCGTCGGCGGCAAGAACGGTGGACTTGGCAAAGCCGCGCTCGCGCCAGTCGATGCTGCCGTCGGCAAGGTTGAGCGCCAACAGGTAGGCCGGCCCGAAATCGCCACTGGAGCCGTAGATGTGATCGTCGATGCGGACGACGGTGCCGTGCTGGACCTTCATCTTGCGGCTGTGCCAGCGCTCTTCGGCCTGATACTCGCCGTCGACGCGTTTGATTTCGAGCAATCGGCTGCCCCCGCCGTAGGCTGCGGTGTAGAAAATCTGGTTGGGCGGGACGAAGAGCGGGGTGGCCATCATGCCGGCGGATTGCTGATCGACGGTGGTGGACCAGCGGGTCTTGCCGGTGGCGGGATCGAGTCCGGCGCGGGTCATGCCGAGGGCGATGAGCAGGTGATCTTCGTCGTTGATGCGGGCGAGGATGGGGGTGGGGTAGCCGCCGGTGAATGGGTCGCTCTGCCAGGCGATTTCTCCGGTGTCCTGCTTGAAGGCGGTCAGGCCGGCGGTGGTGCCGCGGGCACCGGTGACGACGATGACGAGATCGCGATAGGCGACGGGGCTGGCGCCGTAGCCGCGGCCGAGATAGCTGGTTTGATATTCCTGGTTAAGGTCGTGCGACCAGAGAATTTTGCCGGTGTTTTTGTCGAAGCAGTGCATTTGCGTCATGGCGCCGATGGTGAAGAGGCGGTCGCCGACGACGAGCGGGGTGGAATGCGGCCCGGGTCCGAATTCGAGCATCATGTTGGGCCGGGTGGATGCGTCGTAGGCGGTTTCCCAGACGGTTTCGCCGGTGTCGGTTTTCAGGCACATGACGACGTCCTGATCATCGCGGCGGCACATGGTGTAGAGCCGATCTGCGTCGACGACGATGGCGGAGTGGGCGTAGGTGATGGGTCGGCTCCAGACTTGGCGTGGGCCGTCCGCGGGCCACTCGTTGGCCAGGCCGGCAGCGTCACACTGGAAATCGCGATGTGGGCCGCCCCACTGTAGCCACTGGGCGTGGGTGGGGACGGCGGCGAACAGCGCCGCTAGCAGAACGGCCGCTATGGGGCCGAAAGATCGGGGCAGATTCATGGACAGACCTCCCAATTCGAGGGTTACTTCTTTTCGGCCGCGGATGGTGGATTCTCGTTGATGGCGTAGAGCCAGCGCTGGGTGACGATGTAGAGCGTGTGGTCGACCAGCGCCGGCATGGTGTAAATGGCGTGGTGCATGTCGATGCGAGCGTGCTCGGTAAGTTTCTGGTCGTGGGCGACGATGATGAGTTCGCCGTCGGTGTTACCGAGCAGGACGCGGTCGCCGATGACGACGGGCGAGGCCCAGACGCCGGCCTCCATGTCATAGTGCCAATGGCGTTTGCCGGTGGCGACATCGAGGCAGGAGAGGAAGCCGTCGAGATCGACGGCGTAGAGCCGACCGTCGGCGATGGCGACGGACGCGAGCGTTCGGCCGAAATCATCGTCGCCGACGTGCCAGAGCTTGCCGCTGGTGGTGATGTCGCCGCGCTGGGTGGCGTCGATGGCGTAGAGGTGGCCGGGCCCGAGCGAGGCTTCGGGGTCGTCGCCAGCGGCGAGATAGACGCGTGTGCCGACGATTACGGGGGTGGCGACGATGCTGGTCTTGGAGCCGTAGCCGCCGGTCTTCCAGACGGTGCCGGGCGGGTTGAGATTGAACTTCCAGAGTGGCTCACCGGTTTTGGCGGCGAATGAATAGCACCAGCCGTCGCCGCCGCCAAAGATCACCTGGGCGGTGCCGGCGATCTCGCCGACGGCCGGCGAAGACCACTGCCCGTTGAGGATGTTGCGTCCGGGGTCGTTACGTTTCCAGACTACTTTGCCGGTGTGCTTGTTGACGGCAATGAATGAGGGCGCGTCGGGGTGCGGCGGGGTGTGGTTTTCATCGTCGACGCCGTTGGCGGTGCAGACGAAGATGAGATCCTGGTAGCCAACGGGTGAGCAGGCAGCGAGGTTGCGCGGGTAGACGTTGAGCTGGCCGATCATGTCGAGGATCCAGACGAAGTCGGCGTCCTGCTGGTCGGTGTATTTTTCGCGGGTGAAGGGGCCGTCGTTTTCGTGGTCGCGGAAGCCGGCGACGTCGGCGCAGACCAGCTCGGCGCGGTTGCTGACGTAGTAGAGGCGCTCGCCATCGACGTATGGGCTGGAGGCGATGCCCTGCTCGGGCCAGTCCTGGGTCGGGCCGGCGGCGAGCTTGTCGTGCGTGGCCTGCCAGAGCAGCGTGCCGGTGCGGGCATCGAAGCAAAGCAGAATGCCCTTGTCGCCGGTGATTTGCGGGCGCAGCGCGCGGGCGTTGTTGGTGCCGACGTAAACACGGTTGTCGGCGACGATCGGGCCGGCGTAGGAATAGGTGCCGAGCTCGGCCTTCCAGCGGATATTGGTGCCGGCGTCGAGGTCCCAGGTGTTGGGGAGCGCGCCGTGCGGGACGATGGCGTTGCGCGTTGGGCTGCCGCCCCACAGGGGCCAATCCGCGGACGCCCGCTGGCTCGCTGGTGGGTGGGCCGGCGCGGGGCGCGTCGTGGGCGGGTCGGCCAGCGTCGGCGTACCAACAGCGGCCAATAACAGAACGATCAGGGGCAACGGGCGATGTCGCTGCACGGAATACGCCTCGCGGTCAGAATCTTGAGCACCGTGTGTACAGGGTAATCTGCCCTGGCAACACACGGCAGGAGTTGGTGACAAAAACATACAGCAGGAGAACAGTTGCGAGAAGTTGTAAGACGATACATCGATTCCCCACCCCATGCTGCGCAACGGGATGGGGGACCCAGCGAACGCACGTTTTTTTCAAGCTCCACTTCCGAGGTGGGTCAGTTGTTGAGCTGCCGCTGCAAGCGCTGGCGGTGGCCGGTGATTTGTGTGTTGTCGGGGTGGTGGCGGGCGGCCTGCTCGTAGACCTCCAGTGCCTCGCGCGGGCGGCCCAACTGTTCGAGCAGCAGACCCAGCCGAACCTGCACGTCAGCGTTGTCGGGACGCAGGCGGGCGGCGGCCTGATAATATGGCAGCGCTTCAGCGCTGCGATCGTGCCGTTCGAGCAGCAGCGCCAGGTTCAGATGGGCGGTGAACATCTCGGGGTCGAGCTTGACGGCCGTGCGATAGGTCTCGATGGCCTCGTCGTGGCGCCCGAGCAGATCCAGTGTGTAGGCCAGGTTCACGTGAGCCTTGACGTACTCGGGCTTGCTCGCGATCGCGGCGCGGAAATGCTCGACGGCTTCGTCGTAACGCCGCAGTTTGAGCAGCGCGTT
Organism: Phycisphaerae bacterium; assembly: GCA_963666925.2. Classification (GTDB taxonomy): domain Bacteria; phylum Planctomycetota; class Phycisphaerae; order UBA1845; family Fen-1342; genus JANQFV01. The sequence goes on along the minus strand of CAXXTC010000007.1, from coordinate 433,392 downwards.
GCCGAGGTTGAAATGCGCCATCGGGCGATCAGGGTCGAGCCGTAAAGCACCCTTGTAAGCCTCGATCGCCTCCTCCGTTCGGCCCGAAGCCTTAAGCGCTTCGCCCAGATTCGTGTAGGCCTGAACAAACTTCGGATCGAGCTTGATGGCGGTGTGGAAATGCTCGATGGCGGCGGGGATCTGGCCGGCCTGCTGACGCAGCAGGTTGGCGAGGTTGTAGTGCGGGCCCTGCAAACGGGCGTTGAGCTCCAAAGCCCGGCGATAGTGCTGCATGGCGGCTTCGAGCTGGCCGTCGTTCTCAAGCGCGAGGCCAAGGTTGTTCTGGGCGCGGGCGTTGGTGGGACGGTGATGGACAATCTGGCGCCACATGCGCAGGGGGGAGTGATAGTCGAGATTGCGCCGGGCGGTGGCGGCAGCCATACCAACGCCGACGAGAGCGACGAGGATGATCGCCACGCGTGAACGCTGCGGCGGGTTGAAAAAGCGGCGCAGCAGCGCGTATACGCCGAATACGACCAGCAGAATGATCGCCGCCAGGGAGAGATACATGCGGTGTTCAAAGGCGGCGTCCCGGATGGGTACGATGCTGGACGTGGGGGCGAGGATCAGGAAGAACCAGACGCCGGCGAAGCCGAGCCCGGGTTTGCGCCACAGGGCCAGCACAGTGGCGACGAGCAGAATCACGATGACCAGGCCGGGCAGGAGCCATTTCAACGGCTGATCGGCGGCGGGCCAATCGTAATCGAGGATCAGCGGATACGGCACGAAGGCGAGGCGGATGTAATGCAGGACGACGCCGGCCTCGGTGCGTAGATAATCAAACGGCGTGGCACCCTGGTAGCCGAAGCCGACGGTCGCGAACTTCGGGTATTGCGGGGCGACGATGCCCTGTGCGACGCCGACGAGTGCGAGGACGCCGATGGTCAGGAACAGGCCGACGTACAGCCACCAGCGTTTGCGGAGCAGCCCGGCCCAGGAGTCGGCGAGGAAGACGCGGTCGTAGATCAGCACGACGAGCGGGGCGGAGATCATGACGCCCTTGGTGGCCATGCCGAGGGCGCAAGCGATGATCGCGAGCAGGTACCAGGCGGTGTCGGCGCGGCCGGTGCTGCCGCGCAGCACGCTGTAGATCGTGAGCAGGTAGAACAGGCCCATCAGGGCTTCGCCGCGCTGCACTATGTAGACGACGCTCTGAGTATTGAGCGGGTGAACGACCCACAGGCCGGCGACGGCGGCGGCGAAATAGGACGCGCTGGTGGCGAAACGGCCGGCCCAGCGTGGCAGTAGCAGCGTTCGGCGAACGAGGCCGAAGAGCGTCAGGCCGGCCAGCAGGTGCACGACGAGATTGAAAAGGTGGTAGCTCCAGGTGTTCAGGCCGGAGATGGCATAGTTGAGCGCGAGGGAGAGCTGTACGACCGGCCGGCGGGTGGCGAGGTGCGGCCAGGGCGGCCAGAACTGGTCGATGTGCTCATAGTCGGCGATGTAACGGGCATCGTCGAAAACGAAGCCGCCGCCGAAACTGGTCGCGTAGGCGAGTGCGCCGGCGAGGATGATCAGGAGAATCAGGCCGGCGTTAATGAATCGCGGTGGAGCGGTCGGCGGCGCAGCACGGGTGTTTTCCGGCCGGGCCGGTTGAGGGTCGGCATCGGTGGTGCGCTGGCGTTTGCGGGCCATGGAGGGTTCATCCTACGGCGGCGCGGGGCGAAGCGACAACCGCCGACTCAAACGCGGAAGAGCGCGCCGAGCCGTTTACCCAGCGCTAACGACGCGCCGAGGATGGTGACGATGAGCAGCACCATACCCCACACGCCCAGGGCGGAGGCCATTTGCAGGCCATATTGCGGGTTGTCGGCGAGGTCGTAGATGGCCTTGGTCATGGGGTAGGTCTCGCGATCGAACGCGAGGATGAGGCTGTCGGAGACCTCCAGCATCGACCGGCTGAAGACCAGCAGGCCGCCGGCGATGAAGTTTGCGGTGAGCAGCGGAATGGTCACGGACCACATCGTGCGCAGCTGGCCGGCACCGAGATTGATGGACGCTTCCTCGAGCGCGACGGAGGTTTGTTCGAGGCCGGCGGCGCAGGAGCGCACCAGGAACGGTAGCCGGCGGACGGCGTACGCGGTGACGAGCAGCGGCGTCGGGTCTGCGGTCAGCGGATTCAGGAACGACAGCCATGAGTCGCCCTGCGTCAAAACAAAATACCCGAAGGCCATCACCAGGCCCGGTACGGCCAGCGGCAGCATGGCGAGGCTGTCGAGGATGCCGCTGAGCCAGCCGCGGCGGCGAACTACCAGGTAGGCGATCGCAAAGCCGAGGAAAAGGTCGACAACCGTCGCGATCAGGGAGTATTTGAGGCTGTTGTAGACGCTGCGGGCGGCAGTGTCGGTGGCGCCATCGAAGGAAACGACGTCTTTGACGAGCTGCCCGTGAAACTGCGGGGTGAGGTTGACGGGGTCGATCTCGATGATGCCGGTGGTGCTGATCGAGCCGAGAATCACCGAGATGTGCGGCAATACCGCCAGGAAAAAGACCAGCGCGAATGGCACGGTGGCGAGCAGTGTGCCGAAGAAACGGAGTTGGCGCGGCTGACTGGCGACGGTCGCTTTGGCCATCATGCCGCCCAGGGGCCGGCCGAGGAAAAGCTTGCCGACCAGGTACATGAGGATGCTGACGGCTAGCATCACCACGACCAGCGCATAGGCGTCGCCCATGGGGTTGGTGGTTTCGAGCTCGGCGAAGACCTGGACGGCGGTGACGTCGCGGTAGCCGACCATGAGGGGCGTGCCCAGCTCGGTGAAGGCCCAGATGAAGACGATGGTCGAGCCGGCGAAGATGCCCGGGCGTATCAGCGGCAGCGTGATGCGCCAGAAGCGGCGCCAGGCGCCGGCGCCGAGGTTCTGGCCGGCCTCGTCGAGGGCAGGGTCGATGTTGGCCAGGGCGGCCTGTACGTTCAGGAAGATGATCGGGTAGAGGTAGAGCGCTTCGAGGACAACGCAGGCCCAGAAGGGGTACTGGAGAAAGTCGATGTAGTCGCCGGCGGGCAGCCAGCCGAGTTGCTGGAGCCAGAGATTGATGCCGCCGTTGCGCGAGAGCAGCCCCTTCATGCCGATCGCGCCGACGAAGGGTGGCAGGATCATCGGGACCATGATCAGCCCCAGCCACCAGCGTTTGCCGGCGAAGTTGCAGTTTTCGGCAATCATGGCGAGGGGGATCGAGATGATCAGGCACAGGAGCGTGGTGAAAGTCGCCAGGAGGACGCTGTTTCGGAGCCCTTCGAGGTAGAGCTCGTCCTCGATCACCCAGCGGAACCAGTCGAGCGTGAAGCTGCCGTCGTCGTCGCGGAAGCCGGCCTGGACAACCGAGACGATGGGCGAGATCAGTACCAGCGCCAAAAGCGCCAGCAGAAACAACGTGATGGCAATGCTCGCCAGACCCCGCGGCATTTTCTCTCACACAATTGATCGGGTTTCTGGTTCAACCACTCGCGCGGGTCAATATACGGAAACGAGCCGCGACTGTCGCGTGGTGGGAGCGGGAAAAGGCCGGGATGGGGCAGCCGGCGGGCGGGGGTTCTCACAAGCTCCACTTCCGAGGTGGGTCGGCAGTCTCGGCCGACTTGCTGGAACGTCGAACTGGTCAGGGCTTGGCGGGCGAGGCGCCCGCCCCACTGGGGGCTAAACGAAGCACTCGACGGGGACGCCCAGGCGGCGGATGCGGTCGGCGATGCGGTCCAACTCGTCGGTCGTAAGGGGCGTAACGGTCGGCTCGGCCGGCCGGCGGGCGACGGTGTAGAGCTGGATCAGACGCAACTGCCCCCCTGCCGACAGAACGCCCTGCAAACGTTCCAGGTACGCATCAATCTCGGCCGCCGAGGGGGGCTGGTCGGCCAGCCGCAACATCAGTGTCTGGATCACCAGCGGGCGCTTGCGGGCGGCCTGGGTGATGTTCTCGACGACGTGGGCGAGCGTGGAGCGGGCCCGGTTGATGGTCCGGAAATAGTCCTCGGTGCCGGCATCGAGCTTGGCCCAGATCTCGCCGTTGTGTTCGTCGAGCAGCGACAGCGCATCGCGGACACGGGGCCGTTCGAGGAAGCAGGCGTTGGTTATGACAACGATTTTCGCGTCGTCGAGCCCGCATTCCTGGTGCACGGCGACGGCGCGCTGGACGGCCTCGGGAAAGACGGCGACGGCCGTGGGTTCGCCGTCGCCTGAGAATGCGATGTCATTCAGCCGGCGCAGCGGCTCCGGCACATCGCAGAACCCGGGCAGGGTGAAAAGCTCTCTCCAATTGCCGGCGATGCTGCGCAGCTCTTCTTCGAGAACATCGAGATCGACCGGATCTGAGCGAGATGAACCGCTACGGTCGACCTGACAGTAAACGCAGTCGAAGTTGCACACCTGGTCGGGGCTGAGATTGATGCCGATGCTGAGTCCCCGGCTGCGTCGACTGATAACAGGATACACATAGCGACATTCGGCCCAGTGCCGGGAGTGTGCTGAGAAGATGTTCTTGTGGGCCTTCAATTACGTCATCCTTCGCTGCCGGTTGACATTTACATGCCTATTATCAAGGCGACGCGGAAATAAACGTCGCTGGGAATATGGCCCGTCCCCGAGTGGTTAGGACCGGTGAACAGAATTTTCTCCACGCGTGGTGGAGAAAGCTTGGCAGGATGTAGCTCGGCTCGCCCTTCCTGCCAAAGTTCTCAAGGTCCGTTCACTTACGGTGGACGGGCCTTTCTTTTTTGGGATGCGTCGCCGGCGCGCCAGCGCAGCCTTTCACAAGTCCCGCACTACAAGTGGGGCGGGCGTCCCGCCCGCCAAACCTCTATCGCGAGCCGCACACGGCGGGCGAGACGCCCGCCCCACCTCTCATGGCCCCGCACCACTTTTCGTGGCCCCGGCCGGATTATCAGGCGCCGAGCGTGCGCACGTGCTCGGGCACCACGCGTTTGAGCACTTCCAGGTTGTAGCCACCCTCGAGCACGCTGACGAGGCGTCCATCCGCGTGGCGATCGGCCAACATGACCAACTGCTCGGTCATCCACGTGAAGATCTCGTCGCTGTAGGCCAGGTTGCCGAGCGGGTCGTCCACGTGGCCGTCGAAGCCGGCGTTGACGAGGAACATCTGCGGGGCGAAGCGCCCGATGGCGGGGATGATGCGTCCGGTGAAAGCCTTGCGGACATCCTCATCGCCGGCGCTGGGCAGCATGGCGATGTTCATCGTGTAGCCATGCCCCCGGCCGACGCCGACCTCATGCTCGAAACCGGTCCCGGGAAAGAGAAAGTTGGGGTGTCCGTGCATACTGATCACGAGCACGGACGGGTCTTCGAGGAATGAGGCCTGGGTGCCGTTGGCGTGGTGCACGTCGAAATCGAAGATGACCATGCGATCTACCTTGAACTCGATCTTGAGCACCTGGGCGGCGATCGCGATGTTATTCATGAGGCAGAAGCCCATGGAGCGGTCGGGCTCGGCATGGTGGCCTGGCGGGCGGACCGCGCAAAAAGCACGCTTGAGCTCGCCCTGGACGACCTTGCGAGCGGCCGTACAGACGCCGCCAGCGGCCAGTAATGCGATCTGGTAGCTCTCCGGGCAGATGGTGCTGTCAGGGACATCGATATAGGGATAGCCCTGGCGACAGGCTGCCTCCAGTCGGGTGAGATAAGCGTGCGTATGGACATACTGCACGACCGCCTCGGTCGCGGGGATCGGATCAATCGCGGTGCAGGATTCGGTCAAGCCGGCCTCTGTGAGGCCTTCTTTGATGGCTTCCAGCCGGACTGGGTCCTCGGGATGCCCGTGGCCGGTGGCATGCCGCCGAAAACGATCATCAATCAGTAAACCGGTGTTCTCAAACATGCCCTGAGTTTAGCCGGTTTGTGGGCGACGGTCAGCAGCGCCGGGCTGGGCTGGAGGTCTTGCGGGGCGGAATCGGGAGGAAAGCGGAAGATCGGGGGTCTGCACGTCCGATATGAGGGGTTGAGGCGCCCGTCTCGCGGGAGACGGTGCAGAGCGCGCGTAAACCGGGTGCGATCCCCGGCTGAATGAAACGAATTGGAGGAATGCTGATGCGGAATCTCACGCGTACCTTGCCCTGGGTGCTGTCATTGCTCGTACTCACGACCGTTGGCTGCGCCACGCAGAACTCGCAGGTTGCGGTTCTCGAACGGGAGAACAACCAACTGCGAGCCCAGCGCGATCAACTCAACGTCCGGCTGACCGCGACCACCGAGCAGCTCACGCAGACCCGGCAGACGATCAAGGGCATCGAGCAGCAGCTCGCCAAGCAGATCAAGCGGCAGACGCTCGCGGAAGCGAAGCAGGACATGACCTCGAAGGTGCTGGCGGGCACGCGCAAGAACGTCAACACCAACCTGCAAAACCAGAACGAGGAGCTGGCCAAGCTGGTCACGCGCATGACCGTGCTGCACGCACAGGTCGAATCACTGCGCGACAAGCTGGCCCAGACCGAGAAAGAACTGAAGGAAGCCCGGGGCGGGACGCGGCGCTAATAGCGCGACGTTTGAGCGGCGCGGGCGCGGCACGCTGCTGCCGCGCCCGCCGCCGACTCAGAACAGATCCAGCGGATCGACGTCGATCGTGAAGCGCTGCACGTGCGGGCGGAGGTGCTTGTCGCCGGCGATGATCGACAGCAGTTGTGGAATGCTGCGGTCGCGCGGCCCGCAAACGAGCACCTCCCAACGCAGCATCTCGCGCAGCCGGGGAATCACACACGACATGGGTGCGGCAACGCGCAGGGCGGCGCTGATGCGTTCGGCCTGCGCGGTCAGTTGCTCGGCGAACTGCGTGGCCGCCTCGCGAGCCCGCTGTGGGCGACTGTCGGCACAGACCATACGTACCATGCGTGACCAGGGTGGGAAGAACATTCGGCGGCGCAGCTCCAGCTCGCGTTCGGCGAAAGCCTCGTAATCGAGCCGCCGGGCGTCGTGGATCAATTGCGGGGCCTGCTCGGTCTGCACCAGCGCCAGCGATTCGCCCTCGCGCCGACCAGCCCGACCGACAACCTGCACGATGAGCTGGAAGACGCGCTCGCCGGCACGGAAGTCGGGCAGCGCCAGGGCCGCGTCGGCCGCGATCACTCCAACCAGACGCACACGCGGAAAATCGAGCCCCTTGGCGATCATCTGGGTGCCGAGCATGATGTCGGCCGCGCCGGCTTCAAAGCTGGCCAGGGCGGCTTCATAATCAGCCCGGCGACGCATGGTGTCGCTGTCGAGCCGAAGCAGACGAGCCTGCGGCCAGTTACGTCGCAACTCCTCCTCGAGCCGCTGGATAGCCGACCCGCCCGGAACCAGCCGCCCGCGACACGTATCGTCCAGACAATGCGGCGGCACACTGCGCCGCTGGCCGCAGCGGTGGCACTTGAGCAGCTTGTCGTGCTGGTGATAAACGTAATGGCTGCCGCAACGCTCACACAGCACCGGCAAGCCGCAGGAGGAACACCTGAGATAAACCGCATATCCCCGGCGGTTATGCAGGAGGATCACTTGTTGTGACGAGCGCAACGTCTGGTCGATCTCGCTACGCAACTCGTCAGAAAGCAAGCCGGCGTCCGTGTCATCATCCGCGGATTGCACCAGGTGTGCCTTGGGCAGGCGCGCGCCGGGGACGCGCTCATCCAGACGCAGCAGTTCGAAGTGACGCCGATGTTTGACGTTGTACCAGGTTTCGAGCGACGGCGTAGCGGTGCCCAGCAACACCGGCAAACCTTGAAGCTGGCCCCGCTTGATGGCCACGTTGCGAGCGTGATAAAACGGGCTGGCGAGATTCTTAAAGCTGCCCTCCTGCTCCTCGTCGACGATCAGCAGGCCGAGCCGGGGGCAGGGTGCGAAGACGGCCGAACGTGTGCCGATGACCACGTCGACCACCCCGTCGGCGATCGCTGCGAGCGTGGTCGCCCGCTGGCGCTCGGTCAGTTGGCTGTGCAGCACGGCGACGCGTTCGAATCGACGTTGCACGCGTTGCAGCAGTTGTGTGGTCAGCGCTATCTCAGGGATCAACAGGATCACCTGCCGGCCCTGGGCGACGACCCGGCGCGCGGCGCGGACGTACACCTCGGTCTTGCCGCTGCCCGGCACGCCGAACAGTAGTTGCACACGAAAAGCGTCCGAGTCGATCGCGCCGCTGATCGCGTCCAGGGCTGCCTGTTGGGCTGTGGTCAGTGCGAAACTGTCTTCCGGCGAATCCTCCGGCGATGTGCGGAACTGCTCCGGATCGGGCGGCGCGGGGCGACAGAACTCCGTCTCAGTTCGGCTGGAGATCACGCCCCGGCGTTGCAGCGTGCGCAGGATCGCCGGCGATGCGCCGCTCTCACTCAGAACAGCATTGCGTTCGCGTTCCTGATCGCCCAGGGCCGTCACCAGGGCGCGTTGCCGGTCGGTCAGCAAGTCCGGCTCGACCGGGCCGGCGAGGCGCAACAGGTGCACCTTGCGCCGGCGCGGGCGGCGCGCCGGCGTGGGAACGATCGCCCCAAAGCTCTGCCAGGCCGAACAGGCGTAATATCGGCCCATCCACAGCCCCAGTTCGACCAGGTGTGGGCTGAGCCAATCTGGTCCGGGAACTGCCTCCAACACCGGCTGGCGGGTGTGGTCCCAGGGCTGCGTGCTGACGCGGACGCACAGAGCGGCGGTCGGCTTGGCGCTGCGACCCAGCGGCACACTCAGCATTGCGCCCGGACGGACAACTTCGGCAAGGGTATCCGGAACAGCATAGGTAACCAGCCCGGGATCGGGACGCCGAAGGGCCACCTCGGCAACGAGATGGTGGCCGGCGTCTCCGCTGCGCGGGACGAGCCAGAGCTGGTGGTTGGAGGCGCCTGGTTGCGGGCCGGTAGCTGCCATGGTGATCTGCCATTATGGGACCGGCACGCACCGGTTGCACGCCCCCACGTCGCCCCGTGCACGCGGCGACGCCGCAAACCGTGGGCCGGAGACCGCGGAATAGCATGACACCGGCCGGAATGAACTGCGACACCCGGGCGATTGTGACGATGCTATTAACACTACTCTATACGTCCGGGTCAGGAAAACGCCCTATGGGCCCGTTGTTCGCGCGGAGGCGTGATGGTCGAGGTGTGTCGATATCCAGTAATGGTGGTCGACGATGACGACAGCACCCGTTTGCTGGTGCAGAAGCAGCTCAGCAAGGCGGGCTATGACGTCAACTCTCATCCGGATGCACGCACCTGTCTCGAAGCCGTCTGCCAGATGCCCGTCGGCATCGTCATCGCGGACTGGAACATGCCCGAGATGGACGGGCTGGAATTGTGCCAGGCCGTACGCGACCTCGAACAGATGCAGGCCGTGCAGCACATCTACTTCATCCTGCTGACCGCTCATACGCGGAAAGAGCAAGTCGTGAAGGGGCTCGAAAGCGGTGCCAACGATTACCTGACGAAGCCATACCACCCCGGCGAGCTGCTGGCGCGGGTCCAGGTCGGGCAGCGTATGCTGCGGCTTCAGAGCGAACTGTTCCAGCGAAACATCGAAGTCCAGAAGGCGAACGCGCGGATGGCGCTGCTGGCGCGTGAGCTGGACGAGCAGGCCAACACCGACGCGATGACCGGGTTGCCCAACCGGCGGCGTTTCTTCGAGAAGCTGGCGGAAACCTGGACCGGTAGCGAACGGCGCGACGAAGCGCTGAGCTGCATCATGCTCGACGTCGACCATTTCAAACGAGTCAACGACACCTATGGGCACGCCATTGGTGACGAGGTGCTCCGCGCCGTGGCCGGCAAACTGCGCCAGTCGGCCCGACGACCCGATCTGTGTGCCCGGTTCGGCGGCGAAGAATTCATCATGCTCTGCCCGACGATGGGGCTGGAGGATGCAGGCGCACTGGCGGATGGTCTCCGCGCCAACGTTTGTGCCGCACCGGTGGACTCCGACGGCACGCTGGTGAATGTAAGCGTCAGTTGTGGCGTGTGCATGCGGGGGCCCGCGGTGAACACGACCGAGGAGCTGATTCTTCGGGCGGACGCGATGCTCTATGCGGCCAAGGAGAACGGTCGCAACCAGGTTTGGGTCACGGACGGGGCCGAGACGCAACACCGATTCGTCCCGGAAGAAGCCGCGGCCGCGACGGAGTAAACGACCCGGACGTGGCCGCGGGCGGGCGGGCGCAAAGCTGCTACAATCCGCACATGCGTATTCTGCTGACCAATGATGACGGCATTCTCGCGCCCGGGATCGAGGCGCTGTATAGCGCCGTGGCGGACCTGGGCCAGGTCGACGTGGTAGCGCCGGCCGATCCGCAATCGGCCATCGGCCACGCCATCACTGTGCTGACGCCGCTGACCGTGCGCAGCGTCCGCGTGAATGACACGTTCGACGGGTGGAGCGTCAGCGGCCGACCGGCGGACTGCGTCAAGCTGGCGCTGGTCGAGCTGCTGGACGAGCCGCCCGATCTGGTGCTGAGCGGGATCAATGCCGGCGCTAACACGGGGGTCAACGTGCTCTATAGCGGGACGGTGGCGGCGGCGCGTGAGGGTGCCCTGTTCGGCATACCCTCGATCGCGTTTTCGCTGGAGCGGTCGGAGCAGCTCGATTTCGCGGCGGCCGGTCGCGTGGCCCGGCAAATCGTCGAACGCTGCCTGAGCGCAGGGCTCGCTCCCGGACGCTGCCTGACCGTCAACATACCGGCCCTGGATCAGGGGATGCCGATCGGCGTGCGGTGCTGTCGGCAGGCACCGATCAACTGGGAAGAGCACTACGACGCGCTGACCGATGAGCAGGGTCACCGCGTATTTCGGCTCGACGGGCGGGAGCCGGAACATCACGGTGCGGACGATTGCGACATTCACGCGGTACGCGAACGGTACGTCTCCATCACGCCGCTACGGGCGGACATGACCGACGACGAAGAGCTGACACAGATCACCACGTGGGATTGGCCGCGCGGGTTTTGATGCAGGGGATCAGCGCAATAGAAAACCGCGCGCTGCACGGGGCAACGCGCGGGTCAAATGCCTAAGCGAAGATCGGCAGTGTGATCAGTTGCTGGCTTCGGCGGGGACCACCGAGACCATACGCCCGCGAAACTCGACGGTGCCTTCGCTGAGGGCGAACAGCGTATCGTCGCGGCCGCGTTTGACGTTGTGCCCTGGCTTAAAGGGCGTGCCACACTGGCGAACGATGATCGACCCGATCTTGGCCCGCTGACCGCCGAAAAGCTTAACGCCGCGGTACTGCGGACCGCTGTCACGACCGTTACGGGTTGAACCTTGACCTTTTTTATGTGCCATGACTAGGTGCTTCCGCTACTCGTTTTGACAATCGAACAAGCAGGCTGCCCCCTTCCGCTCAGGCGGACGAGGTCAGCGCATAATCCATCGTGTCGGCCCGCGTTGCGGAGCGACAGCCGCTCGCGCCCCGGGCGATCCGGGCAGAGTATAGTCTATTTCGAGCGTCTTGCGAAGGGCGAAATAGCGCAGATTGCCGCTCGGCTTATCTACGCCCTCGTCACCACTCTCCAACACCGGCCCCGTCTCGGGCTGCTCCGGGTCAAACAGCGGGTTCGGGAGAAACTGCGTCTCGCCACTGAGCCCGGCGACGTAAAGCCTGAAACTATTTGCACTTAGGTCAACACCACGCCAGATCGCAACCGATTCGCGGGCGTAGTCGTCGCCCACCCGAAGCGGTCCGATAGCCTTGGTCGGGTGCACCAGGTCGGGGTGGGTGACACGGTGCCGCTCACGGATCGCATCAAAGACCAGCGGGCTGATGCCCATGTCGGTCTTCAGCACTACCAGCTCGTCCGTGACGATCTCAGAAATGGGGAAGAAGTTCTGCGTGTGGCCGCTGTTGTTCACCGCGGTGTAGACGACGTACCAGTAGACCTCCGGCTCGGCCTGGTCGGGCAACTGGACGGTGATCCGCTGCGGATCGAGGAAGCGGAACTCCAGCTCCCAGGAGATCGGCCGGGGCGCGGGTTCCGGCCCGGTGCCCACCGGCAACGTGGGAACCTGCCCGGGCACGAAGAGCATGATGATGGGCAGCAGCGTTGAATACATGAGACGCTCCTAGCCTTGGTACTGCGAACGGATAATTGTGCTGGCCGGTGCGCCTTCGACGCTCAGAGCCCCGAGCGTCTGCGAGGCGGCCTCGCGGATGGTCATGTTGTCGTTGGACGACGCCACCTCGACGACCTGCTTGACCAACTTGTCACTGAGGAGTGAACCGCGGCGCTTGGCCGCCTCGGCCAGGGCGGCAAACATGCTGACACGCGTCTCCTCAGACTCGTTAGTGTCCAGCGCGATGCGGGCGATCGCCTCCTGAGCCTCGGCCGAACCCAGATAGCCCAATACCTCGGCCACCGCCAAACGCAGCGTCAGATCCTCGGAACGCAGCGCTTCGAGCAATGCGGCCTGGGCGTCAGACACGCTGAAAATGGGGTTGTTGGTGAGCGCCAGCCCACCGAGAACCTCGGCCGACTCAAGCGCCAACATCGCCCCGATCTCCGGGGTAATCGCCTCGGCACCAACGGCCCGCATCACGTCGGCAACCGCCTGGCTGACCTCATCAGCCTGGGGCTGCTCGGGAATCGCGGCCAGACGGTGATCGGCACGGACCAGCAGGTCGGCGGCCTGACCGGAGCTCGCCTTGTACATGACAACGACGGGCGTGCCGGCAAAGAGGAACTCGTCGCGCAGCTCCTGAAGACCGGTGGCCAGGTTGGGAGACTCGATGTCGGCCGCCAGGAAAATGACGTCGATACCCGGAAGCTGCTGGCGGAACCTGCTCAAGACCGGCGTAAAGCTGAGCGTCGATCATGACGTCGAAGCCCCTGGGCACGCAGCAGGCCGGCCACGCGATTGGCGGCCTGATTGTCAGCGTCGATCACCAGCGCGTGGCGGGCACCCGCGTGCAGCAGCAGTGCCTCAGACAACACCGGCATGAGGTTCTGATAGTTGAGAAATTCCTGCTGCGGGCGAGCGTTGCCCAGCGTCCAGCGCGGCACGAATCCGCACCATGCGATCCGGGAAGGAAAGCGCCTCGGCCAGCGGCAGTCGGCCTAGCGAATCAGTCACCAGGCTGGCCGGGCCGGCCGTCCTCTGCAACGCATCAATCATGCCCAGCGCGACCGCGGGATCAACATCGTCAACCGCCCGAGCCAGGGCCAGCAGGCAATACTCGGCCCCGGCAGCCTGGGCGAAATACGCCGGGATGGGGAAGTTTTCCATACGCGTCGGGTCAAAGGTATCTTCCGGAAGCTGGGCCTCGCGGCGATAGTTGGCGGCCAGCCAGAGCGCCAGGGCCTCCTTGTGGCCGTGGTCCGCCAGCAACGCCTCCTCGCAGCAGCGCATGCACATGATCTCGTTGAAGATCTCGGTGGGCACGGGCATGTTCTGGAGCATGTTGTCGCGCCAGTTACCATACGTTGGCGGTGTCCAGCCGCGGATCGGCCGCCAGCGAGGGCAGGCTGTCATAATACTGGTCGGCCAGCGTATAGAACGCTTCGGCCCGGACTGAGACTGGCGTCGATCGAGGAGCCGGCACGCGTGATGCTCTGAAGAGCGACGTCGATCGCGCTGCGAACCTCGTCGGCGAGCCCTTCCTCCTGCGCCAGCTTGAGCAGATAAGGCACGGCCTGGCCGTAGCCGATCTGGCCGAGGGCTTCGACGACCCTGACGCCGGGGTGGCGGTGTGTCGGGCAACCTGCAAGGCCATTACCAGCGGGTTGACAGCGGGCCGGTCGATCTGCGGCAGGGCGCGAACGATGGGCCGAAGATACTCGGCGTGCTCGCGGTCGCGCAGGTATTCGATCAGGAACGGGATGGCGTATTCGCCGGAATCCTTGAGGCGCTCGAGCGCGTTCTGGAAGCCGCGCGGCGGGCCGGTGAGTCGTTCGATATTGCGGCGAATACGGGTGGGATCGGCCTTGACGGCGCGCTCACCTTCGTCCAGCAGCACGACGATTTGGCGCACCTCGGCACCGATGGCCGGGCTGTCCACAAGTTGGGCCAGGACGCTGCGGGCGCTGCGGAACCTGGTCGGCAAATTCGAGCAGCGCGACCGGATCGGGATCGGCATCGAGCAATGCCCGGAAGTTAGCCCGAGCAACGTCAAACCGACCGATCTGACAGAAGTAGAACCCGTCGTCGGCCTGAGCGAGTTGTTCGCGACCGGCAACGAGCAGATCGACAATCTGCATGGCGTTAGGGGCCGAGCACGCCGGCTTCATGATCCTGCTCCAGCAGCAGAATAGCGCCGCCGAGGGCCGGATCATTAATGGTGCGTTGCTCAAGTAGGGCAACGCGAAAGGCGGACGGCTCCATGCGGAGCAGGTCCTGGAAGGCGGCTTCGACGCGATCCTCGTCGCGATCGAGCACGCCGACCATGGCGGCCTGCCAGATGGTCCAGGCTTGCGCGGCGCGGCCGGTGAGAAACTCCCCCGCCGGTGCGGTCACCGCCCCACCGCCGACCTGGGCGACTGCGTCGCTGACGACGAGCCCCACTACCAACACGAGCACCGCTCCCGCGTGACGTACAGGCCAGGCGGTCTTGAACATAGCGACCTCCACGGGACAACCGAAAGGCAGGTTGCTGGATACACAAGTATCCACAGAACTTAGGCGAGTCAGGCGGCGATTATAGCGCCACCGGGGGGTACTGTCAAACAACGCCCGGAGCCCATCAAGCCCCGTTGCGGTTGACCCTGGTGCGCCGCCCATGCTACCGTACAGGCATGTCTACCGCCGTCAATTCACCCGCGTCGGCTCACAATGTCTGGCTCAGTCGCCTGCGCATCCTGCTGGCCACGTTGGTCCTGTGGGGAGCCCTGCATTACCTGGCCGGGGGCTGGCTGCTGCCGCGGGGCCTGGAGCGGCCGCCGGTGCTGGTGGCCTCACCCGTCGCGGGCCCACTGGCGGGCATGATCGTGGTGCTGGTAATCTGGGCGGCGTCGGCGGTGGCGGCCCTGATACTCGGCCCACGCGAGCAACGCCTGGTTTTGCCCGTATTGGGGCTCGGGCTGGCGCTGTGGGCGGCCGAGGGCGGCCGCTCGGGCGGCACGATGGACACTTGGCTGATCCTCCAACAGCCCAAGCCGGGACCGCCAACCAGCAGCCCCTACTGGATTCTGCTCGGAGATTACGCGCTGCTGGCAGCAGCAGTCATCGGTGCACGGGCCCTAGCGGCACTGATCGTGCCGACCGACCACCAGCAACCCGATCGGCAGACCGGCCTGCGGGTGAGCTTCGGGCTGGAGGCCCCGCCTGATGAGCGCAAGCGCGGCCTGCTGGCGCTGGTGGTAACGGTCGTGGTCGCCACGATCGCCACACACATACTGATGGGGTCGGCCGTCGCGGAAACCCTGCGTGGACAGGTGTACTTCGCGGTTGCGGTGGCCTTTCTGCTGGGAACCTGGGTAGCGCGTCAGGTCGCCCACACCGAAAACCCCGCCTGGTTCTGGCCGGCGCCATTGATCGTCGGAGTTATCGGGCTAATCGTGGCCGGCCTGAAGCCCGACATGATGCTCCCCGACGCCTACCGCAAACTCAACACCATCCCCGCCTGGGGAGCAGCCCGGGCCCTGCCAATCGAGATGGTCGGGGTCGGTCTGGCTGGTACACTATTAATGCTGCGGCCTCGCCGTGGCCCGACGGTTGAGCAGGCATCCTGACCGGAGCCCTCATGGAGCCCCGCCGACACCGCCGACGTCACGAAATGTGGGAGGAAATCCGCGCACGCATCATCAACGAAACGTCGACCTACCTGACCGAGGCGATGCAACATCCCGAGCTGGGGGTGCGCATTCCGATGATACCGGCCGAGAGCGGGCGTTTTCCGCCCTCGCTGACGCGGGCGTTCTGGGAGCCGGTGCTCTTCGACTAACGCACCTTCTCAAAGGTCCATATCACAAGTGGAGCGGGCGTCCCGCCCGCCATGCCCTGATCGGCAAACAGAAACGGCGGGCGAGACGCCCGCCCCACCTCGCCCCGCCCCACCTCTCTTGGTATACAGAGACTGCACTGTTCCCCGAACCCGCTGATGGGCGTCCGTTTGTGTCGGCGGAACCGGGCGGAACGTCGCGTTCGGCTATTCGGAGCGGCTCCGGCAGTTACAATGGTTGTTCTCGCGGCGCGCGGAGGCGGGCCGTGGCTGAGTCCTGGACTGCGCTGGCAGATCAACTGGTATCCTGAATGCGGATTCTGGTTTTGCAGTTTGCCCCGACCACTCGTGGGCGGGTCGTGCCGAGGTTCGACCCCCAGTTGGGCACGCTGTGCAGCCTGCTGGTCGAGCGCGGGCACGAGGTGACGCTGTGCGGCCTGGCGCGTTTTGATCTGGACAAGCTCAAGATCGCGTTGGCACGTGGGCTGCCACAGCTCGTCTACGCCGACCTGAGCCCGGTCTGCGTCGACGCCGCCCGGCGTACGCTGGAATACATCGAGCATCACGAATACACGCCGGTGGTCGCGGGCGGAGCGCTGCCGAATGTTGATCCCGGGGCGAGCCTGAGTCTGCCGGGCGTGCAGGCGGCGGCGCTGGGCGAGCCGGACGCATCGCTGGTGACGTACCTGGAGCGTATGAAAGATCCGGCCATTCGGCAGGTGGTGCAGGGAATCTGGCTACGTGATGAACGCGGACTGGCACAACCTGATCTGCCGCCGCTGGTCGAGGACCTGGACTCGCTGCCGCTGCCGGACCGCGACGTTTTTGGCGCGCCGACCGCGGAACCCGTGCGGGCGATCGAGATGGCCATCGGGCGCGGCTGCCCGCAGGGGTGCAAATATTGTCTGAACCCGACACTGTCTCGGCTCTGTACAGGGCGCGGGACGTGGGTGCGCAGGCGCAGCCCGGAAGCGCTCGGCGACGAGCTGCGCGAGCTGCGGACACGTTACCCGGAGCTGGCCAAGATCCGCTTCCGCGATCATAGCCTGGCGCTGAACGCGGAGTGGCTGGCCGATTTCCTCGAAGTGTATCGCAGTGCGGCGGGGCCGGCGTTTCGCTGCCACCTGCGGGCCAACGCCGCTAGCGAGCCGATAGTTAAGAGTCTGGCGACGGCCGGCTGCCGATTTGTTGATGTGGATGTAATCAGTGGCAGCGATTTCGTCCGCAACGAGAGTCTTGGGATGGAAACCAGCGAAGAACAAATCCGCAACCTGTTCGACTGGCTGCGGTCGGCAGGTATCGAAACGCGGGCGGTGGCCTATGCCGGCGCACCCTACGAAAGCGAGGCGGCCCTCGAAGAAACCCGCCGGCTGTTGCACGAACTCAAGCCAACATATGCGGACGTGCGGGCCTACTACCCCTTCCCGGGGACGGCGGCGCGAGAGCTGTGTCGCGATCAGGGCTGGCTGCACTCGCGCGGCGAGGAACAATACCACGACGATCGATGCGGGATCGACATGCCCGCCTGTCGGCCGGCGCTGGTCGACAACTTTATCAGACGGTTGCGGAGCGAGTTGCCAACGGCAGCGCATGAGCCGTGGTGGCGACGCTGGTCACTCGCGTCCCGCGGAGCGTTGGGACAGGTTTTTCAGAAGCGCCGGCCATGATCCGGGAATAATGGGGCGTTAGAATTCACTACAGGGAACTTCACGAGGCTTGTGGCACCGACTCTCAACCGGTGAATCGGAAAACCGCTTCATGAACTGGCTGAAGACAACATGCATCGAGACCGCCATTCTGCTGGCGGCGGGCGTTGCCCTCGGATTCGGGATGAACGCGATTCGCGGTCGCGACTCGATCGACCTGAACCGTGATTACAAACCCGAGATCCGGATCACCCACACAACCACGACGCAGTCGACCGCGAATGGGGAAGCGATCTCCGCAGCAAACCCGGCCGAACCCAACGAGCCGACCGAAGCCGGCGTGGCCGAGGACGAGCCCCGTTTTCAGTCGGTTGACCTCGAGCAGGTCAAGGAGATCTGGGAAGACCCGAAGTTTGGTTACGGGGTGTACGTGTTCGTCGATGCCCGGGCCGACGGGCCCTACGAGTCGGGACACATTCCCGGCGCTGTACAGTGCGATTTCTATCGCATTCAGGAAGACATCGACCTGGTCGTCTCGAAGACGGCCGGCGCAGAGAAGGTGGTGGTCTACTGCCAGGGTGGAGACTGCGAAGACAGCCTGCTCACTTGCGGCGAGTTGATCAACGTCGGCGTGCCCTGGGAGAACATCTATCTCTTCAAGGCCGGTTGGGATGCGTGGGAAGACAGTGAGCTGCCGGTCGAAACCGGCGAAGAGGAGTAATCGGCGTGCCGCGATTCGTACAGATGGTGAAAGCGGTTGATGGTACCGGCGTGCCGCAGCTATTGGCGCGGCTATTCGTCGGCGGCATGTTCGCCTACCTGGCATACAACAAGATCGTCGACCCATTCGAGTTCCTCAAGCTCACGCGCGAGTATCAGATCTTCCCCGAGCACCCGCCGCAGTTCCTGAACATCATCGCGGCCGTCGTGCCCTGGCTGGAAATCCTCACCGCGACGGCACTGATCCTGGGCGTGTTCATGCGCGGGGCGGCGGCAATGATCTTCGGCATGCTGATGTTCTTCGCGCCGGTGCTGCTCATCCGGGCCTGGAGCATCTACACCGACCCGGCCGCCGGCATCACATCGTTCTGCGACGTGCGATTCGATTGTGGCTGCGGCACGGGCGAGGTGTACATCTGTTCAAAGATGCTCGAAAACACAGCCATGCAGCTTGCCGTGCTGATACCGCTGTTCACACGCTCCCGGCTACTATGCCTGTCGCAACTATTCAGCAAACGCCGCCCACAACCCGCACCCGCTCCGGCCCAGGCGTAAACGTAGAGCGGTCTTGCGGGACGTGTTCCACAATCGCGTGCCGCATTTCCAAGTGGCTCTTTCAGGGACATGAATCCCGCCTATAATGGGCGACGATGACCGAGGCATCACCCGCATCCCGAAACCAAACCCCCGTCGAACAGCGATCAAAGCTGCTGAGCGTCGCTATCCGCAACTACAAGAGCATCGGCAAATGCCGCGTGGAGCTCGGCGGCCTCACCGTGGTCGTCGGCCGAAACGGCGCTGGCAAGAGCAATTTCCTGGATGCCCTGGCATTCGTGGCTGACGGGCTGCAATCATCGCTCGACCATGCGATCAGGGCGCGTGGCGGTGTGGAGGCCGTGCGCCGGCTCAGCACCGGACACCCGCGGAACTTCGCCATCAACATGGAGCTGGAACTCCCGGAATTCCGCAGGGCCGTGTACGGATTCGAGATCGCGGCGCGGGGCCAGGGGGCCTACGGCGTCAAGCAGGAGCGATTGCGAATCTACGGGCCATCCGGCCGCATGCCGGCCTGGTATGACGTAAGGGACGGAGTTGTCGTCGACTCCCAACCCAAGCAGGTTCCGCCGGCCGCAGCAGATCGACTCTACTTGGTGTCCGCCGCGAGCCTGCCGGAATTCCGCCCAGTCTACGAAGCCATCATGTCGATGGGGTTCTACAACCTCAATCCAGCAGCAATGAAGGAACCCCAGAGCGCCGATGCTGGTGAGCTGCTGCGTCGTGACGGCAGCAACATCGCCAGCGTGATTGCACGCCTCGAAGAAGATTCGCCCGACTTGTTCGAGCGCGTCAAGCAATACCTGAAGACCATCGTGCAGGACATCAAAGGCGTCGCACGCGTACCGCTGGGGCCGCGCGAGACGCTCGAATTCCGCCAGGAGGTCCGGGGCGCCAAGCACCCGTGGAGGTTCTACGCGGCCAGCATGTCGGACGGCACGCTGCGCACGCTCGGAGCCCTGGTGGCGGCGACGCAGCTCATCCGCCGAGCGGCTCCCGTCATGCTTGTGGGCATTGAGGAGCCCGAGGCCGCGCTGCACCCGGCCGCGGCCGGCGCACTGGTGGACGCGCTACGCGAGGCGGCCGAGCATACGCAGGTGCTCGTAACCACCCACAGCCCGGACCTGCTGGAGCAGCTTGAACTGCCGCCGGATCGCCTCCTGGCCGCGGTCTCACGCGAAGGTACAACGTCAATCGCCCCCATCGACGAAGCTTCTCGCAAGGCCATCCAGAGCCATCTCTACACCGCCGGCGAGTTGCTCAGGATGTACCAGTTGGAGCCCGACGCAAAAGACATCCAAAAACAGAAGCAGTGGCGACTCTTTGACGATGAGGGCAACGAGTGAGCCGACTGCGTGTTGCCCCAATCGTCGAAGGGCACGGCGAAGTGCAATCGGTACGGATTGTACTGGAGCGCATCTGGTATGAACTCGCGGCCGGCGAGTTCATCGACGTGCTCCAGCCCGTGCGGCAACCGCGTTCAAAGCTCCTGGTTTCAAACCGAAACACTGGCAAAAACGCGCCAAACGAACACGAACTGCGGCGTGCCCTTCAGTTGGCCCAGAACAAGCTGCTTCAAGCTAGCGAACGGTCATGTGCCACCTTCATACTGATCATGCTGGACGCCAACAGCGACTGCCCAGCAGAGTTGGGACCGGCGATTCTTGAGACCGCGCGCAACATCGTCCCCGGCATGGATGTGGTGGTCGTGTTGCCAAAGGTCGAATTCGAAACCTGGTTCGTGGCGGCGGCTGATTCTCTGGAGGACGATCTGCTGGTTTCAAGCGATACGCCTCCCCCCGCAGACCCGGAGAAGCAACACTGCGGCAAGAAGTGGATCAAAGAGCACTTTCGAAAAAGGCGGTACAGTGAAACGGCCGATCAGCCGGCACTGAGCGCGAAGATGGACCTCAGGCTGTGCAGAAACCGGTCGGCATCCTTCAACAGACTGTGCCGGGAATTGGAGAAACGCGCTCGCCAGTAGCCGAACCACGCAAACCCTTGGGCAAACGCCTACCATGCGATTGGCTTCGTCGCCAGGAGGTTAATCATGGATCTGTTTGAAGCACTGGCCGCTCGGCATAGCTATCGCGGGCCCTACACCGATCAGGACGTGCCGCGGGAAGATCTGCGAAAGATCGTCACGGCCGGCATCCAGGCACCATCGGGAAAAAACTTCCAGACCACCCGCTTCGCGATCGTCGACGACCTGGAACTGGTCCGCCAAATCGGGCAGATGCACACCAGCAACATCGCCGTACAACAAGCCCGCGCCTTCATCGCCTGCATCATCGACCGACAGCCCCAAGCCGTCTACGAAGGCCACAGCTTCCAGATCGAGGATTGTGCGGCCGCCGTGGAGAACATGCTGCTGGCAATCACGGCTATGGGCTACGCCAGCGTGTGGATCGACGGCTGGCTGCGCGTGCAGAACCGAGCCGAACAGATCGGTGCCCTCCTGGGCGTCCCGCCGACAAAGGTCATCCGCGTGCTGCTTCCGGTGGGCGTGCCGGCCGAGCGCTGGCCGCAAAAGGAGAAGCTACCCGTCGAAGCTCGGACGGGATTCAATCACTACCCGGCGGACTCCTGAAAACGAGCCGCGGGCGCGGCGCAAAAAAATGTCCGAGCGGGGGTTGAGACAGGCCGGGGGGAAACCAGTTCTCAACGCGCGCCGCTCGGACATAATTGAGTATACGTTTAAAGTTGCGGAATGTTAGGAAAACGAGAAACGCGCGGGTAATTTCTTCGCCCGTGCGCGGTTCCGCGAGAAATTTATGCCCCTGTTTCCGTCAACAAATCATAAATAGAGGACGTAGGTCGGGCATCGTTTTTCGAAACCCGCCATCGGGTACCCAAGTAAGTGATAATGGGCAATTGCTGCGTGTGACAGTACTTGGCCAGCCACGAGTGAGCGGATTCAGCACCGATTACGGGGCGTTTCGACAACCAGACTGCATAAAGGTTTTTCAGGGCCAGTCGCGCGGGCCGCACGACAGCACCAACCCCTCGCCGTCGATCGGGTAGCGTTCCAGCAACTCCGCCAGCCGACGCCGATTCACCGCCTCGACCCGCGCCATCCGATCATCGGCCGTCCGCGGATACCCGCAGGTCTCGATATCATCCACGATCTGCATCAGGCGGGTGCGCGGATTTTCGGACTCCAGGGCGAAATGCGTCCGGCGACGATTGGTCACACGCTGCACCTCGTCAGCCGTAAAGCCATCACGCATGACGACTCGGGCCTGTTCGCGCAGTGCGTCCAGCATCTCTTCGCAGCGTTCGGGCTCGCCGTCGGCATACAACGCCAGGTAGCCGCAATCGCCGTAGGCGATCCATGCGGCGCCGGCCTCGGTACAGATGCCGCGCTGCACGATGTTCCAATAACAGCGCGAGTTGCTGCCGCCAAACAGCGACGTAAAGGCTTCGAGCACCTCTTCGTCCTCGTGTCCATGCGGAATGCACGGGTAGACCACGACCAGCGACTGCTGCTTAAAACGGTCGAGCTTCAGCTTGTGCACGCCCGTCGGCAGATCGGGGAATGGCGCCGTTGGCGGCGCGGTGCCGTTGGCTGGACGCTGCCACTCGCCGCAATAGCGGCCAGCACTGGCGAACGCCTCCTGCGAGTCGATCGCGCCGGTGACGATGAGCGTGAGGTTGTCGGGGGCATAGCGCCGCCGGTGATACTTCACGAGCGTATCGTGTGGCAGTTGCTGGATGGTTTCCTTCTCGCCGAGGATCTCGTGCGCCAGCGGGTGCCCACCGAGGACCACGTTGTGCATGAAGTTCCACACGTGCCGGTCGAAGTTGTCATCGCTCATGGCGATTTCTTCGAGGATAACGTGGCGTTCGGTCTCGAAATCGGCGGGCGGCAGCGCCGGGCGCATCATGTCAGCCAGGAGTTCGATCTGGGCGTCGATGCGGGCGGCCGGCAGCCAGCCGTAGTAGACCGTGTGCTCCTTGCCGGTATAGGCGTTGTAGATGCTGCCGAGCTCGTCGAAGCGGACGTTGAGCTCGTGGCAGGAACGGGTGGGCGTGCCCTTGAAGCACATGTGTTCGAGGAAGTGCGAGACGCCATGTTCGGGCGGGGTCTCGTGCCGGGAACCGGTGCGGGCCAGGAAAGCAGCGGCTGCGGACCGCAGCCCGGGCATACTGGCGCAGACGACGCGTAGTCCGTTTGGGAGCGTGTGCTCGTTGAAGGTTTCTGCCATGGGAAGGATTGTAGAGGGGAAGCGTGGTTGGCAGAAGGTGACCCACGGCGCAAAAGCGCCGGCCGGAGAGCCATGCTCCGGCCGAACGCGTCACCTAGAGAGCGAGCGACCTGTCAGTCGCCATCGGGCTCCTCGTCCTCCGTACCGAAGTAGGAGAATTCGACGCCCACCAGATAACCCACATGGGTCTGGGTGCAGTGCCGAACCACGGCATGGCCATAGCAACTGCGACTGGGCTGGTGAATAGCCAGCGAGATCTTGGTATCGATCGGCAACGGGCGGCGCGCACGCATCGCCAGGCCGTGGAGGCTCAGGTTGTGCAAAGTGGCAAGCACGTGACGCTCGCCGTAGCAACTCTCGGGCAGCCATACCTCGACGGTACCCGGGAACGGCCAGCGGTCCTCGCGGCGCTGACCAGCACCCTGCTTGGAGATGACGTCGACCCGCTGGGAGTCGATCAACTCCTGGATGGACTCGGGCGTCAGTTTGACGATTTCTTCAGCATCCATCGTAAAACCTCGATGCTTTCGGGCGTTTGATACGCCTGCTACGCAGGTCTCATCGGAAGTTGGCGCCGGGTCGATCAATCCGGCCTGGTGATTAACCGGCCGGCGTTGAGACTGCGCCGCGATCCCCACTCAACTGGCCACCGATCCGCCATTTACCGGAACCTCCGCTAACCCGGGCGCAAAATGGCGCACACGATATAGGTCGACTCAAGCCGAAACAC
This sequence comes from Phycisphaerae bacterium, assembly GCA_963666925.2. Lineage (GTDB taxonomy): Bacteria > Planctomycetota > Phycisphaerae > UBA1845 > Fen-1342 > JANQFV01. The sequence goes on along the minus strand of CAXXTC010000007.1, from coordinate 409,679 downwards.
CTATTTCCCCAATTTTCACCTCCCCCAGATTCACGTCCGGGCAAATCAATTGGAATCATTCCCTCAGCCTTCGGTGGCGCTTCCGGTACTCACCGAGGCCTGAGCTGGCGTTGACACACCGGCACGGTGTGGCGTGCGCCCTGGGCTCGGGCACGGGGTCCCGCTGGCGCAAGACAACTTCCACGTCGCCGCACGAGGCGAGCCCTGATTATGGGAGCCCCGACATGCGGCACGTACTCTTCACAGCCTCCCTCACATTGATCATCCTGCTCTCCCCCCTCGGCTGCGGCCCGCAAACCGCCGAATCGACCGCCGGCGACACCATCGACGCGATCGTCGGCATCGGCGACAACCTCCTGGACGACACCAGCACCGCCTCCGTCTCCACCGATCCAACCTCAAGCGGTACCACCAGCGGTTCGTCCGTGGCCAGCGGATCGGTCGGCGACGACTACGACTACCGGCTGTTCGAGGTCGGGCGAGCCTATGCCGGCGACGAGTGGTCCATTTCGACCGCGGCTGACATGTCCGTTTTCTCCTCATACCTCGTCGTATTGATGGATGAGAATCATGACCTGATTCATCGCCAGATCGTCAACGCCCGCAGCCCGCTCGCGCATATCATGCGCAACGACAGTGAGGTGCTGTACCTAGGTGTGACCGCCGCCTATGGACGCAGCGGCGGGGATTTCTCGTTCCAGGTCTCCCGGACTGCGGACGTCAGTATCCCCCCGGCACGCCGCCAGGTGGTCTATCTGAACTTCGACGGGGGCTCCGACGTGCAGGTGCACAGTCGGGACGGGATCAACTTTCCGGCCTTCGACTCGGGCGACGTAGGGGCACTTTACGCCGGCGATACCGCCGCCATGAAAGCCGCCATCATCGAGGCCATGGAAGAGGATTACGCGGACTACAACCTGGTGATCATGACCTCCGACGAGGGGCCCCCGCCTACGGATGAGCCGTACGCAACACTGCACTTCGGCGGGGACGACAGCCGACTGCTCGGGCTGGCCGACAGCGTGGATCAGTACAACGAAGACAGGTGGGAATGCGCTATCATTTACATTGGGTCCTTCGCCGACTTTTCGGTGATGGACTTGCCGACTGATGAAATGGGACAGATGATCGGCAACGTGGCCAGCCACGAGTTGGGACACCTGCTCGGGTTGTTCCACACCAAGGTGCCGGAAGACGTCATGGATACGACCGGCACCGCCTGGGACCTGGCGGAGAATCAGAGCTTCACGCGGGGGGCGCTGGAGCAATCGGTCTTCCCGGTCGGGTATGAGAATTCGCCGGCGCGTCTGTTGGAGACGCTCGGTCGTGGCAGTGGCAAGTCCGAAACCGCCAAGGCCATCTCACAGGAGAAGGCCATACGGAAGGCAGCCCTGCGGGCACTGGTTCGCGACGAGATGCCCAGCCGTTGCGGCACGTGCCTGCACCTGGATGAGTGAGCATGCTGACAAGGTATACCGGAGGCGCGTGTGGGCGGCGGCGGAGCGCATTGAGCGTTCTGACGCCGCTCCTTTTGTTGGTGTGTTGCGGATGCCCATTCGGCACTACGCCAGACTCTGACGGCGACGTGCCCAATCTCGACACGGGCGACAACGGCTCGTTGGACACGGCCACGCCGCTGAACTACGACGACTCCGAATCACTCTCCTTCACTGGAAGCATCCTCAGCAGCGCGGACGTCGACGTGTACTCGCTGGGGACGCTGTCGGCGGGCGACGGCGTCTATGTCGATGTCCAGCGCAGCAGCGGCAGCCTGGATCCGGTCGCGGCAGTCTTTGACGACCAGGAGCAGTTGGTCGCGTTCAACGACGACCGCGAGGCGGACTCATCAAACCTGAACCCGCTGATCGACTTCGTCATCTGCGGCGACACGGGAACGTACTACCTAGCGATCATCGCCTACCCAAGCACCACGACCACCGGGGGGTATGAAGCGACCGTGCAGATCGAGCGCAGCGTCGGCGCGCCAAACCCAACCGGGCAGATCGTCTTCCTGGATTGGAACGGCGGCCAGAACATCGTCATCGAAAACGTCGGCGTCTATGACCTGGACGAGTTCAGCGCCGCGGACGTGGGTCTGTCGGACAATCAGACGGAAGCGCTGAAGGACCGCGTCCAGGAAATCGTCGCGGACCTCTACATCAACTACGACTTCACGCTGCTGAACTCGGACGACCACGCGGTACCGACCGTTGAGCACACGACCGTGTACTTCGGCGGGTACAGCCAGCAGGCGTTCGCCATCTCGCAGCAAATCGACTCGTACAACTCAGACAAATCTGACAACGCGATCGTGTATACGGAGAGCTATCAGGGAGCGTTTCGCAGCACGCCGACGTTCAACGAGATGGCCCTGGCGCTCAGTAATACGGTCGCTCACGAAGTTGGACACCTGCTGGGCCTGGTGCATACGCACGACTGTAGCAGCCTGATGGACTCAACCTGCTACAACGATGCCATGCTCAGGGAACAGGAATTCAAGCTGACGACGCTGGCGGAGTCAGTCTTTCCATTCGGGTATCAGCCGGCCGAAGATCTGCTGGAGTGGACCCTCGGCCTGGCAGGCTGGTAGGGTGGGGCGGGCGTCTCGCCCGCCAGTTCGTCCATCCCCCGGCCCCGTGCTGCTGAGCGGAATGGGGCATCCAACACAGTATGGCACAGGCTAACAGCCTTGTGGGTGGGAGCATGTGTGGCACAGGCTAATAGCGTGTGATCTCGTAGTCTGCACGGGCGATTCCGCTTTTGGCAAACCTGCCCGCACCAACCGAGTGGGGCGGGCGTCTCGCCCGCCAAGCCCAACCTGAGTGCCGTCAGCAAGGTCGGCCGAGACGGCCGACCCACTTCGAGGTTCACACGCGCTGTGCCGGGGTGTGACCCTCCCAGATAGAGTGCAGCTCGCGCACGCTGATCGAGCCGCTGCCGGCGACGAATTGGTCATCGTCGCAGACCTGACCAACAATCCGGCCACCGACGCCGCGCTCCGCAAGCAGCCGCTGCACATCACCCGGCTGCGGGGTTTCCAGCAAATAGCCGGCGACGAGTTCGTCGAACGGATTGGCCGGGAGTTCGTCGAATGGCGCCAGCGTCACGCCGCGTTGGCCGGCGAGCGCCATCTCCGCCAGCGCGACCAGCCAGCCGCCGTCCGAGACGTCATGCGCAGCGCGAACCAGGCCCTGCGCGATCAGCTCGGCGACCGCCGCGTGTGTTTGCTGCGTGGCGGCAAAATCAAACCCGACGGGTTCGTATCCGCCGACCAGCAACACTGAGCTGCCGGGCTGTTTCAGATCGCTGCTCAGGCAGCGCTGCACCGTGGGAACGATGCTAATGGCGCTGATCAGCAGCGTGGGCGGAATCGCCAGCCGGCGCGTCGTGCGAATGCGCTCCGCCACGGCCGGCAGCAGCGTCCGCCAGCGCAACGTGTCGCTATCTGTGCCGCGGTCGGCCAATGTGTATAGCGTCGCGATCAACGGCTCCACGTCGGCGGCACCGAGCGCGAACTCGTTGTTGAGCGAGTCTTTGCCGGAGATGAACGGCACGCCGGCGGCCCGGGCCAGGTCGTGACAGGCCTGGCAGGCGCGGACCAGCGCGCCGAGCTGCTGCGGATCATCACTGCGGCCCCAGCAGAAGTTGTCGAGGATGGCGGTCTGGAGCGGATCTCCGCCGACGCAGATGACGTTGCGCAGAGCTTCGTCGATGGCGGCGGCGGCCATCCAGTACGGATCCTGGTCGGCCAAGTGCGCGGCCAACCCACAGCCGACGGCCAACCCGCAATCGCTGTCGAACCGCGGGCGAATGACGGCTGCGTCGCCGGGGCCGGGGCCGGGGCCGAGCAGCGGCTTGATCACGCTGCCGCCCTGCACTTCGTGGTCATACTGGCGAATGATCCAGCTCTTGGACGCGACGTTCGGCCGACCCAGCTCAACACGCAGCCGACCGAGCATATCAGCCGCGCCGGTGGGCACGGAGGCCGGCAACTTTGGCGTAGCCGGCGCGTGCCACTCGGCCACGCGCTCGCCCAGAGGCACACCCCGATGCAAAAACCGCATGTCCAGCTCGCCGACGATTTGGCCGTTGAAACGCAGCAGCAATAGCGGCTCGGCGGGCGAGACGCCCGCCCCACTTGGCTCATGGGCGGGCGATTCAGAAGCTCGACCGCCCACGCGATATCGAGGTGGGTCGACCGTCTCGGCCGACTTGTTGGATGCGCGGACTCCGGGCTCGGCGAGCGAGACGCCCGCACCACCTGGCTCATGGGCGCTTGGTGTGGGACCAAAGGTGCCGATGACGGTCGACTCGACCTCTTCGCGTTGCATGATGGCGTTGAAGCGGCCCAGGTTATCGGGCGGCACCGCAACGACCATTCGCTCCTGTGCCTCGCTGATCCAGATCTCGTCGTAGCGCAGGCCGGCGTATTTCAGCGGGACGGTGTCAAGATCGACGACCGCGCCGGTGTGTTCGCCCATCTCGCCAACGGCGCTGCTCAGGCCACCCGCACCACAATCGGTAATGGCCGAGTAGAGGCAGCCGCCCTCCGCATCGCGTGCCTGAAGCACCGCATCAAGGAAACGTTTTTCGGTGATGGCGTTGCCGATCTGGACGGCGTGCGAGAACTCGTCGGCGTGGGTATCGGTCAGCTCGGCCGACGAGAACGTCGCGCCGTGGATGCCGTCGCGGCCAGTGCGCCCGCCGATGAGCACGATCAGATCGCCCGGACGGGTTTGTTTCTCGACCAGATCGCGTGGCAGGCAGCCGACGCTGCCGCAATAAACCAGCGGGTTGCCGAGGTAGCGCGGATCATAGATGACGGCGCCGTTGACGGTGGGGATGCCCATACGATTGCCGTAGTCGGACACGCCGCCGACGATGCCGCGCAACACGCGCCGCGGGTGCAACACGCCGGTAGGAAGCTGGTCGACGGGCCAATCCTGTGGCCCGACGCAGAAGACGTCGGTGTTGGCGATGGGCTTGGCGCCGAGCCCGCAGCCAATGATGTCACGGATCACGCCGCCGATACCGGTGGCCGCACCGCCATAAGGCTCGATCGCGGAGGGATGGTTATGGGTCTCAACCTTGAACGCGATAGCGAGGTCGTCGTCAAACGCGATCACGCCAGCGTTATCCTTGAAGACCGATAAGCAGTTCGGCCCGCGCTTCTCGGCGATCAGTGTTTCGGTGGCACGGACGATCGTATCCTTGAGCAGGTTGTCGTAGTGGCGTTCTTCGACGGCGTCAACGGACGATTGTGCCGCCCCCACCGGCAACGGCGTACCGCGATAACGAATCGGGCTGCGCAGCGTCTTGTGCACGCAGTGTTCCGACCAGGTCTGCGCCAGCGTCTCGAGCTCGACGTCGGTCGGCTCGCGGCCACGGGCCACGTAGTGCGCCTGAATCGCCTGCATCTCGGCGAGTGACAGGAACAGGTGAGCGCGGCGCGCCAGCGCTTGCAGGCCAGCATCGTCGAGGTCGCACAGCGGCACCGATCGCGGCTCAAACGGCGTCAGCGGCGGACGCGGACCGGGCTGGACGCCGGTCGTCCCGGGCACCAGCAGCTCGATGCAGTCGTTCGCCAGCACCCGACCGGCAGCCGCCAGCACCGCCTCGGGCGGCGCACCTCCGATAACCACAAACCGGCGGGCCGTCCGAACACCCGCCACCGGGATGTTCTCGTCGATGAGTTCGGCGTAGGTGCTCTCGGCTACCGGGTCCATCACGCCCGGACGCGGGTGCACCTCGAAGCTCACGTCCGCCGACTCGTCCAGCGGGTCGCCGACGCCACGCACGCGGGCCTCCTCCGTCACCGGGTCAGCCAGCAGCTCGCGCGCGACGTGCTCGGCCTGATCACGGGACAGGTCGCCTTCGAGGAAAAACAGACGCGCGGCACAGACACGCTCGACAGCGTCCAGGCCCGCCTCGCGGAACAGATCGACCAGACCAGCACCCGCCAACTCGGTCGACCGACCCGCCCGCGGGAGCACCTCAATACGATAAACAGACATACTGACATCCTGAATCCGGGGAAGCACTTGCGCGGCATGATAGCGAGACGGCGACCGAGCGTCGCGGGGACGATTCCGCCACCCAGTAGTTCCCCACCGGCCCCGCTCCCGCCACCAAAATGGACCTATGGCCCACGCAGGCGCCAGTTTGGCGTCAATAGGACAAAACCAGCCATAATCACCTAACTTATTACCCACAAAGCACTAATACCACCCGGGACCGCTTGCGAATGTGACGAAAAGCCGTCTCTCGATAGTGACTAAGACTACTTTTCCCTTGCTTCAACACCGATCGGGCGTAAGATGCTGCGTTAATGATTGCTTAACGCTGGCAGTGTGGTGGGTGCGGTAAGACCCTCCGGCCGTGGCGCGGTCTGTCAAAGCGGGAGCATATGAGTACACAACCAAACGGTGAAAACTCAGCACCGGCCAGCCCGGTGCATGTGCTGGAATTCGAAAAGCCGATCGCCAAGATGGAGCAGGAGATCCGTCGCCTGGAGGCTCTCCAGGTATCGGAGTCCGGACGCGACTATCGCGACGTCATCACCGGCATCCGCACCCAGCTCGATAAGGCTCTGCGCGAGTCCTTCGCTCGGCTTACGCCCTGGGAGAAGGTGCTGGTGGCGCGTCATCCGCGCCGCCCACTGGCCCGCGACTATATCCGCATGCTCGCACACGACTTCTGTGAGCTGCACGGCGACCGCTGCTACGGCGACGACTTGGCCATCGTCTGCGGGTTCGCCCGGCTGGCCGGCCAGCGCGTCATGCTGATCGCCCATCAGAAGGGCCGCGAGACACGCGAAAAGATCGAGGTCAACTTCGGCTGTGCCCACCCCGAGGGCTATCGCAAAGCCCTTCAGAAAATGCAGTTGGCAGCCAAGTTCAAGGTCCCGATCGTCTGCCTGGTCGACACGCCCGGAGCATATCCCGGCGTCGAGGCCGAGGAACGCGGCATCGCCCGGGCCATCGCGGTAAACCTGATGGAAATGTCCCGGTTGCCGACGCCGATCGTGGCAGCCGTTATCGGCGAAGGTGGCAGCGGCGGCGCCCTGGGCATCGCCGTCGCCGACCAGGTCGCGGTGATGGAGCACGCCTACTACTCGGTGATCAGCCCGGAAGGGTGTGCCGCCATTCTGTGGAAGTCCGGCGAACAGGCCCCGCTGGCGGCCGAGGCACTGCGCCTCACGCCGCAGGATCTAAAGCAGCTCAAGCTCATCGACGCGATCATCACGGAGCCGCTGGGGGCAGCCCATCGCGACCCCGAGGCGGCCGCCAAGGCGCTGGAATCGTGGCTGGGCAAAACGCTGCGGGATGTGAAACGATTGAAGTCGGAGACGCTACTACGCCGGCGTTACGAACGACTGCGTAATTTGGGCTCATTCATCCAGGCGTCCGGACAGACGCCCGCTGAGCCCCCCCGAACGCGCCGGCGTCGCGCGCGCTCTGCGTCGACGCAACAGCGCTGATCGGCCGGCCGAGGGGTCTGCCGGACCGGCCGATGACACCAGGGTGGACTGGCTCCCGCCCGGGAGCAGATTGGTACCTGCATTCGTCGTGCGACGCGACCCGGCTTCGGCCGGTGACCATATCCAGGTAAATTCTGAACGCAGCCTGGTAGAGATGACGAGCAAGTGAACACTGAGGCGACACAACCGCTTGAAATCAACCTCGACCGCGCCCGAGAGCTGCGCATCCGCTGGGCCGACGGGGTCGAGCACACACTGCCGCTGCAGGTGTTGAGAAAGCACTGTCCATGTGCCGAGTGTCGGGATAAACGCAGCGGCTGGTCCGATACGGGGCTGCCCGTGCTGCCCAGCGCCGACCAGCAGCTTCGCATGGTCATGGCCGACGGGGCCGAACTGGTCGGCCGGTATGGTTTGCGAATCACCTGGCAAGATGGACATCAGGCCGGAATCTACGAGTTTGCGGCACTGCGCAAGTGGGGATGCCGACATGATCAAACCGCAGATAGTGCGGCCGCGGCGCGAACGGATACGGCGCCGGAGACGTAAGAAAACGTATCCCGCCGAGAATTAGCTGGGAGCCCGGCGAGTTGAATGCTATACTCGCCCTCTTGAACTGTAAGCGAGGTTTTGAGTGACCGAGAGAACCATCAACAAACCAGAGGTCGACCAGCAACCGGGCCAGGTCTCCGATTTGCACCTGTTCCTGTTTGAGCGGTCGTTGCACCCCGAGCTGTTCCGCCATTACGCCAATTACCGCGTCCGCCAGGGCCGGTATACGGCTGATATCTGGATCGTCGGGCTGAGCCATGTGATTACGCTCAGTGTCGGCGATCGCTCGCTGACGGAGCTGCTGGCACGGCACAGCGACATGCTGCCGACGCGCGGGGTGCTGTCGCGTTTCCGCCTCAAGGGTGAACGCGACCACGAGCGAAAGACCTCCGAAGGCTGGAGCTACATGGTCAGCAGCCAGGTGGAGACGATGGACGCGGCCCTGTACAAGTCCGTCCATCGCGACCTGATGCGGCACGCCGAGAAGCGCGGCTGGTACGTGCCCTACGAGGACTGGGCCGTCGGCGAGCTGACGCCCTTCTCCTATGTCGATCATGAAGCGCGTGATTCCGAGTTCCATATTCACGCGTTCCATGCCTCTCCGGCCGATCGCACGCTCGTGAAGACCCAGTCGATCATCGAGCTACCCAGCTAATACCTCCACGGGAGCCATCTTTGACGGCCACCGCTGGCGCGGCTTTCGCTGCGCTACCGGTGGCCGTCGCTGTTGGTGGTGGTGCTCGCGGGGGGTTCTGTCTTACAATGGACCGTGCGGAGTGGGCCGGGCGGCCGCCGGTCGCGAGCGATCGCGGCCGGAGGAAAGTCCGAACTGGAAAGGGCACGGTGATGGCTAACGGCCACCGGGCGCGAGCCCCGGGAAAGTGCCACAGAAAACACACCGCCGATGGGTTGCGACCACAGGCAAGGGTGAAAAGGTGCGGTAAGAGCGCACCGCGCGGGCGGTGACGTCCGCGGCACGGTAAACCCCACCGCCAGCAAGCCCAAATATGGGGCGATGAGCCGGCCCGGCTCACTATCAGCCCCGGGTAGGGCGCACGAGCCTGTCGGTAACGACGGGCCCAGATGAATGGCCGCCACCCGTTCTCTTCGCAGAACGGGTACAGAATTCGGCTTACAGGCCCACTCCGCCCAATTTCGCCCCGACTGCAACGGGGATGATTGCATCCTGTGAGAGGTGGGGCGGGCGTCCCGCCCCACTTGGAATGTGAAACTTGCGAGAAGGCACGCTGACACGAGCAGGCAGAGCAGCATGAATGATTCAGACGTCATCCGGGTGGTCGGCGCACGCGAGCACAACCTCCGCAACGTCACGCTCGACCTGCCCAAGAATCGGCTGATCTGCCTGACCGGCGTCTCCGGCAGCGGCAAGAGCAGTCTGGCCTTCGACACGCTTTTTGCCGAAGGTCAACGCCGCTACGTCGAATCGCTCAGCGCTTACGCCCGACAATTCATCGGGCAGCTCCCCAAGCCCAACGTCGATCAGATCAGCGGGCTGGCGCCGGCCATCTCCATCCAGCAGAAAACCAGCGGCTGGAACCCGCGCAGCACAGTCGGCACCATCACGCAGATTCACGATTACCTGCGCGTGCTGTTCGCCCGCGCCGGCCGGCAACACTGCCCAAGCTGCGATCGGCCGATCAGCGCCCAGACACGCCCGCAAATGGTCGAACGCGTGCTGGCGCTCGAAGAAGGCACACGGTTCCTCGTATTGGCACCCAAGGTTCGGGCCCAGCGCGGCGAACATCGCGACCTGTTCGACGAGTTGTTGCGCCAGGGGTTCGTACGGGCGCGCGTGGATGGTGAGCTGATCGACCTGGCCGACCCGCCGGCGCTCGACCGCTACCGCCGGCACGATATCGAAGTGGTTGTCGATCGCCTGGTCAGCAAGCCCGGCATTCGCACACGCGTCGCCGAAACGCTCGACCTGGCCCTGGAGGCGGGTGAAGGGATGGCCCTGGTAGCGCTCGTGCCGGAAGACGCACCGCAGGGCACCGCCCGACGCCGCGCCCGCAGCAAATCACGCGACTTGGTCCTCTCGGCCGGGTTCGCGTGCACGCATTGCGGGTTGGGTTTTGAGCCGCCGACGCCACAGATGTTCAGCTTCAACAGTCCGCAGGGCATGTGCCCGCACTGCGACGGGCTGGGCATGCGTTTCGATTTCGACCCGGAACTGCTCATTCCGGACGGGCGCAAGAGCTTCCTCACGCCGTGCATCGCCGCCCTGCGGCACAAGCCGGGCCGCTGGCGCCGACACATCTACCAGGGCGTCGCCGACCATCTCGGCGTCGATCTCAACGCGCCGTGGGACAGCCTGCCGGCCGAAGCCCAACACGCCCTGCTCTACGGCACCGGCGATACCCACATCACGTTCGAGTGGCGCAGCCGACAAGGCATCTGGAAGCACGGCGGCACGTTCGAAGGCGTCATCGCCGAGCTGCACGCCCGCCACAAGAAATCCAAATCCAACCTGGTGCGCCGCTTCTACGAGCAATACATGCGGCAACGCATCTGCCCGCAATGCAACGGCGGTCGGCTCAAGCCACAGGCACTGGCCGTGCAACTGCCCGGCCGACCGAACGGCAAACGCAGCAAGCTCGAATCACTCAACATCGAACGCGCCTGCCAGTTGCCGATCCAGCAGGCCCTGGTGTTTTTTGAAAACCTGAAGCTGGACGGCGTCGAGCAACTCGTCGCGCAGGAGCCACTGAAGGAGATCTGCGCCCGGCTGCGTTTCCTGCTCGACGTCGGGCTGGATTATCTGACTCTCGACCGATCCGCCCCGACGCTTTCGGGTGGCGAGTCGCAGCGTATCCGTCTGGCAAGCCAGATCGGCTGCGGGTTGGTGGGTGTGCTGTACGTGCTGGACGAGCCCAGTATCGGACTGCATCCGCGCGACCAGCGCCGGCTGCTGCACTCGCTACGCCGGCTGCGCGACATGGGCAACACGGTCGTGGTGGTCGAGCACGATCGCGACACGATGGAGGCGGCCGACCACCTGATCGACTTCGGACCCGGGCCGGGCTCGCGCGGCGGCGCGGTCGTAGCCCAGGGCACACAGGCAGAGGTCGCCGGCGCGGCAGACTCGCTGACGGGTGCGTATCTCTCGGGTCGGGCGCAGATCCCGGTACCGGCGTCGCGACGTCCGATCACGCCACCAGCCAAACCCAAATCACGCCGCCGAAAAACGCCGACGCGCGATTGACTCCGCGTTTACGGACGTAGCTCAACGGGGGTATCCGGACGTTGTATAGATAGCGCGCCAAACCAGCGCATTTTGAGTATGGGGCGTGCGCTGACCGCGTGCTGATCGTAACGGGGAATCCGACGCGCCAGGCGTTCTGTTCTCGGATCGCAGACCGTCCGGTAAGTGCCGGCGGGCTGAATTCACGCGTTGCTGGCCGTTGATGATTGCCGGCGCGCTTCCTGCCGATACCAGTCGCGTTCGCCAGAGAACGTCTCGCCGTTAGCAGGTGTCTGCCGTGTCCGTAACGATGATCTGCCCCAACCTCAAATGCGGGAAGACGGTGGTAGCACCCGACTCCGCCCGGGGGAAGGTGGTGCGGTGTGCGTACTGTGAGGCCGCCTTCATGGTTCCGGCCGCACCCGTCGCGGTAGCCGAACTCGCCCAGGAACAACCGCCGCCTGAGGCGGTCGACGACAAGGACGAGAAGAAGAAAAAGAAGAAGTGACCCCGCGTGGCGCGACCGCGTGACGCTCAGCGACAGGCAACCATGAATCAACAGCACATTCCAAAACAAGCTGGCCTGCGCACAACGTCGGCAGCCACCCCCGGCACCGGCGCACTGGCGGATCAGTTCATCCGTGAGCCCGAACTGATCCTGGCCTGTCTGCAAGGCGTGGGCACGGGCCGCATGGTGACGGCGCACCGCATTCTGAAGGCCGCCCTCGCAGCGCTGGCCCGCAAACCCAACTACGCCGACCTCAACTACTACGCCAGTTATGCAGCGGTGAGTGTCGACGACCTCGCAACCGCAGAACGTCTGGCCGAACAGGCGATCGAAATCAATCCGCATTATCGAGCGGCCGCGGTACAGGCCGCACGCATTGCGTTGCGGCGCAATGACATCGAGCGCGCTCGACACCACCTCGAACGCGCCGTGGAGATCGGGGCCGACTATGCGGACGTGCACACCATGCTGGGCAACGTCTGGCGTCGGGGCGGCCACGCTGAGCGCGCCCGCGGCGCGTACGAACGGGCGTTGCGACTGAACAGCAACCTGGCTGAAGCCCGGGTGGCCCTCGCGGCACTGCCCGAAAACCCGGACCACGGAGTGCGCGATGAGCTACCTGCTTGAAATGCTGGGGCGCGGGCTGCTCTCCGATCTGCGCAGCGCCTTTGTGAATCAATTACCGGATGTCGCCGGCGAAGACGCCGACACGCTCGGAAATCGCTACGCCGCCTCTCCGACCTCCGTTGACCTCGCCCTGCGCTACGGCATGGTCTGCCTGCACGAGGTGCGCCTCAGCGAAGCGCAATCCGCCTTCGAAGCTGCCCGCCAACTGGCCCCCGAAGCAGTCACCCCACTACTCGGGCTGGCCTGCACATTCGAGGAATTGGGGCAGCTCGAACGCGCGCTGAAATATCTCAACGCCGCCCAGAGCCGCGACCGGGACGATCCGGCCACCATATTCGCGATCGGTTTCACCCAAGAGCGGCTCGGCCAGTTGGACCAGGCTCGCCAGGCCTACCAACGCAGCGTCGAACTTTGCCCGCAACTGCGAAACGGCTACGAACGCCTGGCGGCCATCGCGCTGCGCAACGGCGACTGGCGCGAAGCGGTCGAGCAATATGAGCAAACTGGTCGAACTCGAGCCCGGCGATCTGGACGTGCTGCTGACCCTGGGAAATCTGCACCTCCAGGCACGCCGACCAACCGCGGCCGTCGATCAGTACCAGCGCGCCCTGCTGATCGAACCCGATAACTACTCCGAAGCCGACACCGACCAAGAGGTCCCGCAACACGCCGGCGCTCTCGAAGAGGCGATCGAAGACCTCGAAGCACTAATCCAAAAATACCCCGGGATCGCACCCTACCACGTTCAGCTCGGCGACTTGTACGTCAAGGTCGGCGACGACGAACGGGCCCTCGAACAATACACCACGGCCCTGGCCACACAGCCGCACTTCCTCGAAGCCACGGTCAAGCTCGGCACGCAACACATGCGCCAGGGGCGTCTTGCCGACGCGGCCCTGTCGTTCAACCGCGCCGTCGAGCTGAACGACCAGCTCATCAGCGCGTTTGTCGGGCTGGGAGTAGCCCAGCACGACTGCGGGCACGAGCAGGAATCGCTGGCCACGTTTGACTTGGCAGCCAGCCTGGAACCCAGCACCACGCTGCTGTTCTGCGAGTCGATGCGCCTGCATCTGCGCGCCGAACAAGAGCGTTACCCCGCCGGCGACGAGCTATCGGACGCGGACGACGAGGACTTTGAGCAGGAAGAGCCCGGGTATGACGAGCTGATTGCCGAGGCCGTCCGCCGACACGAAGCCGCCCTGAACAACACGCCCAATCATGCCGACCTGCATTATCGGTACGGGCTGCTGCTGCGTCAGGTTGGTCGGCACGCCGACGCGATCAACGCTTTCAGGCAGGCCGTCACGCTCAACCCGACTTACGCCAAGGCCCTGGTCAAGCTAGCGATCTGTCTCAAGGAGGCCGGCACGCTCGACGAAGCGATCGAGACGTTTCAGCAGGCACTTCGGCTCGAACCCGGACGCATGGTCGACGTGCACTACGAACTCGGGCTGCTGTTCGCCCAACGGAACCAATTCGACCTGGCGGCCGAGCAGTTTGAGCAAGCCGGCGTGACTTCCGACGGCGACCCCGCTTTCCGCGAGAACCTGGCACTCGCCCTCCAGAACGTCGGCATGGTCGATCGGGCGGCCGCCACCTGGCAGGCCATGAGCGAATTGGCCCGCGATCCGCGGCGTGACCTGCTGACCCGGCGCGAACACATACTCCGCAACGCCAACGGCGAATAACCCGCCGCCCCCGCAAGACAGTCGGCCCACTTCGTCCGGCCGCAGCTTCTGCGCGCCGGGCGCAGGTAGTGCAGCGACGGCCACGCCAGCACCAATCGCCCCACCCCGCCAAGGACACAATTCCGCCTTTCGTAAGAGCTTACATAACATAAGCTTATAGACACATCACCGTCACAACACGCGGGCCGGAGACAGCTCTGGCACGCCGTCTGCCTCCACTCCATCACGTGGTGCACGGTCGGACCGCACGGACGCGGATCATGCACCATGACCCAGCGATGGAGTCGCGGCATGGACCGACAGCTTCGCAATTCGTGTCAACACACACGGTCGATCCTTGGCCAACCGTCCGGCGACCAAGTGCCTCAGGAGCACAACCAGGCGACGGACGAAAACGCTCTCCTGCGGGACTGGAGTCAACTGGGACGACGGGTGATGGCGCAGGCCTGGCGGCGTTTCACGGATGATCTCGCCGACAGTCAGGACAATTCCGCCACCCCCGTCGTCCCGGCTCCACATCCGGAGGGCCAGCCATGATCTATGGGCTCTACAACTCCGCCGCCGGCATGATGGTCAACGAGTATCGCCAGAGCGTGCTCGCCAACAACATCGCCAATGCCGAAACCGTCGGATTCAAACGCGATATCGCTGTCTTCGCCGAGCGAATACCCGCCGCCAACGCCGGGATCCGTAACGGACCCAGCGATCCAACCGTCGCGGATCTGTCCGGTGGACTCTGGCTGGGCACCACACAGACCGATTTCAGCCCGGCCACCAAACTGCAAACCGGCAACGAGCTCGACCTGGCCATCGACGGGCCGGGCTTCTTCGCGGTCGCAGACGACGGCCAGACGCTCTACACGCGCGACGGCCGAATGATGATGGACACCGACGGTCTACTCGTGTCCGTGACCGACGGTGCCCCGCTGCTGGGGATCGGCGGCGTGCCGGTGATTCTCAATCGTTACGGCAGCCAGCCCCAAATCGACGAGGACGGACGCGTATACCAGGACAGCCGGCTGGCCGGCCAACTTCAACTGGTGGACTTCAACGACTATTCAAGCCTCCGCAAAGTCGATTCATCGCGCTTTGCCGCACCGGACGACGCGGCCCAGGCCGCCCCAGGCCGGCTGCGCTCGGGCTTCACGGAGGGGTCCGGGGTCAAACCTCTGACGGAACTGGTGAGCATGATCGAAGCATCGCGGGCGTATCAGCTCAACGCCCAGATGGTCTCGCTCCAGGACCAGTCCGTCAGCCAGTTGATCAACTCGACGCTGCGGGTCTGATGCCCGGGCGGCGTGTGCTGACAGGTGTGTTCAATCCGCGGCGCCAGTTCGCCGCGGCAGCGCTAACCAGGAGGACGCAGTAGCATGGCGATCACCGCGCTACATACGGCCGCGACGGGGATGCAGGCCCTGTCAACCAAGATCGACGTCATCGCGAACAACATCGCTAACGCCGACACCCACGGGTTCAAATCGTCCCGGGCCAACTTCCAGGACCTGCTCTACCAGCTCCGCGCCCAGCCGGGCGTGCAGACCAGCGACGAGAGCTATTCGCCGCTGGGAACACAGATCGGCCTGGGAGTGGCGCTCGCCAACACCCAGATCATGTTCACGCAGGGCTCCGCCTTGCAGACCGGCGAGCCGCTGGACGCGATGATTGAAGGCGACGGGTTCTTCCAGGTCGAACTCCCCGGCGGGGGCATCGGCTACACCCGGGCCGGCAACTTCATCCGCAACGCCGACGGTGAATTGGTGCTCGGCAACAGCATGGGCTACCGGCTGCGCGACAGCCCAACCATCCCTGAAGACGTCCCCAACAACAAGCTCGGCATCACCGCGGACGGGCGGATCGTAGCCACTGACGACACCGGGCAGCAAACGGAATTGGGCCAGCTCCAACTGGCACGCTTCGTGAACCCCGCCGGCCTGCTCCAGGACGGCGCCAACATCTTCATTGCGACCGAATCCTCCGGCGAAGCCGTCGAGGGTGCGGCCGGCGAAAACGGCCTGGGACGAATCCTGGCTTCACACCTGGAACAAAGCAATACCGAAGCGGTGACCGAGCTGGTCGAGCTGATCAAGACGCAACGCGTCTTCCAGATGAACTCGCAAACCATCCAGGCCGCCGACGAGTCACTGCAAGTCGTCGCCAACCTGCGGCGCTAGTGAACGTGTCTGAGGAGCTCGTGGAGGTGAGCTGATGAAACGATACCTGGTTCCACTGCTGCTGGCAGCGTTCGCTGGAGCGACCACGCCGGCCGCACAACCCGACGTGCAGAAACTCCGCCTGCGACCACGCGCGGTGGTCTACACCGATACCGTCCGGCTGGGCGACGTCCTGCTCCTCAGCGGAGCCGACGAACACCTCGTGCAACGGCTCGAAAACGAGCGCGTCGCCGCGCTAGCGCAGCGCCAGCGCTCGACCTGCGTCACGCACGACCAGGTCGTCCAGCGGCTGGACGAGCTGGGAGTCAACCTGTCCCAGATACTGCTCAGCGGCGCCTGGCGCTGCCAGATCGAACGCCAGGAAAGGCTGCCGACCGACCCGGCACAATCCGCGGCGAACACTGCGAGCGCGCCGTTGCTGCGCCCGATCAGCCGACACGTAGACGGGGCCCGAACGCTGGCAGAGATCCTGCGCACCCACATCAACGCCGAGCTGGCCGAACTGGGCGGCGAGGCCCACGTCGAATTCGAACGCGCCGGTGCGGAGTACCTCGACCTGACCACGCCGCCGTGGCAGTTCAACGTTACAGCCGCCGGCCACAGCGGCCCACTGGGGCTGCGCGAGTATCGCGTGGTCATCCGGCGCGACGGCAAGGTGCAACGCACCGTACAGATCTTCGTGCGGGTCGGAATGACACGCGAGGTCGTAGTCGCCCAGCGCCCGCTGAGCCTCGGCAACTACGTCCGCCGAGCTGACATCACGCTCGAATCTCGCGTGTTCGGCGCCGGCGACGACCTCGGCATGGGACAGCTCGAAGAGGTTGTTGGACAGCAGGTCCAGCAGTTCGTGCCCGTCGGCGAAATGGTCACCGGAAAATCAATCAAATCCGTCGACCTCGTCCGCCGATCGAGACCCGTCACCGTCGTCGGTAACGGCTCGGCCGTCCAGGTACGTCTGACCGGGATGGCCCTCGATTCCGGCGGCTACGGTGAGGTCGTACGTGTCCGCGTCGGCGCCGACCGGCGCGATCGACAAATGCTACGCGGCGTGGTGACCGGACTCGCCACCGTCCGCATCGCGGAGGGCAGTCTCTGATGATTGCACACAGACACCATTTAACCGCCCTGCCACCCGTACTCGTCGTGATGTTATGCGGCCTGTGCGGCGCGCCGGCGACGGCCCAGAGCAACTCGCTGCTCCACCGTAGCCCGCGGAACCAACCCACGGCACACCAAGTGCCAACCACCCAGCCCGCCGGCGGAGTCCTCGCAGCGCCCGCACTGGGACTGGTCGGCTCCCCCCGCGCCGCGTTTCGGCAGGAGGAACCCGAACCACAGCCTAATGTCGTGCTGCTGAACTGCTCACCATTTGCCGTCGAGATGCCCCAGACCGAGAAGATCCGCGTCCACGATCTGGTCACCATCATCGTCCGCGTCAGCAAAACCGCCAAGAGTAACGCCAAGCTCGAATCCAAAAAGGACTGGACCCACGAATGGGCCCTGGACGAGTGGATTCGATTCAGCGACCTGCACGGCATCGTGCCGGCCAGCCTCTCGCACGGTACGCCGTCGGTCGCGTTCGATCTGAAAAACGACTACGGCGGTGACGGCAAATATGACCGTAAAGACTCGCTAACCACGCGCGTCCAGGCCCGCGTGATCGACGTCAAACCCAACGGAAACCTCGTGCTCGAAGCCACCAACACCGTCTGCTTCGGCGAGGAAGACTACACCATCGCGCTGACCGGCGTGTGCCGCAGCCGCGACGTGACCGCCGAGAACACCGTTCTCAGCTCGCAGATCGCCGACCTCGAGATCCGCGTGGTGGATCGCGGCGCCGTCAACGACGCCACCCGCCGCGGCTGGCTGATGCGCGGGTTCGATTTGTTGCGCCCCTTCTGAGCACTGCGCTGAGACACCCCGCGGGCACGATTGCAACCGCGGACGTCTGGGAAGAGGTTTGTAAATGAGGCTGATCCGAACAACTTGTGTGCTGCTGGTCGGACTGCTAACCCTGCCCGCTGTGGGCGAAGTGCTGGTGCAGGACGTCGCCCGCCTCCAGGGTCAACGCATCAACAAGATCATGGGCTATGGCCTGGTAGTCGGCCTCAACGGCACGGGCGACGGCGAAAAATATCTGCCCACCATGCGGGCCCTGATGCGCCTGCAACAGCGCTATCACGCCCCGGTGCTGACCGACGCCGACCTGAAGGGCAACAACAGCGTCGCCCTGGTGGCGGTGGAGGCGACCATCCCCGAAAACGGCAGCCGCGAAGGCCAGGCCGTCGACGTGGTCGTTTCCGTGATCGGATCGTGCCAGAGCCTCAAAGGCGGGCAGTTGCTCACCACGCCGCTGCAATACGCCATGTTCGACGAAAAAGACCCGGCCACACAGTACATCATGGCCCTGGCCGGCGGCCAAGTGGAGCTGCCGAACAGCGAATCACAGACGCGCGGCGTTATCCACGGTGGCGCGGTCCTCGAACAGGACTTCTTCTACAACTTCATTGATGACGACTGCATCACGCTCGTGCTCGAAGACACTCATGCCGGCTGGACCTGGTCACACATGGTCGCCCGCGCCATCAATCACGAATTGACCAACCCCGGCACCAGCCAGGCGTCCGCCCGACCCGGGCAACAGGTAGTCGACACACCCCCCGCCGTCGCCCTGGGACCCAAGAACATCTCCGTACGCATCCCGTCGTACGAGCTGGCCAACCCGGCGAACTTCATCAGCCGAGTCCTCCAAACCCGGCTCTTCATGCTGCCTCGGCAACAGGCCCGCGTGATCATCAACCGTACCACCGGAAACGTCGCTTTTACCGGAACTGTCACCGTGTCGCCGACCATCCTGCAAATCCCGCGCGTCGGCACCGTCCTCATCGGCAAGCAATCGGAGCAGGACGTCGGCGCAAACGAGGAAGTCGGTTTTGACGAGCTGCTCGAAACGTTATCGGCCATCAAGGTCACACCCGACCAGCTCATCGATGCCATCGAACACCTCCACAAGACCGGCACGCTGCACGCGCAGCTCCAGTACGAATAGCGAGGCTCAAGCGTTATGGCGATCACCGCCGTCGACAACACTCTGACCACCCCCGCCAGCGTGCTCGTCACACAGGCCGCCCGCACCGGGACCGGACTGTCACCCGACGCGATCCGCGCCTCGCTGGCCATGGGACGCAAGCTAGACCACGCCGACCCCGGCGTCGTCCGCCAGGCCGCCGCCAACATGGTCTCCGAGCTCTTCTTCAAGCCCGTGCTCGCCGAAATGCGAAAATTCCCCTTTGGACGCGAGCTCGCCACCGGCGGCTATACCGAGTCGGTATTCGGCGAGCAGCTCGACCAGCGCGTCGCCGACATCGTCGCCGACAGCAACACCGGCCTGGCCCGGCAGATCACCGAACAGCTTCAGCCCGCAACGCCCACCCCCACCGCCGACCACGCCACTTGGCAGACCGAATTGCAGGTGACCACCAGCACTCCGCAGCGAGGTGATTCGTGAACCGCCGCCCGTCAAACCCAACCGCCGACCGACCGGCCGGCCGGGATGCGTCCGCCAGCCCAGCCAGCGCCGCGGAGTTGCTCAGCTACCTGCAACAATTGCACACACTGCTGACGCAACTGCTCGAATTGGCACAGCGCAAGCTCACCGCCCTCCGCGCCGCCGACAGCGACATGCTCGACTCCTGTGCCGCTCGCGAGCAGGAACTGCTCGAACAGGTCTTCCGGGCCGCGCAGGGTCGCGGTGCGGCTCTTGCGCGACTGGCGCAGACCCTGCCGGGTGTAGACGTGCGCAAGATCAGCCTGCGCCAACTCGCCGAGCACCTGCGTGAGCCCGAGTCCTCCGCGTTGCGGGCTCGTAGCGTGGCTCTCGAACGAATCGCTCACGAATTACGCAAAAAAAACGAAACCGTCGCAACTGTGGCACAGCGTCTGCATGGTCATGTGCGCTATGTTCTCGGCGCACTTATGCAGGCCGGACAGGAATCCGTTGGGTATGGCCCCCAGGGCAGCCATCAAATGCACACCAAACAACAGTGGGTAGACGCAGTCGGATAAGCCATGGCAATCATGGGAGCATCATTCGAGATCGGGCGTAGCGCACTGACGGCGTATCAGGCCGCCATTTCCGTCGTCGGCCAGAACATCGCCAACGTCGGTAACAGCGACTACGCCCGGCAGAGCGCACACCTGGCCGCCCGGTCGACCGGCTCAACGGCCACGGGCGTCGAGGTCAACGCTCTCCAACGACACGTCGACGAAGCGCTCGAAGCACGCTTGCGCAGCTCACTCGGCCAGCGCTCCGGCGCTGAGACCATCCACACCACCCTCAGCTCCATCGAATCACTCTACAACGAACTCAGCGACACCGACCTCTCCACGCAGCTCAGCGAGTTCTTCGGCAGCTTCGCCCAGCTACAGACCGATCCGCTCGAGTACGCCAGCCGCGAGCTGGTCATCTCATCCGCCGATGCGGTCATCCGCACACTACAGCAACAACGCAGCGGGCTG
Source organism: Phycisphaerae bacterium (assembly GCA_963666925.2). Classification (GTDB taxonomy): domain Bacteria; phylum Planctomycetota; class Phycisphaerae; order UBA1845; family Fen-1342; genus JANQFV01. The sequence continues at coordinate 388,936 of CAXXTC010000007.1, read as the reverse complement.
CTCACCGAAATCGAAGACCTTAACAGCTCGGCCCGGGACATGGCCGAGACCGCCAACGGCCTGGCTGAGCAGATTGCCGACCTCAACCAGCGAATCGTAACCGCCGAGGGCAGCGGCACCGGCCAGTCCAGCTCGCTGCGCGACCAGCGCGACGCCTGCCTCCGCGAGCTGGCCGAGCTCGTGGACATCCAGACACGCCAGTACGACAACGGCGTGATCAACGTCTACGTCGGCAGCGAACCGCTGGTCGACTTCGGCCACTCACGCGGACTGACCACCGAGACCATCACCGAAGACGGGCTCGAACGCGTCAGCGTAAGGTTCGCCGACAACAACGGCACCGTCATCATGAGCGACGGCCGCCTGGCGGCGACGCTGGAAGCACGCGACACCTACGTCGTCGACCAGCTCAACCAGCTCGACACGCTCGCCCAGGCAATCATCTATGAGGTCAACCGAGTTCACAGCCAGGGCTGCGGACTGGTCGCGTACGAATCTCAAACCAGCACTTTCGCCATGGCTGACGTCACGGTAGCGCTCGATACGACTGACGCCGGCCTGACCTACCCGGTCCAGAACGGCACCTTCCAGGTACGTATCCGCGACAAGTTCACCGGGCAGGTCACAACCAAGATGATCGAGGTCGACCTGGACGGGCTTAACGGCGACGACACGACGCTGACCGCCCTGGCCGTCGACCTGAACGCCGTCCCCGGGCTCTCCGCGACCATCACGTCGGGCCAGAAACTCAAGCTCGACGTCACCGACGGCTACGAGTTCTCGTTCGCCGAGGATACTTCCGGCGTGCTGGCCGCCCTGGGGCTGGGCAACTTCTTCGAGGGCACCAACGCCACCACGATGGACGTCCGCAGCGACATTCGTAACAACCCGCAACTCATCGCTACGTCGCTCAGCGGCGCCCAGGGAGACGGCAGTAACGCCGGCGATCTGGCGGCCGTCGGAACAACGGCCAGCGACCTGCTCGGCTCCCTGAGCATCACCGATTATCAAGAGGCGATCACCAACCGTTTGGCGATCGACACGGCGGCCGCCGAAACCGAGTACATCGCCGCCGACGCGGTCTACAGCAGCCTGACCGCCCAGCGCCAGTCGATCAGCGGCGTCGACCTCGATGAGGAAGCCATCAATCTGACCATGTACGAGCGGGCCTTTGAGGGTGCGTCGCGGTTTCTCACCGTGGTCAACACCCTCACCGCCGAACTGCTGACCCTGGTGGAGTAGAGGTAGACACAGACCATGGGTGTTACTCCGGTCAATCTGGCACGCATCAGCTTCAACCTGCGAGCGTTCAACCTCCAGGAAGCGCTGCGCGCCAACCAGACCAGTCTCTACAGCGTACAGAACCAACTCTCCACCGGGCTACGCTTCCTGCGCCCCAGCGAGGACCCGCTGAGCGCCTCGAAGACCGTCAGCCTCGACGGCTACATCGATCAGCTCTCCGAAGTCCAGAACAACCTCAGCAACGTAAACGCCTGCCTGCTGGAGACCGAAAGCGCCATGCAGGAGGCCGTCGACCTCGTCCGCGAGGCCTACACCGTCTCGCTCGAAACCGTCGACGACACTCACAGCGCCGAAGAGCGAGAAGCGCTCGCCGTCGTCGTCAACAGCCTGCTCGATCAGCTCGTCTCCGTCGGCAATCGCAAGTACCTCAACACCTATCTCTTCGCCGGCCAGGGCGCGGATGCACCCTTCTCCTTCGACTTCGACGGCGTGTACTACACCGGTGACGACCAGCGCCGCACCACCGTCGTCGACACCGACATGAGCACCGACTACTTCACCGCCACCGGCACCGAGTTCTTCCAGGCCGCCTCCACCCGAGTACGCGGCGCGGTCGACCTCAACCCGGCCCTCAACGCGGAAACCCTGATCACCGATCTCCGGGGCACCAGCGGCGAAGGAGTCACACTCGGTCGCATCCAGGTCACCGCCGGCACCGAAACCACGACCATCGACCTCAGCGGGGCCGCCACCGTCGGCGACCTCGTTGATCGCCTCAATGCCGAGATGCCCACCGGACTCAGCGCCAGCGTCGGAACCACTGGCATCACCATAGTCCAGACCACACTCCCGCCCACCACCGTCGCCATCAGCGACATCAGCGGCGGGCAAACCGCACGAGACCTGGGACTTAACGTGTCCTTCGCTGTGGTGGCCCAGGCCGGCGGCGACCTCGATCCCAAGCTCACCCTCCGCACCGAAATCGACGACCTCCTTGCCGGCAGCGGAATCAACCCCGCCGGCGGACTCACCATCCGCAACGGCAGCCAGGTCGTCACGGTCAATCTCACCGGCGTCGACACCGTCGAGGAACTGCTCAACCGCATCAACCAGACCGGCCTGGGCGTCTCCGCCAGCATCGCCGACGATGACCGCCGACTCGAAATCCTCAGCGTCGTCTCCGGAACCGAGCTCAGCATCGAGGAAAACGGCGGCAACGTCGCTACCACTCTGGGCCTGCGCTCCATGTACGGCGGTACCTATCTCTCCGAACTCAACGACGGCAACGGCGTCGACACCGTCGACGGCGACGACCTGCGCATCACCACACGCGATGGTACCGTGGTCGACGTCGACCTCAGCAACGCCCGCACACTCCAGGACGTCATCACCCTGATCAACACCGCCGGAGCCGGAGCCGTCACCGCAAGCTTCGTAACTACCGGAAACGGACTGTTGCTCACCGACGAAACCGCCGGCGGCGGCACGTTCCAGATCGAGGCCCTCAACGGCTCCGGCGCCATGATCGACCTCGGACTGGACGTCACCGCAACCGGCAACCAGTTGACCGGAGACGACGTCAACAAAGTCATCACCGACAGCGCCTTCACCGCGCTGCTCGAGCTGCGCGAAGGGCTCGAAACTGATGACCGCCAACTGATCTCAACCGCCTCGCAACGACTCGATCGCGTGCTGGCGGAAATGCAGACCGTTCAAGGTCGCATGGCCTCACAGGCCCAGATGATGGACCTGCGCGCGGAGCGCGTCGAGGCCGAAACTGACGCTGCACAGATCCTGCGCAGCGACGTTACTGATGTGGATTACACCGATGCCGTGGTCCGCTTCCAGCAATTGCAAACAGCACTGCAAGCGAACCTCCAAACGGCAAGTATGGTCCTCAACCTGTCCCTGCTCGACTTCCTGTAGCAGGGGCCGGCGCCGGTGGAACCGGCAGACAACTGAACAGGACGGGTAGCGCGCAGGCTGCAACCGGTGCTGGTGACTCGGCCGGCAGCAGCCATGGTTGGCCCGCGGAGCGCGGGTCGGGCAGTAGGAGCGTCCGGTCCGGCGAACGGGAGATTGGATAGCGGCCCAGTACGGCCGACCGCTCGCCAGACGAACCACCAGGGCCCGAGTCACAGGAGCAAGGATATGCTCATTGAAACGACCAGATTCGGACCGATCGAAGTGGCTGATGACAAGATCATGGTGTTCGTCGAGGGACTCCTGGGATTCCCCGGAAGAACCCGCTTCGCCCTGATCCAGACCAACGAAGACCCCGCCTTCTTTTGGCTGCAATCGGTGGACGACCCCACCCTCGCCTTCGTGGTCTGCGACCCGTTGACCTTCGTGCCGGACTACCAGGTCCCCATCCGGCGCGATGACGTCGACGCCCTCAGGGTCACCAACCTGGAACAGACCCAGGTCCTCGTCATCGTAAACAAGGTCAGCGGAAACCTGACCGCGAACCTGCTGGGGCCGATTGTCGTCGGAACAAGCACCCTGCGCGCCAAGCAGCTCGTGCTCTCTGACAAGCGCTATGGGACCCGTCACAGCCTGATGTCGCAAAACGCGGCCCAGACCGTCTCCAAGACGGCCTAGGACCTCCCGTGCGGACAGTAGCTTTACACAGGAAAGGTGGCTTATAATGATCGTGGGCGTTCAGAGTGTTTGCCGGCAGAAGGAACCGGCCCGCGAACACTGCGCCAGAGCCACCGTCGACGGTCAATCGACTCGCACCACGTCAAGCGAGTCGCGACCGCTGGTGTCTCCTGTCGAGCTGCGCATCGGCATTACCCAGGAAGGAGCCGCGTATGTTGGTGCTTTCAAGACAACGCGACGAATCAATCGTCATCGGCGACAATGTGCAAGTCACGGTCGTCGATATCCGGGGGGACAAGGTGCGGCTGGGTATCGAGGCCCCGGCCGAAATATCCGTGCATCGCAAGGAAGTGTTCGACGCCATTCAGCGCGAGAACCGCAAGGCCGCCGGGGTCTCTACCAAGGACCTCGCGACTGCAACTACACCCAAGCGAGACTCCCGCTCGCGCACCCCGAAGTAACCCCCTCCCCGGCGACCGGTGTCGCCACACTCCCTTTCAACCGTCACGATTCCCAACGCACTCTATTAGCCACGAACCGTTCAAGGAGGATGGCCAATGGCTCGTATTAACACGAACGTATCTGCGCTCACCGCACAAAGAAACCTCAACCAGGCGTACGACTCGCTCAACACGACCATGCAACACCTCAGCACCGGCCTGCGCATCTCCCGCGGAAAGGACGATCCGGCCGGCTTGATCGTGTCCGAACGCTTGCGCAGCGAGGTCAGCGCCGTCGGACAAGCCGTCAGCAACACCCAACGCGCCAAGCTCATCGTCGCCACCGCCGAGGGGGCCCTCGACGAGGTCGCCTCGCTCCTCACCGACATCCAGGCCAAGATCGTCGAGGCCGCCAACGAAGGCGCCTTTTCCGAGGACGAGATCGAAGCCAACCAGTTGCAGATCGACTCCGCAATCGACAGCATCACCCGAATCGCCAATACCACCAGCTTCGCCGGGCGAAAACTCCTCGACGGCAGCCTCGCCTACAAGACCGAAAACGTTGACGACACCATCATCAACGGACTATCGGTCCACGCGACCCAATTCGGCACACGCAGCGAAGTCGGCGTCAGCGTCGCCGTACTCTCGGCTGCCGAACAGGCCCAGCTACAGTTCCCCTACGCCGCCCTCGCCGCCACCAGCGACGTAACGATCGAGGTCCGCGGGCCCGAAGGCGCCACCGTCCTCCAGTTCGCCGGCGGAACCTCCGCGGCCGACATCGCCGAAGCCATCAACACCGTCACCGACGCCACCGGAATCGAGGCCTCACTCGCCGCCGCCACCGCTTCCGGACTGACCCTCTACAGCTCAACCTACGGCAGCAGCGAACTCGTCTCAGTCCGCGTTCTCAGTGACACCGGCTCGTTCGACACGGTAGCGGTCGGCACCGGGACCGCAGCGGTCGAGGATTATGGCACCAACGCCAACGCTACAATCAACGGCGCCGCCGCGGCCGCCAAGGGCAACCACCTCTCAATTAAGAACGCCCTGATCGATCTCGAAATGAACCTCGAAGCCGGCTGGGCCAGCAATACCAGCTTCGATATCACCGGCGGCGGCGCCCTCTTCCAGGTCGGTCCACGCGTCAACACCAACCTCCAGGTCAACATGGCCATCGACTCGGTCACCGCCACACAACTCGGTGAAGCCGAGGTCGGTACACTGGCACAGATCAAGACCGGCGGCGAATTCTCGCTGACGGCGGAGGACACGCGTTACAACGACGCATCCAAGATCGTCCAGGCCGCCATCGATCAGATCTCGATGCTGCGCGGACGACTCGGCTCATTCGAACGCAACACGCTCGATACCAATATGAATCAGCTCGGTATCACCAAGGAAAACCTAACCGCGGCCCAGTCCGCCATTCGTGACGCTGACTTCGCGGAGGAAACCTCCAACCTGGCCCGCGACCAGGTCCTGGTCAACGCCGGCACTACAATCCTCACGCTGGCGAACCAAACCACACAATCCGTACTGGCTTTGCTGGGCGGATAATCGCTCACAACCCGGATTTCGACCGGGCCGGGAGTCTCATAATCTCCCGGCCCGGACGATCTCCGCCACACCACCACCCCAACCACGCCACCACCCCACTTCTATTCACCTCGCTTACCCCACACCCATACTGTGTTAATTAAAGCCCCACCGGACTCAAGTCGATCCCCCCATTGTGACGCGTGGATTAACACGGTGGTCACAGGAACCGCCGCGGAAGTCCGTTTACGTAGTAGGCTGCGGCTGTACCCATCGCGGACCTAAACTAACCGCGGGTTTGCCGCCCTTGGAGGCGCAGAGCAATGAGTCGCATCAACACGAACATCTCGTCCATCACGGCGCAGCGCATTCTGACGAAGCAGAATGCTCAGCTGAACCTCTCGCTCGAGCGGTTGAGCACCGGCCTGCGGATCAACAGCGGAAAGGACGACCCGTCAGGACTGATCGCGTCGGAGACCATGCGGGCCGAGATGAGCGCCATCCAGGCCGCGCAGACCAACGTCTCCCGCGCTATCAACGTCATTTCGGTCGCCGAATCCGGACTGTCCGAAATCAACACACTCCTCAACGATCTTGAGGACCTGGTCGATCGCTCGGCCAACGAGGCCGGCATCAGTGATGAGGAACGCGATGCCAATCAGCAGGAAATCGACCTCATCCTGAACTCGATCAACCGAATCGCAAACTCCACCGAGCTCCAGGGCCGTAAGCTCCTCGCCGGAGACCTGGCCTACACGACCTCCGGAGTCTCCGCCGACAATATCGCACATCTTCAGCTTAATACCGCACGCGTACCCGACGGCGGCAGCCGAACGGTGGCCGTCGATATTACCAGTGCGGCCTCTCAGGCAACCCTGAGCTTCACCGGCGGCAGCATCACCGCCGACCCGGTAACGATCGAAATCAGCGGCAAGCTCGGTACCGAACGCCTGACCTTCGCGTCCACCGCCTCCGCAGATATCATCACCGCCATCAACCAGTCCTCAGACCTCACCGGTATTGAGGCCTCACAGGCTGGCGTCGGTATCGTCATCCGTAGCGTAAACTACGGATCCGACGAGTACGTCAAGGTCAAGATCCTCGACGACACCGCCACCCAGTGGACCATGGTCGGCGGCGGCAGCTCCCCCGAGTTCTACGACGAAGGCGAAGACGCTGTCGCAACCGTCAACGGCCAGTCCGTTACCGCCGACGGCCTCAAGCTCAACGTCCGCACATCCACTCTCGACGCCACTATCACACTCGCAACCGCCTTCGGCGCCAGCGCCGCCGGCGGCACCTCACGCTTCGGCATCACCGGCGGCGGAGCCGACTTCGCCATCGCGCCGAAGCTCGACCTCAACGGCCTCGCATCCATCGGCATCGACTCGGTGAGCACCTCATCGCTCGGCGACGGAAACACCGGATACCTGTACCAGATCGGATCCGGCGAAGACTACGACATGGCCACCGGCGATTTCAACAGCGCCCAGAACATCGTCCGAAACGCGCTCTCCCAGATCGCCACGCTCCGCGGCCGGCTCGGGTCGTTCCAGAAGAACACCCTCGAGACCAACGCCAACTCACTTGCTATACAGTACGAGAACGTGGCCAGCGCCGAGAGCATCCTGCGAGACACCGACTTCGCCGAAGAGACGAGCAGCCTGACCCGGGCACAGATCCTGGTCCAGTCCGCCACCAACGTGCTGCAACTGGCCAACGCACAGCCACAAAACGTCCTGGCCCTCATCGGCTAAACACGCGCTCGCTCGCCTCCGAAGCCTACGGAACTAACGCCAGCCGCCCCTCGGTTATCTGCCGGAGGGCGGCTGGCGTTCTTTTACAGCAACGGAGCAAACAGCCGGGCCGCCCCCTCACCCACCTGTCGCACCATCCCCCGCTGCCACACTTCCCGCTGCGACACCCGCCGAGCCTGCTCGCAATACTTGTCGATATATCGGACCATCTCCCCCACCACCCCGGGGTCATAGATCAGTGCCGTAATCTCAAAGTTCAGCCGAAAGCTGCGCGCATCCATGTTCGCCGACCCCAGCATGCCCCAACGCTCATCCACTGTCACCAGCTTCGAGTGCAGCACGCCCGCGTCGTATTCGTGGATCTCAACTCCCGCATTGAGCAGCTCCGGATAAAAACTCCGCGCCGCCAACAGCGCCAGTTGCGAATCGCTCCGCGTCGGCAGTACCAGACGCACACGCACGCCCCGATAACACGCATAAGTCAGCGCCCAACGCAACGCCGCGTCCGGCACAAAATAAGGCGTGGCCATGCGTACCGACTCGCGCGCCGCCGACACGGCCGCAAACAACACCTGCCCCAGCGCATTGACGCCCATGTCCGGCCCGCTCGGCAGCACCTGCACCACTGATTCACCACGCGACTGTGGCGCCGGGAAATAAGCACCCTGATCCAGCCGCTCGCGTGCCGCCAGGTACCAATCCTCTGCAAACACCTGTTGCAGAAACAGCGCCGCCGGCCCATCGATGCGCATGTGCGTATCGAACCACGGACTGAGCCGCTTCTTGCGCCCCCGGTACTCGTCCCCGATGTTCTGGCTCCCAACCAGCGCGGTCACCCCGTCCACTACCGCAATCTTGCGGTGGTTCCGCAGGTGCACGCTCCAGCGTTTGCGTAGCCGAAACGGGTGAATCGGCAGGAAAAACGCCACGCGCACGCCCGCATCAACCAGCCGGCGGATAAACCCGCGCCCCAGTTGCCAGCACCCGACCGCGTCCAGCAACAGCCGGCACTCGACGCCCTCCGCCGCCTTCTCGCACAGCAGATCCCCAAACGCCCGCCCCGTCTCGTCATCACGCCAGACGTAGTACTCCAGGTTGATGTGCTCACGCGCGTCGCGCAGAGCCTGCTCCAGGGCAGCGTAGGTCGCGTTCGCCTCCGTCAGCAGACACACGCGGTTGCCCCCGATCGCGGGCATATCACCCAGCCGACAGGCCAACTGCTCAATCGCCTGCAAATCGGACGCAAGCTCGCCCGCCCCACCGCCAGCCAGCGCCTGCTCGCAGCGCTGCCCGCGATCCTGAAGCTGACCCAATAACGCCGCCACACGCCGCTGACGCCGCTTCACCTTGCGCCGCAGACGATTCGACGCCAGCATCCAGTAACAGAACGCCCCCACACCCGGCAGCGTCACGATGGCGAATATCCACGCCACCATCGCCACCGGCTCACGCCGCCGGCGTAGTACCCGCACTACCAGGACCAGCGCGAGCAATACGTGCACGGCCAGTGCGTACAACCAGACCCGCGTCATGATGCCAGTGTCCGCCCCGCTACGGATCGTGTCAACGCCGCCCCCCTACTCTCACGAACCACCCGCCTCCGGGAAATGCAGCTCATGCTCCTCGGGCGTCGTCAGCAGGCAGGGCCGCTTGAATTGCTCAGCCGCCCCGCGCCGCGTCTCACGCAGCCGCCGATCCCACGCCGCCAGCTCCACCGGCGCCAGCTTCACGCTTACCAGCGGGCCCAACCGTTGCGAGCGACGCCGCGACGCGTACTCCTCGTTCTGTCGGCACAGCGCACCATCAACCGCCGGCGCGAGCGTCTCCTGAGCCGCGGTACAACGCAGCACATAGTGCGGCGGGTCGTCCCAGCGTGGCGCAATAATGAAATCACATTCCGCGATCCCCAACTCCTCGCACGCCATCTGAACCGCGCTGGTCACCTGATGCTCGGTCAGCTTCTCGCCCGCCACCGAGGCCACCCGCCCCGCCCGATGCAGAAACTCCACCAGCGGCGTCGCCCCCAGTCGCCCGTGCACCCGCACCACGTCCCCCAGCCGATAACGCAGCAGCCCGCTGGTGTTGCTCAGCACAACGACATATTCGCCGCCCGCGACCACCTCCGCCGGCCCCAGTGTCTCGGGTTGCGCCTGCTGCTCCTGATCCGCCGGTATGAACTCGAACACCCCGCTGGTCACGTCCAGCACCCCCACCGGCGTGTTATCCTCCAGCGGAATACTGACACGCCCCTCGCTCGCCAGCAGGCCGACGTCCCGCACCGGCACCTCACCCCACCACTGCCGCAAACGTTGCAGATAATGCCCCAAGCTGCCGCCGATCCAACACGCCACGAACGCGATGCTCCAATAGTCCCGCGGGCGAAGCTGCCCGTGCTCGGCCCGCAATCGCTCTAGCTCCGCCGCCCGGGCCGGGTCGGGTCGCAATTTTGCACTGAGCACCTGCCGCACGTACTGCTCGGGCACCATCGTCGGCGTCAGCGTGCCATCACGCACATCCCGTATCAGCGTCTCGCTCTGCTCGTCGGCCGTGCGAGCCATCTGGATCAGCGTGGCCGGGTTGGCCGTCACGGCAAAGGCCACGTCGCGCTGCACGCCCAGCCGCATCAACGCGTAATACCGCCCGCTCGGATCATCAATATGCGCGATCTCCGGCCTGCCTACATAGAACCGCCGCACGATTCGCTTCTGCGTCCGTGCTAGCAGTCCGGTAATCGCGCCGCAGGGCACGCCAGCGGGTGTCCGGTCAACATCATGGCGCCCCGACGATTGCAGAATCGCCCGCAGCACCGCCTCCGGATGATCGCTCAGCATTTTCAGCCCGAACGTGTTCCACCCCCGGCGATAGTCCTCGACAAACGCGCCCGTCACGGGCACACGCTTGGGCGCCGCGGTGGTTCCGCTCGAGGTCGCGAACATGTGCAGCCGGGTACCGCGTGAAAACAGCTCCCCAACCGCGCCGTCACACACGCGGTCGATGATCGGCCGATAATCGTCATACGTCATCAATGGCAGCGCCCGGCGCAGGTCGACGATGCTGCGCACGCGGTCCAGCCCATGTCGGCGAGCCAACTCGCTGCCGCGCACCACGCTCAGCGCCCGCCGCAATGCCCGTTGCTCACTGCCCGCCAAGTCCCCCAGCGTCGCCACAAAGCGTCGATAGACGCGTTGCGCGTGCTGATACGCCACGCGGGCCGCCAGATGTTCCAGGAAAGTGGCCATGAGCTACCTGGCCGGTGCGGCTCAGTTCGGTGACGTCACGCGCACCGCCTGAGGCGCCGCCTGCGTCGGACTCTCCAGCCGCATCCGCGTGACCCGCTCCAGCGGCTGCTCGGGCGACCCGGGCGCCACCCGCGCCAGGTGCCGATCAAAGAACGCCGTCGTCAGCCGGGCATACGTCGCCGGATGATGCACAACCGCCTGATTGTGCCGAGCTCCCGGCGCCACCCACAGCAGCTTCGGCTGCCCGGCGAGCGCATACAGCCGACGACTCTGCTCGACCGGCAGATACGAATCCTTCTCGCCGTGGATGAACAACATCGGCCGCGGCGTCATGCGACGAATCGCCTTGCGCACCGACGGAAACCGGCAACGAAACTCCCGCCGGGCAAAGTGCATCATCGACCACCGCAGAAAACGCCAAAACACCGGCGGATGGTTCTCGTACACAATCCGCACGCGGGCAAAGATGTACGCCCAGCGCTTCATGAAGTATTCGATCGTCGTGTCCGTGCTGAACGCCCCGTCGGCCACGATCGCCTTGATGCGCGGATCCTCTTCGCCAACGAGTATCGCCGCACAGGCACCGCGCGATATCCCGAACGCCCCCACTTCCGCCGGCGCACCCTGCGCCTCCAGCCACGTAGCCGCAAACGCCACCGCACCACGCATGTCGTCCAGATCGCGATCCGTAACCCACTGCCGCGGCGTATACCCCGGGCCGGCCGTCGATTCGCCATGACCCCGAAAATCAAACGTGAGAATATCGTAGCCCGCCTCGCGCAGCGGCCGACAGTAACGCGCACAAGTGTGCATATCCGCACAGAACTCGTGCGAGAAGATGATCAACCCCCGTCGCTGACCGCTGCCGGCGGCCGGTATGATCATCCCTTGCAGCGGCAGTCCGTCAAACGATGGAAAGCTCACTGGATGGCCATCCAGCCGATCATAATCCAGCGGCCCACGCGCCAGCGGAGGCTTCGTCGTACGCATGATATTCAGAGAAATGCGGACGTATTTCAGTATGATCAACGCCGGCACGACCAGCAGCGTGATAATGGTCAGCGCAATACCAACCAGCGCCCAATTCCGGGTAACCGCTTCCAGGACCGACCAGCCAAGCAACGTCACTACATTCTCACTACGAAATCCCAACGGCACGTGCCGCCCGCGCCGGCGACCACCTCGAAAACGCGAATGCTACCGCCACCCCGACCAGCGGTCCACGCACGCCCCCTACGCCGACTCCAACAACACCGCCACCCAGCACGCCAGCGCCTCGCCCCGCCCGATCGCGTCCAAACCCTCATTGCTGGTCGCCTTGATCGTCACGCACTCAATATCAATGCCCAGCAAACCCGCCACGCTCTCCCGCATGCGCAGCTTGTGCGGGCCGAGCCGAGGCCGATCCGCGTGCACCACCAAATCAGCGTTGCACACCTGCAACCCCGCCACCCGCACGCGTTTCATAACATCAATAACAAACTGTCGACTGTCGGCATCTTTCCAGGCCGCCTCCGTATCCGGATACAACTCCCCGATATCGCCGATGCCAGCCGCCCCCAGCAGAGCGTCACACAGGGCGTGCAGCACCGCATCGGCGTCGCTATGCCCCAGCAGCCCCTCCGTGTGCTCGATCTCCACACCGCCCAGCTTCAACGCACGCCCCGGCGCAAATCGGTGCAAATCGTACCCGATACCTACCCGTGCTCGCATATTGACACTCCCGAATCAACCAGCCATCACCCCGCCACGTCATCATAGGCCACCCCAGACAGCCGTGCCAACGCCCCGAACGCGACCAGCCGCCACCTGGTCGATATAATCAGGGCGATGACCGGAACCCCCCGGAAGGCGCCCCGTGCGAAACTCACGCTCATCATTTGACATCTCCAAACTGAGCAGCGCTGCCCGTCGCCGCGGCGACATCATGGTCGGTGCCTACGCCCGCGCCCAACGCCGCAAACGCATCGCCACCGCCGTCGCCGGCTTGGTCCTGATCCTCGGCGCCATCGTGCTCTACCTGATCCTCAAGCCCCACCAAGAGGTGGACGTCGGCGGAAAATACCCAGTCCTCGTCCAGTGCACCGTCTGCGGCTACGAGGACGTCGTCAGGGTCGCTCCAGGGACACCATTCCCCATCACCTGCCCAAAATGCCGGGAGCGCTCCTGCCGAAAAGTCTGGGTCTGCCGAGTCTGTGGCGAGCATTTCATCCCCCACGCCACCGGCGTCGAGCTCGTCTGCCCGGCCTGCGGCAGCAGCTCCGTCGGAACCGCCGAAACATCACCCGACGAACTGGCCGAGGAACCAACCGCCGACCAGAACGTACCATGAAATGAACCGAAAGAGACGCACGCGGGCGACCGATATTGTATGGGACTGCGTTAGTGCCGCCCGAATCAACGTCCGCCGGTACGCTGCCCGGCAATCCGCGCAGGCTACCGGTCGCAACCCGGCGGCCGATTCCGTGAACGAATCGGCAACCCGCCAGAAGCCCGGCACGTTTGCAGCCGGTGCACGCCACTGGGCCGGCATACGCATGGAGGCCTCAAATGCCCGATCGCGACAAGATCTTCTCCGTCATCGACCGGCACCTCGACGGCGCCAAGTTCCGCCAGCAGCATTGGGAAGGCAGCTTCTTCGACTACCTCGAAATGGTCCTGGCACAGCCCAGCGTCGCCCGTAACGCCTTCCAGCGAATCTACGACATGATCCTGCAATTCGGTACCGACAAGTACCGCTGGCTAAAGCAGGAACTCGTCCACTACAAGTTCTTCGACGACCCCTTCGACAACGGAGCCGACGCCATCTACGGCCTCGACCCCGCCCTCATGCGACTCGTCGAGTTCTTCAAATCAGCCGCCCAGGGCTACGGAACCGATCGACGCATCCTCCTGCTCCACGGCCCCGTCGGCTCCAGCAAAAGCACCATCGCCCGACTGCTCAAAAAGGGCCTCGAGTACTATTCCAAGCTCGACGAGGGCGCGCTCTACACCTTCTCCTGGAAAATCCCCACCGACGCCGGCGAGATCGAGCTGCACCCCTGCCCCATGCACGAGGAGCCGCTGAAGCTGATCCCGCGCGAAGCCCGCAAGGAGATCATCGCCCAGCTCAACGCCGACCTGCCCGAAGCCAAGCAGATCCGCATCGACGGCGCACTCGACCCCTTCTGTCGGCGCACCTTCGAAGACCTGCTCCTCAAATATGACGGCAACTGGCGCCGCGTTATGGAGCACGTCGTCGTCCGCCGAATGACGCTCTCCGAGAAAGACCGCGTCGGCATCGGTACCTTCCAGCCCAAGGACGAGAAGAACCAGGACTCCACCGAGCTCACCGGCGACATCAACTATCGCAAGATCGCCCTCTATGGCTCCGATTCCGACCCGCGAGCCTTCAACTTCGACGGCGAGCTCAACATCGCCAACCGCGGCCTGTGCGAGTTCATCGAGGTGCTCAAGCTCGACGTTGCCTTCCTCTACGACCTGCTCGGCGCGTCGCAGGAACACACCATCAAGCCCAAGAAGTTCGCCCAGACCGATATCGACGAGGTCATCGTCGGGCACACCAACGAGCCCGAGTACAAGAAGCTCCAGAGCAACGAGCTCATGGAGGCTTTCCGCGATCGCACCATCAAGATCGACATCCCCTACAACATCCGCCTCTCCGACGAGATCAGGATCTACGACAAGGACTTCGGCAAAGAGAAGGTCCGCGGCACGCACATCGCCCCACACACCGTCGAAGTCGCCGCCATGTGGGCCGTCCTCACCCGCCTCGAAGAGCCCAAGAAGGCCGGCCTCACCCTCATCCAGAAACTCAAACTCTATGACGGCCGCAACATCCCCGGCTTCACCGAGGACTCCGTCAAGGAGCTGCGCGAGGAGGCCCCGCGCGAGGGCATGCTCGGCATCAGCCCGCGCTACATCCAGGATAAGGTCTCCAACGCCCTCGTCAGCGAACAAGCCCACCAGGACAAGGCCATCAACCCCTTCATGGTGATGAACGAGCTCGAAAGTGGCCTGAGCCACCACTCGCTGATCACCGACGAGGAAACCAAGAAACGCTACAAAGAGCTGCTCAGCGTCGTCCGCGAGGAGTACGAAGACGTGCTCAAGGCCGAGGTGCAACGCGCCATCTCCGCCGACGAGGACGCCATCCAGCGGCTCTGCGCCAACTATATCGAGAACGTCCGAGCCTACACCCAGCACGAGAAGGTGCGCAACAAGTACACCGGCAAGGACGAGGAGCCCGACGAGCGCCTCATGCGGTCAATAGAGGAAAAAATCGACATCCCCGACAGCCGTAAGGACGACTTCCGCCAGGAAATCATGAACTACATCGGCGCCCTGGCGCTCGACGGCAAGAAGTTCGAGTACAACACCAACGCCCGGCTGCACAAGGCTCTCGAGCTCAAGCTGTTCGAGGACTCGCGTGACACCATCAAGCTCAAGAACGTCGTCAGCGGCGTCGTCGACGACGAGACCCAGGCCAAGATTGACGTCGTCAAGCAACGCCTGATCAAGTTCTTCGGCTACAACGAAACCAGCGCGACCGACGTGCTCAACTACGTCGCCAGCATCTTCGCTCGCGGCGACGCCAAACAGTCGGACGAGTAACGCCGGCCGAGCGAGCAACAACGGAGCGCACCGCCGTGTGCGACCCAGAACCGGAAATCGAGGTGTGCCCGTGGGTGTCGGTGGCCCACTCAAGATCGAGAAGGACCATCAGCGGTTCCGCCAGATCGTCAAGGGCAAGATCCGCAAGGACCTCCGCAAGTTCCTGACGCGCGGCGAGCTGCTCGGCAAAGAGGGCAAACACCTCGTCTCCATCCCCGTGCCCGGAGTGAACCTCCCGCACTTCCGCTACGGTGACAACAACGACCAGGGCGTCGGCCAAGGTGAGGGCCAGCCCGGACAAACCGTCGACGGCGACGATTCCGGCGTCGGGCCCGGCGGTACCGACCCCGGACAGCACATCCTCGAGGTCGAAATCTCGCTCGACGAGCTCGCCGACATCCTCGGCGAAGAGCTCCAGCTCCCCCGCATCGAGCCCAAAGGCAAGCACAACATCACCGCCATCAAGGACCGCTACAGCAGCATCCGCCAGACCGGCCCCGAATCGCTCCGCCATTTCAAACGCACCTTCCGCCGCGCACTGCGACGAATGATCATGACCGGCGCCTACGACGAAGAGAACCCCATCATCTTCTTCGAACGCTCCGACAAGCTCTACCGAAGCTGGAAGCCCGTCAAAAAACCCCAATCCAACGCCGTCATTGTCTACATGATGGACGTTTCCGGCTCCATGGGGCACGAGCAGAAGGAGCTGGTCCGACTGGAGGCGTTCTGGATCGACGCCTGGCTACGCCGCAACTACGAAGGCATCGACAGCCGCTATATCGTCCATGACGTCCGTGCCGGCGAGGTCGACCGCGAAACGTTCTTCCACCTGCGCGAAGACGGCGGCACGAAGATCAGCAGCGCGTTCAAGGTCTGCCGCGAGCTGCTCGAAAAGCACTACGCCCCCGACGAATGGAACATCTACCTGTTCCACTTTTCTGACGGTGACAACTCATCGGAATCTGATTCGCGCGAGTGCTGCCAGATCCTGAGCGAACACCTGCTGCCGCAGAGCAACCAGTTCGGCTATTGCCAAGTAGCCAGCGCCTACGGCAGCGGCCACTTCATCAACGTCCTGCGTGAGTATCTCGGCGACGAGGAGAACATGGTCACGTCGCGTGTAAACACCAAGGACGACATCTACGACAGCATCAAGGCCTTCTTCGCCAAAGGCCGCTGACCCAAACTCCTCCCGCATGGGAGATTCCTCACCTCTTTGTGGCACCGGTTTTTAACCGGTGGGTCGTGCTGGCAACGAACCCCAGTGCCCCGGCTAAAGAATAGGCTCGGCTTTCATCCGGAATGATATACAAAGCACATGTGGCCTGCTCTTGAGCAGTGCATTCTCGAGCACAAACAAAACGGGCGCGCCGGCTCAACATTCGTCTGCCAGCACGCCCGTCAAATACAGCTTTCAAACTGCCGTAGCTATAGCCTATTCATTGTCATCCACACGAGTCGGCCCTTCGGCCTCCATCTCCCTTCCCGCGGTGTCTGACGTCAACAGCGCCGCGGTGATCTGCTCCGCCACCTGCGACATCCCGCTCGGCCCGTACGGCATCATGATCACCGTGGCCTTGTCGTTGGCACCGACCGCCGTCACCGTGTCGTAGTGCTGCGTCAGCAACACCATCTTGGTGGCTTCCTCCGGGGAGATGCCCGCCTCGGAACACGCCTCGACCGACTCCTTCAGACCGTTCGCAATCGCCAGTCGCTGCCGGGCGATACCCACACCTTGCAACTCCTTGGCCCGCGCCTCAGCCTCGGCCGCCGCGATAACGCGAATCTTCTTGGCCTCTGCCTGGTTACGCGCCGCCTCCTTGAGCCGCGCACTGGCATTGACCTCATTCATCGCCTCCTTGACCTTCGCCGCCGGCTGAATGTCGTTCACCAGCGATTGCAGAATCGTGTACCCAAACTGGTCCATCGTGTCCTGCAAACGCTCCTTCACCGCCGACGCGATCTTGTCCTTCTCGCTGAAGACATGATCGACCGGCATGTCCGGCACCAGGGCGCGCACCGTGTCAAACACGTACGAGCTGATCTGCTGGTGCGGATTGCTGAGCCGATAGAACGCCGCCTTCACCGCCGCTTCGTTCTCCTCAACGTAAAACTGCACCGCGATCAGCAGATCAACGAAGACGTCATCCTTCGTCTTAGACTCGACGTTGATCTCCAGTTCGCGCACGCGATGCGTTACCCGCCCGGCTACGCGATCAACGATCGGCACCTTGAAATTCAGCCCCGGCTCGGCCACCTCCTTGAAACGGCCGAGTCGCTCCACGACGGCCCGTGTCTGTTGCTGAACAGTAAACAAGCCCGTGGCTATGATGATCAGCAGGAACAGTACCAGTATGCCGAGAACGATCAGCCCTGGTCCCATGAACAACCTCCCTTCTTATTGGCGCCGCCGGCTATTCGTCCGGCGCGCGAAACTCAGCCTGAACAAGCTCCAGGTGCAACCCGCGCACCGGAGCCGGCAAGTCATACGATGCTATCTCGATATCGGTCGACGCACCACGCAGAAGCTCGGCCAGTTCCCGCGTCACCGCGCATACGTCCTGGCCATCGGCATCCGTGCCGTGAATTCGTAAGATCAGATCGCACAGCGAGTAGCCGGCATTGAACACCGTTACCGAGAGGGTCTCTGTACCAAGAAGCGGCGTCCCCCCACTAGCCGCTTCCCAGTGAAAGTACAGGTCCGCTGCATCCAGAATGGGAACGCATCCGTCCGGCACCGCAAGCGGATCGGGATGCGTCACCCGACCCGCGCCACGTACTCCGCTAGCACCCACCTCCAGCCGCAATCCGCAGCGGCTGCAATAATGAGCTATGTCGCGGTTCGAGTTGTGACAGCGTGGACAGCGCAGCGACATCAGTTTCACCTTTCCGAACGATCTGCCGCCCCGCAGCAACGGACGACCAGATCTACAGATAGTGTACCTTCGGCGGGACCGGTGGATACTACAGACTCGGCCGTTGTTTGTAATGAAGAGCAGTAATCCAGCCCCCGGCGGCCAGCCGCGTCAGGGTTCGTGCTGTTGGTACCAGGTGTACCAGGCGTAGCGGTCGAACCCGAAATTCTGGCCGGTGAGTTTTTTGAGTGCTTCGAGCACTTCGGTGGCGATAGACCGTTACAGGGCCGTAACGCCAAGTGGTCTCGACGTCATTCCAACCGCACCAGACGCCGACTTGTGGGAGGTGCATCAGTCGCAGCCGCTGACCGGCGCCGTGCGTGCCGAGATAGACTTCGGTAACGCCGGTGAAAAGGTACGGCAATCGCCGCAAACAGCGTTTTACGGGCACCTCGACCCACTGGCTTCGCCAGACAGTGAGGCGATCGATGAGTTCGGGGAACGGCCTCGACGGTGTCGAATTCGCCGAGGCAATAGGCGGCGCGGCGTAAAACAACGTCGTTGCCGCCGGCGAGCGCGGCACGATACTGAGCGGCGATGCGGGGATCGTCGCGGCGGATCAGATCAGCCAGGGCGGCCTGCCGAATGCTCTCCAGCGGATCAATCAGGGTGATAATGATGAGGTTGAGGGTCGCCTCGTCGTGCGGAAAACGACTTAGCACCTCGACCAGCAGCTCGCGACAGAGCTGATTGCCGGGGCTGAGCACCTCGGCCAGCGGCAGGATCGCGAGCGGATCGGTGATTTCGCGAATGGTCGCGATGCCGCGATCGACTGATTGCGGCACCGAACTTTCGAGGAGGTTCTGGCGGATGGAGCGAATTCGGCTGCGCCATTGGCCCTGGATGGCGGCGGCGAGCTGCTCGGCGTCGACGTCGGATTCGGCGGCCTCGGGCTGCGGAGCGGTCGCCCGGACGACGGTCCGACCATCGAGCCAAAGGCCGGCGACATGCACGTAGCCGAGCGCCCGGCGGGCGGGCTCGTAGTCGGGATCCAGCTTTAAAGCTTTTTGGAGATGCAACTTGCGCTCGTTGTGCAGGCCGGCGGCGTCGCACCACTCGGCCAGCGCGAACTGGTCCGCAGCATTGTCGCCGACCTGGGCGGCGCGCTGGTCGTATTCTTCAAATGGCGTCGGGCCGGGCTCGATACGTTCGACGGCGTCGGTCGGCAAGCGAACGATGCCGAGGGTAGTGCGAATGGAGTATTGATTATCGTTTGCGCCGAGATTCTGGCCTTCGATGGCGCCGCCGGTCTTGAGATGGAAGATGTCGGCGGAGGCAGTCGGCGCGGTCATCAGGGTGAGAGCCAGCGCGAACAGGGTTGCAATAAGGGTAATAGTGCTGACGCGCTCGCGCTGACGTCGGGAGCGGTCTCGGGAGTGTTCTGCTGTGGCGTTTGGTGTTGTAAGCATGGGCCCGACCTCACATAGGGGGTGCGATTACCACAGGAAGTATAACTCAGCCGACGAGTCGGTGACGGGTGTTCTCGCTGACTGGCGGAATCTGGCGGAAATTGGCGGTGGCTGGTGGTTTTTCGAGGGATCTGGCGGTGTCTGGCGGTTTTGGTGAGGTGGAATCGCGAACTCGGAGCGTCAGCCGACGGAATAACGCAGTATTGATCACGGGAAAATCCAGTGGTCGGACGAACGAACACCCGAACTGGAACAGGTTGATGGGTTTCTCGCCACTGTTAGCGGAATCGGCCTGCGGTGCAGGTTCGATGAGAGTGGTCATGGTGTAATGCTCTTTCTGGCAAGGGGTTGCAGGTGCTTTGAAAGAACGAACGATGGCAATTGGCTCAGTCGCGTGGGCGGCGTGCGAGAGCGGTCCGAGCTTGGTGTGTAAATTCCCGGTGAGGGCCTGGAAATCGCGCTGGATGGAGGCCTATAACCCAATGATCCAATGTCTAATCGGAGGGGCTCTGTGGACACGCTGTCCGGCGCGCGGAGGGCGTCCGCCTGAAGCCAAGAGATAGAAGATAGGAGATGAGCATGTTGAAAGGGATTGGCAATCTATTGGCGGTGATAGCGGTGTTCAGTTGGGCAGCCGGCGCGTCGGCGGACGTGGTGATCGACACCGTCACCGTTGGAAACCCGGGCAACGCGAACGACACGCACGGCGACGGTTACGGCGGCGTGGACTACGCGTACAACATCGGCACGTACGAGGTGACGGCCGGACAGTACACGGAGTTCCTCAACGCCGTGGCCGATACGGATACGTACGGGCTGTACAACACGAGCATGTGGTCGAGCACTTACGGCTGCAAGATCGAACGGACTGGCTCATCGGGGAGCTACATGTACAGTGTGGCTGGCGATTGGGCAGACCGTCCGGTCAACTACGTGAGCTACTGGGACTCCTGCCGGTTCGCGAATTGGCTGCACAACGGCCAGCCGAGCGCCAATCAGGGGCCGGGCACGACCGAGACCGGGGCCTACACACTGGACGGGTACAACGGCCAGGACGGGCGGGAGATTCAGCGTAACTCCGGCTGGAACTGGGCGGTGACGAGCGAGGACGAGTGGTACAAGGCGGCGTACCACAAGAACGACGGGATGACGGGCAACTATTTCGACTACCCGACGAGCAGCGACAGCGTGCCCAGCAACGATCTTGTAGACCCAGACCCCGGCAACAACGCGACGTTCTACGACAACAACGGCCACACGATCGGCAGTCCCTACTACCGCACGGAAGTCGGCGCTCACGAGAATTCCGAGAGCCCCTACGGCACGTTGGATCAGGGCGGGAACGTGTGGGAGTGGAACGAATCGGTCGTGTCCGAGGGCAGTGATTGGTCGTATCGCGGCTTGCGGGGCGGGTCGTTCTTCATCGGCTACGGCGCCTACGACCTGCACGCGTCGTCCCGCTACAGCTACTACCCGACGTCCGAGTTCGACGGCATCGGGTTCCGCGTCTCCGAGGTTCCTGAGCCCGGTACGATTGTGATGTTGGCCCTGGCTGGCGTGGGAATCATCCGTCGACGATAACGCCGCGGGCTTACCCTCTGTGCTGTGGCCCTTTTTCCCTTCACATCCGAGCGCAGCAAGCGGGTGGCACTGTCGGCATCGCGGGCGATGGACAAGCAACGGGCTTTCATCCCAATCTGCGTCAGCGGTGCAGTGTCTCGGCGAGGGCTGAGGGAAGCACTGCTGACACAGCAGTGAAACTATGAAGCGAGCCTCCTTCGGGGTATGACCCCGTTGGAACTTCAAAGAAAGGAGGCCCGCATGTACACGATTGGACTAGATCTACATCAGCGTCAGTCGACCATCTGCATTTTGGATTCAGCCGGGAAACTCGTCAAGCAACAGCAGATTCGGGGCGGAGCCAAGGAACTGGTGAAACAACTGCGTAGTGTGTCGCCGCCCTTCCAGATCTGCTACGAGGCGTCGTGCGGCTACGGTTACGTCTACGAACAACTGCAGCAGGTGGCGCAGCGGATCGTCGTGGCTCATCCGGGGGCAGTGCGACTGATCTTCCGGGCCAAACGTAAGCACGATCGGGTCGACGCCCGGAAGCTGGCTACCTTGCTATTCCTGGACCAGGTGCCGCCGGTGCATGTGCCGCCCGTGGACGTCCGCAGTTGGCGGCGGCTGATTCAGTTCCGGAGGCGGCTGGTGGCCCAGCGGACGGCGGTGAAGAACCGGCTGCGGGCCCTGTTGCGGGCGCACGGCGTGGCGGCACCACGCCGCGCCAGTTTGTGGAGCCGGGCCGGCCGCGTCTGGCTGGCGGAGGTGGAGTTTCCAACGCGTACGACGGCGCTCGAACGGGATCTGGGCCTGGACGAGTTGGAGCATCTGGACGCGCGGCTGCGTACGGTGGAGCGGTGGTTGGAGAGCATGGCCCGTGAGCATCCCAGGGTGCGTTTGTTACAGACCATCCCGGGCGTTGGGAAGCGTACGGCCGAGGCGCTGGTGGCGTGGATCGACGATGTCCGGCGTTTTCGGAGCAATCGGCAGGTGGGCTGCTACTTCGGGCTGGTGCCGTGCCAGGACCAGAGTGGGCAGACGAATCGGCTTGGGCATATCACCCGGGAAGGTCCCAGTGTCGTGCGGCAATTGCTGTGCGAGGCAGCTTGGCAGGGCAAGGGACGCAGTCCGCTGCTGCGGGCGGTTTACGAACATGTGCAGCGTGGTGATCCGGAGCGGAACAAGATTGCGCTGGTGGCGTTAGCCCGGCACCTGGCGTGCGTGTCGGCGGCAATGCTGCGCAGCGGAGAAGTGTGGCGTGAAGCGGAGGTGGTCACGGAACCGACGCCGAGCGTAGCATAGGAGTCCGTTCTTTCCCCTCCGGAGAGCACCAGGAGGTGAGTGTACCGCTATGGGCGGGACGAAACTTCGAGCGGGTCGAATCGGGCGGACCTCGCGGATGTGCCATGAGGCGTCAACCGGCGGGGGCCAGTTGGAACCGGCGCGTTACCATCGTAGCAGTGACTGAGGCCGCCCCCGAAATCGTTGAGTGGCGTGTCCCTGCGACGACGCCGAATAGATGGTTGGAAAGACCCCGTCGAAAACCCGCTTGACTTTGGCTCGCTCATAGATGGCACGGTGACACCAGCCACAACCAAGAGAGACGCGTAGGTGGTGAGATGAGCAGTTCCGTCGCCCGCTACGCGGGCTTCTTTGGGTGGGGTGGGACAGTTTCCCCGGGCTGCGCCCGGGGCTAGGATCGGTCACCCGCTACGCGGGCTTCGGGGGGGGACGGTGTTCCCCGGGTTGCGCTGCGCTCCACCCGGGGCTACGATGCGTCGCCCGCTGCGCGGGCTTTGGCGTGACAATGTGGCAACGTCACAACGTGACCGCGTGACAACGTGGGAACGTGTGTGGGGATGGTTTGTTCTTCAGTGGGTGAGCACGATTCAATAGTCGTGGCCAGCACGACCCACCGGTTAAAAACCGGTGCCACAAATACTTGGGAGCCGGTGCCACAAGGTTTTGAAAACCGGTGCCACATGAAAAGGTAGCACCTCAGTCCACCAGTTGAAAACCGGTGACACATTTTGGACCACCGGCTATTAGCCGGTGCCACACCGAATATGGACCATTGGCTATTGGCCGGTGGCACACTGAATACGTTGTGCACCCCCTATGGTCCCCCCTCTTCAAGGGGGGACGGTCACTGCACCCGATTCGCAACAATCAGGAGTAGCGGAGCCAGCGGATTAGCTCTCGGAGCGAGGGGGGTTTGCCATACATGAGGACGCCGACGCGGAAGACTTTGCCGGCCGCCCAGATCGCTACCAGTACACTCAGCCATAAAACGCCGAGGGTGCTCACGATCTGCCAGATCGGGGTGTCGGGGTCGGCACAGACGCGCAGGATCATTACGAACGGTGTTATCGGTGGTACAAAGCTCAGCGCGATGCTTACGGCCGAGGCGGGGTGCTCGGAGAGGTAGAACCAGAACATCATCGGCACAACGGTTATGAGCGTGACGGGAAAGATCATGCTCTGGGCTTCCTTGAGCTCGTTGCAGGCGGAGCCGATGCCGGCCATCAGGGCGGCCAATAGCAGGAAGCCGGGGACGAAGTACATGACGGCTAGGAACAGGCGGTAGCCGTTGACGATGTCGGTGAGGTTGTAGCGTTGGGCGCTGAGGGCTCCGACGCTGCCCCAGACGGCGATGAGTACGAAGCCGACGAAAACCATGCCGACGATCTTGCCGGCCATGAGCTGGGTGGGACTGACGGCGGAGAGTAGGACCTCGACGACGCGTGAGCTTTTCTCTTCGATGACGGTGGTGAGGAGGCCCTGAGCAATGCCGAAGGTGCCCATGAAGAGCAGGAACATGAACGCGAAAGGCGTGAGGGCGCGGGCGATTTCGTTGCCGCTGACGGGCTGGCCGGTGGCGAGGTCGAGCTTGGTGAATGTGGCGGGTGTGCGTAACTGCGCCACGAGGGCGGCGTCGATGTCGGCCTGCTGCAAGCGGACGGCGAATACGGCGCGGTTGATCATGCTCTCCAGGCGTTTTCCGGTTTCGAGCTGGTTGTCGCTGCGGGCGACGACGATCGGGTCGCCGTCCAAGGACAGCACGTTTTCCGAGAAGATGACGTAGCCGTAAAGTTCCTCGGTAGTGGTGCGCTGGGCCAAGATGTCGGGGTTGCAGGCGTCGGCGTCGACCTGTTGGACGGCGAACTTCTGGGTGGGGCGTTCCTGGTTGAACTGGTCGATCTGGGCGGAGAAGGCCGGCGCTACCAGGCCGGTGGGGTCGCAGACGGCGAGGGTGCGTAGTGGGACCTGCTCCTGCTCGCTGAACTTGTGCACCCAGGAAGTGCCGAAGATTGCGGCGACCATGAGTGCGGGCATCATTACGACGCTGAGGACGAATGCGCGGGTTCGCACGGTGGCGAGGAACTCACGGACGGCGACGGCTACCACCTTAGGCATGTTGCGGCCCTCCTGCGGGGATGGCGTCCGGGTCGTTCGGTGGCGGTGTCTCCGCTCCGACGAGTTTGACGAAGATCTCCTGGAGGTTGGGACGCTGGACCTCGAAACGCATTATCTGGGCGAGGTCGAGGGCCTTGTGGAGCACGCTCTTGGGATCGGCGTTTTCGGCTAGTTCGAGGCGGGCGTGTCCGGAGGTGACGTGGGCGTGTTCGACGCCGGGGAGGTTTTCGAAGCGGTTGAAATCGCCTTCGCCGTCGATGACGACGACGCGGGTGGCGAATTGTGAGCGGACGTCGTTGATGGTGCCGTCGATGACCTTGTGTCCGCGGTTGATGAGGACGATGCGGTCGCAGAGGCGTTCGGCCTGGTTCATCTGGTGGGTGGAGAAGATGACGGTTGCGCCACGTTTGCGGAGGTCGCTGATGAGGCGTTCGAGCATGTCGATGTTGATTGGGTCGAGGCCGGAGAAAGGTTCGTCGAGGATGACGAGCTCGGGCTGGTGGATGATTGAGGCGACGAACTGGAGCTTTTGCGACATGCCCTTGGAGAGGGCCTCGACGCGTTTGTGGCCCCAGTCCTGGAGGCCGACGCGGTCGAGGCTGTGAGCGACGCGTTCGGTGAGGCGTCGGCCGCTGAGGCCTTTCAGGCGGCCGATGTAGCGCAGGGTGTCGATGACGGTCATTTTGCGGTAGAGGCCGCGTTCTTCGGGGAGGTAGCCGATGCGGTCCTTGACGGCGGACGCGCGCGGGTGGCCGAGGACGGAGACGTGGCCGGAGTCGGGGTAGATGATGCTCATGACCATGCGGATGGTGGTGGTTTTGCCGGCTCCGTTGGGGCCGAGGAAGCCGAGGACCTCGCCGGCGGGTAGGCGGAGATCGAAGCGATCGACGGCGGTGAACTTGCCGAATCGTTTGGTGATGCCTTCTAGAACCAGGGCGTCGGGCACTTTGCGACCTCGCTGATCAGTATGGTTAATTCGGGGGTGTGATTATGGCAGCAGTGTGAGCTTGCTGAAAGGCGCCGGGGTGTGGAATGTTGTGGTTTGTGGTGGGATCGGCGGGGTCAAGGCATCATCGGCTACCCGTTATTCATATCTGCTCATGCGAATCAACCGCTCGAAGAGTCAGTAGAGCGGGTGTCCGGGTCCGGCAGCTCCGGCTCGCCGGAGTCTGTGCCAGAGCCTGCTGTCCCGAACCACCGCACCAGGGTCTCGCACAGCTTGCAGAAGGCCTCATCGTGGCAGCCATCAACGCTCACGTTCTCCGCAAGATCCGCAAAGGACGCGGCGGTGAAGCGCGCCCGCTTATGTCTGACGGCCGACCTTACCGCCTCCTTTGGCTGCGTCGGCTTGTGCGTCTGGGCGTCCCACAATCTCGCGTCCGCGAGGAACGGACGCAGTCGGTTCCTGTGTTCGCCCCAGCCCAGCACATTGGCAACGTGCGGCGACGTCGACCAGACCCACGCTTCTAACTCGGGGTCGATTACGACGGCGGCGGCCATTCCTGCGGGCCAGCCACTGCCGCGTAGACGCCGCTCCACGTCGTCCTCAATTGCCTTGCGATCGGCGCTCTCTGCGCCACACCCGTGCCGGTCAAAAATGATCAGGGCATGCTCATGCGTGCGCCGCGGTGGTGTCAGCACGCTCACCGCGTCCTGGTAGCAGCCGGAATCGCGCTTGTTGTAGCGTAAGAAATCGGTATCGGGATCGAAGTCGACGGCGACGCCGAGAGCCTTCTTCCTGGTGCTGAGCAGGGTCTTGATGACATTTTCCGCATCAAGATCAGCCACCACCACGAACAGGTCCCGCCTGCTCATCCGAGCAACCCGGAGGCGTACAGGTCGCCCAGGTTGAGGCTGTCGCGCCAGTCACGCAGACGGGGATGCTGCCGACCTGCAACGACGTCTGTCGCACCGGAGTCATCCTTCTTGAAGCACAGAACCTCATCGATCTCGGCGCAGCCAAGAATGACTGGCGAGTGCGTCGCGAGCAGAATCTGAGCACCGTGGACCGACCGCAGGGCTTGGTAGACCGTCTCCATCGCCATCGGGTGAATGCCGTTTTCCGGCTCTTCTATGAGGTAGATGCCGGCCAGGTTCGGCAAGAAGGCCGGCAGAGTCAGAGCCAGCATGCGAAGCGTTCCGTCAGAGGCTGTCCAGGATGGGACGTTCAACCCGCCACGGTACTGGATCTGCAAGAAGCGGTGCTTGGTATCCGGCAGCTCAACGGTCGTGACGTCTTCAATGTCGGGCAACGCAGTCTGCAAGTGCCTGATCCACTGGCGGTACCGCTCGGGGTCGGTGTCCCGGAGATGTTGGATTACCCACGGCAAGTTGCTGCCATCGGGCCTGAACTGACGACCCTGGCCAGGGCGACTGCTCTGGCGTAATGCCAGGCTGTTGAGCATCAGTTTCTGCGTGCCGTTCATGAGCGTGTCGCGCAGCCAGGTCGAGACCGGGAAGCGGTTCTCGTCCTCCGGCATGTTCGCCAGGGCCGACCTTCGCGGACCGAGTTTTATGGACGGCGCCCACCCACCGCGCCCCTTGCGCTCAGCAACCTCCGAATAGAAGTTGTCGTTCCCGCCCGACACCTTGCGAACAACCCGTCGCTCGTCACTGTCGGTCCTGGCACGCGTGTGCATAATGGACTCGGGCGGCAGGGCTGGATCCGGGAAGAGAATCTTCTGTTGAACACGTGCATTGGAAGGTCCCCGCAGGATGACCTGTTCATCGAGAATGTGGTACTCACCGGAATCCGACGCCAGACCGACGGATATCTCGTAGCGTACTCGTTTGAACGGCTGCGCGGATTCCAATCGATCGAGACGATCCTGAGGGATCTCCAACTCGACAGCGACTTCGAAACGTGCTCCCTGCTGGCCAAAGAGCAGATGGTGTATATCGGTGGAGCGATTCGTGATCGCCTCGTCCAGCCCCTGGGACAGCAGGTCGCTCATGAAGCTCACTACGTCGAGAAACGTGGTTTTGCCGCTCGCGTTTGGGCCGATCAGGATCTGGAAGTCGCTCAGATGTTGGCGCACGTAGCGCAAACATCGGTAATTCAGAGCTTCTATCAACCTGATCATGTGTCACCCGTCCAGCCCGCTGGCCGGCCCATCTCGGAACCAAGCGTTACCCCAACGAGTTCATGTCGCAAGGACCATACCACGATCAGGCAGGCTCATGCGACCACATTATCACAAGCATAACCAGTGTCATACGCGTTGACTCCTGGCTCGCGTTGGACTGACTGTGATTATGCCCTGCGCCCTGCGTGTGTGAAAGATGTGCAGCCAGGAAAACGGTCGTTATTGCCTGCCGCAGCCGCCGCTATGCCGACCCGGCGCAGCATAGAAGCACGCGAAGGCGCGTGTCGGGGTTGACACGCGCCCCGCGTGCTTGGATCGCTGGATTGGCCTCGGGCGGCTGGTTGGCAGCGTGCCCGCGGCCGGCGGCGGTGGCTAGCCCTGGGGCCAGACCTTTTCGCCGGTTTCCGTGTCGGTCAGAATAATGGCATCGACCGGACAAACCTGGGCCGCCTGGAGGATTTCCTCGTCGGTGTGGCCATTTTCGTCCTTGACGATGGCGATGTTGTCGTCGTCCATTTCGAACGTGTTCGGTGCTTCACCCACACAGGCACCGTCGCCGATGCAAAGCTCGCGATCGACCTCGACCTTATACTTGGACATTACGTTGACTCCTTGGTGGCGGCGTCAGTCAGATCCCGGTCAACAGGGACGCGCCGCCCGCGCTCTGGGAAAAGCCCGGCAAGGCCACACCCTGCCGAACAAACTGCCTGCACAAATCGTGCGAACCGCCCGGTATGAGCGGCGCTGCGAGTAGAAAGCGTTTTTATTAGCGCCAGGCGGGCGTTTGTCAACACCTTGGTGGCGCAGCCGGTGGCGAAGATGCTGGAGCGATTTCACCCGCCGGGCGTTGACAAGTCTGAGCGGTGGTACCTGAGAATGCACTGCTCAAGAGCAGTGGCACGGAGGCGGCAGCATGGATCGTTTTTTAAGATGCTTTAGCGGGGCTCTTTTGGTGGTTTGCCGGTGAAGGGGCTGTCGGTCGGTTTGTAGGACCAGTCGTTGGCGAAGAAGCCGGCGGCGCGGACACCTGTGGGGCCGTCCGCCAATGCCGTGGTGTCGATGACGATCCAGTCGGGATAGCTGACGCCGGAGACGAAATAGGGCAGGCGTTCTGTCAGGCGTTGGCCTTCGAGGCTGGTGCCGGCGATGGCAGCGACGAGGGCCACGTCGCTGCCGGGGCGGGGGCGTACGAGCAGACAGGCGAAGTTGCTGGCGGTGAGCGACCGCTCCGCGAGTATCACGCGGCCACGATATACCTTGATCGGGCTGTCGGCGAGCAGCGTTTCCCAGGCGGCGTTGGTTTCGGCGTTTCCGTAGAGGATCACCCCCCTATCGGGCTGGTCGTGCGGATCGAAATCGGTGTCGGGCAGCATCTCTGGGGCGCCGTTGCCGCGGTACCAGAAGGTCTCGGCGGCGTAGCGGGCCTGGTTGAAGAGAGCGGCGTTTTCATCGGCGGTGCCGCGGGTGCCGTAGACGAGCAGGAAGTTGTGGTTGAAGGCGGCCTTGAACGGTCCGGCGCGGTGCGGGCCTTTCATTTGCGGAGCGAGCGGGCCGGCGACGTGCCAGGTGTCGTCAGCGTGTTCGAGATTAAGTTGGCCATCCTCAGGCCAGGCTATGTCGGCCAGCGTCTGGTCGTCGAGCGTGAGCTGTAGTGGGTCGGCGGGTTCGATCAGGCCGCAGGCGAGGTCGAGTTCGAGGCGGGCGACGTTCTCGGTGGTGCCGACGATTTTGCACTGCTCGCGGTCGGCGGTCAGGTCGACGCGGCTGATCACAAGGGAACGCTGTTGCTGGGCGATAGTGACCCAGTGGCAACGGGACGCGACGTTGGGGTTGCCGGTGCAAAACTCGACGTGGTTGACGGCGGCGCGGTCGGGCAGGGTGTGCTCTTTGAAGAAGCTGAACATCGGCGGCCAGTCAACGCACTGATTGCCCCACCAGTGGCCGGCGCCGGGCTGCTCGTAGTAGGTAAAGTCGCCATGGAACTCGGCGAGGTGCTTGACCATGTCGCGGCCGAGACTGGTCGGGACGTTGTCGTCGGCGCCGCCGTGGAGGATGTAGACGCCGGTGTCGGCGTAGTTGCGTGATAGCTCGCGGGTGCGGCTGGGGAGGGTGGCGCGTTTTAGGATTTGCTCGATGGGTGTGGGGTCTTCGTAGTCGGCGGCTCCGGCATAGGCCCAGAAGTCTGACCAGGCGGCGCTGGGTCCGAGTGCGGCGAAGCGATCGGTGTATTGCACGCCGACCTGCCATACGCCGTGGCCACCCATCGAATGGCCGGTGAGGTAGATGCGCTGGGGATCGATGTCCCAGATTTGCCGGGCGTCGGCGAGGACTTCGAGGGCGTCTATGCGGCCCCAGTCCTCCCAATCGAAGCCGTAGGGGCGGCGATTGGTCGGGGCGACGACGTGGCCCCAGGTTTTGGGCTGGTAGGCGGCGGCCTGACCACGGGCTTCGACGCCCGCGCCGTGCAGGGTCAGGAAAAGCGCGAGCGGGCCGGCCGGCGGTTCGGCGTCCGGCTCCGCGGGCTGGGCCGGGGTGACGGCGAAATACTGCACGCTGTTGTCGATGTTGCTGATGAATGTGCGTGATTGGCGGTCGTGTACGTCACGGACGTCGAGCTTCACCTCGAGTTCGTCGAGTAGTTCGGCGTCGGGCTCGGCGGTGGTGTGCAGTTGCAGGACGACCTTGAGCTCTTGGGCAGATGTTTCTCCCGCGGGTGGGACCTGTATGCCGACTTTGTGCATGCCCAGCGGCGGAATCGTGCTGATTGGCGTTTGTAGCTGAGTTTCGTCGGGATACTGGGCCGTCACGACCAACCCGCGTGCGGGTTCGCGCTGCGTGTTGTAGATCGGGACGCCGAGCCAGGGTTGGTCGGTCGATCCGCGAATGAGAGTCGGCAATGTCAGGTCGCGAGAATTGAAGCCGACGGTGTGGTCTGGTGAGCGTAATTCCGCCCAGACCTGTCCGCGTCCGACGACGAACAGCAGCTCGTTGTCGCCCTCGCGGAGCCAGACGGGCAAGACGCTCCAGCCGGTGTTGTAGGGGTCGCCGGCGCGGGGCAGGCCGTTGACGTAAACGAGGCTGTGGCCGCGGGCGTGGAGCAGCCAGACGCCCGATTGGTCGAGATTGAGTTGCCAGGAAATGTAGCCGCCGAAGAGAGCATCGTCACGAATCCAGCCGTCGTCGGTGGGCGTGACGGCGCGCCAAGCGTGGTCTTCACCGTCGGCGCCGCGTAGCGTGTCGCCGGCGTGCGGGGTCTGCCACTCGTTGTGGATGATGGCAGCTTCGGCCGGGTCGATGTGCACCGGCGCGCGGCCGTAACGTCCGACGCGATCGAGCAGGAGTAATTGTGGGGTCGAGGTGGCCGGCGTGCCCTCTGACAGCCCGGAGAATGAGATGGATTCCGCCTGTCCCCACGTCTGCGCCGACGCCATAAGGGCCACACATAGGGCTGAAAACAGCTTCAGATAGCGCATCGAAACGTCTCCTATTGCGGGGACCGGAGTGAAAACCATGCTGGAACGCGTTAGAATAGACCATCCGCACAGCGGACGCGACCGCAGGAGTCCGCCCGGTTAGTTTCGGTGCGGCGCATATCCACCGAGCGCTACAGGAGAAGTTATGAGCACGCGTGTGGCTCGCGGCGACCAGTCCAATAAGAACGACGGCCTTCAGGACGACTATCTGACCAGCGTGCCGACAACCATGTCCGGCCTACCGATCAAACAGGTGTACACGCCGGAAGATATCGCCGACACGGACTATCGCAGCGACATCGGCCAGCCGGGGCAGTTTCCGTTTACGCGTGGGATGCACCCGGACATGTATCGCCAGCGGATCTGGACGATGCGGCAGTTTGCGGGCATGGGTACGGCCCGTCAGACAAACGAGCGGTTCAAGTATCTGCTCGAGCACGGGCAGACGGGGCTGTCAACCGCGTTTGACCTGCCAACGCTGATGGGGCGGGATTCGGACGACAAGCTGTCGCTGGGCGAGGTGGGCAAATGCGGGGTGGCGATCAGCTCGCTGGACGACATGCTGGTTTTGTTCGACGGGATCAACCTGGGCGAAGTCAGCACGAGCATGACCATCAACGCGCCGGCGGCCATTTTGCTGGCGTTTTATATTTGTGTCGCGCGGAAGCAGGGCGTGGCGCTGGATCGGCTGCGCGGGACGCTTCAGAACGATATTCTGAAGGAGTTCCACGCGCAGAACGAGTTTGTGTTTCCGCCGGGGCCGAGCGTGAAGCTCGTTATCGACACGATCGAGTATTGCACGCACCACATGCCGCAATGGAACACCGTGAGCGTGAGCGGGTATCACATTCGCGAGGCCGGCGCTACCGCCTCGCAGGAGCTGGCGTTCACCATCGCCGATGGCATGTGCTATACGGAAGAGGCGATCAAGCGCGGGCTGGACGTCGACGCGTTTGCACCGCGGCTGAGCTTCTTCTGGGATGTGCATAACGAGTTTTTCGAGGAGATCGCCAAGCTGCGGGCGGCCCGGCGGATGTGGGCTCATATCATGCGCGATCGGTATGAGGCGAAGCAGGAGCGCTCGTGGTGGCTGCGGTGCCATTGCCAGACGGCGGGCGTTTCGCTGACCGAGCAGCAGCCGATGGTGAACATCATCCGCGTGGCATATCAGGCGCTGGCGGCCGTTCTGGGCGGGACACAGAGCCTGCACACGAACAGCATGGACGAGACGCTGGCGCTGCCGACTGAGAATGCCGTCAAGATTGCGCTGCGCACGCAGCAGATCATTGCGGACGAGACCGGCGTGACGCGGACGGTAGATCCGCTGGGCGGGAGCTATTTCGTCGAGAACCTGACGACGCAGGTGCAGCAACAGGCGCAGGATATCATCGACCACGTTTACAACCACTTCGGCGGCGTGCTGCCGGCTACGGAGCAAGGGTATTTCCGGCGGGCGATTGCCGATTCGTCACACAAATACGGCGCCGAGTTTGACCGGGGTGAGCGCATCATGGTCGGCGTGAACAAGCACATCGACCGGAACTATGAGCGGATTCAGACGCTGAAGATCGACGAGCACGTCGAGCGCGAACAGATGCAACGCGTCAAAGAGCTGAAGCAGTCACGCGATAAGCAGCGCGTCGAGGAAACGCTGGACACGCTGCGCCAGGTTGCGACCGACGGTGGGAACGTCATGCCGGCGCTCGTCGAGGCGGCCGAGGCGCGCGCGACGGTCGGCGAGATGATGGCGTTGCTGAAGACGGTTTATGGCGAGTATGACGGCGGGCCGGAGCTGTAGCGATAGAGCGCACTGTGCGAAGGGGCGCGATGCGGCGTTTGCGCGGGCGAACATGCCACCCACTTGAGAATGCACTGCTCACAGAGCAGTGGCAGGGCGGGGCTGGCTACCGGCCGGAATAGGGGCGCGGCGAAGCGTTGCTGCGCTTTGCACTGCTCACAGAGCAGTGGCAGGGCGGTACACGTTCAGGGGAGTTTCGCACCATCGGCAGAATGTCGCCCCCCCCACCCCGTGCTGTGCAACGGGATGGGGCACCCATTCCGATGGTGTGCGCATGAGACGGGCCCGGCAGTTGTGCAGGCACAACCGCCGGGCCCGGGATGATTCAAACGCGTGAGGTCCGCTCTACTCTTCGGACTTCTCCTGCGGCTCTTCGGGAGACTCGGCCGGTTGATCGGCCGGCGATTCTTCCGGCGACTCAGCGGCCGGTGACTCGGCAGCCGGCGGTTCAGCCGAAGGAGCAGCCGGAGGTGCCTCGTCGTCGTTCTGGTTGAGCAGGTGGCCGAGGCTCTCGCCGAAGGAATCGTCGCCGAGGCCGCCGCGGCGCTGGGCACGCTTCTCGCGTTTGCGCTCGGCTTCGACCTCGTCCTCGGGCTCGGTGGCCCACTCGGCGCGTTTCTTGGAGAGCCCGATCTTGCGCTCGACGGTGTCGACGCGGAGGATCTTGACGTCGAGATCCTGGCCAATCTGGACCTCGTCCTGCGGATTCTCGACCTTGTGGTCGGCCAGCTCGGAAACGTGGAGCAGACCTTCCAGGTCGGGTTCGAGCTCGACGAAGACGCCGAAGTTGGTGACCTTAGTGACCTTGCCGCGGACAACCATGCCGGGCTGGTAGCGCTCGGGGACGGCGCGCAGCCAGGGGTCCTCGGTCATCTGCTTGAGGCCGAGGCCGATGCGCATCTTCTCCTGGTCGACAGTGAGGACGACGCAGCGAAGACGGTCGCCCTTCTTGACGACGTCGGAGGGGTGACTGACCTTCTTGGTCCAGCTCATGTCGCTGATGTGGAGGAGGCCGTCGATGCCCTCTTCGATCTCGACGAAGGCGCCGTAGTTGGTGAGGTTGCGGACGGTACCCTCGACGACGGTTCCGGTCGGGTACTTCTGGGCGACCGTGGTCCAGGGGTTGACCTCGGTCTGCTTCATGCCGAGGGAGATTTCTTGCTTGTCCTTGTCCACATCGAGGACGACGACGTCGATCATGTCGTTGACGTTGACCACCTCAGACGGGTGGTTGATGCGGCGAGTCCAGCTCATTTCGGAGATGTGGACGAGTCCCTCGATGCCGGGCTCGAGCTTCACGAAGGCGCCGTAGTTCATGATGTTGACGACTTCGCCGCGGACGCGGGCGCTGACCGGATAGCGCTCGGCGACCTTTTCCCACGGGTTCTCTTCCTTCTGCTTGAGACCGAGGGCGATCTTCTCGCGAGCGCGGTCGATGGAGAGGATCTTGACTTCGAGCTCTTCCTCAACCTTGACGAGCTGGCTGGGATGGTCGATGCGATCCCAGGACATGTCGGTGATGTGGAGCAGGCCGTCGATGCCGCCCAGGTCGACGAAGGCGCCGAACTCGGCGATATTTTTGACGACGCCGGTGCGCAACTGGCCGATCTCGATTTCCTCGAGAAGTTGAGCCTTGGCGCGGGCGCGCTCCTCTTCGATGAGTTTGCGGCGGGAGATGACGATGTTGCGACGATCCTTGTCGATCTTGAGGATCTTGGCGTCAATCTCCTGGCCGATGTATTCGCCGACGTCGGCGGGACGACGGATATCAACCTGTGAAGCGGGCAGGAAGACCGGCACGCCGATGTCGACGAGCAGGCCACCCTTGATCTTGCGGAGGACGCGACCCTTGACGGTGTCGCCCTCGGCGGTGGTCTCGACGATGCGCTGCCAGTTGAGGATGCGGTCGGCGCGGCGTTTTGAGACGATGATCATGCCGCTTTCGACTTCGAAATCCTCGACGAGGACCTGGACTTCGTCGCCGGGCTTGACCTCTGAGGAGTCGTCCCATTCGTCGAGTCCGACGAGTCCTTCGCTCTTGAGGCCGATGTCGAGGACGGCTTCGTTGTTGCCGACCTTGATGACCTTGGCAGTCATGATGGTGTTGAAGTCGAGCCCGGCGGCGTCTTTGCCGCTGAGTTCGCGTTCCATGACCTCCTGTCCGGAGGTACCGTCGAAGGCTTCCTGAAAAGCAGCCTCGACGTCTTCGTCTGAGACCTGGATGTCTTTGAAGAGTGTCCGATCGATCATTGAGATTTCCTGTGGCTCGCTGGCGGAAGTGCGCACCACCCGACGCCGGTCAGCTGCCGAAGATTTTCCTGGGGGGAACGGTTAGGTGGCTGCCGCGTCGCGTGCCGGACCATTCGGCACCTCTTGAGACGCGAGAATTTAATATTTTATTCACTGCGGTGGGGTTTCTGCAACCGGGATTTTGTTGGTAGGGCTTGGAAAAGGCGAATTCTTCAACCGAGGAGCAGTCGCAGGCCGCTCACGATGAGGAGGGCCTGGAAAGCGTACCGGAGCCAGCCGGTGGGGAGACGGTGGGTGAGGCCGGCGCCGATCCAGGCTCCGCCGAGTGCTCCGGGGACGAGCCAGGCGGCGAGGCGCCAGCCGGTGAGGTAGAGTTGCTGTTCGGGAGCGATGCGGGCGAGTTGCAGGCTGAGGCTGATGTTGGCGGCGACGGCAATACCGACGATGAGGGTGGCGGAATTGGCGATGGCGTTGCGGATGCGGACGCCGATGAGGAGGCGTTGGGCGGGTACGGCCCAGACTCCGCCGCCGATTCCGAGCAGGCCGGCGATGATGCCGGATGGCAGGCCGACGACGGTGCCCAGGAGTGCCCAGCGGCGTGGCATGGGGCACCGGTCGACGAGGTGGGCGGTGCCTCGGCGGGCGAGCAGGGCCTGGTAGACATTGACGAGCGCGACCAGTTCGAGGAATCCGCCGAAGATTCGCCGGAGAATGGGGGTGTAATCACCTACGAAGGTCCCGGCCACGAGGACGCCCAGGATGACGCCCAGGGTAGCGAGGGGGAGCTGGCTGCGGACCATGGGGGTGACGATGGCGCCGGCGCGGCGGTGTCGAGAGCAGGCCAGGCCGGAAAGGACGATAGTGGCGGTGATACTGGCGAGCTTGTAGACGTGGAAGGAGTTTTGGCCGTACTGGTCGCCGAGGATTATGGCCATGGCGGGGATCATGATGATGCCGCCGCCGACACCGAGCAGGCCGCCGAGCAAACCGGCACCGGCACCGACGGCGAGCAGACATAATTCCTCGTACATGCCGAAGGCGAGGATCAAAGCGTTCTCCCGCGAGAGTGCGAAAGCGTGTGGCCGGCCGGCGTGAGCGGCCCGCAGAGGTGGCATGGTAGCGGTGGTCAGCGTCGGCGTGAACCGGCTGTGAGCCGTTGCCGGGGCGGGTGAACGGGCTACACTCTGAGCAGGTGTGCGAGTTGGCCCCCCTACCACGGGTGCAGCATGGGTTTTAGGAAAAGCCGGTGCCGGTCGGCGATAGTCATCGTGATTATTCTGCTGGTGGCGGCGGGCAGTTTGGGCTGGTGGCTGCATCAGAGGCTGGTGCCGAAACGTTTTGCCGAGGTGGTGCCGGGACGGCTCTATCGCAGCGGCGTGGTTACGCCGCGTGAGCTGACCTACGTGCACGAGAAATACGGGATCGGCCGGGTGATATCACTGCTGGATCCGGATCATCCGGAGAGCGTGGCTGAGCTGGCGGCGGCGGACGGACTGGGGATCGAGTGGTGTAACATCCCGCTACGGGGTAACGGCGCGAGCACGCCGGCCGACCGGGAGCGGATTCTGGCGTTGCTCCGCGTCGATGGTGCCCCGCCGACGCTGGTGCACTGTGCGGCGGGCACAAACCGGACAGGGCTGGCGATCGGGCTATATCGCATCTACGTCCAGGGGTGGACATATGAACAGGTTCTTGAAGAGATGAAACGGTTTGGGTTTGAGGATTTACCCAAGCATGAGAACCTGCGGGAGGCGTTGCGTTCGGCGGCGACGCAGCCGACGTCGCGGCCGGCGGTTGAGCAGGAGGCGGGCGCAAAAAACCGACCGGCGCCTCCGAGTGGGAAACACCGGTCTGAGGAGGAGGATAGAGGGGATATCGGGTGGTCAGGCAACCAGATCGCAAGCCTGGCTGGCAAAGCGGCTGCGTAGTTGTTCGACGATTTCCGCATGCCGCTGGCAGACGCGTGATTCGCTGACGCCGAGGACTGCGCCGATGGCGGCCATGGTGAGCTTTTCGTAGTAGTAGAGCGTGAGGATGAGGCGGTCCTGTTCCTTGAGGCCGCGGGTGAGGTACTCGCGGATCAGCTCGCGTTCGGTGTGGTGCATCGGCCCCGGGCTGGGATCGACGGGCACGAGCGCGCTGGCTCGCGAATCGTCGTTGCGATCGTGATTGCATTCTAGCGGGACGCAATGTGAGGCGACCACCGTCTTGCGCATCCGCGAGAACTTGGTGGTCGAAATGCCCATGCGATCGGCCAACTCGACGGCCGTCGGATGACGTCCGTGCTCGGCCTGGAAGCGCTCATCGGCAGCGTTCATGGTACGTTCGAAGCTGCGGCCAGAGCGGCCGAGGGGGTCGATCTCGCGCTGCCAGTCGCGGATGGCTCCGACGATACGCTGGCGGCAATATGTTTCAAATTTGACACCCCGGTCCGGATCAAACGAGGAGACGGCTGCTATGAGGCCGTCGTACCCGGCACTGGCGAGTTCGTCGGCGGAGACTCGTGGCCAGAGTCTGCGGGCCATGATCTCGGCTAACTTGTGTACCAGCGGGAGGTAATGTTCGACGAGTCGGTTTCGTGCGTTAGTGGATCCGGTCTTGCGGAAGTCATCCCAGAGTGCGGTGACACTATCCGGCTTGGTCTTGACTGGCATGGGTCCCGGGGCTCCTGGAAGCTGTAGTTGTTTGCTTACAAGGTTTCGAGGCGGCTTTGGATGTCGAAATGAGATATGTGCCGACTCGAGCGCCTGCTCCTCTCTGCTACGGTGACAACGGTGGTATCGAGCACCGCCACCAGATAGCTTGAAGCAAAATCACACCGTGACCGCACACGGACTTTATCTATTTTAACACCTCAATACCCCCGGGTTGTAAATTAGTAATTACGGGGGGTTTAGGTCGATGGCAGTTTTCGCCATTCCTCAGTTTTTCTGGCAGCGATCTGTGACGTTATTCCGTCATGGCGCAGGGTTTACGGCGTACCGCTGGCGTTGCTGGCACCGGACCTGGCATCCCGTGGATGCGGGGCAGGTTCGCGGAGCCAACCCGCATTAGCCGGGTTGCGGGGTTGCGTCGGTGTGCACCAGTGCGGAGATCGCGGCCTAATGCGGCCTGGGTCACCTCCTGTGTCGTTATACTGGAGCGGCGTGACCATGTACGGAAGGTCTCCGCAGACGACCTATCAGGGAGATGGGCAATGAATAGCAAACGAATCCACGGGGCAATCCTTGTGACCATTCTGTCCGCGTGGCTGGCCAGTTCGTCGTCGGCGGAGGTCATTCCGATTGGCGAGCTGATCGATGGTGGTGCAGCTCAGCTCACGGTTCCGGCCTACGATATCGGCAGCCCGGGCAACCTCTTCGACCGGGATTTCAGCACACTGATGCGTACCGCCTCGGTCAATCCGGCCGTGATCACGATCGAGTTCAATATGCCCCAGACCACGGGCGCGGCGCGATCGAAGTTTTCGAATCCGGAACATAGCTGGATGCTGGAGGCGGCTGACACGCTCGAGGACCTAGACGGTCGGACCGGCACGTGGGTGCAGATACTCGGGCCGCTGACAGCCCCGGGCGAGACGGTGAACTGGGTGGAATGGAACGACGCGCCGGTGACGCGGCGGATCTACCGTTTCACGGTCGAGCGTCTGTCGGGCGACGACTATGTGCACATCTACGAATTGGAATTGCAGACCGCGGCGCCGGTCTACACGGTGCTGATCGGCGGGGTTCCGCGCGACATCAACATGATCGAGGTCACGCCGGCAGAGTTTACCATCCCGTTGGACGGGTCGGTTCAGTACGGTGCGGAAGCGTCGCTGAGCCTGGGGCCGGACCGGTACGACGTTACCAGTGAGGCCGACTGGGACACGGCCGATTCGGAAGTGGCGACGATTGATGCCGGCGGTCTGGCCACCGGCGTGGGCGTGGGTGGAACGTACGTATACGCTGACCTTGGTGACGTCCACGGGACAGCGTGGCTGGAGGTCACGAGCACCGAAGCGCCGCTGGAACAGCACCTGCCCCGCACTTTCGCGGTCCACTACAACCCGATCATCGAGGAGATCGACGGCGAGCCGATCGTCGAGCGGCTGTATGCCGTCCCCGGCTGGTGGAACGGTGTGGATCCGCAGACGCTGACGGCCGACTGGATCATGGATATGGAAGAGGCCAGCGATGGTCTGGTTGTCCATCGCGTGGTTAACGAGATCAACGCGGACGTTTATCCGATCAAGCAAACGGGCTTTCGTTACACGGACGAAAGTTACTTCGGGTGCTTGTATGACGGGGATCCGTGGTATTCGCCGGATGCGGTCGACTATCGCGCGGTGATCCGCGACTACGACCTGGCGCGTAAGGTTGACGCCGGCCAGGTGGACGAAGTGCACATTCACGGTGCGCCTTACTTCGGCTACTGGGAATCGACGATGGCTGGGCTGGGGGCGTATTACATCAACTCGGGTCCGGTTGCCCAGATCGCGGGGGCCCGGCTGTTCGCGATCATGGGTTTCAACTACGAGCGTGGGGTGGGCGAGATGCTTCACAGCCTGGGCCATCGGTGTGAGGATCACATCAAGAAAGTGCACGGCGGGTTCTGGGACATCACGCAGAGCCGAACTGATTGGGAGCGTTTCACCCACAACATAACGCAGTCGGGCGACGCCGCCTGCGGGACGGTGCACTACCCGCCGAATGGTGACACTGATTACGATTACGAGAATTACACGAGCGTGCTGAGCACGGCGGACGACTGGCTGCTGAACTTTCCGAACCTGACGGGGCAAACAGATTGGGTCGATTGCGAGACGTGGGGTGGGCCGGACTATCATCGCAATTACATGAAGTGGTGGTTTGCACACATGCCGCACGTGGAAGGCTGGAACGACCACGACGGTTATCACCGGCTGAACAACTGGTATGAGTACATCTTTGATATCAACGTGCACGAGGAGTCGGGTGGTATGCACGTGCCGGGTGGTCCGCCGCCGACGGCGGGACCATACGACGCCATCCAGACTCGCATCACCGACAACGACCAGGAAGACTGGCAGCCACGTGTCAACGCGAGCGGGCGGGTGGTGTGGTACGGGTTTGATTGCATGGACTACGAGATTTACTCGGCCAACGCGGACGGCAGCGGCGTCGCAGTCATCACAGCGAACGACTGGATCGACGAGGCTCCGCAGATCAACGCGGTGAACCAGATCGTCTGGCAGGCGTTTGACGGGCAGGACTACGAGATCTTCACCGCAAACGCCGACGGCTCTGCGGTCGTACGCATTACCGATAACGCCACGGACGACTGGCACCCGCAGATTAATGATGCGGGGCGCATCGTCTGGGACGGCTGGGACGGCAGCGACTACGAGATTTACAGCGCTAACGCCGACGGAACGGACCTGGTGCAGATCACCGACAACGGGTTGGTCGGTGAGCGGCCGCGCGAGGATGTCTGGCCGCAGATCAACAGCTCCGGGCGGGTGGTGTGGTTCGGTCACGATGGCGAGGACTGGGAGATCTACAGCGCTAACGCCGACGGATCGGACCTGATCAACCTGTCAGACAACGACTACGAGGATGAGTACCCGCAGATCAACGCGGCGGGGCGCGTTGTGTGGCATAGCTGGATTTCCACGGACACGACCGAGCTGTACAGCGTTGACGCGACCGGTGGGGTGCCAGTGCGGCTGACCAACGACGCACACCACGACTGGTATCCGCAGATCAGTGATGATGACCAGATCGTGTGGATGTCGATGGGCAGTGACAACTGGGAAATCCGCTGCATAACCAGTGGCGGTGCGCTGACCACGCTGACGAGCAACGCTACGCATGATGAGCACCCGCAGATCAGCTCAGACGGGTTGGTCGTCTGGCAGGGGTTCGACGGCAGTGACTGGGAGATCTATGCCTGGATCGACGGCAATGTCCGGCAGCTTACGGATAATGATTACGACGATCTCGCTCCGTGTATCTCCCCTACCGGCGGGCTGGTGACGTGGCACGCAGAGAGCGCTAACGACTGGGGCATTGCTACGTTCGAGGTGTACGTGCAGAGGCCGCTGCCGGGCGATTTTGATCTGGACGGCGATGTTGATGTGGATGATTTCGCGTATCTGGCGGACTGTCTGATGGGCCCGGAGGTCACGCCGGCGCCCGATTGCGAGTGCACCGATCTCACGACCGACAGCGACGTCGATATGCAGGATTTCCTGGGATTCCAGGGGTTCTTTGCTGAGTAGTTTCGTTGGCGGGTGGTGATGGGATGGGGCTGGTCAGCGGGCGGCGGTGCCGACGATGAGCGCGTCGCCGCCGGTGAGGCTCTGGCCGCCGAAGAACTGGAATCGGCCGACGCTGAGGGTGACGGTGGCGCGTAGCTTGCGTTCTTTGCCCTTGAGTATCTCGACTTGGAGCTGGACGCGTTTGCCGTCGTGTTTCTCTGGGGTGATTTTGGCGGAGTAGCCGCCGATGAGGCTGGTCGAGTAGGTCTGGCCGAGCCCGACGGTGCCGGAGCGCTGGGCTTCGAGCTTGAAGCCGGTGTATTTGAATTGCTTTTTGAGCTGGTCGGCGATGCTCTTCAGCTCGGGGGAAACGACGCTGTTCTTGCGTGTAGCGCGGATGGCCCAGACCTGTACGGCGACGTTTTCGTTGTCGTCGAGAGCGGCGGCCAGTTCGGTGCCGATGAAACCGAGCAGTGCGACGAGGAGGGCGAGACGGGCCGGATGGTTCAGCCGTAGCATGATCGTTTCCTCTGAGGAGTATCACACGGATCCCGTTGGTAGACGGGCAACGTCGGCATGTTGGCGCGCTTAGCCTTCGTCTTCAAGCACCCAGATCACATCGATGCTGTCGGTGCCGCCGGTGCTGACTATCATCGGCGTCGCATCACCGTAGACTTCGAGGGATTGGATCTCGACGTCGGTGGCGAGCTGGAGCGGCCAGGGGGCAGTCGTCGGAGCTGGTGCGGATCTCCAGACGATTCCGAGCAGCAGGCCGGCGGCTATCGCTGTCAGTGGCGTCCACCAATGCAACCAGCGGCGGGAAGGTTGATTCGCAGTGGTGGCCGGTGCGGTTTCGATGTTTTCCCAAACGCTTTCCCACTCTGATGCAGAGGGGGTCTGAGGAGCGGAGGACTGTCGCAGGACGCTCGCCAGCCCGGCGTCGGGGGTGGCAGGCTGCTCACCAACGACGGACGCGAGATCGGGGCGGCTGTTGAGCAGCCCCTCGATGCGAGCGACCTCCTCGGGGCTGAACTGATCCAGATCAGCGCTCCTGAGGGCTTCGAGCAGTCTTTCCGGGTTGTCTCCAGGTATTGCGTTCATAAGAGCATTCGCACAATTCGCGGGCGCTGGCGGCGCCACTCTACGGACGGATCAGGGGGCGGTCCTATTCTCGCGAGTGCCGGGGGCCAGGTCGGGCAGGAGGCCCTGAAGTCGACGGCGAGCATGATAAAGACGACTCATTACCGTTCCGATTGGTATGCCGAGTGCGTCGGCTATCTCGGCGTATGTCATTTCGCCCGTTGCGAAGAGGGCGAAGGCGGCTCGCTGGTCGGGCGGCAGCGTTTCCAGGGCGCGGGCCAGTCGCTCGGCCAATTCCTGTTGCTCCAGGCGGCGGGCCGGGCGGGTTGTGGCCGGCGGTGCGGGCAGTTGGACCCGCGGGTCGTCGGAGCTGCGGTCCAGCGGGACGGCGAGCCGAACGCGACGGGCCCGGATCATGTCGAGCGCCCGATTGGTAACGATGCGCAGCAGCAGGTCTGAAACCGGGCATCGTGCTGGAAGTCGGCCAGTCGCTCGAAGGCCCGGATAAAGCCGTCCTGGACGGCGTCGAGGGCGTCTTCGTGGCGCCCGGTAACACGCTGGGCCACGCGATAGGCGACGTCGCGGTAGCGCTCGAACAGCTCGCGGCGGGCGTCGCGGTCACCCGCGGCTGCCAGTCGAACCAGGTGCAACTCCGCTTTGTTGACGTTGGGGCTGGTCACGGTATTCAAAGAAAATTTGAAGAATTCGAACTAACACGATAATCGCTCGGAGAAGTGCTGGCGCCCCTGTCGGGGGTGAATAATGCGGGCGGCATCATCGTCAGAGGGTGTGAATCGGCGGTCCACGGAGGACGCCCACGGCCATCTGACAAGGAGTGATGCCATGAAACGCATGATGATTCACGCAGCCGGCATGGTGTTGGCGTTGAGCGCGAGTGCCTGGGCCCAGCAGCCGACCGCGGTAGCGATTGCGGCCGGCAACGGGCGCGCGTCGCTGACGGCGACGGCGGTTGCGGTCGGCGGAAGCGGAGCGTTGTCCGTGGCGGTCGCGACCGACAATGGGAACGCGATCGCCCTGGGTGTGAATCGAAACGGGCTAACGCTTGCGCTGAGCAGCGCGAACGCGTCCCGCTTTGGGCCGGCTCGAGCGACCAATGTCGGCTACCACGTTACTCGCGACCGGTACGTTTCTCGGAGAATCGGCCGCGGGCACGCCATGACTGGCGGGCGACGAGTCGTGAGGATGGTCGGCAACAGTGGTGTGCATCAGCGGCGAGACGTCTACCGTCAATCGCAGTGGCACCGCGGCCGTAGCGGGGCGCGGATTGCGTCCCCGGCCCGGCACGTTGAGCAACGGCGGGGCGCGGCTCGGGTGGGCGGGCCGATGCGGCGAATGACTGGTCGGCGATAAATCCTAAACGGCGGGGGACTGAGCGATCAGTCCCCCGCCATGCTGCGCAATGGGATGGGGCGGGCAGGCGAACCCTCCCCTTGAT
Organism: Phycisphaerae bacterium; assembly: GCA_963666925.2. Classification (GTDB taxonomy): domain Bacteria; phylum Planctomycetota; class Phycisphaerae; order UBA1845; family Fen-1342; genus JANQFV01. The sequence goes on along the minus strand of CAXXTC010000007.1, from coordinate 344,834 downwards.
CCCCTTTCTCTGAAAAAGGCGGGGAGATTATGGCGGGCGAGACGCCCGCCCCACTTCTGCCGGCGGTGCGCCCCCACTGCTCCCGTCGGGATGCTATGGGGCGAGCATCAGGAGGTTGCCTAGGGAGGCGGGGGTGTAGCAGGTTCGGCGGGCGCCGGACCAGGAGGAATACTCACCACGCCGGGCGTCGAGCCGGGTGATGTTGAAGCCCCAGACCGGATTGTGACGGGCGGCGTCGCCAAGGGCTTCGAGCGGGAGCGATAGCTCGACGATCCAGACGTCGCGTTCGACGCTGACCGCGACGCGGGCACCGCTGGACCAGGGCAACGATCGGCCGATGGGCGGCTCGGTGCGACAGCCGCGGGTCGCGATCAGCAGTCCGCTCGGTTTGACCTGTAAGCAGTAGATATCGGCGCTGGTGCCGGCGGGTTCGAGGCGGGGGTCGATGAGGATCTCGACCACGTCCTGGCCCCAGGGGGTCATGCCCTCGACGGGGATGGTGTTGTCGGACTGCCAGAGGGGCTGCTCGCCGGGTTGGAGGGTGCAACGCACGCTTATGTAGAGGTTACGGGCGTCGCGACAGAAAAATGCCTGGGTCGGCAGTGCCGGTGGCGGAGCCACGCCGCCCGAAGTGCCGCCCGGCGTGCTGCACAGCCGAAAGTCGGCGGCGGCATTGTCGGCAGCGAGCGGCCAGTCGTCGAGTCGGCCGTCGATAAGCGGCGGGCGTTCGATGGATCGGCAGGCGGCCACCGCGAGCCGGGCTGCGACCGGAAACGCACCGGTCAGCTCGGTATCGAAAGTCAGGTCGAACGGATAGACGCCGGCGGTGTTGTATGCGAGGCCGCCGAGCAGGAGGTCGAACTCCACGGGCTGACGCGTACCGGGGGGGATGCGTTGTGGTTCGGGGACGATGAGGAGCCAGCCGGGGGGCGGGTTCAGCACGGTCCACCGCCCGCTGAGGGTTTGCTGGGTGGTATTGCGCACGTGGGCGCGGACGTGGGCCTGCAAACCGCGGGGCGAGCGCGACAGGCGTACGCCCTCCACTGCCGGCACGACGCGGTCGGCCCGGTTCATCATCAGGCCCCAGCGCGAGAGGGTGCCGAGCTGCTCGCGGCGGGTGGCGGGGTCGGGCTCGAACTCGCTGGTCAGCTCGCGCAGGATCAGCTCGCGGGCCAGGCGCAATACGCCGGGATCATGCGGCCAGCCGCCTGGCCGGGTGACCAGGAGATTTTCGTCGGCCGAGTCGGTGACGGCCCAGCGAACGACCTGTCGGGCCAGTTCTTCGGCCAACAGGCGCTGGCCGTTGTCCTCGAGCAAACGCAGCAGTTCGATGTCCTGGGCACCGCGGCGCAGACGCTTGAGGCGTATCGACGGCAGCGACCGGTCACGCAGGCCGAAGTTCTCGGCGCCGTACACGAGCCCCTGCATGCCGCGAGATTGTGACCCGCGGGCGCGTGCGATCGGCAAGGCGGCAGCGTCTTCGATCCAGATGGCCTCGGCACCGTAGCGGTAGGCCTGCCAGGGGAGGATGCGCGGGTCGATTGCGGGGGCTTCGACCGCGAGCGAGGCACTATAGGGCGGCTGGTCCGGCATGAGCCAGGTTCGTCGGCCGAGGTTGCGTTCGCGGCTCATGACGTCGGGCTCGTACCACATGGCCGGCGGAGCCCAGGTCGATACGGGCAGGCGGTCGATCGACGGCGCGCCCTGCCAGCCGAGGCCGGACAGCGAACGGGCCGGCAGATGGGCCAATATGGGCAGATTGGCCTCGCTCTGTTGCACGATGGCGGTGACGGTACGGTAGCGCTCGACGGTGTCCTGCGTGAGCGGCAACGGCGGCAACATGCGCAGGAAGGCGCCGTCCAGCCAGCCGCGGGCACGGAAATGTTGCTCACATTCGCGCAGGTACGCTGCCAGGAGGCGGGCGTATTGTGGCGAATCCAGCCCGCCGTCGGGCTCGGCCGCGGGATGATCCAGTGAGGGCCGGCATGGGCCAGTAGCGCGGGCGTACGCGATCGTCAAAGGCGGAGCCGTCGAGCCAGGGGCCGACGAGTTGGTCGTAGGACTCCCAGTCGATCTCGACGTCGCGTGGGCCGGTGGGGTGGAACTTGGGGAACGAAGCCCACAACACCGGCGACATGCGATGGGCGTGCAACAGGCACATTGATTCGTTGACCAGGCTCAGGGCGGCCCGGTGACTGCTGGTGGTGGGCAACAGGCGGGTCTGTGGGGCGGAGAGGCGCGGCCAGCGCAGTTGCTGTTCGAGCAGGTCGCGGGGATCGACGCGGCAGATGATCGGCAGGCTGCGCCGGCCGGGCAGCGCGACCGGCAATACCTGCAAACCGAGCCGACAGACGAACGTCGGCGCGCTGCTGCCGGCGGTGCGGACCTCGACGCGGCCGTGATATTGGCCGGGGGTGGCCGTGGGCGGCACGCGGAGGTCGATCCAGACGATTTCGTTGCGTTTTTCGCGGAGCGGGAGAGGCCCCGCCGCCTGTAGGAGCCTCCCAGGGGACCAGCAAGTCGGGGAAGAGCGTGGGCGTGGCGGGCTGGCCGGTGTGTTGTGGGTACCAGGCGTGAAAATTCTCGACGCGCTGGTAGTGGACGCGGTAGCGCTGCACGCAGTCGGTGCTGCGGAGCGTGGTGCCCGGGCCGGCCAGGTCGGAAACGACCACGTCGAACGGGCCGGCGGGCGGGGCCGTCGTGCGCAGGGCGAGCTGGAATGCGACGGTCTCGTTCAGGGCGGCGGTGAGCTGGGCCGTGCCGCGGGCGGCGGAATAAATCGCGTTTTCGGCGTTTGGCGCGGTATCGGTAGTGAGGGCGTTATTTTCGTCGACGATCCAGATCGCGACGTTGCGGGCGGCCGGTGGTGCGCAGCCGACCATGAGCAGGCTGAGCACCAGCAATAGCGGCGTGAACCGGAAAATGCCGACGTACCTTCTCATAAGTCCCACATCAGAGAAGAAGCGGGCGCCCCGCCCGCCATACTGGGATTGCGGACCATAAACGGCGGGCGAGACGCCCGCCCCACTTGGCTTTCGGACGATTGGTTCACAAGCTCAGACGCCCGCACGGCGTAAGAAGCTACATTGGCGGAACGGGCGGTCATGATCGTGGTCCGGGCCAGCGTTGGGCCTCGTAGAGCTTGGCGGGCGATTCGGGGTGGCCGGTGCGTGCGGCGAGGTAGATGGTTTCGAGCAGGGCGCTGACTGCCAGGTGGCGTTCGAGCGGGAGCAGGGCGCGGTCGCGGGCCCGATTGCGGACCAATTCGACAAAACGCGACAATTCGCCGGCGAGATAATCGCCGCCCAGGGGCTGGCGGTCCTGGGTATTGCCAGCCACATCGGCGAGGATGACCTCGTCGGCGGTGAGCTCGACGCGGTGGGTGGCACTGAAGTGCACCAGCCGAGCGGACGTGGGCGGCAGGTCCCAGGTAACGCGTATGATGGCGCTGCCGCCCGCGGGGTAACGCAGAAGGGCGGTGGAGGTGTCTTCGGTCTCGCGGGTGGGGCTGTTGCCGCCGCGATAGTTGCCGATGATGGCGGTTACGCTGTCGGGCAGGCCACGGAGGGCGACGAGTGCTTCGAGCAGGTCATAGCCGGCGTATATGAGGGCGCCCGCCGCCCGGCGCTCGTTGAGATTGGCGGGTCCAATGGTCGGCACTGGGGCCGGGAGCGTCGATGAAAACCTCCGAAAAACCAGGGCTGAAGCCGTCGGGCCAGGCGAGGCTCGTTCCAGGCGTGGTCGACGACGTGCTCCCACCACACGACGCGACGCGCAGGAAGGCGCCGTCGCGAGCGACGCGGGCGGCCGCCTCGGTGGCTTCGCCGAAGTGGCGCGCCAGCGGGGGGCAACTGCCAGCAGGCGAGGCCGAGTTCGCCGGCGAGGGTCGCGCAGTGCACCGGCCCCGTCGTGGGGGCGGTGGCCAGTAACAGGGCGCGTAGGCCGGCCTGGTTTGCGAGGCCGCGCGCGGGTCGTCGAACCAGGGGATGTCGGCGTGGGCGGCTGACTGGGGGCATGCCGGCCCTGGCCCACGAGTTGCAGATGTGGACAGGCGGCGGCGGCGGTGGCCACCAGCGTCAGCGTTTCGCCGCTGCCGATGATTCCGGCCTGCAACGGTGCATCGCTCCCCGGGGTCATTGTTGTAGTTCGTGCTCACGGGCGTATAATACTGCTCTAGGCACTTCTTTTGTCAGCATGGAACCTACACATGCGCTGGCTGGTACTCCTGGCAACACTGGCTGTGCCCGCAGTCGGGCAGGCAGACATTGTGCCACCTGCGCGGCGGAATCCGCCACTATGGCCGGCTGATTCAGCCACGACGGCGGAGTGTGTGCAGTTCAGCGTGGCGATTGATGGGAAGGGCCCGAAGCATTCTGCGCACGTTCCCGGCCGCGTTGTTGGTGCGTGTGGAGCGGTGCGAGGTCGCGGTTCCGCCCGATCAGGCCCCGACGGCGGTGCCACGGGCATCGGATTGGAATGCACGCGATTTTGCGCAGGTGATTCGCGAAGGATTCGAGCTGCTCGACGATGAGGAGCTGGACGGGGCGCTGCGGGCTTGGCAACGGGCGGTCAATCGGGCCCCGCCGGCCGTTCTGGAGCAGCTTGATGAGCTGTCGCGTGAGGCGCGCGGGCTGCGCGCTGGACGAATTGATCGCGCTGACGCGGGTGCGCCAGGCGGGGGCCGGTCGCACGTTCAGCATCAAGTACGCGACGCGCTATGAACGGGCGGCATTGGAGCGCATTCTGGCGCATTACCAGGCAACGCTGCTACAGCACGTGTATGATGGACGCACGGTCACGGAGTGGAGCAGGAGCGTGGAGGACTATGGCGACCTGAGCGAAACGACGCCGCACTTGTGCGCCGACGCGGCACGGGTCGCTGCCATCGTCACAACGCGTTTGAAAATGGACCTCCAGCGTGAACAGCACGCGGCCGAGCGGCGTGAGCTGCACGCACTGCGCAAGCGGCTGATTGACCTGGCCCGGCGGCTGATGGATCTGCCGGGGTATCCGGCCCTGGCGGGCCGAACCAAGCTGCCCGACTCGGTGGCGCAATTGGCGGCCGAGTGGGTGACACAAAGTAATGAGGAGACCAACTCGTCCACGGCCCGGCCGGCGGACGATTCAGATGCTGTCCGCCGCGGCTCATCTGACTTCTCGGGAGCTGAGTAAGGACCTATTGTCATGACCAATATTGCTGAACCACTGCCCACGATCTTCAAGACTGATCTGCCGGAGCTGTTCAAATCGCGGCAAGGTGCGTGATTTGTACAAGCTTGGCGGGCGCATGATGATCGTCGCGACCGATCGGATCTCCGCGTTTGACGTGGTCATGGACCAGCCGGTGCCGGGCAAGGGCATGCTGCTGACGCAGATGACGCGTTACTGGCTGGAGACGCTGCCGGCGTGTAAGCCGCACCATCTGGATTACATCGTCGACGATGATCGCGTACCGGCGGACTATGCGCCGTACGTTGACCAGCTTCGCGGGCGGGCCACGATTGTGCACCGGGTTGAGATTCTGCCGATCGAGTGCATCGTGCGCGGGTACATCATCGGCAGCGGGTGGAAGGAGTACCAGGCCACGCGGTCGGTCAGCGGGGTGGAGCTGCCGCCGGGGCTGCGCCGGGCGGAGAAGTTGCCCGAGCCTATTTTCACGCCGTCGACCAAGGAGACGGTCGGGCATGACAAGCCGATCTCGTTTGATCATGCGTGCGATACGGTGGCGCGGTTTCTGGCACCGAAGCGGAGTGTGTCGCTGGATGCGCGCGACGTGATGGAGCGTGTGCGCCGGCGTTCGATCGACATATATAACCAGGCTGCCACCCATGCGGCCGAGCGTGGCATCATCCTGGCCGACACGAAATTCGAGTTTGGTTTGCGTGACGGTGAGCTACTGCTGGCGGACGAAGTGCTGACGCCGGACTCGTCACGGTTCTGGCCGATGGAGCACTATCGCGTGGGCGACGACCAGCCCAGTTTTGACAAGCAGTTTCTCCGCGACTATCTCGACTCGCTGGACTGGAACAAGCAGCCGCCGCCACCGACTATTCCGGACCATATCCTGGCCAAGACGCGTGCGGGGTACGAGGCCATCTATCGCCGGCTGACCGGCGCGCCGCTGCCGTACGAAGCGGAGTAGCTCGAGCCAGGCCCAAGATTGTGGGATTGGGGTTTGTGGCCGGCGCGAAGGACCGGTTACAAACCGGTGCCACAAAGTTTTGAGAACCGGTGCCACAAAGATTCGGTGGGGAAGGTCTGATATTCAGCGGTCACAGTGGCGGGCACGGGGCATATCTGGCACAGGGTTGGTGCGCGGGATTGGCGGCGGTATGCTGGCTTTAGAGCGTTTTCAATTACGGCCCGTCGCCTTGGCGAGCCGACGCTGTTGCGAATGCACTGCTCACAGAACAGTGGCACGCCGGACCATTTCTGAAACTGCTCCAGGTGGTGGTCGATTGGTGTCGGCGGCCGCTTGACCCAGGCGCTGGTGAGATTTTCCATGCGACGCGTTTTCGCGGCTGTGGCCCTATTGCTCGCAGGGCCGCTGGTAACCCCGGCGGACACACTCCAGGCGGCCTATGACGCGGCCGATTCGGGCAATGGATATCACAAGTACGTCGTACTGCAAACGGGCGTGACGTACACTGGGGGGTTGTGGCTGGGCGGCACGTATAACCACATCACGGCCGAGTTTGAAGAGGGCAGCCGGGATGTGCGCATCGTCGGTAACGGCGCCATCATCGACCTCGGTGGGCAGGAAATCTGCTTCGCGTACTGCAACAACCGTTTTGATATCGCCGACTGCATTATCCTCAATGGCAATGTCCGTTTTCGCGGGCACGATGGCGGGGCCGGCGTGTTCGTGCCGGAGGGATCCGTACGCTACATCACGTTCTATGGGCCGGAAGATTTCGGCGTGCGTATGACCGGCTGCGGCGACGAGATAGTGATCGAGCGGAACCTGGTCGTGAATACCGTCGATACGGGCTCAGACTTCCACTTCTTCACCGGGTTGCCCAGCGACTGGCTGCCGACCGGGCCGAGCTTCTGCTTCAGCATTCAGCAGATACAGCACAACCTGTACGAGAACTGGTCATATCATTCCGATCCGGATGCGAACGACGACGCCCTGCGCCACTTCATGCTAGTGTGCGACTATGGGTGAGTCGCGCCCGCGGAGTGGGAGAGTGCCGGTCAGGCACCGTTCAACAATGTCATCGGAATCGACCCGCTGCTGACCGACCCTGAGCACGGCGACTATCGGCCCGTGGCTGGCTCGCCGGCGCGCGACTATGGCTGCCAGACCTTCGCCGGCGGCGCGGCCAACCGGCTCGGCCTACCAGCACCGGCTGAAAACCGGTGGCACAGGGGTTCTGGGGAAGCCTATCCCAAGACTGTGGCACTGGTTTGTAACCAGTGGGAATCGAATCACCGGTTAAAAACCGGTGCCACCAGAGTTCGGTGCCACAAAAACTCTGGGATAGCTCCTGCAGCTACCGTCGGCCGCGGCGATGTGATCGAGGTTTCCGGACCGATTGTCGAGGACACGACCTGGGACGCCGAGTTGGTACGGGTGGTGGGCGACGTGACGGTCATAGACGGCGTGACGCTGACCATCTCGCCCGGCGCGCGGGTTGAGTTTGGCGGCTACTATCGGCTGAGCGTGGCCGGCACGTTGCTGGCGGTTGGCACACCCGCGGCGCGGATCGTCTTTACCGCGGCGCACCCGGAGGAATTCACGATCGACGCCGAGCGGGCGGGTTGCTGGAACGGCATTCGCTTTGCCGGCGCTGCGACCAACGTTGCGTCCGAGCTGCGCTACTGCAAATTTGAATACAGCAAGGCGCTCAGCGGCGACGCCGATAGTTATCCCTACGCCGGCGGGGCATTGTCGATCATCGAATTCTCGCACCTGACCATTGCGAACTGCGTTTTTCGGCACAACCTGGCCGAGTATGGCGGCGCGATTTTCATGTATCGCAATGCGAACCCGCTGATTGCCGGCAACCTGCTGGTCGATAATCACGCGATCGGCAACGCGAGCGCGATTTACGCGGCGTATTCACATCCGCATCTGATCAACAACACCATTGTTCGGAACACCATTCACAACGAGGCCAACCCGTACATCCATACGTGCGGCATACTGAGCTTCATCGGCAAGCCGGTGTTTACCAACAATATCGTCCGCGACAACCTGCCCACCGGGCTCTATTTGCACGACGAGATGCTCAACTACAAGACGTACTGCACCTGGCACAACAACATTACGGAGATCGAGGCGACGCAGGGCAACTTTGACGCCGACCCGCGGTTTGTCGACCCGCTCGGGCTGGATGGTGTGGCGGGGACGTTTGATGATGATTTTCGACTATCCGTCGCGTCGCCCGGACTCGACGCGGGTCTGAACGATGCCTGGGCGCCGCCGTGCGGGCTCGACCTGGACGGCGCCGAGCGTGTACTCGACAGCACCGGCGCGGGCGAGCTAACGATCGACCAGGGGGCGTACGAGTTCGGCGACTGTGACGGCGACGGGGTGCTCGATATCAAGCAGATTGCCGGCGGCGACGCGGCCGACTGCAACGAAAACTACGTGCTGGACTATTGCGAGCTGCACTACCACGAGACGGCGCTGGACTGCAACCTGAACGAGTGGCTGGACGAGTGCGAGACGACCGGGGCGGGCGACTATGACGGCGACGGCATGGTCGGGAGCAGCGACCTGCATGCGCTGCTGGGGGTGCTGGCGGGGCCGGATTGCGCTCCGGCGACTCCGGATGAGCGTTGCGGGCCGTTCTACCTGACGGTGTTCGACTGGGATGGGGACGGAGATCTGGACTTGGTGGACGTAGCAGAGTTCGGCCGGCGGTTTGAGCGCTCGCGGTAGTCGGCGGGTGAAATCCATCCCATATCCGTGGCGTTGGGGTTCGTAGCCGGCGTGCCCCACCGGTTACAAACCGGTGCCACAAGGATTTGGGAACCGGTGCCACAAGGGTTTGGAGACCGGTGGCACAAGATCTATCAGGGTTGTGGGAGATTGATTCACGGGCTCATTCCGATAAGCTGTGGCGTGCTTGCCGTCGATGGAGCGACGGAGCAGCTCGGTCCCGTGCGGACTACAGGAACACCCGCGGGTCGGCTACAATATTGGGGCGCGGGTCGCGGTGTGTGTGACGACCCGAGCCTGGATGCTCATGGAGGAAACGCCGGTGATACGCTTCATGCTGCTCACTCTGGGTGTTCTGGCGCTGGTGCCTTTTGCGCCGCAAAGCTGCCCGCTGGCGGGCACGACTACGGACGACACTGATGGGTCCACGACCGTTGTGCGCGGCACGCTCGCGACGACGGCCGAAGCGGAGACGGAAAACGTCATGCTGACGGAGGACCTGCGTGTTCCGGTGGGGTATACGGTTGAGCTTCGTGCGGTGGTCACGGACGGCGGCGAAGGTATTTCGTACGCGTGGGTGCAGACTGCCGGGGCCGGCGTGGCGCTGACCAACGCCAGGTCGCGCGTCGCCAACTTTGTGACGCCCTCGCTCGAAGACGATGACACGCTGCGTTTCCTTGTGACGACCTGGAACGCGGACGGCGACGTGGGGCAGGCCGAGACGGCGGTGACCGTCGCCGCCGACACGGACTACGTACCCTTCGTGCCCGGGGGAACGGGCACGAGTTCGGGCGGCGAGGACCGTCCGGAAGGGCCGGAAGCCGTCGCCGGCGAAGAGCAGAGCGTCGCTCCGGGCGACACGGTGACGCTGGACGGCACAGACAGCACCGGTAATGACCTGACATACGCCTGGCACCAGATTTCGGGAACGACCGTTGAACTTGAAACCGACGACGACGATGAGGGCATTGTCACATTCACCGCGCCGGGCTACGAAAGCGGCGCGACCAACACGCTAGAATTCCGGCTGACCGTAACCGATTCGGTCAACCGGTCAGTAACTGACGAGGTATCAGTAATCGTGCGCAACCCCGACACGCTCGGCACGCGAGTGCGGATCGAAACCACCATGGGCAACATCACGGTCGAGCTGTTCGACGAAGATGCTCCGTTGACGGTCGAGAATTTCCTCGCCTACGTCGACGACGGCTTCTACACGAACACGATCTTCCACCGCGTGATCGCCGGGTTCGTCGTGCAGGGTGGCGGCTTCCTCACCGGCATGACCCCCAAGACCACTAACGACCCCGTGCCCAGCGAGGCCGACAATGGTCTGCTCAACGAGCGCGGTACGGTCGCGATGGCACGGACCAGCAACCCCGACTCGGCCACGTCGCAGTTTTACTTCAACCTGATCGACAACGACTTCCTCGACGCCAGCGACTCCAACGCAGGTTACACTGTGTTTGGACAGGTGCTAACCGGCCTATCCGTCATCGATCGCATCGCCACCGTCGAGACCGGCACGGTTGAGGGCTATGAGGATGTGCCGCTGGAAGACGTCCGCATACGCAGCGTCGAGCGGATCGAGGAGGATTCCGAATAGTTGATTCCGCCGGCGCCGGCTCCGGTTCCACGCGAACGTTTCCAAAGCCGCGCGGACAAGCCCCATGAACCTCGCTCGCAAGCATCCGGACCCGCTCGCCGCAACACTCCCGCCGCTGGTGCTGGACCGTCAGCGTGTGGTTCACTCGGCCGCCTTTCGACGCCTCCAGCACAAGACGCAGGCGTTTGTCGCACCCGATACCGATCACATCCGCACCCGAATGACGCACACGCTCGAGGTCGCCCACCTGGCCCGGTGCCTGGCCCATCGATTGGCGCTGAGCAGCGATCTCGCAGAGGTGGTCGCCCTGGCCCACGACCTGGGCCACCCCCCTTTCGGACATGCCGGCGAGCAGGCGCTGAACGAGAAAATGCACGCCCACGGCGGGTTTGAGCACAATCGGCACACGCTACGGATCGTCGAGGAGTTGGAACACCCCTATCCCGACTTCCGCGGGCTGAACCTGACGCACGTCGTGCGCGAGTGCCTGGCGAAACACTCGACGCGCTACGATCGGCCCGGAACGCACCCGCTCCAGGACGGGCAGCCCGCGCCGCCGGAGGGCGTGTTGGTCGACCTGGCGGACCGCTTCACGTACGCGCTGCACGATCTACAGGATGGGCTGTATGCGGGTCTGATCGCGCCGGCCGACCTGGCGCCGCTGGCGTTGTGGCAACGCAGCTATACCGGCACGGTAAGCGACGAGCCCGACGCGTGGCGGCCGCATCTGCGACCGACCGTCGACCGCATTCGGCAGGAGTTGCTCGAGGCGGTAAGGCCGGTGCCCAACGCGGATCGGCCCGGCCGGCCGGAGTTGGCGGGCGACGCGGAACGCGAGTTGGACGAGCTGGATGCTTTTCTGGCGAAACGGGTGTATCGCAGCGAGCGAATCCGGTCGGCGGACGAGCAGGCCCGCAGCATTCTGGGGCGGGTGTTTGACGCGTTTGCGGCCAAGCCGGAGCTACTGCCGGCACGATTTGCGGGACGGGTTGCGAAACAGGGCGTGCAGCGGGTGGTGGCGGACTACGTGGCGGGGATGACTGACCGGTTCTGCGTTGTGACGGCGGGGCAACTCGGAGGGTAGGTTTGCCCGGGGGTTGGACGGGGCTCGCGCCCTTGGCATCTGCGCATAAAAAGAGCGAGGTCGTCCACCAGGAGACGACCTCGCACGATCTCTTGCTACGTCGCCGACACTACAAGCGCCGACGTCCGAGCAGGAGGCCGGAAACAAGCAGTAGCAGCCCAGCCGGCTCCGGAACCTCCACCCCATAAATACGATACGAGTAGTCTGTGGCGGGTGTACCGAAGTAGTTGTCGACGAGCATCCAGTCGTCGGCACCGAGGCCGACGTTCTTGATGACACCCATCGTGTCGCCGTTGATACCGCCGTTGCCCGTGGTGAGAACAACGTTACGGCCGGCAGTAGTGGCGTCGCCGGGTTCGGCGGCCGACACCAGCCGGACGGCGATGTAGTATTGGCCGGCCAGAAGGGTGGTCTCCGGGATCTCGACGTACCCCTCGTATGGCATCCAGCCGAACACCGGCCCGGGGAGTTCCTCGGCGGTGTAATCGAGCGGCTGGCCGCTATCAATGGTGAACTCGTACAGCGTCTGGAAATCGCTGTCGAGGATAATGGCCTCGGCATAGCCGTAGTCGTAGCCCGGCTTGCGTGCGCCGAGCCACTCGATGGCCGAGATCGTGACGGTCGTTTCCCAGACGGCGTCATCGCCGGCCCAGGAGTCCGGCACCGATGTGCAGCGTTCGGAACTGAAGTAGGAAGTTCCGTCGTAGCCGGGGTTATTCGAAAGGTAATTGTCCCAGATCAGTTCGGCCTGAGCTGAGACCGCGCCGATGGCCACCAGTATGATGGCGAACAGGCACAGATTGCTGCGACGCATTATCGATTCTCCTGCACAACCGGCTGCCAGGAGCCCGAACTGGCGAGTGGCTCCTCGGTGGCCGCTGGATCTCCCGAGGCTTCCGTGAGCAAGCGCGCACGCTGCGCGCCGGGCCCGCTCGGGAGCGGTTCCACGATACATAAGCCTTCAGTGCCGCCTCTTAGGGCGTGCCCTGTATGGCAAGTGGAAGCTCGTGCTGTCGCAGGGGATCGGACCCGTCCCGGAAGGACGTATGGTCCCCTACATCAAAGTCTTAGGCGCCCTACCCGGGCAAAATCAAACGCGATTTGCAAAACCGTAGCGTTGTTCCGGTAAGAACGGCTGAGGGGTCGTTGGAATGATTCGGCTCTTATCGAGAAGCGTACAAGAGCGCGATTCGCCAGAAGAAGAGATGAACTATTGGTTTTTTCGAACGGGTATCCGATTTCGTGCGGGGGATATCGGGCGTAGCAGGTGGAATGCTTTCGGGTCCGATAATGAAACTGAACGCGGTGTGAGTGGGAGGCCGCACGGGAATATCGCGGTTTGCGGGCGGTTTGCGGACGGATTCAGATGGTTGTCGATGAGCCGAGTGTACCTTCTCAGAAGTTCCACATCGCAAGTGGAGCGGGCGTCCCGCCCGCCAAGCCGCGCTTGCCGAACGAAGACGGCGGGCGATCGCCCGGGGAGCGGCGCAAGAGCACCAATCGAGACGGGCGGGCGTTGGGGGATGTGACGACTGGCTTGTGAGGAGTTTTTTGCTGGTTGGCAACGTGGCCGGCGGGTGGGCAAGCCGATGGGAGCGGGTATGATGGTGGGACTCGGCCAGTCGGCGGCCCGCAGATGCGCGTCGGCGACGGTCGACCGCTGCTCGCGGGCGGCTAGCTCAGTTGGCTAGAGCATCTCGTTTACACCGAGAAGGTCACAGGTTCGAGCCCTGTGCCGCCCATTCTTCCGAACTACGCCCTGCCCAGCACGTGCTCGGCGTGCAAGCTAGAGCGCCTCATGCCGATCGGCAATTCCCCGCCGACAGTCCAGCCGCCGGCGCCGTCCGGCACCACCGGCTCGCCGAACGCGGTGTACGTGACCTGCTGAGCCGCGGTCTGCTGATTCTGCTGATCGAACGTCGCCCGGTACATGGTGGACCCCACGAGATCACCATGATTGTAAGTCACAGCGCTGTTGTTCAGCAAATCCCGCTCGGCCTGGAAGCCCAGATACTCAAACGCCGGCTGTACGAAAAGGCCCGTAATGATCCGGTTACTGCTCATATACCCGGACCTGTGGCGCCGCGCCCCACAACCGAAGTGTCAGCGGCATGCACGTGACTATCTCAAGCAGTCCTTGCTCCGGTTTCCAGATCAGCACGTTGAAGGGGTACCAGCCAATCCGCTCTGTATCTTCCAGGTCAAACGAGTCGACACCAGCTACTTCCAGCACACGTGCACCTTTCACTCCTTTCAACGACCGCTCCTTGGGAGGCCAACTGGTTGGATCGCGTGAGAAAGGTACGCACCACAACAGCTTCTGCTCGTCATAGTCAATGTCATCCACCAGGAACCAACGATCGTGAATCTGATTGACCACGCCTTGGAGCGTTTCATCGATCATAGAATGTCTCCGCATAGCATCGCACAACAGCAACACTTCTTTACATGAACCGCGCGCAGGCCATGATCGTCTGACGTAACACTCCTGTGGTGCTGCAGAATGCCACCCAACAAGGAGGACGCGCGGATGTCGCGACACGTACGCAATTCCAACCGTACCCCGGGATCAAAAATAAGGTGGAGGCATGGGTGTAAGCGGAAGTCGAAATACCCCTCCACTACCTTTGACGCCAGCCCTCCACCAGTTCCACTGAACGTGTGGAAGCCGCCCGAACCCCGGGAAATTGTGGTGCGGTCCATGCAGGCCCAACCTGTGGCTGTGCTGCAAAACCGAGGCAACGCCTTTGCCACCGAAATACAACACGACGCATGCCGCCCCAGTCGCCCCAAATCCCAAACCAATAGCAAGTTCGGTTTCCGCGCCATCCGCCATTAGCGACGATGCCTGCTCAGGCGTCTTCCCCGCCCTTCGCCAACCGTTGTAGACCGTTTGGCCTCCCAGCGACCCCCATGATCCCAACCCGCTCGGATCTACGGCGGTCATCGGCTGCGAGCCGCAGTAGGCGTACACATTCAACCCGCCGCGGAGGCCGATGGGGTCGCGCTGGACGAAGCGGCCCGTGCTCGGGTTGTACCAACGCTCCCCGACGTGCAGCAGCGTTATCGGCGGCAAAGCACTGTTCTCACCATACAAGGTGATCATGCCACTCTCATAACCATGCCCGCCGGCGTAGCCGGAGCGGCTCATGCCGATCGGCAGCTCCCCGCCGACAGTCCAGCCGCCGGCGCCGTCCGGCGCCACCGGCTCGCCGAACGCGGTGTACGTGACCTGCTGAGCCGCGGTCTGCTGATTCTGCTGATCAAACGTCGCCCGGTACATGGTGGACCCCACAAGGTCACCATGATTGTAAGTCACAGCGCTGTTGTTCAGCAAATCCCGCTCGGCGTGGAAGCCCAGATACTCAAACGCCGGCTGGACATAGCCAGTAACGTGGTGTGGGCGGCGCGCGGGTCACTTCCTGTACTGCTCCGGAACCGGATCCGGGCCCCAAGGGCCAGCCAGTCGACCGTTGCGAAAACGCTCGAAGTAGACAATGACGGTGAGCGACTGCCCCTCATCCTCCCCGCCGGCGCTCATGATCAGCTCCACACTGACCCTCTTGCGCAAAAGGCCCCAGGCGGCGATGTGTATGTCGAAGTACACCTCGCGCCTTTCGCATTCAGCCCAGTGAGAATCGTTCTCAGCCGGAGTCTGGCGGCGCGCTACTTCGAGAAGATCAACATAGCACATCGCAAGGTACTTCTCAGCAGCTTGCCAAACACGTCGCGCAGCCTGTTCGTGAGTGATCATGGCCGGGCCGCTCCCTTTGACCAACAACAGCAGGCTCAGTAATGCCGGACTGTCTCAAGTATGATCTCGCCATTGCCTTGTCGCGAGTACTCTCCCTCACCACGGCCCCAGTATAGCCACTCACCAATATGCTCATGCCACGGCCTATCGGTACCTGGGTGCGCATGATCTAGAATAGTCCCAACGCCGGCGCCAACACAGACGCTCAATCCAAACAGTCCCGCGAGCCTCCATGCTCCGGGCCATCCATAGTAATGGCGTTGACCTACTCGCAATGCAATGCGCCAAACCCCGCGGCGAGCGCTCCGGCGCTGCCAGGTCCAGCCGTAGCGGAGTATCCCTACATTGCTCCCACATCTTTTGCCAAGCAGCCAGCCGTTTCTTCCGACGCCAAGAACGCCCACCAACCAATCGACGATCGACGTGCACCCGCTCGGATCCACGGCGGTCATCGGCTGCGAGCCGCAGTAGGCGTACACATTCAGTCCGCCGCGGAGGCCGATGGGGTCGCGCTGGACGAAGCGGCCCGTGCTCGGGTTGTACCAACGCTCGCCGACGTGCAGCAGCGTTATCGGCGGCAAAGCACTGTTCTCACCCTCCAAGGTGATCATGCCACTCTCATAACCATGCCCGCCGGCGTAGCCGGAGCGGCTCATGCCGATCGGCAATTCCCCGCCGACAGTCCAGCCGCCGGCGCCGTCCGGCACCACCGGCTCGCCGAACGCGGTGTACGTGACCTGCTGAGCCGCGGTCTGCTGATTCTGCTGATCAAACGTCGCCCGGTACATGGTGGACCCCACAAGGTCACCATGATTGTAAGTCACGGCGCTGTCGTTGGCCAAGTTCCGTTTGGCGTGGGAGCCAAGTACTCGAATGCCGATTGGGCAACGCTCTGCTAGACGACGCCAGTAACGTCCTGATAAAGACAATGATGCGAGGCGGTCAGGGGGGTACAGACGGGGTGGGAAGGGGCCGATGCGCCGGCCGGAAGTGGCCCGCGGGCGGATTGCCGACCGCCGTCATGGATCCCCTCGACGCCCGCGGTCAACGGCTGGTTTGGTCGGTGAAAGCGGAAATTCCAAAAAACATAATTGACTTTTCGGCGGCGGGAGCCTAAAAGGGTATCATCTGTTGGTTTGGCTCGTGGCAGTCAAGCCGACACGTGTACGCGAGTCGACCCGGAGGTGGAAAGTTATGATGGCCCCAATGCGTTATCTGCTGTCTATCGTCTTGGTTGCTGGTGTTGTATCGATTGCGACCGCTCACGATCTTGACTGGTCTGGCGAAATGGCCCTCGGCGAGGTGGAGGAGCAAATCCACGCGGACGACGCCCCCTGGGCCGGCTGGGTCAACGTTACCGTAACGAATAACGGCAGCGAACCCTGGGGCGATTTCCATTTCGAGATTTACGATCCGTACGGCGGTCAGGATATCTCGCTGGTTGATTGGGTCGTAGACTCGCCTTACGAGCCCCAGAGCAGCCAGAGCCCGCTCACTTGGGACGTGGACAACGCCACGATCGGTGCCACGATCGACCTTTTCTTCTACACGGATCCGGTTTACCCGGGCGATACGGCGACCTTTTCGGTCTACAACGTGAACCCTGACCAGGTGTCGTTCTTTGGCGTAGCTTTTCTATCCGACTCCGGTTCCCGAGCCGGCCGGGCTGCTTCTGCTCGGTTTGGGCGTGCTGGCCCTGCGCCGCCGGTAGCCGCAAGACGCGGATAAACGATATCTCCCATTAAAGTGCCGATCGGGTTGGCCGTGGGGCTGGCTCGGTCGGTCACTTTTTTTATGCAGTTGGCGGCGACACTGCCCGGGGGACTGGCTCGGCGGACGAGAACGGCCGGCCCACTTCACGGTTGACTCGCAACCCCCCACTCACGCACGCTGGCGGGCAGGACGCCCACGCGACCTGACTATCGGACGATCTCGCGTGACGCGCCGGCGGCGGGCCGCTACCATGACGGTGTAGACGGACCTGCCGGCGGATGTCAGACGGAGGATGTGGGGTCATGAACGACGATCAGCAACAATCACCGCAGCCGCCGCCCGACGCGCAGCAGCGTAGCGTGCCGCCGGAGCCGCCGATCTTCACCGCGCTGATTTCTGCCGGCCTGTTTCTGTACGTCGGTTTTGGGCTGGGGCTGGTGGGTGTAACCGGCGACGCGATTTACGACGGGTCTGTGACGGTTCTCGTCTGGGGTGCGCGCTGCATCGGGTTTGCGATCCTGCTGGGCCTGCTGATGAGCCTGCTGAAGCTCCCCGGTGCAACGCTGGTCGACCTGTTCAGTTCCCTGGTGGCCACGCTGCTGTGCCTGGGCGTCGGCGTCATCTGGATCTACTTCAGCGATACGGACGGGTTCCTGCTGTTCATCTTCGCCCTCGTCAATGCCAGCGCCGCCCATAGCACCTGGAAGGTCTGGCAGTATTCGCGTGCCGTCGGCCAGTACGAACCCCCGCTCGCCCCCCCGTCGGGAGAATCCTGATGCCCGCCGGCATCCGTCAGGGCAGCGTAACGCGGGGGCTGCTGTGGATGCTGCTGGTTCTGATTCTGCTATGCTGGCTGCCGATTATCGGACCACTTATTGCCGGCATAGTCGGCGGTAAGAAAGCAGGCGGTGTGAGCAACGGGCTGCTGGCCGCTCTGCTGCCCTGTGTTGCGGCCGGCGCGGTCACCGCGGCTCTGGCTACGCTCGCTTCCGGGCTGCCGATCTTCGGCGCCATTGCCGGCCTGAGCATGTTTCTGTTCATTGTCGGCAACAGCCTAGTGCTGTTCATTGGGGCCATCATCGGCGGCGTGCTGGCCACGAGCTGACCCGGGCGCTAAAGTGGCGCGCATGACCGATTCAAACAAAGCTCAACGCGTCCCCAAGGGCTTGGCTCGCTACGCGCGTCAGTTCGTTTTGCCGCAGATCGGCGAAGCGGGT
The DNA here is from genome assembly GCA_963666925.2 of Phycisphaerae bacterium. Classification (GTDB taxonomy): domain Bacteria; phylum Planctomycetota; class Phycisphaerae; order UBA1845; family Fen-1342; genus JANQFV01. The sequence goes on along the minus strand of CAXXTC010000007.1, from coordinate 326,570 downwards.
CAGCTTAGCCTGCGTCACGCCCAGGTCACGCTGGTCGGCTGCGGCGCGCTGGGCAGCCACCTTGCTAGCACGCTGGTGCGCGCCGGCGTGGGGTTTGTGCGGATCATCGACCGCGATTTCGTCGAGCTGGACAACCTCCAACGGCAGGTGCTCTTTGACGAGGCCGACGTGCGCGAGAACCTGCCGAAGGCGGAGGCGGCCGCCCGCAAGCTGCACCGGGTCAATTCGGGCGTCGAGGTCGAGGCGCGGGTCTGTGACCTGCATGCCGGCAACGCGGCCGAACTCTGCGAAGACGCCGACCTGCTGCTCGACGGGACGGACAACCTCACCACACGCTATCTGATCAACGATCTGGCGGTACGCGAAGGTGTGCCGTGGGTCTATGGCGGGTGCATCGGTACCGAGGGGCTGGTGTTGCCGGTGTGGCCGGGGCGAACGCCCTGCCTGCGGTGTGTTTTTCCCGATCCGCCGACGGTGGGCGAGCTGCCGACGTGCGAGACGGCGGGGATTCTCGGCGCGACGGCGGCCATCGTCGCGAATCTACAGAGCGTTGCGGCGATTCAGTTGCTGGTGGGCGGCGCGGAGGCGGTGGCCGCGGGGCGGCTGACGACTGTCGACGTGTGGAATCACCGGGTGCGTTCGATCGATGTTTCTCCCGAGCACAGCGATGCTTGTCCGTGCTGCGGCCGCCATGAGTTCGAGTTTCTCGATCGGGAACCCGGGGTCGAGACGACGACGCTGTGTGGCCAAAACGCCATTCAGGTCATGCCGACCCAGACAGAGGAACTCAACCTGCGGCGTCTGGCCGGGCGACTGCCGGCGCACATGCGTCCGCAGGTGAACGAATTCATGCTGAAGTTCAAGACGGACGACCACGTGATCGCGGTGTTCCCGGATGGCCGGGCGCTGGTTCAAGGGACCAGTGATCCGGCCGTCGCCCGGAACGTGTACGCGCGGTACATCGGGACGTAGCGGGGCCGAGCGGAGCGGGGCACAGAGTTCACCGTAGGCGAACGGTCTCCTGCTCAACTGATCCACTGCTATCTCAAGAACAGGCTGCATGGACTCCGTACACCATTGCGGATGAAAGCGGAGCCGATCTCATAGCCGTGGCATTGGGGTTCGTAGCCGGCACGCCCCACCGGTTAAAAACCGGTGCCACAAGGGGGTGGGATGCTGCTTTCGGAACAGTGGCCCCCGTGCCAAGTGTGATGGGCTGCCCGTGCCCGGCCAGGTTGGCCCCTGCCGCGTTGTGCGCAGCGAAAAGGCCGGCGAGTCCGTCCGAGTGTCGATCTTCCGCATACAAGGGTGAGCGTTGTTGGAAGCAGAAATCAGAAAAACCCATGAAAAGCGGGTGATCAACGTCGGTCGGGTGCCGGCCTGTTGCTGCTGCCCATGCTTTGCCGACCTGCCGACCGCGTTGGTTTCGTCGCGGGCGTCGAGGTGGGCCGCCTATCGGCGTTAGGCAGACTCATAACCGGTGAGTCACTCGGCCAGAATGGGGCTCACTCTACCTCCTTCCCGCCTCGTGGCTGACGCGGCAAAGCGGCGGACGCGGTCGTGGCGTCGAACGCCGCAAGTAAATCCGTTCGTTTGACATGCACATTTGTACCGTATCTCGAATCGATAGCGTTCCGGGAACTCCGGCCGAACACCGAGCCACTGTGAGTGGTTATCGGAGCAAAACTAGAACTCAATCGGCCCGGATTTCCGCATTCGAGTCGCGATCGAGGCGCAACACGAGCGCCGGCGACTAACGATTGACAGCTTTCAACGAATACTATTCTGGGCGAAGGACATCTTTCCCCTTCGCTCACAGGAACTGCTACTGGTCATGATATTCATGGGGCGGGCGTGTCGTCAACCCAATTCTCCTCAACGGGCCCTTGTTTGGGGCATTTCTGCACTCCTTTGCACGGAACCAGTGCAGGGCGTATGATCGCTGGCGGGTGCGAGGACCTCGCTTCCACGTAGTTAAATCGCGGTTAACCCTGAGTGATACGTGCTGCCGGCGCACATGGCGCCCCGAGCAGGCAGAGGAGAGCAAAATGAGTGGTGCGGGCTACGAGGCGGTGTACAAACGCTCGATGGAGGATCCTGAGGGATTCTGGGCCGAGGTGGCGGAGTCCATCGACTGGGCGCGTAAATGGGATCGCGTTCTCGATGACTCGAATAAGCCGCTGTACCGCTGGTACGCCGGCGGCGAGCTGAACACGTGTCATAACGCTGTAGATCGGCACGTGGCGGCCGGCCGGGGCGACCAACCCGCGATCATATACGACAGTCCGGTAACGAACACCGTCCGCACCATCACGTACGCCGAGCTGCGCGACCAGGTGGCGAAGTTCGCCGGTGCGCTGGCCGACCAGGGCGTCACCAAGGGCGACCGCGTGATTATCTATATGCCGATGGTGCCCGAATCGCTGATCGCGATGTTGGGCTGTGCCCGCATCGGGGCTGTGCATGGCGTGGTTTTTGGCGGGTTTGCCGCCAAGGAGCTGGCCACGCGGATCAACGATGCCAAGCCGAAGCTGATCGTGTCGGCCTCGTGCGGCATCGAGGGCAAGCGCATCATCGAATACAAGCCGCTGCTCGACCAGGCGATCGAGATGGCGACCAGCAAGCCCAGCAAGTGCATCATCATGCAGAGGCCGCAAGCGGAGGCGAGCATGGTGCCCGGGCGCGACGTGGACTGGGAGAAAGCGTGTGCGGCCGCCGAGCCGCGGGATTGCGTGCCGGTGAAGGCGACCGATCCGCTGTACATCCTGTACACGTCGGGCACGACGGGGATTCCGAAGGGCGTGGTGCGTGACAACGGCGGGCACGCGGCGGCGATGTACTGGACAATGAAGAACATCTACGACGTCGAGGCGGGCGACGTTTATTGGGCCGCCTCGGACATCGGCTGGGTCGTCGGGCATTCGTACATCGTCTACGCGCCGCTGCTGAAGGGCTGCACGACGATCGTGTACGAGGGCAAGCCGGTGGGCACGCCCGACGCGGGCGCGTTCTGGCGGGTGATTTCGCAGCATAACGTCAAGGTGCTGTTCACCGCACCGACCGCTTTCCGGGCGATTAAGCGCGAGGACCCAGAGGGCAAGTTCCTGGCAGACTATGATCTCAAGAACTTCAAGGCGCTGTTCCTGGCGGGCGAGCGGTGCGATCCGGCCACGTTGGAGTGGGCCGGCAAGATGCTCGGCGTGCCGGTGATCGATCACTGGTGGCAGACGGAGACCGCGTGGGCCATTGCGGCAAACTGCATGGGGATTGAGCTGTTGCCGGTGAAGCCCGGCTCACCGACCAAGCCCGCGCCGGGGTACGACGTGCGTATCCTCGACGAGAGTGGGCAGGAGCTGCCGGCCAACAAGATCGGCAACATCGTGGTGAAGCTGCCGCTGCCACCGGCCTGTCTGCCGACGCTGTGGAACAACGACGCGGGCTATAAGGATGCGTATTTGTCGCAGTATCCGGGGTATTACCTGACGGGTGATGCCGGCTATTGCGACGAGGACGGCTACCTCTTCATCATGAGCCGAATTGATGACATCATTAACGTCGCCGGCCATCGGCTATCGACCGGCGGGATGGAAGAGGTGCTGGCGGCGCATTCGGCCGTCGCGGAATGCTCGGTTATCGGCGTATCGGACGAGCTGAAGGGCGAGGTGCCCGTGGGGCTGGTCGTGCTGAAGGCCGGCGTGGACCGCGGCGACGACGAGATCGTCAAGGAATTGATCCAGATGGTCCGCGACAAGATCGGTGCGGTTGCGTCGTTCAAGCAGGCCGTCGTTGTGCAGCGCCTGCCGAAGACACGGTCCGGTAAGATCCTGCGCGGGACGATGAAGAAGATCGCCGACGGTGTGGAGTACCGCATGCCGGCGACGATTGACGATCCGGCCATCCTGGGCGAGATCAGCGAGTCGCTGGCGAAACTGGGCCTGCCGCACAAGTAAAACTGACACGGAGTTATGACACCGTCCAGGCAACGCGGGCGATTCGTTCGCGTCCGCTGACCGACGCAGCGACCTCAGCGGTCGGCGGCGGCACTCTTACCGGCCCCGGGCAGAGGCCGATTGATTGTGCCCGGGAGCACGCGTAAGAACTGGTGCTGTCAGGGATGGTGGCTTGTTTTCTCCTGTGCAGACGAGTTTCCTTTCGCGAACCCGCACCGGGCCGGCCTGAAAAGGTCGGCCCGGTGGCGTTTGTGGACGTCGCGAAAGCCCCCCTACCGCCAACGCATCTCCTCAGAGGCTCCGTACGACAAGTGGGGCGGGCGTCCCGCCCGCCGTTTGAGGATCGGCAATCCAAGCATGGCGGGCGAGACGCCCGCCCCACTTCGGCTTCGGGCAATTGACTCGCAGACTCAAACGCCAGCCCCACCTCTCATAAGACACAGACAGCCTGAGAATCCACTGTTCAAGAACAGTGGCACACAGGATCGTTTCTGAAGATGCTCCCGTTCGGGAAATCAGAATGCGTCTATGCCGGTGATTTGCTTGCCGACGATCAGTTGGTGGATCGTTTCGGTGCCTTCGTAGGTGATGACGCTCTCAAGATTGAGCAGGTGGCGGATCGGGGTTTGCTCGATGGTGATGCCGCCGGCACCGAGCATGTCGCGGGCCGTGCGGGCGACGTCGAGGGCCATGCGGACGTTGTTCCATTTGGCCAGCGAGACCTGGGCGTGGTGCATGGTGCCCTGGTCTTTCAGCCGGCCGAGCTGCCAGACCAGGAGCTGGGCGGTTGAGATGCGTCGGGCCATGTCGGCCAGACGCTGCTGGACGATCTGCTTGTTGATCAGCGGCGTTCCGAACAGCACGCGGTTGCGGGCGAATTCGAGCGCTTCGCGATAGCAGGCCTGGGCGGCGCCGACCGCGCCCCAGGCGATGCCGTAACGAGCCTGCGTGAGGCAGCTCAAGGCGGCCGCGAGGTTGGTCGCGCCGGGCAGACGCTGGCTATCGGGCACGCGGCAATCGTCGAAATACAGCTCGGACGTGACCGACGCGCGCAGCGAGAACTTGTGCTCGATATCGCGCGTCGCATAGCCCGGCGTGTCTTTGTCGACGAGAAAGCCGCGGATTCCGTCGTCGGTGCGGGCCCAGACGATGGCGACGTCGGCGAGGGTGCCGTTGGTGATCCACATCTTGGCGCCGTTGATGATCCAGTCGGAGCCGGCCTGGCGGGCGGTGGTTTTCATGTGGCCGGGATCGGAGCCGCCGTCGGGCTCGGTCAGGCCGAAGCAGCCGACGGTTTCGCCGCGGGCCATGGCGGGTAGGTAGTGTTGTTTCTGCTGGTCGGAGCCGAAGGCGTCTATCGGGTACATGCAGAGGCCGCTCTGGACGGAGGCGAAGCTGCGCAGGCCGCTGTCGCCGCGTTCGAGCTCCTGCATGATCAGCCCGTACGCGACGTTCGACAGCCCGGCACAGCCGTAGTCCGGCATGGTCGGCCCGAACAGCCCGAGCTGGGCCATTTCGGGGATCAATTCGGTCGGAAATCGGCCCTGCTCGAAGCAGTCGGCGATGATCGGCAGAACGCGTTCGTCGACAAAGCGGCCGACGGTCTGCTGTACCTGCCGCTCGTCGTCGGTCAGCAGCGAATCGACGTCCACAAAATCCGGCCCAGCAGTATCAGGTCCCACGCGCTTGGCCTCCAGCTAACCAGCCACATCAACCCGGCCCGGCAACAACGGCCCGGCCGGCCGGCCGTTTATGACATTCTAGGGGTCGGCAGAGAGTTCGCCAGGGTTCAGGATCGTCGGTGATGTGTGCAGGAGTTGGTGTCGCGCTGCGCGGGCTGACCTCCTCCCCTTGAATCCCCTCCCCCGCAAGCGGTGGAGGGGGTGTGGCTAGTCGTCCGGATCTAGGACGGTCATGAAGGCTTTTTGCGGGATGTCCACGCGGCCGATCGTCTTCATCCGCCGCTTGCCTTCCTTCTGCTTCTCCAGCAGCTTGCGCTTGCGCGTTACGTCGCCACCGTAACATTTCGCCGTCACGTCCTTGCGGTATGGCTTGATCGTCTCCGATGCGATCACCTTACGCCCAATCGCCGCCTGGAGCCGGACCTCGAACTGTTGCCGGCCAATCTCACGCCGAAGTTTGATCAGGAAGCGCCGGCCGCGCGACTCGGCCCGCGTGCGGTGACAAATCAGGCTGAGCGCATCCACCGGCGTTGTATTCACCAGAATGTCGAGCTTGACCAGGTCGCTGGCGCGATAGCCGACGACGTGATAGTCCATCGTTCCATACCCGCGTGTGACGCTCTTCAGCTTGTCATAAAAGTCGTACAGAATCTCGTTGAACGGAAATTCGTACGTCAGAATTACACGCGTCGACGAGAGGTATTCCTGCTTCTTGAAATCGCCGCGACGATTTTCGGCGAGTTGCATGATGCTGCCGACACATTCGGCCGGCGTGATTATCTGCATCTCGATAATCGGCTCGCGCAGCTCGTCGATGGCGCCCATGTCGGGCAGATCACCGGCCGACTCAACCACCTGCACGGCCCCGTCGCGCAGCTTAACCTCGTAGGTGACGCTTGGCGCGGTCTGCACGACACTGACGCCGCACTCGCGCTCGAGCCGCTCCTGGACGATGTCCATGTGCAGCAGGCCGAGGAAGCCGCACCGATAGCCCGGGCCGAGCGCATCACTGTGCTGGGGTGAGAATGTAAACGACGAATCGTTGAGGCTGAGGCGCTCGAGCGCCTCGCGCAGAGCGTCGTAAGTCTCGCCGCTGGACGGGTAGAAATCGCAGAACACCATGTGTTGCGGCGGCTGGTAGCCGGGCAGGGGCTTCTCGGCCGGATGGACGGCGTCGGTGATGGTGTCGCCGACAGTCACGTCCTGGAGCGCCTTGATGCTCGCGACCATGTAGCCGGTCTCGCCGGCGGAGAGCTGCTCGCAGGCGGTCATCTTGGGGCGGAACTTACCCAATTCGGTGATCAGGTACGTTCGCTTCCGGCCCATGAGCAGGATCTTCTGACCCTTGCGCACCGTGCCCGAGACGAGCCGAATGTAGCAGATCACGCCCCGATAATCGTTGTACTCGCTGTCGAAAATGAGTGCCTGAAGCGGCCCGTCGGCGTCGCCCTTGGGCGGCGGCAGGAGGCGCGCGATCGCCTGGATCATCTCCAGCACGCCCTCGCCACTCTTGGCCGAGACGAACTGCACATCGTCGGCACTGATGCCGAGGACGTGCTCGACTTCGAGGGCGGCGTCTTCGGGATGAGCGCTGGCCAGGTCGATCTTGTTGATGACCGGGATAATTTCCAGGTCGTTGCCGACGGCGGCGTAGGCGTTGGCGACGGTCTGGGCCTGCACGCCCTGCGTCGCGTCGACCACCAGCAGCGCCCCGTCGCAGGCCGCCAGCGCCCGGTCGACCTCGTAGTGAAAATCCACGTGCCCGGGCGTGTCGATCAGGTTGAACATGTACATCTGACCATCGACCGACATCTCGAGCGTTACCGCCGACGCCTTGATCGTTATGCCGCGCTCGCGTTCTAGGTCCATCCCGTCGAGTAACTGCTCCCTGAGATCGCGCTCGGAGACCGCACCCGACAGTTGCAGCAGGCGGTCCGCCAGCGTGCTCTTGCCGTGGTCGATGTGGGCGATGATCGAGAAATTGCGGATGTGCTGCTGGTCCATGATCCTCTGCCGGCCGGGGTCCGTCCGTCGCAATCGGAGAATTCGGCATTATACCAATCCGATCGGCCGGAAACGACCGGCCCCGGAGCGGCACACGATTCCCGGACATCAGCCGCGGGCGGTTGGGCGTTCTGTGCCGGCATCTGACGGCGGATGCGGCTGGGCCGGCGCTCGTTTACGATAGGCGGGCCGATCAAGTCGCCCCCAGGCCGCCAGGAGACACGTTGTGCTGAACAAGATCTGGTTCGGATTGTTGGCGATCGGGCTGGTGTATGGCTTCGGCAGGGCCGCCCTGGCCCCCCCGCCGACAACCGCCCCCCCGGAACCGCAGCCGACGGCAACGCAGGCAGCACCAACCGCCACACAGGCTCAGCCGGCCACCACACAGGCGGCGCCGGCTGACGATACACCTGTCGCACCCGCGGAACAATCGCGCAGCGGTGCCCTCAGCGCGATGGGCCGGCGTCTGACCAATGCCGCCATCGACTCGGCCCAGTCCAGCGTCGAGATCTGCATCGCGCTGATCGGCATGATGGCGTTGTGGCTGGGCATCATGAAAATCGCCGAGGACGCCGGCCTGGTAACGCTGCTGGCCCGGCTATTGCGGCCCGTGTTGCGCTGGCTGTTCCCGGACATTCCGCGCGACCATCCCGCGGGCGGCGCGGTGGTCATGAACCTGGCCGCCAATCTGCTCGGGCTGGACAACGCGGCCACGCCGCTGGGGCTCAAGGCGATGAAGGAGTTGCAGGCGCTCAACCGCGATAAGAAGACGGCCAGCGACAGCATGGTGATGTTCCTGGCCATCAACACCAGCAGCATCTCGCTGGTGGCGTTCACCATCGTCGCCTATCGCAAGGCGGCCGGCAGCAGCGACCCGGCCAGCGTGATCTTCGCCACCATCCTGGCAACCACGTGCAGCACGATCGCCGCCATTCTGGCCGTTCGGCTATTGCGGCGTTTTTACCCGCTGCGCCGCCGGCCGGACGTCGCGCCCACCACGGGTTCATCCGTGGAAACAACACCGGCCCCCGATGAGCCGCACGAGGAGGGTGCTTAGATGGCAGGCTTGTTGGAAATCGCAGACCTGGTCAGCCAGTGGGCCATCCCGGCGATCATTCTGGTGGTCGTGGTGGTGGCGTGGTTTCGGCGCGTGCCGATGTACGACTCGTTCGTGACCGGCGCCAAAGAAGGCTTCGGCATCGCCGTCATGATCATCCCCTACCTGGTCGCCATTCTACTCGTGATCGCGGTGTTCCGTGCCAGTGGTGCGATCGAGGACATCAAGTCGGCCCTGACAGTCGCGCTGGGTTGGGTCGGCTGGGAAGCACATGCCGAAAAGCTGGAGCTGATTCCGCTGGCGATCGTTCGCCCGCTGTCGGGCAGCGGTGCCCGCGGTGTGATGCTCGAGCTGTTCGAACACCACGGCCCGGACAGCTTCATCGGCTACGCCGCCTCAGTCATGCAGGGCAGCACCGAAACGACGTTCTACATCATGACGGTATATTTCGGCTCGGTGGGCATCAGGCGCATGCGGCACACGCTGGGAGCCTGTCTGATCGCTGACGCGGTCGGGATCATCGCGGCCGTCGTGTTCGCATCGCTACTTTATCGGGCCGCGCCGTAGCCACGCGGCGGCGACGAGCCCGTGTCTCGCTGCATGTCGCGGAAGTCGTGCAGGTCGATGTCGTCGTCGAAGTCGAAGTCGAACAGGTCACCGCCGGGCGCCGGCGGGCCCTGATCCGGGCCGGTCAGGTACACCTCAAACTGGGCAAAATCGTCGCCGTCAACGTCGCCGTCAACGTCGTAGTCGCCGTTGCGCCAATCGCCGAACGCCAAGTTGGCTTCAGTATAGCCAGCGCAGGTGACCAGCACGGCCGACCGGGTCACGTCGGCGTAGCCCGAGTACGTTGCCGTTATGGCCACGGGCACGCCGGCGGTCGAGCCGCCGATGCGCGTGATGACGAAGAACCCGTTCCCATCAGTGTACGCAACCGCCGAACCGTCCAGCTCAATCTCGGCGTCGTCGATCGGCTCGCCGGTAGCACCATCTGTGACGCGCCCGTACACGTTGCCCTCCGATGTCGTCAGCGGGTCGCGCCAGGTCATCTCCGGCGTGGCGGCGGGCTCGTCAAACACCTCCGGTGCCCAGTCCGTATACCACTCCCATTCTGACGAGCCGCTGTTGGTGTCAGCATACGAATAGGTGCAGACACCGTCGGCGCCGGCGCTGCGGGTGTACTCGATCTCGACGAGACTATCTTCGAAGTCGTTGAGGTACACGCCCGGGCCGATCACGCAGTGACGATCGTAGGACCACCCGACGGACGCGTCGACCCAGTTCTGATACCAGAGCGGGTACGTATCGTAGTCGTAGTAAGTCATCGGAATGGCCGTGTCGAGGTAACCCTGCTCGGTCCACTCGCGCCAGTTCTGGAACACCGCCCACGAACTGGTGGACTCGAAGCTGGACGGGGCATTGCCCCACGTAACCAGCGCGGCCGAGTGCCGTAGCGGCTGCTGCGGATTGTTCGTGTTGGTGGCGATCTCCACCTGCACCCGACGGATCAGCTCGGTGATCTCGCGTCGCCGAAAGTCGCACCAGGCACCGTAGGTCGGCGACGGCGTGCCGCTGTAGCCGCTGATGCGCTTGAAGCGGGCCAGCCCGGAATCATCAAACCACGTATAGGCCGGGTAACCCGACGTTGAATCGGTGTAGCGGATGTAGTCCCAATGAATACCGTCGATGTCGTAGTTGGTGACGAGCTCGCGGACGATGGAGAGCAGGTATTCCTGCACGCCGGGGCAGCCGGGATCGAGTTCGTACTTGCCGTTGGTCGGCTGCGGGCCGTCGCCGATGTTGTCCTCGGTGACCATGATCCACTCGGGATGGTTGGCGAGCGTGGTGTTCCCGCTGGGCGGCCAACTGGACGAGGCCCGGAACGTCACCAGCCACGGGTGCACTTCGAGCCCGTTGGCGTGCGCCTCTTGCACGAGATACGCCAGCGGATCGATACCGCCGGAGATGTCGGTCGCCTGCGGCACGATCGCCGAGTCCCAGTAGGCGCCGTGGGCGCTTGAGCCGGAATCCTGATAGGCCATGATCTCCGGCAGGATGGCGTTGTAATTGCCGGACAGCGCGCGGGTGATCATGTCGTCAATCTGCGACGTACTTTTGAACCCAACGTGGAACGCGTCCGCCCAGAACCCGCGGAACTCCTCGCTCGGGCTGCCACCCGCAACAAACACCGCACGCACCGTCTTGTCCTCGTCCATGACCACGGTCGTATCCGGCGAACTCGGATCGGTCACGGCCGCCCCGGCCGTCACCTCCCAGTGATGGAACGAATAGCCCTCGTACGCCTCGGCCGATATCGGAACCACTTCGTTCAGGTACTGCGCGTAGGGTCCGCCCGGCGCCGGCGTGGTTGTGCCCCACCCGGGGGGATTCACCAGCATGGCCAGCTCAACCGTGGTAACCGCCGCCTCGAAACGCACGGCGTCGGCGATAACGACGCTCGCGCCGGCATCGTTGCTCAGCTCGACCGACCCGCTCGTGCCGGCGTTGAAGCTGAACGCGCCCAGTTGCACCCAGGTCTCGCCATTGATCTGCTGGTTGATCTCAACGAGCGTGTCGCCGCCGGCATGATGCACGGTGAACGGTGCGTCCTCCGCGCGATTGGTGCCCGGCACGTAGTAGACGGAGACGTAGTAGTAGCCGCTGACAGGCAGATCCGGACGCCACTCCGCCGACGCCGACGCCTCGCCGACCCCGGTGGTCATCGCCCAGTGGTAGTACGATCCCCACGGCGTGCCATAGGTGCCGGTCGACCATTCACCCGAGAGCAGCGAAAACTCTGCATCCTCGTTGTCGACCGTGATGGTCTGGGCACTGCTGGCCACGACGAGCGCACCAAACAAGCACAACAGACTCAGCGGACGCAGCCGGGACGATATCAGGGAGCCGGTCTTCATGGCGGAGTTCCTCGACTTAGCAGTTACGAGCATGGGACGGCGTCACATTCAATCGGCGACAGCGCCAACAGGTGTGGGGACGTTTGCTTCTTTCCCTAACCGACCTCATCATGGTGGCCGTCAGTTCTCATTGCAACGGCGTGTGCCCACCGGCGCACGCCCGATTGCTTATATAATTTTATAATGGAATCTCGGTCCGAAATCTGCGCCCCAGGCCGAAATCTGACCCCCGTTCCGCCTGCCCGAAACCGACACAACATCATATCATTCAAAGACTTATCGCGATTATGGGGGCAGAAAAATATAGATCTCCGGAGCTGCCGATACCGGTTACGGGGAACTCATGGTTATGCTTGTGAACCAATGACCCGAGCAGTATACTAAGAAGCAGTGAAGGGAGAAGGAGAATGAGATAGGGGTGTCGGTCGAGCAACGTGTCATGTGGCCGTGATCGCACCGACCTGAAGCACGACCCGACACGTCGATTGGCAGATCAAAGACGAACGTATTCGCGGCTCGTCCGCGATTTTGTGAGAGTGTTCTGGTTGAGGAGTGGTGAATCTGATCTCGGGCAGGCATTGAGGAAGACCACCCGAGCGTGACTCAGATTCCTGTACCAAAACGACTGTGGAGGAGGACGTAATGAGAAAAGCACTAGCACTTGGTGTGGTACTGGTCTTCGCGGCAACCGCGATGGCGAGTTTCTTCGACGACTTTGATTCCTATGCCGATCAGGCAGCCTTCGACGCTGCTTGGGGCGCAGGCCAGACGCTGGATCAGGCCAAGGGCTACAGCGATGGTCAGTCCGTCTCGAACGATCTCACCTCGAAGGGGCAGATCAGTCAGGCGCTCGGCGCCGAGTACGAGGCCACTGACGCCACGCCGCTCGTATTAGAGGTGATGGTGGATGTCGACGAGCTGCACTGGTGGACCCGCTCCTACGTGCGCCTCGAAGGAAGCACCGATGGCACAACCGACGACCTGGCCATGCTGGGCTTCAACAGCAGCAACGGCCAGACCTACTACCATGGCCGCGGCGGCTCTGGCTGGACTTGGTGGGACATCGGCGCGACCACCGGCGACTCCGTGTTCACTCGTACCACCGAGTGGCGCAAGCTCCAGGCGATCATCAAGGACAACGAGATTCTGTTCTACGTGGACGACACGCTCGGCACCGTCGTCTCGAAGAACGCCGGCTACACCTACGACACGATCTCCATCGGCACGAGCTACAGCTCGCAGGAAATCGTGTGGTTCGACGATCTGGCCGTGTACAACATCCCTGAGCCGGCCGCCCTGGCGCTGCTGGCCCTCGGTCTGCTGATTCGTCGCCGCTAAGTTCGAGACGGTCTCGACCGCGGCGCGGCATTAGACAACATGCGCTGGTCGTTTCTGAGGGGACGCGGCCGTGGTCTGAAGATTGTCTCGCAACACAATGAACAGCGTCTTTGACATGCTCCGCTTCGTCGTCCCGCGACGGGGCGGAGCATGTCCGTTTTCGGGAGCGAGTCGCGACACCCGCGACCACTCTGCCTTGTCATCGGTCTCTATGAACTGTGTCTCCGAAACACGCCGGTACCCTGCCTCGCGCACCCCGGCACGGAAGATCTGAAGCGATTTATGGAGGAAAGCAACATGAAGAAATGCAGATACCTCGCCTGGCTTGGTGCTGCTGCGCTGCTGCTGCTGCCAGCGGCGGCCTCGGCACAGAACCCCTCGCCCCTGGTCGGCTGGGACGACAACGTCGGTGACACGACCTACCACGAGATGTTCCAGATTCCGGAATTCTCCCCCTCCACCTCCGACTTCATCGTCGCCAACAGCGGATCGAGTACGTACGACAACAACAACGCCTGGCCCGACGCCGAACTCGCCACCGATGGCGCCGGCGCCTTGCGCATCTTCTTCAAGTGGGTGGATGAGACCGAGCTCGGCTCCTGGGTGCGTCTGACCACCAACCAGGGCAACGTCTGGCCCAACCCGTCGGTACATATTGACGGCACCGTCAGCTTCAAGATCACCAACTTCAGCGAGGTGATCCGTGGCAACATCGGCCTGGTGCTCGGCGTCCGCGAGACCGGCGTCGCCGTCCCGCAGATGTCTGACGGCGGTACCAGCGGCGAGATCGAGTGGATCGGCGTCGACATGACCCCCAACGGCATTACCGCCGGCGAGGACATGATCGTCGACACCGAAGCCGATTCGGAGAGTGACGACATCCAGGAGTACCCCCTCGGCACCGACATCGGTGAAACAGGACTCGATCTGCCGCCGGGCACTGCGATCATCAGCCCCGGCCCCGACGGTATCCTCGATACCACCCCGACGACGGATGACGAAATCCGCGCCGGGTACACCCTCGGCACGGCCGGCAACAAGGTCCCCGTACCGCAGTACATCCTGCCGGTCGGTGGCGGCGCCAAGTCGATCACCTTCGACCTCGATACCGGCCACATCATCGTCGACAGCTCTGATCTTGGCGGCGGCATCGTCGGCTTCACCGGCGACGGCGTCCTCGACGTCGACCCGCCGCGTGGCACCCTCGAACACATCGCGTTCGTTAACGTCGTCGACGACCTGGCCGTCACCATCGACGTTGCGATCGACGAGCTTCAGTTCGACGCCCCCGACCCTGACCCGATTCCGCGTCCGACCGTCGTGTCGCCGATCCTCCCCGACGCCACGACCGTAACGGTTGAAGACGTCGACAGCACGGCTACGTTGGTCACGCTGAAGGTCGACAACGGCACCGATCCGGACCAGACCGTGGATCCGGCCGGCGCCGATTCCGTCGACTTCACGCTGCCGCACGGCGCGACCGCCGGCGACACCTACACGGCCACGCAGACCATCAACAGCCAGGAAAGCTCAGAGTCCGAGGGCGTGCGCGTCGCTCCGCCGATGCCGGCCATCGGCCTGCTGCCCGCCGCGGGTGATGCGACCGTACGCGTCACCTGGTTGGATTCCGCCAGCGACAACGTCGTCGTGTACGTCAACGACAGCCCGGTCGGTAATATCGATCCGGACGGCGAATTTTCCGTCGACGTGCCGGTAAGCGGCCTGACGATGGGCGATGAGGTCTACGCGACCCAGGAAGCCTCCGGCGCCGCCAGCGATCCTTCCGCCACGGTAATCGTGACGACCGATACGATCGCTACCGCTACCTTCTTCGACAACTTCGAATACACCAACCAGGCCGCCTTTAACCTGGTCTGGGAAGCGGATACCGCCGGCAGCGACATCCAACTGGTACTGGACGACACCTGGAACGCCACCCCCACCACCGGTGCGGAGAAAGCCGCATACAGCGACGACACCGGCAGCGGCGTGGCGGCCAATCGCAGTCTGCTGATAACCCCGTTCACTTCCGTCGCCGGTAGCGACACCGAGCCGCTGATTTGGAACATCAGCTTCTACGACGACGCCTCCAACTACGGACTCTTCCGTCAGTGGACCGAATTGCGCGGCGACGGTGGCGAAATCGTCACCCTGGGCAAGACCAACTCGATGTTGGGCAGCTACTACTCTGGCCGCTGCCTGAGTGGCGGGCCGAGCGAAACCAGCGGCTGGTTCGTGATGAACGACCCTGGCGCCCCCACTACTTCAAACGGCTGGCACGTGCTGACGGCCGCCATCAAGACCAACACCATCGACTATTACGTCGACGGTATCCTGGCCAAGCAGAACATGCCGCGTACCGCCGGCCTCGAATTCACCAATGCCACCATCGGCTCGGGCTATTCGAGCAACGGCGGCGGCGCCTGGTATGACGACTACACCGTCGCCACCGGCGCGCTACACTTCAACACCATCACGCCGCAGCCCCCGGAGGCACCCACTGTCGTCGCGCCGATCATTCCCGGCGCCTCGCAGGTAACGGTAACCGGCATCGATCCGGCTGCCACCTGGGTACAGCTCTACCGCAGCGGCGTCACCGACGAGGGTGTTGACCCCATCAGCACCAGCGTGACGCTGGATATCTTCCCGGCCGCGGCTACCGGCCAGTACTTCACCGCCACTCAGACCGTCGACGGGCTGACCAGCCCTGAATCGGAAGCGGTGTACGTACTTCTGCCCGGCCCGACCATGTACAAGGCCCCGGCTGCCGGCGAGGAATCGGTCACGGTCATCATCGATCCCGATGCGACCGAAGTACGCGTCAAGGTCAACGACACCGTCGTCAACACCGTAACCCCGACGCTGGGCGAAACTCGTTGCGATGTCTCGATCCCGGCCCTGGTACAGGGTGACCTGGTTACGGCCGCAATGACCGTCGGCGGCGTCGACAGCGTTGACGCCACCGTCGAAACCACCACCACCGCGACCACCACCGTGATCGTCGGTGACGACTTCGAAGACGATCAGGCGACCTACGAGGCCGCGTGGCCGACGGTCTACGGCAATCGGCTCGACCTCAACACCGATCGCAACGCGACCGATGACCCGAGCGCCGTGCAGTCCGTCCATTCGCCGGCCTACGAGGCCAACCGCATCGCGCGGACGTTCGCCGAGACCGTCCCGACCCTCGAAGAGCCGGTGGTCTGGAACTTCCACTTCTACGATCCGGTCGGCGTTGACACAGCTTATGACTTCCAGGGCTTCGCTCAGCTCAACGGCGACCTGACCACCGACTGGTGGCTCTGCGAAGTCGGCGCGTACGACTCCGGCTACACCAGCGGTGCAACGTACGACATCCGTCTCAACGGCAACGGCGGACCGGACTGGATCGACCTCGATGAATACGAGGCCCCGCAGCGCTCGATCGGCTGGCACACGTTCACCATCGTGCACAAGGGCCAGCTCATGGACGTCTACGTCGACGGCCTGCTCTCGCTGAAGAACCTCCAGCTCACCGCTGATACGACCTACGAGGTCGCCCGTGTCGGCAGTGCCTACACCGGCGGCAGCGCCTATGACCGCTACTATGACGATTACTGGGCCGAGATCGGTCCGGTGCGCTTCGAGCCCATCGGCCCGCAGCCCCCGGCCGAACCCGCAATCTCCGCCCCCATCGAAGACGGCGACGAGACCGTCACGGTCGAGAATGTCAGCAGTGACGTCACGTTGGTCGAGATCTACGATGCCACGCCGGAGCTGATCGGCTATTCCACCACCGCGCCCGATGAGAACGGCGAGGTCGTGGTTACCCTGACCCGCCCGCTGGTCCACCTCGAGAGCATAACCGCCGAGGCTACCAACACGGTTGGAACCGAAGCGTCCAATCCGCTCGAGGTCGGTGCCGGCAACGGCGACGTGCTGATCTGCATCGGTATCCGCGAGACCGGCGACACCGGCGCCCTCGGATCCGAAGGCAGCACCAGCGGCGAGTATGAGATCGAATGGGTCGGTGCCACCGGCGTCGTCAACGGCGCTCCGCAAGGCGTCGCCGTCAGCCCGTCTAACAGCTGGCAGACGCTGACGTTCGACCCGACCGGAACCGACATCGTCGGCTTCACCGGCGACGACGAGATCACCGCGACGCGCGGCACGCTGGAACACCTGGCGATTGCCGTCGATGCGGCCTCGGCCGAGCGCAGCACCGGTCTCTACGAGCTCTACGTCGACAACGTCGTCAACGTCGAGGCCGACGGCGGCAGTGACTTCGTCATCGCCGACTTCGAGTCCAACACCGTCGGCGACGAAGTGCTCTTCCAGGAGCCGACCTACTCAGGCTCCACCGGCGGCGACATGGTCTCGCTGCCGAGTGCCAGCGAAGTCAGCGATACCGAGGGCAACCCCGGTCAGTCTGAGCTGCTGGTCTGGTTCTGGCTCGACTCAACCGACCAGCGCTGGGCGCGGATCGTCACCGGCGGTGCCGGCTTCACCCCGAGCCCGATCATCGATCTGACCAAGCCCATTCGCATGGACATACTCCTGCGGGCTTCCGACGAGGAAGACTGCCACGGCGACTCCAACTGCGACGGCGAGATCAACTTCGACGATATCGACTACTTCGTCGCAGCTCTTGTCGGTGAGCAGAACTGGAACGACCTGCACGGCGGCAACCCGACCTGCAATTACATCGGCAGCAACGACTGCGACTGGAACGACATGGTCAACTTTGACGATATCGATCCATTCGTCGCCGGCTTGGTGGACGGTAATTGCATCCAGCCGCCGGAATAGACCGGCAGCGAACGTTTCTGAATGAGTAACCCCAGCGGGCCGGCGGAAAACTCCGTCGGCCCGCTGTGCTTTTGCGTCAAGCAACACCCGATCAGCGCCGGGTACATATCTGCTTCGTAGTCCCCCGGCCCCCGCGTCCTACACCGTCTCCCAACGCCGGGAAAGAACCCGCGCCACCATAACAAACACCCCCCCCAGCCCGAACAGCACGAGCAATTGCGGCCACAGGTCCCATAGCGGCCGCTCATACCAGAAGACCTTCTGGAACCCGTCCAGCGCCCAGGCGTTAAACGTAATCAACCCGACGCTCTGCATCCAATCCGGCATGACGAAGCGCGGCACCATGCACCCGCCGATGGCCGACATGACCAGGATGAGCATCGTGCCGAGCCCGTCGAGCTGCGCCCGCGTCCGACAGGCCGTCGCGAGCACCAGCCCGAACCCGGCCGACGCTGCCGATGTCGCCGCCGCCATAACTGCGAACCCGGCCAGGTGCGCCGGCGTGAACAGGTTGATGCCAAACACCAACCAACCCCAGAGGAACATAATGCATAACTGCACGATGCCCAGCAGCCAGACATAAACCAGCCGGCCGATGAGTAACTGTGACATGGTCAGCCGCGAAACCAGCAGCCGCTCGAGCGTGCCGTTCTGCTCTTCCTCCAACAGAACGCCCGCCGACGCGGTGGTGGTGAACAGCAGAAACATCACCGCGACGGCGGCCGCGTAGAACGCGTTCGTCGGGCTCTTGTCGGGATCAGCCGCGAACAGGTCGATCACGTTCACCTGCACCAGCCCCGCGCCGAACGCACCCGCGTCATCGGTCGCATCATCACCTGCGTTCGCCGATTCGGTGCCACGCTCAACCGTCGCTTGAGTAGTCGAGGCCGGGGCTGTCGCCGGGGCGGCCGTTTCCGCCCGCAGGAGCCCCAGGTAGTAATCCATCGCGCTGCGCTGCGACGCGCTCATCGGGCCGGCGTACTGCTCAAACATATCGACGCCGCGCTCCATCAGCAGGTCTGGCACGCTGGTCATGGCCGCCTTCTGGAGCAGACCGGCAATCATCTGCGGCGCCACCGGGTCCGACCGGTCCACCAGCAAATCCACCGTTGCCTGCTGCTGCTCGCCCGCCTGCCCAAAAAACCCGCCAAAATGCTCCGCGAAGCCCGCACGCACGATCACCGCGACCGGCAATTCGGCGCTTGTGACCAGCTCTTGCGCTTGATCCCGCGTCAACGGCTGCGGCGGCTCCCCGCGAGCGGTCGTCACGTTCAGGCTGCCGTCCTTCTCGAGGGCCGCGATGAACCGCGCACTGGCCGGAGAATGATCTTCATCCGCCACCGCAACGTGGATCCGTCGCGTCGTCCCGCCGCCCATGCCGCCAAAAATCACCGCGAATATCGAGAAAAACACGATCGGCAACAGAAACGTCAGCACCTGCGCCACGCGATCGCGCTTCAGACACCGCCACGAAATGCGCATCACCGTGCCGATCATTCGCGCAGCTCCCGTCCCGTCAGGTGAATGAACACCGCGTGCAAGCTCGGCTGCGCCACCTGCACGTCCAGTACGCTCAAGCCCGCCGCCCGCACGCGCTCCAACAGCGGCGGCAACGCCACCGCCACCTCGTCCACCTGGCAGCGCAGCACCGACCCCACAACTTCCAATCCGTCGCCAAACTGCCCCGCCGCCGGCTCGCGATCGAGCACGAGCGTCACCTGCCGCTCCCGCCCCACCGTTCGGCTAATCAGCTCATCCAGCGTCCCGTCCGCGATCGTCTGCCCATGATCAATGATCACGATCCGCTGGCAGACCTTCTCGGCCTCGTCGAGTTGATGCGTGGTCAGCAACAGGGCCGTCCCGCGCTGCCGCAATCCGTCCAGCATCTCCCAGATCCGCTGCCGACTCTGCGGATCGACCCCAACGGTCGGCTCATCGAGCAGCAGCACCTCGGGCTCGTGCAGCACGGCACACGCGATGTTCAGTCGCCGTTTCATGCCGCCCGAGAACGTCCGCACCAGGTCGCCCGCCCGGTCTGCCAGCCCGGTCCACTCCAGCGCCCACCGCATACGCTGCGCCAGCGTGCTGCCGGCCATGCCATTCAGCTTGCCGAAAATCTCCAGGTTCTCGCGCGCGGTCATTTTCTCGTACAGCGCGATTTCCTGCGGCACCACGCCCAGACGCTGCCGCGCGGCCCGTGCCGCCGAGCCCGGCCGATCCACGCGCGCGTCCAACAACGTCAACTCCCCCGCATCCAGCCGCACGCGTCCGGCAATGGATCGCACCAACGTGGTCTTGCCCGCCCCGTTCGGCCCCAGCAGCGCCACCCACTCCCCCGCTTCGAGCCGCAGCCGCGCTCCGCGCAGCGCCGGCGCAGCGCCGAAGCTCTTCGCCGCGTCCACCACCTGGAGTACTTCCGCCATGCGGTGGATTCTAACGCGTTTCAGAACACAGGAAACCCCCAGGTTGGACCACCGCCGCCGGCCCGCGCTGGCCGCTACGCGATCTCGGCGCGTTGTTGCCGATCCACGTGGATGCGCAGCCGCTTGATCCGCCGATCTTCCGCCGCCACGATTTTCACGCGGATGTTGTCCTGCTCAAACTCCTCCCCGGTAGCGGGAATCTTGCCCAGCGTCGCGAAGACAAACCCGCCGATCGTCTCGTAATCTTCCTCTTCCGACAGCTCGATCTCCAGTTCCTCATTGATCTCGCTGATATGTACGCGTGCATCAACTTCGAGCGTGTCCTCGTCCACGCGGATGATCTCCGGCGGCGGCAACTGGTCATACTCGTCGTCGATCTCGCCGACCAGCTCTTCGAGGATGTCCTCGATCGTCGCCAGCCCGGCCGTCCCGCCATATTCGTCCAGCACGATCGCGATTTGCACCTTCGTCGTCCGAAACTCGCGCAATAGCTCGGTCAGCGTTTTGGTCTCGGGCACATACGGCGCCTTTCGCATAATCTTCCGTGCATCGAACGTGCCGCTAGGGTCCAGCCGCAACAGGTCCTTCGCATAGATCACGCCGACGATGTGATCCACCGAGCGCTCGAATACCGGAATTCGCGAATGCCCCTTCGACAGGATCGTCTGGCGCACGTCGTCATAGCCGGCGTTGACCGAAACCGCGTTAATATCCGTCCGCGGCGTCATGATCGCGTTCACTTGCGTCTCGGCCAGCTCAAACACCGACTCGATCATGTCCTTCTGGTCATCATCGACAGCGCCGTGTGCCTGACCTTCCGACACCGCGTCCAGAATCTCCTGCTCGGCGCGCTCGGTCTCTTCCTCGTCGCTCGCCTCGGCTTTGCCCAGCAGCCGCCGAACGATAAACTCCACCGCGTCACACAGCCGGGTAAACGGGTAAAACACCCACCGGATCGCTGTTAACACGCCGAGGCTGCGTGCCAGGATCTCCTCCCCCGCGTGCACCGCCAGCGCGTGCGGGATGGCGACGGCGAACAAGGCCAGGAGCAGCAGAGTTATCGCCCCCGCCACGATGGCCGCCAGCGTGGTGGCCTCAAACCCCATCACAAATCGGCAGTAGTACCACGCGGTGACCAGCACCCCCAGGTTCAGCGCCAGCCGTAACAAACCGGTCAGCGTCTGAAGCTGCCACTCGTTCTGATCCAGCCAGTTCAGCCAGACCTCGCGCGTGCCGTTGCGCAGCAACGTTTCCAGCCGCGATCGGGAGAACGTTCGCACCGTATAGGCAAGCGTCGACATGTAGAGAGTCAGTCCGAGCAGGACCACACCCAGCAGAATCGTCAACGCGTCGTTCTCCGAATACCGGCCGGCGGTTGGTGGATCAGCCCCTGCCGACCCGCGTACCGCGTGCGTACATAAGCAATGCTAGCGTTTCATCGGCCCGTTTCGCAACCCCACGTCAGCCCCTCCGCCGTGGCTGCACCGATGAGTGCCAAAAGCTTCTCACGCATACATTTATAATCGGACTGGCCAGCGATTTCCCGTAGCTGCTTCACGAGTGCGTCACTGATGGCCGCCGGCTGGCTCAGATCAGCCGACCTCCCGCCGCCGGCCGCCGTCAGCACCACCCGCTCCAGCTCCTCCAGCCCGGTCTGTTTCAGGGCGGAAACGACCACCGCCGACCGGTCCAGCCTCTCCGCCAGCACCGCCCGCCATTCCTCCCGCCCGGCCGAATCCAGCCGATCCGCCTTGCTAAGCACCACACACGTCGGCTCGACGGGCAATTCTGCGTGCAGCCCGGCATCCGCACGCCAAGCTCCCGCCGACCCGGTCGGCTCCACCACCAGCACCACCGCGTCCATTTCTGCCAAAACCGTCCGCGCCGCCGACTCGGCCGCCGCCGCCAGACCATCCGCGCCCCCCACCAATCCCGGCGTGTCGACCCACTCCACCGGGAACCCCTGCGTCTGGGCGACCGTCGCCACCCAGTCGCGAGTCGTCCCCGGCACGTCCGACACCACGCTCATCGGCCGATCCACCAGCGCGTTGGCCAGCGTGCTCTTGCCCGCGTTCGGCGCCCCCGTCAACGCCACCCGCATCGGCCGGGCGAACCGCTCCACCAGCCCCCGCCGACCGATCAGTTCCTCACACGCCGACCGCACCGTCTGCACATCCCCACAACTAGCCAGCCGACCGATCTCCGCCCGCAACATCCGCACCTGCCCCAGCAGCCAGCGCGCCCCGCGCTCCGTGCTCATCCGCGGCAACGTTCTCAGCACCTCTTCCTCGACCACGTCCCCCGCGGGCCACAAATCCGCCGCACCGTCGGCCGCCCGCAGCCCCCCCGCCGCCAGCAATTCCGCACACTGCCCGACCAGCACCGGATTGCCGTGCAGGCATAGCCGAACGTCCAGCGCCGACCCGTCCGCTTGTACCACAACCAGCATGTCGTCCAGCGGTGCCCCGTCCGTATCCACCAGTGTCGCGCGCAAAACCGCCCCGGCCGACAGCTCTGCCCACTGCCGCCCGCCACGCAGGACCACGCACCGTTCTAATACTCCCCGCGCCGCATCCCCCCAGACACGCATCACCGCAATCCCGCCCGGGCCCGGGCTGCTCAACAACCCGTAGCCGCCATCATCCTGCCGCCCGTCGGCGTTCACGACTGACCGGCGGCCAGGCGGTAGCTCAGCGCGACACCCATCAAACACAAGTCCGGCACAACTGCATCCACGAAATCCGCCAGCTCCGCCACGATCCCGGCGTTGCCGCCCGTGATAACGAGTTGCGGCCACTCGCCCAGTTCGGTTGCATAGCGCTCCACGATCTCCCGCAGCGCCCCCACCGCACCAAACGTCACGCCGTTGACGATCGCGTCGTGCGTGTTCTTCGCGAATATGCCAGACGATGCCCCGGGCCGAACACGCGGCAACTGGGCCGTCCGATCGTGCAGCGCATCGCAGGACATCTCAAACCCCGGCAGAATCACCCCACCGAGGAAACGCCCCTGCTGCGAAACACAATCGACCGTCGTCGCCGTCCCGAACGATGCCACCGCGCAGGCCGACTGCAACCGCTCAAACGCCGCCGCCGCACAACAAATCCGATCGACGCCGACCTCATCCACGTTGTCGACGTCGACTTCCATCGGCAGCGGCAGGTCGTCGCGCACGCGATGGCCCGACAGTCCGGTCAGCTCCTCCACCAGTGCCTGAAGCCGGGCTGCCGCCGCCGGGTTCACCGTACCGATCACTGCCGCCTGCGGCCCGTCGCCGAGTGCATCCAGGCAATGTTCAATCGCCGGCTGCCACCCCTCCGGCTGATCCAGCGACACGCGGCAGGTATGGTGCAGACCATCGCCGTCCAACACGCCCAGTCCGGCACGCGTGTTCCCCACGTCAATCACCAGCATCGAATCAACGGGGCTTACTATCGGCATAGCGTTCGACTCCACATGCATGGCACCGGTCTGTTATCTGTGACACCGGTTTGTAACCGGTGCGCCAGGATGGGCAACATCGGCGCGCCACAAACACCGCTCATTCCGGCAACTCTGCCTCCGGATCTTCCCGCGGCTCCAGCGGCTCTGCCGGCGGTCCCAGGTCCAGCAACTCTCTCGGCATCTGCTCCTCGGCCGCCCGCGCCCGCTCGACCGTCTCCCACATCCCCTCCGCCAGCTCGCGCAGCCCTTTGTTGATCGCCGACGAAATTCCCAGCACACGCGCGCCCAACTCATCCGCCAGCCGCTCACGCGACTCCGCCGCGTCGGTCAGGTCGAGCTTGCTGCCGACGATCAGCTCCTCCCGCTCAGCCAGCGTCGCGCTGTACTTCTCCAGCTCGTTGCGAATCATCCGATAAGCTTCCACCGGCGTCGGCGCCCCCTCCGGCGGACAAAGATCCACCAGGTGCACAATCACCCGCGTCCGTTCCACGTGCCGGAGAAATGCATCGCCCAACCCGACGCCCTCGTGCGCGCCCTCGATCAACCCGGGCAGATCCGCGATCACCAACCGCCGATAACCCGGCAGCTCCAGAATCCCCAGGTGCGGGGCGCGCGTTGTGAACGGATAGCTCGCGATTTTTGGCCGCGCCTGCGTCAGCCGGGATAGCAGCGTGCTCTTTCCCGAGTTTGGCAACCCCACCAGCCCGACGTCCGCGATCAGCTTCAGCTCCAGCCGCAAACGCCGCTCCTGCCCCTTCAAACCCGGCTCGGCCTCGCGTGGGGTCTGGTTGGTCGGCGTGGCAAACCGCGCGTTGCCGCGACCACCCTTGCCCCCGCGCGCCACACAAACCTCCTGCTCATCTTCGACCAGGTCTTTCAGCAGCCGATCTCTGTCCGCGTCGTACACCAGCGTGCCCGTCGGCACCACAACCCGCACGTCCTTGCCGCCACGCCCGGTCTTATTGGCCCCTGACCCTGGCCGACCGTTCTCCGCGCGATAGTGGTGTCGGCCCGCCAGGTCCAGCAGCGTATCGATGCCACGCTGCGCGACCAGGATCACGTCGCCGCCCTTGCCCCCGTCGCCGCCGTCCGGGCCGCCCTTCGGCACGAACTTCTCCCGCCTTAAACTCACGCACCCGTCGCCCCCCTTCCCGCCGCGCACGTGAATCTCCGCCTCGTCCACGAACAGCCGCAATGTACCTGTGCTTGTCGACATATACAGGACTGGACCATTTGTCGGCAGCAGTGTCAAGCGCAATGCGCCCGCGGCCCGCATTAAACGCCCCACGCTCCCGGCACACGCCAAACCGCTTGAAGCAAAGTGTCGTTTCGGTTGCAATGTACCAAGCCCGGGTTTCATACCGCCGACCGCGCGGTCGGTCCCCCGGCCGTGCAACAGGAGTTCCCATGCCAGGCCGCATCCTGGTCGTCGACGATGAACCGCTGAAGCGGATCACGCTCCAGATCGAGCTGAGCGATCACGGCTACGAGGTCTACGAGGCCGCCGACGCCATCGCCGCTCGGCGTATCATCGACACCCGCGCTATCGACGTGGTCGTCTCCGACGTGCGCATGCCGGGCATGAGCGGCATCGATCTGCTCACCTACATCAAGCAGTTGCGGCCCACCGTCGAAGTGATCCTCATGACGGCCTACGCCACCGTCGACACCGCGGTGCTGGCGATCAAGCGCGGCGCGTACGACTACATCACCAAGCCATTTACCACGCAGGAGCTGCTGGTGAAGCTCGACCGCCTGTTCGACGGGCGCCAGGCCGCCGTCCACGACGACGGCGTCGAGGAGTTCGGCCGCCTCATCGCCCGCAGCCAGGGCATGAAGCGCCTCTTCGAACAACTGCGCGCCGTCGCTCCGACCGACCGCACCATCCTGCTCTGCGGCGAGAGCGGCACCGGCAAAGAGCTCTTCGCCGAGGCGATCCACTCCCATAGCCGGCGAGCAAATCAGCCCTTCGTCCGCTTCAGTTGCGCCGCCCTGCAACCGTCCGTGCTCGAAAGCGAACTCTTCGGCCACGAAAAAGGCGCATTCACCGGCGCCATCCGCCAGAAAGCCGGCCGGTTTGAGCTGGCCGACGGCGGCACCATGCTGCTGGACGAGGTCGACGACATCCCCACCGAGCTTCAGGTGAAGCTCCTGCGCGTCGTCGAACAACAGGAATTCGAACGCGTCGGCGGCGAGCAACCCGTCCACACCGACGTGCGCCTCATCTGCGCCACCAAGTGCGACCTGCTCAAGCTCGTCAAGGAAGGCCGCTTCCGCGAAGACCTCTACTATCGCCTCAACGTCATCAGCCTGAACATCCCCCCGCTGCGCGAGCGGCTCGACGACATCCCCGTGCTCGCGCCGCACTTTGTCGAGAAGCACGCCGCCCTGGTCGGCAACAAGCCCGTCGCCATCAACTCACACGCCCTCGACGAGTTGCTGCGTCATGCCTGGCCCGGCAACGTCCGCGAGCTTGAGCACGTCATGGAGCGCGCCCTGGCCTTCTGTCACGGCAACGAGATTCGACCCGAGCACATCCTCCCGCTCGAAGCCCAGTTCGACCGTACCAGCGACGATACTGCGCTCACGCTCGCCCAGCTCGACGATCTCCAGCCCACCGCCAACGGGCAGATCGGCCTTAACGAGACCGTCGCCGACATCGAACGCCGGATGATCGTCCTCGCCCTCCGCCAGTGCAGCAACAACCAAGCCCGCGCTGCCCAGCGCCTGGGCATCCCGCGCACCACGCTCCGCGACAAAATGGCCAAGTACAGCATCCCCGCCGGCTGAGCCCCAGCACGCACAACGGCAACCTAAGTGTGAAGAGGCGTCCCCCCGGGGCGCCGGGCGCTATTGCGCCCGCGCCGCGGAATCCCTCCGACACCCCCTGACCTACTGCCCACGTCGAGGACAGACCAAGCCGGCCACCGTGAAGCCCAGCAGCATGATCATCATCGTCGGACAGCCGAGCGTACCCTGCTCGCTACGGGTACCGCTCGTGTCGTCGCTGTTCGCATCCGCCCCGATGTTGGTCGAACCGTTACCATCGGCAGATGAATCGGTCGTGCCCGGCGTCGACGCACCGGTATTGTGGTTGTTGCCCTGATTACTGATGCTCGTGTTGTCGTTCGAATCAGGATCCTGCTGCGAATCCGACTGCTGATCGGGTTCCGGGCCAGAGATGTCGTTCGGATCGTCCGTCACCGACAGCTTCGCATCCACGATCGTGTAGTTGTCATCCTTGTCCTTCACCACTACGCGAATCGGAATCTGGATCGGGAAACCGACGGACGCGTACTCCTCCCAGAAACTCGACTGGCTCCGCGTCCAGAACCCGTCAAACGTAAACACCCCATCGCCCGCCTCCTCGTCGCCGTTGGTGCCCGAGGGGCCATCGTCAGTCAGCGTCGCCGAGCCTGCGTCGCCGCCGGCGCTAAGCGGCGCCCGGCCAAGCTGGTCCCAGACCGCGCTCTCACGGCCATAGTCGATCGTGCTGACCATGCGCACCCACTCGATGTCGGACAGCCCCTGCGGATCGTCCACCAGAACGTAGGCGGTGATTTTCATCTCATCGTCATTGAGCAGCGCGTTGTGGCTGAAGCTGACGCGCGAAATCACCGGGCAGTCGCCCGACGAGCCGCCGGTCTGCTCGTGGTTCAGCTCAAAACGGTAAAGCTTCTGCTTGGCCCCCCAGTCCTGCGAGCTGCTGCCGAACCAGCGATAGCCGCCGGTGCAGATGTCCGTCAGCGACCACGCACTCACCAGCGTCGTGTGATACGAGATCGTGTCGCGAACCGAGATGTCCGCGCCCAGGTCCGCCGGCACATATACCAGCGTCGCATAGGCCCCGAGCGGGTCGTTGTAACGCACGTAGTGGCCGTCCGGCCCCAAACACGGCCGCTCCACGTCCCCGTGATCAACGAGCACGCGCCGCCCGTTCGTGTCCGGCTCGAGCAGCTCCAGCGACCACTCCTCCCCGCGGTCCTTGGACACCGCCCCGCGGTGATACAGCACGCGGTTGCCGTTACGCGAAATGATCCGGTGCGGCAGATCCTGAAGCGCGTAAACATACTCGACCGACTCGTTCGGCTCGCGATATGCCCCCGCCCCGTCACTGAGGAACATGCTGGTGCAATCGCCGCAATAGTCGTGCGTCTTCCACGCGATCGCCACGCGCCCATCGTCGCTTGCCCCGAGAAAACTGAAACGATTGGAGTTGCAGTAATCATCATAGGGCAGGTCGCTGAGCGTCATGATGCGCACCGGCGCCCCGGGGATGTCGGCATACGACACGCCGCACTGATCACACCCGGTCGCGTTGCCGTCATAATCGCGGAAGAACGCCCGAGTGCCGGCCTCGTTGATCACGTACGGCGTACGGAAGGTGAGGTCGCTGGCAGCCGGAACGGCATTGACCTTGGCCCCGGTCTCCGTGTTGATGTAGCGCAACTGGTCGTGGTAGAACGCGACGTAAAACATCCGCGAGCCGTCATGGTTCAACTGCGGCCAGCGCACATTCTCGTTGGTGTCCCAGGTGGGCGTGATGTCGCGCAGCCCGCTGCCGTCGCTGTTACAGATCCAGAAATGCCGCTGGCTGGACTCGCCCACCTTGCTGGCCATCGTCCAGAACGCGACCTTGGAGCCGTTACCGCTGGCCGCGATCCAGTCAATCGAATGCGTCCAGCCGTCGCTGTTCAGGTCCGCCTCGGTCACGATCAGGTCGATCGCTTCGTGGAACTGGATCTGCGTCGGATAGTCGGCCCGGGCCGCCGACGTGAGCCCCACCCCCAACGTCAACCCCACCAACAGGGCCGCCCTGAACAATTGATGTACGCATCTCATTATCATCTACCTACTCCTTGGCAGGCGGACATGCTGGCCTGCCGAATGATGCTCGCACGACCAAACGGCTAGCCACACGCCGCCGCCCGGGCCTGAAACCGCTTGCTATCCGGGGTACACATCCGCTCCCGGCTTTCTCACAGCATCGCCGACAGATTCCGGATATTTGTGTCGAGATAACCCCCTGTCGTGCCCGAACTTGTGTGGCACCCGGGCGCAACCCTACCGGGCTACGTCCCACTTCCCCGCCGGGCAGCGAAAACGTAGCCTGGCTATGCCCCCCATGTCTGCGGGACAGCTCCCTACGGCACCAGCTTCTGGCTCTTCAGGTAATCCAGCACCGTTTGGGCCGACTCTTCCACCGAAAGCTGCTCAGTGTCGAGCACAATCTCCGCCCCGGTCGGCTCCTCGTACGGGGCCGAGATGCCGGTGAACTCGGGGATCTCGCCGGCGCGGGCTTTCTTGTAGAGCCCCTTCGGGTCGCGTTCTTCGCACGTCTCGACCGACGCCTTGACGAAAACCTCGATGAACGGCAGGCCGGCCTCCTGGTGGATCTTGCGTGCCTGGTCGCGATCCGCCCGGTAAGGGCTGATGAAGCTGGTGCAGGTCAGCAGGCCCGCGTCCGCGAACAGCTTGGCCACTTCGCCAATCCGGCGGATGTTCTCCTCGCGATCAGCCGGCGAGAACCCCAGGTTCTTGTTCAGCCCGTGACGGATGTTGTCGCCATCGAGCACATACGCCAGGCGCCCCCGTTCCACCAGCGCGTGTTCCAGCGTGAACGCAATGGTGCTCTTGCCACAAGCGCTCAGTCCGGTAAACCAAATGGTAGCCCCCTGCTGCTTCAGTAGCTCGTTGCGATCGGCACGCTCGACGTGGCCGGCGTGCCAGGTGATGTTGGTGGCTTTCTGTTGCGCCATGTCACTCCTGCGGGATTAATGGGGTCGAAAAATAACGCTCATCGGCCAACGCGAGGATCGCCACGATCAGCTTGCCATGGTTCTCTGGTACGCGGGCGATCTCGCTGGCGGCGCTCAACGCGGCGCCGGAGCTGATTCGGTACAGGATACCCGCTTCTGCCACCGCGCGGCGAGCCCACGCAAACGCATCTTCGCTGATGTCTCCTCTCACAAGTCCCGCATCAGAGGTGGGGCGGGCGTCTCGCCCGCCATGCCCCAATTGCGAACCCCAGCGGCGGGCGAGACGCCCGCCCCACGTTGGATTAAATGCAAAACCACGCTGGAAGCTATCCCGGAATCCCTGTGGCACCGGAGCAACGTCACAGTCTCCGACGGAGCTGCTTGCGGGCGGCCTCAACGGTGTTACGCAGCAACAGTGCGACCGTTACCGGGCCGACACCGCCCGGCACGGGCGTCAATGCGCCCGCCACCTCCGCCACCGCAGCCGTATCGACGTCGCCAACCGTACGGCCCACCTCCCGGCCGGCGGCATCGCGTTCGGTAATACGGTTGATCCCCACATCAATAACCACGGCGCCCGGCTTGACCAGCTCGGGCCCGATCAGTCGCGGCCGACCCACCGCCACAACCAGGATATCCGCCGCCCGCGTGTGGGCCGCCAGATCGCGTGTCGCGATGTGACACCCGGTCACTGTCGCCATCTGCCCGAGCAGGGACATCGTTATCGGTCGGCCGGCGATTCGGCTCTGCCCAACCACGACAGCGCGGGCACCGCGCACCGTAACCCGGCTCAGCCGCAACATCTCCGTAACCGCCAGCGCCGTACAAGGAGCGATAATCGGCTCGCCATAAAACAGCATCCCGATGTTTGCCGGACTGACGCCTTCGACGTCCTTGTAGGGATCGATGCGATACTGGGCGGCGGCGGTGTCGATCTGCTCCGGCAGCGGAAGCTGGAGGATGATTCCGGTAACATCGCTCGCCGCATTGAGCTGATCAATGACAGCCAACAGTTCCGCCTGAATGGTGCTCTCCGGCAGCTCGACCAGCTCGTACTGCACGCCAACGACAACGCTGAGCTTACGTTGCCGCTCGGCGTAGATACGACCGGCGGCATCCGTGCCAACCAGCACCGCGCAGAGCTTCACAGTCCCATGGCGCGCGTTGTACGCCGCCACTGCGCGGGTGACCTCGGTACGGATCTCAGCAGCGCGAGCGTTGCCGTCGAGAATGGCGGCGGTCATGCGGGCTCCTCTTTATCGGGCGATGATGCCGCAACGAAACAGCGTCTGCAAGTCGCCCACGCCCACCGTGCGGGCTTTCGTCGCCGGTGGCTTCAAGACCGGCCTCCGATCAGCCAATAATCTCGACGTGCACCTACGTGCGTGCTGGCGCCGCGTCCCCAGACGCTCGCGGGCACGACGACAAGGAGATGGCAAATGCCGCCGCTGGTCGACCGGGGGACCGAATTCCGGCTGGGGGTTGCCGAGCTGGACACCCAGCGCGAGCAGCTCGCTGATGCGCTGGACGGACTCCAGGAGGCCCTGACGCTACGCCAGGACCAACAGGTGTTCACACATCGGCTCAATAAGCTGGCCCGGTCCGCCCGCAGCCACTTCTGCATCATGGAAGCCCTGATGGAGGAACAGGGGCATCCGGACCTCGACGCTCACCGTCAGCAGCACGAGGCCCTCGCCCGAACGGTGGTCGAGTTCAAGCACCGCTTCGAGGCCGGCGACTGCGACATCCCGATCAGCCGGCTGACGCTGCTGTGCGAGCGCCTCGCCCGGCATGTGCAGGAAATGGACCGGGAGTTCGTCACCACACTCACGCCGCCGCGGCCAGCGAGCTAACCCAGGCAGAGCAGCACAGCGTCCGCCGGCCGGAACCGGCGCGGCCCGAAGACCGGCCCATGGTCGCCCGCGGGGGGTGATCCACAGGCACTTCTGGGTTATAACACCAGCCAACCTTTCCCCAATTCGGCACAGCGCAGGAGCAGAGTATGGCCGACGCCGTCCAGCAGAAGAAGAGCGGGTTCTTCGCGTTGATCCGGAACATGCCGGCGAACTTCTGGTACGCCAACCTGATGGAGATCTTCGAGCGGTTGGCGTTCTTCGGGGTGCGCGCCATCGCGCCGCTGTACATGATCCGCACGGCCGACGAAAACGGCCTGGGATTGTCCTACACGGACAAGGGCGACATCTACATGTGGTGGGCCCTGATCCAATGCCTGGTGCCAATGGTCTCCGGCGGGTTCACCGAACGCTACGGCTACAAGAAGAGCCTCGCCGTCGCTTTCCTGATCAACATCGGCGGTTACCTGCTCATGGCCAACTCGCTGCCGATCGCCCAACATTACCAGGCTCAGGGCTGGGAAGGAGCCGGCTACTGGGTGTTCTTGCTGGCGGCCTGCCTGATCGGGTTTGGGACGGCCATCTTCAAGCCGCCCTGCCACGGCACCGTGGCCAAGACCACCGACGAAAACACTTCGTCGATGGGGTGGGGCATCTTCTACTGGGTCGTGAACATCGGCGGGGCACTGGCACCGATGCTGGCCGCCCAGCTCCGCGGCGAAATCAACTGGGACTACGTGTTCTACGGGGCCGCCATCGTAACCGCCTGCAACTTCATCCCGATGCTGTTCCTCTACAAGGAACCCGAGAAGACCCCGCCCAAGGAAGGTGAAACTCAGCACGGCGTGGTCGGCACGTTCATCAGCTCAATCGCAACCATCCTGAAAGATCTGCGATTGGTCGCGTTCCTGCTGATCTTCTCCTGCTTCTGGCTGATGTTCATGCAGCTCTGGGACCTGCTGCCAAACTTCATCGACGAGTGGGTGGATACGTCCGACGTAGCACCGTTCTTCGGCTGGTTCAGCAACGGCTGGGTAAATGAGGACGGACAAACCAAGCCCGAAATCCTGATCAACATCGACGCCTGGGCGATCATTGCCCTGGTCCTGGTAATCTCCTGGCTCGTCGGCAAAATCAACAAGGTCGCGGCGATGATCATCGGCATGATCATCTCGCTGGTCGGCTTCGTCGGCGCCGGCCTGACTCAACTCGGCATCTTCTGCTCGATCATGATCTTCGTCTTCTCAATCGGCGAAATGACGTGCAGTCCAACGTTCAGCGCCTACATCGCCCTGATCGCACCCAAGGACAAAAAGGCGCTATACATGGGATATTCAAACATCCCCTTCGCCATCGGCTGGGCCGCCGGCAACAAGATCGGCGGCTACCTGTATGACGCGATGGCGAACAAATACTCCCTGGCGCGGCAATACCTGGTGGACAAGCTCGGGATGAGCCCCGAATTCGCAACGAACGCAGACCTGCTGCCTGGCTCACACGTGATGGAAACGATGGCGAAACTCCAGCAGGGAGCAAGTCCGGAGCATATCGAATCGGCCGTGCGCTCCGCAGTCGCCGCTATCGATACGCAGGCCGCTGAGGCCGGAAACCACGCCGAGCAGGTGGCCACCATCTACCACAATGTGCTCGGCGACATCGACCACCAGGCCGTCCTCGACGCCACTCAGGTCCTCTGGGACCTGCACCATCCCTATATGGTCTGGGTCTATCTCGGAATCATCGGCCTTGCCGGCACCGTCGGCATGACCATCTTCTACTTCACCACGCGTAAGGCGCTGGCCGAGGCCGAAAACAACAACGCCCCGGCCGCATAGGCTGCCGCAGACTACGGAATCACCGAGCCCGGCAAGAGCGTCGTCATGGTCTCGCCCGGCGTGACGTTCTCGTTCACGATCGTACCCGTGGGATACCACAGCACCGGGTTGCGCGACTCCCGATCGTCGAGCGTCGTCACGTGCCCATCAAACATCACCGCGTTGATGCAGCCATAGTTGTCCTGCGCGCTGCCGGTGAAATCGTCGCCGACTCCCGGCCGGCCGGGACGGTGATTGGACGTTGAAGCGGGGCCGGACCCGCAGGTGCGGTGCCGATAGGAGATCGACAGGTTGTAGCCCTGCGATGGACTGTTAATCGTGACGGGGTAACCGTCGTAGGTCGTCCCGCCGCCCACGCCGTAGGTCGTGCTGCCGGCCCACCAGGCGCCGCTTGAGGCGAACGCGCCGAATACGCCCACGCCGTAGAGACGGGGATCCGGGCTGGGGTTGAAGTCGATGATCCGCCCCGCGCTGATGTAACGTGTGCCGTCCGCGACGAAGAGTTTGCGATCGGGCGGACCCACCTGGTCCAGCCGGGACACGTAGTCGTAATTCACCGTTTCCCAATTGTCCGAGGCGACGAAGGCACGGATCAGGTAGCTCGGATTGGCAAGGTGCGGACCCAGGACATAATCTTCGTAGTCCCGTCCCCACCACGAGAAATGCGCCGACATGAGATAGCTGCACGCCGGCCAGGGCTCCGCCTCGGCCAACTCTACAAACTCGTCGTAGTCATCTGACGGAAACCCCATGAAGTAGGGCGCAACAATAGCCGTCTCGGTCTGCTGCGGGCAGCGGTACTTGTACCACAAATGCCAGAAGCGCTGCGCCCGATTGGCCGGCAGCTTCTCGACGTAGCTCAGCACCGGCGTCATCCAGTCGTAGGTCTGCACGGGAACTTCCGGGTGGTCCAGCATACCGGCGATACCGACGGTCGTGCTGACACGCAGGCCGGACGTATTGACGCCGGGAAGCCAGCCTTCATGCTCCATCGCGTAGCAATGCATACCACGGCCGAACAGTGACAGGTTATTGACGCAGGAAGCGTGCCGCATCTCCTGCCGAACGACACCCAGCGCCGGCGTCAGCAGCGACAACAACAGAACACCAACAACTGCCAGAACGATGAGCTCCACCCGCGCCAATGCGCGACGACTGACCGCGGTCGAAAAGGGATACACCAAATTACACGGCTGCGAGACCATAACTCCATCGTTACCCCACCTGGCCATGACGTAATTCCTCCGGCTTGTGTTTGACGTCGCATCGGCGACAAGTGACTCATGCCACGCGATCAACTCTACACATTACCGGACCATGTCGGCAAGGAAAATCTACCCCGCACTTCTCCGATTACAGCACAGCGGCGACCGACTTCGAGTGTCGGCCGCCGCTGGCGATTGCGCCGGTTGGGATCGGCGTCGCAATCAGGCTGCTGAATCTTCCCCATCTACCGCAGGCAGCGCCGGCTCGTGCACACTCTCGCTCGCCGACTCAACCTCGGAACCGTTCCAAACTCGCAGATCGGTAATATCAGCCGTCACTGCTTCCACGTCCCCATGGTGGTGTAGCCAGCCGCAGGTCAACTTCCGCGTGGCCCCCGGCATCAGCAGCCCGGGGACCTCCTCGTCACAGCCAATCGGACTGGCCGCGAGCAACACATCCGACCACACCGGAACACCCTCGTTGTTCTCAAAAGCAACGTGTAGCGTCAGCAACGACACGGTCTGATCACCGTCGTTGTGAAGCTCCAACACCGCCACCTGGCGACCATTACGATGGGCCATGCGCGTTTCGATTGTGATCTCCGGACGATACTCCGGGGCCCGCCGATCGTTCAGCGCGTCGGCAATGAGCGGCGGCATGGCGGCGATGATATCGGGCACGTTATCCAGCACCTCCGGCACGATCTTGGTGACCACCTGCCGGATCATGTCCATGTTGTGGTCGCACATCCGGATGCCGTACAGACCCAGGGCCGTTGCACAAAGCACCACTGTGATGATGGTCCCAAAGATCCCCTTGGCAACCGCCGCCAGGAATCCACTCTTTTTCACTATGACAGACGGTCCGTTGTTCATGGCAACGCTCCTGTTAGGACCGGTCACCGCAGACGGCGCGTCCACGCGTCGTCCGCTCGATCCCTTTCACCCGGGTATTCGACCGCAAAAACCGATTATTCGCGAATCCGCGGAATGATCTCCGCCGCCCCATTCCCCACGCATGCCAAAGCCGCCCCCGCCCTCACAGAACAACCCTAACACATTACTCACACGCCACTTACAGAGCCACGCCGGACACACCCGGGTATCCAGCCCACGCTCAGGCCAGACCCGACGCCGACGGCCACAGGTGCATCCGGAACGACTCCACAACCTTCGCCATCCGCCGCGACGGCCGCGGCGCAAACCCAAACCGCTCCGCATCATGCGGAACCTGGAGCCGCGCCATCCGCTTCCACCCCCGGTTCATCCCCAGCACAAACAGAGCCGTGCTCAACGATCGCGTCTGCACCAACGTTCGCAGGGCCCGCTTCAAAACCCACGGCTCACGCGCCGCGGCATAACGCAGCTCGTAAATCGCCTCGTCCAGCTCGCGGGCACTCATCCGTTCCGGCTTATACACCGTCTCCGTGAACGTATAACGCTCCCAGTCCGCCGGCCAGTCCAGCGCCAACAGTCGGCCCGCATCACGCAAGCGTTCAAACATCCGAGTGTCCGGCAGCGGCGTGAGGTTGGTAATCTGAATGATGTCCACGCCGATGCGCACCGCCCCCAGCGCCGTGTCGGCCACCGTCTCGGGCGTGTCCTCGTCAGAACCGATGATGAACCCGCCGAAAACTGCGATCCCCGCCTTGTGAAAACCCGTCACCAGTTCCTGATATCGCTCAACGTTCTTCCGATTGATACCCTTGTGATATTTCTTCAGCGATTCCTGGTTGAACGTCTCGAACCCGACCAGCATACCGCGACAGCCGGCCTTGTACGCCAGCCGCAACCCCTCCTGATCATCGCCCATGTTGATCGTCGTCTGGCTGAACCACAACCGCTTCTTGCCATCCCGAATCAGCGCGTGCAACAGCTCCTTGGCCCATTTCGCGTGCCGCGGACCGACGCCGAAGAAGTTGTCGTCTACCACGAAAACGAACTTCTCTTTGATGGCATTCCACTCGGCGACGATGTCGGCGATGCGCCGCCGCCGGATTTCGGGCCCGTTGAAGCGCGTCACCGAGCAATACTCGCATCCGACCGGGCAGCCGCGAGAGGTCTGGATCGCCGCCACGTCATAGCGCCCGTTGATCGGCTGCGGCGCCGGGTGGGCCCCGCCCAGCCCGGTGGTCTCCAAATCAGACAACGTGCCTTCGTAACGCGGCAACAGCCGACCCGCGGCCGCATCACTAATGATCTGCGGCCAGATCTCGTCGCACTCGCCCAACGCCAGCGAATCCACGTGCGGCGCCGCCTCTTCCGGACAAGCGGACGCATGCGGGCCACCCATGATCGTGGGCGTGCCATGCTCGCGACACAACCGCGCAATCTCATACGCTCGCGTCGCGCCGCTGGTATACGCCGTCAGTCCAACTAGGCCATACTTGCCCCGCAGGAGATAACGGTCGGCGTCCCCCGGCTTAAAAACCTCGTCGATGATGTCAACCTGGTGTTCGTCGCCCACCAGCCGAGCCAGCACCTGCAAACCAAGCTGCGGAATATACGTGCCAATCGTGTGATAGCCCTGCGACCGGCGGGTCACAGGGTTCACCAGAGCTATTCTCATGAAAGTTCCTTGGCGAGAGCACGGGCCCAGCGAATGCTGTCACCCGGTTTGCGAATCCCCGGCATCCAAGCCGTGACAAGTGCAGTATTGTATGCGCCCACCCGACCCCACGCACGCAAGCGGCCCTACCAATCCACATTCCCGCATATACGAGCCCCCAGCCCCGCTATCCACCTTCCCTCACCCGCTCGCCGCGGCCCAGCGCTCGGGCGCGCAACTCGCGTGGCTTGAGTTGTGCCAGCTCGCGCGCGCTGATCAAACCATACTCATCCGCACCGCGACGCAGCTCACGCACCGCTATGTACAGCGCATCCAGAATCCCTGCCGGTATTGGCGGCGGCGGCACCGGCCGGCGACGCGGCACCACCTGCCGCGCTGCCCGCAACATTCGCCGCGCATCTCGAATATCCGACCCAACCGCGCCAAACCGCACCCCACCAGGCAGCATCTGCGCCGTGCGCGCCTCCGCACCGTCACCCGGCAGCAACACCAGCCCATACAACAACTCCGCCGCCATGCGCGTCTCGACCGCCTGGTCGAACGCCGCTCGCAACGTCTGCGCTTCCCACCGCCGCCAATCCGCCGGCACACGTTCGAGTACGCCTCGCGGCGTCAGCTCCAACTCCGTCTCCAACGCGCGCAGCGACGCGTCGTCCATCCCGCTCAGCAGCGCCGCGCGACGCTCGGCCGCGACCGCATATTCATCCGCCCCAATCCGTCCGGCACACGGCCCGGCACACTCGCCGGCGTAATAGCGGGCACACAATCGGCTGCCGGCCGCTCCGCCGAGCAACGGCATCTGTTCCGCTCCCTCTTCTTGCGCATCACATAGCGCCAGTCTGAAATGCTGCGCCGCCGCCACCGCAACCTGTTCCGCCTGCCAATCACTGCGATACGGCCCGAACGCCCCCGTGGGCGCTACGCGCTGAAACACGCCCAACTGCCGATGCGCCCAGCCATCCTCCGCCAGGTAGCAATACGACTTCCCACGCCGCAGTTGCCGATTGAACGTCGGCTGCAAACGCCGAATCAACTCCGCCTCGATCAACAACGCCTCCAGGTCGCTCGCCGCCGAACGCACCGCGACCTGCGCAACCTGCTGCCCCCAACCGCGGTAATAATTCGCCCCGTTACCTCCACGCAGGTGCGTCCGCACCCGGCTGCGCACGTCGCACGCCTTCCCCACGTACAACAACCGCCCCGCCCGATCATGCAGCGCATACACCCCCCGTACACGCGGCAACTCGCCCAACCGCTCAACCGCCACGCACCACTGCGCTACCGCCGGCCCCGGCACACACGCAAACACCGCCGCTGGCCGCCCCGAAACCGCCCGCGATCGCCGTTCTCCGCTCAGATCCACGCCACGATACACCACCCTCAGCAACACGTCCGGCCGCAACGCCCGCAGCCGATCTGCCAGCCGCAACCCGCGCAACACCCCCGCCACAACCCGACCAGCCAGCCGTACCTGCGCAACTGCCCGCCCCGGCAACGACCGCACGATCTTCTCCAGCCGCGCGACAATCTCGTCCCGACCCAACTCGCTCACGTCTACCGGCCACGTCGACATCGGCCGCACCGCGTGCTCAACAAAGCGATGCTCAACACCACAACCGCGAAACGTCACCAGCACGCATCCCTTCGGCTCATCCACCTCCGCAAACGAAACCCGATCGGTCGAACCCGCATACACGATCGGCACCCCATCATCCTCCGCCGATCTCAACACCTGGTGACGATGCACGTGCCCCGCCGCCACGTAGTCAAACTCCGCCGGCACCGCTCCCGGAAACACAACGTCACGCCCCGGCCGAAACCGAAACCCCGTCGGTCCTACCGCCGCCCCCGCAAAGGTCTGATGCACCGCCAGAATGCGTACATCCGCAGCCACCCGTCGCCAGCCGGTCGATTCCAGCGCCCCCGGAAAACCCTGCTCTGCCCCACGCCGCACACATGGAAACCCCGCCACCGCCACACGCACACCGCCCAGCTCCAGCCGCACCGTCCGCGGCTCCGCCAGCACGTGGATATTCTCATGCGACAGCAACAGCGACTCAGCAACCGCTGACCGTTCGTGATTCCCCGGCACAATCACCACCGGCACGCCCGCAGACGCCAACGCCCGCAACGGCTCTGCCGCCACCCCCAACGCACCGCTCCCGGGCGCCGTGTTATCAAATAAATCCCCCGCATGAATTACCAGGTCCACCCCTTCGCGCGATGCCGACGCCAACGCCGCACGATAGCTCGCAACCAGATCATCACCCCGGCGCGGCACCGCCCGGCGCGGCCGGGCTACCAGCCCGGCGCCAATATGAGTATCAGCCAGGTGTAACACGCGCAAACCATCCGACATGCCCGGCAATACTATCGCCTCCACACGCTCGACGAAAGCTAAGTTCGGTATTTATTAGGCCCCACACACGGCCCCGTTGACGCCCGCCCACCAACCTCACAACCTCACAACCTGACGCGATCCCGGCAGGTCAGAACCCCCCAGACTATTCAGCTTTCTGATAATAAGCTAATCGGGTCACAAGGCACTTGATTCTCACCACATCAAGACTAGGATGCGGGTCCGCTGCGACCGGCCCAGATCGCAGCCCTGGAACTTGGGCCGGCGTTCTATTCAATTCCGTCATTGCCGACGGGAGTTCAGGCATGACCCCGCAATCCGAGCAACATTCGCACTGCCGTGGGAGGAGTCCCCACGCCCGTGGCGTCTGTGGAGGTTAATCATGGGCAGGATTGTTATCGACCCGATCACCCGGATCGAAGGACACCTCAAAATCGAGGCCGTCACCGAGAACGGGAAGGTCAAGGAGGCTCGTTGTAGCGGAATGCTCTTTCGCGGCATCGAAAACATCCTCCGCGGACGTGACCCGCGCGACGCGCAACGCATCACTCAACGTATCTGCGGCGTATGTCCCACGGCGCACTCGATGGCCTCAACCCTGGCCCTCGATGACGCCTTCGGCATCGCCGGCGACGTCCCCCACAACGGCCGCCTGATGCGCAACCTCATCTTCGGCTGCAACTACATCCAGTCGCACGTCCTCCACTTCTACCACCTGGCCGCGCTCGACTACGTCGACGTCACCGCCGCCGCCGGCTACACCGGCTCCGACCCGCGCCTCCGCCAGGTCGCAGATTTCATCGCCCGCGGATCGCTGGCCCCCTTCTTCCCACGCTACGAGGGCGACTATCGCCTTTCCAAGGAAGCCAACCAGGCCGCTGTCTCACGCTACGTCGAAGCCCTAAACATGCGACGCCTCGCACACGAAATGCTCGCCATCTTCGGCGGCAAGGCACCGCATAACATGGGCATCTTCCCCGGAGGCGCGCTCGAACAGGTCACCGTCGACAAAATCGCCGAATTCCGCTGGCGCCTCGAACGAATCCGCGATTTCATCAACACCATGTACATCCCCGACATCCTCGCAGTCGCCGGCGCCTATCCCGACTATTTCGAGATCGGCAGCGGCTGCAAGCAATATCTCTCCTACGGCAACTGGGACATGAACCAGGACCCCGACCTGACCAAGCGCGAGCGACTGCTGCCCAACGGCCGGTTCAATGGCTCGACCACCAGCGTCGAATCGTTCGACCCGCAGCAGATCCGCGAGCAGGTCAAGCACTCCTGGTACGACAGCGGCAGCAACCTCCCGCCCGCCGAGGGCCAGACCAACGCCAACCCAAAGAAGCCGGGCGCCTACTCTTTCATCAAGGCACCACGCTACAACGACCAAACCCACGAGGTCGGCCCGCTGGCACGCATGCTCGTCGCCTATGGCCAGGGTCAGCCCAAGGTCAAGGAACTCATCGACGGCACGCTCGGCCAGCTCAATGCCCCGGTCTCCGCGCTGTTCTCAACCCTCGGCCGACATGCCGCCCGCGCGCTCGAAACCAAGATGGTCGCCGACAACATGGCCGACTGGGTCATGCAGCTCAAACCCGGCGAACCCAACTGCGCCCGCTTCGAGCTACCCGACTCCGGCCAGGGCATGGGCATCACCGAAGCTCCCCGCGGCTCGCTCGGCCACTGGATCGAAATCCGCGACGGCAAAATCGCCAACTACCAGGCCGTCGTCCCGACCACCTGGAACTGCTCGCCGCGCGACGACAACGATCAACCCGGCGCCTGCGAACAGGCCCTCGAAGGCACCACCGTCAAGGACGAAGAGAACCCCTTCGAGCTGGTGCGTATCGTCCGCTCTTACGACCCCTGTCTGGCGTGTTCCATCCACGTCGTAACCCCGAAGGGTAATACCCGCGGCCAGGCCCGCGTCTTCTAACACATGCGCAAACGCCCCTCCAAGCTGGTCATCGGCATCGGCAACCCCCTGCGCCGCGACGACGGTATCGGCATCGAAGCCGCCGCCCGACTCGCCCGCTGCCAGTTACCGCCCGACGTCGAAATCTTCGACGGCGGCACCGCCGGCCTCGACCTCGCCACCGTCATCGAAGACCGCGAACTGGTCATCATCGTCGACGGCGTCGAGCTAGACGAAGCCCCCGGCACCATCTACGAACTCGACACCGAAGAGCTCCGCCCGGGCTCCGACTCTGGTCTCAGCGTGCACGACTTCCATCTCCTGCACGCCCTCGACGAGACCCGTCTCCTCGGCCGGGCTCCAAAACGAACCATCGTGATCGCCATGCAGGTCGGCGACCTTTCCGCCGGCATCGGCCTCACCCCTCCGCTCCAGGCCGCCATGCCGCGACTAATCGCCGCCGTGGCTCACCATCTCAATCTCGACATCCACCAACTGCGCGATAGTGCCGCGACCGCCTGCGACCACCCGGTCGACCCCACCGCGGCGCTCTCCACGGAGGTACCATCATGGCACTGACCCGACGTGAATTCCTGGAGAAGGCCGGCGCCGGCACCATCACTGTGCTCGGCTTCTCGCTGCTCAAGATCCCCGGGCTTCAGCGCGTCGCCCAAGCAGCCCCAGCCCCAGCCGTCGCCGAGATCCCCGTGATCTGGATGGCCACCGGGTCCTGCACCGGGTGCTCCGTCTCGCTGCTGAACAATGCCGCCCCACGAATCCAGGAAGCCCTCCTCGGAGAGGTCCTCCCCGGAACGCATCTCTCGCTCCAGTTCCACGCCACCATCATGGCGGGCCAGGGCGAGGGCGCCATGGAAACCCTACGCGAGACCGTCGAGAAGCACCGCGGCAAATACGTCCTCGTCGTCGACGGAGCCACCGCCACCAACGAAGACGGCCTCTTCTGCGCAATCGGCGAAACCCCAGACGGACAGCCCATCACCGGCTACCAGCACATCCGCGACCTCAGCCGCGACGCCGCCGTCGTGCTCGCCGCCGGCGCCTGTGCTTCTTTCGGCGGCATCCCCGGCGCGCCGCCCAACCCCACCGGAGCGATCCCCGTACACAAGCTGCTCGAACAGGAAGAGATCGCCACCCCCGTCGTAAACATCCCCGGCTGCCCGCCGCATCCCGACTGGATCGTCGGCACCATCGCCGCCTACCTCCTCGGCGGGGCCGCCGCCCTCAAGCTCGACGAACACGGCCGACCCGGGCTCTTCTTCGGCCAGCTCATCCACGACAACTGCCCCTATCGCGGCCACTTCGACCGCGGCGAGTTCGCCGAGCACTTCGGCGACCACGGCTGCCTCATCAAGCTCGGCTGCAAGGGCCCGATCACCATGGCCGACTGTCCCATCCGCCGCTTCAACAACGGCACGAGTTGGTGTGTCGAAGCCGGCCACCCCTGCATCGGTTGTTGCCACCCCGAGTTCCCCTTCGAGAAGTCCATGTTCGAGCCGGTCCTCCCGGAGACGATGCAGTTCCCGGCCCTCTACCCGACGCCCGAGTCCGGCCAGTCCACCCAGGCCAACGCCGGCACCTACGCCGCAATGGGCCTGCTCGGTGCCGCCGGCTTCCTCGCCGGTGTCGGCGTGACTGCTGCCGCCAAGCGCCTCGACGAAGCCAAGGAGTAAGCTCATGAAAAAGCTGGATCGCCGCAGCTTCCTCCAACTCTCGGCCACCGCCGGTGCAGCCTCGCTACTTCCAGCTCAGGCCGCCGCCAGCGCAGCGTCCGAAGCAAACCAGTTCCCCGATGCCCGCGCCATCCTCTACGATGCTACGCGCTGCATCGGCTGTCGTTCCTGCGCCCGCACCTGTCGCGAGGTCAAGAACCTCGACCCGCTCCCGGACGACGTCAACGGCGTGAAGTTCGACATGCCCAGCCAACTGGGCGAAGAAGACTTCATGGTCATTCAGCTTTGCGAGTCCAGCGAGCCGGGCGAAGACGGCGAGAAGAAATGGTCCTTCTTCAAGCGCAACTGCATGCACTGCAACTCCCCCGCCTGCGCTTCTGCCTGCCCGGTTGCCGCCCTCGTGAAGACGCCCGAAGGACCGGTCGTCTACCACGAGCACAAGTGCATCGGCTGCCGCTATTGCCTGCTGGCCTGCCCCTACACGGTGCCCCGCTACCAGTGGCTCGACCGCATGCCGCGCGTCCGCAAGTGCGACTTCAACGGCGCCTGTGTTGCCGCCTGCCCGGTCGGCGCTCTCAAGATGGGCCCACGGGCCGAGCTCATTAATGAAGCCCACCGGCGCATCGCCGACGAGCCCGAGCGATACGTCGACCATCTCTATGGCGAGCACGAGGCCGGCGGAACCAGCTACCTCATCCTCTCCGGAATCGCCTTCGAAGACCTCGACCTGCCCGATCTTCCGAGCACCGTCCGCTCCAGCTACTCCGACGCCATCATGGGCGGGTTGCCAGGCTGGATCATCGGCCTCGGCTTGTTCCTCGGCGGGCTCTACCAGGTGAACCGCTGGCAGGAACGCCGCGCCGCACAGAATCCCGGCCAGGAGGACGCCTCATGAGTGCCGCCCCAACCACCGGACGCGTGTCCAACATAC
Source organism: Phycisphaerae bacterium (assembly GCA_963666925.2). Lineage (GTDB taxonomy): Bacteria > Planctomycetota > Phycisphaerae > UBA1845 > Fen-1342 > JANQFV01. The sequence continues at coordinate 282,849 of CAXXTC010000007.1, read as the reverse complement.
GACTCGCAATGTCCTTCATGGTCATGCTCGCCTTCGCCCTGGCCGCCTACCGCTTCTGGGCCGGACTCGGCAGCGCCACAAACCTCTCCGATTCATTCCCCTGGGGACTCTGGATCGGCTTCGACATGGTCTGCGGCGTAGCACTCGCCGCCGGCGGGTTCGTCCTCGCCGGCGCCGTCCACGTCTTCGGACTGCACAAGTTCGAGCCATTCGTCCGACCCGCCATCACTACCGCTTTCCTCGGCTACGTCCTCGCCATCATCGGCCTGCTCATGGACCTCGGCCGACCCTGGGCCATCTGGCACCCCATGATCATGTGGCAACACCACTCGGTCATGTTCGAGGTCGGCTGGTGCGTCATGCTCTACACCACCGTCCTCTTCCTCGAGTTCCTCCCGATCGTCTTCGAACGGTTCCGCTGGCTCGGCCCACTCCGAACCATCAACCGCTTCGCGATCGTCTTCATCATCGCCGGCATCATCCTCTCAACCATGCACCAGAGTTCGCTCGGCTCACTCTTCGTACTCACCGAGCACCGCCTCCATCCCCTCTGGTTCTCTCCAATGCTGCCGGTGTTGTTCCTCATGTCCGCTATCGCCGTCGGCATCGCCATGGTCATCTTCGAAGCCATGATCTCCGGCATCATCTTCAAGCACATGGTCCCCACGCGACTGCTCGGCGACCTCGCCAAGGGCCTGCCCCCGATCCTGGGCATCTACATCGGCTTCCGCCTCATGGACCTCAACGCCCGCGGAGCACTCGGACACATCCTCGACAACAATCTCGAAAGCTGGGCATTCATCATCGAGCTCGGATTCGGCGCCTTCCTCCCTGGAACGCTCCTGCTCAGCCCGGCCGTCCGCAACAATCGACTCAAGCTCTTCGGCTGCATCCTCGCCGTGATCGTCGGCGTCGTCATGAACCGCCTCAACGTCTGCCTGCTCGGCATGATGGGGACCTCATCCATCGGCTACATGCCCAGTTGGATCGAGCTGCTCGTCTCCGGAGGCATCGTCGCCGGCGGCCTGCTCGTGCTCTCGTTCATGATCCACACGTTGCCGATCTCCAAGCACGCCGACGAGCCGGCCGGCGCCCACTGACGCCCGCCGCCACCGGCTACTGAACAGCAACCCACACCCGCGTGACCACCCCGGCCACGCGGGTGTTTCTTGTTATCTGGACACACCCGGCCACCAATCCACAACTTCCGGCACCGGCCTTACACCGCAGCGCGTTATACTTGATCAGTCAGACATTTCGCGAAATCACCGGCGTCTGCGAGACTCAATCATGCTCATGAACTCCCCCAAAGCCGCCACCGCCGTGCTCCTGACCCTCGCCCTCTGCACAACCGCCGTCGCCCAGCAGGCCATCGAGGTCTCCGCCGACGGCCGAACGACGATCGCCATCAAACCCGCCCCCACCGACGGCCAGGTCATCGTCAACGCCCGCGGCGTCCCCTTCGGCACCGCCCCCGATTGGGAGAACGACCTCCGCATGCAGGTCGGAGGCCTCCAGGTCGCCGACATGAACAACGACGGCCGCCCGGACGTCGTCGTCGGCTGCTACCAATCCAACAGCTATCCGCCCTACGACGACTGGCGCAACCTGATCTACTTCAATACCGGCACCAGCCTCGAAAACTCCCCCTCATGGTTCTCCGACGACGACCGCTCCACCGCCGACATCCAGGTCGCCGACCTCAACAACGACACCTATCTCGATATCTTCGCCAGCAACGGCGGCTACTCCCTCAGCCCCTCCGCCATATACTTCGGATCGGCCGCCGGCCCCGCCACGTCCCCCGGCTGGCTCAGCAGCGAACCCAACGGCGCCTGGACCCTCAGCGCCGCCATCTTCGACGTCGACCACGACAACGACCTCGACCTCTTCACCGCCAACCAGGGCTACTCAACATCCGACCCCTACCGCCCCATGTTCGGCTTCATCAACAACAACGGCACGCTGCCAACCACCCCCACCTGGCAGTCGGCCGAAACGTCCATCCAGAACTGTCTCGCCGTCGGCGACTACGACGGCGACAACTGGGAAGACCTCGCCGTCTCGAAATGGGTCAACTTCGAGACCGCGGTCTACCGCAACCTCGCCGGCACGCTACAGACCACCCCCACCTGGACCACCGGCGACGACGACTCCGACAAGGGCGTCGCCTGGGCCGACGTCGACAACAACGGCTGGCTCGACCTAGCCCTCGGACACGACCCCACCCTGCTCTACTCAAACGACAACGCCGACCTGACGCTCACCTGGTCCGCCACTGAGACCTACTTCGGACACAGCGAGCTACGCTTCTGCGACGTCGACCGCGATGGTGACCCCGACCTGGCCGAAACCCACTTCTCCAACGGCCACGTCCGCATCTACCTCAACAACGCCGGCACCCTCAGCACGACGCCGAGTTGGGTCTACGATTCCCCCACGGTCGGCACCGCGATCGCCTTCGGCGACATCAACGGCGACAACTGGCCCGATCTCGTCGTCGGCAACTCCGGCGAGCCCTGCGTCAAGGTCTTCTACGCCACCCCGCTCTGGACCACCGGCGACACCAACTGTGACGGCTACATCACTTTCGACGATATCAACCCCTTCGTGACCGCCATCGTCGGCCGCGAGCAGTACGAGTCCGAGTACCCGAACTGCTACTGGCTGACGGCCGACTGCAACAACGACAGCACCGTCAACTTCGACGACATCAACCCATTCATCGACCTCATGACCCCCGAAGCGCAAACCGCACGGTGAGCGTTTCGGGGTGGGGAACTGACCGGGTCGCCCTACAGCCCGTCCAACGCCCGAATCGTCACCTCAAACCACGCACCATCAAGCCAATCATCCCCATACGTCCGCACCGGCCACATGTCGATCAGCACGTAGTACTCACCCGGCGCCAGTTCCAGCGGCGCACTCGCACCATTCGTCGGCACCCGCGCCAGGCACGACTCTTCCACCGGCGGGCAACTGTCGGACAACACCGCCCACATGTGCCCCCACCCTTCCGAATCCGTGCTCAGAGACAGCTCGACCAGCCGCGTCTCCGGCTCCGGCATGATCAGCTTGTACACCATGTCACGCCCGCCGTCCGCAATCCCCAAACACGTCTGCCCCACGTAGGTGTTGCTGTGATCATACGTCGAACCCGACTCGCTGAACCCGTCGCCGTAGAAACCGAACTCGTGCGGCCTCTCACACGTATCGCCGTAGTCCTCATAACAAAACTCGCCCGGCGAACACACCTCTCCACGATTCCAGCGACCCTCCACCGCCATGCACTCCGCCAGCGTCATCGTCCCCACGCACTCCTCACCCACACAACACGCACCCGTATCATCATCCGCCAGCTCGATCACCAGCTCAAATTCCGGGATCTCGTCCGGCAGCAGCCACTTGTCCACCATCAGATAATACGTCCCCTCCCGCAGCACAACATATTCCACGCCATACGGCACGCCTTCCGCGTTCCGCGCCGTCACGATGCAATCCGTCGGCGGACATGTCTTGCTCAACGCAAAGGCCGTAAACGGCGTCCCCGGCTCCTCATCAACACTGCCCGGATCGAGCGTGATATTCACCACGATCGGCGCCGGCACCGTCAGCCGATAAACAACGTCCCGGCCGCTGTCATAGCCACCCAGACACGTGTCGTCGTAGTCGTTATTTCGGCCCACCGTCGAGCCGACCACCGTCAGCGGCAACACATCCGCCGTGATCGTCAACGAAGCCACGCTGCCGCAGCTATCGCCCAGCTCCGGCTCCGGACAACTCTCCGGCCCGCACTCCACCCAGTCACCCAGGTATGACCCGCCGAGCGCGACGCAATCGTCGCCACGCAGCTCCCGGCACGAACCATCCGCGAAGCAGCACGCCCCCTCGCCATACGACGCGTCAATATCGAACAGCAGCTCCGCCGGCTCGCCCGACGGGTGCGGACCCGCCTCGCCAATCTGGAAGTAATACGTCGTATTCGCCGTGAACGGGAACTGCACGAATTCCTGCACGCCCACGCCGGCGACCTGATCGCTGCACAGCAGCACATCCGCATCGCCGCACCCGCTGCGCACCACCAGCACCGGATCAAACTCGACGCTGGTCGACTCAACCGTCACCGTCGCCAGCCCGTCGTCCGGCGGCGTCCACCGCAGCCACACATCCTTCTGCATCAAATGCCCGGCCCCATACTTATCACACGGAGCCGCCGGCCCGTCCGCACCATAGTACGGCGAATTCAGATTCAGGCTCGTCGGCGCCGAAATCTCGATCGCGCTCGCGCAATCATCACCCTCGACAAAGCACGGCGTGCTGCAATCCAGATCGGCGTCCCACACGCCACCCAGCGCAACACACTCATGCTCCATCACCTCGACACACTCCACCGGCTCGCCATAACAACACTGCCCCACCGGCGGCGTGCAGGCGTTGATGAACAAGTCGAAGTCTTCAATGCAGTTATCCACGCCCCACGTATCAACCAGCAGGTAGTACGTGCCGGGGTCGAGATGCTGGCAAGACAAACTGCCTCCAACGGTGCTCAGCGCCAGGTAGTCATACCCCGGCGGGTAGCTCGCCGTCAGCAACAGGTTTGGCGTCGGCGAGTCGTACGCCGGATCGGTGACAATCTCAACACTCACCGGCTCGCTCACCACCAGCTCGTACAACACATCCTCGCCGGAGTCTAACAGCCCCAGCGCCGTATCATCAAAGTCATTCCCGCGGTTGCACGTGAAGCTCTCATACTCCACGTACGGCAGCTCCGCCGGCAACGCAATCGGCTGCGGCGGACACCACGCACACCCTGTGCTCGCACCCAGCCACTGACTGTCGCTGCTCGCCGTCAGCGCAGTGACAAACGCGCTGATGTCGTCAAAGTTCACGGAGCCGTCCACGTTGCAGTCCGCGCTCACCCACTCACAATCCGGATACTGATCCTCGTACTGATCCTGATCGACCAGCGCCAGCACAAACGGCTCGATATCATCGAAGTTCTTGTACCCGTCGCAGTTCAGATCACCCCGGTCCCCCGGCACTCCCTCACAGTCTACCAGCGTCTCGTACGTGCACGTCCCGTCCGCATGACAGCACGCCCCCGTCGGTGCTTCACACGGCGGATCAAACTCAGCGCAGCTCTGCCCCACCAGAAAACGCCCCGTACATTCACCAGCCGGCACGTCCTCCCGACACACTCCAACCTCATCATCGCAGCACGCCCCCAGCACCTCCTCACCGTCCGTATACAGACACATGGCCAGATCGAAGTCCCCACATGGATAATCCACATATGGCCACTCCGACGCAACAATGCGACTCACCATCACCTACGCATGACTCCATCCACGCGAAGAACGGCACCGCCGGGTCCCCACCGGTGTGATCCGGCCCCTCGATGCTGATCCAGCAATCCTGCGCAAACGGCGCCGGCGATAGCTCCGTGTAGTACTCCAACACTTCCCACCCGTGCGGCCCCACCGTCCCCACCACCGTCGGCATCAAATCCAGGTTAAGCAGCGCGATTTCATACCCCGGTTCCCCATTCAGAATCTCACGAACCCGTACAGTGAACTCCATCGGCTCCAGCGGCGCCGGCCCCCAATCCCCATTCACCACGTTGAAGTTCAATCCCCAGAAACGCACCGCCGTAATCCGCCCCGGCAGGTTGTCGAAACGCTCCGCACGTGTATCACGACCCACCGCCACCCAGTTCTCCAGCTCCGGCGGCTGCGATCGCATTACCAACCCACCGTCGCAATCCGGCAACGTCGGACTCTCCGTCAGCTCCAGCTCGTAGTTCCCCGCGGCCGCGCCGAACCCATCCACCACGATGTAATACGTATGATCCGCCAATAGCGGCAACTGCCGAATCCGCGACACCATCCCTTGCCCGCTCGGCGTATAACACGCATCATCGTTGCACGCGTACGGCTCACCAGGATCCGGACACAGATCCTCATACACATACAGCTTCGTGTCGAAATCCGTCTCATCGCCGCACAAGCTGATGTCCACGGTCACATCCGCCGTCGGCGCATAGCTGTACACCACGTCCGGCGCGATCGACCCGACAAACGGACACACCTCGTCATAATCGTCGGCGTAGCCCACGGTCGTACCGCTGAACTGGATCGGCAGCGGATCGTGCAACACGCTCGGCGCCATGCAGTTATCACCACCCTGCTGACCAAACGCCGGCAGCGTCGCACCCAACCCCGCGACCATGATCGCGACAATCGCACTCATACAGGCAGAATTCCGGCTAATCATCTGTATTACCTCTATTCGTTCCGTGCCAACGTATTGGCCCTTGGCGCGTTCAATAGTCGTTATTCCCGTAAACGTCAGGGTTGGCAGTCCTTGGTTAGGAGTATGTAAAAGACGGCTCCCCGCTCGATGTTCGGCCCCCATTGCCACGCCGTGTTGATGGCCTCCCAGCCCGACCCACACCAGAAGTGGCTGTCAACGAACAAGTACTCTGCATGTCCGTCTCTAAAGCCCACCGAATGCCGGGAGATTTCTTCGTGATTACCTATAACGTGTATTCTGTCGTGGAGGCCCCAATCCAGCGGCTCTTCCATGAACCAAATGAACGAGTCCGGCTGCCTCTGGGCCGTCGTTGCCAGCGCGCTGCGCGCCAACTCGCTCCATCCCTGCCCGTCGTTCTGCCATTCATCAACATTGGTGTCTTCCACTGCATGCAGGTTGACTAAGTAGCTGGTCCCCACGTCGTCATAAGCGCTTATCCCGGCCCCCGTAGACGAAGAGAACCGCCGCTGGTGCGAAGTCTGGTCCGACGGACACTTCAGCATCGGCACCTCTGTGCGCTTGATGACTTCACCGCCATCCGTCAGGTCCGCTTCAACTCGACCACCCAGTAGATATGGATTCAGCGGCCGTTCCGTTGCCGGAACGTAAAACACTCCACCAGAATAGCCTTCCCAGTAGTCGTCGGCGGTTTTCCCCCCGTACAGCCAGCTACACAGGCCAATCGTGCTATCCCCATGCACAATGACCGGGAAGTTACCATCCCAATCACCCAGGTACATCTCATTCGCCACGCCCAGCGTTCGCAGGTTCGCCAAACACTGCCCGATCCGCGCCTCCTCACGCTCATCAACCAAACAAGCCATCACCACCGGCGTCAGCAGCGTCACCACACCAACCACCGCCAGCACATCCACCAACGCCGCCCCCCGCCGCAGCCGAAACTGTGAACACCTCATCAAACATCTCCCTGCATGCAAATCCATTCACGCCGCCGAATCACATTGCTGCCAGCGCAGCCACAGCGATTGCTCACCTAAGGCACGCACGACTTACTCGTGTTCGAGTAATAGATCGCCGGCTCCGGGCTGCCCGGTTCACGCACCCAACTCGTGCATAACAGCTCCCACCCCGGCCCGCACCACCGCGTCGGATCAATGTACCGATACTCCGCATGGCCATCGCGAAATCCGACCGAGTGCGTGTCCATCTCGCCGTGAAAGCCGACCGCGGACTCCTGGTAGTATGCTGCGTAATCCAGCGGACCTTCTATATACCAGATGAATGAGTCCGGCTGCCGCTGTGCGCTGGCTGCGAGCACGCTCCGTACCAGCATCTTCCACCCACTCCCATCGTTTTCCCACTCGTCGATGTTCGTCTCCATTATCGCGTGGTAGTTCCAGTGGTAGCTAGTTCCCACATCATCGTACGTGCTCAGCCCTGGCACGATGCCTTCACCTGTAAAGTCCCAGGCCCGCATTTGCGTGATGTCGTCAGACGGACAAGCCAGTACCGGCACCTCCGTCCGTCCGATCACCTCGTTCCCCATCATCACGTCGGGCTCCGTACGTCCTCCCAGCAAATAGGGGTTAAACGGCCGATCCACCGCCCGCGAATAGAACACGCCCGACGCTGGCGTCAACCAGTACTCGTCCGTCGTCTTCCCACCGTAAAACCATGACGCAAACCCGATCGTTCCTTCCACCCTGTTTATGATGGTTGGATACTCATTACCCCAATCCCCCAGGTACATGTCATTCGCCACCCCCAGCGTTCGCAGGTTCGCCAGGCACTGCCCGATTCGGCCCTGCTCCTGCGCATTAATCACGCACGGCACCACCAGCGGCACCAGCAGCGCCCCCACGCCCAGCAATACGACCACGTCAATCAACGTCACCGCGCGCCGCAGACGAATTTGCGAACACCTCATGAAACATCTCCCGTCATTGCAAACGTCACGCCATCACGGACAGCAGCGCTTCGATAGGCGATCATAATGAATTGGCCCAAAGGGGGTGCCTGGGGAATACTGCCAATTGATATTGATGGCCTCCCAGCCTGGGCCGCACCATTCCATCGAATCCATGTACTGATAGCCCGCATGCCCATCACGAAACATAACCGAGTGTCGGCCCAACTCGCCGTGGAAGCCGACCGTCAACTCCTGCTGATACAAGGCCCAGTCCAACGGCCCTTCCAGATACCAGATGAAAGAGTCGGGCTGCATCTCGGCCGTCGAGGCGAGGATCGCGTGTGATAACTCCTCCCAGCCCTGACCATCGTTGCCCCATTCGTCAACGTTAGTGTCCCTGAGCGATTGCAGGTTAAAGATATAACTCGTTCCAACATCGTCATAGGTACTCAGGCCGTACAAGGGCCCGTACACGCCGCCAGTATATGACCTCTCGTACGTCAGGCTGTCAGCCGGACATCCCAGCACCGGGACCTCGGTGCGCTCGATCACCTGATTACCACTGGTCACATCCGCTTCCACCCGGCCGCCCAGCAAGTACGGGTTCAGTGGCCGCTCTGTAACCGGAAGGTAGAAAGCGCCACCAGAGTCGGTCAGCCAGTAATCGTCGTTCGTCTTCCCGCCATGGAACCAATTCGTTACGCTCAGATAATCTCCCGCCATCCTCTTCACAATCGGCGGACACTCCCCATCCCAATCCGCCAAGTACATCTCACTGGCCACCCCCAGCGTTCGCAGGTTCGCCAGACACTGCCCGATCCGCGCCTCCTCACGCTCATCAACCAGACAAGCCATCACCAGCGGCGCCAGCACCACCACCACACCAACCACCGCCAGCACATCCACCAACGTCGCCGCACGACGCTTGGCGCGTGTCGCGCCGCCGCCTTCGTGCCGATACGCAGGCTCGATCGTTCTCATGTATCTGTCCCTCTACCCCAGCGGGGCGCTTGGCGTCCGCAAACGGCCAATTGACACCGTGACCCCATTATCACCGCCGTGCACCCCCACCGCAACAGAAATCTTGCCCCCATCCCGGCTCCGGGCACACGATCTCGTGAAACAACCGTCCGAAACCCAAGTGGGGCGGGCGTCTCGCCCGCCGAGCCTACTCCGGCGCATATTGTCTCACAACCTCCGTCCTCAGCGCATAACAACGGCCCCGGCAAGCACTTCGCCCGCCGGGACCGTTGATGCTATACCTATGCTAATCAGTTCCTAATGACCGATCATATTGATCAACCGCCGGTCAACGCCTCAACAAAGCCGTCGATGTCATCAAAGTTGACGATGCCCGAATCGTCTGCGTCGGCGTTCATCCATTCGCACGCCGGCCACGCCGCCTCGTACTCGCTCTGACCAACCAGCGCCAGCACAAACGGGTCGATGTCGTCAAAGTTAACCTGGCCGTCGCAGTTCATGTCGCCCATATCCCACTCGGGCTCCGCCGGCGCCAGACCCCAGATCTCCACGTCGTCAACGTTCCAGCCGCAATAATGCCAATAGCCGTCGGCCTCACCCATGACCCACTGGATGTAGACCGTCGCCTCCTGATCGGCATACTGCGAGATGTCGAATTCCTGCAACTCCCATGAGTCGTCCGCCACCTCGGCGGTGTTCTCCCAGATCGTCGTGAAACTCGATCCGTCGTTGCTGATACGCAAGTAAGCGTGATCATAATACGGCTGTTCCACGCCCAGCCAGCGATAGAACTTCAGACTGACGTCGGTCAGTTCGCTACAGTCGATCGCGTTGGTCGTCAGGTCATACTCGGAGATGTTGCCGGCATAATCGCCACTGAGGTTGTAGCCGTACACGTAGTTGCCGGTGTAGCCCGAGGTTGGATCCGGGTTGCCATGGTCACCGCCGCCGCCGGTTGGCTGACCCCAGGCCCACTGCCCTTCGGTCGACCAGCCGGGGTTGGTGTCCATGTTCCATTCGTACTGCAACGTCGGCACGCCGACGGTCAACTCGACCAGCCGCGTCGCATCGCCGTCACCGTCGGTCAGGTTGTTGAAGTACACCGTGTCGGAGTAGTACCCGTTGCCGAGGCTGTTCGCCTGCGAGTTGATCGAGACCGTTACGACAACACTGCCGCCTCCAGGAATCGCGCCGGAGGCGTTGGTGACGCTGATCCAGCTCGCCGACTTCGTGACTTCGTAGCTGATCGCGGTCGTATTCTGGTTTTCGAGGGTGTAGTCCGCGCTGCTCGGCGTGAACGGCCCGCCGGTGCTGCCCTCGGCCGCCAGCCCGCCGCTGGGGCTGACGCTCAGACCGGTCGGCGGCGCCGTCGTGCCGACCACGCGCAAGCTCGGGTCACCGAAGATGATCCAGGTGTTAAAAGTCGCCGGCCCGGTGCCCCACGTGTCACCCGAGCCCGTGTACTCATCCATCATCGAGCACGAACCGGCATAGCACAGCGCGCCGTAAGTCACGTAGGACTCGTTGACATACAGGTAGTTGATTTCGTCCTGCGCTTCCATCGGCGGATCCCAGGGCTGGGAGATGGATGAGCCGTAGAAGCAGGCCGCGCCGGTCGGCTCGCTGCCGTTGGTAGCGCGCAGCCAGGACTCGGCAAAACAGGCGCTGTAGTTATCGAACTCACCGTTGTTGCAAGCCACGCTGACGACGAACGGCAACATGTTGTTGTTGACGAGGCTATTGACATTGCTATTGCTGTAGCCGGTGGTGCTCCAGCTCGTCGCCGAGCCGTGGCCACAATAATTGATGATGCCGCGACCGGCGTTCAGGGCAGCGCTGATATCACTGGCCGAAGCGCCCGAGGCTTCGTAGACCTGGGACACGAGGGTGTAGCCGTAACCCAGCAGGTCGTCGCGGATGTTCTCGATATGTTCCTCATCGGTCTCGCCGTCGTCGCCGGTGCCCTGATCCGAGGCGATGCCCACGCCGCGCCAGAACCAGTCCGCGGTAGTAGCCGGCATCTCCTCGTACTCGATAGTGCGTAGCACCTGGGTGTCGACCTCTGACGAGCTACTGGCAGAGAAGCGTCCGACGATGATGTCAGGATAGTTGTCGCTACCGGCGAGCAGTGAGTAATCCGGATCGGCCGCCCCGCCGGCGCGCTCGGGCGTGGCCACCTGGGAAGCGTCACCCACCAGCAGCACAAACGCCAGATCGCTGCTGTTGTACACCGACTGGATATAGCTCTGGATCGATGTTGAGTTGTTGCCGATCGTGCTGACGCCGACGGCGGTGGTGGTGATGCCGATGGCGTTTTTGTGATCGACCAGCGATTGGATGTTGCTGAGCCAACTGTCGTAGCAGATGATCAGCATGTCGCCGTCCTCGTCCATCGGATCGTAGCGCTGGTCCGGGGTGTAATTGAGGAAGTGGCCGTTGTAGATGTTGTGGAACGAGGTGCTGAGGGCACGGGCGCTGCGTGGCCGATCGAGCGGGTTGATCTTGGCCGGCCCGCTGCGCTGGACCGTGATGGTCAGGTTGGTATAGACGCGCAGGGTGCGGGTAACGGGGTTGTACTGCACGGGGAAGACATCGACCACGGCGCCGCGGTAGTCGCGGAGGATGTAGGGGTCGCTGAGCGTGGCCAGCTCGCCGGGATAGAACGCGTTCTGCGAATACTCGGAGCCGAACTCGTAGGGCACCTGGTCGGGATTGATGCTACGCGGGATGTAGCCGCGGGAGGGCACGAGGTCGACGTCGGTGACGTCGTAATAGCGCGCCGTCTCAAGATCTACGCTGAGGGTCATGGCGGCATCGTCGGGGATGATGATGCTGTTAGCGACGTGCGGCACGCAGGGGGCGCCGAGCTCCTTGGTGAACGGCGCGCCGGAGATCTTGTAGAGCGAGAACTTCTGCCCGTCGATGTTAACGGACGTGAGGTCCAAGTCCTTCAGGCCGAACTCGAGCTCGATCTGATCGCCAGTGTCGGAGACGAGGCTCACGAAATCGCCGGCGGACGAATTCGCGACAGCGGCTGGCAGCAGCGCGACGAGTGCGCCGGCCAGGATGATACGGGTAGAGATACCGTACAGGCGGGGCAACAGAGACATTGTTTCTCCTTACTGGTTAGTCTCTTGTGTGGCCGACGAGTCTGGGCATGACTGTCGTCATAGGCCACTGGCGCTTCATCAGATTGCTCAAGCCCATCGTTCGAGAGGCTGGATCGAACCCCGGCCTACAGCGCGATGCGCCGGGGTCAGATAACGCCGGATCGGTTTTTCCGATCGCGGCGACCTCCTTGCTCATATGTCCAATATAGCACGCCGATCGGCGTTGTCACCGTAAAAATCGGCCCAAGAGGGTCAACTGTGCAACTCTGTTGGCGGCTGGCGAATTCTGGCGGAATCTGGCGATTTTTGTCACGTATTATTTTGCTGCTGATGAGAGTGATCAGCGCACATCGGCAACGATGGTGCGCAAGGCGCGGATATGATCGGGCGTGGTGCCACAACAGCCGCCGATGATCCGGACTCCCATCCTGACCAGCTCGCGGGCCTGTTGGGCCATAGTATCGGGATCGTCCGGATAAACGACGTCTGAGCCACGGGTCTCGGGCATGCCGGCGTTGGCCTGGATGAGGCAGGGCAGCGAGGTAACTTCAATGAAACGTTTGGCGATGGCGATCATGGGCCCGATGCCGTGGCCGCAGTTTGAGCCCACAACGGTAGCGCCGGCATCGGCGAGGGTGGTGGCGGCTTGCTCGATGGTGGTGCCCATGATGGTGAAGAAGCCGCGCGGGGTCTGGTCGAAAGTCATGGTGGCAAAGACGGGGATATTCGGGTCGAGTTCGCGGGCGACCTCGACAGCGAGGCGAGCTTCGTGCAAATCGGTCATGGTCTCGACGCAGATGGCGTCGACCCCGGCGTCGAGCAGCGCCCCGATCTGAACCCGGAAAGCGTCGGCGATGACCGTGGGGGGCGTGTCGCCATAGGGTTCGAGCAGCTTTCCGGTGGGCCCGCACGAGCCGGCGACATAGGCCCGCCCGTCGGCGGCGGCGCGGACGGCGTGGACGGCGGCCTGATTGATCTGCACCGTCTGATCAGCGAGGCCAGAAAAATCGAGCTTGAGCGGCGAGCCGCCGAAGGTATTGGTTTCGATGATATCGGCGCCGGCGTCGATGTACTGCTGGGCGATTTCGGTGAGCAGCTCGGGTCGCGAGCGGCTGAGTTCCTCCGGACAGCGCCCGGGCAACAGGCCATGCCCGAGCAGCATGGTTCCCAGGGCGCCGTCGCCAACGAGCGGCCGGCGGTCTTGCAGTCGCTGGCGGAGGGGCTGCATGGTCAGGCGACTCCCAACAGGCTCTTGACGCGATCGACGGCGCTGGCGGCATCGAAGCCGTAGGCATCGGCGCCGATCTGCTGAGCGAATTCCTCCGACACGGGCGCACCGCCGACGATGGTGCGTACCTGGCCGGCGAGCCCTTGCTCCTTCAACAGGGTGACGACGCGTTGCATGGCGGGCATGGTGGTTGTGAGCAGAGCGGACATGCCGATGAGCGGGGCGTCGTGCGTGCGAGCGGCCTCGACGAACTGCTCGGCGGGGACATTGTGGCCGAGGTCGATCACGTCGAAGCCAGCGCCTTTGAGCATGATGCCGACGAGGTTCTTGCCGATATCGTGCTGGTCGCCCGCGACAGTGCCGAGGACGACCTTGCCGCGCGCGGGGACGTTGTCGCGCAACAGCAGCGGCTTGAGGATATCCATGCCGGCATACATGGCGCGTGCGGCGACGAGCACGTCGGGCAGGAAAATCTCATGGTTCTTGAACTGCGTGCCGACGATGTTCATGCCGGCGATCAGCCCCTGGTCGAGGATTTGACGCGGCGCGATTCCCTGGTCGACGGCTTGCTGTGTGAGCTGTGCGACCTGAGCGTCCTCGCCGGCGATGAGCTGCTGGGAAATCTGATCCAGGATCTCCATGTGTATCACTCCTGCGTCGGCACGAGGTCAGCCGGCGTGCGACTGCCCGTTGCGCTGGCGACAACTGTGCTGCGTGCACGTGCGGCACTGGGGGTAAACCATCTCGAACGCGTGTATCTGGGTCGGGCCGGCGACGAGCACGCCGCTGACCGATTTCAAGGGTTCCATCAGGCAGGTTTCGCCGAGCTGGATGCCGATCTGCTCGGGTTGGAGCGTGGCGAACAGACGGCGCTGGGCGGTAATGTCCCAGCCGCAATAGCCGGGGCTGTAGCCCAGCACGCGGGTGTCGGGCGTGAGTCGGCCACCGTCGCGCAGCAGGTCCGTGAAGCGCTGCTCGGTGAGGGTAGCGATATTGTCGGCGGCGCAGGAGGCGGCGGCGTCGAGCATGGCGCCTAGGGCGAGCGCGCCGCGGTCGAAACAGACGCGTAACTCGTCCGTTACGGCGGGGCCGAGCGTTACGGCGAAGAGCGCCAGGGCGTCGGCGAGACTGAAGATGTCGCCGATGGGGGTGCGCTCGGCATTGTGGCCGGCGCCGTGGTAGACGTTCTCGAAAGTGGGCTCGTCGATTTCGAGCAAAACGCCGGCCGGCTTGGCGAGCGAGTTGAGCCGATCGAGCGCGTCGGTGAAGAGGCGCGCGGTGCGGTCGTCGACAGCGCGGTCGCGGGGGACACCCTGGAGGGCAAGGACGTCGGCCTGGTTGGGCCGGGCGTCGGCGATATTGAAGGTCAGCTCGGAACGCACAGCTTCTCGTGTGGCAACTGGTCCATGCCGAAGCGCCGCGCTTCGGCCCTCATACGATGTTCCAGGTCTCTTTTGACGGTGTCGGGCAGAACGCTGGGTTGATAATCGGCGATGAGGCGGTCGACTTCGCGGCGGGCGCGGTCGCCAAACAGCAAGCCACCCTCCTCCTGCCAGCGGGCGCGGTTGGCGCGGTCGATCACCGGCCCGGGGAAAGTGTGCTCGGTGCGCAGGTGTTTCCGCGTGTGGGCGGAGATCAGCAGGTGGCCTTCCTGGAGCAGCTCGGTGAAATGTGGAATGGCGGGGAAATCGTCGCGTGGCTCGATGCCGCGAAGCATGCGCAGGGCCATTCCGCACAGCTCGTTGTCGAGGACGAGGTTTTCGAGGCTGAGGCAGCTTTCGAAGTCGATCATGCCGGGGCCGGAGATGTTGTTGATGCCAGCGAGGGCGGCGAGTGTGGTGCCGTTGGCGGCCTCGGCGCCAGCCTGGGCATCGACGCGTTTGGCGTCGCTGAGGCCGATGTAAGCCTGGGTGGGCAGGCCGAGCGACTTGCCGATCTCGTTGTAGGCGCAGTCGATCATCATGGTTTCGATGGCGCCCATTGGGGTGGTTTCGTAGCGGACGTCGAAGGCGGCGGGCGACCCGCCGTAGAGCGCGGGGGCCCCGGGACGGGTGTGCTGGGTGATGACGATGCCGCTGAGCGTTTCGGCGGTGTGCTGAACGAGCGCGCCGACGAGCGTGACGGGTGCGACGAAGCCGGTGAGGGGCATGGAAATGTATTCGACCGGGATGTTATAACGGGCGCAGTCGAAAACGTTCTGCGAGGTGGCGTGGCTCCACTTGAGCGGCGCGGTCGGACAGCAGGAGAAGATGGTGAGCGGGAGTTCGGCCAGCGCTCCCTCGCTGCCGCGGATGGCGAGCTGGAGATCGCGCATGATGTCGAATGCTTCGGCCGTGAACGCGCCGGTGACGACGGGTTTGGTGCCCCAGATGAGGCTGAGGAACAGGCGGTAGCTGTCGGAGATGCGTTCGTGGACGTCGGCGGGGATAACGGCGGTGCTCTGTGAGGCGATGTGCGGCAGGCCGCTGACGACCTTGACGTAGTCGACGTAGTCGCTGGTGGTTGCCGGGCGGATTTGGCCGGCGCGGTGGTCGAGCCAGTTGATGGCAGCGGAGCCGGGGGTGAAGTGGACACGGTCGCCGCCGAGGTCGTGGGTCTGTTCGCCGAAGACGTCGTGCAGGGTGAAGCTGGCGGGTGTGGTCTGGAGTGCGCGGTCGATCAGTTCGGCCGGGATGTGGACGCGGTTGTGGTCGCGATCTACACGGGCGCCGTGGTCGGCGAGGAGGTCGACGACCTGCGGGTTGTTGATCTCGACGCCGAGCTGGTCGAGGACGTCGCGGGCTTCGCTGACGATGCGTTGGATGAGGTCGTCGGTGAGGAAACGGAGCTTGGGGCGCATGTTGGCACTCCTCCACGGTACTGGTCGCCGGTCGTCGGACCGCCAGCGGCAGAGCGGGCTTAGCATATCGCATTGCGGGGGGAAACTTAAGAACGCCTGCGAAAAGCTCAGTGTGGCACTGGCCAATCTGTGTGGCACCGGCCAATGGCCGGTACACGGGCTATTTACCCGTGCCCCACTGCTGTGTTGGGGGCCAAAGCCATTAGTCCATGCCACACTGTTCTGTTTGGGGCGCGGGGGGCTAAGATACGGCCATGTTCACGGGCCGATCGGCACCTTTGACGACGCTGCGCATGGCGGCGCGCAACCTGCTGCGCCGGCGGATGCGTACCGGACTGACGGCGCTGGGCGTGGCCATCGGCGTGTCGGCGATCGTCGCGTTCAGCACGCTGGCACAGGGGATGTGGCGGGCGATCGATGGGCTGGTACGCATCAACAACGGGGACCTGATGGTGTTTCAGGCCGGCGTAGCGGCGGATATCTTCAGCGTGCTCGACGAGGAGCAGACCTGCGCCGTGCTGCGCGAGGTGCCGGGCGTCGCGGAGACCATCGGCGTGCTGTGGTGCGTTCTGCCGGTGGAGGCGGAGCCGTTTGTCATACTGTTCGGAATGCAGCTCGCGGATCTGCCGCGGGTGGGGGAGGAACTCGTCCGCGGGCGCCAACCTGAAAACGACCGTGAGGTCATGCTTGGCACGATCGCGCGGAAGGTGTTTGAGAAAGACGTGGGCGACACGCTCGATATTCGCGGTATAACGCACGAGATCGTGGGGATCTTCAGGACGGACGTGGTGTTTCTGAACGGGGCCGTGCTGGTCAGCCTGCCGCACTTGCAGGAGCTGACCGGCAACGCGGGGCGCGTGACAACCGTGCAGGTGTACCTGGAGCCGGGGGTGGATGCGGAGGCGGCAGCCGAGCGGATTGAGCGCGACGTGCCCGGCGTGGTCGCGGTGAGTGGGGCGGAGACGTATAACAAGGTCGACCGCGGGCTGGAAGTCATGAACGGCGGGGTGTACGCGATCTCGTTTATCGCACTGATCGTGGGAGGCATCGTCGTCGCGAACACGATGTGGATGTCGGTGCTCGAGCGGGCGCGGGAGATTGGCGTGTTGCGGGCCGTCGGGTGGGGCCGGCGACGGATTGTGACGCTGATTCTGATCGAGGCGGGCGGTGTCGGGTTGCTGGCGTGCGGGCTGGGATGCGTTATGGGGATCGGGCTGGCACAACTGGCGACGCGGATACGGACGGCGGAGCAGTACCTTGAGCCGCAGTTCGGCTGGCAGCCATTCTTGTTGGCACTGGTGGTAGCGGAAGTGCTGAGTTTGCTGGGGGCGCTGGTGCCGGCGGCGCGGGCGGCGCGGATCTCGCCGGCGGAGGCGCTGCGGTATGAATGACAGCGGCTCCGACCAACGAATCATCCACGCGCGGGGGCTCGTGAAGCATTATGAGGGCGGGCGGGTGCGCGCGGTCGACGGGCTCGACCTCGATGTGCGTAGCGGGGAATTTGTGGCGATCTGCGGGCCATCGGGATCGGGTAAGACAACGCTGCTGAATCTGCTGGCGGCGGTGGAGCGGCCGAACGCGGGGGAGCTGTGCGTCGCGGGGCGATCGTTGATGGAGATAGGCGACGCGGAGGCGTGCCAGCATCGGCGATACAGCGTCGGGTTGATTTTCCAGTTGCACAATCTGCTGCCGAACCTGACCGCGGCCGAGAATGTGGAGGTGCCGATGATGCCGACGAGGCGTCCGGCGTACGAGTGCCGGTCGCGAGCGTTGGCGCTGCTGGAGCGCGTCGGGCTGGCTGAGCGGGCGCAGGCCCGGCCGCCGACGCTTTCGGGCGGTGAGCGGCAGCGTGTGGCGATTGCGCGGGCGCTGGCGAACGAGCCGGCGGTGCTCCTGGCGGATGAGCCGACCGGGGCGCTGGACTCGGCCAGCAGCGAGCGGTTGCTCGATCTGCTCGCCGAACTGCGGCGCGATGCGGGTACCACGTTGGTGGTCGTGACGCATGATCCGGAAGTCGCGCAGCGAGCCGAACTGGTGATTCAGATGCTGGACGGGAACATCGTCGCGGATAATCATTAGCCGAAGCAGGCCACATGTACTCCGTACACCATTCCGGATCAAAGTGGAACTTATCCGGGAATTGTGGCACTGGGGTTCGTGACCGGCATGACCCACCGGTTAAAAACCGGTGCCACAAGGGCCCTGGACGCCTCTTTCGAAGCAGTAACCCTGGAGATCGGCATGCCGCAAGGCGTTGTATTTGATATGGATGGTGTGCTCGTGGATTCGGCCAAGCCGCATCATGAGAGCTGGCGGCAGTTGGCGCGGCAACACGGGATCGAGATCTCGGAGGAACGATTCAAGCGGTCGTTCGGGCAGCGCAGCAGCGAGATCATTCGGACGATCTGGGGGGCCGACGTCACGGACGCGCAGGTCGAGGAATATGACGCGGAGAAGGAGGCCGTGTATCGCGAGCTGATCCGCGGTCGGTTGCCGTTGATGCCGGGGTGTTGCGAGTTGTTAGGCACTCTGCAACAGGCTGGTTGCGTGCTTGCGGTGGGGACATCGGGTCCGCCGGAGAATCTTGAGCAGGTGCTGGCGGAAGGTGATCTGCGGCAGTACTTCGCGGTAACGGTGAATGGCCGGGATGTGGAGCGTGGCAAGCCGGCGCCGGATTGTTTTCTTCTGGCGGCTCGGCGTGCGGGTTTGCGAGCTGAGGATTGCGTGGTGGTTGAAGATGCACCGGTGGGCGTGCGGGCCGGGGTTGCGGCGGGGATGCAGGTTATCGGGCTGACGAGCACAACCACCCGGGCGAAGCTGATCGACGCGGGCGCACAACGTGTGGTGGATGAGCTGGGCGAGATTTCGCCGGAGATGATCGGCGAGCTGCTTGGCGGGTGAGCGGAATGCGGGCCGTCAATCGGCCAGACCACGGAGCTTCTGATTGGCAGGCACACATGGAACCGCTTGATGATCATGACACGCGGCTGAATGAGCGGGTCCGCATGGTGGATAAGCAGCTCTTCCAGCGTGGCATTCACGACGAGCGGGTGCTGGGCGGCGATGCGGCGTGTACCGCGGGAGTATTTCGTGTCTGCCGGGCAGACGGGCTACGCGTATGCCGACGGGGCGCTGCCGATTGAATGTGGGCAGACGATTTCGCAGCCGTACATGGTCGGGCGGATGACGGAACTGCTGGAGCTGAAGGGGACGGAGCGTGTGCTGGAGATCGGCACGGGCTCGGGCTATCAGGCGGCGATTCTGGCGTTGCTGACGGCAACGGTGTTCACGATCGAACGGCAGGCGAGCCTGCTGCCTGAGGCAGAGAAGCGAATCGGCCGACTGGGGCTGACGAATCTAACCTACCGCGTGGGCGACGGCACGCTGGGCTGGCCGGAAGAGGCGCCGTTTGATGCGATTATGGTGACGGCGGGTGCTCCGCAGGTTCCGCCGGCGCTGCGTGAGCAATTGGCACCGGGTGGTCGGCTGGTGGCGCCGGTGGGGCCGCCGAGCGACCAGACGCTGGTGCTGGTGCGGCGCGGGGCGGAAGAGCGCTTCGAGGAGCGGGAAGTCCTTAAATGCCGGTTTGTTAAGCTAATCGGCGCGGCGGGCTGGCCAGAAAAGTAATGTATTGAGACGATCCGTTCGCAATCACGTCGTGATTGTTCGTAAAACGAGCGTTGTGGAAGCGGTTTTCTGCGGGGGTGAAATGCATTATGCTAGCCGGGCGCGGGTCGCCGTCGGCGCCCTTCCGGGGTGCAGCGTGATCCCGTCGAGCGAGCTGGTCCGCCAACAACAGAGAGAACAGCACCATGAAGACTGAATTGTTGCTGGGAGACGAAGCGGTCGCATTGGGTGCGATCCATGCCGGCATCGGGGGAGCATTTGCCTACCCTGGCACGCCTGCGACCGAGATTTTTGAGTTCATCCAGGCGTGGTCGCGGAAGCACGGGTCGCCGAAGGCGCGCTGGTCGGCCAACGAAAAGGTCGCGTACGAGGAAGCGCTGGGGCATTCGTACGCTGGTCGACGAGCGATCGTGTCGATGAAGCACGTGGGTCTGAACGTCGCGGCCGATCCGTTCATAAACTCGGCCCTGACAGGGGTTAACGGCGGGATCGTACTGGCGGTAGCGGACGATCCGGGGATGCACTCGTCGCAGAACGAGCAGGACAGCCGGTATTACGCCGAGTTCGCCCAGATTCCGGTTTTTGAGCCGGCGAATCAGCAGCAGGCATATGAGATGACGCGTGAGGCGTTCGACGTCTCGGAGCAGTTCAACCTGCCGGTGATGCTGCGGGTGGTAACGCGTTTGGCGCATAGCCGAGCGAATGTGTGTGTGGATCCGCCAGACCAGGCTGATTCCAAGCCGCGCGACACGGGCGCTCCGGATCCGAACAACTGGACGCTGGTCCCGTCAAACGCCCGGCGGCGTTTCCGACAGTTGATTGAGATGCAGCCGACGCTGCGTGAATGGTCGGACAAGTCGTCCTACACGACGCTGACGCTGGCCGGCAAACGCGGCATCATCACGGCCGGCCTGGCGCACAATTACGTGCAGGAACTGATCGGTGGTCGAAGCGACTTCTCGGTTCTGCGCATCGGCGTTTATCCATTCCCGGTGGAGCGTATTCGAGAACTGGTTGATCATTGCGAAGAGATTATCGTTATTGAAGAGGGGTACCCGTACATTGAGAAGCGGCTCAACGGTGTGCTGGGTCTGCCGGGCAAGGCGATTCACGGCAAGCTGACCGGGCATCTTCCGCCCGATGGGGAATTGTCGCCGGACCTGGTAGCGACAGCTCTGGGGCAGCCGGTGCCGGAGCATCCAGCGGAGTTGGGTGATCTGAATAGCCGTCCGCCGGCGTTGTGCCGGGGTTGTCCGCATGCGGACACGTTCAAGGCGATGATCGACGCGACTGCGAACGAGGCGGGCGCGGCTCTGTTCAGCGATATTGGCTGTTACACGCTGGGCGTGCTGCCGCCCTACCGCGCGGTTCACTCGTGCGTTGATATGGGTGCGTCGATCGCGATGGCACACGGTGCGTCTCAGGCGGGTGCGCATCCGGTGCTGTGCACTATTGGCGATTCGACGTTTGCCCACTCGGGCATGACACCGCTGATTGGTGCCGTCCGTGCCGACGCCAACATGACGGTATTCGTTCTGGACAACGCGACGGTGGCGATGACGGGTGGACAGGAGACGATGGCAGCCGGCGAAGACCTGATCAAACTGCTGAAGGGGCTGGGCGTCAACGAGGCACACCTGCATGTGATTGATCCACTGCCGAAGGATCACAAACAGAATGTCGATCTGATCCGCAAGGAGCTGAACCACCGCGGGCTATCGGTGATAGTTGCGCGGCGTGAGTGCATCCACAATCGGCGCAAGGCGCAGCCCGCCCCGCAAGCGGCGAAGAACAAGGCCGCTTGCGGCGCCTGCGGAGAGTAGGTTCGCGTCGGCCTGAGGCGGCCAGGAATGGGTGCCCGGGGCGACCAGTTGGGAGCACGACACGTGAGAATGTACATTGATCTGCGCTGCACGTATTCGGCCGGTGGCTGATGCGTGTGCGGGGCAGGTTCTTACGATGGCTTTGACTGGAAGAGGAAGCGCAACGTGGAACAGAATCTGATTCTAGCCGGTGTTGGTGGACAGGGCATTCTCACGATCGCCAAGGCCATTTCGATCGCCGCGCTGCGCCGCAACCTGAACCTGCGGCAGGCGGAGGTGCACGGGATGTCGCAGCGTGGCGGCGCGGTGCAGTCTCACCTGCGCATAGCCGACCACGAGCTGTACAGTGACCTGATCCCATTCGGTCGGGCCGACCTGATCTTCGCCGTTGAGCCGCTGGAGGCGCTGCGCTACGTGCAGTATCTCAGCAATGACGGCGTGCTGGTCGTAAGCACCAACGCGTTCGTGAACATCGAGAACTATCCGACGATCGAGCAGTTGCTCGACCGGGTGGCCGATTTCCCGCGCCATGTGCTGATCGACGCCGACGGGTTGGCCAAGGCGGCCGGCTCCGTTCGGGCGGCCAACATCGTCACGCTCGGGGCGGGGTCGCTGTTCCTCGATATAGAGGCCGACGAACTCGAAGAAGCCGTCGCCCAGATGTTCGCCAGCAAAGGCGACAAGATTGTCAATGTCAATCGACAGGCGTTTCGGCTGGGCCGGAACGCGGCGGCGGCGTATCGCGAGGGCCTGGGGCGCGGCGCGTCGTCGCGGGCGGTGCGAAGCTGGATCGACGGGCTGTCGGTCGAGGAGCTGTCCGGGGATGAGCCACCCACCCCGCCAAGCTTCGATGACATCACCCAGGCGGACGGCCAGCTCACCGGGGCCGAGGCGACGGCGTTTGAGCGAACACTGCTGCGGGCGTACGAGGAAGGCCGGCGGCCGCTGTACGAGCACGAAGTTTACATGCTGGTCGAGTTGGTCGGGGCTATCTCTCCGCCGCGCTACGTCTTCGTGCCCAAGGGGAACCTGATCTCACGCGAGGCGCTGGAGGCGTTCACCTCTGAGCGCATCGTGCTGAAGGTCGTCTCGCAGGACATCATTCACAAGACCGAAGCGCAAGGGGTCGTTTTCGTCCCGAACGATTACGACACCGTGAAACGCGAACTCGAACGCATGGTCAGCCACCACAGCGAAAACGCCCGCGTCGAGGGCATTCTGGTGGTCGAGTTCGTCGAGCGGCGCAGCTCTGGCTTTGGGCACGAGCTGTTCGTTGGGGTGCGGGCGACGCGTGAGTTCGGCCCGGTCATCGCTGCCGGCCTGGGTGGCGTCGACACCGAATACCTCGCCAGCAAGATGAAGCCCGGCCTGGCCGTCGCGAAGGCCTGTGCGGCCGACACGACCGCAGAGGAGTTTTTCGAGCTGTTTCGGCAGACGGCCGCCTATGAGCTGCTCTCGGGCCAGGCCCGCGGGCACCATCGCATCGTCTCGGACGGCGAGCTGCTGCGTTGTTTCCGGGCGTTTATCTCGATCGCGCAGCACTTCTGCACCGATCGCGGCGTGGGCGGGCCCGACATTGCCGAACTGGAGGTCAACCCGTTCGCGTTTCGCCAGGAGCGCATGGTTCCGCTCGATGGACGCGGTCGGCTCGGGCCGGCCACCAAGGCCCTGCCGGCACGGCCGCTGGACAAGATTCGCAGATTGCTCGAGCCGCGGGCCTGCGCCGTTCTCGGCGTGTCCAGCAGTTCGATGAACTTTGGCCGGATCATCCTGAACAACATCAAGAATTGCGGCTTTGATACGAAGCACATGTACGTCATCAAGGACAAGGAAAAGGAAATCGACGGAATCAAGTGCGTGCCGACCGTCGCGGACCTGCCCGAGTTGGTGGACATGCTCGTCATTGCCGCACCGGCGCCGGCGATGCCCGATATCACGCGCGACGTGATCTCCAGCGGTAAGGTTGGGGCGGCGATCATGATCCCCGGTGGCATGGGCGAGAAAGAGGGGAGCGAGGAAATCGAGAAGGACATTCGGGCGGCAATCGCCGCGGGGCGGCAGATGCCCGATGGCGGGCCGGTGTTCCTGGGGCCGAACTGCATGGGGATTCAGTCGCGGCCCGGCCGCTATGACAACTTCTTCATCCCGCAGTCGAAGCTGGATAATCGCTGGTCGGCGCCGCCGCGGCGCGTTGCGCTGGTTTCGCAGAGCGGCGCATTCATCATCAGCCGACTGAGCAACCTGGAAGTGCTCGATCCGGCCCTGGCGATCTCGCTGGGCAACCAGATCGACCTGACCATCGCCGATTTGGTGCGAGCGGTCGGAGAGCGCGACGACATCGACGTCGTCGGTGTTTATGCGGAAGGCTTCAGCGATCTGGACGGGCTCGATTTGGTGCGGGCGGTGCGACAGATCACCGAGACGGGCAAGACCGTTGTGTTCTACAAGGCCGGCCGCACGCCTTCGGGACGGTCGGCGGCGGCGGGACATACGGCTTCGGTCGCGGGCGATTATGACGTTTGCCTGGCGGCGGCGGCGAACGCCGGCGCACTGGTGGTCGAGTCGTTTAAGGAATTTGAGCAGATGGTCGACCTGGCGACATCGCTGCACGCCAAGCCGGTGCGCGGGATGCGTCTGGGTGCGACCAGCAACGCCGGCTTCGAGACGGTTGGCATGGCCGACGCGACCCTCGGGCGAGACTACACGCTATCGATGGCGAAGCTGTCGGAGGCTTCGAAGCAGAAGGTGGGCGAGGCGCTGACCAAACACAAACTGTCGCAGCTCGTGAACGCGCGCAATCCGCTCGACCTGACGCCGATGGGCAGCGACGAAGCCTACACCGAGTGTGTGCAGGTGCTGCTGGATAGCCCGGAAGTTGATGCGGTGGTTGTGGCGTTGATTCCGCTGACGCCGGCGATGCTTACTACGCCGGACGAGATTGGCCAGCCGGGTTCGCTGGCTGAGCGGCTGCCGAAGCTGTTTGCGGCGGCTGATAAGCCGGTGATTGCGAGTATTGATTCCGGGCCGTTGTACGATCCGCTGGTGCGATCGCTGCGTGCGGCGGGCGTGCCGGTGTTCCGCTCGGCCGACGACGCGGTGCGGGTGCTGGGTCGTTACCTGAGCTATCGTCTGCGTGGGCAGGCGACGGCGGTGGCAAGCATGCCGGCGGAAGACGTGGCGGCGCCGGCGGGTGGCAAACCCAAGGCTCAGCCGGCGAAAACGTAGAGTAATCTGACTGGCTGTAAGTTACTGAAACTGAACGCCGACGTCCCACTGCCGAGAACAGCGGGACGTCGGCGTCTTGCATGGCCAAGCCAGTCAGTGCCCCACCCCGTGCTACGCAACGGGATGGGACACCCGCCCCACTCCTGCTTCTTGTAAGATGCAAACAGCCCAAGAGGCCGCGCTAGCGCGTGTAGGTCATCTCCATCTTTTTCACTTCGCCGACGCCCTCAGTAAACTCGTACATCGTGAAGATGCACTCGTCCTTGCTGACCTCGCGCAAGACGGCCTTGGTCATCTTGTCGAGCTCGCCGGTCAGCGGATCGTTCATCGTGCCGAAGTAGGTGATGACCTTGCCAGTCGCGTCGATGGTGCCTTCCATCATGCCGATGCCGGTGCACATGTCGTCCATCCAGATCGACACGTACTTTTTCTTGATTGTGTCGTAGCCCTCGATGCCGATGCCGTGGTACTTCCCACCC
Organism: Phycisphaerae bacterium; assembly: GCA_963666925.2. Lineage (GTDB taxonomy): Bacteria > Planctomycetota > Phycisphaerae > UBA1845 > Fen-1342 > JANQFV01. The sequence goes on along the minus strand of CAXXTC010000007.1, from coordinate 257,355 downwards.
ATCATGGCGCAGTTGAACTCCTGCCTGACGAAGCGGCCGCCGAGCATGAGCTCGAATTCGACGGTGCCCTCGGAGACCATTGGTGGCATGCCGGGCATCATCCAGATCTTGGAAACGACCTTCCACGTGCCGATCATCTCCTTGAATTGTTCGTGCTGTGGTCCCAGAGTGTTCGCCTTGGTCCAGGCGGCCATGGTGTCAGCCATGGATTGGGTGTCGCCGGCCGGCGGAGTCCCCTCCTGCGATACGCCGGGGGACAGCGCCAACAGGCCTACCAGTCCGCCGGCCAACAAGGCCGCCATCACGCTCGTCCGTTTCGAGATCATTCGCAAGCTCCTTGATCAATTGCGCGGTTGCCCGCATCCCTGTGACCCAAACACCCCCGCACCAGTGTCGCCAATATAACACCAGCCGCCAGCCCTAACAACCCCCTAACTATAAATTTTGGAGGTGGGAGGGCGCGGAGTGATCGCCCCCCATTTCGAGCTGCGCCGTGGGATGGGTCGGCGGCCCGGGAAGCCGGAATGACCGGCCGATGCGGGGGTTATGTGGACAAAACTACGGCGGTCAGCCCTCGGGCGGCTTACGATCGTGCGATTCTGGTATTAGAATCGGCACGCGCTGGGCCCTGTACGCTTGGCGAAGTAACGGACAGGCAGGCAAGATGTCCGCCCCATAGCCACGAACAGGCGGGCGAGACGCCCGCCCCACAATTACGAGTGGACGAGCGGGACGCCCGGTGCAGCGAAAAGCAGGCGGGTGGGACGCCCGCCTCGCAACTACGGATAGGCGACAGGACGCCTGCCATACGACGGAGTAACGAGTCAGGCGATAATGAAAAACGCCGATCAGGTACATCGACAGGTGCGGGGGAGCGCGATGCTGCTCGCGGCACTGCTGGCAACGGCGCTGTGTGGATGTTCTGAGCCGCGGGGCGGGGCGCCCTACTCGATCGTCGAGGGGCGGGTGGAGCGTGTCGAGGCGGATACCGGGCAGGTTTCGGTGCGGGTGGAGCAGCGCGATCATGCCCCGCCGATTGAGCCGGAACAAAAATTGAGCTGCCTGGTGGCGGCCGACGCCGAGATATATGTGAACGACGCATGCAGCGAAGTGGACGCGATTGCGATCGGTGACACGATTGAGCTGATCGGGTACGACGAAGTGGAACGTCCGGCCGAGCGGTTCGTGGTGAGTTTCGCGTATATCACGCGGAACGAAGCGCCCCCGCCGCAGCCGGTGTTGACACCTGCGCAACCCGCGACAACCAACCCTTCAGAGAGGAATGGATCATGACCGAAGCTCCGCAGATTGAAGCAATTCAGGCTCGTGAGATTCTGGATTCGCGCGGGAACCCGACCGTGGAAGCCGACGTGATTTTGTCGGACGGGACGTTTGCGACGGCGGCCGTCCCGAGCGGCGCGTCGACCGGCGAGAACGAAGCGGTCGAGCTGCGTGACAATGACAAGTCGCGTTACCTGGGCAAGGGCGTGCTACAGGCGGTCGACAACGTGAACGAGGTGATCGGGCCGGAACTGGTGGGTATGGACCCGCGTCTCCAGGAAGAGATCGACCGGCACATGCTCGATCTCGACGGGACCGAGAACAAGGGCAAGCTCGGGGCGAATGCGATTCTGTCGGTGAGCGTGGCGGTGGCCAAGGCGGCGGCCGAGTGGAGCGGACTGCCGCTGTATCGCTATCTGGGCGGGTCCGGGGCGCACACGCTGCCGGTGCCGATGATGAACATCCTCAACGGCGGTAAGCATGCCGATAACAACGTCGATTTCCAGGAGTTCATGGTGCAGCCGTGGGGAGCGCCGAATTTCCGCGAGGCGCTGCGCATGGGGGCGGAGATATTCCACTCGCTGAAGCAGGTGCTCAAGGACCGCGGGTACAACACGGCCGTCGGCGACGAGGGCGGCTTTGCACCGAGCCTGAAGAGCAACGACGAGGCGCTCGAAGTGATCGCCGTCGCGGTCGAGAAAGCCGGCTACAAGCTCGGCGAAGACGTGTTCATCGCGCTCGACCCCGCGACCAGCGAAATGTGGGACGCCGAGTCGGGCAAGTACCGCTTCTTCAAGTCGGACCCGAAGCGGCTGGCGACGAGCGACGAGTTGATCGACCTGTGGGCGGGCTGGTGCGAAAAGTACCCCATCCGCAGCCTCGAAGATGGGCTGGCCGAGAACGACTGGGCCGGCTGGGCAAAGCTGACGGCCCGGCTGGGCGAGCGCGTGCAACTGGTCGGCGACGATCTGTTCGTCACGAATGTACGCTACCTGGATCGCGGTATCCGCGAGCAGTCGGCCAACGCCATCTTGGTCAAGATCAACCAGATCGGCACGCTGACCGAGACGATGGCCGCGGTCGACCTGGCGATGCGCAACGGCTTTGCGGCCGTCATCAGCCACCGCAGCGGTGAGACCGAGGACTCGACCATTGCCGACCTGGCGGTGGCGCTGAATGCCGGGCAGATCAAGACCGGCAGCGCGTCGCGCAGCGATCGCATCGCAAAATACAACCGGCTGCTGCGTATCGAGGAAGAGCTGGGGCAGGACGCAGTCTTCGGTGCGATGTATTGGCGGCGTTGATTCGAGTGCGGAAGACGACCTGATATGAAAAACAACTGGCGTCCGCGACGGTTGGTCACGGACGCCAGTGTTGTTTTCTTAATGCAGTAATCGGCCGGCGGGGTCAGCTCACTTCCCAGGTTTCGCCCGCCCGATAGAGCTTCTGCAAATCGGTGTGACCCTGCTTCTCGCGGGCCGCTTCGATCTGCTCCATCAGCATATCGTCGTAGGCCGGCTGATCGACCGCCAGGAACACACCCAGCGGCACGGGATACTCGGGGTGGTGCATCCGGGCCAGGCGGTAGGCCAAGGATGCGTCACTGGCCTTTTCGTCGTGGATGATCAGGTCGTCAGCGGAGCACTGCTCCAACTCGGCCACTTCGATCATGTCGCCACTGATGCGGAGCCCTTTCTCCCGGTTGTTACCGAAAACCAGCGGCTTACCATGCTCGAGATACACGACGGCGTCGTGCTTGGTGTGGCGATCGGTGGCGTACTTGTGCGCACCGGCGTTGTAAACCTGGCAGTTCTGGTAGACCTCGACAAAGGCCGTCCCGCGATGCTCGGCCGCCCGCTTCAGCACGTATTGCAGGTGCTTGACGTCGGTGTCGATGGCGCGGGCGACAAAGGTGATCTCCGCACCGATGGCGACGGAGATGGGATGGATCGGATGGTCGATCGAGCCGGCCGGCGAGGAGCGCGTCCGCGTTCCCATCTCGCTGGTCGGCGAGTACTGCCCCTTGGTCAGGCCATAGATGCGGTTGTTGAAGAGGATGATCTTCAGGTTCACATTGCGGCGGATAGTATGGAGGAAGTGGTTTCCGCCGATGCTGAGCGCGTCGCCGTCGCCGGTGATGACCCAGACGTTCAGGTCACGGTTGGCGCACTTGACGCCGGTCGCGACAGCCGGCGCCCGGCCATGGATCCCGTGGAACCCGTAGGTGTTCATGTAGTAGGGAAAGCGGCTGGAGCAGCCGATGCCCGAGACGAAGACGGTGTTGTCCGGATCGCTGCCGACCTCGGCCAGGACCTTCTGGAGCTGGACCAGGATGGAGTGGTCGCCGCAGCCGGGGCACCACTTGACCTGCTGATCGGTCTTGAAGTCCTTCCAGGTCAGCGCGGTGGATTCATCGGAGAGAGTCACGAGGGATTACCTCCAAGTAATTCGTCGATCTTCGCACGGACTTCGCTGATAGTGAACGGCCGGCCCTGCACCTTGTTCAGGCCGAGCGCGTCCACGAGATAGGTGCCGCGCATCAACATCCGGAGCTGTCCCATGTTCAGCTCACAAACAAGCACACGTTCGTAACGCTTGAGCAGGTCGCCGAAGTTTCCAGGCATGGGGCTCAGCCAGCGCAGATGGGCGTGGCCGACGTCCTGGCCGTCGTTGAGCGCCTGCTCGATAGCCGAGCGGACGGCGCCGAAGGTCCCACCCCATGAAACCACCAGCAGCTTACCTTCCTGGTGGCCGAAGATTTCCTGATCGGGCACATCGCGCACCACGCCGGCCACCTTCTGCGCCCGCAGTTCGGTCATGCGCTGGTGATTCTCGGGCACGTAGCACACGTCGCCAGTGACGTCGGCCTTTTCCAGCCCGCCGATGCGGTGGCGCAGGCCGGGAGTGCCGGGGACCGCCCAGGGGCGGGCACGGTTGTCGTCGCGTGAGTATGGATGGAAACCATCGACCTGGGTCCAGTGATGCGCCGGGATCGGGGCAAGCTCGTCATTGTCCGGCACGCGCCAGGGCTCGGAGCCATTGCCGAGGTAGCCATCAGTCAGCAGGACGACCGGCGTCATATACTTGACGGCGACTCGAATTGCTTCGATGGCGCTCCAGAAACAGTCGGCCGGCGATTGGGCGGCAACGACGGGCAGCGGGCAATCGCCATTGCGGCCCATGATGACCTGCCAGAGGTCGGATTGCTCGGTCTTGGTCGGCAAGCCCGTGCTGGGCCCGCCGCGCTGCACGTTGACAATCACGCAGGGCAGCTCGGTCATGACTGCGAGTCCGATCGCTTCCTGCTTCAGTGCCATACCGGGACCGCTGGTTCCGGTGGTGGCAATCACGCCGGCAAACGACGCGCCGACAACGGAACACATGGCGGCGATCTCGTCCTCGGCCTGGAAGACGCGTACGTCGAAGGCCTGGAGGCGTGACAGTTCGTGGAGAATGTCGCTGGCGGGGGTGATCGGGTAGCTGCCGTAGAACAGCGGCCGCTGCGCCAATTGGGCGGCGGTAGTGAGCCCAAGCGCCGTAGCCAGGTTGCCGGTCACGTTGCGGTAGGTCCCGGGCCGGAGCTTGGCCCGCTCGACAAGATAGCGGACGGGGAACATCTCGGTCGTTTCGCCGAAGTTGTAGCCGGCGTGCAGGGCAAGTTCGTTGGCGCGAGCCACGGCGGGCACGCGGGCGAACTTGCTCTTGATCCAGCGTTCGGTCGGTTCGAGCGGCCGATCAAACAGCCAGTAGGCCAGACCCAGGGCATAGAAGTTCTTGCAGCGGGCGGCATCCCGCGGCCCCAGGCCGGTCTCTTTGACGGCTTCCAGTGTTTGCGAGGTGATCGGGACCTGGAACACGCGCAGGCCGGCGAGTTCGTTGGTCTCGAGCGGGTTCTTGTCACAGTTGGCCCGTTGGAGGTTGGATTCGTTGAATTCGTCGACGTTCACGATCACGGTCGCTTCGTCGACGATTTCCTTGAGGTTGGCCATGAGGGCGGCCGGGTTCATCGCCACCAGAACATCGGCCCGGTCACCGGGGGTGTGGATGTGCTCGGCGGCGAAGTTGACCTGGAACCCGGAGACGCCGGCGAGCGTCCCGATCGGGGCGCGAATCTCGGCCGGATAATCCGGGAACGTGGCCACATCATTGCCGACCACCGCCGAGGTGGCGGTGAACTGGCTGCCGACGAGCTGCATACCGTCGCCGGAATCACCGGCGAAGCGGATGGCGGCCCGGTTGAGCTTCTCGATTCGGGCGGTTGAACGATTGTCCGCGTCTACGTTTTCGGAGGTTGCAATGCCCATTCTACCACTCTGCCCGTCAGCGCAGCAGCCACCCACACGGCGGCTGTGCGCTGATCCATGTTGAGTCGGGGGGATATCGTGTCGATCGCGTACACGGGTCGCGTTCGATCTCTTAGTAGTCTCGCACTTATGTCAAGAATTCCCGATTTTAACGAAGCACCCGGAGCGATTCCAGCCCGATGACCGTCTTTGCGTAATTTTCGGCCACAGCAACCGCCGCCACGTCGTCGATCGGCGGTCCTTGTCGTCCCTGCCCACTCCGTCTAGACTGCCGGGCGCTGCCCCCGGTCTGGGAGCTGTAGCGGAGATCCACACATGCCATTCGTAGCGACCGAACGTCTGCGATCACTACCCCCCTACCTGTTTGCCGACATAGACCAGAAACGCCGCGCCGCGATCGACGCCGGCCGAGATATCATCGATTATGGCGTCGGCGACCCCGACCGGCCCACGCACCCGTTCATCATCGAGGCCATGGTCGCCGCCCTGCAAAATCCGGCCAATCACAGCTATCCGCTAGGCGGTGGCCGACCCAGGTTCCGCCAGGGCATTCGGGACTTCTTCGCGAAGCGTTACGGCGTCGAGCTCGACGCCCAGCGGCAACTCCTCGCACTTATCGGTAGCAAGGAAGGCATCGGGCACCTACCGCTGGCAGCCGTCAACCCGGGCCAGACCGTGCTCGTGCCGGCGCCGGGGTATCCGGCCTATCTCGCGGCCACCGTTTTCGCGGGCGGCACGCCTCATATCATCGAATTGAGCGCCGAAAACGGATGGAAGCCTGATTTCGACGCGATTCCGGCCGAGGTCGCGGACAAAGCGGCCCTGATGTTCCTGAATTACCCGAACAACCCGACCGGCGCCACCGCGAGTCTGAGCTTCTTCGAGCGGGCGATCGAGTTCGCCCGCGAGCACAACATCGTGCTGGCCCATGACGCCGCCTATAACGAGCTTTACCTGGGCGACGAACGCCCGCCGAGCATCCTCCAGGTGAAGGGGGCGCTGGACGTGGCGATCGAGTTTCACTCGGCGTCGAAGACGTTCAACATGACGGGGTGGCGCGCGGGGTTCGTGGTCGGGCAGGCCGACGTGATCGGGGCACTGGCGCGGATTAAGTCGAACGTGGATAGCGGACTTTTCGCCGCCATCCAGGAAACCACCGCCGTCGCGTATGACAATATTGACGGTCCCGAGGTGCGTACCATGCGCGAGCTGTATCGCCGCCGGGCGGAGCTGCTCTGCGCCGGTCTACGGCAGGTGGGCTTCTCGGCCGAGCCGCCGACCGCCACGTTCTATGTCTGGGCCCGCGTACCTCGCGGCTACGACTCGCTCAGCGTCTGCAACAAAATGCTCGAAGAGGCCGACGTGGTGGGTGTGCCCGGCAGCGGCTTCGGCCCCACCGGCGAAGGATACATCCGCTTCTCGCTGAGCGTGCCCGATGCGCGGATGGAAGAGACGATCGAACGCCTGCGCAAGCTGGATTGGTAAGAGAGCAGGATCGAGGATCGAGGGGGCTCTGTGTGGCACAGGCTAATAGCCTGTGATTCAGTATTCCACACGAGCAAATTCGCCTTTGGCGAACCTGCCCATGGCACCCACCAAGTGTGGGGCGGGCGTCTCGCCCGCCGATTGCAGTCCACAATCGAGGCATGGCGGGCGGGACGCCCGCTCCACTTGTGATCCGGAACTTACAAGAAGGTGCACTCTGACATGAGCAGGCCGCCGCTGGTGTTTATCGCGCTTGGATCAAACCTGGGCGACCGGGCTGCACATCTGCGGGCCGCCCTGGAACAGCTCGGCGCGTCTGACGAACTGCGCGTGCTGGCGTGCTCGAAGTTTCACGAGACGGAGCCGGTGGGTGGTCCGCCCGGGCAGGAGCACTACCTCAACGCCGTCGTGCGGGCCGAGACGAACCTGCCGCCGACGGAACTGCTGGCCCGGCTACAATCAATTGAAGCGCAGCAGGGGCGGCAGCGGAGCGTTCCCAACGCACCGCGAACGCTCGACCTCGACCTGCTGCTATATCATGACCGGGTGATCGACGAGCCAGACCTGACCGTGCCGCACCCGCGGATGTGGTCCCGGCCGTTTGTGGTAGAGCCGCTGCGGGAAGTCTGCACGCTGGCCGAGTTGGAGGCCGCCAAAAAGCTGAAACCGCCCGAGAGGCAGGAGCAAGCAACAGATGTACGTGAACATTGAGAGCGGGGAGAAGTCCTGGCGCGACGTGTACAAGCTCTGCATTGGCTTTATCAACCCGCGACCGATCGCGCTGGTATCAACTATCTCCCCTGCCGGCGTGCTCAATGTAGCCCCGTTCAGCTTCTACAACATGGTCTCCGGCAACCCGCCGGTGGTGCTGTTCTGTCCGACGGTGCGGCGCACGGGTGGCGACAAGGACACGCTTCAAAACGTTAAGGACACCGGTGAATTCGCAATCGCGACGGTGTCTGCGAAGATCGCGGAGGCGATGAACCGCTGTGCGGCCGAGCTGCCGCCGGACCAGAGCGAGTTTGAATACGCCGGGCTGACGCCCCGGCCGGCAAAGCTGATCAAACCGCCGCTGGTGGCCGAGTCGCCGGTCAATATCGAATGTCGCCTGCGTCAGATCATAACCACGGGCAACGAGGCGGGCGGGGGCAACGTTGTCTTCGGCGATATTGTCGCGCTGCACGTGGCCGACGATATTCTCGACGCGGACGGACTGATCGACCCGCGCCGTCTGACCACCGTGGGGCGACTCGGCGGCTCGTGGTATGCGAACGCTGACGATACCTACGAGATGATGATCCCCCCGCCGCCGGGCACTTGATCAGGGCTGAGCCCGTGGGCTAAGCGGTCGTGCGGCTCACCCCTGCGGGCACGCAGAACACCCAGCCGTCGCTGCCAACCGGTTGCAGGCACCAGCCCGCCGGCCCCAGCTTACGCCGCAGTGCCGTTATGTACCCCTCAAGTTCGGCATCTGTGCCGGGGTCCTTGGTCTCTCCGTGCACGACCCGGCAGAGCTGCTCGCGGCGCAGCACGTGCCCCCGGGCCACTAGCAACGCCGCCAGCAATTGGCACTCGACCCGTTCCAGCGGAGTAGCGACCTGATCGACCAGCACCCGGGACTTGCGCTTGTCCAGCACGATCGAACGCGGCGGCGTTTCGAGTTCGTTTGGATCCGCGCCATCGCGTGCCCTCAGCTTCGCGGAGATGCGCGCCAGCAGTAGCTTCATCGAGAACGGCTTGCTCACGTAGTCGTCCGCACCCAGCGCAAACCCGATCAGCTCGTCGTCCTCCTCCGCCATGCCGGACAGCATGATCACCGGGATTTCCCGGCTGCGCGGGTCGGAACGCAACCGCCGCACGACGTCATCCCCCGACATACCGGGCAGTCCGCGGTCGAGCACCACCAGGTCGGGTGGCTCGCGGGTTACGCTGGCCAGCGCACTCTCGCCGCTAGTGGCCTGATCACACGTGTACCCCGCGGCGCGCAGAACGCGACACAGAAGCTCCGCCAGGAACTGATCGTCATCCACTACCAGGATGCTCTTCGCTTCCGCCATCACCTGTCTCCGCGCGCGTCGCGCATTCGTTTCAGCGCGATCCACACGCTTCGCGCGGCTGAATCGCTGACCAGGCCCCATCCCAAGACTATGGCGCTGGTTTGTAACCAGTGAGGGGCACCGGTCGAAAATCGGCACCACGGGGAATCTGGGATAGCCTCTATTCAATATCGGTCGGCAAACCCCCGCACCTCCGCCCCGAAACCGCGTTCCGGCAAACAATGATTGCGACCGATCGCCCAGGTGGTCGCCCCCATTCTGACAGGGTGGGCGAGTTCGGCGTCCCTCAGCCGACCGCGAGCGGGATTCCGCCCCCCGCGCCCAGGTGTTCGAGCATCAACCACAGGGCCGCCCCGGTGACGAGGGGAATGCTGAGGTTGTCGTTGAGCTCGACGGGGCCGATTCGCAGGGTCGGCAAGGCCTCCATCACGGTCGCGATGATTGCGGCGACGAACCCAACGCCGCGTGCGTCCGGTAATACTGCCCACACGATCAGCAGAGACGTCAGGAAGAACGCCAGGCTGCCGGCCAGGCTCTTGCCCAGGAAGCGGGCCCGCCCAAAGCGTAACCCGATCAGCGACGCAGCCGCATCCGACACGCTCAGGATGAATATCACCGCGATGGCGATCGGCTTGGGGAAGAGTATGACGCTCAGCAGGCTGCCGATCAGCGCGTAGGTCGCGCCGGTGAGCCGATCCCACTCGCTGGGGCGCATCATGAACCCGAGCGCTCCGCTATATGCGCCCGCGAATGCACCGGGCAATCTCCGCAACACTTCAACCACCAGCGCAATCAGTACCGCCCCCACCAGCAGGCCGATCAGCCACTCGCGCGTGACGAACAGGTAGAGCACGGCGCTGGTCGCGGAACTTACGTGCAACACCTTTCGGCTAATCTCAGCGGTGTAGTCGATCGGCGGCGTCATCAGTGGATCTTATCGTCCGATAGATCAAGCTCTACTTACCCGTAGCAGCCTCCCTGCCGTATTTTCCGGGGCAATATGGAGTTTAGAGACGCTACGAGTTCGTCGAAGACGGACTAGTGGCCGCCGACTGGCAAATGAGCGGCATGACAGCGTGTTGGCGCTGGCAGTCCGGTTGCAGATTTGCGACCCAGTTGATCAAACAAGAAGCTGTGTCAGGATGGTGCGGACGGCCAGGGCATCGCCGACGCGCTGGGCGAACGTTTCCGCCGACGCGTAGTCGTCGAATACGCGATACAGGGCCGAGCCCGATCCGCTGAGCCGAACTGCCTGTCCGCCGACCTCCGCCACTTGGCGGGCGAGTTCCGCCAAGCCGGGATTGACGTCGAACGCGGCCAATTCGAGATCGTTAAACGCCAGCTCCATAAGTTCGTCGGCCGAGCCCGCGGCCAACAGGGCTGCGACGTCCGGACGCTGCTGCGGTGTCGGAAACCGATCCCACGCGCGGTAAACGTCCGGCGTGGATGTACCCTGCATCGGCAGAACGAGGACAACGTGCCCGCGCGGCCCGTTCGTCACACGTTCCACCACTTCGCCGCGCCCACGCATCACGCAGATCGGCCCGTAAAAGAACAGCGGCACGTCGGAGCCGATCGTAGCTCCCAGACGGGCCAGCTCATCCGTGCTCAGGCCGGCCTGCCACAGCTCGTTGAGGATCATGAGCATCGTGGCGGCGTCGGAGCTGCCGCCGCCCAGGCCGGCCTGCGGTGGGACGGCCTTGATGAGCTCGATGTCGAGGCCGCGCTGCCCCCCCACCACTCCAACCAGTGCCCGGGCCGCGGCCAGCACCAGGTTTGATCCATCGGCCGGCACGCCCGGCGCGTCGCATTGCAGGGCATAGCGCCCGGGCTCAGCCGTGGTCACGGTCAGCGTGTCGCCAAACTCCACGAGCGCGACCAGCGACTCGATCTCGTGAAACCCGTCCGGGCGGGTCGCACCGACGCGGAGGGTCAGGTTGATCTTGGCCGGCGCAGTGCGTGTCAATGAGGTGTTCATGGGGTCAGCTTGAGCCGACCGGCCGGGGTCGTCAAGGGCAACCCGTGCGGCGTCAGACCGATCGCTGTACGAACGCCATCAGCTCGAACTCGTCGAGCTTTGGCGGACGTTCGCCCCATTCGCCGGCCGTCCCGCCGTGAATCCTGCAATTCACGAAGCCGACGTGTGCCAGCATGCGTCGCAGTTCGGGCACGGTGTAGCCGCGCTCGCGCAGGGTGATCTGGTTCTCCAACTCCGGGGCGAGCACACTGACATCACTCAGCTCGGTGAGTTCCATGATGTCGAAGCGCCGCGCGGACTCATCATCGTCTCGTGCGGCACGGATCATCCGGCAGGCATTCAGCACGTTAAAGATCGCCCGGCCGCCGGGCTTCAGCGCGCGGTTGATATTCTCCAGGATTACGAGATCGCGTTGCAAAGCATCGTCGCCCTGTCCGAGCAGACAGAGGGCGCCCTCGCACAGGCAGATCGCCGCGTCGAACTCGTCGTGCCGGGCGATGTCGGCCGCGTTTTGTTCGACCCACTCGATATCGACGCCGGCCGCCGCGGCGCGTTTCCGGGCGATCTCCAGCATGCCGGCCGAGATATCCACGCCCGTGACCACGCACCCGTTCTGCGCCAGGCCGACGCTGTGTCGGCCAGTGCCGCAGCCGACGTCGAGCACGCGCGCTCCGGCCTTCAGGCCGAGCCGCTCAAGTAGAAACGCCACTTCCGCCGCCGTGTTCTGAGTAAACACCTCGGCGTCATATCGATCCGCGTAGTAGTTAAAAAACTGCGCCCAATCAACCATCTGCAAGAATCCTCTCTGTTGGTGCGCACGATATCGCATAATACAAGAGGCGTCGCAACCTGATCGGCCACAACGCCCCAGGATACAATTCAGATCGCGCAGCGGCGGCAAGCGCGGGCGCTACGACCGGCGGCGCGCTGCTGTCGAGTTTTTCGGAGTGATGATTACGGTCGCCTCGGCCTCGGTGAACACGCCCGATTCGTCGACATTCCACGTATCTTCCCAGGAATACGGAGCATCACAGGACTCGTCAGTCAGCGCCAGCGGCGGAACCACGGTGCCGCCGAGCTGATCGGCAAACGCCTGGAATATCCCCGTGCCCAGATCGACGGTGCCGTCGGCGGTGGTGATCTTGCTCATTGCCACCAACTGAGAGTCGGCATTGAACACTGCCGCGGAAACCTCGACGCACCGCTCAGCACCGTCAACGGTGTAGTCGACGGTCCAGCGCAAAGTTCCCTCCAGCGCGAGCGTCCCGGGCGTGAAGACGTACTGGTCGCCATTGTCCGCCGTCTTGCCGTCGATGTCGACGCTGATGGTGTAGGGGACGGCGACAGTCGTCGACTCGTTCGGGGTGAGGGCGATTTCGGCCGTCCCGGTAATTACCGACTTGGCCGTGTACTCGTCCGTATCGACCACGACCGACCCGATATGGGTGAGGGTGAACAGCTCAGCATCCGATGCATCGTCACCGTTGCCCTGGTTGTTACCGGTGTTTGTGTTCCCGTCTGTGCCGGAGTTGTCGGCCCCCGAGTTATCGGTCGTCCCTCCGTCATCCGCTGTCTGGGTCGGGCATCCGCCAAACATCACCAGAGACAGCGAAACAAGCAACACCAGACCGAACCGACCGGTCAAAAGTTCATTCCTGAAACACGCGACCATTCTCATACACCTCCACCCCGCGGGGCGTCCCTTTCCTACCGATGGGATCGGGTGGCCACGCGAGCTGTGAACGATATTCAGACCTAAAACCAACCATTATACCCCGGCCCCCGAGCGATTTCTCATATTCACACATTTGCAATCCTGCCACCCCGGAAGCCACGCTCCGCGGTGGTCGTGTCCCAACCCGATTGAATATGAGACCTCGCGGCTGCTACTGCTCACCGCCGAGACGGGCGTCGATCATCTTCTGATAGTCGGCCTTGGTGCGGGCTCCAACGACCTTTTCGACCGCTTCGCCGTTGTGGAACACGATCACCGTCGGAATGCTCTGGATCCCGTAGCGCCCCGCCAGATCACGAGCCTGATCGACGTCGACCTTGGCCACCTTGGCCTTGCCGGCGTACTCGTCCGCGATCTCGTCGATGATCGGACCCATCATCTGGCACGGACCGCACCACTGCGCCCAGAAGTCGACCAGCACCGGAACATTGGCCTGAATCACCTCGGAATCGAAGTTGCCGTCGTCAATCATCAACGTGTTCTGACCGGCCATTGCACGCTCCATATATCAACAATCGTTCGATTACCGTTGTCCTGCCCCCGCTTGGCCCGGGGGGTACCTTCTCAGGCGGATTCTACGCCGACCCCCAAACATGTCAAACCTCGCCCTTCTCACCGCCGGGCCACGTCGCCGGCCCGCTCGGCGGCCGCTGAACAACCTGAAACCGGCGCCGACTCAGCAGCGTCCCGCCCGTCAGCAACTCGAACGCATGCTGGCCACCATCCGTGACCTGCAAACCCTGCATCGCGAACACTAGATCCACTATCGCCAGCGGGTCGGGCGCCTCAACCGCACCCTGACCGCTGAACAGTACCTGGTTGTCGGCGTCACGTACCAGCCGCAGCTCCAACTCCGTCCGGCCGGTGAACTCCGTCAGCGACGCCAGCACGTAGAACTGGCTGATCGTCGTTGGCACACGTGGCACCACCACCGTGTTGAAGATCCCGATCGCACTCTTCTTGTTGCTCAGCCGATCGTCGATGACCTGGTCGCACAATACCAGCGCCACCACCGTCGGCACCGCGGGCGGACTCGCATCAGACATAGACACCTCCTCTGGCCAGCACACATCATACTCGGCCTGCGGTGTGCTGGCCCCCTGGAGCATCTGCCGCAACCTCGTAAAATGCGCACCGGTGCGCCGCCGACCAGCCGAACAGGCGGCCCGAGAGACGATGGGACCAATCCATGCGACTCCGCCTCGGAATTCTGCTGCTGCTCACCCTGGGTACGGCCGCCGTACGTGCCCAGCCCAGCGTCACGCTTCAGTTTCGCCAGAACGAGTTCTACGCCGGCGAGGCGTTCGAGCTGCGCGTCGTCGTAGCCAACTTCCAGCAGTGCCAGCCGCCCAAACTTCCGGCCCTGCCCGACTGCCAGATCCGCGCGGCCGGCACGCCGTCGGAAATGCAAAGCACCCGCATCATTAACGGCCACCGAACCGACTCGCACACGCGGACGTACAGCTTCGAGGTTGTCCCGGGGCGCATTGGCAGCCTCGAAATCCCCCCGGTCACCGTCCAGGTTGACGGCCAGGTGCTTAAGACGCAGCCACGCACTATCAAGGTCGCGCCGAGCAACGCCGACGAATTGCTCCGCGTCACGATCGTCACGCCCCACCAACGCGTTTACGTCGGGCAGCTCGTCAAGCTCACGATGGAGGTCTGGGTACAGCCGGCCCGCTACGGCTCGCGCCGCCTGAGTGAGCGCGACATGCTGGCGCAGCTCCAGGCGATTGATTTCGGCCCATTCCCGGTGCGTACTAGCCACGTCACCCGCCGCCAGAGCAAAATCAACGGCAAGGACAAGCTCTTCTACGTCTACGAATTCGCAACCGACTATATCCCGGAACACCCCGGGGGCGCTCGATTTACACGATATCCGGGTCGGCCTGGCCTATCCGGCCAGGCGACGGCTATCGCCACCTCCGCACCAGCCCTGAGAGCACCGCCATCGAGGTGCTGCCCGTACCACAGGACCACCGGCCGGCCAACTTCAGCGGCGCCGTCGGCCTGTTTGATATCGAGGCACACGCCAACCCGACCGAGGTCCGCGTCGGCGATCCGATCAACCTCACAATCGACATCTTCGGCTCCGGTCCGCTCGACACGCTGCCGCCGCCACTGCTGGCCTCTGACCCCGCGCTCACGCGCGACTTCCGCGTGCCGACGGAGCCGCTCGCCGGCGAAACTCGCTCAGGTACGCGGCACTTCGAGGTCGTGATCCGCGCGACCAACGACCGGATCACGGAAATCCCGGCCATCGAATATCCCTACTTCGACCCCGACGCCGAGCGGTTTGTAATCGCGCGCAGCGATCCGATTACGCTGGAGGTTGAGCCGGCAGCCGAGCTGGCCCTGCCCGAGCCGACCCAACTCACTGCCCCGGGCATAGCAGACGGCACCGAACTCCAGAAACTCGATGGCCTGCACGGACATTGTGATCAGCCCGCGCCTGCTGCTGGCGACCCGTCGCCCACCCACCGTGGCCACGGTACTGACGCTCACGCTGGCCCCACCCGTGGTTGTCACTGCGGTCTGGGCATGTGTCGCGCTCGTACGGGTGCGCCGGTCTAATCCGGCCCGCCAGCGCCGCCAGCGTGCCGCTCGCACCGCCCGCGTGCGGCTCCAGCAGGCCGCCGCCGGCCCACCTGAGGAACGTGCCGCCGGCGTGGCAGCAGCACTGGCCGGCTATGTGGCCGACCGTCTCGATCTGCCCGTCGGACGCTGCACCGACACCGCTGGCGCTGAGCGACTGCGGGAGGCGGGCCTGAGGCGAGTCGGCGGCGGCAGATTGGGAACGATTGCTGGCCGACTGCGAGGAGGCCACGTTCGCCGGAGCCGCTCAGCCCAGCAATGTTGACCTATGCAGCGCCGCCCGGAACTGCATCCAGACCGTGGAACGAGAACGTCTCCAATGAGCCGCCTGCGATGTCTCATCCCGCTTATCGTGCTGGCGTCGGCCCGCCTGGGCCGGGCCGACGGATCAGCTCTCCCCAACGCAGCAGCGCGAGATTCTCGACGCAGCTCTCGCGGCCTATGGACGATGCCGTCGCGAACGCGTTCGACGACCCTACCGCAGCCCGCGCACAGTACCAGGCCGCCGCCGCCGGCTTCCACGCCCTACGCGACGCGGGGCTGTGCAGCGCGGCCCTCGAATACAACCTGGGGAACGTCCACTTTCGGCTGGGGCAACTCGGCCGGGCTATCCTGCACTATCGCCGGGCCGCAGCCCTCGACCCCCACGACGCCACTCTCCGGGCGAATCTCCAATATGCCCGGCAACGGGTCGAGCCGCTCATTACCGCGACCGGGCAGCAACGTCTCGCCCGCCACCTGCTGGTCTGGCACTACGACACGTCGCCGGCGCAGCGTTCGAATGCTCTCGTCGCGCTTACCATCCTGGGCTGGGGCATGCTGCTGCTGCGGCTCTGGCAGCGCCGGGCGGCGCTGCTAGTGGCCGGCCTGGTCGCGGTTGCCATGTCGCTGGCCGTGGCGACTTCGCTGCTCGTCCAGCTTCACTACGACCACGTGCAACCGCCCGCGGTCGTCGTCGACGAGCCGGTGCCGCTGCGGCTGGGCCGCGGCGAAGGTTCTGACCTGGCGCTGAAACAGCCGCTCGGCCCGGGCATAGAGCTACGCATCGTCGATCGCCGCGGATCGTGGGTCGCGGTCGAGCTGTCCAACGGTCAGACCGGCTGGCTGCCGGCGAGCGCGGTAGAACCCATCTGAACCGGCGCGCAAAGAAGCGGGGCGAGCATCAGGCAAGACGCTCGCCCCGCAAAATCGTCAGCGCCCATAAGAACGCTCGTATTCGGTTGTCGCGCTTAGCGACGGCGAATCAACAAACCCGCCAGGCAAAGCAGCATCAGGCTAGCCGGCTCAGGAGCGACGATGATGGTCGCGCTTTCCGGGGCCGTGACGGTGAGATCATCGACCCAGTAATCGGTGCGGGAATCACTGGTGTAGCCGTAGCTGTAAAGGCGAACCTCGATGACGAGCGCGTCGCGGGCACCGCCGTCGCTGTCGAACTCCCAGCTATGGCTGAGCTCTTGCCAGCCGTCCACCGTGGCCTCGGAGTATGTGCTGCTGCCACCGGCCGAAGCGACGTAGTCGGGGCTGCTCGAGGTCGCGTAATGACCCCAGATGCGCAGGGCGGGCGCGCCGTAGGAGGACTCGGTGCCATCGAGATCATCCCAGCCCCAGAAGCTGCCGTCGACCACATCACCATCTTCGAGACCGGTGATCCAGGCCACGTACGCCTGCGGCGTGCTGGAGTGGGGGTCTTCGGCGACGTGCAGGTAGCTGCTGCCGCCGTGGGGGCCGGTGGTGGACCAAGTGCCCGGAGCGACGTCGCCGGTGAGGCCGCTCTGAATACCACTGACATTGGTCGGGTCGGCCAGGTTGCCATAGGAACCGAGGATGGTCCCGCCGTCTTCCCAGCCGTAGGTCACGGTGGCGGCCATGGCGCTGGTGGCCAGGCCCAGAATCGCGATCATGCACAAAGTTTTCTTCATGGTCTCTCCTCCTGAATTCTTTCGCAGAACAGGGTGTTGAAAACGCGCCACGCGCCCTCCTCAAAGCGCACAGCACCATGGGTAACGCTTGCCGTACTACGTCATGAGCCTGGTCGGGAAGTGCTCCTCCTCCCATCCAGTATCATTGAAAAACGAAGCTACCCCCGGGGCAAATCGCGTTCAAGGCCGCCGAGCCAAAGTTAACCAAAAGCAAACACAACGACGCAACTTTCATGTATCCCTCATCTGCCGCACACAGCACGCCGCCGCCGGCACGTCCGGCCGAGTCAGCCGGAGGAGGCGGTCGGCTGATCGGCCTGACTGAGGCGCACCAGGCGATGAAAGAGGAGGTGTGCGATAATCGCCAGCACCACCGCCACGATGAACGAGCCGTAGCCGATGATCTGGCTACAACCGTACGCTACGGCCGGCATGACCAGGGCGCGCACTCCTGTCAGGCCCACGTGTATGCCCATATAGAGCTCCGTCTGGTGGGGCCGAGCGAAATGTAAGTGCCCTATGTTCCAGGCGATTGCGCCGCTTCCGCGTCCCAACCCGGTGAATATCCGAGCAACAACCAGCAACACCAGAGCGATCGGCAACGCCGACCGACCCGCGATGCCGATAATCAACATGGACGTTGTGATTCCGGCGAAAGAGATCAGCCACATCAAGCTGTTGTAGACCCTGAATTTCAGCACGCCGGCCCGGTCGAACACGGGCGCCCAATAACTTATCCCGACCAACATCACCACCGTCGGGATCAACGCCGTGATCAGAGCTGAATCGAAATAGCGCAGATCGAGGCGCGTCGTGACAATTGTGATCAACAGCGGCTCAGTGAAGAAGTTGGCTGCACCGAGCAGAAACTGAGCGAACATGTACGCGGCGAACATCCGATCGCTGCGCAAAATGTCGACGGCCTCGCCCAGCCCGCCCCACAGTCCCAGCCGACCCGCCCGTTGCGTAGCCCGCCGCTCTTCCAGCCGACGTTGCACCTCACGGAGTTCCAGCTTCTCCTGCCGCACACGCATGTTTCTCAGCGGAAACAACGACACCAGCCCGACGGCTGCCACCAGTGGATACGTGATCTGGTAGCTCCAGGCCTGCCAGTCGAACAGCGTGCTCAGGCCCGCCCCCGTACACAACATCAGCAACAGCCGCACGGTTTGCAGCCGCCCGGCAATTCGCGCCCGACAGATTTGCGGATAGTTGACGCGCCACAGGGTGGTGCGCAGCGTGATCAGCCCGGAGAGGAAAAAGTGGATCAGCGCCACCTGTCCGGCAAACACCCAGGCCGAGTGTGTCCAGTCCGCGGGCGTGAACGCTACCGACGCCGTCGCCGCCAGCCCGCCGATCGCGATAACTCGAAACGCGGGCAGACGCCGGCGACCACGCAGGAACACGCCCCAGATCGGGTTCAGGACGTTGATCATGTATGGCAGCGACCAGATCAGCGTGGTGGCCGCCTGGTTGGCGTGAAAGGTCTTGGCCGCCACAATGCTGGAGATGGCCCCATCCACCGCGCCTACGACCACCCCCCAGAGCATGATCTGACGCAGCTCCGCCGAGTAGTTCCCCCGCGACATAAGGGGCAAGTCGTCCGCTCTCAGGAAGTCGAAAACACGCTGCATGGTCGGGCTCGCAAACTCGCAAAACGGTTGATCATAGCACCCACCGAGCATGCATGAAACGCCCCACCCCGACCGCAGGCCAACCGGGAGCTTTGACACCCGGCCGCTTGTAACTCATAATGGGCCCACGGCTTGGCGCCTGACGCGTCGAGTGGTGACAGGACGTCCGCCGAGCCCCGTTTGGGTCGGCCTGCATCTTGTCTGTATCTGTTTGAAGGATTAACCGATGGGCGGTTTCGGCAGTCCGTGGCATTGGCTCATTATAGGCATAGTTGCCCTCCTGCTTTTCGGCAATCGTCTGCCGGAGGTCGCCCGCTCCATGGGCCGCGCGTTCAAGGAGTTCAAACGCGGCCTGCATGAGGTCGGCGACGATCTCGGGCGGGAGGACCGTGACGAATCACCCCCGCGCAGTCGCTTGCAAGGCCCCGAGCGGCGCGAAGAACTCAACGACACCCCCGCGAACAACCAGGCGGCTCCCGAAGCCGACCAGCGCGAACAGGCTCCGGCTAACAACGAACACAGCGAGCCAAAGTAGCCCCCCGATAGCCAGCCGGCATTCCCCCCTCCGACCGAGGTCATCCGAATCGCGGTCTACGCGGCCATTCCCTTCAATCGCAGCAGCACCAGGATGGTCTCGACGGCCTGATCGACCGTCAACCGATCCATTCCGAGGATGAGATCGTAGCAGGCTTCGTCGTTGGCGTACCTGCCGAAATGCGCTCGCCGATATTCCGCCCGCTCGCGGTCGATCCGCTCGATCTCCGCGTGGGCCAGCGCCGGCGACATGTTGTTGCGCCGGGCGAACTCGGCGGCGCGGCGCTCCGCCGACGCCGTCACGCGCACGCGCAGCCCCTGCTCGCGTGGCAGTAGCTGGTCGATGCCCCGACCCAGGAACACGGCCGGCCCCTGCCGCACCAATGTCAGCGCCGTCTCGCTCAATCGATAGAAATAGTCGTCGTTGCGCAGCTCGCTGCGCATGATCCAGCGCAGCGCGCTCTCCAGCCAGCTCACGTCGCGTTCGTCCAGCCCCTTGTACAGACGTTCGCGGACCGTGTCATCACCAGCCATGGCTTGGAGAATCGCCCGGTCAAACACCGGCCAGTTCAGCCTCTCGCCCAGCAGGGTGGTCACCTGCGTGCCCCCTGATGCAACCGCGCGCGATGCCGTGACGAACTCGTACACCTTGTTTGCATCGCCGGCCGACGCGGCAGACTTGCTCTGCACGGCCCGGGCCAACTCCCAATTGCGCAACTGCTTCTCAACCAGCTTGGCCAGATCCGGATTTCGTCCCGAAGAGCTCACAGGCATCGTTAACACCTCCCACCAGATTATACTGCCCACCGGGCACGGTGCGCAACTCATTCGCGCCTATCGGACGAGCGGCCAGCCACCCCGCGCCACCCGGCAGATCTTGCGCCACCCGGCCTGGATTAGCCCGGGCTTCACCACGATTGCCCCGCTGCATACGCGTGCCCATAATGACGATCCGTCCCAGGGGCGAACGTAGCAACAACGCTTGCGAAGAGACTGAAATGGAACCGAGAATCGTCACCGTCGACGATGTGGATCATGATGCTCTGTACCGGATGCTCCACACCGCCTACGGCCACCGCAGAACCGAGGCGCTGCGGGAACATGGCGCCTGGGTCTACCGGGGAAACGAGAACCGCATGGTCCTGCTGGTCGGCGACGATATCGCCGGCTATTGCGGCGTAATCCCGACAACAATCACCATCCCCGGCCGAACCGTATCAGCCCTGTGGTGGGTGGACCTGTGGATCCCCGTGGAGTTTCGGCGGCGCGGCCTGGAACGCATTCTCGACGCCGAAGTACGCCGGCGAAACCGAACTGGTCGTGGGATTCTCGAACGAGGTCGCCGCCAAAATCCACCGCAAGCACAACTGGGGAGTCCGCAACGACGTGGAGGATCGCACCATCCTGTTGCGACCCACGCCAGTTCAGCCCCATCCGCAAGGCCCGCGGCCTGCGCGCGGCAGCTGCCTGCGTACGGCCGCCACCCTGATCAGCCCCGGCGTGGCCGCTTGGCGCGGCTGGCTGAGTCACTCAAATGTGCACACCGCCCGGCGACTGGCGGAGCCCACGGCCGAGACACTGGCTGGCGTGTTCGATCGCCACCGCATGCCGGACGTCATGACGACACTGCGCGATATCGCTTTCTGCCAGTGGCGTTTCCTGGATGCGCCCTATCGAAACGAGTTGGATTTCTACGTCGCGGGCCCCGAGAACCAACCAACCTACTTCGCCGTCACCCGCCGGGTAATCGGCAGCGACGGGGACCTGACAGTGCGGCTGCTGGACGTGTACGGGGACTTCTCCGACAAGCGGACCTGCCGGGACATCCTGCTGCTGATATTACAGGACGCCAATTGCGGCCGGCGCCGTCCGGGTGGTCACGTTCGTCAGCCGACCTGAGATTCGCAGGCAGATGCGCAAGCTGGGGTTCTGGATGAAGGCGCCGGTGAACTACTGCTGGATCAGCCCTGATTCCGCCGTGATGGAGGCGGGCGTGGCACGAGCTTCACTGGAGCTACGCCGACAGTGACGCCGACCGTTTCATCGAGCCGGAGGCCTGATCGCCGGCACCATTATCAGGCGGCACGTAGCTTGCAAATTGACCGTCCGCACGCCCAGCTCCGCATGCGGGTCGTTTGATTATTCGGACCTTGCAGTCAGCCTGACGCCGACGTTTTGCCGATGATTGACAGTAGTCGTACACTTAAGTATTAGCTCGGCACGCCGTGGGCGGGCCGCTGGACGCTTCCCGAGGAGCTTGCCAACATGTCATCGCTACTGACCACCCTGCGCAGCAGTGTGGCTGTGCACTATTAGCGCCGCCTGTATCATCAGCATGTTCGTTCTCACCGGGGGCTGCCCCCCCGTCACCCCCCCGGACGACGGCACTACCGACGGCAGCACCGATGGCAGTACCGATGGGAGCACCGACGGAAGCACCGACGGGAGCAACTGACGGGAGCACCGACGGCAGTACCGATGGCAGCACCGATGGCAACGGGATTGACGACAGCGGCGGCACCGACGGGGCAGACGACACTGTCGACCCGACCGACACCGATCTCGTCCCCCCAACGGACATCACGCTCGGGCTGGTCGTCGCCACCGGCGACGCCGTCCCGGAGCAGGCCGACGCCCAGTTCGTCGAGTTCAGTAACCCGGTGATCGACAGCGAGGGACGCATCGCTTTCTGGGCTACGTACGAAGGTTGCACCCAATTGGCGGGCCACGGCGGACTGTACGTCTGGGACGGAGAGTTGGAACGCGTCGTCGACGACGATCCCAACGAAACCGGAATCGTCCCCAGCCGAACGACCGCGGATTATTTCGGCAACTTCGAAGCTTCGGGCAGCTTCGAGCCGCTCGAACAGCAACTCGTCTGGGGACCCGACGATCGGCTCCTGTTCGAGTCCAAGATCGCCGGCGAGGAACCTTCAAAGGGCATTTATCGCTGGCGGGCGACCGACGGCAACCTGGTGCGCGTCGCCGACCCTCGAACAGATCGAGGCGCTTTATTCGGATGCCGCCTCGGGAGCATACAACCCAACCTTCGGAGCACCTGGGGTCAGCTCCAGCGGCTGGGCCGTCTTCGCGATCAGCTACCTGTACTTCACCGACCCGCCGGACTCACAACTCGTCACCGGCGAGGCGCTGATCAGCAGCAACGGAACTACGCTGGAGATCATCCGCGACACGAACGAGAGCGCCGACGATCCGGGCGACGTCCCGGACCAGGATGCGGAAGCCTTCTTCGATTCGCTCCAGACGGCCACGACGATCAACAACGCGGGCAACCTGCTGTTCACCGGGGTCTATGGCGGCGTCGGCATCGGGCGCGGGTTGTACCTGGCCCAGCCGGACGCGCGAATACCGCGTGCTTGACAGCCGATCGGGAGCGTCCTGGCCCGGGCTGACCGATGGTGCGAAGGTCAGTGCGAGCACGTATGACGGCTTCGCGATCAGCCCGCTGAGCCACATCGCGCTGGACACGCAGCTCACCGTCAACAGCACGACTGAAGACGATCGTGCTGCTGTGGAGCTTTGACACGGACGAGTGGGCCGAGCTCGCCGGCGGCAGCGTGACGGCAACGGTGCTGCTGGGTGGTGTGAGTGACGACGGCGAAGCGCTGGTGCTCGCGGGCGATGAGCCCTACCTGGCCAGCCAGACCGACAGCACGGCGTTGGGGACGACGCTGCCGAACGATCTGGACGGGGTCGAGGTGGTGTGGGCCGACGCGGGCGGCGCGATTAACAACGCCGGCCACGCGGTGCTGCCCTACACGCAAACCGGCGGCGGATCGGGCTTATTGATGTGGACGGGTGACGAGTTGCTGGTGATAACCGACACCGAGCTCAAAGAGCCGGTGGACGATATCGCCGCGATCTACACGGGCTCGTCGCCGGAGAAGGACCGCCCCGGCGTCTCGGGCGTGCTGAATGACTCGGACGAGGTGGTCTTCCGCGTGGTCCTGTCCGACGGCACGCAGCGCATCTACCTCGGCCGAGCAGACTAAAGGCGGCGGGCACAACGTAGCGTCTCATACCTGTGTGGCACAGGCTAATAGCCTGTGGTCAGCCGGGCGCCACTGCTCTTGAGCAGTGGTCTTCCGGGTCTCAGCGATCAGGCGCTACCACGCGCGGCCGTTGAACTACCCGCAACTCAGCATCCCCCACGGACAAAATCCGCCCCCCGCGAACGTGAAGTGGGTCGGCCGTCTCGGCCGACTTGCCAACATGTCAATGAACGCCCGCCTCCCCGTGCTGCGCAACGGGATAAGGCCCCCATGCTCACGTGACGTGGTGCGGCCACATTCGTTTCTTCGAACTCACAACCGGACTATACTCAAACTGTAGAGTCGCTGGTTCCGTGCGCTCACAGCAGCCGCGGCGAGAGAGAAGAAAGATTGTCGGATTCCTTGATGGCCTATCCCTGGGGAAATACAGATGACTGAAGACTTGTACAAGGATCTCAGCAAATGGCAGGCGTACAGTCATCCGCACCTGGCGAACAAGGACGTCGAAGAGCTTCTTCTTCCAGACGATGCAAAACGTTATAAGGCGATGCACGATAACCTGTGGTATCGATTGATCCACGTGCACGAATCCATCGTCGCACTCGAGACTCTTCAGAAGGTTGCGAATGGCGGGTTGCATGGGACGGAAGAGTTCTGGGACCTCGTCAGGATGAACTTCGGCGGCATGGCTATCGTCATGCTAAACGCTTTGCTAAGCGACAGCGGCACAGATTCGCTGACGATCAGACGCTTGGGGAACTTGCTCAAGACCAAGGGGGGCTTCAAGTGGCAGGACGAAGAAGCACGCGACATGCTGACGCGCGAACTGAAGGAAAGACGCTTCGACGCACATCTCAAAGAGTTGGCTGAGCATGTGAAGCAAATCCGCAACAGCGTGATTGCTCACGTTCTCATAGACCCTCAAACTGCGCTCCCCAAGGATGTCATGCCGGAGATAACCCTTGCGGAATTGCGCAAGCTATACGATGCCACACAATTGCTATTTGGCGCGATTACTCTCGGAGGATCCCGTCTCACGCTGTCGGGCGACTTCATACCTGCGGTCAGCAACGGGCAACGAGTACCGAATCCGCTGGACCGTGTCCTGGATGCAGTACTGAAAGACAACGATTGGGTGAACATGCCGGAACGCCATCCGGACCGTTGGTATTGGATACGCAAGTGTAAGCCGGAGACCGTGGCACGCGTCAACGAGTTACGCAAGAGGATTGGGCTACCGGAGGCGTAGGGTTCGTCGGTAGCGGCGTTACGGCAATGTCGCCCAAGAACTGCGTGAAACGACCGGTCAGCTCGCCCCATCCCCCGGCGGCTGACCCTGGTCCAGCAACCGCTGCATGGCTTCGTTCAGCTCCTGCTCGGCCAGGCGACGCTGATCTTCCGCCTTCAAGCCGGCTACCGCCCGCCGAAGCTGCAACGCGGCCCGTTCCGGCTTGTTCAGATACCGGTTGTACAACAGCCCCATGAAAAGCCGAACTTCCGGAACGTCCACGGCACCCGGATAAGCACCGAGAAACGCCTCGTAAGCATCAACCGCTTCCTGGTAATGCTGCATGCGCGCCAACAAATTGGCAATCTCAAGCTGATGCGTACGCGACAACACCTGCTGCGAATCAAGCTTGAGCAGCTTGCGATAAAACTCGACGGCCAACCCGGCATCACGCCGCTCAAGATGGTCCATGATGTCCGCCCGCAACTGCTCAACCGGGCTGAGCGCCGGGCTTTGCAACGGGCGGGAGCCAACTTCCTCGACGCGCACAGGCCGGGCACCAACCATCCGGGTCGATGTGCGGGCGGTGCCGACTTCGAGCCCCGCCCGACGGCGCCAACGCCCCCACAACGCCAGCAGATCGAACTGCGTACGCGGCAAAACGCGAACCGCCAGCAAACCGATCGCAATTGTGAAGCCGAAGATGTAGCCGCCGAGGTGGGCGGAGTGGGCCACGTTGGATTCGAGCGAATGATCGAGCCAGGGGGCCAGCATGTTATCCCAGAGAATGATCTTGAAGATGATCAGGATCATGGCCGGGACCTGAATGGTGAAGATAAATAACGCCCAGATCAGCAGCGTGATGTGCACGCGCGGATAGAGCGTCAGGAACGCGGTCGTGACGGCCGCGATAGCGCCGGACGCACCCACGATCGGGCTGTCCCCGGTCAGCGTAAAGGCATAGCCGGCAAACACACCCCCGGCCAGGTAGAACAGAACGTAGCTCACGGACCCCATGCGGTCGCAGACGGCGTTGCCGAAGATCCACAAGAACAGCATGTTGCCGGCGATATGAAGCAGGTCGCCGTGAAGAAACTGGTACGTGATGTACTGGTGCAGGGCCGGACGGACGGCATCGAGCGCGAAAACCGCCTTGACCTGCTGTCCGGCAGCCCCGCCGAGCCAGTCGGTATACGCAAACACCAGCACGTTCAGGCCGATCAGCAGCCAGTTGCCCAGCGGTGGTCGGTGCGTGCGAACGTCGGTGCCAATCGGAATCAACATACTGCGAAGCTCTGATGCGGGATAACGATACTCATAACTGTAGGCGGCAACCTACGGCGTGTCATTCTCATCGACAATCCGGCGGGCGGTTTCGAGCAAACGGTCGCGAATCACCGTCGGACACGTAGCCGAGTCGGCCGCGGCCAAACGCTGCCAGGCGAGTTCTCCGCCCGCGGCCAGAACCTGTGCAAACTCCTCCCAACCGGGCTTGCCACGCTCGAGCTGCTGCAACCCGGCAACATCAATGCCGGCCGGCCAGTCGGTAGTCCACCGGCCTCGCTGGGCGTCCAGACTGGCAAGCGTGGTATAGGCTAAAGCCCGCACCCAGGCCGGCTGCTCGGACGCCTCGCGCCAGAGTTCCAACTCGGGCCGAAACGATTGTTCGTTGTACCAGGAGATGATGATCATCGCATTGGCCAGGGCCGGATAGCTGGGCTGCCGCTGGCCAGGGTCGACCAACGCCCGCAGCGCCGGCGTGCAGCCCAGGTCAGCAGTCAACCAGCGGTCGCGGGCAGCCTCGGCCTGGTCCCACCCGGCACGCAATTCCGGCACCAGGTCACGCTCGAGCAGCCGCTGGGGAGTCAGGCCGCGAATCGTTACCTGCGGCGGCCGTGGATAGTCCGCGGTGCGAGCGATTTGTGCATCGGCGCCGGCCCAATGCAACGCGCCGGCAATATCATCACGCGTAACGTCCAGCGGATGCTGCCGCGGCGCTGGTCCGAAAACCTGCCCCACCAGCCGACCGATGGCCCAGGTCAGCCGCTGCTGATCCACCGGCGAAACATCTGGCAAAAACTTCCCCAGCGTGTCAGCGATCCGCCCGCAGAGGCTGCGATATTGCGGACCACGCTGGGCGAGCACCAAGCCGGCGGCGGCACGGGCCGCGGGCGGGCCCGTCTCGGCCACACGCTTCATTGTGTCACGCGGCCGGCGGACATCGTTCGGATCAAACTCGAGCGTCCCCTCGCCCGGACGGGCCAGGTCAAACAGCTCATCAGCCAGAAACCGCCCATCATCCTGACCGATCCAGGACCAGCTATCCCACCACCGGCCACAGAGCCTCTCGTAGATCGCGTTGGCCGGCTCGTCCGCCAATCGCCGCAATCCGTCGCCCAGATCAGCCAGATTCTGGCGTGCGGTTCGGCTCGCGAGCCGCAGGGCGGGATCGTCCTTGACGCCGGCCACAGCACCGAGGCGTTCCAGAAGAGCCAGTCGGCCCGCCTGATCTAGCCAGGTGTTGATGATTTCGTCGGTCACCTGCGCATCGCCCAACAGCGCACCGGCGCGAAGGGCCGCGATGCGCAGACCCGCACGAGTACGGGCAGTCGCGAGAACCTCGATCGCCCGATCACGCTCCGCGGGCGGCACGTCGGGACACTCGCCCAGCAGGTTGATCGCAATAAGCTGGTTATATCGGGCCTGCGGGTCGGCTGCAGCGGTGCTCAGCGTCGCCGCGAAGGCTTCTGTCAATGCCCCAAACGTCTCGGTCGGGTTGCGCCGCAAACGGGCAGCGGCGACCGAACGGGCGGTCCCGTCGCGGGCATCGAAAAGGGCCTCGACCAATTCGTCCGCCACGATTTGCGGCCGCGGAATCGGCCGAAACGGCGCCGGCGCCGGCCGCGCCCGAATGCGGTAGATCTGCACGCCGGCGTAAGCAACGATGATCAGCAGCGCCGCCGACACACCGACCGTGATCCAAAACCGCCCCGACAGCAGCCGCAACCGCCGCTTCCACGGCAGCCGCCGGCCCGTGGCGAGATCCGTATGGCAACGGCGGCAATAGGTGGCGGTCGGAGCCACCTCGGCCTTACACCGCGGGCACGTCGGTCGGCCGTCGGCCGGACGGACCGGGCGGCTCACCGCGACCGTCGGCAGCGGAACGTTGAAAACACCCTTGCAGGCCGGGCACGACCGTGGCTGGCCCGCGGTGTCGTCCGCGGCTACCAGCGTGCGGTGGCAATGGGGGCAACGGATCTTCAGCGGCATGCGCTGCTCGCTCACGGCCTCACTCAGGCGCCGTTCACACGACGCGCATGCACAGTTTGCCCGCCAAAACGCCCGGCATCAAGCGTCACCGTCGGGCGACGATGTTGCCGGCCGGTCGCGGGACCGTACAATTGCGCCCGTTCGGCATACCGGCCCGATTCCGCCGGCGATTGGCCCGCATGAGGTCATCGCGGAACGGCCCGGGCCGAATGAGCGCCCGTAGCTCAGCTGGATAGAGCACCGGACTTCTAATCCGGTGGTCGCAGGTTCGAATCCTGCCGGGCGCGTGGTTTCATATCGTGGCCGGGCCCGCCCGAACTGGTCACCACCTTCACTCGCCACGCAACTCGCGTCCAACTCTCACTCCCAGCTTTGCTCACCCCATTGCCGTCCCGCTTACAACCACCTATTCGACATATTCCGACACTTCTTTTCCCCATTCGCACCTGGGGCCGGCTAAATTGTTTGCCGGGTAAGCGTGGTGGGCCGATTTTGGGGGCCCGGCCGTTGCCGTGCTAACCCATTGCCGCCGATCCTCACGTTGCGTCTCGCACGGCGGTGTCCGGCCCGCCGCCAGGAATACGCCCTTGCGAAAGGAGGCGAGCCGTGCGCACCCGTGTCACCCTGTGTCTGGCGATCGTTTTCCTCTCCGCGTCGACCGCGCTGGCGGATGCACCACTGGTGTTCTGCCAGTGTGCACGCGACGCCACCAATGGCATGACCCGTTATCAATACGAGGTCGATGCCGCCAGCTACCCCATGATGGAGTTCAGCGTCGGCACCAACGACATCTACATCGAACGCTACTACGACTTCAGCGTTCCGGACGGTTGGCAGGTGACGATCGTGCCGAACGAAGGCTTCAGCCACGGCTGTGGCATCTTTACGCCCCACGGCGAGGTCTCAACCGCGGTCTGTGACAGCCTCACGGAAGCCCGCGTACGCTGGTACACCGACGACCCCACGTACGCCATCGAACACTTCGTATTCCGTTTCTGGCATCCCGCGGGCGCCGAGGACGTCGGCTGGCGGCTCCACTGCCGCCGACCGAACGACCCGCCGGAGGACTACTACTTCACCGAATCGTGGCAGGATCCGGTGGGCATCGGGACGGGGCCACTGCACGGGCCCTACCTGACCACAACCTGCTGGTCGAACGACGCCTGCCCGGAAGATCATTACTGCTTCTTCGACTCGTGCGCCGCCGAGACGGGCATCTGCGTGCCGCGCCCGATGGCCTGCTTCGACATCTGGGCACCGGTCTGCGGGTGTGATGGTGTCACGTACAGCAACGGCTGCATCGCGGCCGCCGCCGGCGTCAGCATCGATTTCCAGGGCCCGTGCGAAGGAACGTTGTGCTGGTCGAATGAAGACTGTCAGTTTGGCTACTACTGCTTCAAAGAAAACTGCGACGCACCCGTGGGCGTGTGCACTGAGCGCCCGACTCACTGCTACAACGTGTGGGATCCCGTCTGCGACTGCGACGGAAACACCTACTCAAACGAGTGCTACGCCGCCCAAGCCGGAGTGAATATCGACTACGAAGGCCCCTGCGCGGGCTTCCCGTGCTGGGACAACGACGACTGCGGCCCAGACTTCTATTGCTACAAGGAAAACTGCGACGACGAAGAGGGCACCTGCGCGCTGCGGCCGGAGATCTGCACGATGGACTGGGATCCGGTGTGTGGATGCGATGGCGTGACGTACTCGAACGCCTGCCACGCCGCTAGGGCCGGCCAGAACATCCTGATATACGGACCGTGCTTCGGGTCCTACTGCTGGTCGAATGATGATTGCGGCCCAGACTCGTATTGCCACTTCGATAGCTGCGATGACGAGATGGGCACCTGCACACCGCGAGCGTTCGACTGCCCGCAGGTTTTCGACCCGGTTTGCGGCTGCGACGGGCAAACCTACTCCAACGCCTGTTTTGCTGCCGCCGCCGGCGTCAGCGTCGACTACTCGGGCATCTGTCGTCATACCGGCGACCTGAACTGCGACGGGACAGTCAACTTCGATGACGTCGACCCCTTCATCCTGGCCATGGTCGACCAGGACGCCTACGAATCGACGTACGAATTCTGCCCCTGGCTCAACGGCGACACCAATGACGACGAAACCGTGAACTTCGACGATATCAACGGCTTCGTTGATTTGCTGATCGACGCCTAGAGCAAGCTCGGCCTTGTCGAAGCGAATCGGATTGAAGCAGCGTGGCGCCAGCGCCCGCGGCCGACGCGCCGCGGGCGCTGTTGGGCCTGTTACGCACACCTTCGGCGCCCCGCGAGTCGACGACCGATAACCCAAATCAACGCGTCGCCGCGCAACTCACGTCTCAACCAACGGGCACGCCCCGAACTTTCTTTCAGCGGGATCATCGCACTCACCCCTGAACCAGATTTATATCGGACCTGAAGAGTCGATTTCGGTTGGTCCCGCATCACTGGCGCGGTAATATCACTCTAGAATGCCGAAATGGTAGATTGGTAGCTGGGCTAATCCTGGGTATGCCCGGGCAGATAACCCGGCACCAAGTGTGCCAGATTCGCGCTGAGCGGGATGGGATAGAGTTTAACTCGCGCGTTAAGGCTGCTGCTGCTGTGGATTGGCCCCCGGCCCATCCTTCGACGTAGTTGTCTTAGCGCACCTCATCGGTGCCCGCCAATCGGGCAATCCTCCCGCTCCGAGATCAGACAACGCATCCGCCGCCGGCAGACGCCACGTTCGGCCCTGTCGCGGAGGTCTGGGAAGCCCGTGTTCGCCGCCGTCAAGCGGCACTTAAGGAGGCCAAGAGTAATGTCATTATCAGGCTGTGGCAGTCCCCGTAGGCTGCAAACGTTGCGCGATGTATTCCTGATCGCGCTGTCCACGATACTGATCATCAACCCCGCTGTAGCGGGTGAGGTGCCATTCCGCAGCGAGACCGTCCAACTGGACCAGCGCAGCCCGATCGACCTTGCCGTTGACCTCGATGAGCTCGTGCAGCAGCGCGCCGACGACGCCGAGCAGCACATCCTCGTGCAGTTCGATCGAACCGTGGGACCGGACCTGCGCGACCAGCTCGCGAGAGCCGGCCTGACACTCGGCGCATACGTCTCGAACAACGCCTTCTTCGCCACCGTTGACCGCGACGCACTCGATCCGGCCGCCGTCGTCAACAACACGGGCCTGGTGTCGGCCGTACCGATCGAGACCACCTGGAAACTGCACCCGATGCTCGTCGAAGGACGCACGCCCACCTGGGCCGTCGTCGGAATGACCGCCGAGCAGCACGCCATCGTCGGCGCCTACGTCGTGTTCCACCGCGACGTACCCCTGAACGAGGGACGCGCGCTGGCCGAGTCCTTCGGAGCCGTCGTCCGCGACGAGCTCGAATCGATCAACGGCCTAGTTCTCGAGATCGAGCTGGATGCCATTCCTTCCCTGGCCGACGACGACAATGTCGAATGGGCCGAGCCCGCCCTGCCACGCCTCAGCGAAGTCAACGACAGCAACCGCACGCTCACCGGCGTCGACGTCGTCCAGGATGCACCGTATTACCTCGACGGCACCGGCGTCACCGTCCTCGTATACGACGGTGGAACGGCCCGCTCAACACACGTCGACTTCGAAGGCCGCCTGACCGTACACGACTCCTCCGGAATGGCCAACCACGCCACCCACGTGTGCGGAACCGTCGGCGGCGCCGGCGTCGCCAACTCCGCCTACAAGGGAATGGCTCCCGCAGCAACCCTCCTGTCCTACGGCTTCGAGTACGACTACACCGGAGTCTTCCTCTATAGCAATCCCGGCGATATCGAATCCGACTACGCCCAGGCCATCAACACCTACGGAGCCGAAATCGCGAACAACTCCATCGGAACAAACACCGCCACCAACGGATTCGACTGCGATATCACCGGCGACTACGGCGCCACCTCACAGGTCATCGACACCATCGTCCGCGGCGACGGATCCGATCCCGATTTCGACGAACCTTTCCGCGTCATCTGGGCCAACGGCAACGAACGCCAGACCTCACGCTGCGGAGACACCTACTTCACGACCGCGCCGCCCGCCTGCGCAAAAAACCACATCACCGTCGGCGCCGTCAATTCCGATGACGACTCCATCACCAGTTTCACCAGTTGGGGACCCGTCGACGACGGCCGACTCAAGCCCGACATCGCCGGCCCCGGCTGCCAGAACAGCGGCGACGGCGGCGTTACTTCCTGCTCATATTCCGGAGACTCCGCCTACACGATCATGTGCGGCACATCTATGGCCAGCCCCACCGTCTGCGGACTCTCCGCTCTCATCATCCAGGACTTCAAGACACAGTACGCCGGCCAGGCAATGTTCCGTAACTCCACCCTGAAATGTCTGCTCGCCCATACCGCCGTCGACTGCGGCAATACCGGACCGGACTACCAGTTCGGCTACGGCTCCGTACGCGTGCAGCCCGCCATCGAGCTGATGCGCGCCGGCGAGTTCCTCGAAAACAGCGTCGACAACGGTGACACCTATACACGCACCTTCGTCGTCCCCTCCGGCGCCTCCGAGTTCAAGGTCACGCTCGCCTGGGACGACTACCCGGCCACGCCCAACGCCGACCCGGCCCTCGTCAACGACCTCGACCTGGTCGTCACCGATCCCTCCAGCGGACGCCACTACCCCTGGACGCTCGATCCGGACAATCCGAGCAACGCCGCCGTCCGCACCGCCGAGGACCACACCAACAACATCGAACAGGTCTACGTGGCTAACCCCGCCGCCGGAACCTGGACTATCGAGGTCTACGGCTACAACGTCCCGGAAAGCCCGCAGCCCTTCTCCCTAGTTGGCGACGGCGCCGCAAATGCCGGCCTGTTCATCAGCTTCCCCAGCGGCCTGCCCGACTACATCACCCCAGGAACGCCAACCACCATCGACGTTACCATTACCCCCGTCGGTGAGAACGTGCTTGCCGGCAGCGCTACCCTGTACTACCGCTACGACGGCGGAACCTGGAACAGCAGCACGCTGACTCAGATCACCGGAACCTCATACGAGGCCACCCTCCCCGCCGCTAGTTGCAGTGACAACCCCGAGTACTACTTCAGTGTCCTGGGAACCGTCAGCGGTCTCGTTTACTCACCCAGCAACGCACCAACGTCTGTGTATTCCGCCACCGTCGGTGAGTGGCTCGACATCTTCTCCGACGATTTCGAGACCGACCAGGGCTGGACCGTCTATACCACCGCAACCGAGGGCTTCTGGGAACGCGGCGTGCCCGTGAACAACAACCGCGGCGACCCGCCAGCCGACTACGACGGCTCCGGACAGTGCTACCTGACCGAAAACGACGAGAGCGACGATAACTCGGATATCGACGACGGGTACACCCAGCTCACCTCGCCACTCTTCGACCTGAGTGACGGCGCCACCGTGTCCTACGCCTACTGGCTGAACGACGTCAGTAGTGGCTCGATGGGTGATGAAGACGCCATGACCGTCGAGGTCGCGACGAACGCCGCCAGCAACAACTGGACCACCATTCGCAGCTACGACGAACCGTCCAGCGTCTGGCGCACCGACTCCATCGAGGTCGGCTCGGAAGTGACGGCCACATCCACCATCCGCTTCCGCATCACCGCTCGCGATGATGATCCGCAGAATGTGGTCGAGGCCGGCCTCGACGCGTTCGTCATCAACTCCTTCAGTTGCGACGGCACCGAGACCGGCGCCTGCTGTTACACCGACGGCTCCTGCCTCGTGCAGACCGCGGACGACTGCTCCGCGGCCGGCGGCACCTACGAGGGTAACGACACCGTCTGTGATCCCAACCCCTGCCCGCAGCCCGAAGGCGCTTGCTGCCTCGCCGATGGCTCCTGCGTCATCAGAACCATCGCCTTGTGCAATGCCAGCGCCGGCACCTACCAGGGCGATGGCACGGATTGCGATCCGAACCCTTGCCCGCAGCCGACTGGTGCATGCTGCTACGAAGACGGTTCCTGCCTCGTGCAGACCGAGGCCGACTGCATCGCGGCCGGCGGAGCCTACGAAGGCAACGACACCGTCTGTGATCCGAACCCCTGCCCGCAGCCGACCGGCGCCTGCTGCTACGAAGATGGGTCCTGCCTTGTGCAGACTGAAGCCGACTGCATTGCAGCCGGCGGAGCCTACGAAGGCGACGACACCGTCTGTAACCCGAACCCCTGTCCGCAGCCGACCGGCGCCTGCTGCTACGAAGACGGTTCCTGCCTCGTGCAGACCGAGGCCGACTGCATCGCGGCCGGCGGAGCCTACGAAGGCAACGACACCGTCTGTGATCCGAACCCCTGTCCGCAGCCGACTGGTGCATGCTGCTACGAAGACGGTTCCTGCCTCGTGCAGACCGAGGCCGACTGCATCGCGGCCGGCGGAGCCTACGAAGGCGACGACACCGTCTGTAACCCGAACCCCTGCCCGCAGCCTGAAGGTGCTTGCTGCTACGAAGATGGCTCCTGCCTCGTACAGACCGAAGCCGACTGCATCGCGGCCGGCGGAGCCTACGAAGGCGACGACACCGTCTGTAACCCGAACCCCTGCCCGCAGCCGACGACCGGCGCCTGCTGCCAGGCGGGTTACGCCTGCGAGGTTCTCACGGCCGACGATTGCGACGCGGCCGGCGGGGCCTACATGGGTGACGACACCACGTGTGACGACGCCAACGCCAACGGCGTAGCCGACATCTGCGAATGTCACGGCGACTCCAACTGCGACGGGACAATCAACTTCGACGACATCGACTTCTTCGTCGCAGCCCTGGTCGCGGAGATGAATTGGGAGGACATGTTCACCGGCACGCCGCCGTGTGACTTCCTGCACAACGACTGCAATTGGGACGGAAGTGTGAACTTCGACGACATCGACCCGTTCGTGGAAGCCCTCGTCAATGGCGAGTGCATCCTGATGCCGTAACGAAGCCCGCAGTTGATGAGTAGTTAGCGTCGCGGGGCTGTCGACCCAGGTGGTCGGCAGCCCCGCTCGCATGCGCTATTCAGATTTGTGCCCGCGATTGCCCCCGCGCCCGGGCCGATCAATAACCAGTCAGCCTCTACGTGCCAACGACCAGGTCGACAAACCCGTTAATGTCGTCGAAGTTGACAACACCATTGCCATCAATGTCCCCGTTGAGGAAATTGCAGTACGGCCACAATTCCTGGTAGGCATCCTGGCCCTGTCCCAGGGCAATCGTAAACGGCGTTATGTCGTCAAAGTTGACCACGCCGTTGCAATCCATGTCGCCCGGCTGATAGTCGCACTCGTCCGGCACGCCGTTCTCGTTGAAGTCATGCAACGTGCCGTTGGCCAAGTCGATCTCATCGGGAACAGCGTTGCCGTTACAGTCCGGGAACGTCGACCCGAACACGCGGTAGGCAAAATCGCTGGCCGGCTGGTCCTTATAATCGGCTATGAACGTCCAGTGGAGCAGGTTGTAGTCCGGGCTACGAACGATACCCATCGTCATACCGTCCGGGTGCAGCGCGCCATCGCCTGTGGTAAGGACCATGTTGCGGCCCGCGGTTTCGGTCGCCAGACGCACCGAGTAATAATAATGTCCCGGGGGTAGCATAAGAGGCTCGGGCAGTTCCACATGTCCCTGGTAGGCCGACAGCCCGAACACCGGCTCGCCATCATTCAGCTCCGCGGTCTCAAACTCAAGATCCACAGCCAGATACAACTGCGCATAGGTCGTGTCCAGAATCAGCACCTGCGCGGTGTACTCATACTGCGGACGCCAGATCGCCATCCACTCCAACGCAACGATCTCAGCACCATCCGTCCAGACGGCATCATCCGCGGTCCATGAGTCCTCTATGGCGATGTTGGTCTCGGAGCTGAAGAACGAAACTCCGTCATAGCCACCTTCGGAAAGGAAGTTGTCCCAGATAATCTCGGGCTGCGCCAGGGCAACCGGCGACAAGAGTCCGAGAAACGTGATAGCTGCCAGGGAAGTGACCCGTCGCATCTCTGAACCTCCTAATCAAGCCCTGATAAACGTTGCCGGTGCGGCCTGTCAGCATACTACCGGCGCCACTACAGCTTCCCGAGACTGCGACCGCCAGTGCAACGCCGCATTCCAACCTAGTCAGCCCACCGCACCATGTCAATTATGTATCGTGTTCGCCCGCGAATAGGGACGTTGACCAGCTGCTACCGCCCAACAGTGATCGGACCATGACCGAACGTCCGAAAACACACAACCGTCCCCGCGAACCGCACCCCGCCCATAACGACGCCGCCGAAATCAAATCGGCGGCGCCATGTTCAACCACAGTTATCGGCCGGCGAACACGCCGCCGCCACGCTCACTTACGCTTGCCGGGTGGTGGCTGGTTCTGCTCCCGCAACAGCTCAAACGACGACGCCTCCTGCGCCTGCTTCAGGTCCGTCCAGAACGTCCCCTCGCCGGCAAAGATCAGCCGAATGCTCTCCGGCGAAAACTCCTCCGCAAACGTGTACAGGTTATACGCCCGACCGCTGCCAAAGGCACCAACCAGCAAACGCCGACCATCCGCGTCGGCCTGCTGCAACAGCTTCTCAACCTGAGCTTCCGCTCGCCCCAGTGTCACCGTCCGCTGAGCTTCCAGCTCGGCAATCTGCCGCTCAACCTGCGCCACCTCGTAGTCGCGCTGCGCATCGATCTCCGCCGCCTGCTTGTTGCCCTCGGCATGAATCTCGGCAACCTTCTTCTCCGTCTCGGCGCTGACCCGCTTGCGAGCAACCTCGATCTGCGCCTCGGCCGTCACCAAGTCCGCCCGCACCCGGGCAGATTCCTGCTGCTTCTGACGCGTCAGATCCTCCTCGCGCGCAATATAACCACGCTGGATCGTCTGCTTCAGGTCCATTCCCTCGCCCGTCGGCGCGGTACCGCCCGAAACCTCGATGTTCTGAATCAACGCAATAAGCAATTCAATGTTGCGCTCGCGACAGACACGCCGCAGCGTCTCCGTGACCATCTGCTGATACTGCTCACGCTTATCGCCCTGGATGAAATCCGTGCTGATATACTGCGACCCGACGTTGCGACAGATGCTGCGCATCTGACCGAGGATAATCTCGCGAATCTTGCCGATATCGCCCAGCCGGCTAATCATCTCCGGCGTGTGCGCCGGATGACGCCCCCACACAACCGTGATCTCCACCTGGATCGTGAAGCCGTCCTCCGACGGAAAATAGATACTGGTCGCCAGGTCGCCCGTGCGAAGTTGCGATAACTGGTTAAACCCGATCTGCACGTTCTTCACACGGTAGACCTTCGGATTCAGATAGTAGATCCCCGGCTGCAACACGTCGCGCAACACGCCACGCTGCCCCTCGCTGGCCAGCTTCTGAACCACGCGCGGACGCGTGATCGGCTCGCCATCCGGGCCAATGCTCGCCTCCTCGATCGTCTCGACGCCCGGCATATCGCCCAGCAACGACGTCACCACCCCCACGCAGCCCAGCGGCACAACATGCGCCGGCACACGCTCAACCTTGTATGCTCGCGGATTGAGCCGATAGGTCCCGGGCGTCAGCACCAGTCGCTGCACACCCTGGAAACCCTCGTTTACCACCTCCGATTCCTCTTCCCACTTCTTGCCCGCCAGGCTCGTGACGATGCCGACCTCCGGCCAATCGCCCTTCAGCTCGGGCACCGCATAATCCGGGTCACCCGCCGCCCACACCTCACGCCAGGTAGACGGATCGCCTGCCGAAATCTCCACCAGCGGAGTAACCTCCCACTCCCACACCCACGGGTTCAGGAAATAACGGCCCGGACCCAACGCATCACGCTGGATACCACGCTGACCAGCTTCGGCAATCTTCTGCCCCGGCAGCAACCGCTCACCCGTCCGGCGGATCCGCACCAGGCACTGGTCAGGCCCCACATACACCCGGCAAGCCGTCCACGCAAACGCCAGCACCGAAGCCCCAACTATCAGCACGCCGCCAATCGCGATGACAACAACACGCTTGATCATTCGGCACCTCCTTCCGTAGCCGGGGCCTGCACAGGATTGCCCAACGCGCGGAATACATCCGCCAGCGGGCCGTCTGTACTCGCCAGGATCGACTTCAACGCCGGCCCAAGCTTCTGGTAAAAGAAGTGCTGCGCATACGTATCCCCACCACCAAACGCTGCCACCGCCGAACGCAGCGGCTCAGCCTCGGCCTGGTACTTCAACAACAACACCTCCGCCTCCGCCTGGCCACGCGACAAGATCGCCGCCGACCGCTCCTCCGCCTCCTTCAGGTGCAGCTTGGCCACTTCCAACTCCTGCTGGGCCTCCAGCAACGCCACCGCCTTGCGCTTGTCCGCATCGGTAACCTCCCCCACCACCCCCACCTGCGCCAGACCGATCGCCTGCTGCTGCTGCTGCATCTCCTCCTGCTCAACCAGCTTCGCCTGCGATTCCGCTAGCTTGATCTCGTTTTCGTATTGCTTGATCCGCTGATCCGCGATTTGGCGATCCGAGATCGGGTTGGCAATCGCGGCCGGCGGCTCGATCCGCCGAATCGGCGTCGCCTTGATCTCGATCCCCTGCGCCGCACACTGGTCACGCAAACCCTGGAAAAACGCGTTCTGAAACGCCTGCCGCGTCTCGCCGCTGATAAATTCACGCGCCAGCAGCTTCGACCCCTCGATACGAGAAAGCGACCGCGCATAAGGCAGAATCAGCTTGTCCTCGATGTCCGAATGATCGCCGATCGCCACCATCACGTACGGCGCCATGTCCTGCCGAATCGCATACTCAACCGTCGCTTCCAGCACAATCTCGAAACTGTCCGCCGACGGAAATCGAATGGCACCCTCGTCACGCAAATCCAGCGTGTGACTGCGCACATCGATCAGGTTGATCTGACGCGCATACGGGTTGTTGTAATAACGCCCCGGCGGCAGCACATCGGGCTGCACACCTATCTCGCCACTCGCCACCGTCCACCCGTTCGGGTCCGCCGCCGGATGGCCATGGTACAAACGCTGCACACCCACGAAGCCGGCCGGAACCTCCTCCGGCACCACCCGCCGCAGGTCATACGCATACGGGTTGATGTTGTAACGCCCCGGCATCAGCACCTCGGCCAGCGGACCGCGCTCCTCCGGCCCCGTCGCCACGATCTTGCCCGGAGGCAACGGCTGGCCATACTTGCGCACCAGCAACCCAACCTCATCCTGGCCAATGATCACTGACGGAAATGTTCTCCGTTCCCAGAGAAACGGGTCGTAAAAGTAACGCCCCTCCGACAACACGTCGTACATGATGCCCTTGTAGCGGCACGAATCGGCCGGCTCGTTCAACGAGTCCAGCAGCGCTGGGTATAATACGGTCTGCGTGTCCACCGATCCCGGCAACTGCTCGCCAACCTTGCGAACCAGCACCAGAACTTCGCCCGCACGAACCTCAACACGCATAACGAACCACACGTAGCAGAACGCCAGCACAACCACCGCCAGCACACCCCCCACGCCCAGCATCAACGCCGAAACACGACCCCGTCCAGACACTCTCAGCCTCTTGAACGGCCCCCACTCTTCCGGGGGCGGCGGGATAACTGCCATGGTCATTCTCCCTTCATCTGCTAAAACCGGCCCGGGTCACGAGATTGTGGCACAGGTTTCGAATACCTGTGGCACCGGTTTTTAACCGGTGAGTCATGCCGGCAACGAACCCCAATGCCACGGCTATGAAACCGGCTCAGCTTTCATACCTGGATGGTGTACGAAGTACATGCGGCCTGCTCTTGAGCAGTACATCCTCAGGCATCGGCGACACCGGCCTCGGCAACGCACAGAAAGTGAAACTGCCCTAGCCGCGCCGCCCAACATCCAGGCTTTCGCCGCAACGAGCACAAAAACGTGCGCTCCTCCGGTTACGATGCTGGCAACGAGAGCAGCGGGCTGGGCCGATACGCCGCCCGCCGGCCTTGCGCCCCGACGCCAGCACCAAAGCACCGGCGATCAGCATCAGACCGACAACTAGCAAAACCGTGAATGTGGCGGGGCCAACTACCATATGCACCGATTCACTCCAACAGCAGCATAACCGCACCGAACCCATTTGGCACTTCCAATCCCACGCGAAGTTTGGAACCAGCCCCACGCCCCCGCGGTGAACCCATGCACCACTCCCCTGCCCGCACTCCCGCGCAATACGAAAGCCCGCGCCCCGGGTCAGTTCATCCCGAAGCGCGGGCTCGTTTGGTCTTCACGCTCACGGGCCATAGCCCGTCAGCGTGCGAACGTCAATGACTACTTGCCGGCCAGCAACTCGACGAAGCCGTCGATGTCGTCGAAGTTCACCGTACCGTTGGCGTCAGTATCACCGTTCAGCCAGTTGCAGTCCGGATAGGCTGCCTCGTACTCCGCCTGGCCAACCATCGCCGTCACGAACGGATTGATGTCATCGAAGTTGACGTAGCCGTCGCAGTTCAGGTCGCCCGTGGCAACCTCGAACGGAACCACACCCCACAGCTCAATGTCATCAATGTTCCAGCCCGGATACGTCACCGACGTGTCCGTCTCGCCCATGACCCAGCGCACGTATACGGTCGCTGCGTTGTCCGCAACACCTGAGATGTCGAACACCTGCTGCGACCACGACGTGTCACTGATCGAGCTGTCCGTGTGCTCCCACACCATCGTCCAGGTCGTCCCGTCATTGGACACCTGCACGTTGGCGTGATCCCACGTCGCCGACTCGACACCCAACCAACGCCAGAAACGCAGCTCGACGCCGGTCATGTCGCTACAGTCAATGGCAGTCGTCGTCAACGCGTATTCCGGAATCTCATTCTCATAGTCACCGGCCAGGTTGTAACCGTAGACATTGTCGCCGGTGTAACCACTGGTCGGATCGTAGTTGTGTGAGCCGCCGCCGGTCGGAACACCAAAGGCCCACTCGCCTTCGACGCTCCAG
Source organism: Phycisphaerae bacterium (assembly GCA_963666925.2). GTDB lineage: Bacteria > Planctomycetota > Phycisphaerae > UBA1845 > Fen-1342 > JANQFV01. Next base: position 216,414 of record CAXXTC010000007.1, on the reverse strand, counting down.
TCCGGATCCTCGTCCAGCATGAAGACGTGTACCGGCTGCGGGCCACCAACCGTGATGCTGATCGTCGCCACGTTCGAGTCGCCGCCGTCCGGCGGGGTGCCGCCGTCGTTGACCATGAACGTAAACGCATCCGGGCCGGTGTAAGCGTAATCCGGGGCGTAATTCACCATGTTCCCGGCAATCAGCGTGTACGGCACCGCGTCAATCACGCCGCCGTCCGGATCGCTCAGGTCGCCGTGCTCCGGCAACGACACGATCGTGTAAGTCAGCGCCGCTGGCGGATCGGGCAGACCGTCGTCGCTGGCCAGCAGCTCGATGTCGACCGGCTCGTTGACGTCGGTGAGGACTTCATCGCCCGCCGCGTACGGCGGCCGCGGACCACAACTCGGCATGTTCGACAGATCCGACTCGAAGTAGTCCGGATCCAGGCCTTCGCCTTCAGACAGACCGACCAGGCCGTCCACAACCGCGACGTCCAGGTAACTCAACACAATCGTGCCGTCGAAGTACATCTCCACCTGGAAGGTGCTGCTGTTGCTTTCGCTGTACTCGGGGATGCCGTCCCACGTAACCACCATGCGGTCGGCCAATTGCTCATAGCTGACCGTGCCGCCGCTGCTGGGGTTGAAGTCATCAAAGATACCCGCGATCCGCGGCAGGCTGAAGTGGTCTTCGAGCGTCTCGGAGTAGGTCGTGTCCGAGGTGCCGAAGGTGATGTAGCCGTTGCTGCAAATGTAGAAACTGCTGTAGCTGACACCATAGAGGGACACGGTGTTGCCGCCGGTAATGGAGACTTCCGTGCTGGCATCATCACCCAGCGAGACGGTGGTGCCGCCGGCCGGATCGGTCGGCAGGCTGGTGATCTCACCGACAACGCAGCCGGTGTAGAAGTCGGTCGGATTGCCCGGCACGAACATCAGGCTCAGGCCGGCCAAGTCAAAGTCAGTCTCGAACAGCTCGGTGAAGAAGTCCGGCACCTCCGGCGTGGTGAACATGTAGCACTGCGGATCAGTGCAGACGTTGCCGGCCTCATCAACCGCTTCGACCATGAAGAAGTAGGTCATGTTGTCCTGGAGACCAGTAATGGCCACGGTCGGGGTGGCGGAGAAGCCGCCCATGGCACTGTTGTCCAGTGCGTCACAGCTCAGACCGTACCAGACGACACCCTGAGCCACTTCGTCGGTATCGAAACCGATGGTGGCATCGCGGGGCTCGACCTCGAGAACCTGAACGTTGCTGATCGTGGGCGGGGTGCAATCGACGTCGGCGGTCGCGTAGACCTCTACGTCGGTGCCACCCTGGCCATCGTCAGCATCGATGTAGGTAACTGCAACCTTGTTGCCTTCGGCGACCAGCAGGACGCCGGGAGCATCAGTCGTGCTGATGAACTTGACACCTTCGAAGGTGGCCGAGTTCGGCGTGGTCTCCGTCAGGAGCGCGGTCTCGACGCCGACTTCGGATTCGGAGTCCACGGCAACTTCGACGGTCTCGGCGACGTTGTCGTCGAGGTTGAGCCCGCAATCGACGACGCGCACGAGCACCTGGTCTTCGCAAGCGTACTTGGCACCGTCGAGCTGGACGGTACCGGCATCGGAGCAGGCACCGGGCAACGACAGGGCCGGATCGCCCATCAGGTTGTACATCTCGAAGTACCGGCGTGTAGTACTGTCATCGCCGAAGTGAGCAATGAAGCGCACCTTGGACTCGTTGTAGAGCGGGCCGATTTCGGAGACGACGTCGTCGGTGTCATCGAAGATGGCGTCGAAGAGGACGCGTTCGAGGATGTCGTCTTCGGTCCAGTAGCTGCTAACCGAGGAACCCCAGGCGGAGCAGGCGGCGTTGCCGGCCGAACGAATCCAGGTCTCCATGAAGCACTCGTCGAGGTAGGCATAATCACCGGTGCTGCAGGAGAAACTGCAAATCAGTGAATACATGCCCATGTTGGTCAAGGCCTCGACATCTTCCTCGTGGAACTCGGGGCCATCGGCCCAGTAGGTGGAAGCGCCGTGACCACTGAAGATGCCGTAGAAGCGGCCGTCGTTGAAAGCCGTCCGCACCTGCTCGGCGGTGGCATTGTACGTATGGGAGTAAAGCTTGTCGCAGGTGTACTCGTTTGGTTCGAGCCACGTGTCGATTACGTAGTTATGGGTACCTTCAGTAATGTCGTAGTTGTCCTCAGAGGCCATGAAGACGGCGCGCTTGAGGTAATCCGGATCGCTAAGCGGACCGTTCTCGTAGGCGAGCGTCTTGTCGATAATGGCCTGGAGAGTGGTCGCGTCACGCGCCGAGAACCGCCCGAGGGCGAGATCGGGGAGATAGTCACCGCTGTCCAGCATGGAGTAGTTGAGGTCGGTGTCGGGTGAGCCCTCGCCAACCCCGGTGAAACTCGGGATGGTGTCGGTGTCGCCGACGAGCAGGACGTAATCGGGAACCTGACTGATGATGTAGTTACGGATGGCGGTAGCGGAACTTCCCGACGGCACGGTGTATGTAGAAACCGTGTATCCCTGGGCAGCCTTGGCGGTGGCGAAGGCGGCGATGTCGCTGGCGAAGTCCTCAGCGGTAACGATCAGGTAATCGCCGGAGCCGCGCATCGACACGGTCGGGACGACCTCGGGGTTGAGGACGGTGCCACGGATACCAGGCAGCGGCCTGAGGGCGTCACGGGGGATAGAGCTGCCCGTGAAGCGGACCGCGACGTTCATGTTGGGGTAGTATTGAACGACGCCGGTGGTGGGATTGTAGCTGACGGGGTGGATCTCGAGGACGGCGAGTCGCTGGCCGCGGGCCGAGCCGAGCTCATCGAGGACGGCGGGCTGCTCGCAGAAGAACGCGTCCTGGTCATAGGCGTACTTGTCGATGACGAACTCGGCGTTTTCGATTGCGCCGGGGATCTTCTCGACAGGCGGCTGGACCGGATAGAGCATGAAGCCCTGGCCAAAGGTCTTGGCATCCATGACGACGGCGTCGCCGAGGTGGCAAAACACATCGGCGGTAGCGCCGGCGGGGATGGCAACCAGACGCCGAACGACCGGGAGGGCGGGAGCGCCGATGTCGCCGGCGGTTGGGGCCTGGGGCCAACCGATCTCGGTGAACCGTCCGAGTTTGTTCTCATGCGTCTTGATGGTGAGGCCCGTGGTCGTAACGTCGACGCGTAGCCCGGTAAGATCGGAATACTCGACGACGACCGACGGAACCTGGGCGTCGGACTGGGTGATAACTACATCACCGTTTGAATCGGTCGTGGCCCAAGTATCGGCATGAGCCCATCCTGTGGCCAACAGCAGGGCCGCTGCCATTGCAAAAGCGAACCTCGATCTCATTGAAACGCTCCTTTTTCAAAGTCAAGCGGGAACACAGACTATGCCGTCTATACATGGCGGCGGTTTTTATCTGAAGATATAGCGTCCATCACGGCGCGGAATCGGCGCGACCAAAGCATAAGTCGTCAATATCCGACGAACAGGTTGATTGTGACCATCCCAAGCGCTTACTAACTTACAGTGACCGGACGTTGGCACCTGTTGGCCGATCTCGTCCCAGTCGAACAGTGATATAATAGCACAAATATAGGGCGGCGGGACAGAGAAAAGAGGGTTGGCGATTACTGTCGGAATCTGTCGCTGGCTGGCGGAGATTGGCGGTTTCTGTCAGGGGGAAAATATGCAGGACCGATAATCGGGAGGATAAGAACCGAGGGTTATACGGCGTAGCCGGGGTGGCAATGGTGTACGGTTCCTGGCGATGGCCGCGGTCATTGACCTCGCGCTGCGCGAGCTGATCCCCTTTCCCTCACTCCCCTCCCCCGTGTCAGGGGAGGGGAGATTGAGACATGGGTGGCCATTCGGCAGCACGGCGGTTATTCGGACGCGAGGAGTTCCACGAAGGGGTTGATGTCCTCGAAGTTGACCGTGTCGTTGTGGTCGCAGTCGGCGGTGAACCAGTTGCAGTGTGGATAGGCGGCTTCGTATTCGTCCGGGCCGAGAACAGCGGTTACGAACGGGCTGATATCATCGAAGGTGATGAAGCCATCGCAATTGGTGTCGCCGTAGACGGTGGAGTTGAACTCGTAAGCTCCCATGTCGACGATGGCGATACCGTCGTCGTCGCCGTCCCAGAGGCGGAGGTGGGCATCGAGGTCGAGCGTTCCGGGGTCGGGGAGTGATGCGGGATCGCCGGCATCGACACAGGGTGAGTTTGCGGTGAGGCGGAAATCGTTATCCTCCCAGGAGGAGGGGTCGTTATCGGGCCCGTCGGGGTCCATGAAGAGAGGGTCGGCGGAGCTGTTGCCGGGCCCGTCCCAGCCGCCCTGAATGGTGCAGTACTCGACGATGGGTGTACCGGAGCTGTGAACGCTGAGCTCCGGCACCCCGCCGGACCAGATAACACAATTCGTCAGACGAGGCGTGCTCTGTGAGCAGCAGAAGGCACCGGTGCCGGCGTTGTGTGCGAACGTGCAGCGATTGAATCTCGGGATGCACACGTAGCGTACATAGGCGGCCCCGCCGGCCTCCCCGGCGGCGTTGCCGGTGATCAGGCAGTCGGTGAGGCGGGCGTCGCTGATGAAGCAGTAGATGCCGCCGCCCTTGCCATTCTCGCAGGTATTTCCGCGGATGGTGCAATTGCTGAAGATGGGGTCGCACTGGCCGCGGGTGTAGATACCGCCGGCGTCGTTGGTTGCGGTATTGGCGCTGATATCGCAGTGGGCGAAGAGGGGGATGCCGTGCTCAGCACAGGAGACGCCGCCACCCTGATCGCCGGCCTCGTTAAGGCGGATGGTGCAGTCGCTGAAGCTGGGGCTGCTGTAGTCGAAGGAATAAACGCCGCCGCCGTCGCCGTCGGCGCCGTTATCTTCGATGCGCGTATCGGAGATGGTGGGATCGCTGGCGGTAACACAGTAGAAGCCACCGCCGTGCTCGGTGGCGTAATTGCATCTGATCGTGCAATCTGTGATGGTCGCGTTACCGTACTCTTCGCAGCACACGCCGCCGCCGCTGCGATCGGCGGTGTTGTTGTCGATGGAGCAATTGATGAGGGTGGGCTCGGCGTCGTGGGCGGAGTAGAGCCCGCCGCCGAAGCGGGTTGCGGTGTTGGAGTCGATAGTGCAGTTGACGAGGGTGGGGTGGCTGTCCTGGCTGCAAGCGACGCCGCCGCCGTTGCTGGCAGTGTTGTTGGTGATGGTGCAGTTGGTGATGAGAGGATGGCTGCTTCTGTAGCAGTAGATACCGCCGCCGTCGTTGTGCATCACGTTGCCGGTGATGATGCAATCGGTGATGACCGGGCTGCTCTCCTGACAGTAGATAGCACCGTAGGTGGTGTAGTTTTCAGTGAGGGTGCAATCGGTGATGGTGGCCCTGCTGTTGTAGCAGCGGATGCCGGCACCGTCGAAATCCTCGCCGACGATGCAGTTGGTGATGGTCGGGTGGGCCCCGTCGATGTGGATGCCGCCGGAGATGATCTTCACGCCGGTGATGACCGAGGCGGCCGTCTCATTGTTCTCGATCCACAGGCCGGCGCCGGCGGTGCAGTCGATAACACAGGCGTTCGGATCGCCGCTGGCACTGCGAACGGTGATGGCCTTGCCGAGGAAGCTGGTGTGGTTGTTACCCTGGCCGGAGTAGATGCCGTCGGCGATTTCAACGATGTCGCCGTCGACGGCGGCGTCTATTGCGACCTGTATGGTGGCGTAATCCGCCGGCACGTTGAGGATGTCGGCAGTAGCAGCAGCCGACCCCAGCGTGATTCCAAGCGTTGCCACGATGGACAACCTCAGCCCGATCCCAATTCGCATGTTCATGATGTGTCCCTCCGGTTGGAGTTTTGCGGCGCTGAGTGCGCCAGGCGAAGAAATGTTGACAGCAACCAGCCCATGTTGCTTACCCCTGATTTGATCCGGCCACAGAAGCCGGCCGTTCGGCCCGACCCCACAGGTTATGGGCTCACTATATGTAGAGTAACACGCAGTGCGGGCACTGGCAATGACAAAGTTTGGCCGCCCGGGTCACAAATGTGCAGCCAGCGTTCGTGTATTGACCTGGCGGTCATGCCGTGCGCGGTTCTGGAGTGTGGGCGAGAGTAGACTCGCCCCACCTTCCACGAATCGCCATCAACCGGCGTGGCTGTGCTAACGCAAGGTCACGAGAATCGCCACGAAGGCGTCGATATCGTCGAAGTTGACTGCGCCGTCATAGTTGCAGTCGGCCGCCAGGTGCCAACAATCAGGATAGGAGTTGTAGTAAGTGCCCGCGCCAACCAGCGCTGCCACGAACGGGTCGATGTCGTTGAAGTTCACCGTTCCATTGCAATCACAATCGCCGGCAGCATAGCAGGCGGTCTTGGGGAACGGTAACTGACCGGCCCAGTCGACGGTAACAACCAGCGGGTTGATATCGGAGAGCTCAATCAGGTCCATGGGCGCGGTTAACCAATCCTGATCATCGCTCAGCTCGAACACGCTTAACTCGGCGGCGCTGAGCTTTCCGTAGGTGTGCCCGAAGCGCAGGCTGTCGACGTAGACGGCGGGCGCGCCGGGCGCGAGTTCGATCTGGAAAGTGTGCGACTCGGGGTTTTGCTGGGCAGTGTAGCGCTGCTGTAGGCGATACTCGCCGATCGGGCTGGTGCCGCCGGCATCTTCATAGAGCGCGAACCCGCCGTAGACGTAACCGCCGGTACGACAGGTGCCGGACGGGTCGGGATCGGCCGGAGTTTCAAGCGACCAGGTCAGCGGGACGAGCACGTCGGGGGGCCACTCGACGGGCACGTCGACCTCGGCACCGGGCGCGAGCTCGTGTGGCGGTCCGTCATCGGTCCAATCCCAGCTCGTCACCAGCCAGAGGTCCGCGGTGCTCGGCGGCGTGGTGCAATGGGCGCAGCGCAGATTATGGACATAGCAGGTTTCGAGGTTATCCGCGTGCGCGCGCAGGTAGACGTCGTGGTGCTCGGGATCCTGGTTGTTGTCGTACTCGTGCGCGAAGCGAACCTCGCCCAGGAGCAGCGTGCCGCCGGCGTCGGCGTAGAGCTCGTAGGCGCCGACAACGTATCCGCTGCGCAGGCCCGGATAGGCGGATTCGGTGTCCGACAGGTAAGGCGTATCGACCTGCCAGGCAACGGCCGGCCGCGCATCACGCAACTGGTCCTTGTCGTACGTGAAGTACATGTCGGAGTGGAATACGCTGTTGTACTGGAACTCGGTGAACTCGGTGGTGATCCGAACGACGGTTCCGACCGGCAGTGGCGCGTCGAAAGTGCAATCGACAACTATATGGTACGAATCGGGCTCGTCGACGGTGCAGTTCGCAGTATAGCCGTCGATGTAGATCGTCGTCTGGTAATCGATAATCTCGGTGTCGGTGCAGGCGACGTAGTGCAGCCCGGTCGCCAGCCCCGGGCCGGGCTGGGTCAATGTTTCCGACCCGGTCGCGGTCTGGTAGTTGGGGTGGTGAACCTCGCTGGTGCCGAGCATGACCACGTTCATCAGGAACGGATGCAGCGGCGTACCGTAGAGGAGGTAATCGTTGAGGTACCAGCCGGGGCCGCGTTCCGGCGGCAGTGGATCGTCATAGTCGTCGTAGATGTAATCCTGGACATCGTTGCCGGGATCGCCCGCCTGGGCGTCGGAGTCGGTCACGTAAACCATGGCCGGGTTGTCGTCGAGCGGGCCGGAGGTCTGCTCATCGCCCCAGCCGGTTATGATATGGACGGGGCCACAGCCGTACGGCGGTGGTTCGCCAACCCACCCCAGGTGGAACCCGACGTAGCGGCAGTTGCGCAGCTCGTTGCCGATGAACATGGTACCGTCGGGATCTTCCCAGGGTTCGGGCTCAACCCAGTTGCCGAACATATCGACGTAGTCGTATTCGTTGTCTTCGTCCGCGGGGGTGTTGTCGCGCCACCAACTGATGGCCTCGTCGATCCACCCTCAGTCCGAGTCGCCGAAGTGTGACTTGAGTCGTTCGTAGATCTGGTCGGCGCGATACTGGGCGTCGCCGTCGTAGTCGTTGCCGTAGCCGGCGCCGGCGAGCATGTTGGCGGCGGTGGCAAGCCAGCAGGTGGGCTTGAGCACCGGAGCCTGGTCGCCATGATCCAGCTTGTCGACGTCGGTGGGCTGATCGGGGGGTGATTTGATGTACTGCGCTGGGGCCGGCGCGGCCCAGCCGAGTAACAGTCCAAACAGGAATGCAATCAACACGGGGTGTTTTCTGTGAGGCATGACCGCTCTCCTGCGGCGTCCGGGCGCGCGCGACAGCGTGTCCCCCCGGACGCGTGTCGATATGAAGAACTGCACGGAACGGCCGGTCCGCTCCGAGTTCACCTTGAGAATTGTGGCCGCGGAAAGCTGACCCAACGGCCGACGCACCCGAACCCGTTCTCATGGTAGTCGCGCGTGACACCGGCTCACAAGCGCCAATTGCGTTGTCGCCAGGAGAATAGGGGCTGCGGCAGGTAGAAACTGCTTTGCTTGGCTTGTGTGGCGACTACGACCTACTCGTCCGTAACCATGATCTGGATGAAGCGGACGATACCGGTGATCAGCAGCGACAGCAGCAACAGAAAGAGCAGCATGCCGACGGCGAAGCTGAGGATCGGCCAGCTTGATTCGATGAATGCGCGGGCGGCCGGCACCCAGGAGCCGATGATGGCGATCAGGATGGCGGCCAGGAAGATGGCGCCGACGGCGCCGCGCCGGTGCCCCTCGAACGGTGCCATGCGCACCGTCAGGCAGATGGCCAGGTACAGGAACAGGGCGGTGGGCCAGTTGGGCAGGTCGCTACGGATGATGGCGTTGAGAAGGTCTTCGATCAGGGTGATGCTGGCGCGCAACAGGGCCCAGATGCCACCCAGCGAGGTCGGCAACGTCTGTGGCACGGAAAGGGCGGCGTTGCCGCCGTGACGAATCACGCTGCTGCCCCAATAGGCGCTGACGAAGTAGAGCGCGACGGCGCAGGCAACGAGCGGGAGAAGTCCGACGAGGATCGGGCCGATGACGGGCAGGCGCTGCTTGTCGGGTGGCGATGATTCGGGCTTGCCCTCGTCATCGTCGCCCATGAGCTTGGTGTGCTGGACGGAATTGCCGGTGATGAGCAGGCCGAGCACGTGGCCCAGTTGGGCTACCAGCGTGCCGGGCAGGAGGACGGAGTTCACAACGCGGGGCTTGATGAGGGCGCTCCACAGGAGGTGCACGCCCCAGGCCGCGAACATGATCACCAGAAGCCAGAATGTAAGTGCCGCGTAAAGAGCCATGGTTCCACCTCGCTCTACGCAACGGCGGGCGTGTTGCCGCACTCCATTGCGACCGAATTGGTAACATTATATGGCGGTACTGACGCGGATTTCCAGTGGGAAAGGACGTGGGCGAGGCCGGGAGTTAGCTTGGTTACTCGGCCGGCTGGGTTGTGGGGTGCTCGGAATGGGCGCGCGGCGCGGTGCTGCGTGTGCCGAGGTCGTGCACACGGCGGCTGCTATCCTCCACCAGGTTGATGGAGCGGATGGTGATCGGGGCGATCGGGCGCCCGCGGTCGGTGGTTCGTACTGCCGCCAGCGCCTGCAAAGTGCGCATGCTCTCGACGTCGGTGGCCTGGCCGATAACGGTGTACTGGTCGTCAAGATGTTCGAGGCGGGCCAGCGCGATAAAGAATTGGCAGCTCGCGGAGTTAGGATCGCTGCCCTTGCGGGACGCCAACAGCGTGCCGACGTCGACGGGGGCCTTGTGGAACTCGGCGGGCACGAGCTTGCCGTCGGGGCGGATGCCGGAGCCGTTGCCGTTGGGGCAGCCACCCTGGATAACGAACCCGGGGATGATGCGATGTAGTATTGTTCCGTTGTAGAAGCCGTCCTCGGCGAGTTCGAGGAAGTTGTGCACGTTCAGCGGGGCACCGTCGTAGTCGAGCTCGAAGGTGAGCTTGCCGTGATCGGTAACGAGAATGGCCTCGCGGCGTGGCTCGACACGGAAGGAGACGCTGGCGATGCCGGCCTGGCCCCCAAGCGGCTGCCAGGTGACGGTGTAGTCGCCGGGATAGCGTGCCATGCGGTAGAAATCGGTCAGGTCGAGCAACGTGCCCAGCGTGGCGTTGCCCGCCAGGCGCACGGTTGTGGGGTCAGCATCGGCAGAGTCGGCCGGCGAATGGTCCGCAGTGGGCGGCATGACTTCGATCGGGGAACGGTCGACGGCGGTCACGATGATGGCCGGCTCGTCGGCGGTGCCGAAGAGAATCTCGGGCGGCAGCGTAATGCCGGCGTCATGGTCCGGCCGGTGTCGGAGCGAGATATCGGTGGGGTCGGCGCTCGTGTTGACGAGCGTGAAACGCAGCTCGATCGGGCTGCCGGGCGTCAGGAACGTCTGGGCCACGTGCAGCTCGGCGCGCAGCGAGTCCGCTGCTGTCGGCGTTGCCGCTGTGGCGTTGTCGACACCGAGACTCGCCAGCAAACACAAGCTGGCCGCGAGAACTGAATATGGCATGTGCTGCCTCACGCTAAGCACTGTTTATCCGTCTCTTATACCCGCGGCCGGACCTGCGGTTGAGGCACGCGGGAAAATCGGCACCGTTTTGTGCGCCGCGAATGGGGCAGGGTATCAGACGACAGCCCGCAGTTCCAGATGAAGCACGTCGGGCAAGGCGCGAATCGCCTCGAGCGCGTCGTTACTGGGCCGCTCGTCCAGAGCGATCGTGCACCAGGAGGCCTTGGCGCCAGTGAAGACGCGGCTGTTGACCTCCTCGGCATTGATGCCGTCGGCGCGGACCGCGTCGAGGATGGCGGCCATCACACCCACTTGATCACGAATTCGCAATACTAGCTGCCAGGTGGCCGGGCTGCGCTCGCACAGATTCAGGGAGTTGAGCACCTCGCCCGAAACCAGGAACGAGCTGATGATGTTGACGACCTCGTCGGCCGTCGCGGCCCGGGCCTGCTCCGTCAGCGTGGCGATTCGCTGGGTGCAGATCACCCCCGGCAGATCCGCCAGCCGAAAGCGAAATTTGGTCACGTCGTTCACCGGCTCAGAGCTGAGAACGTCGAGGGCGACGCGCAGGTTGCGTTCCTCAATCGCTCGGCCCAGGGCGGCCTCGTCAACAGCGCCCGGATGACCTACGTGCACCAGGTAGGCCCCGAGATGCATGCTGGCGAGAAACTCGGCATCAACGAAAACCTCGGTCTCGAACCCCTCGACCGCATGTACCGTCACCACGTCACTCATGCGAGCCAGCTCGCGGGGCCAGTTGCACAACTCGATATCAACTTCATTGGCCATGCCGGGCAGCATGTGGGGCGACCAGGCGATGACGCGCATGCCGAAAGCCCGGGCGCGTTCGGCGACCAGTTGTCCGACCCGGCCGTAGCCGAGGATTCCCAGCGTTCGCCCGGCCAATCCGCGAGCATCGGCCAGCTCGGAGTGTCGCCATTGCCCGTCGCGGACGCTGTTGGCGTTGGCAACGATCTGGCGATCGAGCGCGAGGATCAGTCCAAGGGTCAGCTCGGCGACGGCGGTCGCGTCTTTGGCAGGGCAATGTGAAACGAAGACGGCGGCGGCGGAGGCGTCTTCGACGGAGATTTCGCCGGAACCGGTGCCAGCGTGGATGATCATCTGAAGCGTTTTGGCGCGGGTGATGGTCTCGGGCGAGACGCGCACGCCACGAACGACCAGTATACCCACGTCTTCCATGTGTCCGGGCAGGTCGCGTGCAGCGATGTCGGGCACGTAAACGGTATTCGGTTCCAGGCTCCGCAGGCGCTCCAGGGCCGCCTCGGGCATGTCACAGGCCACCAGAATTCTCATCGGGACCCGCTCCTCCAAATCCGGCACAATGGGCAGTTCAATTGTCCAGGGGTCATTTAAATCAACCGGCGGCAATTTGCAATCGGTTCTGAGGATCCGGAGAGCAGATTATGCGTGGGGGGGCGGGCGTTGGAGGGGTGGGTGCCGCCTCAGTCGGCCGATGAAGCAGCGGACGGATTCGGCCGCAACGGTTGAAACAGGACCGAGGCGTCGTCTATCATCGTCCCCAAGCGTGGGGCTGCCGGCGCGGAGCCCCGTCTTACCATGAAAGTCTGAATAGCCCCATGCTGGTTCGACACGATCGTCCCCGTGATTTGCGCTGGTACCTGGCCGGGCCGATGTTCTTCGGCGACCTGGGCACCAGCCGAATGTACGTCCTGGGTCTGGCGCTCTTTTACGCCGGCCTGGCGGCCCCCTACTACGTAGCGGGGATCTGTGCGCTCGTGATCGCGGTGGGGTGGGCCTATACGATTATCTGCCGGGTTCAGCCGGACGGCGGCGGGGTCTATTCGTCGGGGCGGATGCTGCACCCGTCGCTGGGGGCCGTCGGCGCCATCCTGCTGATGGCGAACTACGTGGTGACGGCGGCGATCTCCACGTACGAAGCGGTCATCTACATCGGCGTTCCCCTGGGCATGGCGCGCGAGCTGGCGCCGTGGTTCACGGTGGTCGCGATCGGGTTGATTGGGGCACTGAACTACGTCGGGCCGCGGCGGGCCGGCGCGTTTGCGCTGGTGGTGGCGATCGCCGCGATCGCGGTGACGTTCCTGCTGGCGGTGTTCACGATTCCGCATCTACCCGAGGGGTGGCGCATATTCCGCGAGCATGGCTCGCTGACGGGCGTGCCGCCTTCAAAGATGTGGCTGAACCTGGTCGCGGTCGTGCTGGCGCTATCGGGGGTCGAGTCGATCGCGAACATGACGGGGATCATGGTGCCGCCCGTCAAACGCACGGCGAAGCTGTCCATCTGGCCGGTGATCATCGAGGTCGTCACGCTGAACCTGATCCTGGTGATCATCGTGTGCAGCCTGCCGGGGCTGGTCGAGATGGGCGTGCCGGCAGATAAACCAGCCAGCGAAATCACCGCCCACCACCACCAGGTCACCGAGCACGTGCTTGAAGTGGTCGCCCGGCATTATGTGCATCCAACCTTCGCCACGCTGGCCAGCATCATCTTTGGTCTGCTACTGCTGTCGGCGACCAACACGGCCATCATCGCGATGATCAGTATCCAGTACGCGATGAGCCGGGATCGCGAATTGCCGTCGATTTTCTCGCGTATCAACCAATATGGCGTGCCGCTGTACGGGCTGGTGGCGGCGTGTACGCTGGCGGCAATTGTCACGGGGGTGGCGGCCAGTATGGGCGAGGGCACACTACAAACCCTAGCCCAGTTATATGCCATCGGCGTGGTCGGCGCAATCGTGATCAACCTCGGATCGTGCGCGGTCAACCGCAAGCTGGATCTGAAGGTGCACGAGCGCGGCGCAATGTGGCTGATCGGCCTGCTGCTGGCGGCGATCTGGATCACAATCGCAATCACAAACCAGCCGGCGCTGGTATTCATCAGCACCATGCTCGCAATCGGCCTGACGCTGCGTTACCTGGCGCGGCGTGTGCCGGAGCGTATGCCGGTACCCGCGGGGGCCGGCGGCGCAGCGGTGGCAGGGGCCGGTGCGGAGTTGGCGGCCGAACCGGCGGCTGCGGGCGAGTTGCTGCGTTTTGATCCGGCGCGCAAACGGGTGCTGGTAGCGACGCGGAGCAACCAGAAGCTGCTGCGATTCGCGTTTGATGAAGCGCGGCGGCGTGAGGCGAACATCTTCGTGCTGTACGTGCGCGACATTGCGGTTCTCTACCCTGGACAGGCTCATCCGATGACGCCCGACGAGGACACCGAGGCGTCGACGCTGTTCTATAACGCCGAGCAGATGGCGCGCGAGCATGGCGTGCCCTATCAGCCGATCTACTGCGTCAGCCGGGATGCGTCGGATGTGATTCTGGACTTCGCGGCGACGTATGCCGTCGACGTGGTGATGCTGGGCGTGTCGCGGCGGGCAAGTGTGCTGCGTGCGCTGCGTGGGGACGTGATCGCGGGCGTGGCCGACAACCTGCCGACGGAGTCAACGCTGCTGATCCACGCATAAGACGCGGCGGAGAATGCACTGCTCAAGAGCAGTGGCATAGCGGTGCATTCCTGAAGGCGCGCCGGGCGATGAGCCTTATTCCGCCCATCCGCCGTGAATGTACTCGTGCAGGAACTGGATGGTCTGTTGCTGACTCTCCTCGGCATCCTGCAAGAGATCGCCGATGGAAACGATGCCGACCAGCCGGCCGGCGTCGACGACGGGCAGGTGGCGCAGGCGCTGGCTGCGCATGACGGCGCGGCACTCATCCGGGCTGGTCTGCGGGGTGCAACAGGCGACCGGCGCGGACATGACCTCGCCGACGCTGACCTTGCCGGGATCACGCCGGGCCGCCACGACACGATTCAGCACGTCGCGTTCGGTGAAGATACCGACGACCTTGTCGCCGCGGGTAACCACGAGTGCACCGACGCGCTGGGTATTCATGATTCCGGCGGCGTCGAGCACGGTGGCGTCCTCGGTGATGCTGTGTACGTGGGGCCCCTTCTTCTGCAGAATGCGTTCGACTGGAGTCATGGCGGCACCTGTGTGGGCTGTGGACAATGATTCAGTCGTAACTGTAGAAAAAACCTCGGCCACTGAGAGTATAGCAATCGGTGGGAGAAAAGGGAGGGAAACGGGACAGGATTGCTACCAGCCGGGCATCGGCCGGCGACGGCGGCGGCGGTGCTTCAGCGCGGTGGGCAGACCGAGGACGATGGTGGCCAGTACGGCAGCGACGGCCGCGGTCAGGGCGGCGGAGCCCAGCATCTCAAGCCAGGTGAAGGCCGCCCCCTGGGCAAAACGCTGGTGCAGCCGAACTAGCAAAACGGCCGGGAAGCCGGCCAGGAACGAAATCAACCAGCGTACCCACCAGACCTGGAGATTGACGACCTCGCGCAGCCAGGTGAGCAACAGTGCGGCCAGACCGAGGGCCAGGGCGTGCAAGCCGACGGGGCCGCTGGCGTCGAGATCCTGGGCGAACCCGACGAAGAAGCCGGCCAGGCGGGCGTCGGGCGCCGGCGCTGCCAGGCCACAGATCAGGGCCAGGGCGAGCAACAGATCGAGCGCGGGCCAGCCGATGAAGCGTAGCGCGGTGGTCTGCACGAGGAACACGATCAGGAGCGCAAAGATGAAAAGGGTCCAGCGCATCAGTTCTGCCCGTTGGAGTTGGCTCTGGGAGCGGCGCCCGTGGATTCGGCGGGCTGGCGCGCGGGGGTCGGCTGGGCGGCGCGCGGCGGGGACGTGTATCCGGGGGGCAGCGGGACGCGGAAGCGTGGTCCGCGCCGCTCGACGATCCCGCCCTCCTGGCGGTGGTAACGGAAGGTGAGCTGGACTTCCTCACCGGACAGGTCAATGTCATCGGGCCAGCACAGCACGAAGCCGTAGGAATAGCCTAGCACGGCCCTCGTGCGGACGCGGAAACCGGCAGCCTCGCTCTCGCTGAACTCCCAGCGATACACCTGTTCGCGTTCGTAACCGCCCTGTGGCTGGGGGTGCAGCACGTTAAGATCAACGCTGATGCGCCCCGGGACGTGCACGCCTTTCTCAGTCTCCGCTGAGACGAAGTAGACGCGCGCCTGCAACCCGCGTGAGCGACCTTCATCATCGTGGATCCACGGGTACGTGGGGATGAACTGCTTGATCGTGACCACGTCGTCGCGCAAACCAACGGCGCCCCACGAGTTGCTGGCACAGCCCGTCAGCAGAACCGGCAATCCCAGCAGAAACAAAGTGAAGCAACGCGCCGGCGTTCGACAACGGTGAGCAAACTGAGGCAAACCCGGCACTCCTTGCTTCAGGACCCGCTACTCCGCCGGCCCCACGAAAGGGGCACGTCATACGAATCCGGATCGATCTGGTCACGCTCCTCGGGCTTGAGGGCCGGCCGCACGGGGCTATACAGATCCTCGTCATCATCCTCGGCCGGCAGATTCTGCGGCTCGCCGCGCAGCGGGGGCTGGTCCGGGAGAGGTTCGTCAAGCGGCCGACGCAGACTCTGCAACAGCGGATCGGCCAGCGTCTCGGGCGGAATCAGACCCGTGTAATCGCGCTCCCGAGTCGACAGGTCGCGGTAGTCCTCAACCGAACGCAGCACGTGCGGCGTCAGCACGACGAGCAGCTCGGTGCGACGAGACGTGTCGTTCTGGTTGCGGAAGAGCAGGCCCAGGCCGGGGACGTCGCCCAGAATCGGGATCTTCTGCTCGCGGTTCTCCTTGCGCGAAGTGATCAGTCCGCCCAGCACCACCGTCTCGTTGTCCTTGACGGTGATCGTGGTTTCGGCCTCGCGCGTGAAGAAGATCGGCGACGTAACGCCCTGGCCGACGTCGACGGTCGACCCGGTCAGGTCGGAAACCTTCTGGAGGATCTCCATGCGGACGAACCCGTCAGGGTTGATCTGCGGAGTGACCTCGAGCGTGATGCCGACCTTCTCGCGTGAGACGCTGGTGCTGATCTGGCCGGTGGACGACGTCTGCGTACCAGTGACATAGGGCACGTCATCGCTGATGTCGATGCGCGCCTCCTTGTTGTCCATGGCGACGATCTGCGGGCGACTGAGAACCTTGAGGTTGCCCTCGTTCTGGAGGGTACGGAAAAGGAAATTGAAGTCGGCACCGGTCACCGTGAAGGTGAAGCCACCCAGACCGCTGCCCGCGGCGCCCAGGTCCGTACCACCAACGTAATCGTACGTGGTCGTGTCGGTCGCGCCGGCCTTGGAGTATTGCAGATCCTGGAAGGCGAACTCGATGCCGAGGTCCAGCTCGTTGTCCATGGTAACTTCGATGATGAGAACCTGAATCATGACCTGCGGCGGCGGGCGGTCGAGGTCTTCGATAACACGCATGACGGTGTCTCTGAAGCGTGGATGCGCGTCGATAATGATGCGGTTCGAATCCTCGTTCGCGATCGCCGTCACCAGCCGCTCCTGCATCACCGCCGTCGATACCTCGTCGCCAATATCCTGGAGACGCTGCTGTTCGGCCTCGCTGAAGTCGACGATCGACGGGGCGAGGGCCTCGGCGGTCATGTTCTTGGGCGAGTAGACCCAGGTGACGCGTTCCTGGATGGGGATGGTGTCGAGTTCGAGGATGATCTCCTCGACAAGGTCGAGATAGCCGGGCGTACCGGCGGCGATGACCGAGTTGGTCCGGACATCAACGGTAAACCCGATCTCCTGGCGTCCGCCCTGGCCCAGGCCGTCGACAGTGAGCACGCGGTTGGACTCGTCGCTGTTGCCCCGGCTGCTGCCGCCGGTGGTGGTATTGCTCTGCTCGAACAGCTCGGTGAGCCGCTCGACCATCTGCTCGGCATCCGAATTTACCAGGCGGAAGACGCGGATACGGGCGGCATCGGGCGGCACATCGACCGCCTCAACCAGCGATTCCATCAACAGCATGCTCTCGAGCGGAGCGATGACGACCAGCGAGTTGGTGCGCACGTTCGCGATCACGCTGATCTCGTTGCGCATCGCGCGAAGCATCTCCGTTCCTACGCCCGGATGCTCCCTCTGGAACATGAGCATGACCTTGCTGTCGATCGTGTCCTGCGAACCGCTGCGCCCGCCGCTGCTGCTGCCGCCCACGGTCCCGCTTTCGAGGTCCAGAATCTGACCGAGCAGGTCGCCGGCGTCTTCAGCGTAGGCTTGTTCAAGCTTGAAAATGCGGACAATCACGCCGTTGTCCGGTGTGTTGCTGTCCATGGCACGCACGAAGCCCTCGATATCCTGGAGCACCGCGGGCGGGCCGAACGCCACCAGCGAATTCGTCGACTGTTCAGACGTAACCGTAACGTCCAACTCGCCGGCCTTCTGGCTGCCGGAGGATTGGAAAATGTCCTCGACAGTCTGGGCGATATCCTCAGCCACCCGGTTGCGCAGCGGGACGATCAGCGTCATGCGTCCGACCTCGCTGGGCCGATCCAGGATCTGCACCCAGCGCTCGATCATGGTCAGGTCTTCACGGGCCGCTGCAATCAGCAGGCTGTCGGAGACCGGATCAGCCGAAACGTAAATCGGTGTGCCGCTCAAGTTGCTGTCCTGCTGCTTCAGGGCCGTGTCGATCATGTCCTCCAGCAGGGCCGCAATGTTGACCGCGCTGTTGAGCTTGACCTTCAGGGCGCGGACTTCGACGGTGCTGTCAAACTCGGCGTCGAGCTGCGAAATCAGCCCTTCAGCCTCGTCGAGGTAGTCACGCGTGCCGGTCAACAGCAGCGAATTGCTGCGCGTGTCGGCCCACAGCTTGAGCGAATCCTTCAACTCACTATTCGTTTCCTGCTCGGCACTCTGCTTTTCGCTGAAGAGCTCTTCGAGCAGGGCCTGGAGCTTGACCGCGTCGGCATAACGCAGCGGCCGGTAACGCACGTCGACGACGCTGTACCGGTCGGCCTCGTCGAGCTGAATCACCAGGTCCTCGATCATCGTGTAGACCTCGTCGGTCGCGAAAACGATGAGCGAGTTGGTGCGCTCCTCGGGCTGGATCACCGCGCTGTCGCGGGCCTCGTTCTCGCCGCCGAGAGCATCAGCGCGATCGTCGAGAATCTCTTCGAGCTTCTCAGCCAGATCGGTGGCGGACATGCGCTTCAGATCGAGCACGTAGGCCCGCAGGCCCAGGTCGATCGTCGGCCGATCCAGCTCGCTGATCAGTCCACCGGCCAGCAGGACCGCGTCGCTGCGACCGATCACGATGACCGTGTTGCTGCGGGCGTCATGCTGAACAACGATCGGATAGGGCAAACCCTTGGCCGCCACGCCCGGGGGCACCGGCGGCAACACGCCCTTCTCCACACCCTTGCCGTCGCCATCGACCGGCCGGCTCAGGTAGCTCTTGTCATCAAACGTGTCTTCGATCAGCTTGGCGACGTCCTCGGCCGCCGCGTACTTCAGCACGAACGCCTTGACGTCCGTGTCGGCCCCGACCGGCAGCGTGTCGAACACCCCGACGATGGCCTGCAACGCTTCGTTGTTTTCCTGGCTCGAGAAGATGATCAGCGAATTCGTGCCCTGCTCGGGGATGATCTTTATCGGGCGATCGAGATTCAGCTCGGGCAACTCGCGACCATCCGCCAGCCGCAAACGCAGCACCTTGACGAACGGATCGCCGGCCTTCTCACCATCGGCCTTGCGAGCGTTCTCCTGCTGCTCCTCGATCATGTCGGTCAGCACCGTGGCGATATCCTCGGCACTGCCGTTCTTGAGCTGGATCACGACGACGTCGGCACGCACGAAATCGGCGGTTTCCTGCTCGTCCGTCAGCGGCACGTCGATGGCCTGCACCAGGCGGGCGATTTCCTCGATATCCTGCGGCGTGCCGATGATCATCACACTGTTGGTGCGCTCGACCGCACTGATCGACGCCTGCGAATCCTGCGGCACCTCGCGCAACTTGTTCAATTCCTCGATCCGCGGCTTGAGCACCCCCACCGCTTCCGACGCCCGCATGTTGACCAGCGGCACGGTGCGGAAATCGGTCTCGCCGGTGTCGACGTCCAACCGCTCGACCAACAGGGCGATTTCGTCCATCAGCGCTTCGGAGGCCGAGACGATGAGCGAATTGCTACGGCCCTCGGCGTTGATGCTGAATTCATCCTGCGGGCCGGGCTGCGATGTGCGGGCGGCGATCTTGGCCTGAATGGCCGTCTCAATGACCGGCGCCAGGGCGCTGGCCTTGGCAAACTTCAGCGCGAAGACCTCAATCGTCGCGGGCGACGTCGAAGCCTCCATCATGATCAGGATCTGCTCGATGAAGGCGACGTCATCGGCGTCGCCGGTGATGACAATGCGGCGACTGTCGACCGCGGCCGCCGTCACATCGCTCTGTAGATTGCCACTGACGCCATTGAGCATTTCGCCGAAACGCGAGCCGGCCGGCGGCTGACCTGCGACCGACGGCCCCTGGCCGGCGCCCCGCTCCCGATTTCCGACGGGCGTCTGCGGCCCGAATGGAGGCTGACCGGCGACGCGCGACTGACCCTTGGCGGGTGGCTGCGAGCCGATCCGTTGCTGACCCGCGGCCGGCGGCTTGACCCCGACCGGCGGTTCGGCCGTATCGCCATCCGCACGTGACCTGGTGGACGGACCGGCCGGGTGCTCCGGCGGCTGAGTTGACGCCGGACGCACGGTACGACGGGCATCACTGCGTGGCGGCTCGGACCGCGCCGGCGTCAGCTCGTCCTTCGACGATGCGTCCGCCAACGCTTCCAAAACCTCGCGACGCAGGTCGCCGAAACGATCACTGCCGCGTTGCGGCTGAATCTGCTGCGGATCATCCGCCGGCCCGCCAACACACACCGCCACCAGCGGGTTCAACACGCTGATGCCGATGAAGGGCTGCACAAAGCCGACCGCCGGCGTGTGGACCGGCAGCATGCCGGGCGAATATTGCGGCGACAGCTCGCTGCGCCGGCGACCGCTGCTCCCGCCACGCTGCCCGGACGAGCCGCGCCGCGAGCCGGACGACCGCGACCCACGCCCCTGCTGGATCTCGTTGATGATCTCCTGGGCGTCGTCCGCAGAGAGGTTCTTGAGCTGGATAACACGCGTGACCGGCTGCTGGGTCCGCACGGCACGCAGTTGATCGACCACCATCTCCGCCAGGCCAAAGACGGCCGGGTCGCCCGCCAGAATAATGGTATTAGTGTAATCGTCGGAGCCGACAGTCAGGTGCCGGGCCTGGCCACCCTGCTGGGTGGCACGTTCATCTTCGGACTCGTTGACGATGCGCTCGACCGTTTCGGCCAGCGTGGCGGCATCCTGCCCGAGGGGCACCTGGACGACGCGGATCTGGTTGCTCATGAAGTCCGGATCGTCGAAGCGCTGCACCAGGTCGGTGACTTCGTCGATCTGCCGGGGCGTGCCGCGCACGACGAGCGTGTGGCGTGTATCGTTGGGCACGATCTGCGGGCCGGACTGTTCGAGGCCGGCGGCACTGTTACGGCCGCCGCGACCGCGCTGCTTATCGCCGGTGCCACCCACGTCCATAAACTGGAGGATGAAGCTGACGATCTGCGAGGGCTTGACGTTCTCGACCGGGATTTCGGCAACCTGGAAGCGATCGCTGATGGTGTCCGTCAGCGGCGCGATCACGGCCGCCTCGACCAGGGCGATATCCTCGATTCGCCCGAAAACCATGACCGAGTTGGTCGTTTCCTCGGCGACGGCGTAGACGTTCAGCTCACGCGAATCGCCCGACGCGCCCCGGCCGCGCCTACCGCTACCACTCGCTGCGGCCCCGCCGCTGGCAAACCCGTTGATCGCGTCGGCGACGGTCGCGGCCGGCACCTTTTCGAGCACGAAAACGCGGAATTCCTTCTGCTGGTCGGCAGGCGTGGCGATGTCGATCTCGTTGATCAGCTTCTGCACGAAGAGGAAGGTCTCTTCGGAGCCGACGATCATGACGCTGTTGGTCCGCGCATCGGGCACGGCCGTAAAGGCGTCGAAGTCGGTCTCCTCGCCCATGCCGCGGGCGAGCTGCATGTATTCGGACATGGCGTTCTTGACGCTGTCGACGACGGTGGACGCGTCGGCATAACGCAACTGGAATCGCCGCAACTGCAATTGCTCGCTGGGCGTATCCAACGTGGCCACGAGCGCTTCGATCTGCTGATAGACGTTCTCCGGAGCCTTGATAAGCAGCTTCTTGGCCGCCTTGTCACCGATGACGGTAATCCGGCCGGCGCTCATCACATTAGCCCCGCCGCCGCGCCGATTGCCGCGCCCGCCGCGTGCCTGCACGCTGGCACCGCTGCCGCCGAACATCTGGAGCAGGGTGGCGGCCAGCTCTTCCGGATCGGCATAAACGATGTCGAGCTCGCGGATGGGCTGCTCGCTGAGCTGGTCGAGCTCGGTGATGCGGGTGATGATCAGGTCGCGCTTATCGGGCGGTCCCCAGATGACGATCGAGTTGGTAGCCGGCTCGGCGATGATGCGCACCTGGCTGGTGGTGCCAGTGACAGCGTTGCCGCGACCACCCCGACCGCCGCCGCTGCTGCTGCCATAGATAGCCTCGACCACCGATGCGATCGACTCGGCGTCGCCGTACTCACAGACGTACATTTCCGCTTCGGCCACGGGGCCCAGGCCGGCAATATCAAGCGAGTTGATCTGTCGCTCGACGACCTCGACATCCTTGGCTTCGGCGGTGTAGATGATGGTATTGGTGCGCGGGTCGGCCGAGATGGTGACCGTGCCGAGCGCCGCCGGCGAACTGCCGCCGCCGCGGCCGCCCCGACCGCCGCCGCCACCACCGCTCGTGGACGAGAAGATCTCCTGGAGCAGTGGCAGGATATCATCGGCCCGCGTGTTTTCGAGCTCATGATGGTAGATGCCGACCACGTCGCGCCCTTCCAGCTCTTCGAGCTGGTTGATGACGTTTTCGACCAGCGTCATCACCTCGGGCGGGGCCGACACGAGCAGCGAATTGGTCACAGCATTGGAGACGATCTCGACCTGTTCGACCTTGGCGCCGCCCTCGACGCCGGGCACCGAGACCATCTGCTGCTGGAGCATTTCCATGAGCTGTTGCTGCTGGCGATTGCCGCGCGAGCCGCGGCTGGATCGCTGCGTGGTGCGCCCGCGGCGCTGCTGCGCCTTGGAGATGCCCAGCACGTCCTGGATATTCTGGGCGGCTTCGTCGGCCACCAGGTTCTTGAGCTGGAAGATGCGAATGTTGACCTCGCCCGGGGGGATGTCCAGCTCGCGCAGGAGCTGGCGGATTTCGGGCAAGTCGGTCTCATCACACTTGACGATGAGATAGTTGTGGGCCGGGTCGGTGGCGATACGCAGCGGCGTGCTGCTGCCGGTTCGGCTATTGCCGCCCATCCGCCCGCCAACCATGTTCTGCAACTGGTCCATCAGCCCGCCACGGCCACGGTCGTCGTCGCCCCCGCCGTTGCGGTCGTTGCGGCGTTGGTCGCGGCGTTGCGGCTGAATGGCGGTGATCTGGCGCTGCACATCAAACATGATGCTGAGCACCTCGGCCGCGGCCGACACATCGCCATACTTGAACTTGAAGATCCGCACGACCTCGCCGGTCGCCAGATCCTCGGTGATTACGTCGAGCACGCTGGTGATGTCGTTGACATCGTCCTGCGGCCCCCTGATGAGCAGGCTGCCGTTGGGCTGCTGCACGATCCGCACGGGCTCCTTCTCGACCGGAGAAGGAACGCTGCGGCCGGCAGCCTCGAATGGCAGGAGGTCCGATGACGCCGGCTGCTCGCCGGATAGCGGCTTGGCCGTGGCCTCCGAACGCCGAGGAACTGGGGGCTTTCCGCCGGCAGATGGCGGCATCGTATCTTTCTTCACAGCCGGCGGATCGTCCGCCGAGTTGTCCGCTGACTCGTCGCCGGTGATATCGCCGAGCAACAGTTCACGCAGCGACACGCCGGTTTCATAGTTTGACCCGCGCCGACTCTGCAACTGGTCGCGCTCGCGGCGCTGCTGCAACTGCGGCGGCTCCTCACCCTCTTCCCACAGCGTCTCGACCAGCGTCTCACGCTTGGGCTTCTCGGTCAGCGGCTCGTACTGGATCTCTTCGCCCCGGGCACGCAGATACTCGATGAGCGCCTCGGTGTCGGTTGTCCGCGGGGTGTAGATCCGCCCCACCACTTCCACCTTGATACGCCGCTCGAATTCGCGGATGAGCTGTTCAACCTGCGGGAACTCCGCCGGCCGACAGACCACGCGGATGTACTCGCCAAACCAGTCGGCCTCGATGATCGGGCCGCCCTGCTCCTCGTCCGGCAGAATGTCGCGCACGTCCCAGGCGATGTCGCTGGCACTGCCGCGATTGATGTCCACAAAGTAGATCTGCCGACCACCGGCCAGCAGGCCGCCGCCGGCTTCCAACTCGGGCTCGGCGTCGAGCTGCTCGACGAAGGCCTCGACCTGCCGCATCTTGCGCTTGTTGGCCGTGATGATCAGCCGGCTGGTCATCTCGTCGGCCGTGATGGTGACCGTGTCCTGCTGGTTACGGCCACGCGGGAAGAGTTGATCCAGCGTGCGCTGCGCCTCGTACACGGTCGCGTGCTTCAACTGGAAAACCTGAAGCTCGGGCACGGTCGTGCTGTTGACTTCGAGCTCTTCCAGCCAGCTCTCGACCTCGGCCAAATCCTTGGGCATGCCGGCGAGGATGACCGAGTTGCTGCCAGCGTCGGCCGAGACGCGCACCGTAGCGGTACCGCTCTGGGCGCCGACCGAGCCGCTGCCGCGCCGATTGCCCTGGATGATCTGATTCAGCGACTGGGCGATCTGCGTCGCCTCACCGTACTCGAGCGTGATTATGTGGACGATGTCGGTGCTCTCGGCCTCGGTGTCGATCATCTCGATCAGCCGGGCGGCCAGCTCCTGGTAATCATCCGGCGCGTAAACCAGCAGCCGATTTGAAGCGGCGTCGGCCGTAACGAGCGTCTGAATCGTGCCGCGCTTGGCACCTTCACGCTCCATCACCTTGGCCCGCAGCATCGCATCGATGTTGCCGGCGATCTGCTCGGCCCGCACGTGCTTGAGCACGTAAGCCTCGGCCTGACTGGCCTTCGGCGTCTTCTTCTCCAGGTCCAAAATGAGCGTCTCGATGAACGGCATCTGCTCGCCCGGGGCGATGACCACCAGCGTGTTGGTGGTCGGCTCGGCAAAGGCGCCGGGCGAAAGCTGGCCCGGCCGGCTGGAGCGCTTCACATCGCGCAGGAAAACCTGCACCGCCGCCATCACCTGTGTCGCGTTGAGCACCTTCAAGTCAAAGGTACGCACCTGAATGCCGCCGGGATCGGGCGTGTCGACCGCTTCAACCAGTTCCTGAATCTCCTGCATGGTCTGCTTCGGAGCCTTGACAACCACCAGACCATTACTGACCGTCGCCTGGACGTTCTGCTGCTGGCCGCGGCGCCGACCGCTGCTGCCGAACATGGTGTTGATCATCTGCACCATCTGGTTCGCGTCGGCGTAATCGAGCGCGATGGTCACCGGCTTCTCGTCCGTGCCGAGCACGTCGAGTTTGGCGATCAGCGCTCGCACTTCCTCTATCCGGTCTTTCGGCGCCTGCACCAGAATGCTCGCCCCGACCACCGTCGCGGAAACGTCACGCTGCGGATCACGCGTGCGCCCCCAGCCACCCTCCGTGCGGAACGTATTCTGCACCACCTGGGCCACCTGGTTCGGATCGGCGAACGCGAGGTCGATCAGCTCAGGTTCGGCCTTCTTGAGGATCGAGTTCTCGTCGATCCACATGGCCCGTTCCCGGATCTCCTCAAAGTCCTGGTCAGAGGCCGTCACGATCAGCGAGTTGGTGATCGGTTCCGGCTGGATACGCACGACGATCTGCGAGATATCCTGGCCGCGGCGCGCGTTGCGCTGCTGCTCGAACATCGGCCGCAGGATGTTCGCCACCGTATTGGCGTCGGCGTAGGACAGCTCGATGGTACGCAGCTTGCCCTCATAATCCGTCGCCTCAACGTCAAGCTGCTCAATGATCTGATCCAGATCGGGCAGGATTTTCTCCGGCAAGTAACAGATCAAGCGATTGGTGCGCTGATCCGGGATGATCTGGAGCGTTTGCAACGCCCGGCTGCCGCGCCCGGCGCGATTAATCTTGTTGGCCAGCATGCTCTGAATGTGGCCGGCATACTGGCCCGCGTCGAGATGCTGCAACGAGACCATCTTCATGACGGTGGTCTCTTTTTCGACCATCGACTTGAACCGGTCCATCATCTCCTCGATCTCGGCGAACTGATCGGTCCGGGCCGTCACGATCAGCGTGTCGGCGGCCGGGTAGGGCGTGATGGTGATGCGCCGCTCGCGGGCCTCCTGCTGACTGTTGACGGCATTGGTTACCTGGCGGGCCAGCTCGTGGATCCCGTCACCGATGCCGGACAGCTCATAGGTCCGCACCTCGACCTTGTCGACGCCGACCTTATCCAGGCGATCGATCAACTCGAGAATCTCGGGCATCTTGCTTTCGGGGGCCTGAGCAACGATGCTGCGGCCGGCCACGATATCGAAGCGGTACTCCTGGCCCAGCTTCTGCCGCCGACCACGTCCCCCGCCGCCGTACTGCGCGTTGAGAATGTTGCTGACTTCCCACGGGTTGGCGTTAAGCAGCTCGACGATTTCCAGCTTGCCGCGTTTGCTGATGGCCTGCTCGTCCAGCTCCCGGGCCCACTTCTCGATATCCTCGAAGTCTTCCTTGGTGCCGCCGACGATCAGCGAGTTGGTCATCGGCTCGGCACTGATCTGCAATGTCCGGGCACGGATCTTCTCGCTGAAGATCTGCCGCAGGACGTTGTTAACCGTGCCGGCGTCGGCATTCTCCAGCGCGATGGTCTGCAACTGGCTCTCGACGATCGGCGGCTGGTCCAGCTCGGCGATCAGCGCCTTGGCCATATCAATGGCGAACTGCGGGGCGTTGACGATCACCCGGTTCAACCGCGTGTCGACCGTGATGCTAACCTTCTGAGCCGCGTCGCGCCCGCGCCGCCCGGTGATGCGCTGCTGGAGAATGCTGCGCACCTGGTTGGCAACGTAATTGGCGTCCGCTTCCTTGACCGCGATGAACTCCTGCTCCGGGGTCAGGTCCGCCGTCTCCGCCGCAAAGGTCTCGATCAGAGAGTTGATGCGATCGTACATGTCCTTCGGCGCGTTGATGATCAGCATCTCGGTGATCGCGTCGTAGTTGAACGTCGCCCGCAGCCGATCGGGCCGCGCCGGCTCCCTCCCGAAAGTCTGGTTGAGGCTGTTGGCCAGCGAGCGCACATCCAGCCCGGGCAGCTTGCGGGCTTCGGTCTGCAACGGCGAGATCACCACCTGGGTAACCTCGACGTCATACTGCTCGAGCATCGACTTGCCCTGCTCCACCGCGAGCTGCGGGCCGTTGATGATCACCCGGTTGGTGCGCGTGTCGGCACTGACGCGAATCTGCCGGGCGGCGTTGCGCCCCAGCGTCTTCTCCGCCGACGCGAGAAGCTGCTCCTGCAACCAGCGCGAGGCGTCCTGAGCCTGCGCATAGGACATCTGATAAAACTCGACCGTGCTGACCAGCTCGCGCGTCGCCTCGGCATACTCGGCGATGAGCTGCTCAGCCTGCTCCTGCACGTCCTTGCTGCACGTCAGCAGGATCGTCTCGCTGGTCGGGTCAGCATCGAAAACCGCCGTCGAGTTGCGCTTCTGGCGGAACGCCGTCGACAACTTGCGGGCAATCTGCACCACGTCCGCACCCTGGATCTTGACCGTCTTGATGACGATTTCCTGACCCTTGGGATCATCAAGCTGATTGAAGAACGTGCGGATCTCGGGCAGCTTGTCTTCCGGCGCTTCGACGATCACCTGCGCCCCCACCGCCAGCGCCGACACCGCTGACCCGGTCGGCACGCGGCCGCGCCGCCCGCCACCACTGCTGCCAAACACCTGCGAGATGGCCTGGGCCACCTGGCGCGGGTCGGCATACCGCGGCGTGAGAAACTCACGCGCCGGCGCCTGCGCCCCGACCGCCTGGTCCAGACGCATGGCCAACTCGCGAACACGTTCCATATCCTTCGCGTCCGCCTGCACGATCAGCGAATTGGTCACCGCCTCAGCCTGGATCATCGGGCCCGACAGCACGCCGCCGCGACCGCGACCGCGACTCATGAGCTGCCCCCCCACCATGCTCTGCACCTGCTGCGCAACCGTGCTCGCGTCGGCGTGCACCAGCGGCAGAATTTCAACCTGGTCCTGCATCCCCTCGACGTCCAGACCCTCGATCAGAGCACTGATCTCGTCAATCGCCGGCTGAATGCTGTAGACCAGCAGGCGGTTGCCCTCGGATTGGATATACACCGGCACGCGGCCAAACACCGGATGCTGATACGAGCGGTACAGATTGCTAAGCGTCGCGGCAATCGTGTCCGCATCCGCCTTCTCGATCGTGAACGTCGCCAGCCGGGGCGTATTGGTGGTCGCCCGGCTATCCCACAGCTTTACCGTCTCGTCGATCTTCTGCCAGTCGTCATCCGCACAGATCACGATCAGGATCTGGGCCTCGTCCAGCGGAATCACCTGGTAATCCTGGCCGCTTCTCGCAACCGCCCCACCAGACGTGCGCCCGCCGCGCAACCGGCCGCGGATGTTGCGCCGCGCCGCACTGCGCGACGCGCCGCTGCTACCGCTCCCGTCGGCCAGCAACGTCTGCACCATCTGAGCCACCTGGCTCGGACGCAGGTTCTCCAACTCGATTATGTGACGCTCTTCCTCAGGCCCGGGCACGTCGAGCTGCGCGACCAGCATCTCGATGCGCTGCATCTCGTCGCGCTCCGCGAAGACGTACAGGACGTTGCGGGACTCGTCCGGAACGATCTCCGGCGCGTTGCCGCGCCCGCGTACCGTCGTCTTGCCCATCTCGCCGACGATCTGCGAAAGCATCGGGGCCACGTCCGCAACGTCGGCCTCCTGAAGCTCGATCGTCCGGAAGTTGTCGACCTGCGGCTTGTCGAGCACTTCGAGCAACTCGCGCACACGCTGCATACCTTCCTCGTTGGCGTACACGATCAGCGCATTCATACGCGAATCGGCCACCAGCCGGATGGTCTTCTTGGCACGCTCGAAGATGCCCTCCGCCAGAATGTCCTGCGGCGTAGTCGTGTCGGTCTTGACCTGCGTCCGCCGCGCCGGCTGTCGCCGCGTATTGCGCCCGCGCTGCGTGCGCTGCCGGATCTGCTGGATCCGCTGCCAGGCCGGCGTACGCGACTGCCCCTGCTCCTGCTGGAAGATCTGGTTCAGCAGGTTGGCCACCTCGGTCGCGTCGGCGTGCTGCACCTCGATCACGTGCGTGCCAAACTCGCCCAGGTCCGGCTTCTGATCAAACTGCTCGATCAGTTGGGCGATCTCCTCAAGCCGATCCCTGTTCGCCTTGACGATGATCGAGTTGGTCCGCTCGTCCGCGACCATCTGCACGTCCTGGGTGCTGCTGCTGCCAGCAGTGCGCTGCGGCACCATGCGCTTGGTCTTCGGATCACGCACCATCTGGATGCGACCGCTGCTCAGGTCGAGGAAGTCACGCAGCAGTCGCTCGATGTCACGCGCGTTCGTCTTGATGTCGAAAATGCGCAGCTCGCGTGGGTCGCGCGGCGAAATATCGATGAGGTCCTTGAGCGCCAGGAACTTGCGAATGTCCCGGGCCAGCGCAACCATCTTGATCTGGTTGCTGTCGTCCAGGCTCGACAGCCGGGCGTAGATCGGCATCACGTCGTTGAACGCGTCAACGTACACGTCGGCCGAAACGTCCTCGACCTGGTAATAGACCGTGACGTAGTCCATGTCGCGCGGATTGGCTTCCTCGAACGCCGCCACCGACGGGAACGTCTCCGAAACCGGAACCCACTGCGGCATCTCCGCGGTCGGGATCACCCGGATGTGATGTTCCTGCTCGACGAAGCGATAGCCCTTCTCCTGCATGATCAGGTTCAGCTCATCGATCGCCTCTTCCTTGGTGAACTCGCGCTCCGTGACGTACGTCAACGTCCCGCCGATGATCAGGTCTCCCTCGCTCGTCATGAGCGGCTTACCCAGCCGCTCGACGAAGACCATGATCACATCTTCCCACGGCATGTCCTCGAAGTTGAACCAGTACTCGTCGCCGTCAGCCTGAGTACGGCGCTCGGGCACATCGACGCCCGCTTCGCCCGCCTCACCGGCCGGCGGCACGTCTGCGCGCGGCGCACCACCACGCTGGCGCTGCGAACGATCACGGAGTTGCGGCGGCGTGGGGGCCGCGCCGGCGGGCGCGTCCGCGCCAGAAGAGAGAAAACTCGGCGGGCCAACGAAATCGGCCGGGACATCGCTGAGGCGTTGCTCGTCACTCTTCGGAGGCGCAGCCTGACTGCGCGGAGCAGCCCGCCGATCGGCACCGGCCGATTCCGACTTCGCCGGCGCCGACGGCAACTCCGCCGGTTGCGCTGGCGACTGATCGCGCTTGTGCGCGTCCTGCATCGTGGGACGCGAGCGGCGCGGGGCCGGATTGGCATCCCGCTCAGCCTGCTCCTGCTCGTGGCGACGACGCGCCTCCTCGGCCCGACGCTGAATCAGCGCGCGCAGCGACTCGGTGTCGTCGAGATCGGTGGGCTGGGTAGTCGGCGGTTGTTCGGCCCGAAGGCTATCGGACTTTGACACCGGTGCGTCCTGCGCCCACGTCGCGTCCGCTGCCCATCCGAGCAATACAAAGACCGTCAGGGTTCCAAGCCCGCGCTGGAGAATCCCTCGCGTCATGCTCTCACCTCGTGTGGAGTTACAGCAGCAAGCCCGCTGGTCGGACTCGCATTACTTCTGAATCTTGCGGAGCCGCCGCGCCGGTCGGCCCCAGTGCTCGACAGGTCCGCCGCTTGCTCCGTCAGAACGGCTCCCGACCGGGCTGGACGACAACCCCGCTCCAGCCCTGGCCAGGTCCGCTATTTATACACTGAAAACCCCCTGGGGTGGCAGTCCGAAAACAACCGATTCTGCCACTTTGTCGGAGACGCAAAGTCAGCCCAATCGGCCACTTAGCTAGTCTGAGCGGGCAACCCCCGCAACCCCCGGGCTGGCCCAGTCGACAAACTCCTCCTCCAACGCCCGCCAGACCTCAGGATGCCACTCCGGATCCAGCTCTTCCCGCTCCGCAAAACTCGCCCCAAGCGGGTAGAAATAGTCCCGCACCGTACCACCCTCGTTGGTTCTGATAACCATGCCGCGACGGTGGATCAGCAGCAGAACACCACCCTCCACCTCAGCATTCTCGCAATACTCGGCCGGCGGGCGCATCGCCTCACGCTCGTCGAGCACATAGGCCTTGCGGCCAGCGTCATCAGCCGTCACACCCACCAGAACCAGCCAGTCGGGCGGAGGAGGAGGCGGGGGCGGCGGCGGAGGTGTCGGATCGGGCGGCGCTGCTGCGACCGGTTCCTCTTCCTCCTCCTCCGG
Source organism: Phycisphaerae bacterium (assembly GCA_963666925.2). GTDB lineage: Bacteria > Planctomycetota > Phycisphaerae > UBA1845 > Fen-1342 > JANQFV01. The sequence continues at coordinate 185,606 of CAXXTC010000007.1, read as the reverse complement.
CTGCGGTTGGGGCTGCTGCACAACCCGCCGCGGCGGCTCGTAGGGCTTGAAGATATTCGTGTCGAATATCTCCGTGTACTCTTCCGGCGCCCGAACCAGCCGACCACGATCCTGCTCCGTAATCTCGTCCAGAATCAGGTGCTCCACGTCTTTCACATCGGGCAACACGACCGTCACGGCCGACACACTGAAGCGCAACGTCGGCCCCTCCGGACCGATGCTCGTGCCGCGCTCGCGCGACCCACGCCCACGCCGACCGCCGCCGCCGTGCCGCGGATTGTTGACGCTGTTGATCACACCCTGGTCCGCGGCAATCGTGACCTTGTCGATCCGGGCCAGGTAATCACGCCGATAGAAGTCCGTCAAAAAGCCGACGATCTCGCGCAACGTGCCTGCCGCGCGGATATTAAGCGGCACATCAACAAAATCATTCTTGCGAGCAACAAAATTGCCGGGCGTGACCTTCGGCTCGTCCAGGCCATGCCGCTCAAGCAATTCGTGCATATCCTCGCGGAAGCGGCGTTGGGCTTCCTGCGGATCACGCGACAGCGTGCGCTGGGTCATGCCCTGCCAGCGCTCTTCGATGTCGCTCAGCCCTTTGAGACGTTTCTTCAGCTTGGATTGCCGACTCTGGGCCTGTTTGATTTGCGTATCGACGTCTTTGAACGGCTTCACAACCGTCCACTCGGCGACCTTCACGAGGCCAAAGCCGCCAACGGCCCCAGCCAGGCACAGTCCCAATACTCTTTCACGTCCGGTCATCAGTGCGCTCCATTGCGCCGGGCGTATGCTCAGGGATTGCGGAGCAGCGCGCGCCGCTCCTTGATGCGCTGTTTCGCGTTCTCGCGATACTCGCGCAACTCGCGCAACCCAATATGAATATCCGTGCTACCATGAAACCGGGCCCCCTCCACGGGGTTCCAGGTTTCCTGCCGCGCCTCGTAGGGATGCGTGCCGTCGACCGTCAGCTTCGCCAGACTCTTGACAAAATCGGTCGGCACCTCCCAATCCTCAACGTATACCTTTCGTAACGTGATTCCCGGGTTGCGCGAGGCGATGTCGAACGCCACCTCCTGCACCAGCATGCGCTGACCCGGGTCCAGAGCCAATTGCGTCAGCGTCAGCAATTCCTCCGGCCAGACCACCTCGACCGCCCACTCCTCGGCTTCGCTGACCCGATTGGCAACCTCAGTCCGGGCCTTGACGTCCTCCCACAACTCGTTGTTTTTGTCGGTAATCGCCGCCAGGCGACCGGCCCGATCCTGGTAGAACTTGATAATTGTGCCGCCCGTCGCCACCAGCACCAGCACCGCCGCCAAGCCGGCCATCCGCAGGCGCCGGCGTAACACGTCGCGGGCCGAAACGGGCTGCTTCGGGTTGAGGAAATCCAGCGCCAGCAGTTCTTCGCGACCCAGCCCCCACGCCAGCCCGAGAGCGGCCGAAAACGACCGCAATTTGGGCGCGTTACCAGGGTCAACATCCAGCGGGCCGGTCGGATCGAACAGTGACGCCGGGTAACCCAGCCGCTGGTTCAGCCGATCGGCAAACTGCGACTCGATGCCGGTTCCACCGGCGACCATGACGTGGTCGATCGTGGCGTCGGACTCGCTGGCGCGATAGGCCTGCAAGGTCCGCATCACCTCGACCAGCAGTTCTTCGGTGGCCGACTCGACGGCCGCGTCGCTGCTGTCCAGGTCAGCGGCGTCGGGCATCGGAATGACGCTCGAATCGTCATGCTCGGTAACGTCGCGGGCGGGCAGCGGCACATTGACGTTCGCCGAACGCGAGAACACCAGCGCGTCGCCACAGACGACGTCGATCTCGGTAGCGCCGGGGCCGACGTCGACCATAAGCACACGCTGCTCGGGGTCGTCGTGCACATGGCGCACGCTGAGAAGATTCGCATAGGGTCGCAGGCCGATGCGAGCAGGAGCCAGTCCCGCCGCCTCGCAGGTCGCCTTGACGCGTTCGAGCGTTTCCTTGGTCACCGCAGCCAGCAGCACCTCGACCGCGAGCCCCTTCTCGTCACGCTCCATGATTACGTAATCGATGGCGGCGGACTCCACCGGGAAGGGCAACTCCTTCATGGCCTGAAAACGCACGGCCGCCGCAACTTCAGCCGTCGGCGTTGGCGGCAGCGCCAGCCGGTTGATCACCGCACGCTCGCGCGGCACATCGACAACGGCACGCCGATGGTGCAGCCGATGCCGTTTGAGCATCTGGCGAATGAACTCACCCAGGACCTGAGGATCGTCGGCGTCGACCGTGTTCGGAAGGCGATGCGAATGGGCATCTTCCAGCACCGTTCGCCCGCCGCCGACCCGCGCCACCACTAGCCGTAACGACCGTTTGTCCCAATCCAGACACAATACGCGTCTAGCCATCTGCAGCACCTGCCCGCTCAGCGGGTTGTTACGAAATCGTCCTCATCAATCGGCCAGGCCAGGCCCAACCGCGTGAGGTCCCGGAAGTATACCACCTGGGCGTAGGGCCCGCGCATCTCGATGATGTACTCGTAGCGCAGACCGAGCCGGGTATGGTCGGCATACGACAGTATCTCCACGTGAAACTGGTTGGCGTTGACCGTCAGCTTGTCCTGTACCGCCGAAAACGTGCCCGCGTCCAGCGCGCCCTGATCCACCACCCACTGCAAATCCTGCAACGTCTCCCCATCAAGCTCCGCTCGCGAGGCGACGATCGACTCGGCCCCCGACTGGGTCATACCCTCCAGCGCCTGCAACACGCGCACCGGAGCCGTGTTCACGTTGACCAGCCCGGCAACCGTCTCGCCCGCTTCGTTCTGCTCGCGCGACCAGACGGTGATGTACGGTGCCAACCCCTGCTGGAGCTGCCCGTCGCCGTTGTCATAAAACGGGAACGTCTCGTCCCCATCATCCTCGTTCGGATCCAGAATGCCGTTGCGATTGACATCCTCCCCATACAGCACGGCCGCGCTGAACCCCTTGACCATCAACAGCTCTTCGATCGTGTCGAGCGTGCCGTTCTTGGCGTAATAACCGGGTTCGAGCGTGTTGTAGTAATCACTCTCCGCCCCCAGCGAACGTTGCTCGTCATCCTCGTCCAGCCAGTCCAGCAACGCGTCGACCAGCTCGCCCCAGTTCTCCAGTTGCAGGTCGATCAGCACATCTTCAAACAGGCTGCGGATTTCGCTTTCCTCGGCCGCGTTGATGTTCAGCTTGCCCGCCTCGGGCGTGATGCCATAACGCATCGTGTCCGGCAGGCCGTCCATGTTCATCGCCACGATGCTGTAGCGCCAGGCCGGCGCCGGGTTCGGCTCGCCCAGCAAATCCTCGCGCGAACCCATCTTGCTCACCGGATCCTCGTCACGCATGTAATCCGGCGACCAGACCAGCACGTGCCGAAATGTGTCCGGCACATCCCACCAGACGGTCGGATCGTCCTGAGATTCACGCAGCAGCTTGCCCAACTCGATCAGCGCCGACTCGGCCGTCAGCCGAGCCTGCTGCTCATTGCGGCGAGCCTCGATCCCCGACGATTCCGCCTGCACGAAAAACGTGTATCCGCCCATGATGAGAGTGAGCAGCCCGATCAGGACCAGCACGACCGGCAATACCAGACCTCGGCGGCGCAGACGCATCACCAGTCCTCCCCCTCACTCTCACCCTCGTCGGATTCGCTCTCCGTCGAGGTGCCCATGAACTCGTAAACCTCGTCAACGTCACTGCTGAGCCGATATAGCCGGGCGGTGAACATCTCGTCGGCCGCGGGAATACGCACAATCAGGCTGTAGCGGTCAGGATCGGGTACGTCCGGGCCAAGCTCGTAGTCCTCGTCCTCGATCGGGTACTGATCCAGGTCCTGGTCGTCCAGCTCCTCGCGCAGCAGCGAGTCGAACCCGACCGTGATCTGAACCAGATGCGGCAGCGGATTGCCCTGCTCGACGGACCAGCTCGTGCTCCACTCCACGCCGTCGTAGTAGCGAAACTCCAGGTAACCCAGCTCCGGCGCCCACAAGTCGCGGCGCAGCCAGCCCAGATCCGCACCCTCGGGCACATCTTCCTCGGTCTCGTAGGGCAGCAGCGCGCGCTGTTCGGTGCGCAGGATGCCCGCTACCAGCGGATCTCCCTCGTCGGTCTCGTCGTCGGGATCGATCCAAAGCTCGTAGGTAACCTCGCGCAGGTCATAGCGCGGCGGCGGCGCATACTCCGACTGGCGGAAAAAAGCGTACGACTCTGTCGGCGGCAACGGGCAGGTCACGAACGTAATGCTGCGCCGATCGCCCTCAAACTGCGTCAGCTCATAACCGAGGTCCTCGCGAGCGATGCAGCCGCGCAGCTCGTCGGCCATGCGCAGCAACATCTGCTGCGCCAACTGCGTGCGATCCATCTCGCGGGTAACTTCCTCGCGAGCGGTCAGGGTGCGGTGGAAAAACGTCGTCAGCGAACCGAGCAGCATGCCGATCAGTGCGATCGAGATCACCACCTCGAACAGAGTCATGGCGCGGAGTCGCCGGCGTGACATCAGCGCCCCCCCTGGCTACGCCGATACTGGTCACGCAAACGCATCAGGTCCTCGAGCGTGTACTGTCCGTCCGGACCAGACCCGCCGCCGGGCTCCAGCGTCATCTCGCCGTCATCATCCGTATCGTCCTTGCTTGAAACGTCTCCGCTCCGGCCATTGCCACCCGAACCCTGCCCACCATCCTCCTCGCCGCCCCCCTCGCCGCTCAGTTGATCACGCAGATCGAGCAATTGCTGGAGCTGGGCCTGTTGGTCGGAAGAAAGCTGATCCCACCCGGACGGCAACCCGTCCTCGCCCAACTGACCCAACGCGTCCGTCACACCCGACGACTGGCCCAGCAAGGCCGTCAACATCGGCAGCAACTGCAACATCATGTCCGGATCCAGCCCGACAAGTTGGTGAATGTTGACGGCGGTCGGATCGAAATCCGGAATCGGAATGGTCTGGCGCAGCAGCTCGACCTGCTCCTCGCTCAACCCACCGTCCTCGATCAAATTGAGCCGGGCCTGTTCCGTCCAAACCAGCGCCAGCGTCCGCATCGCGTCGGCGCCGTCGATCCGCTCCGGGGAATCCTTATCACGCTGGTACAACACCTGGATCGTGACCAGCTTGAGCTCCTCCTCGTCGCGCTCCAGGTCCTCGATAGTCACCCGCCAGAACCAACCCGGATAGGCGTCGCCGAACTCCTCCTCGACCTGCTCGGCCTCGACGATCTCCTGTTGCAGCTCGAGGTCCAGCTCGAAGCGGTAGAGAATCTGGTCGGCCAGTTGCATAGCACGGAGCTGTTCCTCGGCGTAGATGGCCACGTCGATCCCGCTGGCCAGTTGTGCCGCCAGCAGGCCCAACGCGCCCGTCATCACCGCGAACGACACCACCACTTCCAGCAGCAGGGCCGCCCGCGATCGGGTTGTACGCCGCGCTCCGGTCATCTCCGCTTGAAATCCTCCACCTCGTAGTCGTCGTACTGCTTGGCCTCAACCGGCTCCGGTCGCAACACGTCATCCTCGCTCAGACGCTCCCACGACTCGAAAACCATGCGCCCCAGCCGGCCGTCCAGCGTGCACAGCAACCCGCGACCGGTCTCGTCCCGCAACACCCAGCGCACCGACGGGCAGGATCCGTCCGGCTCGATATCCACCGCCACCGCCAAGTCGTATTCCTCGATCGGCAGCGGGTCGATCTCCGTGTCCGGCAACTCCAGGTTGTCGTCGATGATCTGGATCGGCGGCGGCCCCTCCGCCAACACCTCCAGGTCGCTCACCCAGACGTCGTCCGAGAGGATCTGAACCATGGCCCAGCCCTCGCGCACCCGGTCATAGATGTGCGGCGCCCACATCGGGTCCAGTTGCCGCTCGATCCTGATGGTGCCGTCGATCTCGAACTCGATCCGGTGGCGACGCGCCGTGTTCATCGCCTCGGCCCGACACATCGCGAGCACCGCCTGCATGCGCCGCGCGGATTCAGTCAGTTGCTCCGACTGGCTCGCGGCCTGGAAATCAGGCCAGGCAAAAGCCGCGATCACGCCGATGATGGTGATCACCAGCATGACCTCTAGCAGGGTGAACGCGCCGCGCTGTCGACCTGAGAAGTTCACACAATGCCTCGCAGCGCCGGATCCGGGCTCCGGCACATGCGACCGGGCACCCGGTGCGGCCACGTCTGGTTCAGTCCGCGTGGGCTGGAGCCGGGTTCGGCGACGATCAGGACTCTTCCCAGTTCTTGATATCGTCGTCGGTGCCTTCTGAGCCATCGGGACCGATGCTGTACAGGTCAAACCCGTCCTCGTTGTACGTCCCGGGATATTCATAGACGTACTCGTGGCCCCAGGGGTCCTTGAGCTGCTCAGCGTCCTCGATGTACGGACCCGCCCACTTCTCGGCCTCTTCTTCGTCCTCGGGCTTCTCGACCAGCGCCATCAGGTTGCCGTCATCCTCGCCCGGGTAGCGCCCCATGTGCATACGGTACATCTTCAGCGCGCTGGGGATACTGCCGGTGACCGCGGCGGACGCCAGGTCCTCTTCGGCACGCCGCTGGGCACCGAAGAAGTTCGGCACCACGAACGCGGCCAGCAGGCCGAGGATTACCACCACCATCAGGACTTCGAGCAGGGTGAATGCCCGCTTGTGCGAGCGGGCCAGCTTCTTGGTCTGTCTCATCACAGTCATCTCCGCTTTCACTTGCACTTTCATCTGGGCCGGTATCTCCATTAGCTATTTCACGCCACTGGCCGCCATCCGCAGGATCGGAACCAGCAAGGCGATCGCGATACACGCGATCATCGCACCCATGAACATCAACAGCAGCGGCTCGAGCATTCGCATCACAAAATCGATCTGCCGAGCCGTCCGCTCCTCCTGTGTATTCGCAATCTCGACCAGAACCTTGTCGAGCGTATTGCTTTCCTCTGCAACCGCGATCATGTCCACAATCGCCGGCGGAAAAACCTTGGCCTCCGACAGCGGTCCGGCCAGCGACTCGCCGTGCCGAACACTCTCGGCCGCCTCGTCAATCGCGTCGGACAAAATCTTATTGCCGGTCGAGTCCTTCGCGACCTTGAGCGATTGCAGGATCGGAATGCCGTTGTTGAGCAGCGTACCGAACACGCGGCAGAACCGGCAAATCGCAATCATCGTGTAAATCTTGCCGAAGCCGACGATGCGTAGTTGCAAGCGCGACCACATGGCCCGACCGGCAGCGCTCTGAAAGTAAGCGATGATCACGATCACGACCAGGGCCACGCTCCCAAGCAGCACCAGACCGTGATCACGCAGAGTGTCGCTGAGATTGAACACAATGCGGCTCAGCAGCGGCAGATCCTGGTTCTGAAGAACCGTGCGGATCTTGGGCACCACGAAGGCCATGATGAACGAAACCGCTCCGATAGCCCCGACCAGCAGCACGCTTGGGTAAATCAGGGCGCCGATGAACTTGTTCTTCAACGTGTCCTGCCGGGTGACGAACTCGCTCAGCCGATGGAGCACGTCTTCTAGAAAGCCACCCTTCTCACCGGCACGCACCATCGACGCGTGCAATTCGGGGAATGCGTGCGGGTGTTGCAACATGGCGTCGGCCAGGGCATCGCCGCCGGCCACGTCGTCACGCACATCCTTCAATACCCGCGCCAGCGCCGGCGAGGTCGACTGCTGGGCCAACACCTCGAGCGAACGCAGGATCGGCACACCGGCCCGCAGCAGGTCCGCAAGCTGCTCATACATCTGCCCGATCTTGGCGATCGGCACACGCCGGCCTTGCCCGTGAAGATGGAACGCTGCTCAGAGCGGACCTCCTGAACGTCGATCGGCAACAGCGAACGCTCGTCGAGCATGCGGGCGGCCGCCATGGACGAGTCGGCCGTCAGCGTCCCGCTGATCTGCTCACCGGTGGAGCTGCGTGCTTTGTATGAGAAAGTTGGCATTGCCTTGAGTCACCAGAACCGTACACGGACACCAGAGCCCGGCATCGGCGGGCTGCCCCCTTATACCGCGCCAGGGGGCATGGGATGCGGCTCGACGGGGCCCGATCGTGGCCATCCGGGCCGTTTGCCGGCCGGGCCGGCACAGAGGATATCGGTGGCACACCCGGTTCGGAACCTTGTGATCCAACAAAGTTTAGCTAGATTATGGTGGCGTAAGTCGAGATGTATGGGGTCTTGCTGTTATCGGACCCTCACCCCTTTGCTACAAGGTCACTCATTGTGCCGGACATACCCGCCGAAAAACCAACCCACCAAAAACGCTCGCGCAGAAAACGCCGACGCACTTCCGACACCCCACACGCCAAATCCAAACAACCCGCCGCTGACAACCCGTCCGACGCTTCCGCGCAGCGCACCCAGCGCAACACCGGAAAGCTGCGAAGACCATCCAAGTCACCCTCGGCCAAAACATCTCCCTGGGCAACGCTCGGCCTCGAAACACAACTCGTCGAACAGCTCGACGAACTCGGATTCGAGCAGCCCACCGATATCCAGGAGGCGCTCATCCCGATCGCCCTCAAGGGCGGCGACTGCCTCGGACAGGCCCGCACCGGCACCGGCAAAACCGCCGCCTTCGCACTGCCCATACTCAACAGAATCAGACCCGGAGAAGGACTACAGGCAATCCTCCTCGCACCCACACGCGAACTCGCCGCACAGGTCGACGAGCACGTCCGCATGCTACGCGGATCCAAGCCGATCAAAACCGTCGTCATCCTCGGCGGCCGCCGAATGGGCGATCAGATTCGAACGCTGCGCACCAACCCCGAGATCGCCATCGGTACCCCCGGCCGCGTGCTCGACCTGATGCGCCGCAGGGAACTGAAAATCAACCACGTCGACGTCGCCGTCCTCGACGAAGTCGATCGCATGCTCGATATCGGCTTCCGCGACGACATCCGCCGAATTCTCCGCGCCATCGAGGACGAGCATCAAACCATCTTCGTCTCCGCAACCATCGACGAGGAGATCCAGAAACTTGCCCGATCATTCATGCACGAGCCGACCGAGGTCAACGTCTCCCACGACATGCTCACCGTCGACAGCATCGAGCATGGTTTCGTGTCCGTGCATCGCGAAGACAAAATGGCCACGCTGCTCGGCCTCCTCAAACACGAGGCCCCCACGCTCGCGATCGTCTTCACCAACCGCAAGCGCAAAGCTCGCAACATCGCCGAGCATCTCCGCGATGAGGGCGTGGCCTGCAAGGAAATCCACGGCGACCTGATGCAGCATCGCCGCGAGCGGGCGCTGAACAGCTTTCGCAAGCAGACCGTCCGCGTGCTCGTCGCGACCGACCTGGCATCGCGCGGGCTGGACGTGATGGACATCTCGCACATCGTCAACTTCGATATCCCGGAAGATCCGGCGGCATACGTACACCGCATCGGCCGAACGGCCCGCATGGGCAAGACCGGCTATGCGGTCACGTTCGTGACGCCGGAAGAAGGCCGGTTTTTGACGGAGATCGAAAAGCTGATCAACAAGGAGCTGCCGAAGTTCGACCCGCCGTGGCTGGTAAAGCGGCTACCGACGCAAGAGGAGATAGCCGCCGAGGCCGCCGCCAGCGACCCGGAGCAGGAAGACGAGTCCGCCGTCACCAACCGCTACCAGGAGGCGCGGGTGCGTGACCCGCAGCTTGAAGCGCTGGGGCTACGCCCAGTCCGACGAACCCTGGGCAGCCGCTTCCGCACTTCCCGCCGACGGAGATAGCCGCCCGGCTTACTGGGCCTTAACCCGGATCGAGCCGTTCGACGTCGATGCGTGCCAGAGGCTGCCGCCGCCGTTGAGCCGGGCGTGAAACTCCCGCTTGCCGCTTCGCACATCGCTCAGCTGACCGTCCGGAAGATCCACCACAACTTTGCCGTTGCTGGTTTCCAGGTCGAGATTGGCCGCCTGACCGACCGGCAGCTTCAGCTCGATTGAGCCGTTCGAGGTATCCACGTCCACCTCGTCGCCGGCGGCCGGATTCAGCTCGGCCACGATCCTTCCGTTGCTCGTATCCAGCCGACAGGCACCCTGCACATCGTGAGCTTCGATGCGCGCATTGCTGGTGCGCGCCACGACCGCCCCCTGCACGCCGGCCAGGTGCACCCCGCCGTTGCTCGATTCGACCTGCACCGGGCCGACGATCCGCTCCACCTGCACCGGACCATTGCTGGTCTCGATTGACAGCTCACCGTCCACGTTCTCGGCGGTCACTTTCCCATTAGAGGTATATGCCTGGACCTTACCCGCAACATCGCCGATCGTGATTGCACCATTGCTGGTCCTTAGGGTAACAATGTCGCTCATGGACCTGACGCTCAGCTTGCCGTTGCTGGTCCGGACATTGGCAGGGCACGACTCGGGCACCCGCACCGTCAGGCTCGCCCCCGGACTCTGGCGTTTCAATTCGTCGGGGAAACGCAGCTCAACCAGCAACGCGCCAGACTCGGTCGCGTGCCGGCCCGCATAGACCTCAATCTTGTCCAGGTTCGCGTCCGCCTCAGCCTGGGTCCGCCCACGCACGTAACGCTCGCCGCTGACCTCCACTTCCGCGACGTCGGCGCGAAGCAACTCGACCCCGCCGTTGCGCGAGCGGATTTCGATGCGGTCGTAACCTTCCCAGGGCGACGAAAGCTGAACAGCCGCGGTCGCCTTGAAACTCCCGGCCCCGAGCCGAGCCGCGTCACATCCCCACAACCCGACCGACACAACGACCAGCCCCAACACCATGCTGAAGCGATTCATGCCATTCCTCCCAACCAGCCCCGTCAGAAAAAGCCACACGCCGGCTAACACGCCCGTACGCCCCAACACGCGGCGGGCCCGGCTCAAGGGTATTCGATTCAGATCCCGAGATGTTATCCCCGGTTTGTACGGAATTGTCGGCCTGGAGGAAACATCAGGCAGACGGCTCGCGCCACCGGCCGCCCCAGGCGCACACAAACGGGCCCGAGACCACGCCCGGACCCGTTTGCATGATGTTCTCTGGACTGGAGCTGGGCTCTGCCTGCCTATTCGACCGAAACGGTCGCGCCGGCCGCCTCGAGCTCCTTCTGCCACTTCTCGGCCTCTTCCTTCGGAACGGCCTCGAGCAGCGGCTTGGGCGCCTCGTCCACCAGCGCCTTGGCTTCCTTCAGACCCAGGTCGCCGCGGGCCGCCCGGACAACCTTGATCACCGCCAGCTTCTTGTCGCCGGCCGCCTTGATGATCACGTTGAACTCGGTCTGCTCTTCCGCCTCGGCTGCGGCACCACCACCGGCCGCCGGCGCCATCATGATCGCGCCACCGCCAGCCGCCGGCTCAATCCCGTAAGCTTCCTTCATGTAGTCCGCCAGGTCCTTCGCCTGGACCAACGTCAGACCAGCAATCTTGTCGCCGATCTCTTTGATAGCGGCATCGAATTCCTTGGTTTCGGCAGGTGCTTCCGCCATGGCTCACAACTCCTCAAAAAACGTCCGCGAGTGCCCTGATAGCCGAAACCCCGCTGGTTCCGTTTAATCCGCTTCGCGGAGCAGTCAGGCACACCTCGTTCGATTCCAATCTCGTACCAGCCGGCCCAAAACCGACCAATCTATTTCCAGCGACGCTGACTACGCCGACTGTTTCTGAACTTCCTCGCCATTCTCGAGCTTCTCGATCAGAGCCTTGACGCACCCGGCAATGTTGGAGCCGCCCGAAAGCACGGCCGACACCACGTTGCCACCCGGGCTCAGAGCAATGCCCACGATGCGCGCCTGCAAATCGGTCTTGCTCGGCATCTTGGCCAGGTCTTTGACAGCCTCTTCGTCAAGGAACTCGCCCTCGAGGACGGCCGCACGCATGCGGAATGTCGTCTTCTTGGGGAATTTCGGCATCCACTCTTCGAGCAGCTTGGCCACGTCGACCGCCGACTCGCCGCCGGTGATCAGTGCTGCCGGCCCCTCGAGCGCCTCGGCCAGCCGCCCCAACGGACCGTCGCCGACCGCCTGGCGGAACAGCGAATTCTTCACGACCTCCAGCCGCATTTCGGCCTCGCGCAGGCCACGCCGAAACTGGTTCGTGATAATCCCGTCGATGCCAACCATCTCGACCCAGACGGCGTTGTTCACGTCGCCATACCGAGACGCCAGTTCCTTGGTAATCAGTTCTTTTACCAGCTTGCTCATCGGTTTTACTCCAGTGCGCCGGTTACTGACGTCTGGATCTGTACGGACGGCGTCATCGTGCCGCTGAGACAGACCTTGCGGATAAACTGCCCCTTCGCCGCCGCCGGCTTGGCGCGACGAATGTGGTCCACGAATGCCACGATATTGTCCCGCAGGTCTTCCAGGCTGAAACTCAGCTTGCCGACCACCGCGTGAATGTTGCCACCCTTGTCGTTCCGGAACTCAACCTTACCAGCACCATACTCCTTAACCGCGCCGGCGATGTCAGGCGTCACCGTGCCGCTCTTCGGCGACGGCATCTTGCCCTGCGGGCCGAGCACGCGACCCAGCCGCCCGACCTTGCCCATCAGCGACGGGTGGGCGATGGCCACGTCAAAGTCCATCCAGCCACCCTGGATCTTCTCAACCAGCTCGTCCGCGCCGGCCTCGATCGCGCCGGCCCCCTTGGCCGCCTCGATCTCGGTCTCCGGGCAAAACGCAATGACACGCTTGCTCTTGCCGATACCCTTGGGCAGGCTTATCGAACCGCGCACCATCTGGTCCGCCTGCCGGGCATCAATGCCCAGATGCAGAACCAGATCAACGGTCTGATCAAACTTGGTGTGGTTAAACTCTTTGAGCCGCTTGATCCCTTCATCCAGGACAACCGGCCCACGCGAGACCTGATCGGCCTCTTTCTTGTAACGCTTGCTGCGAGTTCGCATCGCACACAGCTCCCACTGCTGTCGGCCCGTGGTCAGGCCTCTGTGTTGTCCGCGGCGCGAAACCACACGCCGCACGAAACGCCGACCAATCCGCGGCCGACGCTAGTCCATCACCTCTATACCCATCGAACGCGCGGTGCCCGCAATGACCTTGCAGGCCCCATCCATGTCAAACGCGTTCAGGTCGTTCATCTTCGTTTCGGCAATCTTCCGGACATCGTCCATCGTCACGCGGCCAACCTTCATCCGGTTCGGCTCGCCCGCCCCCTTCTCGACGATCGCCAGAGATTCGTCCAGCGGCTTGGCCGCCTTGACCAAAAGCACCGCCGCCGGCGGACTCTTGACCACAAACTCGAAACTCTTGTCTTTGAAAACGGTGATCTCGACCGGGCAGGTCATCCCGTCCATCTGCTTCGTGCGCTCGTTGAACTGAGACACGAACTGCCCAATGTTCACACCATGCTGACCCAGCGCAGGACCCACCGGCGGCGCAGGCGTCGCCTGCCCACCTGGTGCCTGCAACTTGATCTTCGCTACAACGGCCTTGGCCATTTCCGTACCCTGTGGCTAACGCCCACGTGTCTAAATATCACGATCCGCCCGGCCGTACCGGCCACGAGGCGGAAAGATTCGCCAGTCTAACGGCATGCCGACACAAAATCCAGCCTGCCAGCCCCCTTTTCTAGCCATCTCAAGCAGCCAACCGCCCCACAACTCACAGAACTTCGAGTTGCCAGTACTCGATCTCGATCGGCGTCGGCCGACCGAAAATCGAAACGATCACCCGCACCGTCCCCTTCTGCGTGTTGATCTCGTCGACCGCACCCTCGAAATTCTCGAACGGGCCTTCCGTAACCTTCACGCGGTCACCCGGCTTGAAGCCCAGGTTCGCCAGCGCCGGCGACTCGTCCGGACGAACCGACGCCGCCAGCATCCGCTCAACGTCAGTCATCGGCATCGGCGAAGGCTTCCCGCCCGATCCGATGAAATCGCCGACGCCCGTCGTTTCCTTGATCACGAACCAGACGTTCTCAGGAATCCGGCCATCATCATCGGTGGCCATCTCGACGAATACGTAGCCCGGATAAAGCTTGCGGTGATAGACACGCGCGTTCCCGCCACGCATGCGCTTCTCACGCTGCGTCGGAACCAGCACGCGCCCAACACAATCTTCAAGCTGCTCGATCTTGATCTTGCGATCGAGCGCCTCGCGAACCTGGTCTTCCTTGTTCGACGCCACACGCAGCACATACCAGTGCATGCCGGGCTTGACCAGGGCCGGCGGCTCAGGCGCGGCCGACTCCTCCGGTGCGGCCGACTCAGCCACCTCCGCAGGCGCGGACTCCACCGCGCTATCGCCACTGTCGACCGGCTCGACCGAGACCCCCTCCGTGTCCGGAGCGGCCTCCGCCTGCTCGTCAACCAGCTCCGGCTCAGCCGGGGCTGCGGGTTCTGAAATCTGCTGTTCCGGGCGTTCCGTTTCTTCGGAAGGCATCATGTGGTTCCACTGCCGAAGAATTTCTCGACCACGTTCAAGCGCAAAACGCCAATGCCGCTAAATACAACCATGAAAATAATGTCGACTGCGAACAGCACAAAAGCCAGCGCCAGCACCGAGACAATCACCACGCGCGTGGCTCCCCACACCTCACGCCGCGAAGACCAGTTCACCTTCTTCATCTCGCCTTCGGTAGCGATCAGAAAATCGATGACGGTCTCGTTTCGACCCAGCACCAGATAAATTACATAGAGCAGGATCAGCAGAAACGCCACCGGAACCAGATCACGCACGTACGGATTTTCGGCAAACGCGAAAATCTGGATCTGCTCCCGCAGGAACGCTGTGCCCGCAATCGCGAACAGGCCGGCGGCACCAGCCGTCGCCCAGCGCACATACACTCCCTGTCCAGGCTTCCGGATGCGAAGCGGCGACGATTGCCGACCGCCCGCACCACTCATCGTTCCGATTTTGCCTTCGCTATCTGCCATTGCTCGCCACGCTTGCCTGAGTCGTTGTCTCAGCCGCTCCGCACGAAGCAGCCCAATCAGCACCAGGAGCGGAGGGACTCGAACCCCCAACCGCCGGTTTTGGAAACCGGTGCTCTACCAAATTGAGCTACGCTCCTTGAAAAGCCTATTTACGCTTCAGTTTGTGCACCGTCCGCCGACGCAGACGCGGAGAGTACTTCTTCAGCTGCAACTTCGGTACACCTCCCTGAACATTCACAACTGTGCGGTAGTTCAGGTCGCCCGTCTCCGTGCACTGGAGCCAGACCCACTCGCGTTTCTGCGCTTTTGCCATACCAACTCACTCCCGCGGCCCATTTCGGCGGGAATACCGGGGCGACCGGGATTCGTCCCGATCGCCCGCCGCATATCTGCCTTACTAATATCGCATCGGTAACGCCACTGAGCGACGCTACTCGATGATGCTCGTCACTACGCCCGAGCCAACCGTCCGGCCACCTTCGCGAATCGCGAAACGCAGACCTTCTTCCATCGCGATCGGGTTGATGATCTCGACCCGCATCTGGATGTTGTCGCCCGGCATGCACATCTCAGCCTTCCCGCCGTCACGAGCCTGAAGCTCGACGATCGACCCGGTAACGTCCGTCGTCCGGAAATAAAACTGGGGACGATAGCCCGGGAAGAACGGCGTGTGTCGACCACCTTCCTCCTTGGTCAACACGTACACCTCGCCCATGAACTTCGTGTGCGGCGTGATGCTGCCCGGCTTGGCCAGTACCTGACCACGCTCCAGCTCCTTCTTCTCAACGCCACGAAGCAGCAGGCCAACGTTGTCGCCCGCAATACCCGTGTCGAGCGTCTTGTTGAACATCTCGACGCCGGTGACGACAGTCTTGCGGCCCGGCTCGACATGCAGCCCGATGACCTCAACTTCTTCGCCAACCTTGACAACGCCACGCTCGATACGACCCGTACCGACCGTGCCGCGGCCCTTGATGCTGAAAACATCCTCGACCGGCATCAGGAAGGGCTTGTCTTCCTCACGCTCCGGATCGGGGATCGTGCTATCGAGGGCTTCCATCAGCTCGATGATGGCCCCGTAGCCTTCTTCGTTCTTGTCGACCGAGGCCTGGAGAGCCTGGGTCGCAGAACCCTGCACAACCTTGATGTTGTCGCCGTCGAAGTCGTAGCTGGTCAGCAGCTCGCGAACTTCCATCTCGACCAGTTCCAGCAGCTCGGGGTCGTCCACCAGGTCGACCTTGTTCAGGAAAACGACCAGGTTCGGAACGTTGACCTGGCGAGCCAGCAGAACGTGCTCACGAGTCTGGGGCATCGGGCCGTCTGCCGCCGACACCACCAAAATCGCACCGTCCATCTGGGCCGCGCCGGTGATCATGTTCTTCACATAGTCAGCGTGCCCGGGACAGTCGATGTGGGCATAGTGACGCTTGTCAGACTCGTACTCCACGTGGGCCGTCGCGATCGTAAGAATCTTCGTCGAGTCGCGGCGACCGTCCTTTTCAGACGCCTTCGCAATCTCGTCGTAGCTCTTCATCGTCGCCAGGCCACGCGCTGCCTGCACGGCCGTAATCGCCGAGGTCAGCGTCGTCTTGCCGTGGTCCACGTGCCCGATCGTGCCAACGTTCACGTGCGGTTTGGTTCGTTCGAATACACCCTTGGCCATAGATGCTCTCCACTCGTCACCCGGAACGGGACGGCCCCGGGTCCGCCCACGGGCGGCCAACGTCTCTCAAATTTCACTTGTTCTCTATTACTATGCGCCCGGCCACAAATCCGACCCGTAGCGTGGAAAAGCTGCTGATGGGGGTTGAACCCATGACCTCCTCCTTACCAAGGAGGCGCTCTACCACTGAGCTACAGCAGCACAACGTCGATAACCATCTGACATGGGGTCGACGTGCGACGCCTATGGGCCGGCCGAGTGCGCCGGATTGAGCATTCTAAACCCCCTCACCAGCTTGTCAAAACCAAAAATTGCCCTCCACCGCCCCCTGACGATAATCTGATAGGACCCTCAGGCCTCTCCGGCCAGCCTGGGTTATCGGCCATCCGGAGCCCACAATGAAGCGCAAATGGCATTCCGCAGTCACCGGCCTGCCCCACCGCCTACGCGAAGGGCTGGAACATCTACCGCAAAATTTCCGCGATTGGCGGCAAGAACTGAGCGAAAACCCCTGGGCAATCTTCCAGGCCACCCCCATCCGCATCGGCAGCATCCTCGCCCTCGTCATCCTCCTGATCCTGGCCCTGACCCGCATCGTCGGGGCACTCCAACCCGCCAGCACCGGCACTTTCTCAGAGCAGGCCACTTCCTACGCCACCCTCTACGTAGCCTGCACAAACCCCGACTGCATGGAACATTTCACCGTCAAAAGACCCATGAATTTCCACGATTGGCCGGTCAAATGCCCCGAGTGCGGCCAGGAAACCGGCTACCGCGCAGAGCGTTGCCCGACATGTGGCCACTGGTTCGCCACCCGGCCCGGCCAGCCCCCCACCTGCCCATTCTGTGCCCGCCGCCACGCCACCGAGCAGCCCTCCCCAACGGACAACCGCCCCCGCCAAACCGGCGACAACGACGAAGACCCCTGGTAGCGCCTGCTATGCGCCGTCCACCATGGCCGACGCCCTACCTATGAGGCTCGCCCCGACACCGCTCCCGTCGCTGTAGCACCAGCCTGCAAACCCTTGTGGCACCGGTTTTTAACCGGTGAGTCGCGCCGGCGACGAACCCCAATGCCACAACTATGAGACAGGCTCAGCTTTCATCCGGAATAATGATGTACGAAGTACATGCAGCCTGCTCCGCCCGAACACTACCGACCGAGCCGCAAGATGTGAGCGATCGCTCCCGCCCCCTCCTAATTCCCCCCGGGCGGCTGCCCGCGTTTGACCAGCCGTCCCACGGCCGAAATTAGCACCATCACGATTATGGCGGCGTACATCCCCATGTTCAAAGAGAAGAGCACATACGCCGTGATCGAACCGTTCTTGCTGATCGCTTTGCTCAATGATGGAAAGGAGGCCAGCGCCGTGACACATATTCCCGCGGCGAACAGCAGGTATAGCAACAGCCACAGCCGCCGCCGCACTCGCAGCATGTCGAGCAGCAGCCCCAGGGGGACCATGCTGACAGACCCTGCAATTATCACGAAGATGGCGATCCTCGCCGTGTTGCCGATGTTGCCTATCAGGTAGACGATCCACAACCCCGCCAACGAGCCGAAGCTCCACAACCCGTACTCATCCCCCGGCCACTGGAAGGACAGCACACTCGTGACCATCCACAACAGTGGCAGCAGCCACACGAAGAACCAGCCACGCCGCTTCACCACATTACTCCTGACGCAAGTCCCCGCAGTGTAGCACGCAGCCCGCAACGGCAACAAGGTCAAGCCCGCTTACGACAACCGCGCCCGCCGCATCGCCGAGACCGTGTAAAATTGGACATTCGGCAACAGAAGAACGAGTCGACGTAACGATGAAGTTTCCTGCCGGGTTCAATCCGAAGCCCGAGCGGCTAAAGGGGCTGGCCCATGAGCAAGTGCTTAGCTCCGGCGATCTTTCTGATCCTGATCGACCTGTGTTTTGGCGTGACGATTGCGAGACTCCCAGAATAATTAAGTAACTAAGTAATTAGAAACAGCGGGGCCGTTGAACAAGTCGCCCCTCGCGCCGGTTATGCTGCACGACAAACGAAGCTTGGAGACAACGCCGCCGGTACCCGAGTGGCCGCGAGTTCCACCCGTGTAAGCTGCTTCAACCGGCAGCAGGTGGCTGGCGTAAAATAATACGCTGCCAAAAACCGCCAGAATCCAACAATCTCCGCCAGCCAGTGACAATCCTCCCATCCCAACTTGCCCGGCCCAAAAAGCGCGTCAACACTTAACTACGCTTACGCTGTCCCCCGGGCTCGGTCGGCGACGCCCACAGCGACCGGACATTGTCACACAACGGACACAGCCGAACGAAGCGAACCAGCATGACAGCGAACATCACAGCGCCCATGACAACGCCCACGACAGCACACGGCACACATGATGGCGCATCACCTTCACCGTCGCGTGCCCCAGACGCCCATTGTCAGGACCTCGCCCAGAACGGAATACCCGCCCGGCCCCGAGCCGCTGTGGAACAGCACTATGCACAGCGGCAGCGACAGGATCGTGACCAGATGAAGAAGAAAGATGCATTCCGGCGTGAACCATTCCCACCAGCGCAGTGGAGTCAGGGCCGCGAACATCGGCGACGGCGAAGCCATCATTACCAGGTTCTGAAGCAGGAACGCGATCAGCGTCAGCACGGTGGCCAATGCCGTCAGCGGCCAGCTCGTCATCCCGCCGGCACTCTGCACCGCCCGGAATATGATCCACCCAACCAACAGCGTCAGCCCGATCCGTACCAACGCACCCAGCATCACGTACGGCATGAAATAAAACAGCGGACTCATCAGCACCGCCACCACCACCGTCACAATCGGCCCGCGAACGGCCGCGCGACGCAAACCGATCTCCGGCGACCATTCCGGCTCCGGCTTATCCTCCGGCAGCGGCACCGGATCATTGAGAATCGCCATACCTACTCTCCAACACCTGGATTCTGCACTATGTACAGTATAATCGCCAAATCCACCCAGCGCGATTCCAATTGCAGGCCATCTTTCGAATTGACCGCCCCCACACCACACGCCCAGAATGACGTCGACAATCAGTCGTGTGGGCGCCGGGGACCGTGCCGCCGGCGAACGTGCCAGTGTGTCTTCTGACAAGTCAGACAATTGCAGGTAGAGCGGGACTCCGAGCCAGATCAATCACCAAAGAGTAAGGTGTGGCGGCCCGCCCGCCCGCCACACGTTCGATACGATGCAGACAGCGTAACACACTGCGCCAGGAGATAATCATGTCGTGTGTCAGCAAACCCGCGTGGATAGCAACGATTCTGCTAATGGCGACCTCAACTGCCCGGGCCGGCGGCCCGCCGATTACCGACGATCTCAAACAGGCCGCCCGCGACCGCGTCGACGCCGGCGTCTGCCCGGGCATCGTCATCGGCCTGGTCGACAAGACCGGCCCAACCTTCTTCGCCTACGGCCAACTCGCCGTCGACGACACCCGCCCCGTCGACGAGCGGACGATCTTCGAGATCGGCTCGATCACCAAGGTATTCACCGCCATCCTGCTGGCCGACGCCGTCGAGCACGGCCAGGTCGCACTCGACCATCCGGCCCAGGAATACGCGCCAACCGGCTTTTCAATACCGCAACACGATGACCGGCAGATCACGCTGGAGCATCTCGCGACCCATCGCTCGGGCCTGCCGCGCATGCCGACAAACTTCGCGCCCGCCGACGGTTACAACCCCTACGCCGACTACTCGGCCGACGATCTGCGATCCTTCCTGGCAAGCTGCAAGCTCGCCCGCGCGGTCGGCGAAAAGTATGAATACTCCAATCTCGGGGCCGGGCTGCTCGGGCACATCCTCGCCACGCGGGCCGGGTGTAGCTATGTCGAACTGGCCGAGCGGACGATTTGTCGACCACTGAAAATGCGTGACACCGGCATCAACCTCAGCGACGAGCAACGCCAACGGCTCGCGGGCCCGCACGCCGGCGAACAGCGCAGCCACCACTGGGATTTCGATGCCCTGGCCGGCTGCGGAGCGCTGCGCTCAACCGCGTACGACATGTTGCGCTTCGTGGCCGCGAACATGGGGTTGGTCAAAACGGAATTACGCCCGATTCTGGAGCGGGCAACGACGCCGCGATTCAATACCGGCACGCCGGGCTTGACGATCGCGCTCGGCTGGCACGTCTGGACGCGCTATGACAGAGAAATCATCTGGCACAACGGCCAGACGGGCGGGTTCCACAGCTTCTGCGGGTTCCTGAAAGACAGATCGCTGGGCGTGGTCGTGTTGGCAAACGGATCAACGAACATCGACGAACTCGGGTTGCACGCGCTGAACCCACGCTGGCCGATCAGTGCGGTTCGGCCAGCGGTGGCGGTGGCGCCGGCCGTGCTGGAGCGTTACGTCGGACTCTACCAGCTCGCGCCGGGCGTGATGTTCACGATCACGCGTGAAGAGGACCGGCTCTACGCGCAGCTCACCGGGCAGGACCGTTACCGGATCTACGCCGCCAGCGACACGCGTTTTTTCTATCGCGCGGTGGAAGCGGAAATCGAGTTTGAGCTCAGTGGGTCCGGAAAGGTGCAGCGGTTGGTATTGTACCAGAATGGTCGGGTTCTGCCGGCGTGGCGCCAGGAGTAGGCCCGGAAACGATGCGGGCGGACGATCGGGCGGCTGTCAGAATTTGTGAAAGCGTGTGTTTCCGCGCGTGGATGTGGTTTTCGCGCCGTTCGGGAACGATATCATGTCGGGATGATGTGACGTCACATCGGCCGGAGGCTGCCGCGCGGACGGCGATCCGAGATTCCGTGGCGCTTGCGGCCTCGCGAACGACTGCAATGCAAGGAGAACTGGTCATGAGACACAGGCTTTTCTGGATCGGGGGCGTGGCGCTGGTGGGACTGTTGGCGGCGGCGCTGCCGGCGCAGGCCGGCATTGGGGATGATTTCACGCTGACCCGGGCCGTGCCGGCGGACACCATGCTCGCCGTGCACACGCGCAACCACGAGGGTCTCGATTTCCTCAACCAGCAGTGCGAACGCGTCTGGAAAGCGGTCGCCGACCAGCATTTCGAACGCGACCTCAAGCGTATGCTCATGGGGATGGCCGATGGCGCCGGCGAGAGCCAGGCGGAACTGGAGCAGCGCTGGCAGCAGATTCACGACTTGGCCATGGGGGTGCATTGGTCGCAATTGAGCGATCGCGAGATGGCCTTCGCGATGACCGTCGCCGTCCCGTTCGGGGCGGACTTCGTGTTCATGTTCATGCCGCCCGCGGATCAGGTCACCGACGATTTCGACGGCCTGGTGGCGATACTGAACAACCTGGTAGCGCTGGCGCCGGAGGGGCAGTTGCTCCTGTCGACCGAGGGCGAGGGGACGAGCGTCGTGCACAAGCTGTCGGTGGCGCAGTCGCCCGTGCCGATGGTCTTGACGCTGGCCCGGCACGATGAAGTGCTGTTGCTCGGCTTCGGTACGAGCATGGCGGAGAAGTCGCTGGCGCTGTTGCGCGGCGAGGCGGCCGGTCCGAACGCCACGCTGGTGTCGACCGCGCGCTTCCAGAAGGCGTTGCAGCAGGTTGCACCGCCGCGGGACGCGTTTTCCTTCATCGAGGCAGGCAAGCTGGTGCAGCAGGGTCGGGCGTTTGCCGAAATGGCAGCGCAGGCGGCGGGCCAGCAGATGATGATGTCGGATGAGGAAACGGAAGGTGCGGAAGGTCAGCAGGCCGGCGCGGGCGAATCGCCGTTGGCTTTCCTGCCGCGCATCGTGGACGAGTTTGATATCTGGGATTACGTGCTGGAGAGCACGCGTACGGAGGGGATGAAGACCACCACTGAAGAGGTTGCGGTGCTGCGTGACCAGGCGTCTCAGCGGGCGGCGTACAAGGTTTTCTTCGCGTCCGGTCCGCTGGCCAAGCCGCTGCGTTTTGTGCCGAAGGAAGCCAAGAACGTCAGCGTGATGAGCGGCTTTGACCTGAAGGCGCTCTATGACGAGACGGTGAAGTTCATGGAAACCCAGGTGCCGATGGGTACGGAGTATGTGCAGCAGTTCAAGGGGATGATGGCGGAGTCTCCGGTTGATATTGAGCAGGATCTGCTGAACTGGCTGGGGACGTCGTTCGTGAGCTTCTCAGGTAACATGCGGTCGCAGTTCATGTCGGACTGGGTGATGATCGTCGGCGTGCGTGACGAGGCCAAGGCCAGCGCGGCCCTGGAGAAGCTGGTGGCGCTGGTGAACCCGATGCTGATGGAGCAGAACGGTGCCATCGAGGATGCTGAGCTGCCGGAAGCGCCGGGGTTCAAGCGTGTGATTCTGCCGCCGTTCATGGCGATGATGCCGGGGCTGGGTCGGCCGATCCTGGGCGTGGCCGAGGGTCACCTGTTCGTGGGTAATGGTCCGGAGATCGTGACGCTGGCGCTCCAAACTGGTGCTGGTAAGCATGACACGTTCCAGTCCAATGAGCGGTATAAGAAGGAGGGGTTGCCGCTGGGCGACAACGTTACCGGTTTCGAGTTTTCTGATCTGAGCAAGCTTGGCGAGGAGATTGGCCAGGCGCTGGCGATGACGGGGCTGATGCAGATGATGTTGCCGCCGGACGTTACGAAGCATCCGGCGATGACGATGTTGCTGAGCGTGGCTACGAAGCTGGGTCGGGTAGCGCGGACGCTGGACTTCTATCAGTCGAAGTGTTCGGTGACGTCTCAGGATGGGCTGATGGTGCGGACGCGAACGGTGACGAACTATCAGGAGCCGCCGAAGCCGGCCGCCGAGCCGAAGGAGTCGAAGGAGCCGGCCGAACAGTCGACGGGCGGTGCACAGGCTACGAAGTAGTAGTGTAGCGTTTTGAGTGGAATAACCTCGGCCGACCTGGCCGGGTGCTGAGGATTGCGAGGACCCCTGGCGGGCTGGACCTGCCAGGGGTTCTTGGCGTTTTGGTGGTGGGTTGGCAGCACGTAATCGGCAGTTAAGTGGTGGCTGTGTCCCTAAATTCTTGATTCGCACCAGCGCGGCTGATCTTCGCGCCGGGTCTTTCGCAACACCCCGCCCGGGGCAATGGCTGCATGGGCCGGGCGGGGCCACAACGTGCATTCGCCTCCCGCGGCGCAAGCCGCGGAAGAGCCGGAATCCGGTTCGGACTCTGATCGGCACGCTGCACGGGACCATGATCCCGCGCATTCCGGCCGTCGGGAGCAAATCGAGCGTCCCGCCAGACTCCCCGCCGCAGACGCACCCACCACCACCCGGAAGCCGTTGTTGTTCCAGTGGTTGTCGGCGTCGTTCCTGTTGCGATTCGCGGACCGCAGGTTCCTGCCATTGTTGTTCCACGAGCCGCCCCGCAGGACGCGGCTACTATAACCGGATCCCATCCGCCGCTGGTGCGGCGAATTTCGTTGGGCGGCGTGCGCCGCGCCGGCTGACAGCGCGCACACGCCGCGTGCGCGCACTTTCCGCCTTTCCGCGCAACCAGAGGGGCTTCGCCCCTCTGGACTCCCCGGAAAAGGGAAAAAGTGTAAAAGAGCAAAGTGGAAAACATTATGGAGTCCCCGCCGCAACACGAAAACCGATGAGGTCGCCGCGGAGGGCAGGCCTGAACCCGGCGCGATTCGCACAGCGGCAGTTCGCCGGAATGCTGTCCCACGACCCGCCGCGCAGGACGCGGCGAGACGAATCACCGCCCGCCGTCCAGGCGCTGCCATCCGCGGGCACGCCCTGGTAGCTATCGTGCCATGTATCCGCACACCACTCCCACACGTTCCCGTGCATATCGCAAAGGCCCCACGCGTTCGCCGTCTTCTGTCCAACCGGATGCGTCGTGTTGCCGCTGTTGTTGCCGTACCACGCGTAGTCGCCCAGCGCGCTGTCGCTGTCCCCAAAGCTGAACCGACCCGCACTCCCCGCCCGACACGCATACTCCCACTCCGCCTCCGTCGGCAGCCGTACCGTCAATCCCTCGCTCCGGAGTCGCTCGCTCAGCGCGCGACAGAACTCCTGCGCGTCATTCCACGACACGTTCTCCACCGGCAGGTTCGACGTATCTTGACCGGCCACCTGGTCCTTCCCGCCCCCCGACGCGCTGAAGTTCGACGGGTTGCTCCTCATCACCGCCCGCCACTGCGATTGCGTCACCTCTGTCTTGCCCATATAGAACGGCTTCGTGATCCGCACGAGGTGCTGCGGCCCTTCGTCATTGCCGCGTCCCGGCTCCGACGCCGGCGAGCCCATAAGGAATTCTCCCGCCGGAATCAGCACCAGCTCCATGGTGACGCCATTGCCGAGGGGGAGTGACTTTGTGACCGGCATGGGGATTGGTTGCCCAGGAGCGTCCTCCGCGGGTTGTCGAGTCGCTGCGCTCGACGCCGTCGGCGTGGATGGCACGACCGACGGCTGAGAGGTTGTCCGTAGTCCGTCGACGAGCAGGGCAGCCTGCGCCGGCCGATCCTGCGGTCTTTTGGAAAGCGCAAACTGGAGCGCCGCGTTGACGTTCTCAGACGCGCCTCGCAAAGCCGGCGGCTCCATGTGCAGCAGTTGGTGCCCGATCGCCCCCTGGTAGAACGGTGGATGGCCCGCCAGGCACTCGTACAGCGTGGCCGCGAACGAGTAGATGTCTGAAACCGGCGTCGGTGTCTGGCCCTGGAACTGCTCCGGCGACATGTATAGCAGTGTTCCCGACGTTTCCTTGCCGGTCACACGCGTAACCGAGTCCTTCATCTCCCGCGCGATGCCGAAATCCAGGAGCTTCGCTGCCCCCGCCCGCGTCACCATGATGTTCGATGGCTTGATGTCGCGGTGCAGTACTGGCGGCACCAGACCGTGGGCATAGTCGAGAGCCTGTGCGATCTGCGTTGCGATCGGCAGCAGCTCGTCCAGCATCATTCGCCGGTCGGGTTTCTGGTCCAGCAGCTCTTCGAGCGTGTGGCCGTCGATGTACTCCATCACGAGGAACTTCACGTCCCCGTCGCTGTGGAAGGTGTGCAGCCGGCAGATGTTCGGGTGGGTTAGCTTCAGGGCGACCGCGGCCTCGCGCTTCAGCGCTTTGATGCTGTGGGTGTTGCGGGCCAGCACGCCCGGGAGCACCTTGATCGCGACCGCGAGGTTGTCCAGCTCGGTATCGATTCCCTGCCAGACTTCGCCCATGCCGCCGCTACCCAGCCGCCGCTGGACCTTGTAGCGGGTCGCTAGCAGCCGGCCTTCGTAGATCTGGGTGCCGTCAATTGTCTTGGCAGCGTCGAGCGTGTCTTCTGCGGGAGTGGGACGCACCGGTCCGTGTAGCGTCTCGGCGTTGTCCAGCGTATCGCCAGGGCGGCCCGGCGTCTGCAATCCAAGGTCCGCGCCACAATGGACACAGAACCGCAGGTCGTCAGCATTCGGCTTGCCGCATTTGCCGCAATACACGCTGCCCTTCCTTATCCTCGGTCGTGGAATGTCCCTTTGCCCGGGATTACCCACCATCCCGATGCCGGTAGCATAGCGCGCCACGCCGGTGCATCCAAGGGCGAAATCGTGGCGTGATGGGCCGGAAAAGGTTTGCGGGGCTGCGTTCTGCCAAGTCCCTCCTTATCCCCAACGGAAACTCGGGAAGCCCGGGACAGCAACCAATCCCTGGTGCGCTTGGCGCCACCGCGCAGGCCGTGACGAAATCGCCGTGTGCCAGCGCCGCACCATCGATCCTCCGTCCTTAGCAGCCCGTTGAACAACTGGCGTTTTGCTACGCTGCGGCGAATTGGGGCAAGCTGAGCGTGAGGCGCATCCAAGGCCCGGAGGACGGCCAAGAGCGCGGCGCAGGCCGCGGCGGCCCGGCCCTCCGCGCCACAATGGACACAGAACCGCAGGTCGTCAGCATTCGGCTTGCCGCATTTGCCGCCGACGGTTGTTGCGGAACGCCCGCTCTTGCTCGGCCGGCTTGTCGATCCACACACGCTGCTGCGATTCGTCCTTCTCGGCCATGTACGTACGAATGCCCCACTCGGCACACTGCGTCAACGTCGCATTGCTGTGATACCCGCTGTCCGTCGCCAGAGCCTGCAATTCGGCGTCGCTGCCCGCCCGCATCAGGTTCACCTGCGCCGCAACCAGCGTCTGCGGCAGACTCTCCGGATCGCCGGCATCCCCCGCCTGCACCGTCGCCGCCAGCAGCAGCTCGCTCTCCAGATCGACCGCGTGCTCGGCCTTGTGCGCGACGTGCGTCGTCCCGTCCTTCATCTTCGCGATCCGGCCATCCGGCTCAGTGGTCGACTCCCAGTCGGCATTCGAGAGCTTCTTGCCTTTGCGCCGCTTGTCGAACTTCTTCAGGTCGTCGTCGCTCGGATCTTCGATCCCCGCCTCTTTCGCCAACCGCCGCAGGTACTGCCGGTAATCCTCGCCCGTGTCCTTGCGGACAATCGACTTCAGCGCCGCGTTGGCCTCCAGCAACGTCGCGTCCACGCCCACCGCCTGGCCCTTCAGCAGCTTCTTCAGTTGAGCGATCCCCAGCACGAACGCGAAGACCTCTTCGTGCACTTCCAGCGGCAACCGCTTGCGGATGTTCGTCAGCGACGAATGGTCCGGCGTCATCTCGGTCAGGCCGAAGCCCAGGAAGCTCTTCAGCGAGTTCGAGTCCGCACACCGCCAGGCGATGCCGCGCTGGCTCTCCAGCCCTTCGAAGTAGCCGATCAGCAGCATGCGGAAGTACACCCCCGGCGGAATCCCCGGCCGGCCCTGCGTGGCGTAGAACGCCTGACAGCGCTGCTCGACCCAGCGATCAAAGCCGGCCTCGGCCAGCAACTCATTCAGCTTGTCGTAAAACGGATGCCCCGGCCCCCGCGCCACCGCCGCCGTCGGAACCCACAGCTCTTCCTGCCGCTCGCCGCCACGCCGTCCCAACGCCATCACGCATCCTCCTTGACATCTCTATTATCGCATGCCCGACAAGGGGTTTTTCAACGGGCTGTTAGCCGCTCGATCCTTCCTCACGCCTTTCTCACGTATCAACACCCGTTTTGCAACATCAGTGCCAGTGTGCCGAGGCCTACCAGCGTGCCCAGGGCCGCGAAGACCGTGCGCCAGGTTTCCAGCCGGACTTTCTTTTCCGCGGCTTCGAGGTTGCGATGCGCCAGCGAGGCGTTTGACTCCGTCGGCGTCTCCTCCGCGGCCTCCGCCGCATGCGCCTTCGCCTCGGCCACCGCCTGCTCCGCAAGCTCGGCCGCGTGTGCTTTGGCCTCGGCCGCGGCTTGTTTCTTGGCTGCTTTGGCCGCCGCCTTGGCCAGCTTCTTGGCCCGCTTGTCGGCGTCTGAGACGTCCGGGGCGGGAACGTCCGCCTCGGGACTATTGGCCTCGGCCTCAGCCCCGTTCGGCCCGGCGTGTTCGTCGTATTCCGGCGATTCGTTCATCCTGCCTGCATCTCCGGCAAAGTCACTGGCAGCCCCGCGAACCAGCGCATGGTAGTGTACCTTCGCATAAGTTCCACATAACAGGTGAGGTGGGCGTCCCGCCCGCCAGGCTCAGATTGCCGCATGAAAACGGCGGGCGAGACGCCCGCCCCACCTGTGATAAGATGGAAACAGGGTGAGAAATAACAGTAGCGTGGCCGAACCCAGTCGGGTAACCCCCGCCACCCAGTCGCGTCCCCGATACCGGGACCGGGATCCCACCCGGGGCGGCCTGTCCACCGCCCCGCATCGCTGGTGAACTGCCACGCCCCCACCGCCCCCAACCGGAGCCGACTGCGGATTGGGCCGAAAATATTTTCAGCCGCGATGCAACCGCCGGGCGCAAATCGGGTAAAACTGGTGCCGGGAGCGGTCTGTATGGACGCTGTGGCTGGCATGTAACATGCTGTAGTACAATAGCTTAGGACGATAAGATGCCGATCGGCGAAACGCTCGTAACGAAGGGGGTCATCACGCGGGAGCAGCTCACGAAGGCGCTGGAGGCCCGGGTTTCGCCGTCCGAACGCATCGACCAGGTGCTCATTCGCCAGCAGCTGGTATCTGAGCGTGACGTGCTTCAGGTCTTCAGCGAAGAGCTCATGATCCCCGTCATCGAGTTGTCGGAGGCGGACATTGACAAGGAACTGCTGGCCCTTGTCCCCCGCCGCCTGGTCCACAAATACGCCCTGATCCCGGTGGGCCGCAACGGCAAGGGCATCAAAGTCGCCACCTCCGATCCCTACAACATGTACGCCCTCGACGAGGTCCGGACCTGCATCAACGAGCCGGTCGAGCCTGTTCTGGCCACGCGTACCGAGATCAACAAGCTCATCAAGGCGTTCTATGGCGTCGGCGGCGACGTATTGCAGGAGATGGTCGAGGATGCCGGCGCCGTCGAAATCATTGACGAGACCCGCGTCGAGTCGGAAGACCTCGACATCCAGATGGCCCAGGAGGCGTCGGTCGTCAAGCTGGTCAACGAGATCCTCCTCGAAGCCCATCGACCAGCGCGCCAGCGACATCCACTTTGAGCCCTTCGAGCATGAATTCTGCGTGCGCTATCGCGTCGACGGCGTGCTGCACATCGCCAACGTACCGCCCGAGATCGAACGCTTCCGCAACGCCATCATCAGCCGCATCAAGATCCTCTCCAACCTAAACATCGCCGAACGGCGCATGCCCCAGGACGGCGGCTTCAAGATCAAGTGTCACAGCCGCGAGATCGACCTGCGTGTGTCGGTCATCCCGATGGCCTTCGGCGAAGGTATCGTCCTGCGTATCCTCGACCGCTCTTCGGTCCAGCTCGAACTCCACCACCTGGGCATGGAGGGCTTGAACCACGAACGCTTCTCCGAGCTGATCCGCCGGCCGCACGGCATCATCCTCGTCACCGGCCCCACGGGCTCCGGAAAAACCACGACCCTCTACGCCGCCCTCGGCGACATCGTCTGCCCCGAGCTCAAGATCCTTACCATCGAGGACCCGGTCGAGTATTACCTCGACGGCATCAACCAGACCCAGATTCTTCCCAAGATCGGGCTTACCTTCGCCCGCCAGTTGCGCAGCTTCCTGCGTCACGACCCCGACGTCATCCTGGTGGGTGAGATTCGCGACCTGGAGACGGCCGAGGTTGCTATCAACGCATCGCTCACCGGGCCACCTGGTTTTCAGCACGCTGCACACCAACGACGCCGTCACCGCGACGACGCGTCTGCTCGACATGGGTGTCGAGCCCTTCCTGGTCTCCAGCTCGGTCGAGGCCGTCCTGGCCCAGCGTCTGGTGCGTACCATCTGCAAGTTCTGCAAGGAAGAGTACAAGCCCGAGAACCCCAACATGCTGCCCAGCGACTTCAATTACAACCGCGGAGACGTGCTGCACCGCGGCCGCGGCTGCCCCGAGTGCCGCAACACCGGCTTCGCCGGCCGCCGGGCGCTGTACGAACTGCTGGTCATGACCGACACCGTTCGCGAGCTGATCCTCAACCAAGCCGGCACCGGGCAGATCCTCCAGGCGGCCCGCAAGGATGACGGCTTCGTACTGATGCGTGAGGAAGGCTGGCGGCTCTGCCGCGAAGGCTTCACCACCCCCGAAGAAGTTCTGCGCGTCACCAAGGCCTAACCCGTTCAAAAAACCGCTTCGACGTGTCCCTGCACTTGAGCAGTGGATTCTCAAGTGTCTGCACGGACGGGCTTGTCGCACCGATAACCCCACGCCATTCATGAGCCCCCGTTTTCGGACCGATGTA
The DNA here is from genome assembly GCA_963666925.2 of Phycisphaerae bacterium. Taxonomy (GTDB): domain Bacteria; phylum Planctomycetota; class Phycisphaerae; order UBA1845; family Fen-1342; genus JANQFV01. The sequence goes on along the minus strand of CAXXTC010000007.1, from coordinate 155,526 downwards.
CCCCCCGGGCCACCCTGCGCGCCCGGCGTACATCATGGACAGTCTGCACGCAACATCGAGCAACCCCCACATCGCATTCCCGCCACCTCGGCTGGTCCACCCCGGACCACGTCGCCGATCGGCCCGGACTGACCCGACTGCTGCGCGTGCTCACCCCGCCGGCCTGGCTCGCTGTCGACGGCTTGATTATCGCTCTCACCGCCGCCGCTACGCACGCTAGCCAGTTCGTTTCCACCGGCCAGCTAATCAGCGTCGCCGACGTCGGCCTCGTTGGTCTGATCGTCGCCGGCGGCTTCATTGTCGCGGGCGTAACTTGTCGGCTATACCAGCGTGCAACGCTCCTGGAGCGTGGCCGAATTGTGCTGCGCTGCGTCTTCACGCTCGCCCTCGGCCTGCTGCTGGCGCAGACGCTACTGGCGGCAATCATCCCCGCGTCCGTGAGCTGGTGGGTGACGCTGACCGCGGGGCTGGTCTGGCTCGGTGGCACACTTCGGCTCCGTCTCCACGCCCATGACATCAGCACGGCCGAGCCCATTCGGCTGCTCTGCATCGGCGCCGCCGAGTCGCTGCGTAAGCTGGTCGATCTGCTCGACACGTACGCGGAGCGTTTTGAGGTTATCGGGCATGTGAGCGCCGAGCCCGGCTCTGTCACCGCCATCCTCAACCTGCTACCCGGCCAACCCGGCCCGCGTCTGCGGAGCACCGAAGAGCTGGAGTTCGAACAGGTTTGCCCCTGCCTCGGAAACCTGGGGCAGATGGCCGACATCCTCGAAACCGCGGACGTCGACGAGGTCGTCATCGGCACCGATCTCGTCGCCGACCTCGAAGTCGGCCAGGCCGTCTCCGCCAGCATCGCCGCCCGTTGCCGCGTGACCGACCAGGCCACGTTTACAGAGCGGCTGCTGGGCACCGTCCCCGCCGAGAGTATTGCGGCCGACTGGCTGCTGCGGGCCGACCTGCTGGGCCACGCCAACTACGACGGCGTCAAGCGCCTGCTGGACATCGCCATCGCCGCCGCCGGCCTCATCATCGCCGCCCCGCTCGGGCTGCTGAGCGCGCTCGCCCTTCGGCTCCAGGACCGCGGGTCGATCATCTGTGAACAAACGCGCGTCGGCCAGCACGGCCGGCGGTTCACCATGTACAGCTTCCGCACCACGCCGCCGGATGCCGAGTTGACGGACACGCAAATCGCCCGATGCTCGGCCTGCGGATGCCGCCGACGATTCAAACCTGACCCGCGTCGGCCGGCTCCTGCGTCATACGCATCTGGCCCGGATCCCTCAACTCTGGAACGTCATTCGCGGCGACATGTCCCTGGTCGGCCCGCCGCCCGAGCGGCCCGAGCAGGTTCGCCGACTCGAACAGTTCCTGCCGCATTATTGTCTGCGTCACCTCGTCCGCCCCGGCCTGACCGGCTGGTCGCAGACGCGTTGTCAGCCCGGCAGCAACATCGCCGACGCCCACCGTCAGCTTTGCCACGATCTCTACTACGTAAAGCACCGCTCGCTCGCCATGGACCTGTCGATTCTCCTCTTCCGCACCGCACGCTAGAGCAAGTTCTACTTAATCGTAACGGCCTCCCCGGTGTATTCTCCATGGCGCCTGGATGTTCGGACGCTACGAGTTCGTCGACAATGCGCTAGGTGGTGCGGTTGTTGCGGGGGGCGTTGGCGCCAGTGGGACCAGCCTAGCCAGAGTAGGGCCGCTATGCAGCCGGCTTTCCATAACAGCAGCCACCAGGGCCGCCACCAGGCGCCGGTGCGGGCTTCGATAAGGTCCGATAGGCCGAAGAGACTGAACGCGACGGCCGCCGCCAGACAGGTGGTGCGGCGTGGGCCGGTGCGGGCGGCGGCGAGCAGGAATGCGAGGCCGATGAGAATCCACAGGCCGGCTTCGATGTGATTGGCGCTGACGAAGAGGTTGGCGAGCGCTGCGGGGGTCATTGGGCGAAGTTGCTCTCGACGCGCTGGCAGACGTAGTGATAGGCCAGCAGGTGAGCTTCCTGGATGCGGTCGCTCGACATGTGCGGCACGCGGAAGAGGTAGTCGCACAATGGGGCCATCTTGCCGCCGGTCTGGCCGGTGAAGCCGACGGTGGCGGCGCCGCGGTCGCGGGCGACGTCGAGGGCGGCGAGGATGTTGGGCGAGTTGCCGCTGGTGCTGAGCGCCCAGGCGATGTCCTGGGGCTGGAGCAGGCCCTCGAGCTGACGGGCGAAAATGCGCTCGTAGCCGAGATCGTTGGCGATCGCCGTCAGCGTGGAGCTGTCGGTCGAGAGCGCCAGGGCGGGCAGCGCGGTGCGATCACACTTGAACCGGCCGAGTAGCTCGCAGGCGATGTGCTGGGCGTCGGCCGCACTGCCGCCGTTGCCGAAGGTGTAGACGCGCCGACCGGCACGGAGGCAATCGACGACGGCGTCGGCGATGGCGTCGAGCGCGGGCTGCTGGTCGGTCAGGTTGGAGACGACCTGTTGGTGTTCGCCGAGGACGGTGTTCCAGTCGGACATAGTGCGGTACCTGAGGATTCGGTCTTGAATGCACTGCTCATAGAGCAGTGGTACGGTCGTGACGTTTTGCACGGGCAAACATGCCACCCGGAAGAAATCCACTGCTCACAGAGCAGTGGCACAATGAAGCACAAAGAGCAAGGGCACAACGGCATCACCGCGGCACATCGGGGCGTCAGCCGCTCGTGGCGGCGGCGGCGGCGCGGATGCGTTCGAGTTCGGCGGTCGTGCTGAAGCCGGCGACGAGGTCGATCAGTGCGACGCGGCCGCCACGGGATTCGACGAATTCGCGTCCGATGACGCCCTTGCCGGCCCAGTCGGAGCCCTTGACGAGCACGTCGGGGGCGACCTGTTCGATCAGCTCGCCGGGATCGAGGGCGTCGAAAAACGTCACGTAGTCGACACATTCGAGAGCGGCGAGCATGCGGGCGCGATCCTGCTCGGAGCGGATCGGGCGATCAGCACCCTTGCCCTGCAAGCGGACCGACGCGTCGCTGTTGAGGCCGACGACCAGCAGGCTGCCGAGTGCTTTGGCTTGTTCGAGCAGGGCAACGTGGCCGGGGTGGAGGATGTCGAAGCAGCCGTTGGTGAACACGACCGTTTCGCCCCGCTGGCGGCGGGCTCTCGAGCTCGGGCTTGGAGCTCGGCCACGCTGCGCAGCTTGCCGCGACCGCGCGGCGGCACCGTGCGTTGGCGAGGTCGCTCGAGCACCTCGTCGCGCGTGATCGGGCACGCAGCCGAACTTGCTGACTTCGAGTCCGCCGGCGACGTTGGCGAGTTGAGCGGCACTGTTCGAGCGTTGCGCCCGAGCGGCGGCGGCGACCGCGGCCATCGCCAGGACGGCATCGCCGGCACCGGTGTTGTCGTACACGGCGCGCGGGATCGGTGGGGAAACGCTGCGGGTCCTGACCGTCGGCCCGCAACAGCAGCGCACCGTCGCGGCCCGAGCGTGATCAGCAACGCGAATCGAGGTTGAAGTCGTTTGAGCAGGCTCGCGCGCCGCCGACGGGAAGCTCTTCGGGTCGCTCGACACGGCTGTGCCGACTGCGATTTCGAGCTCGGCGCGGTTCGGCGTGAGCAGCGTTTGCGCCGGCGTAGCGTTCCCACGCGCTGTCAAGCGGGCCGGGTCGACGAAGACCGGCTTGTTGTGACTCGGCGGGCGAGCCTCGATCAGCGATTGGCAAACGCTCGGCCGAGAAGGCACGCCCTTGGCGTAGTCCTCCAGGCAAACCAAGTCCGACTTCGGATCAGCGCGGTTTCGCGCGCAATCTCCAAGCAGGCGGCGTTCGTCGTTCGGTTGATGGCGGACTGCACAATTTCGTCGTCGATCACGAAGGATTTGTTGGCGGTGGCGGTGTTCTGCGAGACCGACCAGAGCGCGTCTTGGTGATGGTGGGGCGGTCGCTGTAGCCCGCACCAGACCGGCGCGTGTCGGCAACCAGCACTCGCGCAGGGACGTTGCTCGACGCGGTCGCCGAACGCGAATCCTGCCCCAGCAGGCCGACAGCAGGTTACGCGTGCGCCGAGGGCCGCGACGTTGAGTGCCACCGACCCGGCTCCGCCGACGCGGTCCTGCCGCTCGATGCACACGCAGCACGGGGACCGGCGCCTCGGGGCTGATCCGCTCGGCGTCGCCGAAGATGTAGCGGTCGAGCATGAAATCGCCGACGAGCAGGACGCGTGCGTCGGCAAAACGTTGGACTAATTGGAGAAGGTCACCGTTCATGAGCTAGGCATCGCATAATCGGGCGGCGTCGGGTGCATTCAATGACGCCGATCTGTCGGTCGCCAGCGGGCGGGTTTGTCAGACACAGGCACAGACCTGGCGGGCGGCGTCGGTCAGGTCGCTGGCGCTCGCCAGGCCCTGGATGTCGGCCGCGTTGAGCATCTGGCGGGCCTGTTCGACGTTGGTACCTTCGAGACGGACGACCACGGGGACTTTGAAGCCGACCTCGCGGCCGGCCTGAATGAGCGCATCGGCGATGACGTCGCAACGGGCGATGCCGCCGAAGATGTTCACCAATACGGCGTTGACCTTGGGGTCGGACAGGATGATGCGGAAGGCCTCGACAGCGCCGGCGGCTGTAACACTGCCACCGACGTCGAGGAAGTTGGCCGGCTCGCCGCCGTGCAGCTTGATGATGTCCATGGTGGACATGGCCAGGCCGGCACCGTTGACCAGGCAGCCAATGTTCCCGTCGAGGGCGATGTAGTTGAGGTCGTATTCCTTGGCGTGGAGTTCGGCGGGGTTGTCCTCGCTTGGATCATGCAGCGCGACGACGTCCTCGTGGCGGAAGAGGGCGCTGTCGTCGAAGTTGAACTTGGCGTCGATGGCGAGGATTTCGCCGGCGGCGGTTTCGACCAGCGGGTTGATCTCGGCCAGCGAGCAGTCTTTTTCGATGAACAGGCGGGCGAGGCGGAGCATGATTTTTGCGGTGGACTTGGCCTGCGCGCCGGTGAGGGCCAATGGCGGCGGCGAGGGCGCGGGCCTGGAACGGCTGCAAGCCGATGTGCGGGTGGAACCAGGCTTTCTTGATGGCGTCGGGGTTGCGAGCGGCGACTTCCTCGATCTCGACGCCGCCTTCGGCGCTGGCCATCATTACGGGCGTGCGTTGGGCGCGATCGAGGACGACGCCCAGGTAGAACTCGCGGGCGATGTCGACGGCGCCGGCGAGGAGGATTTTGCGAACGGGGATGCCTTCCGGGCCGGTTTGTTTGGAGACCATCGGGTTGGCAAACATGCGGGTGGCGTTCTCGGTGGCCTGCTCGGGGGTGTTGATGAGCTTGACGTAGCCGGCCTTGCCGCGGCCGCCGGCGTGGACCTGGGCCTTGATTACGACTGTGTCGGCGGCGAGGGCGCGAAAGGCCTGAGCAGCCTGTCCGGCATCGTCGATGACCTGGCTGGGAGGGACCGGAATGCCGGCTTCCTCAAGCAGATTTCGGGCCTGATATTCGTGAACTTTCATGCGGATCGCTCCAGAAAACACTGCGTGGTCGCCGTCATAGCGGCCGCGGCGGTGCAGTGTACGCCAGCGGGCATTTCCCGCCAACCCGGGCGTCCCCTTGGCTGGGCGGCCGCGGTCGGCAATAATGCCAAGCTCTCACGGGGGCCGAAGTGGTACCGTCCCCCAATACCCGCGCAGGCCGAGCAATGATCCGCGAACTGATCGAGATAACCTGGCTGGAGGATTTTGTCAGCGGGCTGGCGCGCAGCTCGGGCTGCCGGATCTGTGTGTATGACGTGCATGGGGAGCTGATCGTGGCGTCGGCGGGGAACAACAGCTTTGCCCGGCTGACGGGACACGCGATGGGCAACCTGCCGGGTGACATGACGATGATACCAGTGCCGGCACATGATCCGCCGGCGCGGGGTGAGTTTCGTGCAGTCGCGTGGGGTTTGGTACATCGTCGCGCCGGTGTACGTTGACGATCATGAGGCGGGTTTCGTGGCTGTCGGCGAGTTTCGCGAGCAGACCCCGGTAACGGCCGACTGGGAACAACCGGACTCGGCCCGGCCGCTCGACCACGATACGTTGCTGGCGGCGTGGGAGTCGCTGCCGCTGCTGGATCGTGGGGTGCAGTCGCACGCGGTAATCGTGGCGCGCTGGGGGGCGCGGCAACTGGCGGAATGGGGGGCGGCGCGAAGCCCGGCTGGCGTCCGCGGCGGCCGAGGTGGCGCTGGTCGGCGACATCGCCGCCCTGCTCACCGGCAAGCAGGATCTCCAGGAGGTGCTCAACCGGCTCGTGGCCGAAACCGCGCGCGTGATGGATTGCCCCTTCGCGAGCATTCGGCTGTACGATCCGAAAACCAACGAGCTGACGATCAAGGCGCTGCACAACCTCTCGCCCGAGTACGTCGACAAGGGCGCCGTCATACGCACGGACCAGGGTGTGGCCGACCGGGCGCTGCGCGGCGAGGTGGTGTACCTCGAAGACGTCGCGAACGACCCGCGTACTATCTACCCCGACCAGGCCCGCCGGGAGGGGATCGTCAGCATGCTTACCGCGGGGATGGTTTATCGCGGCAGCGCGGTCGGCATCCTGCGGGTGTATACCAAGCGCCGGCGGCGTTTTCGCAAGGCACAGCGTGACCTGCTACGCGCCGTGGCCTACCAAGCGGCGACCGCCATCGTCCACGCCCAGCTCGTCGAGGAGCGGCTGCGCAACGCCGAGACGCAACGGCAACTGGCCCTGGCCGGCGATTTGCAGGCGCGGCTGATCCGCGGGCCGGCGCCCGAGCACCCGCTGGTCGAGACGGCGTTCGCGTTTCATCCGACGTTCGAGGTGGCGGGCGATTTCTGCGATCGGCTGGAGCTGAGTGATCAGCGTCTGGTAGCGCTGGTCGGCGACGTGGTCGGCAAAGGCATCCCCGCATCGCTGCTGATGTGCACGGTGCGCGGTGCGCTCCGCTCGGCGGCGGTTTTCTGCCTGAGCCCGGCCGAACTGCTCACGCAACTTAACAAGCTGATATTCGCGGATACGCTGCCGCGCGAGTTCGTTACGCTTTTGCTCGTTGCGCTCGACAACGACGCCCGGCAACTGACCTATGCCAACGCCGGCCATGAGCCGCTGCTGCTGCTGCGCGACGGTGAAGTTCAGGAAACCGAAGAGGCCGACCTGGTGCTCGGCATCGAGCCGGACCTGGCATACCGAGACCATACGCTGGAGCTACGGCCGAATGATCTGCTGTTGCTCTATACGGATGGGGCCTGCGAGGCGCGTAACTTCGCCGACGAGATGTTCACCCGCGAACGATTGCACCAGGCGCTACGCGCCTACGGACAGCTCCCACTGCAACAGGTGCTCGACAATATCGTCTGGGACGTGCGGCGTTTTGTCGGGCTGGCCGAGCAGGTCGATGATCTGACGCTGGTCGGGTTGCGCATCCACGCGCCGGGATAGGTGATATATCGGCATTGGGGTTCGTCGCCGGCACGACCCACCGGTTAAAAACCGGTGCCACAAGGGGGCGGGCTGCTGCTTTCGAAACAGTGGCACATGCATATACGTTGTCGACATTTGAAATCCCACTGCTCACAGAGCAGTGGCACGTCGGGGGGGCGTGACAACGTAACAACGGGGTGAGGAACCCTACGCTTCGTTGCCGCAGTATTTGTTCAGCCAGCCGATGACTTCCTCGTGCCACTGGATGCTGTTGTGGGGCTTGAGGACCCAGTGATTCTCGTCGGGGAAGTACAGCAGGCGACTGGGAATGCCCCGGCGGCGCAGGGCTGTGAAGGTTGAGATGCCCTGCGTATCGACGACGCGGTAATCGTTGGCGCCGTGGATGACGAGCGTTGGCAGACGCCACTTGTCGACGTGGTCGATGGGGTTGTGAGCGGCATAGGCCTCGGGCTGCTCCCAGGGCGGGCCGCCACGTTCCCACTCGGGGAACCACAGCTCTTCGGTGTCGTAGTAGGCCATCCGCTCGTCGATGTTGCCGTCGTGACATACGAGGCACTTGAACGGCTCAGACCAGACGCCGTGGAGCCAGTTGATCATGTAGCCGCCGTAAGAAGCACCCAGGGCGGCAACGCGGTTGCGGTCCATCCACGGGTAACGTTCGAGGGCTGCGGCGAGGCCCTTCTGGAGGTCTTCGAGCGGCCGATCGCCCCAGTGGTTGCAGATGGCGTCGGTGAACTCCTGGCCGTAGCCGGTGGAGCCGTGGAAGTCGACCATGATGGCGGCGTAGCCGGCGCCGGCGTAGACCTGGGGGTTCCAGCGGTAATGGAAATCGTTGCCGAACGAGCCCTGGGGGCCGCCATGGATGAGGAACGCGACGGGGTACTTCTTTTTCTCGTCGAAGTTGGCCGGCCGAACCATCCACGCGTGGACCTTTTCGTCGTTCCAGCCTTTGAAGGTGAACTGCTCGGGCTCGCCGAAGGTGACCTCGGTCAGGCGTTGGGCGTTGAAGGATGTTATCGGTTGCATGTCCTGGCCGGCGAGGTCGACGGTGTGGAGTTCGACGGGGGGCGCGGTGGTGGCAGACGCCGACGATCAGCCGATCTGCGCCGGCGCCGATCTCTGTGACCTTGCCGGTGGGGACGATTTTTTCGACGGCGCCGGTAGCGACATCGACGGCGAGAAGCGGGTGCTGGCCGACGTCGTCGGCGGCGGTGTAGATCCAGCGGCCGTCTCGCGACCAGATGATTTTATGGGGCGAGCGGTCCCATTCCTCGGTGAGCACGCGTGTTTCTCCGGCGGGCCATTCCTTGAGCGCGATGCGCAGTCGGTCGGCCTCGTAGCCGGGGCGTTTCATCATCAGGTAGGCGAGCGTTTTGCCGTCGGGCGAGAAGGCCGGGCAAGTGACCAGTGCGTCTTGGCCGTCGACGATCAGCTTGGGCTTTTCTTTGCCGGTGATGGGGACGACGTAGATGTTGTACGCGGTCGACCAGGCTTCGGCGATGCCGGCGGCGGCAGCGGCAAAGACGACTGACTTGCTGTCGGCGGTGAAGGTGTATTCCTCGGGTCCGCCGAAGGGTTTGGACGGCACGTCGGCGTCCAGTCCACGGGTGAGGTGAACGGGTTCTCCGCCCGTGGTTGGCACGATGAAGAGTTGGGCGCGGCGCCCGTCTTTCCAGGTGTCCCAGTGGCGGATGAACAGCTCTTCGTAGATGCGTCCGCTGGCTTTGCGTTTTTCGATTTCGTCGAGGCGCTGGCGGGTGTCGGCCGGCCGGGGGGCGTCGGGGAAGATTTCGAGGCTGACTGCGAGAAAGGCGCCGTCGGGCGACAGCGCGAACGAGCCGACGTCGAGTGGGAGATCGGTAATCGCAACAGCCTCGCCGCCGTCGACGGGGATCTTCCAGACCTGGTTGCGGTCGCCGCGAGCGGAAAGGAAGTAGATGTGCGTGCCGTCGGGCGACCAGCGGGGGCTGGCGCTGCCGGCAGGGTGGGTGGTCAGGCGGCGTTGCCCGCTTCCGTCAGTGTTGGTGATCCAGATATCGTTGACGCCCTTGTTGGCGTCGAGGTCGGTTCGGCGGACGACGAAGGCGGCCCGGGTACCGGCGGGGTCCATTTGCAGATCGCTGATCCGCTCCATGGCCATGAGGTCGTGGACGGTGAATGGGCGTGGGGTGGCCGCGGGGGCGGCGAATCGGGCCGTTGCCAGCCAAAGCATAACGAGCCCCAGTATTGCCAACAGGCTGAACATGTGGATCTCCTTATCAGTCTCCGCCCCGTGCCGCGTAGCGGGATGAGGTCCCAACGAACACGGTACTGTCGGCGTGGTTCGGCGTCCACCGGGCGGGGGTGATGGAGGCGGATGGCGGAGATGCCTGAGCGTGGCGTAATCGCCATAACATTGGACATGATAAGGAGTTGGAAGAAGTTGAGCGTTTAGTCGTTCGGTCTGTATGGCCCGGGGGAGCTGGAACCCCGGTGGGCGTGGTCGGTGGCGGGAGGTTTATGGTTTATGGGAGGAGGTATGGCAGTTGGCAGCTTGACGACGGGTTCGGAATGCGTATACTGCGAGATTCCGACTTTTGTCCCGGGGCCAGGCCCCGTACAGGTGGATTGTGTCATGAAGACTGCGAATCAGTGTTATCTCGCCAAACCCGCCGAAATTGACCGGCGTTGGTTCATTGTTGATGCAAAGGACCAGGTGCTCGGGCGGCTGGCGGTGAAGATCGCGACGGTGCTGATGGGCAAGCACAAGCCCATTTATACGCCGCACGTCGACACCGGCGATTTTGTGATTGTCCTGAACGCGGGCCAGGTGAAAGTCACCGGTTCGCGGAAGAAGCAGGAAGTGGTGTATCAGCGTTACAGCGGTCACCCGAGCGGCCTGCACGAGATGGACATGGAGACTATGCTCCAGCGTCATCCGACGCGTGTTCTGCATGAGGCCGTCCGGCGAATGTTGCCGAAGAACGCGCTGGCGCGGAAGATGCTGACGAAGTTGAAGCTGTACACCGGGACCGAACATCCGCATCAGGCTCAGCAGCCTGAGCCGTTTCCGCTGTAAACCCAGGAGTGACGCCCGTGACGGATTCCGAGCCCAAACCTGCGGAGCAGAGCCCGGTTGGCGAGCCCGCCGAGTCGGCGGAAGTGCCCGCGCCTGCTGCGCCGCAACCCCCAGAAGCTGCCACTCCCCCGGAGGCTGTTACGCCGGCGCCGGAAGCGCCAGAGGCGACGCCCCCGGCTGATCAGCCGACCCCGCCCCCCGTGTCCGACGAACCCACTACGGAGCCCGCGGCTGATCCCGCCCCCGATGCGGCCGAGCCTGAGCCGCAGGAAGCGGAAGGGCCGCCGCCCGCGCGTGAGGGTGTGTTCCTCGGGACCGGCCGGCGTAAGAGTTCGGTGGCGCGGGTTCGTATGAGCGCTGGCGATGGCCAGTTCATCGTCAACGAGCGTCCCGTCGATGTGTATTTTACCGAGCCGCAGGATCGTGTGGATGTTCAGGCACCGCTGGACACGACTGGCGTGCGGAAGCAGTGGAACGTGCGGGTTCTGGTGCACGGTGGTGGGCATACCGGGCAGGCCGGCGCGATTCGCCTGGGTCTGGCCCGCGCGCTCGCCAAGGCACACGACCAGTTTGAGCCGGCGTTGCGAGATGCCGGCTACCTGACGCGTGATGCGCGTCGGGTTGAACGTAAGAAATACGGTCAGCGCAAGGCTCGCCGACGCTTCCAGTTCTCGAAGCGTTAAGAGAGCGCTGCCCCGATCGGGATTCCGAGAAACCCGCCCTGCGGCTTGAATGCCGGGGGCGGGTTTCTTTTTGTCTCCGGGGGGCGCATACTCGGCCGGCGGCGGAACACGATTTTCGCACTGGTGCGGCGTTGCCTGGTGCGTGTTGTTAAGCTCGAATGATGATGCTCGAGAATGCACTGCTCACAGAGCAGTGGCACGTACACGCTGACTGATATTCGAAATCCCACTGCTCAAGAGCAGTGGGACACTGAGCAACCTCTGACAACGCGCTGAGATGTTTGGAGGTCGACGTGCCCCGGCGAACGGGCTCCTCAACCCGGTCGAAGACCGCTGACGAGCCGCGGCTCTTCAGCCCGCGGCAGGTCAACGCGCTGATCGGCGGCGTGCTCACCCAGCACCTGCCGCCGACGCTGCATGTGGTCGGCGAGATCGGCAACCTGTCGCAGCCGGCCAGCGGGCATCTCTATTTCACGCTGAAGGACGCGCAGGCCGAACTGCGTTGTGTCATGTGGCGGAGCAGCGTCGGTCACCTCCGTTTTGAGCCCGAATCGGGCATGGAAGCTATCGCCACCGGCGGGATCGAAGTGTACGCGCCGCGCGGGGCATATCAGCTCATCGTGCGGAAGCTGGAGCCGCGGGGCGTGGGGGCACTCGAGGTCGCATTTCGGCAGCTCAAAGAGCGGCTCGAACGTGAGGGGCTGTTTGATCCGCAGCGTAAGCGTGAGTTGCCGCGAATTCCGGAGCGGGTCGGTCTGATAACGAGCCCGAGCGGGGCGGCGATTCTGGACATACTGCGGACGCTGGCGCGGCGGGCGCCACTGGTCGAGGTGCTGCTCTTCCCGGTACGCGTGCAGGGCGAGGGGGCGGCGGCGGAAATTGCCGGCGCGATCGAGCTGGCCAATCGGGCGGCGGACGAACTTGGGGGTATCGACGTGCTGATCGTGGCCCGCGGAGGCGGATCGCTCGAGGATTCGTGGGCGTTTAACGAGGAGGTCGTCGCGCGGGCGATTGCTGCCAGCCAATTGCCGGTGGTCAGCGGCGTTGGACATGAAGTTGATGTGACGATCTGCGACCTGGTGGCCGATCTGCGGGCCGCCACTCCGACCGCGGCGGCCGAGCTGATCGCGCCGGCCGTGGCCGACCTGGGCGAGTTGGTGCGAACGACCACCCGGCGTGCGACGCGGGCGCTGGGTCACGAGTTGGCGCTGGCGCGGTCGGGGCTGGAGCGCCGACTGGCCTGCGAGAGCCTGGCCCGACCCGCGAGCCGACTGCGGCAGCAGATGCAGCGGATCGACGAGTTGCAGCAGCGTTTGCGTAGCGGAGCTCGGGAATTGTTCCGGGTGACGCGGGCACGGTTCAGCCGACATGAGTTGGCGTTGCTGCGTTTTGGGGCCGGCGCGGCGTTTGCCCGGGCCGGGCAGCGGATCGAAACGGGGCTGCGGCACCTGGAGCAACTGCTGCCGGCGCTGCGGCAGCGGTGTGAGCGCGAATTGGCTCGCCGGGAGGGGCGGCTGGCACGCGTCAGTCCGGAAGTCACCGCGCGGATGCAGCGCAACCACCTGCGACAGGTCCACGCGCACCTGCGTGGGGTCATGCGGACGACGCTGCGACATCAGCGGCGTCTGCTGGATGCCCGCGAGCAGACGCTGGCGAGTTGCGATCCGCGCCGCGTGCTGAAACGCGGCTACTCGATCACGCGCGACGCCCGGTCGGGGCGGATTCTGCGCTCGGTCGCGGAGATTCGCGAACGGATGCGGATCAAGACCGAGCTGGCGGACGGGGAATTTCGCAGCACCGCAGAAGATCCGCGGCAGCCTGGGCTGTTCGATTAGAGCAGGCCGCATGTACTTCGTACACCATTCCGGATGAAAGCTGAGCTCGTTCCATAGCCGTGGCACTGGGGTTTGTAGCCGGCACGACCCACCGGTTACAAACCGGTGCGACAAAGAGGGGGGCCGGTGCTTCAAACAGGGGGCTGGTGCCAGAAGGGGGCTGAACGCTGCTTTCGGAACAGTGGCACCTCGGCGGAGCTGCGAAAAAAAGGCCGGGCCGACCGCTCGCGAGGAGGGTCGACCCGGTTGGCAATGTGCAACTTCGTCAGGTTCCGTGCTGGCGAGCGAGGTGCTCGCCGGACCGGACCTGCGGACGGATTGTCCACAGGCCAGACAGCCAACCCCAATACTCACAAGACGCTCGCGACTCGAGAGACCGGATCAGTCGTACTATTGCTAGTACAGGTTGAACGCGGTGCCGGACTCGTCACTCGTCGTGGTGTTTGGCAGGAACTCGCCGGTGGAGGGGTTGTAGACCCAGCCCTCTCCGTTGGTCGTGACTACCGTGGGGGGGCTGTTGGTGGTATCGATGAGCACGTCGGCAGCGGTGGTAGTGCCGGCGGCCTCACCCACGGGGCAAGGGGGCATCGACACTATGTATGGGCCGTAGACGTGCGTGGTGTCCTTGGTCTGCTGAGCGTTGCCGTTGATGTCGGTGTACTGAGTCAACTGGGCGATGAAGGCCTCGGCGGTATTGGCGGCGTTGGTACCGTCCGTCTTGGCACCCGGGAAATTGCTCTTGTGCTCGGCCGCATACATGCTGATGGATCCACGGATCATGGACAAATCAGCAGCGACGGCGGATTCCGAAGCGCCGGAAGAACCGCGGCTGAGGCGTGGGATGGCAATGGCAGCGAGGATGCCGATAATCACCACGACCACGACCAACTCAACGAGCGAGAAAGCGAACAGTCTGCCTTTCGGGGACATCATCGGTAGTGCTCCTGATCCTCATTGGGATCTGGTCGGGCGGCGGCGTGTGGCCGGGCCAGACCGTTCCAGTTCATCCTGTTACCCTAGTTAAGCATCGGTGCCGCTGGGAGAGGGCTTTAGTAAGTCGGCGTGAGGGCGTACCCGGTTTATCCGTCAGGACGGGCCGGGGGGCTGGATCGTAAGGATGGCATCGTGGGCGGTCAGGACGTCGCGGAAGACGACCTGGTCGCGTTCGATGCGGATGAGCCGATAACCACCGATCTCGTCGCCGATACGGAGGAGGTGGCCATCGATGACGGCCTGCGGTGTGTGCCCGAGCATGACCCCGGAGAGGCTGTGGACGCTGCTGAAATCGACGGGGGAGGCTTCGACATGGTGTGGCTCTTGGGGGGACTGGTCGTTCTCCGGCTCGGGGGGCGGGGGAAAGGCAGCCAGAAATTCGTCCGTGGGCATGAAGAGATCGCGTTTGAGGCTGTCGAGGTTCTCCACGGGCTGGGTGTGGCGTTTGGTGAGTTGTTCGATCAGGGGGGTGATATCGGACCATTCGGTCTCGAAAGCTGTCGTGGGAGCAGGTGTGGGACGGGCGTCGGCGGGGCTGGGTCCGCCGCCGGTCAGCGTATCCACGCCCCAGATCAGGCCGGCCAGAGCGAGGGCACTGAGGAGCAACTTCTGTCGTTTGCCGAGCGACTTCATTATGACGACACCATGGCGATCTAGCCCTCAGTCCCTGGCGGGAGCAGGTATAGGCGGACGGCCCAGGCGAGCTCACAATCCGGGGAATCCGAATCGGGTAGACGAGTGATCGAGCAGAAGCGTAACGCCTGGTAAGGATTCTGCTGGGCAAAGCGGTCGAGGAAGCGGATGAAATCGTGGCTGGATCCTCGGCCGGCGACCTGGACGTCGGTCACGACATACTTGCCGTCGTTTGCGGCGGGCTGTGGCGCGACGCTGAGGAGCTTCAGGCTGCAATCCTCGGCTATTGCGGTCATTTCGCGCAGGAGCGAGGAGGTTGATGTAGCGTGGGGAACGGCGTCGGACTGCGAAGTTACGGCGTCTTCGAGTTGTACCAGGCCGACCTGGAAGCGTTCGAGTTCGTGGACGTCGTCGCGGAGCCCGGCAGAGGCTTCGGCGCGTCGGAGGGCGACGGCTCGATAGTCGGACCAGGTGCTCATCCAGGGGGCGACGACAAGCCACCAGCCCAGAATGAGACAGAGCGCCCCCCCCCCCAGGCCCATCAGGTCGATGTCGGCGTTGCGGCGTGTTTGAGTGGACCGAGTCACTGCACGTCCTCCAACGTCTGGCAATCGAGCTCGAAAGCAACCGCGGCGCCGGTGCGGAAGGGTCCGAGGGTGGCCCGAACGAGTTCGACCTGAGTCCAGCCGGGGAGTTGCTGGAGGGTGTTGAGCATTTGGATGAGCGCGCCGTGGTCGAGCGCGTGTCCGCGCATCTGGACGGGCTGGAGATTGTGGTCGGTGGCGTTGGCGGCGGTGTTCGCGGGGCCGCGTGGAGGTCGGCGGTTTCCGACGACGACTCGGCCGCCGGTTCCGATGTCGATACTGGTGATGAGGACGCCGGCGGGGACGACGTCGGTCAAGGTTGTTAGGCGTTGGGCCCAGGGCTGCGGCCGGCGGGATTCTGTAACGGTGCGTAGCTGGTCGACCAGTTCGCTGCGGCGGCCGGCAGCCATGAGGAGCTGTCGTTGGACATCGCTGCGTTGCTGTTCGATGTTTTCGACCTGGTATTCGACGGTGTGGAGCGCATGGGCGGCGAGGCGCTGACCACCCCAGCCCATGAGGAAGAGGAAAGCGGTGGCTGCAACGACGGCCAGCCAGGCGTTGCGGCGGCGTGACCGTCGTCGGGCGCGCAGGAAAGCGTGCGGTACCAGGTTGACGCCTGCGCTCATGAGGCCTCCAGATCAAGCAGAGCGCCGCCGACGGCGGCCCCGACGGCAGCCGACACGGGCACGTGGTTGAGCGGATGTTCCCAGTTTGTAGCGTCCCGGTCGGGGGCGTTGGTCAGACAGGAGATGGGAACGCCGAGTTCAGCTTCGAGCACGGAGGGCAGGCCGAGCATGTCGCTGCCGCCGCCGGCAACGACGAGGCGTTTGACGCCGTGCTCGGGGAAGCTCTGCATGACGTACGAGAAGCAGCGTTCGACCTCCTGGGTAAGTGTGCGCAAGGCGTCGCGGAGCACGCTGGCGAATGCACTGGGGAGGTCGGTGGCGCGGAGCAGGGCGCGTGATTCGGTTGACTTGTCGATGCCGCGTTGGGTGGTGACGACGCCGTGCTCACGTTTGAGCTGTTCGGCGACGTCGGGGGGGACCTCAAAAGCCTCGGCGATGAGACGGGTCCAGCGGGCGGCGGAGTTTGACAAGGTGCGGATGTAGGTCGGGGTGGTTCCGACCACGACCGTAAGCGTGCTGTGGCGCAGGCCGAGGTCGAGGATGCCCCAGAGATCATCATCGGCCGGGGTCCAGAGCTGGCGGGTGAGTCGTACGAGGGCGCAAGGGGCCACGTCGATGCGTCGCAGGGCCAGACTCTGATCGTCGAGCTGTCGGCACCACTGGTTGGCGAGCGTGGCGGACATGACGACGGCCATGACGTTGGCCTGCTGGCCGCGGGCGCCGGGCAGTGTCCAGTAGCGTACTTCGAGGCCCTCGGCGGAATGTCGGCTGTCGCGGGCGACCTCGTAGCGGAGTGCCTGCTGGATCTTCTCGGGTGGCTGGTCGAGTGTCTGGGGGGGCAGGTGCATGGGGAGGAACTGCACGTCGGGGGGCGAGATGACCAGGGCGACCTCGCGGCCGGCGAAGCGTCCCTGTCCCACGAGCCGCGCGAGCAGGGCCGGATTGACCAGGGCGGGTTCAATGGTGACCTTGTCATCGGTTTCGGGCTGGTCGGTGGGCAATTGCGTGGCAAGGTCGAGGTGCAGCATGTCGACGAGGCTGGGGCCCCGGCGATGTTCGCGGAGCTGGTAGGCGCGGATGCCGCTGGCACCGACGTCGAAAGTGATTGCTGAGCGTTTTGTGCCGAGCAGAGTAACCATGCAACACCAGGTGCGCCGCGGATCAGGCTCCGGCGGTCGCGAGATCGAACAGTGGTATGAACAACGACATCGCCACGAAGCCGACGATGAGTCCCATGAAAGCGAGCAAGAGCGGTTCGGCCAGGCGTGTAACGGCCTGGACCATGGCGGTGTTATCCTCGTCCATCCAGTTGGAGACGAAGTCGGTGGCCTCGGCGAGGCGGCCGTTTTCTTCGCCGGTGCTGATTGCGGAGACGATCACGGGATCGGCGAGCCGAGCCCGGGCGATGGCCTGGCCCATGTGTCCGCCGGAAGACACGGATTGTTCAACATCATTGAGCAGACGGAGGAAAGTGACATTGGTGACGGCGGCGCGTGATTGCTGGATGGCTTCGAGCAGCGGTATATGGCAGCGGAGCATGGCGGCCCAAATGCGAACGACGCGGGCGAAGACGAGGCGTGCCATGAGCTTGCCGACGATGGGCAGGCGAATGAGCAGTTCGTCGAACCAGGCCTTGGTGGCAGGCAGCCGAACGGCGAAAACGAGTCCGGTAATGACGAGCGCGGCGCCGCCGAGGATATACGGCCAGCCGACGCGTACGAATTCGGACAGCTCGAAGAGGAACTTGGTTGTTGCGGGCAGTGGCGAATTGAGGCTGGTAAACAGAATGGTGAAGCGTGGGATCACAAAGAGCAGGAGGATGGCCATGACGCCGATGAGCAGCAGGCAGAGGATGGCAGGGTAGGTTACGGCGCCGATGACCATTTTGCGTGTTTGCAGTTGCTGTTGGCCGAGCGCGGCGAGGCGATCGAACACCTGGGGGAGCGAGCCGGTGCTTTCGCCGGCGGCGACCAGGCTGCGAAAGACGGGGTCGAAATATCTGCCTTCGGGTTCGAGGGCCTGGCTGAGATTGTCGCCACCTTCGACGCGGTCGTGCAGTCGGCGCAACAGGGCGCGGATGCCGGGGCGATTGCTCTGTTTCTCCGCGGCCTCGAGCGCGGGGACAAGGGAAGAGCCGGACTCGAGGAGCATTTTCAACTGGCGGGTGAGGATGACGAGCTCGCGCAAGCTGACCTTGCCGGCGTTTGGCGAGGCGGATGACCCGGTGGTGCCGCCGCGGGCGTCCTCGATATGCGTAACCATCAGACCGCGATCGCGGAGGATGTCGGCGGCCGCGTCACGGTCGCCGGCCTCGATGCGGTCGGTGACTGTGGAGCCGTCGGGTCGCAGCGCTTCAAAGGCAAAGTGCATGCTTCACCTCGCGGGTCGGCGGAACGGTCAATCGGTGCAGTGGTTGCGGCGTGTTGACGTTCATACGGTGGCCACCTCGGCACGGGTGCGGTCCTCGGTTTCGGCGTGGGTCACGCGGAGGACCTCTTCCAGGGTAGAGCGTTCATCCTCGACCAGTCGCAGGCCCTCCTCGCGCAGGGAGCGCCAACCATGCCGGCGGCAAACCTGCTTGATCTCGTCCTCGTCCTCGGCGCGGTGGACGGCGTTCTGAACCTCCTCGGTGACTTCGAGGACTTCGTAGATTCCGGCTCGGCCGCGGAAGCCGCTGTCGTGGCACTGCTTGCAGCCCTCGCCCTTGAAGAAAACGCGGTCGGCGTCGCCGAGCCAGCCGGCATCGGAGAGGGCGCTTTCCGAGGGGTAGTAGGAGGTGCGGCAATATGGGCAGATGGTGCGTGCCAGTCGCTGAGCGACGACGCCGTTGAAAGCGGAGGCAAGCAGGTAACGTTCGACGCCCATGTCGACGAGGCGGATGAAGGCGCCGGGGGCGTTGTTGGTATGGAGAGTGGAGAGAACGAGGTGGCCGGTGAGAGCAGCCTGAATGGCGACGCGGGCGGTGTCGGAATCGCGGATCTCGCCGACCATAACGATATCGGGGTCCTGGCGGAGGATGGATCGCAGGGCGCGGGCGAAGGACATTCCGACGGCTTCGTTGACCTGGATTTGGTTGATGCCGTCGAGCTGGTACTCGACGGGATCCTCGATGGTCACGATGTTTTTCTCGGGTGAGGAGATCAGGTCGATGACCGAGTAAAGCGTGGTGGTTTTGCCGCTGCCGGTTGGGCCGGTGACGAGTGCGATGCCGTGCGGCTTGGAGAAGATTCGGCGGAAGGCGGCGACCTGCTCGGGGTAGAGGCCGAGCTTGTCGAGCGAGATGTCCAAGTTGGTCTGGTCGAGGATACGCATGACGATTTTTTCGCCGAGCAGGGTCGGGATAGACGAAACGCGGAGGTCGATGTCGCGGCCCTCGGCGACGACGTGGACGCGGCCCTCCTGGGGCAGTCGGCGTTCGGCGATGTCCATTTTTCCAATGACCTTGATGCGTGAGACGATGGCGGCGTGCATGCTGTTGGGGGCAGACATCAGCTCGCGCAGGCTGCCGTCGATGCGATAGCGAATCCGCGTAACCTGCCTGGTGGGCTCGACGTGAATATCGCTGGCCTTGTCACGGATGGCGGTCATGATTGCCAGGTTGACGAGGTTGACGATCGGGCTGCCGTCGACCATGCGGCTGATTTCGTGGGCGTTCTCGTCGTCGATGGTTTCGCGTTCGACGACCTTGACCTCGCTCTCGGTGAGATTGACGAGGAAAGAGTCGATATCAACCTGCTCACCGAGGTACTTTTCCTGGAACTCGACGATGTTGTTTTCGAGCGCGAGGACGGGGTTGACCTGGCAGCCGGTGAGCGCACTGAGTCGGTCGATGGTCGGCAGCGACTGGGGCTCGGCCATGGCGACGGTGAGGACGTCGCCGACCTTGAAGAGTGGCAGGGTCTTGAGCCGGGTAGCTTCGTCGAGATCGAGCAGGCGGGCGATGGCGGGGTCGATCAATCCGTGGCGGAGCTGGCAGCACTTGACATCGAGCTGCTTGGCGAGGGCGCTGAGCATGGCCCTGGGCGAGAGGATTCCGAGTTCGATGAGTTGCTCGCCGAGGCGTTTGTTGTCCTTGTTCTGGGCATCGAGGGCGCGGCGCAGGTCATCGGCGGTGACGAGCCCCTCGTCAACGAGGAGTTGTCCGAGCCGGTTGGTGCGCTGCAAGGAACCCACGAGAACCCTCCTTCATCAGCGTTGGCAACTCCGCAGGGCACTATCCACGGAGTCGAAGGCTTCGAGTCGGGGCAGAACATCGGTCAATTCGAGCGCCTCGCGGCAGGTTTCGCTGAAGGCGGCCAGCTTGGGGCGCTGCGCGGTTGAGAGCTGCAAGCCACAAGTTTCGAGCAGGAGCTCGATGCCGGCGCTGTCTAGGTATGGCACGTCGGCCATGTCAATGACGACGCGTTTGGCAGCCGACGCGACGGCCTCTTCGATACTACAGCGCAGGTAGACGACTTCGTCGGTAACGAGTGGCCCGTGCGGCACGAGCACAGTGACCTTCCCGTGTGGCTGGCAATGCACTTTCATGACTGTTGTCCAGGCGTGCCGTGCGTGGGGAGATCGCATTCGAGCGAGACATTGGCAGTGCGGGCGCGTTCGACGGCATCGAAGGCCCGCTCGAGCAGTTCGGTGAAGGCGGGTTGGCGCAGGCCGGAGCCGGACAGTCCGAGTCGCAGGCGTACGACTTCGCGCAGCTCGCCGAGTTCGCCGATGGTTTCGTTGATGGCGATCAGCATCTTCTCGGCGATCAGGCGGCCGAGCCCGCTATCGAGTCGGCGTAGCAGGACGACGAAGCGATCGTCGGCGAAGCGTCCGACTAGGTCGTCGCTGCGTACTCGTGCGGCGATCAGGCGGCCGACCTGCTCGACCAATCCGTCACGTTCGCGCCAGCGTCCGTCGTCATCAAGGCCGCGGAGCCCTTCGAGTACCAGGACAGCGACGACGACGGGCTCGTTGGCGGCGTAGGAGTCGTTCAGGGCGCTCTCGGCGAGCGTGAAGAACTCGTGCCGGGTAAGCACGCCGGAAGCGTGGTCGGTACGGCGAACGAGCTGCAACTGCTCGGTGGCGAGGACGTGTCGCCAACAGAAGGTGAGCAACTGGGCGACGGCGGCGCGGTGTGTGGCGATAGTATCGGCTGGGCCGGTGCTCTCTCCGACGGCGATGACGCCGATGGGTCCGTCGGTTCCGATCACGGGCCAGACCCAGGCCCAATGTTCGCGACAGCGTGCGGCGAGGTCGTCGACGAGTTCGCCGTGCGAGGGGTCGTCGGCGAGGTACTCGCGACCGGTTGTGGCGACGTGGCCGAGGACGCCGGCGCGAGCACTGCTCTCGGTCGGGGTGGTATTCGGTGAGGAGGTCAGCGGCTCGATGGTATCGTGGCCGGAACGCACGTGATAGCAGCGTACGTGCCGGGCGTTAAGCTGCTGGGCAAGCACCTGGCGGATTAGCAGATCGAGGGTGCCCCAGATGTCCCGGGCCTCGCTCAACTCATCCAGCCAGCGTTGGATTGCGGTTGTGATTGGTCCGAGGGTGGTGGATTCTTCGTGCTGTAAGGCCGGCAGGATCGGGTGTTGTACGCCGTGGGGTTCGAGTTGGGGAAAGGTAGTGTCGGCGGATCGGCGGCGATTCAGCCAGAGGCTGACGGTACCGATCAGCAGGGCAACGCCGGCAACGGTGAGGCCGATTAGCAGGATTCTGCCCTCGCTGGCCAGCAGCGGCGTGGCATTGGCGCCGTCGGCCAGTGGAAACAGCAGCGCCAGATCACACGCCAACATGTTTTTCCTCCGGGGTGTGGAGGTTGGGGAACTGGCGCACGTACTCTTCGGGCTGTTCGCGACAGAAGCGTTCGAAGGCGCGGAAGAACACGTCGGCCACCTCGGTGTCGATGCGTGTGCCGCGCTCAGTGCGAATGATCTCGAAAGCTTTTTCGACGCTGAAGGCCTGGCGATATGAACGGGTTGAGGTCAGGGCATCGAAAGTGTCGGCGACGTGAATGATGCGTGCGACGAACGGGATCTGGTCGCCCTTGAGGCCTTCGGGATAGCCGCTGCCGTCGGGATGTTCGTGGTGATAGAGTACGCCGTCGAGCACCATTCCGAGGCTGGAGATTGGCTTGAGGATCTCGTAGCCCATGCGGGGATGCTGCTTGATGACCTCGTACTCTTCCGGGGTAAGCTTGCCGGGCTTGCAGAGGATTTCCTCGGGAATGCCGATCTTGCCGACGTCGTGGAGCAGGCCGGCCCATTCCATGATCTGCAACTCGGTCTGGCTGAGGCCGAACTCCTCGGCGATCAGGCGGGTGAGGAAGCCGCCGCGTTCGGAATGGCCGCTGGTGTAGTGGTCCTTCTTGTCGATGGCGGCGACCAGTGCGCGGGTGACCTGCAACGACATCGAGCGCATGCGCTGATGCAGTTCGCTGTTGCTGATGATCTGTCCGCCGAATGCGAGCACCGACTCCATGAGCATCATGTCGCCGGAAGTGAAGGCGCCGCGATTCGGGCGTCGGACGGCGACGGCAACATCGACGTGGTCGTCGAGACGGATCAGCGGCCCGGCAATGGCCTGGCGTCCGCCGATGAGAGTGACCTGTACGCGGCGGGTGTTGCGGACGACATCGATGGCGGCAGCGGCGTCGGTCGCGCTGACGGGTGTGACCGTATCGCTGGCGACGTTACCGTCCGGATAGACGCGTACGTCGTTGTCGTGGGTGAAGACACAGACGGCCGGCGCGCCGAGCAGATGGGCCACACGGCGCATCAGCAGATCCTCGATCGCGATTGCGTCGGTGACGAGGACGATCTGCTGGGTGAGGTCGAAGATGAGGTTGAGCTGTTCGTAGTTTTGCAGGACCTCGTCGGCGAAGCCGGAGTTTTCTTCGAGGATTTGTCCGACGCGTTGGACGACACGGCCGGCGGCATCGAGGTGCTGGAGGAGGTTGGCGCCATCGGGCTGGGGGACTCCGCCGCGCAGCGCGCCCTCTACGGTCAGCAACGTGGCGGCCTCTCCACCGAGGTTGGTGTGCTGTCCGGCGACGCGGTAGCCCTGGGGGCAGCGGTCGCCGCGCAAGTGAGCGGGGTTGACATCGTTGCGGGCGGCGGCGGAGAGGAAAGCGCAGCCACGGGAAGCGATGGTTTCGGGATTGTCCGCCAGACAGGTACGGAGGCAGTGCTCGGGCGGCTGTGGAGCGAAGGTTGCACCACCGACTATGCCCACCGAAACGTGCGGTGCGCAGACGGGCAGCGACATCCCCGCGACGAGGTCGCGAAGCAATAACTCGTCGGGACCGGTGCGCTTGTCCGCTGACATTGCATCAACCTCTTTGCTGTCTGAGCCCGGCCTAGGCCGGTGGTTTCGTAACGTGGGACGCGAGCAGCCCGTCCACTACTTCAGCGAGACGTGATGGGCTGAAAGGTTTGGGGAGCACCTGCACGCCGCGTTGTGAGAGTCGAACACGAATGTCGCCGTGGTCCCAACGATTGGTCAGGACGACGACGCCGCGTTGGACGCGGTCTTCGTCGAGGGCCATTTCGACGAGTTCGAGGCCGTCGATTCCGGGCATGTTCACGTCGGAGATCAGGATATCGACGGGGTGCTCACGGATGAGGTCGCGGGCGATGAGCCCGTTACGGGCCTCGATCACGTCGTGGTTCTGGCGTTTGAGCCACATGCTGATCAACCGCAGAATGTGCGGGTCGTCCTCGGCAACGAGAATGCGACTCATTTCTGGGTTACCTCCGCGTGCCGGGAAAGCGAAACCGGCAAGTCGATGGTGAAAGTAGTGCCCTGGCCGAGCTGGCTCGTGAGCCGGATGTCGCCGCCATGCAGGCGAGCGACCTCGCGTGCGAGTGCCAGGCCGAGTCCGGTGCCGGGGATTTCCTGAACGGCGTTGTCGGCGGCGCGGTAGAACTTTTCGAAGACTCGGGCCTGGTCGTCGGGGGCGATGCCGATGCCGGTATCGGTAATGGCAATGAGGACGGACTGGTCGGCGACTTCGACCTGGACGGTGACCTTGCCGCCGGCGGGCGTGTACTTGATGGCGTTTCCGATAAGGTTGTTGAACAGGACGGCGAGTCTCTGCTTGTCGCCCTTGATCTTGGGGACCTTTGGCGGCAGGGCGAGCGTAAGGTCGATCTGGCACTCGTCGGCGCCGCCGAGATTGTCCTGGACCATCTGGCGGACAAGCCGAAGCAGGTCGACGTCGTCCATTTCGAGGCGGGCGGTGCCGACTTCGAGCTGCGAGACGCTGAGGATATCCTCGACGAGACGTGAGAGTCGGCGGGTCTCGCTGATGATGACGTTATAGCACTCCTTGCGGGTCTGCTCGTCGTCGAAGTCGGGCTGCATGAGTGTTTCGACGTAGGCGTGGATATTGGTGAGTGGAGTGCGCAGCTCGTGAGTGACGTGATAGAGGAAGCTGTCGCGGGCACGTTCGTTTTCGCGTAGCTGGCCGATGTCCTCGATAGTCACCAGCAACTCGCCGCCGCCGCTGCGTCCGGGCAGGGCCATGATGCGAAAACGCAGCGTGACCTCCTGGTCGCCCTCGCCGCGGGTATCGTCGACGGTCAGGCTGGCGCCGGTGCGGGAGCGGGCGCCGGCGATGGCTTGGGCGATGGCGGCGTTGTCGAGTCCTTCGTCGACGACGTGCCCGACGACGACGTCGAGTTCGCGATGGAGCAGGGCGCCGGCCGCCGCGTTGGCATACTTGACCACGCAGTCCTCGCCGATACTGAGCACGCCGAAGGGTAGGTGGTCGATGAGTCGTCGATAGACGGCCCCCTCGAATCGTGCGAGGACAGCCTGTGACTGTCCGGTGGTCTGGGTGCTCTTGACTTTCTGTTCGATGTCGGCGAGTTGTCGGATGAGAGCGTTCCAGCCCTGGGCGACGCTGCCGAGTGAGTCGCTGAGGGTTAGCGTGACGAGTTCGTGTTCGATGCCAGAGGCGTAGCCGAGCAGGTTTCGTTCGATGGCCGCAACGGGCTTGAGGTGTCGGCGGAGGCGGTGATAGACGAGGGCGAACACGAGCAGGGTAACGCCGGCGGCAATGCCCCAGGTCCAGAGCATTGCGGCGCGGAAGCCGCCGATTGGTGGTGCGGCGCAGATGATCTGTAGTGAGCCCAGGTCGGTGCCGGTGGGTGTGCGTACGGGGACTGTTGCGGTGCAGCGATCGGCGGCGGCGGTACCGGGGCGGGCGTTGATGAGGGTGGGCGGCCAAGCGCAGCGAACGGTACCGGCGGGCGTGAGCCAACGGACAGTCTGGAGCGTGGGCAGTTCGCCGAGCTGCTGGAGGAGCAGGCGAGTGCCGGTGCCGTCGTTCTCATCGAGCGCACCGAGACTGGTTGCGGTGACCTGCGCCAACGTTTGCACCTGGGACTGATGGGTGGCATCGGTCTGGCGTGACCAGGAGTAGTCCGCGACGAAGTATGCCGCCACGAAGCCACCCAGGATGATCGCCACGAAGCCCAACCCGAGGGCTTCGGGGAGTACGCCGTCCCATAAGTACCGGCGGAGGCGCAGGCCCACGGGTGCAGATGTCGGTGGCACGTTATCCGTGGACATTGACGATGCGTTCTCCATACAAAACTGCCATACCATCGGAGCATCGGTGGCCACCCAGCGGGACTTGAAGAAGAACGGGCACGGGTCTGGCGGCGTGAGACGAAATTGAACGGGCCCGTATCAACCGGGAAACACGACGCCTTATAAGCATCGCCGAGGGGGTTGGGGCGGGTACGAGTTACGCGGACGTGGGGCGTGCGCCGGCGGCAGCGTCCCGGCCCTGGCAGAACAGTCGGGAAGGGACTAACATGCTGCCGAAGTAACCCATCTGTCAGGATTGGAGTTGAACATGCGCACCTGGCGAATCTGGCGGCGAATCGCGGCTCTGGCCTGCGGATCGGCCTTTTTCCTGGACGGCTGCGACGAGAACATCAGCAGCACGGTTGAGGACGGGCTGATAACGACGTCGACGAGCCTGTTTGCGTCGTTTCTGAGTGCGCTTGTCGACTTGGCCGAGGAAGCGCAGGAAGCGGAGAGCGCCCAACTCATCCTGGATACGGTGCAGAGCTTCCTGGCCTGATTTTGTCGGTCAGGTGATTATTGGAAGGGGAAGTTGGGGGAATCGTCGTCGCGTTCGATTCGGCGGTACGTGATTTGTTGTCGCATGCGCCAGGCGGTGGCGAGCAGTCCGGAACCGGAGATGATGAAGATTCCGGCGACGACGTAGGCGAGGAGTTGGGGGACGATGTAGAGCAATATTCCGAGCAGGATCAGCAGCACGCCGAGCAGGGCTGGCCCAAACCAGAATCCCCCAGGTCCGCCGCCGGTCCAGAACACCTGCATGAGTTTGTCTCCTAAGTGTCGTGGTCCCCTGGCGATGAGCCGGGGGACTGGTTTTGCGTCCGCATGATAGCGAGGTGGGAGGAATGAGCCAAAAGGCAAGGTGCCGGCGGCCAAAGGGGTAGTCCGAAAACGATTCGGTCCTCTGGCCGCCGGCACCGCGGAAGGTAGGGAGGCACTAGCAAGCGTTCTGAGTCTCTGTGTTCCGAGAGTTGATACCCGCGTCGGGTCTAGACGTTGCAGCGTTCAGTTGCGGGCTGGGAGGTTTTTTTTGATTGTGGCGTTGAGCGTATCGCCGTGAAGGTCCTTACCGGACGCGATCAGCCGGCCAGTGCTGCCGTCGATGAGAAAAACCGCGGGGATGGCCGAGACGCCGAACTTCTGAGCGACCTGCGTAGCGTCAGCGTACACCTGTGGCCAGGGCATGTTGTTGTCTTTGGTGAACTGTTTCACACGGTCGGCGGAAACGCGCTGGAAGGCGTCCAGGGTGATGCCGACGATTTGCAGGCCCTGGTCCGAATACTGTTTGTTCAGCTCGACGAGCTGGGGCAGTTGGGCGCGGCAGGATCCGCACCAGGTGGCCCAGAAATCGAGCAGCACGAGCTTGCCCGAGAAGTCGTCCGGGAAATTGAGGTGCTGGCCGGCGAGGGTGTCGGCCTCGAAGGTGGGCGTGGGCGGCGCGGTATTGGCGACAGCGGTGCGACCCGAACCGGGCGCAACGGGCAATGCCCCTCAGGTTGAGCCGGCCGGACTGGCCAGGCGGAAGATCACGTAGCCCGCCAGCAGTGCGATCATCACGAGTGGCCCCAGGTTGCCCTTCATGGGTTGCTCTCCGTGCCGCCACAGGAGGGCGGATAATCATTTCATCTGCGATTCTGTCGGGCATAACCGCCAAGCGGCGGCATTTGTTCCCGCATGTTACAATCGGCGACATCGCAGCAGCCACCCGCGTTGAGAAACCACTGCCGGGCAAGCCACTTACCGGCGCGTATCGGACGTTGACGCTGGACGAGATATGAAAACCGCTCCCGACGAAACGATATCGGCACGAATCACATTTACGGATCGCCGGCTGGAAGAGATTGCTGAGAAGGTTGGCTCCAACCAGCGGTTGAGCCTGGACGACGGGCTAGTTCTGTTCGAAACGCCGGACTTGCACGGGTTGGGGCGACTGGCGACAGAAGTTCGCGATCGGCTGCACGGGCGGTCGGCGTTCTACAACATCAACCGGCACATCAACTACACGAATATCTGCGTGCTGAGCTGCTCGTTCTGCGCGTTTCGCCGCGATTTCAACCCGCATGGGGCGCCGGCGGACGACGCGTACGAATATACCGTCGAGGAAATCGCAGAGCTGGCGGCCGACGCGCGGGCACAGGGCGCGACGGAAATACACATCGTCGGCGGGTTGCATCCGAAGCTGCCGTTTTCCTATTACACCGACATGTGTGCGGCCATTCGGGCGTGCTGCCCGGATATTCACATCAAAGCCTTTACTGCGATCGAGATTGTGCATTTTGGCCGGATCGCCAAGCCGCGCATGAGCATTGTCGAGGTGTTGAGGGCACTGCGTGAGGCGGGGCTGAACAGCCTGCCGGGCGGCGGAGCAGAGATATTCGACGATCGCGTGCACGAGGAAGCGTTTCAGAACAAGGTGGGGGCGACACACTGGTTTGACGTGCATCGCGTGGCGCACGAACTGGGCATTCCGTCGAACGCGACCATGCTGTACGGGCATATCGAATCGGTTGACGAGCGATTGACGCACATGATCAAGCTGCGCGAGCACCAGGACGCGTCGCTGGCCGAGCGGCAAGCGGCGTTTCAGTGTTTCGTGCCGCTGGCGTTTATCCCGGAGGGCAGTGCGCTGGCACATTTGCCGGGTCCGACGGGGCTGGACGATTTGCGCACGATGGCGGTGAGCCGGCTGATGCTGGACAACATCCCGCATATCAAAGCGTTCTGGATCATGCTGACGCCGAAGTTGGCACAGGTGGCGCTCCAGTGGGGTGCGGATGATCTGGACGGGACGGTGGTGTGGTATGACATCACAAAGCGCACGGGGGGCGGGACGAATCGGCAGGAGCTGACGGTGGAGCAGATCCGCCGGCTGATTGCGGAGGCGGGGTATAGGCCGGTGGAGCGGGATACGTTGTATCGGCCGGTGGAGCGGTAGCAGCTACTCGGTACGCTTCGCGGCATGGGGGGAGCACTGCTCAAGAACAGTGGCACGTCGGCCACAGGCTATTAGCCTGTGCCACACTACGGCGGGCGAGACGCCCGCCCCACTTCGCATGAGATGCTGACAGCGTGAGAAGCCGGGCTGGTCAGGTTGTGGGCTTTTCGGCGCTGGTGCCGTGCTGACACGGGGGGA
Organism: Phycisphaerae bacterium; assembly: GCA_963666925.2. Classification (GTDB taxonomy): domain Bacteria; phylum Planctomycetota; class Phycisphaerae; order UBA1845; family Fen-1342; genus JANQFV01. The sequence goes on along the minus strand of CAXXTC010000007.1, from coordinate 126,997 downwards.
TGCCGAGTTTGGCCAGGATGTCTTCCATGAGGCACCAGCGGGTGAGCGCTGATTGGAAGAGGTTGAGCCCGACGAACGCGGTAAGCGCGAGCCAGTACGGGCTGTGAAACCAGGCCAGGACGGCACTGGCCATGACGAAGGTCCCGGCAATGAGCCTGATCCAGCGTTCCATGCACATGTGAGATGGCCTCGCAACGTGACAACGATTCCGGGTAGGCGGTCACTGCGGGAGGTCGAAGAGCTGATCGGTGCGGGTGAGCTTGAGCAAGTGGCGTACGCCGCTGCTGACACCGACCACGCGCACCGGACCGACCGCGGGCCGCAACACTCTTTGTAGAGCGATTATAGACCCGAGTTCGCGACTGCTGATGGCGGGTACATCGCGGAGGTCGATTTCGGCGGAGAGGGTGGGTCCCTCAGCGAGGAGGTCGGCAAGTTGCTCGGCCAATTCGAGTTCGTAGTCGGGGGGAAGTTCGGGGAGGATGTCGTCCTGCCGGAGTAGGCTGAAGCGCAGCAGGTCACCTTCGCGTTTGAATTCGAGCGGCGGGATGTTGCGCGGACTCACTGTAGACCTCTCATGTTGGCGGAGGGATCGCGAGGATGCGGGCCTCTGCCAACGGTGCTATTGCGCCCGCTGGGGGCGGCCCTGTCAAGCACTTGGCAGGTCGGTATACTGTGGGCGGGCTGAACATTGAGAGCGAGGAAGCGAGCGCGTGAACGAGACTAATTGCGAAATGCAGCCGGTGTTGCGGGTAAGGCGGGAGCCGGGGACTGAGGAGCTGCCGCTGCCGCAGTATATGAGCGACCATGCGGCGGGGCTGGATCTGTACGCCGCCAATCAGGAGCCGATTACGATAGCGCCGGGGGAGATCAAGCTGATTCCGACGGGTCTGTTCCTGGAGATACCGGTGGGGTACGAGGGGCAGGTGCGGGCACGGAGCGGTCTGGCGCTGCGGCACGGGGTGATGCTGCCGAATGCGCCGGGGACTATCGATGCGGACTATCGGGGAGAATTGCAGGTAGTACTTGGGAATGTGGGCCGGGAGCCGTATATGATTAATCGCGGGATGCGTTTTGCGCAGCTCGTGATCAGCCCGATCGCGCACGTCCGAATTGAAGAATCGGAAGAGTTGAGCGAATCGCAGCGTGGGACGGGCGGATTCGGGCATACCGGACGGTAGCGGGCTGCGAGTTTGTGGGCCGACACGACTGCGGGCCGGTGTGGTTGCGGGACACATCGACATTGGCCATCCAGGGCGAGTGGAAGGCTCTCCTGACGGCGTGGATGCTGTGGGAACGATAACATGTGCGGATCTGTAAGTGTGCGGATTGCGGTGGCGGGACTGCTGGCCGGCCTGCTCGTGAGCGGGCTGGTGGGTTGTGGCGCTCCGCTGGAAGGTGAGATCGTCAATCCGGAACTTCAGAAGGCCTCCACTTCGGAGCCGGCGTACGGGCTGTTGTGGATGTTCCCGGGTTTGATCGGCGAGGCGGGCGAGCTGGACGACGCGTACCGCGGGCTGCGCGAGGCGGGGCTGCTGAAAGAGGTACATATCTTCGATTGGGATCGGCCGTTGCCGGACTTCTCGACGCACCTGTTTGATTATGGGGCGAATCGGCGACAGGCGGCATATGTAGCCGACCGGATCGTCGCATATCGGGCGAAGTACCCGGATAAACCAATCGACCTGGTGGGTTACTCGGCGGGAGCGGCACTGGCGGTGTGGGTGGCGGAGGAGTTGCCGGACGGGTTCAAGCTGAACAACGTGGTGCTGTGCCAGGCGGCGCTGAGTCCGACGTATGACCTGACGCGGGCGCTCGAGCACATCGACGGGAAGTTGATCGCGATGTACTCGGAGCGTGACGTGTTTCTGGGCGGGTGGTTCTGCACGGTCTGGGGCACGATGGATCGGATACTGGTCCCGGCGGCGGCGCAAATAGGCTTCCTGCTGGAGGTGGCGGTGCCCGACGCTGAGCTGCGGGAGCGGGTTGAGCAGGTGGGGTGGAACGAAGAGTGGGAGGCGGCCGGTCATTCGGGGCTGCACATGCCGATCCTGCAATACCGCTGGAACCGGTACATCGTGGCGCCTTATCTGCTTTCGGAGGAGGAAGTGGCGGCGGGCGCGGAGGAGTAGGTAAGATCGTCAGGGGGCGGTCAGCTCGGCGACCTGGGCGTCGGTGAGGCGATACACGAGGAGCGAGTAGCCGACGCGGGCGTCGGGGGGTAGCAAACGCAGGCGACTAATGAGGCGCTTGTAGCGCAGCTCGTGGTACTCCCGGGCGGCCTGTTCGCGCTGGGCGGCGGTCGGGGAACTGGGGGCGGACGTCGGCGGTGATTCGGCGATCTGTTGGAGGGTCTGGTAGGCCTGGCGGTAACGGTCGGTCCAGAATTCGGGGCGCAGCTCGGGGTCGTTCACACCCAGCCAACGGTTGACGCTGATGACGTAGGTGCCGGCGGAGAGTTCGGCGCGGGGTTCGAAATCGATGAAGCTCGGCATGGATGAGCAGTCGACATAGGAAGTTGGGACGGCGCTGCCGAAATAGCCGAGCTTGAGTTGTTCGTCCGGGTGCTGGCGGACGTAGTCGGCCAGTCGGAGGAGGTCCTGGCCCCAGTCGATGTTGCTGTCGGCGAGGTAACGGTGACCGCGGGCGGGCCCACCGACGAGCTCGTTGAAATAGGGCAGGTAATGGGGGTGGATCCAGAAATTGGCGCCGACGAGCCAGAGGAGTGCGAGGCTGATTGCGATTCGGCCGGCGCGCCGGGTGAGCCAGCCGACGGCGGCGCCGGCGAGGACGAAAAGCGTCGGGTAGATCGGCAGCACGTGGCGATGGCCGATGTCGAAGCTGCCGCTCATGACGTAGAGGAGATAGGTGGCGGCGAAGGTGATCAGGCCGACCAGCAGGAGCGGATGGCGGATAGCGATCTTTCGCCGGGCCAGGGCGATGGTGCCGAGGAAGATGAGCAGGAGTACGGGGACGGGGGTTTTGATGAGAATGGCGACGGGGAAATAGACCCACCAGCCAGCGGAGCCGTAGGAACCGCAGAGATAGGCGCAGCGTCCGCTGGTGGCGGCGAGTGTCTGGGCGAGCCCGAGGAGGTAGGAGTCGGGCAGGAGTCCGACGTGGGCCATGAGGCGGATGGTGGTAGGCACGAGGCCGGCGCGGGGTGTGCCGTCGTCGTTGTGCAGGGCGAGTTGCCAGTAGAAGCCGCTTTGCTCCTGGGTGGCGGCGAAGCGGGCCCAGCCGACCTGGTCGGCGGGATCGGTCGGCGGAGCGGCGATGGAGTGGCGCCAGCCGTAGACCGTCCAGATGCCGGCCCAGACGACGACGATCGCGAGCAGTGCCATCAGTGTCAGACGTGGACCGATACGCGTTGGTGGCTTTTGCGCAGCTTTGGTTAACGGGGCCGGCTTGTCTGTGCTGGTTGCCTGCCGGGCCTGCCACAGGCGGGCGGCGAGCATCACGGCCAAGCTGGGCAGGACCAGTGGCCAGGAAAGCTTGGTGACACTGGCGGCGGCGAGGGCGATGGCGGCGGGTACGAAACGCTGCCACGTCGGCTGGCGGAACAGGTGGGCGAAAGTGAGCAGCACGAGGACGAACATCAACGTGATGGGCAGGTCGGTCGTGACCAGTCGGCCATGGGCGAGCAGGGTCGGGCTCAGTGCCGCCAGTGTCAGGGCGAAGAGGGCAGCGCGGGGGCCGGCGACGAGGCGCGCCGTGAAATAGATGGTCAAGCACGTGGCGAGGAGGAGCACAACCATCATGCAGCGGCCGACGACTACGAGCCTTTGGCCGTTGTTGAGCTGGAAGAGGAACTCGCGGCCGAACTGAAAGACGTTGGCGCTGGCCCAGTGCTCGTCGTCGGGTGGCGGCCAGTCGCAATCGAGCAGGAGGAGCGGTGCGGCACACCAGATTTTGGCGAGGGGCGGATGGTCGGGGGCGAGGCGATAGTCGCCGGTGCGGAGGACGCTCAGGCCGGCGGTGAGGTGGCTGGTCTCGTCGAATGTAACGCTGTCGGTGATGAGGGAAGTGAGAGCGATGGTGGCGGTGATGAGTAGCAGCAGCGGCACGCCGATGTGGTGCGTGCGGGGATGATCCAGCCATGCGAGCATGGGTGGCAGCGTAACGGGCGTGGGCCGGAACGCAACGTTGGCGGCGTGCTCAGGTGGTCGGATTTGCGGATGGGTAAGCGGGGATCAGGTGTCCAGCTTTTCTTCGAGCCATTCGCAGAGGGGGTCAAGTCCCTCGACGCGGAGTGAGCTGACGGCCCAGACGGGGCGATCGTCGGCGAGCGATTCGCGTAGTTGGCGGACGGTTTTGTCGGCCCCGGGGAGGTCGGATTTGTGGACGACGAAGCCGGTGGCGATTTCCTGGACGCCGGCCTTGGCGAACTGGATGGCGTCGCCGGCGCCGGGCATGACGAGAAGGAAGACGTGGTCGGTGAGGTTGCGGACCTCGGTGTCGTTCTGGCCGGCGCCGACGGTCTCGATGAGGAGGACTTCGTATCCGCCAGCGGCCATGAGTCGGGCGACGTCGGCGCAGCCGGGGGCGAGCCCACCGGCCTGGCCGGCCGAGGCGAGGCTGCGGATGAAGAGTCCGTCGTCGGGCTCGTTGCGCATGATGCGGAGGCGGTCGCCGAGGACGGAGCCGCCGGTGATGGGGCTGGTGGGATCGACGGCGATGACGGCGACGCGGCGGCCGCGCTGACGGAGCTGGCCGGCGAGCTTGCCGATGAAGGTGGACTTGCCGACGCCGGGGGAGCCGGTGATGCCGAGCGTGACTGATGGGTGCTGCGGGACCGGTACATTTCCGACGCGGTCGGCCTGTCCCATGAGAGCGTAGGTGATGGCGCGGGCGAGTCCGGTGGAGTTCTGGAGGTCGGGAGTGGTGGTATCGTCCTGGCGCTGGCGCGTACGGCGGTCTGCGAGTTCGCGGATGGAGTCGATGACGGCTTTCATGGGGGTTCCGGGGTTGAAGACGCCATCGATGCCGGCCTCGCGCAGAGGCTGGTGGTCCTCTTCGGGAATGATTCCGCCGACTATTATGGGGATATCGGGGATGCCGGCCTGGATGCACAGGCGGCGAAGTTCGGGCATGATGGTCATGTGTGCGGCGGAAAGCAGGCTTACGCCGAGGACGTCGACGTCCTCCTGGACAGCGGCGTGGATGGTCGAGGATGGTGTTTGCCAGAGGCCGGTGTAGATGACCTCCATGCCGGCATCACGGAGGTTTCGGACGATGAGCTTGGCGCCGCGATCATGGCCGTCGAGTCCGATCTTGGCGATTAGTACGCGTGTGGGACGAGTCATAGTGGCTCCATTGGTGCCAGCCGGGTCTCGAACACCAACACCCCCCGAACAGGCTGGTCGTTTCTACTTTACCTGACGGGGCGGGATTGACAACCCGGGCGGAATGGGTCACAAGTCGCACCATGCGGGGAAGCTGGTGAACCCCTCCCCGTGTAGCCTGCCCAGGACGCCGCCCCTCTTTGGCCGCGAACGGTGGATTCACTGGTTTATCCGCCCAACTGCACCCTTGATGAGATTCTGACAGCGTGAGCAAGCACAGCAAGAAACCGACGATTGGGGTTTGTGGGGGGATCGGGGCGGGCAAGTCGCAGGTGGCGGCTGAGTTCGCGTCGGCGGGGTGCCTGGTGATCAACTCGGACGAGCAGAACCGGGCGGTTCTGCATGAGGCAGCGGTCAAGGAGCAGCTACGGAAGTGGTGGGGAGCGGGGGTGATCGGGGTTGATGGGGAGATTGATCGGCAATCGGTGGCCCGGATCGTGTTTGCGGATCTGGAGCAGAAACGGCGTTTGGAAAGCCTAGTGCACCCCTTGATTGACCAGCGGCGCAGGGCTATGATACGGGCGGTAGATAATAATCCAGCGATCAAGGCCATCGTCCTCGATTCCCCGCTCCTGTTTGAAAGTAACCTCGATCGAGAGTGTGACGCTATTGTGTATGTAGAAGCGACCGAGGCCGCTCGGTTGCAGCGCCTTCACGCGAATCGTGGGTGGAGCGTGGATGAACTCCAACAGCGGGAAAGTTGGCAGATGCCGCTGGGGGAGAAACGGCGGCGGGCCGATTTCGTCGTAGACAACAACGGGCCTGTGGCGCAGTTGCGTCCCCAGGTACTTGACATCCTCAAGAAGATCGTAAGCCGGTTTGAATGCCCGTGAGCGGGCATCAACGGTGGAACACGCGTCAGGTTAGCGGCGCCCCTGTGTAGTAATGGTGCGCCATCGTGCGAGGTCCAGAATGGCTAAGGCATCCACTCGTTCCCGTAGCAAGAAGAAGCTCCAGGACGTCATCGAGAGCATCCCCGAAGAGGGCGAAAGCACGGTGGACGAAGCTGCTGAGGAAGAAAACGAAACTGCAACCACGAAGTCGCCGGCTGGTGCTGAGGACGACGGCACGGAGGCGACCGAACCGACCAAGAAGCGTCGCAAGCGCAAGAGCGAGCCGGATGATGACTCGCCGATTGATCGCGAGACGCACGAGAAGTATGAGCGCATCAAGCGTGGTGAGCTGCACATCACCGATCTTCAGAAGATGACGGTCGCGGAGTTGCACGAAGTCGCGAAGGAAGAGGATATCGAGGAGTACGTGGGGCTGCCTAAGCAGGACCTCATCTTCCAGATTCTGAAGCGCCGCATCAGCCAGAACGGTCTGCTCTATGGCGAGGGCGTGCTCGAGGTGCTCCAGGATGGCTTCGGCTTCCTGCGCAGCCCCGAGTATAACTACCTGCCGTGCCCGGATGATATTTACGTGAGCCCGTCGCAGATTCGGCGTTTCGGCCTGCGCAATGGGCATATCGTGGCGGGGCAGATTCGTCCGCCGAAGGAATCGGAGCGTTACTTCGCGTTGCTGCGGGTCGAGGCGATTAATTACGAATCGCCGGAGGCGGTGACGGAGAAGACCAACTTCGAGGATCTGACGCCGCTGCACCCGGACGAGCGGCTCTACCTGGAAACGAATCCGAAAGAACTGAACATGCGCATCGTCGACCTGGTCACACCGATCGGGAAGGGACAGCGCATGCTGATCGTCGCGCCGCCGCGAACGGGGAAGACGGTTCTGTTGCAGAAGATGGCCAACGCCATCACACACAACCACGAGGACGCGAAGGTCATCATCCTGCTGATCGACGAACGGCCGGAGGAAGTGACCGAGATGCAGCGGGCCACCAAGGCCGAGGTTATCAGCTCCACGTTTGACGAGCCGGCCAGCCGGCACGTGCAGGTGGCGGAGATGGTGATCGACAAGGCCCGGCGACTGGTCGAGTATGGGCACGACGTGGTCATTCTGCTGGATTCGATCACGCGTCTGGCGCGGGCGTACAACACGGAAGTGCCGCACTCCGGGAAGATCCTCACGGGTGGCGTTGATGCCAACGCGCTCCAGAAGCCGAAGCGGTTTTTCGGGGCGGCCCGTAACATTGAGGAAGGCGGCAGCCTGACCATCATCGGGACGGCCCTGGTGGACACCGGATCGAAGATGGACGAGGTTATTTTTGAGGAGTTCAAGGGGACGGGTAACAGCGAGCTGCACCTGGACCGCCGCCTGGTGGACAAGCGTATCTGGCCGGCGATCAATATTCCGGCGTCGGGCACGCGCAAGGAAGAGCTGCTGCTGCACCCGGACGAGCTCGAAAAGGTCTACATGCTGCGCCGGGTGCTTAGCGATATGAACCCGGTCGAATCGGTCGAGCTGCTGCGTAGCCGACTGGAGAAGATGGAGTCGAACCGGCTGTTCCTGATGACGATGAACCTGGCCTAGCAGCGTCCTGGAGCGGGCCGTGAACGAGAACGCCGCCCGGGTTGCGGGCGGCCCGGGTATAGGGGCTATTGCGTTTCCGGGGGGCCCCTGGCGGTCGGAGGCACATGAGCTGCGCCCGGTTCCGCCCCAATCGGGCCTGGTAGTGATTGCCAGCGTGGCAAATTGCGTATACGATAGTGTGGAATGTTAGAGTTCTTCGATCCTTTCCCTTCTCGCAGAATCGCTTGCAAGTGCAAGTGCTCTCTCCCGAAACGGACTGGTCATTGGAGGCTTCGATTTCAGCCTGAGCTGTAGCGCGCCCGTTCGGCGGGTGCGGATTGCAGTGGTCCTAGAGGCATTTGGCGGCAGGAGCCGCAGTAACTTAGAGAGCCCAAAGATCCAGTTTCATCCCTCGCCAGCATCACTGACTGAGTGTCGAATTCTCCTCGATGGGAGACGATCCGCGATCGGTCCGGAGCGCCGCCAGGCAACCGGCTCGGGAACACGGGTGCACAACGGCCAATGGCCATTGAATCCCGGTGGATTGAAGACACGGCAGCGAGGTTCGGAAACGCGGGCGACGGGCGCATAGGAGACTCAAGATGGGTCGCAAACTGTATGTTGGAAACTTGAGCTACGACACCACGAGCAGTGAGCTGGAACAGCTCTTTGCCAGTCACGGCACCGTTGACAGTGCCAACGTGATCAGCGATCGGGCGACCGGTCGTAGCAAAGGCTTCGGCTTTGTCGAAATGGGTTCGGACGAAGAGGCTCAGGCGGCAATCTCGGCGCTGGACGGACAGGACTTTGGCGGCCGTGCGCTGAAGGTAAACGAAGCCCGTCCGCGTCCCGCCGGCGGCCCCGGTGGTGGCGGTGGTGGCGGTGGCGGCCGGCGCGGTCGCTGGTAAACCAGCCCAGCCGACGCGACTCCCCCCCTACCGTGCTCTGATCGTCGCCGGCATGGCCGGACGACGCGTTGATTGAAGCTCGGCGGAGGTGGAGAGCTGACGAATAAAACGGGCGTGCTGCTGAGCTGACAAGCCGCAGCGCGCCCGTTATATATATTCGCCTGGAACCTGTTCCAGTAGCGATCACCGGTTGATAACCAGTGGCGCAAGGGGCGGCCTCTTCGACACACCGGTTGAAAACCGGTGCCACAGTGGGGCCGACGGCAGGAGAGATTGTGTCAGCCGCCAACTATTGCCGCGATGAAGCCGTCAATGTCGTCGAAGTTCACGTAGGTGTCGCCGTTGAGGTCGTTGACGTCGAGGTAGCCGCAGGCAGCGCTGCCGCCGTGGAGATCGAGCCACGATTGCTCGTCGACGATGGCCGCGACGAAGCAGTCGATGTCGTCGAAGTTTACAGCCGCGTCGCAGTTTGAATCGCCGGGGACGTAGGGGGCGGTGCAAACGAACGCGCTGAGGCTGACGTCGTCGATGTTCCAGCCGGAATATTGCCAGGAACCGTCGGTTTCACCCATGGTCCAGCGGAGGTAGACGGCGGGTTGATCGTCGGCTACGGCGGAGATATCGAGCGTCTGCTCGGTCCAATCAGCGTCTGCAACTTCGCTGCTGTTTTCCCAAACGGTCGTCCAGGTGTTGCCGTCGTTGGAGACGCGGACGTAGGCGTGGTCGTAGGAGGGCTGTTCGACATTCAGCCAGCGCCAGAAGTTCAACTTGACGCCGAATTTTCCTGTGCAGTCGATCGCGGTACTGGTCAGATGGAGTTCATCGAGGCCGTTTTCGTAGTCGCCGGCGAGGTTGTAGCCGTAGACGTAATCTCCGGTGTATCCGCTGTCGGGATCGGGGTTGCCGTGGGAATCGCCGCCGCTGCCGGCGGGCTGTCCGAAAGACCAGAGCCCTTCGGTGAACCAACCCGGGCTGGAATCGAGCGTCTCGCTGTAGAACACATCTTCGCCATAGGCTGCCAGGGCGGTGTGATAGGTGCCGGGAGCGTTGATCGGATCGGTGAAGACGTTGCTGTCGATATCCTCAGCGGAGAAGTAGAACAGCACGGAATCGCCGCAGGGGGCGGCGGGGATGACGGCCTCGTACTGATTGGATCCGAGGTCGGTAAGGGCGTAGGTTTCCCAGCCGCTGCCGATGTCGACGTGCAGTGTGGCCGAGCCGGCCTGCACGATCGCGTCGCCCATGGGAATGACGTCGACACGGATGGCCGTTCCGCCGGCAGGGCTGACGAGCTCGGGCAAGTCGTCGGGATAGTCGAAGGTCAGGTAGTCGGCATCGACGAGCACGCCGGCCTGGTCGACGAGCCAGCCGGCGACGCTGCGTGTCATGCGGGTGGCGAAGGTGAAATCGAGGTAGTTGGGCTGCTCCATGTAATCGCCGGAACTGTGGTAGTACGGGTTGCTCCAGACCAGTCCCTCGATCAGGAGACAGGCCTGGTAGCCGGCGGACTCGAAGGGGGCGTGATCGCTGGCGTCGAGCCGGCCGCTGTCAGTCCAGGTCAGTCCATCGCTGTATTCGTCGATGGCGGCCCCGAGGGCGTTCTTGATTGTGGCGGAGGTGTCGCGACCGTAGATGCGGGCGATATTGGTGCCGGTGTCGTAGGCGACCATGTCGGCAGAGATCATGCCGCGGATATCGTCGCCGGCGTGGGCAGAGACATAGGCGCTGCTGCCGACGAGGCCAACCTCCTCCATCGAGAACGCGACGAAGCGGATGGTGTAATCTGATTCATACTGGCTGAGGATGCGGGCACATTCGAGGACGAGGGCGACGCCGCTGGCGTTATCGTCGGCGCCCGGATTGCTGACAGAATCGTAGTGGGCGCCGATGACGTACTCGATGTCGGGATCGACGGTGCCCCACAATGTGCCGACGACGTTGTGATAGGTTCCGCTGGAGTAGGTGAACGGCTCGATGGTGACGTCGAGCCCGTAGGACTGCATGAGATATACGATGTTTTCACGACAGGGGACCAGGTCGGGGCCGCTCGGGCCGCGGTTGTCGCCCTGATGGGTGTAGAGCCAATTATCCATGAAATCGTAGTAGCTGGATTCACTGACCTGCATGGCGGCCGCCTGTCCGGGCACGGAGGCCCAGGCGCCGCTCACTCCAGCAGATGCCAACAACACCAGCAAACTGAACAGGCACGTTTGACGAAACAGCTTCAGTGTGGACACAGCACAAGCCTCCTGTGGCAAAGATCCCGGTGAGTTCGACATCCCAGCGAAGCGGAGCGATCGGTTCTCCGCAGGGGCGACGGGGGCCCTTCCGGCACACCCCGAGCCCGTTGACTTCGAGCTTATCGCGGCGCAGGCATCAATACCAGAAGAACTGAGGTCCGATAGAGGGCGTGAAGCGTATATGTGGAAAACGGGCGGGTGCTTGGTAGTCCTATAACTCGGCGGGGAAAGAGTTTCGGTCGGCGGCAGCGGCGCCGCGTTGGTAGATCGCGGCGCGCTGCCTGCCGGTGTGCCGATTAATCGTCAATGGCGGCTCAGGAGCCGACCAGGGCCGCCACGAAGCCGTCGATGTCGTCGAAGTTGACGAACGTGTCGGCGTTCATGTCGTTGACGTTGATGTAGCCGCAAGTCGGGCTACCGCCGTGCATGTCGATCCAGCCTTGCTCGTCGATCAGGGCAGCGACGAAGTAGTCGATGTCGTCGAAATTCACGGCCGCATCGCAGTTTGAATCGCCTGGGGAGAACTGCTCGACCGCGGCGATCGCGAGCACCTGGATATCGTCGATGTTCCAGCCGCAATAGCGCCAGCCGGAATCCGTCGGGCCCATCGTCCAGCGGAGGTAGACGGTCGGCTGGCCGGCGGCGACGGCCGAAATATCCAGCGACATGGGTTGCCAGGAGGTGTCCGTGATCTCGGTGGTGTTCTCCCAGAGGGTGGTCCAGTTGGTGCCGTCATTGCTGACGCGCACGTAGGCGTGATCGTAGCTGGGCTGCTCGACACCCAACCAGCGCCAGAAGTCGATCTCGACGGCGAACAGATCGCTGCAATCGAGCGGGAGGCTGGTCAGGTGGGTCTCAGACATGGAATTGGAGTAGTCGCCGCTCAGGTTGTAGCCGTACACGTTCGTTCCGGTGTACCCGCTGTCGGGGTCGGATTCGCCGTACTCACCGCCGCCGCCTGTCGGCTCGCCCCAGGCCCAGTTACCTTCGCACGTCCAGCCGGGATCAGCATCCATATTCCACTCGAACTGCACGACCGGTGACCCGATGGCCAGAACGACGCTGCGTTCGGCGTCGCCAATGTGGTTGGTTGTGTTCACGAACTTGAGCGTGGTGACATAGGCGCCGGCAGGCAAAGTTTCGGCTTCGGCATTAAGCGACACCGAGACCTGGCCGGTGGCCTGCGAGTTGAGCGTGCCCGACGTGTCGCCGGCCAACGTGAGCCAGGATACCGGCGGGTCACAGGAGATCACGTAGTCGATCGAGTCGTCACTGGTGTTCTCGATGTCATAGGTACTGCTGGTGGGGGTGAACGGTCCGCCCTCCGCACCAGCGGCGTAGTAGCCATCGTCGGGTGAGACGCGCAGCCCGGGCAGCTCGCCGGTCAGCGCCTTGATGCAGAAGTTGGCGGTCTGATCCCAGCTCGAATTGCCGAACGAATAGTCGTACAGGTCGTGCCAGACGCCGCCTTCGCGATAGTAGCTCTCGCCGGCACTGGCGGACGACTCGACAATCGTGCGGTAGTGGGCACCCAGCAAAACGGGCACGTCCGAAGTGCGGTCAAACGGCTGGCCGCCGTCGGAAAGCTCGAGGTAGACGTAGAAATCGTCGCCCGCGGTCAGGGTGACGCCCGTGCCAAGGTCGATGGTGTGGAAGCCGGTGTAGGCAATCGTACCGGTCGCGCTCGACAGCTCGTCGAGCAGTTCGCCGCCTTCGAAGCGGTCGTAAATTCGCACGGTATACGTGACGTTGTCTGAGGCGGTGAAGAAGCTCACCGCGGTGAGGCCCTCGTCACTCTCAGCGACAAACGCGTTGAACGCCTCGGAGGCGGTAAAAGTGTCGCGCCAGCCGTGGTAGTCGTGGTAGTAGACGTTGTCGTAGGGCATCAACTCGACGTTCTGCATCGAGACAGCGCCCATCTCGGGCTCCTGGCAACACCACTTGTCGTAGTAGGAGATCCAGAAGAAGCCGCTCTCGCCCCAGCTGGTCCCCCAACTGTTCTTGCACAGCCAGGCACCTGGCCCGGGCGGATCAACCGTGCCGGCGTCATCCATGTCCTTGTCGTCGTCCCAGCCTATGATCGCAATGGCGTGGTTGGGCAGCATGGTGCTGCTGGCGGGCTGGTAGTGGCGTGCCCCGGTGATGAAGGCCGAGTCATAGCACATGCAGGTGCCCATGACACCAACAGTCATGATCTTTTCTTTGATCAGGTTGATGTTGCTCAAGTCCTCAGCTGCGATGTACCACTCGATATCGCGTGGGTAGTAGTAGTGGTAGCTCGGGTCGGACCGGGCGGGCGCGGAGCTATAGGATTGTCCGTCTTCGTCGCGCACGGCACCCTCGCCGCGAGTCAGGTAGGCGGAGGTGACGCGATAGTCGCCGCCCTGGTGGACCTCTAGCCCGCTGCCCGACGGAGGATTGATGTCGTCGTTGTTGTGCTGGTTAAAACCGTTCCACCAATCGAGGTGATACTCGGCGAGATTGGGTTCGCCGCTCTCGCCGGCCGCGACCCAGTTACCGGTCATGAGAAGGTTGCCCTCGATGGCAGCCATGGCGCCGTGCGTCCAGCAGGTTCCGCCGGATTGATTTTTAACCGAGGTGACGAAGTTCTGGCCGCTGTAGTCGCGGAGGTCAAATGAACTGGGCGGGTCGGCCAGCGTAAGCGACGCCGACGCCAGCAGGACACCAATCATCATCACCTTGGCACAACGTGTTGCGGTCATAAGAAAATCCTCACAGGGTTGTGTCGGCCCCCCCGGGGGCAGGTGCACACCCTCCCCCGCGAAGGGAACGCGACCGGCCGAGAACCGACCTGGCAAAGCCAGAAAACAAAACCATCCGGGCGCTCGTAGCGATTCGTGCCTACTCATTGTCTAGTATACTGCCGGGGCCTCTGGTTCTCAATACGCAAGGACCCGCACAGCGTCGAAACGCCCTCTTCTGACATGCGAATATCAACGCGACCCGCGGGTGGGGTATGACGAAGCGCGGCGCCTTGCAACCCCAACAGACCGGCGCTGCCGTTAGTAGCCAAACCTAAGAGCCAGTGAACGCGGCCTGGAACGCCAACACGTCGACCAGATCAACATCGACGTCGCGATCAAAGTCAGCACACTCACAAACGGGTTGCAAGAGACCGGCGTCCGGAACCGTGAGGCAGTCGCACAGCGGGATGAAATCGTAGAAATCCACATCCCAGTCGCAGTCGAAGTCAGCCGGCCAGGGGCCCTGCCACGGCCGCGCGCCGATCCGCGATTGGACCGCGGCGAGCAATTCCGGCCAAGCCTCATTGTCGATCGGGAATCCGTACTCGGCGCCGAAACGTGCGCGCAGGTCAGTGCCAACGGAGGCGCTGATGGCGGCGACGAGCCAGGTGGCCTGTTTGGCGTCAGTGTCCAATATGCAGGGCAGCGGTTCGTCCGCCGGGACAAACGTGCTGAACACGTCATACCATACCTGGGCCGTGTAGTCGTCATACATGTCCCAAAGGATGTCGCAAATGACCCCAACCGTGATGTCGGCGTAGTTGGCGCCGGTAGCCTGATAGTCGAGCAACGCCAATCGCCCCGCCGGGTCAATATTCGGGAAGTGCTCAGCAATACTGGCGACGTTCGCGGGGCCAACCTCCGACGGACAGCGCGTCAGGCGATACCAGGACCACGCGCCAGCCATGGACGCAAATGCCTCGGTGTACTTCCAGCCGTGCGTGTCCGACGCCGTGCAGAACTGTACGAAACCCCACGAGTGCAACGTGAAGTCGTGACCCATCTCATGGAAATAAACGGCCCATTGCGGCACACGGTGGTCCGGATCGTTGATAATGAAGCATGAATTGTGCACGGGCACGTCGTAATGCCAGCCCAGCCGGACGGGGTTTCCGCTGAGGCCGCACGGAACCGTCGCAGGATCGTCGGTTACATCGAGCACGAAATACTGAGTGCCACCTTGAGACGGGGCTTGGTCCATCAACTCCAGCTGGGCGGCGTAGGCCAGATCGGTCGCCTCCACGATCTGGTAATCCGCGGTGAGCTGATCGAGGTCGACGCCCTCGATTATGGGGGGGAGATAAAACGCGACGCTGGCGCCGCCGAAGGTCTGATGCGCGATGCCCAGATCGGTCTCCGTGACTCGAATGACGGCGAAGTTATCAGCCGCCAGACCGTCGGCCCGGACCTCCACGTACGGCGTGTCCTCGAGCAGGACGGGGACGGCGTGCGCCGTCACCGCGCCGGTGGCGTCCACGGTCGCGACGGCTTCGTTGGAGCTTTGAAATGCCAGGTGATAGTCGCCGGTCGGGAGGGTGTTACCAGCGCTGTCGAGAATCTCAACCTCCAACTGCCCTGTGGCCGGCCCCGCGGGACACAGCATCAGCAGCGGTGTGATAACTCTGACGCGGGCCGGTGGGGTGTACGGCAATGTCTCCGCAATGGCGACGTCGGTCTCATGGTTGGCCGATACGGCGACGTCATCGATCGCGTGGAACGCGTCGCAACCCCAATGGAACTGGGACGGGTACGCTATCTGCGAGAGGCCGATGGCGATCTGCACGCGGTTGTCTTCGATCAGCACGGTTCCGCACCCACCGCCGGGCAGCTCGCCGGTGACGTCCACCAAGCCGCCGCCAAACAACTCGCTGATGCACACGCGGACGTTGAACTCAGTGCCGAGTTGCTCATGTGGCTGGCCGGTGTCGGGGTCGTTGTCGGCATCAACGAGCCAGAGGAACGTAATCTGCTCGTTAACGTACGGAATCGAACTGGGGATTGACTCACGGGTCTCGATGACAAACGTCAGCAGCCCACCCTCCTGCTCGATCCAGGCGTTGATTATGTCAACGAATCCCTCGCACTCGGCCTGCACGGGGTCAGTCAGTTGACTGATTACGTCTCCGCCGCGTGCCGACATTACGGTGGCCATAGAGGCTGCTGCGGCAAATGCACAAGCTAACGTCATAGACCGCTGGCTCATGGCCCCACTCCTTTCCAGCCCATTGCAGTGTACCCAGGGGGCGCCAGGTTCTGCAAGAACAAAGAGGGCCGGCGCGCCCCGGATGATGGCGCCAGGAGCCGAACGTGGTCCCGGCCGTGGCACACGGCGTGGGGCGGGCGGTCAGCGTGACCGTCGATGGGAATGGGGTCGCACGCGTGACCGGCGTACCGGGGTGTTCACCAAGCTGCAAGACTGCCGTTGTCTGCGCTGGTCGAACTGTGCGGATCTTAGGTATTCTGCCAGCGGGGCCGTCGTTGCCAAAGAGTGCTACGGCGACCATAGTCGATGATAACGCTTCTTGGCGGCGTCGCGCCGGGGGCCGTAGCGGCGTTCCACGTCGGCCGCGCTCAGCCGGCGCACGATCAGATCGCCCGCTTCCAGACGCAACAGGTTGCCCCGCCGATCGGTGTAGTAATATGCCGGATCACGCATGAACCCCTCGCGTACCGCGAATACGTAGGCCGACTCGCCCCCCTCCGGCAGCTTCTTCTCACCCTGCGGCGTGATCAGATGCTGTACCAGGCTGCGCGTCTCCGTGTTGTAAATCGCAAAAGCGCGCGGCTCGTCGTTACCACTCAGCAACAGCCCGGGCAACAGCCGGACCCAGGCCAGATCGAGATACACCGGCCCGACCTCGATCGGCTTGCGCGGATTGGGCAGGCCCTTGTCGAGGCTGGTCGTGAAACTCGAAACGAGCACCTCGTCCTCGCGAATAACCTGGTCGGTCTTGATCAGCGGCTGCGCGTCGGGAACATCGGGGGCCGGTATGTGCACCTGCTGATACTCGACCACCTCGCTGCGCAAGTCGAAGCTGCTAAACGCGTCCAGGTGCGAGTAGCGGGCAGTGCCGTCGTCGCCGAACCGCCACGAGCGCTCCTGCATACGTACGCCGTCTTTCGCAAACCGGCGGTTGGCCTCCGGACTGCTGAAGACGTACTCATCGCGCCAGATTCGACGGGTCATAAATCCGACCGGCTTGTGATCAAGCAGCAGCTCGTAGTAATACTCGGCGTCGTCGAGCTGGACCTGGTCGGCCTGGTCGCGCAGACGCTGGAGCAGCTCGGTGCCGCGCTCGAACGCGGGCGCCAGTTGCTCGGCCTGCGCGGGGTCGTAGAGCACATGCAGCGTGTTGATGATCTGACCAAACTCGGCCCGCACCTGAGCACAGTCGGCGGTACCGCGCGCGGCCCGCTGGTAGATCAGCACCCAGACGGTGTTCGGATCGAACGGCAGACAGAGGCAGTGACTCTGTGTAGCCCCCCCACCGAGACGCGATGTGTAGCTGAAGATCGCGCCGGCGCGTGGCGGCAGACGCCAGGTTTCCCAATCGATGCGTTCGGCCAGGACCAGCTCTGACAGGGCTTTGCCAAAATCAACCAGCCAGTCTTCGAAGGGCCGCATGGGGAAACTGCGGAACACGAGTATCTGGAGCGCCTGGCGGTCGCCGGGGCCAATGCCGCGTAACAGTCCGATGGAGTCTTTGAACTGCTGAAAGCGTGAGCGGTCATATTGCCAGCCGGCGGGGACTTGCAGTTCGAATCCGAAGGCCGGATCGGCATATGGCTGAAGCGTCAGGCCACCGTCGGCCGGCTGGCTCTGCTGGGCAGCGGCCGAGCTGGTCAGAAGCAGTCCGGCAAACACGTACAGTATTTTCAGTCGTCGGGGGTCCATTCACACAACCTCGCATTGGGGACGTTGGCGACATTGTCTCCGTTTCGCTACGCTGCTCAACCAGGATTTCACGGGAGCTACGCGTGATCGCTCATTGCTTTGAATTTACCCTGCATTTTTCGGGTCTGGCGGTGTGGTTCTGGTTTACGCTGCTGATCGGCCTGGTGTGGCTGCGGCGACACCTCCAGCTCAATGCTGCCGACGCTGACCCGGTGCTGTCGTCGGACGACGCGGCCGAAATGGCCGAAGCCCCCCCACTGCCGACGCTGACCGTGCTGGTGGCGGGCAAGGAAGAAGAGGCGAACATCGCCGACTGCCTGGAGGGGCTGCTCAAGCAGGATTATCCCAACCTGGAAATCATCGCGGTCAACGACCGTAGCGACGATCGAACCGGGGCGATCATGGATGAGATCGCCGGCCGGGATGAGCGTCTGCGGGTGATTCATGTCGAGAAGCTGCCGGCCGGCTGGGCGGGCAAAAATCACGCCATGCACCTGGGCGGGCAGCAGGCGCGCGGCGATTTGCTCTGTTTCACCGATGCGGATTGCCGCTATCACGCCCGCGAATTGCTCCGGGCGGCCGTCGGCTACGCCCAACGCGAGCGAGTTGATTTTCTCTCGGTGCTGCCCGAGCTGGAGGCACATACGTTCTGGGAACGGGTCGTGCAGCCGCCGGCGGGCGCCATCATGGTTTTCTGGTTTCCGCCGCAAAAAGTGAACGATCCGCAGTCGCCGCGGGCCTACGCCAACGGCGCGTTCATGCTGATGAGCCGGTCAGCCTATGAGCAGATCGGCGGGCACGAGCAGCATCGGACAGCTCTGAACGAGGACATGCATTTCGCCCGGCAGGCCAAGCAGGTGGGGTTGCGGCTGCGGGTGCTGCGCGGAGCCGGCTGGTACAGCGTGCGGATGTATGTCGGGCTGCGGCAGATCTGGCGCGGGTGGAGCCGAATTTTCTACGGGTGCTTTGGCACGATTCCCCGGCTCCTGGCCAGCGCGATTTTCCTGTCCGTTTTCAGCGTCTCGCCCTATCTGACGCTGGTGCTGGCGCCGCTGGCCGGGTCGGCCGGCCTGGGATTGGCCCTGGCCAGCGGAGCTACGATCGTGGCCCAGCAGTCGGTGCTGTGGCGGTTTTATCCGCTCTGCGGGCGGGCGGCTCCGTGGGCGCTGAGTTATCCGCTTGGGGCCGGCGTTTGTTTGGGTATTACGCTCAATGCTCTGACCCGCTGCCTGGGTCGAAAAACGAGTTGGCGGGGCACCAGTTACCAGGGTGGCGCGTAACTTTTTGACCGAACCCTCCCCGGGTGGCAAAACGCCCCGCACACGCTCCTAATCCACAGGATTACAACAGGTTATATACATTTGCGTGCGGTTTTGGCCGGGTTGGCCGGGCGCGATCACGGGTGGATTTTTTCAGTTTTTTACCCCCCGGGCCCAGACACAAGTTATAGTGTCTGTGTGGCGCTTGGCAACATGATGTTGCGCGCGGTTATTGAGCCGAAATCTGGCCACTCCATTTGACAAACGCCCAAAGTTAGGTTATTATTTGGGCGAATAACCTGCGAACACGGGTGCAGGTGCGGTGGAGTTGGCAACGCAAAGGAGTGCGTGGTGTCCACAAGACCTCGGCCGGGAAGCATGCTCTGCCTGACAGGTCCTGGCGGTGATTACTGCCGGGAGGTTCACGAAACGGGTCCGGGTTTGTTAGATCTGGAGTCGGCTCCGTTGAACTCTGAGCAGGTGTCCGATTTGCGAGCGCGGATGGCTCGCCAGTTGGGTTGCGATCCGGTTGTGGAGCGTGTCGCGGAGGCCCCCTCCGATCGGCGCGTCTGGGCTGCTGCCGACGAACATCGCCCTCTGCCCCCGGTGATCTTCGGATCGCTCAGTGCCTATTTGGCGGAGGAATACGATGCCTCGACGATCTGCGAGCCGACCCCAGCGAGCGCTCACCCCGAAACAGCTCCGCGTGCTCACGTTCATCCGGGACTTCACGCACGCCCGGGGCTACGCCCCCACCATGCAGGAGTTGGCGGACGAGTTCGGCGTAAGCAAGGTCACGGTGTTCGAACACATCGCCGCCCTCCAGAAGAAAGGGTTCCTCAAGCGCTCCCGACACAAGGCACGCTCTTTGCGACTTAGTGCCAATATCGATTTTCCCGACGAAAAATCCACCTGTCTCCCGCTGGTCGGCACCATTGCCGCCGGTCAGCCTATTGAGGCGCTCGAGGATCGCGAGGTCATCGATCTCGAGGATATGTTCGTCACGCCGCACGAAACGTTCGTGCTCAAGGTCCGCGGCGACAGCATGATCGACGACAGCATTCGCGACGGGGATTACGTAGTCGTTGAGAAACGCGACACGGCCCGCGACGGCGAAACGGTCGTGGCGCTGCTGGACGAGGGCGACGCGACGCTAAAACGCTTCTACCGCGAGCGCGACGGCATCCGCCTCCAGCCGGCAAATCCGGCCTACGAGCCGATCAAAGTCAAAGACGTGCGGGTCCAGGGCGTGGTGGTAGGCGTGATTCGGCGGTTCTAGGAGGTTCTGGGGCGGCGATGACATCGGTGCCTGGATGGGTTGAGAATCAAGCTGAGACCGAAGCCATGACGTACGTCTACTGCAGAGAATTGCACACCCAGTGCTGTTGGGCCGTTGAAGCCTACCAGGCCATCATCAAGCTGATGGAGGACAAATCTGGCAGCGCCGAGGCCGTGCACAAACAGGCGCACTGGATGCTGGTATGCGCGGGTAATGCCTCCAAACTCCTTGGGCTGTCGTCAGGAGCGACTGGATCGAAAACCGTAAACGCGCCTGCGGGTCAACCGAATCGCGCTCAGCAGGCGCGGAGTTCATTGCAGGAACAGCTGGACAAACAGAGGTTGAATCTGAACCAACTGACGTGCCTACGCGACAGGAAATTCCGGAATCACCTGGAGCATTTCGACGAGCGTCTTGACAAGCACGTCGCGAACTCATCGGGGGGCATGGTGGTCGACAACAACGTGTGTATTGGCCGTCCCCTGAATCAAAGCATCAAGACCGTGACATCTCAGGCAACGAACCTGCGAAACATTGAGATCGTCAACGGAAACTGTGCATTCACGTTCCTGGGAGATCGCCTATCTCTTACCAAGTTGGCCGATGAACTGGCCCGGGTGGAGAAAGCAACGGCGGCGTGCTTGCCCGTTTGACGGACGAAGCGTAGCGCGGCCAGCGAGATGTTCTGCCCCGAAATGCAAATGGGGGTTGATACCGCGGCGGGCTGGGGGACAATACGCCGCAGGTGCTGTGGCCGCCGGCCACGTTGGGTGGACCCGGGCCACAATTCACGCCGTGCCCGTCCGCGAAATCCCGGATCGGCACGCAACTCGTTCATGGCAACCAGCCAAGGGAGAAACTCATGGCGATCTTCGCATGGATCACGGCCAATCTTCTGGCGTTGTTCGTGGGCGCGCTCGTGGGGTGGAACCTGCACGTGGCGTACGGCGGCTAGCCCCGCCCCGACTGACACCCACATCTTCGCTCACGGGACGCACGGATCACCCGCCGGCCCGCGAGACAGTGACGCCGGCTCACCCGGGATGGTCAGTCGAAGGATATTGGTGTGCGCCCTTCGGCACCGCCAACCGATTGATGTAGCCCCCCTGCTGCCTCGGGAATCACCAGCCAACCGGCTGTCGGGGGTGCCATTGTGGCAGGGCCCGTGTACAGCCCGACGGCCGTAACAAGCTGCAAATACGAATGTTACGGCGATCGCCCGCCCGGAACGCGGCGTGCATGTAGTCCCTTCGGAAGGGCCACCGATCGGCCCGACCTGAAGGGAGTATGTGCATGAATGCTGATAGATTCACGATCAAGGCCGGCGAGGCGCTGCAACGCGCCCAGCAGAATGCCCAGAACGCGGGGAACCCCGAAGTCACGCCGCTGCATCTGCTGGCGGCCCTGCTTGCCCCTGGGGGACGGCGGCGGCGTGGTCGTGCCGATTCTCGAGAAGACCGGTGCCAACGTTGTGCAGATCCGCTCCATGACCGAGAGCGAGCTGGGCCGACTGCCCAAGCAGAGCGGCGGATCGCTCAGCGCACACCGCAGCTTAGCGGAGGTCCTCAGCGCGGCCGAGAGACAGGCGCAGCAGATGAAGGACCAGTACGTGTCCAGCGAGCATCTGCTGCTGGCGCTGACCGAGGTGCCGAGCGACGCGCGCGAGCTGCTGAAGCTCAACGCGATCAGCCGTGATGACATACTGGCGGCGCTCAAGGAAATCCGCGGCGGGGCGAGCGTGACGTCGCAGAGTTCGGAGGATACGTACGAGCCGCTGAAACGATTTGGCCGCGACCTGGTCGAGGCCGCCCGGCAGGGCAAGCTCGACCCGGTTATCGGGCGCGACGAGGAGATTCGCCGCTGTATGCAGGTGCTCGCGCGGCGAACGAAGAACAACCCGGTGCTGATCGGCGAAGCGGGCGTCGGCAAGACGGCCGTCGTCGAGGGATTGGCGCAGCGCATCCTGGCCGGCGACGTGCCGCAGGCGCTGAAGGACAAGAAGGTCGTCGCGCTCGACATGGGGGCGCTGATTGCGGGTGCGAAGTATCGCGGCGAGTTTGAAGAGCGGCTCAAGGCGGTGGTGCGCGCGGTGGTCGAGTCGGCCGGCGCGGTGATCCTGTTCATCGACGAACTGCACACGGTGGTCGGCGCAGGCCGGGCGGAAGGTGCGGTCGACGCGGGCAATCTGCTGAAGCCGGCACTGGCGCGCGGCGAGCTGCGCTGCATCGGCGCAACCACGCTGGAGGAATATCGCCAACACGTCGAGAAGGACAAAGCGCTCGAACGCCGATTTCAGCCGATCTACATCGGCGAGCCGACGGTCGAGGACACGATCGCGATCCTGCGTGGGCTCAAGCCGCGGTATGACGCGCATCATGGCGTGCGCATCCAGGACGCGGCGTTGGTGGCGGCGGCGATGTTGTCGAGCCGATATATCACCGATCGGCATTTGCCGGACAAAGCGATCGACCTGATCGACGAAGCGGCCTCGCGCTTGCGGATCGAGAACGACTCACTGCCGACCGAGCTGGATGAATTGCGCCGGCGCATCATGCAGCTCGAAATCGAGCGTGAGGCGCTGAAGAAAGAGAAGGACGAGGCCAGTCGCAAGCAGCTTGAGGGCCTGAAGAAGACGTTGGCCGAGTTGAAGGAGCAGAACGACGCGCTGACGGCGCAATGGGAGAACGAGCGGCGGGCGCTCGACACGATCAAGGAGTTGAAGGAGCGGATCGACGCGAAGCAGACTGAGCTCGACGATGCGCAGCGGCGCGGCGACTTGGAGGGGGCGGCGCGGATGCGTTACGGCGAGCTGCCGCAGCTTGAGGAAGAGTTGGGCCGACGCGAGCGCGAGCTGACCGAACTGCATGAATCCGGCCGGGGCATGTTGCATGAGGAAGTGACGGCCGAGGAGATCGCGCAGGTGGTCAGCAAATGGACCGGCGTGCCGGTTTCACGGCTGCTCGAGGGTGAGAAACAGAAGCTGGTGGAGATGGAACGGCGGCTGCACGAGCGCGTCGTCGGCCAGGACGAGGCGGTGCAGGCCGTCTCCGACGCGGTGCGCCGCAGCCGGGCTGGTTTGGGCGATCCACACCGGCCGATTGGCTCGTTTCTGTTCCTGGGTCCGACCGGCGTGGGCAAGACCGAACTGTGCAAAGCGCTGGCGGAGTTTCTGTTCGACGACGAGGCCGCGTTTGTACGCATCGACATGAGCGAGTTCATGGAGCAGCACTCCGTGGCCCGGCTGATCGGCGCGCCGCCCGGATACGTCGGTTATGAAGAGGGTGGCCGGCTGACCGAGGCGGTGCATCGCCGGCCATATTGCGTGATATTGCTGGACGAAATCGAAAAGGCCCATCGCGACGTGTTCAACGTGCTGCTGCAAGTGCTCGATGACGGCCGGCTGACCGACGGCCACGGCCGAACGGTCGATTTCCGCAATACCATCATCGCGATGACCAGCAACATCGGCAGCGAGCAGATCCAGGCCTTGGGTGAGGCCGAGCAACACGCCGATGCGGATGGCGACGCGTTGCTGATCGACGTCGAAATAGAAAGCCGGGTGAAGGAAGAGCTGAAAAAACACTTCCGGCCCGAGTTCATCAACCGGATCGACGAGGTGGTGGTGTTTCATCGGCTGTCGCGCGAGCAACTTCGCGGCATCGTCGAACGACAGGTGGCGCTGCTGAAGCAGCGGCTGGTTGAGCGCGAGATGACGCTAACGCTGAGCGACGCGGCCAAGAACCAGCTCGCGCAGGACGGGTACGATCCGCTGTACGGTGCCCGTCCGCTGAAGCGGCTGATCCAGCAACAGGTCGAAAACCCGCTAGCGCGACGCATCCTGGCGGGCGAGTTCGGCCCGGGTGATCACGTAAAGGTGGACGTCGGCGGCGATGGATACGCGTTTGAAAAAGGCACACCGACTGAACCAGCGCAAGAGCAGTCGGCGGCCTCCAGCCCGCGCGGCTGATAAACGCCGCAGCACCACTGCGGGATGCACTGCTCAAGAGCAGTGAAACTATGAAGCGAGCCTCCTTCGGGGTATGACCCCGTTGGAACTTCAAAGAAAGGAGGCCCGCATGTACACGATTGGACTAGATCTACATCAGCGTCAGTCGACCATCTGCATTTTGGATTCAGCCGGGAAACTCGTCAAGCAACAGCAGATTCGGGGCGGAGTCAAGGAACTGGTGAAACAACTGCGTAGTGTGTCGCCGCCCTTCCAGATCTGCTACGAGGCGTCGTGCGGCTACGGTTACGTCTACGAACAACTGCAGCAGGTGGCGCAGCGGATCGTCGTGGCTCATCCGGGGGCAGTGCGACTGATCTTCCGGGCCAAACGTAAGCACGATCGGGTCGACGCCCGGAAGCTGGCTACCTTGCTATTCCTGGACCAGGTGCCGCCGGTGCATGTGCCGCCCGTGGACGTCCGCAGTTGGCGGCGGCTGATTCAGTTCCGGAGGCGGCTGGTGGCCCAGCGGACGGCGGTGAAGAACCGGCTGCGGGCCCTGTTGCGGGCGCACGGCGTGGCGGCACCACGCCGCGCCAGTTTGTGGAGCCGGGCCGGCCGCGTCTGGCTGGCGGAGGTGGAGTTTCCAACGCGTACGACGGCGCTCGAACGGGATCTGGGCCTGGACGAGTTGGAGCATCTGGACGCGCGGCTGCGTACGGTGGAGCGGTGGTTGGAGAGCATGGCCCGTGAGCATCCCAGGGTGCGTTTGTTACAGACCATCCCGGGCGTTGGGAAGCGTACGGCCGAGGCGCTGGTGGCGTGGATCGACGATGTCCGGCGTTTTCGGAGCAATCGGCAGGTGGGCTGCTACTTCGGGCTGGTGCCGTGCCAGGACCAGAGTGGGCAGACGAATCGGCTTGGGCATATCACCCGGGAAGGTCCCAGTGTCGTGCGGCAATTGCTGTGCGAGGCAGCTTGGCAGGGCAAGGGACGCAGTCCGCTGCTGCGGGCGGTTTACGAACATGTGCAGCGTGGTGATCCGGAGCGGAACAAGATTGCGCTGGTGGCGTTAGCCCGGCACCTGGCGTGCGTGTCGGCGGCAATGCTGCGCAGCGGAGAAGTGTGGCGTGAAGCGGAGGTGGTCACGGAACCGACGCCGAGCGTAGCATAGGAGTCCGTTCTTTCCCCTCCGGAGAGCACCAGGAGGTGAGTGTACCGCTATGGGCGGGACGAAACTTCGAGCGGGTCGAATCGGGCGGACCTCGCGGATGTGCCATGAGGCGTCAACCGGCGGGGGCCAGTTGGAACCGGCGCGTTACCATCGTAGCAGTGACTGAGGCCGCCCCCGAAATCGTTGAGTGGCGTGTCCCTGCGACGACGCCGAATAGATGGTTGGAAAGACCCCGTCGAAAACCCGCTTGACTTTGGCTCGCTCATAGATGGCACAAAGGCTCTGGACGCTGCTTTCGAAGCGGTGGCACCTCGGCCACAGGCTATTAAGCCTGTGCCACACTTCAATTTCCCCATCCTGGGCTGCGTAGCAACACGGGCAGGCCCGCCCTTGGCGAACCTGCCCGTGCCACATGGGAATCGATGTTTTGTGGTCGGCGGTCTAGAGTACTTTCAACGAACTCGTAGCGTCTAAACTCTAAGTGTCCTGGAGAATACGGCAGGGAGGCCGCTACAAGTAAGTAGAGCTTGCTCTAGTGCTTGTGATCGCCGGTATGTTCGTTGTCGTCGCTGTGCTTGTGGTCGGAGCAGTCTTCCTTCTTGGACTTATCGCTGCAACTTGACTTGCTCTTGGAGGAGCAGCCGCCGCAGCCGGACTTGCTGCTACAGTGGCCACAGCCCTGGATCTTGGACTTGGTTTCCATGACCTTGGCGAAGCCGGCGTTGCTGGCGAGCGGTTTGAGGTCCTCGTTGTCCTTGGCGTCGGTTTTGATCACGTCGAGGAAGCGTTCGGGCGTCATCTCGAAGCAGGTTTGCAGCGCCTTCAGCGCCTGGTCCTGCTTGTTCAGCAACGTGTACAGCCGGGCGGCATCGAAGCACAGATCCGGGTCAGCATCCTTGGCGGGAATCTGGAGCCGACCGGCACAATCCTGGGCGGCCTCCGTCTGCTCGAGCCGGGCGGCGGCGATGCCCTGAAGCGCGACGCCACGCGCCGGCAGATCGCCGGTCGTCCTGGCCAACAGATCGCTGGCGTCCTGATCGCGGTCGAGATCGAGGAGCGCATCGGCAACACGCGTGGCCGAATCCGGCGAGTTCAGCTTCTTGTGCAGCGTCTCGGCCATCGTCAGCGCTTCGTTCTTGACGTTGTACTGTTTGTAATAGTTGAACAGGGCCGCGCCCATCTTCTGCCAGACTTCCGGGTTTTCTTCCTTGGTGAACTGTTCGCGCACCTTGATGACGCGGCTGAGCAGCGCGCTCTCCTGGAAGTACTCAACGTTTTTCGGATCGGCCTTGGCGGCGGCCTTGAAGGCGTCGAGCGCGCCCGCGAAGTCGCCGTTGGCCAGCAGCGTGCGGCCGTCGGCATAAGTGCGCGCGGCGGCATCATCATCAGCTTGGGCAATCCCGGCACAAAGCAGACTCACTGCGGACAAACCAATCAGCGCATAGCGCAAATGCATAACAGTCTCCTTGCTGTTTGTTCAGCTCCTGCCGCCAGGCGACAGATCAATGGGCTCGGGGTCTATGGAAACGGGCAGCGCAGACAGTCAGCCGACACAGCCCAAACCATTGTAATTCAATATTGTAGCGGGCCCGCGGGCAGAACCAAACGCGATTGGACGAGTTAACACAATCAGCGCCCCGACCGAAGTTGGTCGGCCGTCTCGGCCGACTTGCCACCCGCGTTCAACGTGTTTGGCGGGCGAGACGCCCGCCCCACTTAGCTGGTGGACGATTGATCCGCAGATGTAGGCGTCTGCCGCACGGTTCAACAGGATGTAGACATCCGGAAGTGTGTCGGCGTACGAACAAAGCGATCACTATTGAGTTTGCGATTGCATTACAAGCGTGGATGTACTCTGGTCGGGATAGGTGTGTCAGCGTGGTAGCGGCTCTGCGAACTCGACGCCGACGAGGATGGTGCCGTCGTCCTCAAGGACTTGTCGCACCACGCGTGCATTACGTGCCAACTGCCAGGTTCTGGTCGGCGTGAGGTCCACTTCGAGCGTCAGCGTGTCGTTCAGGCACGCGGCGCAGCGGGGGGACATGCGCAGGCCGGCGCCGCAAGGTGAGATGTCGCGCAGCTCGCAGGCGCCCGCGTCGGCGCCCGAGCGCCAGCGTACCGGCCCACGAACCGGAACCCGGATATGTTGACGCCGTTCTGCGTAGCGTGTTTGCATGAACTCTCCTTTGTTCAGCCGGGACAGGCCCAGCATACGCCGGCCCTGTCCACGAGGTCGCTCCGCTACGCGGGCCGCTGATGAGAGCATGCGACCCCGCGGGCAACTGGGCGACGAACCGATCCGCTGGTTACTTCGGACCGGCGGACCCACGGATTAACCAGCGGTCAGGAAGGGGCGGAACGGGTTCCAGCGCGATCGGACGCTGCCGAGAATCAGCCACGAGCCGCCGCCCATGCGGGCGAATTCTGGGCTCTGTCAAGTTGATGGATGAAACTGGGTGGGGGTCTGTCGGCGACCGACCGACCGATAAGCGGCGGCAAGACAGCGGTGCAACAGGTCAGCCGAACAGCACTGCCTGCATGTCATATAGCCCTGGATCGCGGCCGCGAATCCAGCGGGCGGCACGCAGTGCGCCGTCGGCGAAGGTATCGCGTGAGAGGGCGCGGTGGCACAGCGTGAGCTGTTCGGTCTCAGATGCGAAATGGACCTCGTGCTCGCCGATAAGCGCGCCGAGACGGACCGCGTGTACGCCGACCTCTCCGGGTGGGCGGGCACCGCACTCGCCCTGGCGACCGAAACGGGCGACGTCATCGGGGCTCACCTGGCGGGTATCAGCAACGGCACGTAGCAGCGCGAGGGCGGTGCCGCTGGGGGCGTCGATCTTGCGGCGATGATGTGTCTCGCAGATCTCGATGTCCCAGGAATCGTCGAGCCGATGAGCCAATTGCTTGACCAGGCCAAGCAGGAGGTTAATGCCGACGCTCATGTTGGGTGCCCAGACGAGCGGGATGCGCTCGGCGGTGAAGCGGAGCTGCTGTACTTGAGGCTCGGTCAGGCCGGTGGTTCCGCTGACGAGCGGAACGCCGTGGCCGGCGGCCCATTCGCAACAGGCGACGCAGCCGGCGGGTAGCGTGAACTCGATGATGACGTCGCACCCGGTCGCGAGCTGGTCAGTGATGGGCAGATTCAGCGGCTCCAGGCCGGCGACGGTGCCGGCATCGCGGCCGAGCAGCGGATCGCCCGGCTGCGTGACGGCGGAAACGATCTGGATATCGTCGGCGGCCTGGCCCAGCCGTAACACAGCGCGCCCCATGCGCCCGGTACAACCCACGATGGCAACGCGCAACGGCGTCATGCGAGACTCTCCAGCAATTCACGCAGCTTGTCGGCGGTGTGGCTTTCGCCGCGACGTGTGGCGATCGACAGGCCGGCTTCGACTGTGCAGCGGGCGGCGTCACGCCGGCCGAGCTTGAGCTCGGCGCGAGCCTGCTGCAAAAACGCGGCGGAATACTCGCTGTCACAGGCGAGCGTCCGGGCGAAAGCCTGAAGCGCGTCCTCCCACAGCTCGCGCTCGGCACATTCGAGGCCCACGCCATAATGGGCGAGCGGATCGTCCGGCTGGGCGGCGGCGAGCTTACGCAATTGTTCGAGGCGGTCCATGGTGTGTGACCCTCGGCCCGGAGTACGTTTGAAACGTCAATAAGTGTACCTTCTCATCGATCCCACATCACAAGTGGAGCGGGCATCCCGCCCGCCATGCTTCGATTGCCGCATGAAAACGGCGGGCGAGACGCCCGCCCCACCTCTCATATGCTGACCGCATGAGAAACTACGCTAGAAGCGGCGGGGCTCAGCGCCGCCGAAGTCGTAGCCGCCGCCGCCACGGAGATACTCATCGCCCAACTCGCGGATGCGTCGCACGAGGCCGCGGGCGGCCGAGTCGCTGGCAAACGTGTCATTGGCGATGAGCATGTAGTCGCCATGGCCGGCAAACACCTCGCAGGATACGCCGTTGCTGCGGAGGAAATTGCGGGCCTTGCGGGCTACGTCGAGATCGCGCGAGCGGAAATACTGGATGACGACGCGGTAATCGCCGCCGGCGAGCGAATCGATCGAGGGGAGTGCGGATGTGTCCGCGTGCGTGTCGGCGCGTAGCGCCGGCCGGACTGGCTCGGCTGATCGGGCCGGGGGCTGGGGCGTGGGCGTGACGATCGCGCCGGAGCCGGCCCGCTGATTAGGATCCACGACCGCAGTTGAATCGGCAGCAGCCGGGGTGGCTTCGTAGCCCTCGTCGAGGAAGGCTTCCTCCGCAGTATCGGACGTCGGCGGCGTGGCGCTGCGCAGGCCGGCCTGGAACAGACCGACGCCGACGGCAATCAGAATCGCGCCGGCGGCAACGATATGCCACCACCCCAGCGTGAGGTACACGCGGCCATCGATGATCTGCATGAACGCGGCGTCGGCGGGCTGCTCGGCCGAAGTGGCCGGGGCGGAGTCAGGCGGGTCCGAAAGTGGCTCGGCCACATCAACCGTTGCCGGCGGGGACTGGTCAACGGGGCGGCTGGCCGGGCGCGTCCGGCGGCGCCGGCTCCGGTTGACCACCTCGTACAGCACGGGACGTTTCTTGCGCGCTGCCACCGTCGGCTCTCCTCGCTATGCCCAACCCCGAATCAACAAATGCCGATTGTAGAACACCGGGCGACAAGCTCAACCGGGTTTTTGGCAGGCGAGCCACCACCGCGGGGCATACTCCGAGCCCGCCATGCTTGCGAAACCGACCGGTGTGAGCCCTAATACGACCAGCGACAGGCGCGGTCGCAGCACGATTGACATACTTCGCGCCCCTCGGCCAGGAGCGTCAGATGAAGATCGGGATCGTCACTTTCACCGACGGACGGGCCCGCGTGGCCAAGGCCACCGAGCAGGATTGCCGGATGTTCCAGGAGCGGCTGGCGAGCTATTTCAAACGCCGCAAGCACGACGTCGTCGCGGCCCGAAAAATCGTCTGGAACTACGAAACCGCCCGCAAGGAGGCCCAGCGGATCGCGCTGGCCTATCCCGACGTGGTCGTGTTCAACTTCTGCGTCTGGTCGTTTCCCGATCTGACCGCCCAGGTCGCCAACCTGATCCCCGAGGTCCCCATCCTCCAGATCGGGAACATCGTGCCGGCTCAGCCCGGCTGGGTCGCGTTCTTCGCGTCGGCCGGCACGCTGGACGAGATCGGCCGGCCATTCGGACGGGTGCTGGGCGATATCCGCAAGGCCAGCGTCCAGAAAGAGGTCGAACAATTTCTGCACCTGCACGATCCTGATCAGCGGGCACGCGGCGAACGTGCCGCCGCTCGGCTATATGGCCAGCGCTACGGCGAATTCGACGGGCCGTCGATGGGCATGTACACCGGGCATGTCGATCCGTCGCAGTGGATGGAGCAGTTCGGCGTGCACGTGTATCACCGCGGGCAACTGCACCTGTGGGAGCTGGCTCGCAGGATCGCGAACGAACGCGTCGAGGCGGGTTTGAAGTGGCTGGAGAAATATGCCGGCGAAATCCACTGGGATAAGAAGAAGCTGACGCCGGGGCCGGACGGGACGCTGGCTCGCCAGGTGCGGCTGTACCTGGCTATGAAGGATTTCTGCAAGCTGGAGGGGATCGACTTCTGTGGTCTGAGCGGCCAACTCGACCTGACCGAATGGCCGGACCTGTGCATCCCGGATGTGGCCGAAGCGCTGCTGAATGATGTCGCTGATTGGGAGGGGGAGAAGACGCCGCTGATTTGTGCGACCGAATGCGACAGCAACGGGGCGCTGACGATGCAGATCATGCATCAGCTCACGGGCACGCCGGTGTTGTTCGCGGACTTGCGCCACTATCACGAGAAGGAAGACCTGTACGACCTGGTCAATTCCGGGCAGCACGCGCCGTGGTTCGCGAAACGGTCGCGCGATTTTCGGCGGAACTGGCGCGAGTGTCACATTCGGCCGGCGTCGGAGTTCTATTTCCGTGCTGGCGGCGGGAGCGTGCAGTTTTACGCGGCCCCGGCGCCGCGGGTCACGTTCGGGCGCATCGTGCGCCGGCAGGGCCGATTCGTGATGCACATTTTCACCGGCTCGTTCGCGAAGCTGTCGCGGGCGCAGGAGGAGCGTCTGGCCAAACAGACGACGTATGAATGGCCGCACGCGTTCGCGCGGTTCGATATGCCGCTGGCGACGCTGCGTGACAACTACAGCAGCAACCACATCCACGCGATCATCGGCGACCACACCGGCGCCCTGGTAGCCGCGTGCGACCTGCTCGGAATCGAGCCGATCGTGCTGTCGTGAGCGAGCCCGGTTTTAGCCGAGATACACCGGAACAAGGACCGATAATCCCACCATTCGTACGCAGTTGCGCCAGCGGGCCTGAGGACTCGAAAGCTATCGGATGTGGCGCACATCGCTGGCACTTGACTTACGCAGCAATGTGAGGCGTACTTCCAATACAACTCCCCGGCTACATGCCGGTTGGGCGGTCTATATGACCGCCTGTTTTTTTGCCGCAGGGGTTCCAGGATGCAGCGACGCGCTGTGGTCTACGTTGACGGCTTCAACCTCGACTACGGCGCTCTCCGTGGTGGTCCGCGCAAGTGGTTGGACCTTGAGCGTTACTTCACGTTGCTGCGCAAGGACGACGACATCAGGCGCATCTACTACTTCACAGCGCTCATCGACGGCCCGCGAAGTCCAAACCAGCAAGCGTATCTTCGTGCACTCGCACAGCGCCCGCTGGTTGAAACCGTGCTTGAACAGTTCAAACGAAAGAAAGTTCGCTGCAATGTCAAGGCGTGTACGTACAAAGGCAGCCGCACGTTTGTGAGTCAAGAGGAGAAGCGTACCGACGTTAACATCGGCATTCAAATGCTCGATGACGCCTACTGTGATGAGTGTGACCTGCTGGTGCTGGTCAGCGGCGATTCCGACCTGGTGCCAGCGGTTGACACGGTAAAAACGCGCTTCCCAGACAAACGAGTCATCGTCTATGTACCCACCCGCAATAGGACTCGCGGCGCGGCTGTCGAGCTGCGAGCCGCCGCAGACCAGAACCGGAGTCTCCCACTCGGACTACTGGCACGCGCCCAGTTCCCGACGAGCGTACCGGACGGCTGCGGTGGTCAGATCAACAAGCCCGCAGATTGGTGACCGGGGACCGTTCGCTACGCTACCCCAAACTGGGCTAACAGCCGGCTGGCCGCGGGCGGTCGTCGGGGGTGGGGTGGGGCGATATAATTTCGCGTAGTGAAGTTGCGGAGTTGTTGGCCGCGAGGACGTGTGATGAAACTGCCTGCCGTCGAACAGCCGGGACGCTATGCCGGCCTGTACGTATACGATTTCGGCGAATGGACCGCCGTCGGCTATACGGCGAGCGAGATCGCCGTTTTGCTGGAGAGCGAGGAGTACACCCAGGGGCAGGTTTATCGCATCGAACGCGTCAGCCCGGACGGGCAGATGGAGCTACGTGGCATCTCGCGCGAGCGGTTCCAGCTCGAATCGGGGATGTTTTTCAATCGCAATGAGCTGGACGCCGCCCGGACGGACTTCGCCGACCTGGTGCGTGCCAGCGAGGCCACCCCCCCGCCGACGCGAGCCTTTGTCCACCTGGCCGATCGCGGGCCGGAGGTCGACCGGGCGCGGTACGTCGTGGCGCTGATCTACCCTGCGGAACACGACGACGACATGGCACGCTGGCTGCTGGATGTGAAATATGCCGGCGGTGACCTGGTCGAGGGTGGCATCAGCCACGTGTCGAATTATTACGGCGAAACCCACGAACTGCTCGAGCGACAACAGGTATGGAGCAGCGATTCGATTCAATCGCGTGGCGCGGAAGAGGTGCTGCGGAGCGTCCGCCGGGCCGTACAACGGTGAGCCGGCCGCCGGGTTGGCGTCTGGTGTTGTGGCGGCGGGCGTGGTGGCTGGCCACGTGGCTGGCGGAGCGTCGCCGGCCGCGGCCCGCAACGCCGACCGACGTCGAAAAGCACGTCTTCCGCCACCAGACCCGCGGCATGGGCCTGCGCATGACCGAGCATCTGCGGGATGAAATGCGCCCGCGCTGGTTGCGGGTGGTCCGCGAGAACGAGTAAAAGCTGCCTCAGAATCATTGTGGCACCGGTTTGCAACTGGTGATTCACGCGGGTCTCGAACGTGTGCCGGAGGATTGCCGCTTGCTACAAACTGTCGCGCTGGTGCTAATCGCCTACCTGGTCGGTGCCATTCCGTTCGGATTGCTCATCGGCCGGGCGCACGGCGTCGACATCCGCACGGCCGGCAGCCGCAACATCGGCGCCACGAACGTCGGACGCGTCGTCGGACGCAAGTAGGGCTACTTCTGCCTCGCGCTGGATATCCTCAAGGGGCTCATCCCGGCCCTGGTCGCGTCACTGCTCTTGACCGGGTCGGCCGCCGACCCGCGCCACCAACTCGCCATCCTGGCGGTCGCCGTCGCAGCCGTCCTGGGGCATATCTTCCCTGTCTATCTCCGTTTTCGCGGCGGGAAGGGCGTGGCGACGACCATCGGCGTCGCGTTGGGCATCTGGCCACACTTCACCATCGCGATGGTGGCCGCCCTGCTGATCTACGGCCTCGTGCGCAAAACCACCGGCCTCGTCTCTGTCGGCTCGCTGGCACTGGCACTGGCGTTCCCCCTGGCCCTGATGACCTACCTCAAGCTGAACCATCTCAGCCTGGCCAATCACTGGCCGCTGCAAACCGTGGCGACGTTGCTCGGACTGGTCATAATTCTCCGGCACCGCGAAAACGTTTGCCGGCTGCTGCAAGGGAAGGAACTCCGGCTCAGCCCCCCCACCGGACGCGAACGCTTCGGACACGTCGTCAGCCACGCACTAATAGACCACCAATGAAGTTTCAGCACGGGGGTAACCCCATCCCACCCGTTCCGTGGACCACCAGCCCGTATAACGGCTTGCCTTACGCAGTCGTCAGCGTGGGCAGCGAACGGACGAACCCCCGAATCAGCACATCCTGGTGCTTGTGATAGCCCAGCAGGACGAGCGGATGGAGCGTTTTGCCGATCCGCCGAAGTGTTCGGCACACGAGCCGCTCCCAATGGCCGGTGGCTTCGGCCATCCGCCGCTCGATGTTGCACTGCAACACCGCCCAAACGTCGTCGCGCAGCTTCTCGGGCGTGCCGAAAGCTCCGTGCGGCGTAGCCAGGCCGGCGCGGATGTTTTCGAGCACTTCCTGCCGATTGCGCCCCTTGGTCAGCGTATAGGTTGAGCCGACGCGATCGGTGTGTGTATCGCTGCCGGCGATGAGCGTCTTGCCCCACCCGCGAGTCGCTTGCCACACGAACGCGTTGTGGGCATAGCTGCGTGTGCCGTTGATCCCTTCGAAGACGTCAAACGCATGGAGAATCGCGTCGATCTGCGCTGAGGTCAGCACACGATGCTGCTCGGTCCAGGTCAGGTGATTGATCGAGCAAACCTTGCCCAGCCGGCGCAGGTAATCGACCATCTCGAACAGGTTTGAGCGCAGGCGGCGGACTTCCGCGTGCTGCTCCTCGTTGATATCGAACACGTTGACGTGCACGACGGTGCCGTTGTCAGGCAGCGCGGCCGACACTTCCTCGCCGAAGAAGAAGTCGGGCAAGTCGCCCCGCTCGTCAACCAGCGCCTTACACCCGTCGATAGTGTCGTGATCAGTTATCGTGACATAGTCCATCCCGCGGGCCTTGGCGAGGTCGTACAACTCGCCCGGCGTCAGCACGGGGTTCCACGACAACGTCGGCAGCAGGCTGAGCGTCTCAAGCGAGTAGGTCGAGTGACAATGCATGTCAATCTTGACCCCGCGCGACCCCGTCCAATCCATGCCCGAAGGTGGCTGAAGATCTATCTCAGAATCGAGCAGTGACATAGCCAACTCTCTATAAACACCAGCTCACGAAAGGGATTATGAACCACGATTGTGAGCGTTTGGCCACCACTCAGTGAGTTTCAGTGCAGTTATCAACAGATTTTTCCACAGTACCGGGCCCGCGCACGGACCAAGCAGTGTGGCACGGGCTAATAGCCCGTGCATCGGCCAATGGCCGGTGCCACACCACGATTCCAGTAAACAACTCTATTCTTCTATTCTAGCACGTCGTCACGCCTGCGTCGCGATCGCCAGCCGAGCCGCGTGTTTTTTCGACCTTCACTTCCTGCGCTACCCCCGGCCGCCGACGGCGCGAGCCGGATCTCGTCCGCCAGGCATTCACGCCTGATCGTGTCCGCAAACCGCTCAACCACCGCCTGCAACTCTGGATCGGTGTCCACGTGCAGGACTATACGGGCCTCGTAGGGCAATTCGGCTTGTTTCCGCAACCCCTGAACGTGGTGGATCAGTTCGCGGATGAGGCCCTCGGCCGCCAGCTCGGGCGTCAGCTCGGTTTTGACGACGACCACGCCGGCCCGCCCCTGGGCCGCCGACCACCCCGGCCGAGCCTCCAGCCGAACTTGCACCTCCTGATCGCTGAGCCGGGTCGGCTGACCCTCGACCTCGACGATCACCTCGCCGGTCGCATCCAGCGCTGCCCGGGCCTCGGCCGCATCCAGCTTCTGCACGGCCGCCGCCACCTGGGGCGCCAGCTTGCCGAATTTCGGACCCAACGCCTTGAACTCGGGCTTGAGCTGATAGGTCACGTAATGGTCCGCCTCGGTCGTGAACTCAACCTGCTTGATATTCAGCTCTTCGGCGATCAACTCGCTGTGCGCCTCCAGCCAGGCCGCGTGATCCTGGCGGGCCAGGATGATCTCAACCAGCGCCAGCGGCTGACGCACCTTCAGCTTCGCCGACGTCCGCGCCGACCGCCCCAGCGACACCACCTGCCGCACAAGCTCCATCTCCTGCGCCAGGCTCTCATCAATGAGTTCGCTGTCGACGGACGGATATTCGCACAAATGCACCGACTGCGATGCCCAGTTGGGATTCGACGCCGCCGAGTTGCTGTCGCCGGCAACCTTGTACGGCGCGTGGTCGGCGCCGCTCGTCGGTCGCTGCTGTGTATCAACACCCGGCAGCTTCGCGACCAGGTTCTGGTACATCGTCTCCGCGAAGAACGGCGTGAACGGCGCGATCAGCTTGCTCAGCGTGACGAGCACGCTCGAAGAGCGTGTGGTACGCGTCCCACTTGTCGGCTGATCCTTGGCGCACTCTTCCAGAACCGATCGCGGCTCCGGCGGACGTACCAGTTGCGACAGCGCGTCGACGAATTCGTTCAGTCGCCCGGCGGCCGGGATAGTTCTCGAAGCCGGTCGAGGCTTCTCGCGGACGAATTGCGTCGTGCGGTGCAGCTCAGCTGATAATCCAGCGGTCCAGTTCGTTCCGCTCCGCCGTCGGCCGCCGATCGGCGACCCGTTCTGCGGATGCGCGACGAAGCCGTCGATGTTCGGGCGTAGATGTTGAAGAAGCTGAAGACGTTGTACAGCCGGACGAGGAACTCGCGCTGCGCGTCGCGGATGTTCTGCTCCTCGAAGCGCACCGAAGTCCACGGCGTCTGCCCGTTGAAGAAGAACCAACGCAATCGCATCGGCGCCGTACTTGCATCGAAGATGTACGCTCGGCTCGCGGTAGTTCTTCTTCCGCTTGCTCATCTTCAACCCGTCCTCGCCCATCATCAGGCCGAGAACGATGCAGGCCTTGTAGGGGTGGGGAAAATCGCTCGCAATTGAAGTGGGGCGGGCGTCTCGCCCGCCATTGCCGCCGTCCCCGACCTCTTCATCGACCCAGACCCACTGGTAATCCTCGCCGAGGGCGCGCGCCTGAGGATTGCCAGCGATGTAATCCGCCTTCTCCTCAAACTCTTCCTGGCTGCGGATGATGTGGTCGAAACGGTCGTCCTGCCAAACTGGGCCGGTCTCACCTCGGGATTCGGCGATACCGTGAGCCGAAAACGACTTGATGCCGTGCATGAGTTCGGACAATGCCCACCATTCTCCCGACGACTTCATTAAAGGAGTAACTAGCAGGTGCACGTGGTCAGGCATCACAACCACTGCGTGTAACAGCAGGCGATCTTCGTCCCAGTGCCGGCATGCCTCCAACACGAGCGTTCGCTCTGTCGGTGATAACTCTCCGGACTTGATGCGGAAAGTGACGAAGTAGGTGCGACCACCGGCTTCCCAGTGGGGAAGCCTGCGCCGATAACGGATGTGTAGCGCGTCGCGCACCTCGAAGGGAGAGAATTCCGGTGCTCGATCGACGGCGGGCGAGACGCCCGCCCCACTTCCCCCAGGAACATCGATCGACGTATTCTCTCGACCGAACAGCAACGTGCTGATCGCCAGCAGTCCGTAGAACCAGCCGCGCGTCTGGTCGAGCGCTTCGCTGATGAAATGGGCCGGGAATCTCAGGCCGAAGCGGTCACAACTGCCGGGCACATGCGGGAACCCGAACTGCGCGAATGGCATGCTGCCCGCGTCCCACCAACAGTCGATCACCTCCGGCACACGCACCATCCGCGCCCCATCGCAACACGATGCCGGGTATGTCCACGCGTCGATATACGGCTTGTGCACCATCAGATGATCCGGCAATTCCGGATCGTCGCCCTTCCTGGTCGCCCACATGCCCTGCGGATACTCGGCGGTCGCGTCCGACGCACCCGGCTTGGCCTTCAGCTCCGCCAACGAGCCGACCGCCTCCATCCGCCCGCAACGATCGCACTTCCAGATCGGCAGCGGCGTGCCCCAGAACCGCTCGCGGCTCAGCGCCCAATCCACATTGTTCCGCAGAAAATCGCCGAACCGCCCCTCGCGGATGTGATCCGGCAGCCAATAAATGCCGGCGTTGTTCTTCAGGAACTCGTCCTTGAACTGGCTGGTCCGCACGAACCAGCTCCGCCGAGCATACTGGATCAGCGGATCTTCCTCTGCCCGCGGGCAGAAGGGATACTCGTGCTCGATCGTCTCCTGGTGCAGCAACACGCCGCGTTCTTTCAGCTCGCGGATGATGTCCTTGTCGCAATCCTTCACCCAGCGCCCGCGATACTCCTCCGGCGCCTCGTCGGTAAACTTCCCGTCCGGCCCCACCGCGTTGATCAGCGGAATGCTGTTCAGCTCGTCAGTGAAACGCTTCCGCTCCGTCTGGAGCAGATCAAAGTCCACCTCGCCATAGGCGGGGGCCTCGTGCACCAACCCCGTGCCACTCTCCAACGTCACAAAATCTGCCAGCGTGACGCGCCAGCCGAGCCGCTCGGCCCCACCATCCTTCAGTGCTGCCGTCTGCTCGCCAAGTTTCTTCCAATACACATCCGGAAACGGCGGCACATAACGCAGGTCAACCAGGTCCTCACCCTTGCAGACGCCGACAGTCTCATACTCATGCTTCAGCTTCTGCATGGTCGTGTCGACGAGCGCTTCGGCGATGTAGAGGTATTCACCGAGCACCTTGTCGTACACCAGCGCATACGAGATGTCCGGCCCAACGGCCGCAAAGTGGTTGCTGATCAGCGTCCAGGGCGTGGTGGTCCAGACCAGCAGGCTGATCGGCTTGTCGGCCTCGACGCCGGCGATCTGCTCTGCCACGCGCTGCGCCGACTCTTTCACCAGCGGAAATCTCACATACACCGACGGATCCTGGACGGTCCGATAGCCTTCGCCGACCTCGCCGGCTGACAGGGCCGTCCCGCCCTGCGCCCACCACCAGACGACCTTGTGCCCCTGGTAGAGCAACTCGCGTTCGAACAGCGTTTTCAGCCCCCACCAGACGCTCTCGACATAGCTCTGGTGAAACGTGACGTAGGCCTCTTCGAGGTTCACCCAGAACCCCAGCCGCCGCGTCATCTGCTCCCATTCGCGGACGTATTTGAAGACCGAGTCGATGCACCGCCGGACGAATTTCTCGACGCCGAACTGCTCGATCTCCTCCTTGGTATGGATGCCAAGCTCTTTGCACACCTCGACCTCGACCGGCAGGCCGTGGGTATCCCAGCCGGCCTTGCGCTCGACCAGTTTGCCGCACATGGTCTGGTAGCGTGGGAAGAGGTCTTTGATGGCCCGGGTGAGGCAGTGGCCCGGGTGGGGCAGACCGTTGGCGGTCGGCGGGCCCTCGTAGAAAACGAAGCGCGGCGCCTCGCGGCGGGCCTCGAGTGATTTCTCGAAAATCTGGTTCTGCTCCCAGAATCGCAGGATTCCCTCTTCGGATTCCGGGAAGTCAAAACGGCTCGGCAAAGGTTCGAACATCGCTATCTCCGCAGCCGCAGACGGTAATCGGTCTGCAAAACGTCAAAGAATACTTGGAGCGGACCGCTCTGACCACCGCGGCGGCCGGTCAGCCCGGTCGGACGTCGCGGCCGACTATGGCTCGCTGGTAGCGGTGGCCGGCAGCGGCTCCGCGGCGGTGGTTTCGTCTCCGGCGTTTTCGCCGGTCGCCGGCGCGTCCGCAGCGCGTGCTTCGTCCTCTTCGGCGAAGAGCCGCAATTCACGCCACCGGCCACCACGCCAGCGCCACGCCAGCACGAGCCCCAGCAATATGACATACAGCGCACAGCAGGCCCACGGCCCGCTCAGACCCAGGCCCGGCGCCCAATACGCCATCGCCAGCCCGCCACCGATGAACACCACCCAGCACAGTACCGTCAGCACGGCCGCCGGCCAGCGCGTGTCGCCCGCACCGCGCAGGGCGTTGACGTAGGTGATCGCCAGCGCGTCGAACACCTGGAACACCGCCGCCCAGATCAGCACCAGCCGACCAGCCTGCGTGACCTCCGGCTGCGCACTGAACAGCCCCAGCAGCGGCTCCGGCGCCAGCCAGAACAGCAGCCCGATAAGTCCCATGTACGTAGCCGTCAACCGCACCGCCACCCGCACTCGCTGCATGGCGTTCTCCGGCCGACCCTCGCCGATCGCAAACCCGACCTGCGAACAGAGTGCCATCCCGATGCCCATCGCCGGCATGAACGACAGGTGCATGAGTTGCATACCGACGTTGGTCGCCGCCATCGCCGCCGTTCCGTAGGCCGGCACGATCAACACCATGAACAGCGCCCACGACCCGATGTCGAACAGCCACTGCACGGCCGTCGGGCCGCCGACCCAGACCAGCCGCTGGAGCTTCTTTCGGCTCAGCGCGTACGAGCTGCGCGTCGCGTAGGCCTGGTCAAACCGCGGCAGCAGAAACGTCACCAGCAGGATGATCAACCGGATGACCCACGCGATCACGGTCGAGTAGGCCGCCCCGGCAATCCCCAGGGCCGGACATCCGAGATGCCCGAAAATCATGATCCAGTTGCCCAGGATATTCGCCGCCAGCGAGACGATCACGGCGACGGCGGTAATCCATGGACGCTGGAGCCCGGTGAAGAAGGCGTTCAGGCTGATAGTTGCGATCGAAAGCGGGATCGACCACAGCGCGATGCGGATGTAGGCTACTTCCGCCGCCGTCACCGCGGGGCTATGACCGCCGAGCTGCGCCACCCACCCGAACCACGTCGGCGTCGTCGGGGCAACCACCAGAACCATCGCCGCGAACAACACGGCGATGTAGAAACCCTGCCAGGCGTACGCGCCGGCAACGCGCGACTCGCCGCGCCCGTCGGACTGGGCCGCATAGGTCTGCACGCCCTGCGCGACTCCGACCCCCAGACACCCCAGCACCATAACGAACAGCGCTGCCGGCGAGATCGCGGCCAGTGCTTCGGTCCCCAACCGGGCCACCATCAGCACGTCGACGAAGGTCATCGCCATGCGCGAGA
The DNA here is from genome assembly GCA_963666925.2 of Phycisphaerae bacterium. Taxonomy (GTDB): domain Bacteria; phylum Planctomycetota; class Phycisphaerae; order UBA1845; family Fen-1342; genus JANQFV01. Next base: position 86,092 of record CAXXTC010000007.1, on the reverse strand, counting down.
CCATCATCACGACCAGCGGCGCCGCCAGACGGAGCAATTGCGCCGTCAGGCTGCCGGTCGATTGGAGGTCTGCGGTTCGCGGTGCTCTGGGTGACACGATCATTCCTCAGCGAATGGTGTACTGCCGCCGGGGGGGACAACAAAAAAACCCCGGCGTCCTTGCGGTGCCGGGGTTGAAACTCCACGTTGCGTCACGTTCTTAACGCGGCGGAGGCAACTCCGGCCCGGCCGGATAGACCAGCGTAATGTCCATAATTGGCCGAATTTTCATGGAATCAGTTGCCTCTGCCAGTTGATCATCGCGCGGGACTTCCCCGCTCAGAACGAATTACTTATTTTGCCACCCTGGCCGATTCACGTCAAGCTAGCTTCCGTGATAACTTCTACCCTGTTTTCACCAGCTCCGGCCCGTACCCACTGCCCCATTTCCCGAGTATTCTGTAGCAGGAGGGCCGTCGGCCGCCCGCCACACGGGATTGCACGAACACGAACCGCGGGGTCACGTATCCCCTGATGCGAGGAGTTATGGCCGCCCGTCGCCTGTCAATTCTGGCGCTCCTGATCGTTGCCACGACCGTCGCCCAGGCCCAGGTCGTCGACGGCGAGGTTGTCGCCGCCGGTTTCGCCGCCGGTGGCAGCACCATCTTCAAGGGCGGACAGTGGCTACCCATCCGCGTCAAGCTCACGCCCCAGGGCAGCGACGTTTTCTCCGGCTCTCTCCGCGTCGAGTGCCTCGACCTCGACGGTGATCGCGTCGCTTTCACCCAGCCCCGCGCCACGGTCGCCCCCGGCGTCGCCAGTAAGGAAATCTGGTGCTACGCCCAGGTCAACGACATCCTCGAAGTCCCCGAGCACGTCGACGTAGTCAGCGATGCCGGCATACTCATCGCGCGCCTGCCCATGCCCGCCCAACCCTGCGAGATGATCAACAACGACGACCTGCTCGTCCTAGACATCAGCGACCAGGGCATCCCCGGACTGCGCAACCTCATCACCGCACCCTGGAACCCCGGCGATCGCGGCAACGGCGTGCGACCCTACTACCGTAACGTCGTCGTCTCCACCCTCGCCGCCGCCAACCTGCCCGACCGCTGGTGGGGGCTCGAGTCCGTCGATGTCATCTTCTGGGACCTGCCCCAGCCAAACCAGCTCAGTATCGCCCAGCGCGACGCGCTGGTCGCGTGGGTGCGCAACGGTGGCCAACTCATCGTCGGCGTCGGCGCCAACTGGCCACAACTCGCCGCCTGTGAACTGGCCCCCCTGCTGCCACTCAGCGGCGCCGGCCCGACTGTCGAGCTCGACCGCGTCAGCCTCTTCCTCGGCCGCTATGGCGAACGCGGGGCGTCCGCCCGCAAGCTCGCCCGTCCGCTGCCCGCCACGACCGCCCAGCTCACCCCCGGCGCCCTGCGCATCATGGGCGAATACGGCCCGGGCAACGCGACCATCAATCTGCTCGCCCTTCACACCGTCGATTCCGGACGCGTCAGCGCTTCGGCCGCCAGCATCCGCGAGCTGCTCACACTCCGGCTGCACGAACCACAGGCGCCCGAAAGCTCGGGCGAGCCCGTTCTGATCAATAAGGAACGCTTCTTCACCGACCTGCTCGACCTCAACCGCCTCACCAGCAGGTTCAAGGAGAACGAGCTCAACAAGCTCAGCGGCATCTTCTTGCCGGATAACTTGTACGACGATGTCGTGCAGCCCATTTCGTTCCGCCGGACGTCCGCCGTCGGCAGCCTCACCGCCTTTCTCTTCGTCGCCGCCTATATCGCAGCCGCCACCGTCGGAACCTGGTGGTGGCTTCGGCGGCGTAACCAGACCCAGCTCTCCTGGACTGTCTTCGCCGTTTTCGCCGTCGTCGCCAGCGCTTTTAGCCTGTTCACCGTCAGCGGTATGCGCACGTTGTTCTCTCGCGGCGTACAGACGCTCAGCATTCTCGATCTGCGCGCCACTTCGGTGCAGGCCCGCGGGCCGGTGCTCTTTGGCTATGCCAGCCCCATCCGCCGCCGGGTCGAGCTTACCCTGCCCGACGACGGCAGCTTCCTCCGCCCCCTGGCGCGCAACCCCATTCGCAAGAACTATTACCTCACCCCAGCACGCTATAGCGCCGACGCACCTCGCGCACAACTCGACGATGTCCTCATGCGCGCCACGCTCAAACAATTCGAGAGCTACTGGCAAGGCCAGCTCGACGGGACCATCCGCGGCCGACTCATCGCCGACCGCGCCACCGGGCAGCTCACCCCCGATAGCTGGCTGATCAACGACACCGGGCTCAACCTTGCGGGCGGCATCCTGCTCTTCATCGACCCGCGTCACGAACAGGTCGGCGTCCCCGCGCGCGCTGTCAACCTCAACACCCTCTACGACCAGCCCGACGAACCCGCTCGCGTACCACCAGCCGTCAACATACTGGCCCTCAATCTGCCCGGCATCGATACCGGTCAGCGCGCCATCAACATCGGCACCGCCCAATACCAGCGCATCCGCCGCGAGCAGGATCAGTGGCGCGCCAGGAAGGGCAAACGCCGCGACATGCCCGACCTCTCCACGCTCCACGATATGCAACACGAATGGGCCGGCCTGACCCTCCGCCCCACCATTTTCCGCGCCCTGAGTCCTGATATCCGTGCCCTGCTCCTGGCCTCCACCCGCAACTTCTTCCTCCACTGCACCACCAGCGATTACGACTCCGCCGCTCGCGAGATCACCACCGACGGCCTGCCCGAAATGGACATCACCCACTGGCTGCTCGGCGGCTCACAGACCGGCCAGGCTGTCCTGCTCTGCTGGGCTCACCAGCCCGGCCCCGCCACGCTCATGCGCGGCGACGTCCCCCTCACTGCCAGCGATGGCCTGACCTTGCTGCGCGTCCGCCTGCCTATCGAGTACACCGGCCGACCACGCAGCCCCGGGAGCAACCCGTGATTATCCAGACCATCAACCTCACCAAACGCTACGGCAAGCTCGTCGCACTAAACAACCTCCACCTCAATATCGAGGAGGGCGAGTGCTTCGGCTATATCGGCCCCAACGGTGCCGGCAAAACCACCACCATCCGCATCCTCTCCACCCTACTCCAACCAACCTGGGGCGAAGCCCGCGTCTGCGGGCACGTCGTCGGCTACGAATCTCGCAAGATCCGCCCGCTCATCGGTTACGTCCCCGACTTCTTCGGCGCCTACGAGGACATGGTCGTACAGGAATACCTCGAGTTCTTCGCCAGTGCCTACGACATCACCGGCAAGAAACGCGACCGTATCGTCGGCGACGTCCTTGAACTCACCGACCTCACCTTCAAACAGGACGCCCTCGTCGATGGTCTCTCCCGCGGCATGAAACAACGCCTCAGCATCGCCCGCGTCCTGCTCCACGACCCCAAGGTCCTCATGCTCGACGAGCCTGCCAGCGGACTCGACCCGCGCGCCCGCATCGAGATCCGCGAACTGCTCAAAGAGCTGCACCGCATGGGCAAAACCATCCTAATCAGCTCACACATCCTGCCCGAGCTGGCCGACCTCTGCACCAGCATCGGCATCCTCGAACAGGGCGAGATGCTCTTCCAGGGCTCCGTCCAGGAGGCCGTCCGCCGGGCCCGCATCGGCACCGTCGTGCATGTCACGACCCCCGACGACTCCGCCCGTGCCGCCGAGGTGCTCGCCGGCCTGCCGGCCGTCGACACCGTTCAGCCCCGCGATGGTCGGCTGGTCGTCACCCTGACGAGCGACACCAACGACTTCAGCTTCATCGCCAGCGCCATGCTCCAGAACAATCTGCGCATCCAGGAAATCAAGCAGGAAGAGGTCAACCTCGAAACCGCGTTCATGCACCTTACCCGCGGCATAGTGCAGTAGCCCCCAACACGAAAGCCCGCGCCCCGGGTCAGTTCATCCCGAAGCGCGGGCTCGTTTGGTCTTCACGCTCACGGGCCATAGCCCGTCAGCGTGCGAACGTCAATGACTACTTGCCGGCCAGCAACTCGACGAAGCCGTCGATGTCGTCGAAGTTCACCGTACCGTTGTTATCAGTATCACCGTTCAGCCAGTTGCAGTCCGGATACTCCGCCTCGTACTCCGCCTGGCCAACCATCGCCGTCACGAACGGATTGATGTCATCGAAGTTGACGTAGCCGTCGCAGTTCAGGTCGCCCGTAGCGACCTCGAACGGAACCACACCCCACAGCTCAATGTCATCAATGTTCCAGCCCGGATACGTCACCGACGCGTCCGTCTCGCCCATGACCCAGCGCACGTATACGGTCGCTGCGTTGTCCGCAACACCTGAGATGTCGAACACCTGCTGCGACCACGACGTGTCACTGATCGAGCTGTCCGTGTGCTCCCACACCATCGTCCAGGTCGTCCCGTCATTGGACACCTGCACGTTGGCGTGATCCCACGTCGCCGACTCGACACCCAACCAACGCCAGAAACGCAACTCGACGCCGGTCATGTCGCTACAGTCAATGGCAGTCGTCGTCAACGCGTATTCCGGAATCTCATTCTCATAGTCACCGGCCAGGTTGTAACCGTAGACATTGTCGCCGGTGTAACCACTGGTCGGATCGTAGTTGTGTGAGCCGCCGCCGGTCGGAACACCAAAGGCCCACTCGCCTTCGACGCTCCAGTCCGGATCCTCGTCCAGCATGAAGACGTGTACCGGCTGCGGGCCACCAACCGTGATGCTGATCGTCGCCACGTTCGAGTCGCCGCCGTCCGGCGGGGTGCCGCCGTCGTTGGCCATGAACGTAAACGCATCCGGGCCGGTGTAAGCGTAATCCGGGGCGTAATTCACCATGTTCCCGGCAATCAGCGTGTACGGCACCGCGTCAATCACGCCGCCGTCCGGATCGCTCAGGTCGCCGTGCTCCGGCAACGACACGATCGTGTAAGTCAGCGCCGCTGGCGGATCGGGCAGACCGTCGTCGCTGGCCAGCAGCTCGATGTCGACCGGCTCGTTGACGTCGGTGAGGACTTCACCGCCCGCCGCGTACGGCGGCCGCGGATCACAGCCCAGCGTGCTCGACAGATCCGACTCGAAGTAGTCCGGATCCAGGCCTTCGCCTTCAGACAGACCGACCAGGCCGTCCACAACCGCGACGTCCAGGTAGCTCAACACAATCGTACCGTCGAAGTACATCTCCACCTGGAAGGTGTTGCTGTTGCTTTCGCTGTACTCGGGGATGCCGTCCCACGTAACCACCATGCGGTCGGCCAATTGCTCATAGCTGACCGTGCCGCCGCTGCTGGGGTTGAAGTCATCAAAGATACCCGCGATCCGCGGCAGGCTGAAGTGGTCTTCGAGCGTCTCGGAGTAGGTCGTGTCCGAGGTGCCGAAGGTGATGTAGCCGTTGCTGCAAATGTAGAAACTGCTGTAGCTGACACCATAGAGGGACACGGTGTTGCCGCCGGTGATGGAGATTTCTGTGCTGGCATCATCACCCAGCGAGACGGCGGTGCCGCCGGCCGGATCGGTCGGCAGACTGGTGATCTCGCCCAGGAAACAGCCCCTGTAGAAGTCGACTGAATCATTCGGCGAAAACTCCAGACTCATGTGGTCCAGGTCGAACGCGCTGTCGTCGAACAGCTCGGTAAAGAAGTCCGGCACCTCGGGCGTGCTAAACGTGTAGCACTGCGGATCGCCGGTGGCATTGCCGGCTTCGTCCGCAGCTTCAACCATGAAATAGTAGGTCGTATTGTCCTGGAGTCCGGTGATGTTCACCGTCGGCGTGTCCATGAGATTGCCGGTTGCGGTCTCGTCGAGCGCGTCGCAGCTCAGTCCGTAGTGGACCGTGCCGCGCGCCGGCTCGTCAACGTCGAACGTAACCACGGCGCTGCGCGGCTCAACCGTCGGTACCTGCACATTCGTGATGACCGGGCCGGTGCAATCGACCAACACCGCGCCAATCACGGGAACATCGGTGCCACCCTCACCATCATCAGCATCGATATATGTGATCGTAACGCTGTCGCCCTCGGCGACCGCCAGCACGCCGTCCCCGTCGGTCGGGCTGACCGCAACCGTGCCGACGAAGTGCGCTGCCACCGGGTTGATCTCGGTAAGCGTAATCGTCTCACCACCCGGCTCGGTATCCGAAGCAACAACCACGTCAACCGTCTCGATAACATCATCGTCGGTGTTCAAGCCGCAGTCGTTGACCGCGATCTCGATCTCACCCTCACACGCGACGGTTTCCTGATCCAGCATGACCCGGCCGGCGTCCAGACACGAATCACCGATCCGAATGTAGTAGACGTCCTGCTCGCCATTGAACGTAGCCGCATAGGCCAGGTCGGCGCCCAGGTCGTCCGAGATCATGTCGAAGTAGTCACCCATCTTGTTCTGCTGCGGCCACCCGAGTTCCGGATCAAACGACGGGCTCAACGCTTCGTTGGCCGAGAACGTCAAGCCGCCGTCTTCGGAATACGCGTAGTACAACTGCGAGTCATACCCGCCCGAGTCGTTGCGCGTGTCCAGCCAGACGACGTCGATCCGGCCATTGGGTGCCACCGACATCGTGCCGAACCACTGCCAGGCTCCGTTGGTGGTCGAGTCATCATTCACGCGGATCGGAGAACTCCACGTCTCGCCGCCGTCGGTGCTGCGCGCGAACATCACGTCCAGCGGATCGGACCCGGACGGATCAACCGAGCAGAGCATGTACACGTTGCCGCGGCTACGCCCCGAGCTGCGATCAACATCCACCCAAACCTGCCCGAGCAGACCGGCCGGGTTTGGCCCTGCCGAAAATTGAACGCTCCCGTTGAGATCAACGCTCGTGCAGTAGTCCCACGACATGGGCAGCGCAGCGTTCTGGGCCGTGGTCGACTTGCACACGGTGAACCCCTGGCCGCTGAGGTACAACTCCCCGTCCGGCCCCACCGCTAGCGTGCCCCAATACGGACTCCCGGGTGCGCTGGTGCAAGACTCAAAAGACTGCCCATTATCAGTCGAGCGCGTGAAGTGCCCGGAGCACGCGCTATAGAAGCTGTTCCACGAGGCATAGATGTTGCCTCGGCCGATGCCATCGGTCTGATCAATCGTCTGCCACTGCTTGTCGCCGCCCCAGGCATACGTCCCCTCGTCCCAGCTCGCACCGCCGTCGGCCGACTTGAACACATGGCACCAATACTCGGAGCCACCGTCGGTCGTCAGGCTGTTGTAGTAGAAGTTGCCATCCGCGTCGGCGTCCAGGACCGGGTCAGAACGGAAAATGCCCGGCTCGATCACACCCGGAAACGTCCACGAACGCCCGCCATCGCTCGTATAGCCCCAGCCCGCCTGTCGAAAATCACTGCTGATCGAATCAAACTGACGCCAGCCAATCACCATCCGGTTGCGATTGCTCGGATCGACGGCGATCGACGGCTCATTCGCGGCATCCCCAACAATGTTGTTGCCATTCTCGTCGACGTTTACCTGCACACTCGTGTAGCCACCCCGACTACGGACAATCATGCCCGGCGAGGTAACCTTGTGAGCCGGCTTGACATATTGATCCCGCGGCTGCTCGTGGTGCCCCACCGGCGGCGTGTCCCCAAGCTTACTCATGTCCTGGGCCGATTCCTTCACCGGCTTCTTCGCATCCTGTGCCAGTGACGCCGGCGCCACCACAAGCACCAGCACACCAACCAAGAACATTCGCATCGTCTTCATGAAGTGACTCCTAGCAGAGAGCATCTGTTCAGGAATGGCTTTGGGGTAAATCACACAGCCAGGTTCGGCGCAGGCAAACACCGTGGTCCGCCTGGCGTCGCCGACTGTTGGAACTCGCGTACCTTCTCCCAGCCGAAGCAGGGCCTGTCCCAGCTTCTCTTCCACCGATAATCCTAGCACGACGGTCGTACCACACCAAACAATACCACTTGTAGCAAGTCGTCGGACGATGTTACCGGACGCTCGGCCAACATGAACCCGGCATTACCCCCCCGCTTCCACGACTATGGCAGCGGCTTGCCATGATCAAACCGGCCCCGCCACTTCACCTTCCCGTTGTCTTTCCAGATCGTCCAGGTGCCGTCGGGCTTGTCGTCGACGTAGTATTCCTCCCCACGCAGGTTCCCCTTCTGGTCCCACGTACGCCGACGACCGTGACGCTCGCCACGCACATAGTGCGTCTCCGCGCGACGCTGACCATTCTCGTGATAGGCAACCTCGGCCCCGTCCAGCTTGCCATCTACGTACGTAGCTTCGTACGCCAGCGTGCCGTTCGGATGCCAGGTCTGGTACTTCCCGTGCTCGATCAGCGCCCCCGACGAATCACGCACCTTCTCCACGCGCATCCGCACCTGACCATCGGGCCAATGCGACTCCACAATCTCCACATCGGCGCCGCGTCTACCACCCGGCGACTGACACCCAGAACACGCCGCCACAATCACGAGAGACGCGAGCGAGAACCAACGGCAAAGAGAAATCCCTGACATGAACGGCCTCCGGCCAACATGGTGACGGTACCGGCGAGCCGCCCAGCGCGGCCGCGGGCCGGTACGCATCATGAGGGGACGCTGCAATCTCGTCGAGACCGGCCTCACGGACCCGCTCACGCCCTTCCCGGATGCGACTGTCGCGCAGATCCTGCGCGGGTCTGGTCGCCCCCACTGGGGGGCAGATCGACGGGCCCTGGCGTAGCGCAGAAGCGGCCTCAGCGAACCAGGACCGCGACTCCGAGCCTGCCATATCTCATCGGCAATTCGCCCCCAAACGGTGTCCCGTAATCACGATATTACCGATAAGAAATGGTGCGGACTGAGCGCCGGGCCTCCACGGTGACACCCCCTGCCTGCCAGGGGCGGAGGCCCAAACGAACCCGCCCCCAGCCCGGCGGCCTTCCTTTCCCGCCGGGCTGGCTGTTTCAACGCTCATAACCACCCCGCCACGCCCAGCTACTTCTCACATCACCCCGACACCCGGCCTACACCACACCCGCACTGCTGGTTACGATACACCCTCAATGCGAATCAACCTCGCCAACCAGATCACGCTCGGCCGGCTCTTCCTGGCGATCATCTTCATCGCCCTGCTCTCCTGGTACGACGCCGACAAGCCCGATTCCCATCGCTGGATCCTCGAAGTCAGCTTCTGGATCTTCCTCGTTGCCGCCATCGGCGACGTCCTCGACGGCCTGGTCGCCCGCATGACGAACTCGGTCACGTCCTTTGGCCGGATCGTCGACCCCGTCGTCGACAAAATCATGATCTGCGGCGCGTTCGTCCTCTTCGCCGGTAGCCCGTTCGTCGCTGGCGATCACAACATCAGCGGCGTGGCCCCCTGGATGGCCGTCGTGATCCTCGCCCGCGAGATCCTCGTCTCGGCCGTCCGCTCCCATGCCGAGGGTGCCGGCCAGGAATTCGGCGCCGCCTGGTTCGGCAAGCTCAAAATGTTCCTCCAGAGCTTCACCGTCTGCATGATCCTCGCAACGCTGGCCTGGAATGTATTCCCCGGAGAGGACAGCGTCCGCCCGATCTGCGTCTGGCTCACCGTGATCGTTACCGCCGCCTCCGGCGCCAGCTACGTCCGCCAGGCCCGCGCTTTCCTCCTCACCGCCACCGCCCTCGCCGGCGCCCAGCCCGAATCTGACCAGGAGAAAGAGCAGCAATGACCCGTGCCGGCCGAACCCTGCGCGTCCTGTGTATCACCGTGCTCGGCAGCGGCTACGCGCCGTTCGCCTCCGGAAGCTGGGGCTCGCTCGTGGCCGTCATCCTATTCATGCCGCTCTGGTGGGGCATTGGGTTCGGCGGTGCCGACCGCGTCTGGATCGAGGTCGGCCTGGTCGTCGGCGTACTAATCAGCTCCGTCATCTCCGTCATCTGGGGACGCTGGGCCGTCGAGCATTTCAAGCGCAAAGACCCGAAACAGTTCGTCCTCGACGAATTCGCCGGCCAGTGGGTCGCTCTGCTGGCCCTCCCCATGGTGCTCACCGCCCCCCTGCCCACGCTGGCGTGGGTCATCGGCGGACAGTTCTTCCTGTTCCGCCTGTTCGACGTCATCAAGCCCCCGCCCGCCCGCCAACTCGAACGCCTGCCCGACGGCTGGGGCATCCTGCTCGACGACCTCTTCGCCGGGCTCTACGCCAACATCGTCGGCCAGCTCGTCTGGCGACTCACGCCCGCCGCCGCCTGGCTGGGCATCTCACTTTCGAACACCTGAACCGCGGAGCCGTCGGTGGACCTGCTTAACGCGATAATCCTCGGCATCATCGAGGGATTGACCGAATTCCTCCCGGTCTCCAGCACCGGCCACATGGTGATCGCCATGCCGCTGCTGGGTGTCGACGCCACCATCACCCCCTGGAACGCGCTGCTCTGGATCAGTCAGTTCGGCGCCATCGCCGCCGTCGTCGTCTATTTCTGGCGCGACCTGTGGCGCCGCACGCTGCACCCGCGTGTGCGTGCCTGGCAAGGCCACATTCTCGTCAAGCTCTTCGTCGCCATGGTGCCGACCGTCGTCATCGCCCTGGCGCTGAAGGACTATTTCGACCCGCTCGAGAACATGCCCGTGGCGGTCGCTGGCGCACTGATCGTCGGCGCAGTCATCATGGAACTGATCGACCGGCGCTGTCGCCGCGAAGTCCCGATGGAAATCGAGGATATCACGCTCAAACAGGCGTTTCTCATCGGCGTGATCCAGACCATCAGCATGTGGCCGGGCGTGTCGCGGGCCGGCGCGACGATCCTTGGCGGGATGACCCTCGGCCTCACACCGCGTGTCGCCACCGAGTTCTCGTTCTACCTCGCCATCCCTACCATGCTCGGCGCCGCCCTCAAAACCGTCTGGGAATATCGCCACGAGCTGAACAGCGACAGCCTCGGCATCGTCCTGCTGGGCACCGGCGTCTCGTTCATCGTCGCCCTGATCGTCGTGGCTTGGTTCATGGGATTCGTCAAGCGCCACCGCTTCCGCGTCTTCGCGATCTACCGCGTGATCCTCGGCGGAGCCGTCCTGGCATACTACCTCTTAGCCTGACCCCACCCCCGTTGTCACACCACCGTATCACTGCTCTTGAGCAGTGCATTCCCCAACGCCGGCGCACCACTCAACTCGCCACGTGAAAAACCCGCGTCCACAGGAACCACGCCACCGGCGCCCCCAGCAGCGGCGAGTCCATGATGTCCAGAATCCCCCCCAGCCCCGGCAGCGCCTGCCCAGAATCCTTAACGTCCGCGGACCGCTTGATCAGCGACGCGCACAAGTCTCCCGCTGCCGAGAACAGCGCCAACACTAGCCCGATAACCGCCAGCACGACCCACGGCGGCACTGGCGGGCGGGTAAACGCAAGCAGGCCGGCGCTGATGAGCGTTTCTCCGACGACGACCGACAGGATCACCGCCACGACCACGCCGCCCACGAAACCTTCCCACGTCTTCTTCGGGCTGAGCCACGGCACCATTTTCGTCCGTCCCAGCGCATAGCCCGTGAAGAACGCCCCCGTATCCGTCATTTTCACAACGAACATAGACAGCAGCAGCACGATCAGCCCGGTTGATCCACCGATCTCCATCCGCAGCTTCGTCATGAAACTCGCCAGCCCGCCGGTGTAGAAGATGATGAACAGCGTGATGGCCGGATGTTCGATCGCGTCCCGCGTGCCGTGCAGCATGCCCTGCGCCAAAAACATAAACGCCAGCGCCACCGCCAGCAGCAGCAATCCGCCGGACTCGTCATAGCCCCCGGTAAGTGGTGCCAGATTTTGCGAGACATATGGCCCGATCGTCAGTGCTGCCGCAAAGAGATATGCGCTGCGACCCAGCGGCTCATGCCCGCGGTGGCGTGTCAGGACCAGCAGTTCGCGCGTCACCAGCAGCGTCAGCACCAGGATCACCCCCGTCGAAATCGCCCCGTTGAACACCCATGGCACCAGATCGAAATCCAGCCCGGGCACCACCCATTCGGGCGGCGTCAGCGTCGCCAAATACCCATCCAATACCAACACGCCGATCAGCAGCCCCGCCAAACAACCGCCAACGACGATTCGTGTTCCCACCGCTCGTGTGCTCCCTGTTTGAGCGCGTCCTACGGCTGCGGGCCCGTGGGCCGCACGCTTTCGATGCCGCCAAACCGGCGCTGCCGACGCGCAAATTCCAGGATCGCCTCGTTCAAGTGTTTCACACGGAACTCCGGCCACAACACCGGCGTCACGTACAGCTCCGCATAGCTGATCTGCCAGAGCAGAAAATTGCTGATCCGCATCTCGCTCGCCGTCCGAATCACCAGGTCCGGGTCCGGTAACCCGGCCGTATACAACGCGTTGCCGATGCGCTCCTCGTCGATCTGCGCCGGCTCCAGCGTCCCTTCCTGCACCTGCCGCGCCAACCCGCGCACCGCATCCACAATCTCGCTCCGCGAGCCGTAATTCAGCGCCAGGCACAAAACCAGCCCGGTGTTATCCCGGCTGATGCGCTCGGTCTCGTCCAGCTCGCGCAGCACTGCCTCCGGCAACCCCACGCGCCGCCCGACCTGCTTCACGCGGATGTTGTTGTCCATGATCGTGCCACGCTCCGACGCCAGATATTCCGCGTACAGCGACATCAGCCCGTCCACTTCGGCCCGCGGCCGCTTCCAGTTCTCCAGGCTGAAGCTGTACAGCGTCAAACACTCGATCGACAGCCGGGCACAATGCGTCACCGCCGCCCGCACCGCCTCCGACGCGTGCCGATGACCTTCGATCCGCGGCAACTCCCGCTGCTGCGCCCAGCGCCCGTTGCCGTCCATGATGATCGCCACGTGCCGCGGCAACACCGACCGCGGCAATCCCAACTCCTTCTGCGGATCCAGCGGAGGCTGCGTCGCCATGCTCAACCCTCCTGATCCACGATGACAATGTCCTCACGCGCCGGCCCCACGCCGATCATCCGTACCGGCGTCTCCAGCTTCGCGCTGATCAGCGACACGTACTCCTGCGCCGCCCGCGGCAACTCCGACCACTTCCGGCACCCGCTGACGTCTTCCGTCCACGGCGTACAGGTCTCATACACCGGCTCCACATCCTCAAGCATATGTGTGTCCGCCGGAAACTCGTTCAGCACCGCCCCGGCCGCCCGGTATGCCACGCACACCTTCAATCCCCCCATCCCCGTCAGCGTGTCCAGGTGCATGATCGCCAGGTCCGTCGGCCCGCTCAGCAGGCACGCATATCGGCTCGCCACCGCGTCAAACCACCCACAGCGCCGCGCTCGCCCGGTCGTCGTCCCAAATTCGTTCCCACGCTGGCGAATATCGTCGCCGATGCTGTCCTTCAACTCCGTCGGAAACGGCCCCGCCCCCACACGCGTCGTGTACGCCTTCAACACCCCCACCACCGCCGCGATGCTCGACGCCGGCACACCCGCCCCGCCCAGCACGCCGCCCACCGCCGCACTGGAGCTGGTCACGTACGGATAGGTCCCGTGATTCACGTCCAGCAAACACCCCTGCGCCCCCTCAAACAGCACGCGTTTACCGCCGCTCATCAACCTGTGCAACAGCGTCGTTGTGTCACAGATAAACGGGCGCAACTCCTCCGCAAACGCGAGGTATTCGTCCGCCAGCCGGTCCGCGTCGAACATCTCGCGCGATTCGTACACTCCTGCCAAGTACGCGTTCTTGTGCGCCACCACCGCCGCCAACCGCTCGCGAAAACGCCGCTCCGGGTACAGATCACACACGCGAATCGCCCAGTGCCGCGCATGCTTGTCCGCATAGCACGGCCCGATCCCGCGGGCCGTCGTGCCGATCTTTTCCCCCACGCGCGCCGCCTTCTCGGCCAGCACGTCCGCCCGCCGATGATACGGAAACACCAGGTGCGCCCGCTCGCTGATGCGCAGATTTTCGCCCAGCTCTACCCCCCGCTGCCGCATCGACGCAATCTCGCCCAGCAGCACGGCCGGATCAATCACACACCCCGGCCCGATCACGTTCGTCACGTGCTTGTGCAATATCCCGCTGGGCAACTGGTGCAGCGCGAACTTCTCGCCCCCGACCACGATGGTATGGCCCGCGTTCGCGCCGCCCGCGTAGCGCACCGCCACGTCGAACTCGCCCAGCATCAGGTCGACGATTTTCCCCTTGCCCTCGTCGCCCCACTGGAGCCCAGCGACACACGTATGACCCAGGTCATCAAACTTCATAACCGCTCGTCTTTCTGAACCGGGTAACGAAACGCCCGTGGCGCAGCTCCACGGCGTGGGAAACCAGTCTTTTATCCGCAACCGCCGGCCGAGGCAACGCGGCCGGCGGCGCTCACGACCCGCGCGACCGCTCGATCAGCCGCTTCAGCCGCACCGTCAGAACCTGCTGAAACTCGAACGAACCATCGCCATGAATCCCCTCGTCCACTTTCAACAGTACCTCATTCGCCGACCCGCGCGCGGCCGAATCACCCGCGCGCCGCAGCCGTACAACCGTCGGCGCCGGATCGTCCAGCTTCGTGGCCGCCTCGAAATTCAGCGCGTACTTATGCCCCTCATGCGTGTCAAACTGCCACGTGACAATCTGGTCCGCCAGGTGCTTCCGCGCCCACGCCGTCTGCTCCCGCGCCTCTCGCGCCAGCCATTTCATGAAAATCGCCAGCGGCTCCGGCGGAATCCCGTCGTGCACCCCGACACTATCAATCCGACCAGTGCAAAACATCACCTGCCGCCGCGCCTGCTGACCGGGAACATACGCAACACCGAGGTGCTCGCAGCCCGGCGTATCACTCGCCCAGCGCACCGCGCTCAGCTCCGGATAACGCCGCGTCAGATCCCCCAGGTCGCGCACCACGATCTGCCCATCCTCCCAGCGATTCCAGAATTGCAGGTGGTCGCCCAACGGCAGACCCAGGTGCATGCGCAGCAGGTGCACCGCCAATCGCGGCGCAATCAGCGGGCCAAACTTGCCCGCCACCAACCACGGCAGGTCCGTCGCCAGCAGCTCGCCGCTACCGATCGGCCGCGCAGCCGACAGCACATCCCCATGTTCCTTCGCCCAGGGCGTCTCGCTCGACAATAGCGTCGCGCAGCCGACCTCGTCAGCGTATTTCTTCCACGGCCGGCTCGCCCGCAACACGCGCATACGGAACTCGTCGGCGGCCACAACCGCATACGGAACCACATCCTGCATCGCGAAGCCGCGCGTCGCCACGTCGCCATACTCAATCCGCGCCGACATCAACCCATGGTCCGATTCGTGCGTCTCCAGCCGCACTTCCGCCACGCGTGCCGCACGCAACAGTCGCGCCATGCTGTCCAGATCGACGATCACCCAGGCGCTGCCGGCCAGTTCCTCGACCTGCGCCAGCGACAGCCGCAATGAACGGATCCACGACGCGTCCAGCACACACACCTGCCCCCGCACCAGCCGCGACAACGCCGCCACCGACTTCGGCGGATCACAAACCTCGACCGCCACACCCGCCAGGTGCTCGCCCAGGCCATGGAGCGTCTGCGGCAGGATCACCCGGGTGATATTGAACGGCGGCCGCAGCCGGCTCCAGCGCGGCACGTTCGCCAGCGGGTGGCACTTCGGGTCCCGCTCGGCCACGTCGTACAGCGTCAGCGTCTCGATATGTGCCCCCAGCGACTCGTCTTCCAGGCAAAGCTGCAAGTGCGTCGCCTCCTCGGGCGTCTCCATCCAGCCCAGCAGCGTCCCGTTGCGGGCCGGCCCGTGCGGGGCATGCAGCCGCAAACAGCGCCGGTCGATCACAACATCGTCCTGGAGAAACGCCAGCGTCACCGCGGCCTGATCGAGCCCGCTGCCCTCGTGCAGCCGGGCCCGCGCCAAGTACCAGTCATCCCGCCGGCAACGCACCGGCCGCGAGGTCAGCTTCCCGTCAGCGTCCCAGCGCCAGCCACGGACCGTGCGTTTGTTAACCTGTATACCGCCCTGGGGGCCGGCCGCCTCAGCACCTTTTTTACACATACGATCTCCGCGCAGAACTGCCAAACTCTCTCGACCGGTTATTATCGTGCACTGTTCCCGCGGAGCAACCGCACGCCGACCGACGCCCGCGTCGATCGGCCCACCGCCGCCCATCCGCAACAGCAGGAGCAGCATGTCAGACTTGCCGCCCGAACATCCAATCAACCTGCCGCCCGCCGACGTGCCGCCCACCGACATGGTCATCACCGCCCGGCCAATCGCCGCGCCACCGCAGCCACCCCTCTACCGCCCGCTTTTCGGCCTGCCGCCGCTGGACATGCTTTCCCGTCGCCAAGCCGCCTGGGACCTCCTCCTCGTCCTCTTCGCCGGACTGATCATCCCCTTCGCCCAGCAGGTCGTGAGTGCCCTGGCCAGTTCCGGCCTGGGGGATATGCAGGCCACCCTTCCGCCCTCAGCGCTCCACTGGCTGCTCATCCGCAGCACATACCTCAGCGCCTTCCTCGTCGTCGGCCTGGCGCTCTACCTCGTCCATCGCCACCGCCTGCCCGCCCGCTGCATCGGCGTACAACTCGACCGCTGGCACATACAGAGCCTGCTCAGTCTGCCGGCCCTGGGCGCCGTATACGTCGCCACCATCGCGACCATGCTCGTTATCTTCCTGCTCGTGGCCTTCGTGCCCGAACTCAAAGAGGACCTCGAGCAGCGCGTACAGTTCATGGAGTTCATCCCGACCAACAGCCTGGTAGCGACCGTGCTCCTTATCATCCCCGTCGCCATCCAGGAAGAGCTGCTTTACCGCGGGCTGCTGCTGCCCTACCTGCGCCGCGTGGGCTGCAACTGGATATTCGCGATCCTGATCTCGAGCCTGATCTTCGCCAGCATGCACATCGCCCAGGGCGGGCTCGCCATCGTGCAGGTGGTTTTCCTCGGCATCGCCCTGGCCCTCAGCTTCCTCTTCACCCGCAGCTTGCTCGCGGTCATCATCGCCCACTTCCTGTACGACGTGATCCAGATCCAACTCGCCCGCTACATCGCTCAGCAAGTCTGAGATTCACTCGCCCCCGCCAACCGAGGCGCACAACAAAAACGCCCCGCCCCCAAAGACGTTGTAACGTTGTTACGCAAACAACGAGTGCCCATCCCGTTGCGCAGCACGGGGTGGAAAACGAAGTGTGGCACAGTCTCCGCTCACCGCTGGTGCATATTCGGCCCTTCGCCCCAGCGTAGCTTGCGCCGCAGCGCGTACCACTGGTTGTGCTGCGGGTTGCGGACCAGCAGAAAGTCAGCCACGTGCCGCGTGATTACAATCCGGTCGCTCGGCTGAAAACCACTTACCACCCGGCCGTCCACGACCAGTGCCGTACCCTGGTTGGCCTGCGTCACCCGCAACACGATCCGCCGTCGGGCGTTCATCACCAGCGGCCGGAAGGTCAGCGCCTGCGGACAAATCGGCGTCAGTATGAACGACTCGCCCGTCGGCTCCACCACCGGCCCGCCCGCGGCCAGGTTGTGCGCCGTCGAGCCCGATGGCGTGGCGATAATCAACCCGTCCCCGCGAATATCAGCCACCTTGTCACCGTCCGCCTCAACCTGCACCTGCACCATGTGAAACGGCGGGCCGGCCAGAATCACGCAGTCGTTCACCGCCGGCGACTGCGACGCACTCCCATCAGCATGCTCGACGGTCACGTTCATCATGATCCGCCGCGTAATCGGCAACTCGCCAGAGAACAGAAACTCCCCCTCGCGCTCCAGTTCTGCAACCGTGAAATCCGCCAGGTATCCCAACTTCCCGAGGTTGATCCCCAATATCGGCACCTGGTGCTCGCGCAGCCCGTGCACCGCCGCGATCAGCGTACCGTCGCCGCCGAACACCACGATCAGATCCGGCCGCGCTGCCAGCGCCCGCTGCGTGTCGTAGGTGACCTCGTTGAAAACCACCTCGGCCCGGGTCTGCAACCAGCGCCGCGTTCGGCTCATGATCGTGCTGACGCGCTCCTTGTCGGGCGAGCCGACCAGGGCCACTCGCCGCACCGCCTGCGTCATCTTGCCGGGCCCCTCGGTCGCGGCGCTCATGGTCTGCACCCGTGTGGACATGGGGGAGTATCTCCGTGGGAAATGCGCGCGTTGACGGTCATTATCCGTTCCCGAGCGGTCGCCTCGGAGCGCCGACCAAGCACTTCGGCACGTCCCGCGCCGCCCTGCGCAGTATAACCCCATCCGCGTGCGTTTCTGCAAGCCCTGCTACCCACTCTCCCAACGGCGCTTTGCACCAGCCCCCGCATGGACGACAATATAAGACCTTGTACCCGTAGCCCCGTTCCGGAGTCTGGCGTCGTGACCGCCCACTTCAAATGCCGTCTGCTGGCCATCGATCTCGATGGCACCCTGCTCGATGCGGCCCATCAGGTCCCCGCGGACAATCGTGCCGCACTGCACCGCGCCCACGATGCCGGCATCAAAATCGTCCTCTGCACCGGCCGCTCTTTCACCGAGACCCGCCGCATCCTCGACCAAATCGGCCTCGACCTCGACGCCACCGTCTCGGTCTTCGGTGCCCTGGTGACCGACGTCCGCACCGGCCGCACCATCTCCCGTGTCCAGATGGACCCCAACCTCGCTCGCGAGGCCTCCGCCTGGTTCCATACCCGCGGCTACCCCGTCATGTGGCTCACCGACCCGGAAGAGGTCGGCACCGACGGCTACATCATCGCCGGCCCCAATCGCCACCCAGCCGTCGACGGCTGGAAACAACGCACCCCCTGTGTCGTCGACGAAGTGGACGAAATACCCGAGACGGCCGGCCTGCCGCTGCGGCTGTCCATCATCGACGACGGGCCCATCCTCGAATCACTATCCCCAATGCTCAGCCAGGCTTTCGACGGCCGGCTCACGCACAACGTCCTCCACGTGCCACCCTACAACCTCTCGCTTATCGAGACCTTCCGCGCCGGCATCAACAAGTGGGTCGCCGTACACAACCTCTGCCAGCGATGGAACATCGACCCGGCCCAAACCGCCGCCGTCGGCGACGACGTCAACGACCTGGACATGGTGCGCTCAGCCGGCCTCGGCGTCGCCATGGCCAACGCCAAACCGGCACTCAAAGACGTCGCCGACCGCATAACCGACAATAACGTTGATTGTGGCGTGGCACGTCTGATCGGAGAATTGCTCGACGACTAACAGGACAATCGTCCAATGACTTCCTACGCCCGCACCGAGATCGCCATCATCATCTTCGTCGGACTACTGCTAACCAGCGCGGTGGCACATGTCGCCGGCTGGTGGGCGCTGCTGCCCGCCGCACTCACGATCGCCGTCCTGACCTTCTTCCGCGACCCACAACGCACCATCCCCGCCGATCCCCGGCTGCTGATGGCGCCGGCCGACGGACGCGTCGTCTCAATCGAACGCCAGGTCGCCGACCCCGCCGGCAACACCGCCCTCCGCATCATGATCTTCCTCAGCGTCCTCGACGTGCATCTCAATCGCAGCCCCTGTGCCGGCCGCGTCACCGCCCTGGATTATCACCCCGGCGAGTTCCTCAACGCCCTCAATCCCGCCGCCAACCAGCGAAACGAGTGCAACACCGTCACGCTCAAGCCCGCTGAGCCCATCCCCGGCCCGGTTCAGGTCCGCCAGATCGCCGGCATCCTCGCCCGCCGGATTGTCTGCGCCGCCAACATCAACGACACACTGGCCGCCGGCCAACGCTTCGGCATGATCAAACTCGGCTCCCGAACCGAACTCACCGTCCCCGAAGATCCACGCTGGGAGGTGCTGGCCACCGTCGGCCAACACGTCTCCGCCGGCGCCAGCCCGCTCTTGCGGCTAAAGGAATCGACATGATCACCCAGGAGCCGGAGCGCAACGTCATCCCGGTCGAACGCCCGCGCCGCCGCCTTATCGGAATCAGCTTACTGCCCTCCGCCGCCACGCTCGGCAACCTGATCTGCGGGTTCTTCGCCGTCTTCTGCTGCCTGCTGTCCGTCCGGGCCGAATACGCCGAGCTGTTCGCCGTCCAGCCGCGCGTCTTCTACCCCGTCTTCGAACAGCTCTTCCCCACGCACATCGCCGCCGGCGCTTACCTGATCATCCTCGCAATGGTCTTTGACGCGCTCGACGGTCGGCTCGCCCGCATCACCCGCCGCACCAGCGAATTCGGCGCACAGCTCGATTCCATCTCCGACATCGTCAGTTTCGGCCTGGCACCCGCCGTCCTGCTGGTCACGCTCCTCTTGCGGCCCGCCGTCGACACCGCGTCTGAACTGCCCGACGTCACCCGCCTCCAATTCCGCGTTGGCCTGCTCGCTGCTCTGGTCTACGTCGCCTGCGCCGCCATTCGACTCGCCCGCTACAACGCCGAAAACGTCAAGGGCGAATCCGCCCAACGCGCTTTCAGCGGCCTGCCCAGCCCCGGAGCCGCCGCGATCATAGCCGCCCTCCTCGCACTGCACGAACACCTGCGCACCACCGGCTTCGACCTCTGGGGCATCAACTGGCCAGCCGTCTCACGCTGGATAATGGCCATCACCGCCTTCGCCGTCGGACTGCTCATGGTCAGCCGCATCTCATACGTGCACGTTTTCAACGTCTACGTCCGCAGCAAACGACCGCCCACCCACCTGGTCTGGCTACTCGTCATCGTCGGCCTGGGCTGGTACTCATTCGAATTGCTCCTGGTCGTGCTGGCTCTCATGTATATCCTCAGTGGACTGCTGCTGGCACTGCTACAAAAACCCGCAGCCGCCCCCGACTGACGCCCCGCACCGCGTTAAGAACCATGGACCCAACGCTCCAAAACAAGCTGAACCAGCTCCAACAACGTCTGCGCGAGCTGCGCTCCGTCCTGGTCGCCCATTCCGGCGGCGTCGACAGCGCCGTCCTGCTCAAGGTCGCGCTGGACACGCTCGGACGCGACCACGTGCTCGCGGTCACCGGGCGCAGCCCCAGCCTGCCCCGCGCCGAGCACGACGATGCCGTCAATCTGGCCGCCGAGTTCGACGCCCCGCACGAATTCGTCGACACCGCCGAACTCGACAACCCCAACTACACCGCCAACCCCGCCGACCGCTGTTACCATTGCAGGATCGAGCTGTATGGCAAGCTGCTCGCCCTGGCTCGACAGCGCGACTTGGCGGCCGTCATCAGCGGCACCAACGCCGACGACCTGGACGATTACCGCCCCCGGCCTGCGGGCGGCCGCCGAGCAGCACATCGTCGCCCCGCTGGCAGACGTCGGCCTCACCAAGTCCGAGCTGCGCACCCTCGGCGCCACCTTGGGCGTGCGCATCGCCGACAAGCCCGCCGCCCCCTGTCTCGCCTCGCGCATTCCCTACGGCCAGGAGGTGACGCCCGATAAGCTCGCCCGTATCGACCGGGCCGAAACCGTCCTGCGCGAGCTAGGCTTCCGCGAATGCCGCGTGCGCCACCACGACCAACTCGCCCGAATAGAGCTCCCCGCCGACCAGATTCCTCGCCTGGCCGACCCGTGTCTGCGGGCCGAAATCGACGCCAAACTACGCGCCCTGGGCTTCGCCTACGTCGCGCTCGATCTCCGCGGCTTCCGCTCCGGCAGCCTGAACGACGTCATCCTCGGCACCGGCCTACGCGACGACTAACCCTCCACGGCCCGCGTCTGCATCCCCGCTCCCCCACCACGCCGTTTTCCGAGCACTTTTCACAGCCTCTCCCATCGCTAAAATTAAAGACCCCCGCGCCCGGTGCGTATCCCGGACGCTCCCAAACTGAGGACCGCACCCCATGATCCCGGCCAAGGTGCTCAAAAAAGTCCGCCGAATTCAGATCGTCACGTCGGCCATGGTTCAGGACATGTTCGCCGGTCAGTATCACTCCGCCTTCAAGGGCCGCGGCATGGAGTTCGAGGAGGTCCGCGAATATCAGCCCGGCGACGACATCCGCACCATCGACTGGAACGTCACCGCCCGCTCCGGCCACCCCTTCGTTAAAACCTTCCGCGAAGAACGCGAGCTGACCGTCGTCCTCCTGGTCGACGTCAGCCACTCGCAGGATTTCGGCACCAACCAGCAGCTCAAGAGCGAGCTGGTGGCCGAGCTCGGCGCCACGCTGGCCTTCTCCGCCATCGAAAACAACGACAAGGTCGCGATGATCCTCTTCACCGACCGCGTCGAGCGTTTCGTCCCCGCCCGCAAGGGTACCCGCCACGTCCTGCGCGTCGTCCGCGAGCTGCTCTATCACCAGCCCGCCGGCCAGGGCACCAATATCGCCGCCGCCCTCGAATATTTGAACCGCGTACTGCGCCGCCGGGCCGTCGTTTTCCTGATCAGCGACTTCCAATCGCCCGATTTCCGCGACCCGCTGCGCATCGCCCGCTTCCGCCACGATCTCATCCCCGTCCTGGTGCGCGATCGCCGTGAGCTGGAGCTGCCCGCGGTCCGCTACGTCGAATTGCTCGACCCCGAGACCGGCGAGCAACTGCTCGTCGACACCAGCTCGCCGAGTTTTCGCCGGCGCGTTGCCCAACTCGCCGACCAGCGCCGCGACAATCTGCTCAACGAACTGCGTCGCCTGCGCATCGACCTGTTGGAGGTCGAAACCGGCGCGTCATTCGTTGATCCACTGACCCGTTTCTTCCGCCAGCGGGGGCGCCGCCGATGAGTATTGTTGCGCACACCATCCGCACCGCTCCCCGCGCCGCCGCCCGCCGGCTCACGCCGCTGGCGCTGCTGCTGGCGGCCACCCTCGTCGGCTGCGAGCAGCACGAGCCGGAAACAACCACCAACGAGCTGCGCGACGAAGTCACCCGCGGCCCGCTGAAGCTCGCCGTCGTCGTGCACCCCGCCACGATCATGGTCGGCGACGCGCTCACCATCGACGTCGAGTTCCGCGCCCCCGATGGCTACGAAGCCCAGCTCCCCGACATCGAAGAATTGGGCGGGCTCGCGGTCACGCCGGGTGAAACCGTCGGCCCCCGGCCGGCGCCGCCGGGCATCGTCTGGCGCAAACGCCTCGAAACTGTCCCGCTCGCATCGGGTGAGCTCGAAATCCCGCCGCTCACCGTCACCTATCGCCACACCGCCGACGACGTCGCCACCCAACCCACCTTCGCCAACGAGCTGGTCAGCAATCCGCTCAAAGTAACGGTGCGATCGGTGCTGACCGAGACCGATTCGCCGGCCGACCCGCGCGACGTCACCACCGCGCTCGTCGTCCCGAAGCCGCCGTTGACCGCCGGCCAATGGACACTGATCATCGCCGGAATCATCCTCGCCCTCGCCGCGATCGCCGGCCTGATCATCATCCTTCGCCGCCGCGCCTGCCGCCCGCCGCCGCCCATCCTGCCCGAAGTCTGGGCCCTGCGCGAACTGGCTGATCTCGAACGCGCCGATCTCCCCGGCTCAGGCCGCATCCGCGACTATTACTACCGCCTGACGGAAATCGTTCGCAGCTACATCGAACGCAAGTTCGGCCTCGCCGCCCCCGAGATGACCACCGAGGAATTCCTCGCCACGCTGCCGCGCGAGCGTCCGACGCTGCCCTACGACACCGACGCCCTGCGCGCCTTCCTCGAAGCCTGCGACCTGGTCAAATACGCCGCTCTCGAACCCCGTCGCGACGACGCCGACGCGGTCCTTCGCACCGCCCGCGCGTTCGTCCAGGCCACCGCGGTCAGCGCCATCGCATCTTCCGACACCGATCAATCCGAAGGGGCGGCGGCATGACCCACATTCACCTGCCACTCACGCCCGCCTGGCTTTGCTGGCCCCTGCCGTGGGTCTGGGCCCTCACGCTGATCATCCTCGTCCCCATCGTCTGGATTCTGCTCCTGCATCCGCGTCGGCGCACCGTGATCCGTTATTCCGGCCTCGCCGCCCTGCGCAGCGCCGGCGGCGCCACCCGCCGCCACCTCCGGCTCGCGCTGCCGATCCTGCGCACCGTCGCACTGCTCGCTCTGATCGTCGCTGTTGCCCGCCCCCAGACCCCCAACGAGTCCAGCCGGGTGTTCGTCGAGGGCATTGCTATTCAGATGGTCCTCGACACCTCCTGGAGCATGACCGACACCGACCTCTCGCCCCGCCGCGGCCCCGAACAGACCCGCCTCGACGTCGTCAAGGACGTATTCCGCCGCTTCGTCGCCGGCGACGGCGAACTCCCCGGCCGACCCAACGACCTCGTCGGCATCATCCGTTTCGCCCGCTACGCTGACAGCGTCTGCCCCCTAACCCTCGACCACGACACCGTCCTCAACACGCTCGCCGACATCGAAATCCCCGTCGATAGGCTCGGCCACCCGCTCGAAGAAGCCCAGAACACCGCCATCGGCGACGGCCTCGCCCTCGCCGTCGAACGACTCAAAGACCTTGAACGCACCACCGGCTCCGGCGACCAGCTCGTCATCCGCAGCCGCATTGTCATCCTCCTCACCGACGGCGAAAACAACTCCGGCATGATCACACCAGACCAGGCCGGCGAACTCGCCGCCACCTACGGCATCAAGGTCTACACCATTCTCGCCGGCACCGGCCAACGCGCCGGCTGGGCCCGCGTCCCCGTCGACGACAGCGCCCTCAGGCACATAGCCGAAGTCACCGGCGGCGAACACTTCCGCGCCCGCGACAACGCCGCCCTCCGCCAGATCTACGAACGCATCGACCAGCTCGAACGCACCCGCACCGAGGAACAACACTACGTCGAATGGCGCGACCTGGCTTGGCCGCTCCTGCTGACCGCGTTCATCTGCCTCGCCCTCCAGACCCTGCTCGACGCCACGCTGCTGAGGAAGATCCCGTGACCGACCTCACTTTCGACGATCTCCGCTGGCTGCACCTGCTCTGGGCCGTCTTGGCCATTGCGCTCGTGGGCATCTACGGGATCTGGCAGCGCCGCCGCGCTTTGCGCATCTTCGCCGACGCCAACCTCTTGCCGCGCCTCACCCCCGGCGTGGGCTGGTTCCGCGGCCTGGTACGCGTCGGGCTGACCGCGCTCGCCCTGGTCGCGCTGGTCGCCGCCCTGGTCGGCACGCGCTGGGGTCGCGAGGCCCGCCCGATCGTCCGCCGCAATATCGACATCATGGTCCTGCTCGACGTCTCCCGATCCATGCTCGCCCGCGACATCGCCCCCAATCGCCTCGAACGCGCCAAGCTCTCCATCCGCGACGACCTGCTCCCCGCGCTCGGCGGCGATCGCATCGGGCTGATCACTTTCGCCGGCACCCCTACGCTTGCCTGCCCGCTCACCATCGACTACGGCACCTTCCGCCTCGCCCTCGACGACGTCACCGTACGCAGCGCCGCCCGCGGCGGCACGCTCATCGGCGACGCCATCCGCCTCGCCGGAGACACCCTCGACGACGACGTCGACAGCCACAAATTCATCCTGCTCATCACCGACGGCGAAGATCACGAAAGCTTCCCCGTCCAGGCCGCCGCCGCCGCCTGGCAGGACCACCAGATCGCCATCATCGCCCTCGGCCTGGGCGATTCGCAGGTAGGATCGCCGATCCCGCTCGGCGGCGGCGCCGGCGAGCGCTACCTGACCTATCAGGGCGAGGTCGTCCGTAGCAAGGCCGACTTCGCCACGCTCCAGCAGCTCTCCAATGTTTCCACCGGCGGCCTGTTCGTGCCCGTCGGCACGCGCAACTTCGACCTCAGCGACATCTATCGCCGCATCGCGCGCAGCGTCCGCTTCGCCGAAGATGCCGACCAGCAACGCATCCGTCACCCACTCAAGGCGCACCTGTTCGCACTGCTCGCGCTCGTCGCCGTGCTCATCGAAACCTGCGTCCGCCCCGGCCGGCGCCTGCCGCGGGCCCGCGCTGCCACCGGACCGCTCGGTGAACAGGAGGCCGCATGATGCTGCGTCGGCTCCACAACCGATTGTGCCAAGCGCCCCGGTACAGCGTGCCGCTGCTCGTCGCCGTGCTGTGCGGGCTGTGCTCGTTGGGCTGGTCCGCGCCGCCGCGAACGCTGGTCCAGCAAGGCAACGAGCAGTACCAGACCGGCCACTATGACGAGGCCCTCGAGCTCTATCGCCAGGCGGCCGAAGCCGGCCTCGCCAATTCCCCCGAGTTGCTCCACAACCAGGCCGCTGCTCTCTACCACCTCGGCCAGCGCGACGAAGCCCGTGCGCTGTGGCAAAAGCTGGCCGAACAGGGCAACGCCCAACTCGAAGCACCGATGCGCTACAACCTCGGCAACTGTGAATATGCCGACGCGCTCGACGCCGTCCAGGGTCAGGATTTCAAGGCCGCCCTGGAACACTTGCAGGCTGCCCAACAACTCTACCACGAAGCACTCCAGCTCGACCCCGCGATCCAGGACGCACGCGCCAATCTCGAACTCGCCGAGCATTTCAAAACCCAGCTCGAACAGCTCCAGCAACAGCAACAGCAGCAGGGCGGCCAATCAGATCAGCAAGATCAACAGGACCAGCAGAACTTGCCGGATGAGCAAAGCCAGCAGCAATCCAACTCCCAACCCGACCAGTCACAACAACAGCAATCCGGCGACGCGGACCAGCAACAGGATCAGCAATCAGCGCAAGACCAACAACAGGACGAGCAGGCGGAGCAACAGGAAGGACAGCAACAGCAGGACGAACAGCAGTCGGATGAGCAGGACCAACAGCAATCTGACGAGCAGCAGTCTGAGGAGCAGCTCGCTGCTGAAACTCAGCCCGCCGCCGAATCACAGCCGGCCGGTGAACAATCACAGGCAGTGCCGATCGATATGACGCGTGAACAGGCCGAGCGATTGTTGCAGATGGTGCGAGATGCGGAAAAGGCCCGCCGCGAGGAGTTGGCTCGCCGCCGCGCCGCCCGCCAGGACCCCGTCACCCGCGACTGGTAGCGGGATAAAAGCTATCCTGGAATCCCTGTGGCACCAGCGCTCCTGTGGCACCAGCGCTCCTGTGGCACCGGCCTGCAAAATCTTGTGGCACCGGTTTTCAACCGGTGGGTCGTGCCGGCCACAAACCCCAGTGCCACGGTTCTGAGATGGGTTCTACTGTTCGTCGCCGCGCAACGTCGCAACATCCCCCGCGTGAAGCTGCTCAAAATGCTTCACCAATTGCGGCCGCTCCCGCAGCCGGGCCGCCCCGTGCACCCGCGTCCCGTCCTCCGCCGTCGTATCAATAACGAGTGCCAGTTCGCTACTCAGCCACCGCTTACGCCACCGCAACGACCCGCCGCTCAGATTGCTTCGCCCGGCATACTGCCCCGTCTCCTGCAACAAAAACCCCCGCGCCGCCGCATCCCCAGAACCGATACCGCTCGCACCCGCCCCGGCCGGCAGATCAAGATAAAGCCGATAAGCCGGCGGACCCCACTCCGATCCCGGCAGCGCAAACACCACCAAACACTTCTGCCGCTCCCCGTCACGCCACGAATACGCCTCGCGCGCCGTCAGATGCACCTCACGCTGCCGCGCCACCGCAAATGGCTGCACCAGCACCACGTCCGCCGCCGGCCGACAACAGCCCGATAGAATCACCACGCCAACACACGCCACCCCCACCAGCCGAGCTATCCCGCAGATCCCACAGCTCCTCATGCCCAACAGCATACGCACCACCCGCCCAACTCGCCACCCAATCGGTTTCCTCCACCACCCCGCACCGTGCTAACATGTCATCATGGGTACCATTCGCCTGCAAAACGTCACCAAGCAGTTCGGCCCCCAGATCGTCCTTGCCGACGTCGATCTCGAACTGCAAACCGGCGAGACCACCGCGATCATCGGTGCCAACGGCGTCGGCAAAACCACGCTCTTCCGGCTCATCACCGGCACCTTCGAGCCCGACATCGGCACCGTCACCCTCTCCAAGGGACTCGAAGTCGGCTACCTCCCCCAGGAGCCCGGCCTCGACGACGCCGGCACGCTACACGACGCCGTCTCCAGCGCCTTCGACGAACTCCTCGCACTCGAACGCAAGCTCCACGACGTCAGCCACCAGCTCGCCGCCGAGCACGACGGCCCCCGCGCCGCCCAGCTCATGCAACAATACGACCGCTTCAGCGCCCGCTTCGAAGCCGCCGGCGGGTACCGCTTCGAACAGCGCCTCCACGAAATCCTCGGCGGCCTCGGCTTCTCGCGCAGCGATTACGAACTCCCCGTCAACGCTCTCTCCGGCGGCCAGAAATGCCGCGCCGCCCTCGCCAAGCTGCTCCTCCAGGAACGCCAGTTTCTCCTCCTCGACGAGCCCACCAACCACCTCGACATCGACGCCGTCCGCTGGCTCGAGAAATTCCTCGCCGGCCATCACGGCGGCGCCCTGATCGTCTCTCACGACCGCTACCTGCTCGACCGCCTCGCCCAGCGCATCATCGAAGTCGTCGCCACCCCCGCCGGCGGCAAGGTCTTCAGCTACCCCGGCAACTATTCCCGCTTCCTCGAAATCCGCGACAACCGCGAACTTTCCGCCCGCCGCCAATACGAAAAAGACCGCGAATACATCGCCAAGGAACGCGAGTTCATCGAGAAAAACAAGTACGGCCAGCGCTACCGCGAGGCCCGCGGCCGGCTCAAACGCCTCGAACGCCGCATCGCCGCCGGCGAACTCCTCGCCGAGCCCCCGCGCCAGACCGAACGCAACATCAAGCTCCGCTTCGACCAGCCCCAGCGCCGTATCCAGGCCGACAAGGAGGTCGTCCGCCTCAGCGAACTCGGCCGAACCTACGGCGACAAGGTGCTCTTCACCGATCTCTCGCTGAGCCTCTACGCCGGCCAGCGCCTCGGCATCACCGGCCCCAACGGCACCGGCAAAACCACGCTTCTGCGCATCATCCTCACCGCCGCCCAGAAAACCACCCGCTCCGATGCCGCCCCCGATCGCGTCGTGCAGCCCACCGCCGGCCATCTCGACCTGCTACCCACCGCCCATTTCGGCTATTTCGCCCAGGAACCCACCGAGCTCGACCCGACCCGCACCGTCATCCAGGAAATCTGCGCCGCCCGCCCCGACTTCCTCGAACGCGACGCCCGCAACTACGCCGCCCGCTTCCTCTTCACCGACGAAGAGCCCTTCAAATCCGTCGGCAATCTCTCCGGCGGCGAACAATCCCGCGTCCGCCTCATGAAGCTGATCCTCTCGGTGCCCGAAATTCTCGTCCTCGACGAACCCACCAACCACCTCGACATCCCCTCGCGTGAAGCCCTCGAACAAGCCCTCGCCAGTTTCCCCGGCACCATCATCACCGTCAGCCACGACCGCTATTTCCTCGACCGCATCGTCGATCGCCTGCTCGTCATGCGCCCCGGCGACACCACGCTCTACAACGGCAACTATTCCTACTACATCGAACAGAGCGAACAGCAAAAGGCCGCCACCGACGCCGCCGCGCGCCGTCCATCCCGCACCAAACGCGGCCAACCCGCGCGTTCCACCACCAAATCACCACCCAAGCGCAAGACCCGCTACCAGAAGATGAAGCTCGTCGAGCTCGAGGAGTTCATCGCCAACCACGAAGCCCAACTGAGCAAATTGCAGGAACGTTTCGGCGACGCCGATGTCTACCGCAACCCGGACTCGCTCACCGAACTCCGCGCCGAGTTCGACACGCTTAAATCCGAACTCGACCAAGCCGAACAAGCCTGGCTGGAAAAGGCCGACAAATCCTGACCCCGCAATCGCCCCATTTGAGCTTCGTACGGGTACCGAAGTGTGGCACAGGCTAATAGCCTGTGCGCTGGGTACCCCACCCTGGGTGCCATGTTTGCCCGTGCAGACGCGTAACAACGTGACAACGTAACAACGACTGGGATGCGCCCACGTCTTGGTGTGTGACCGCGGTGCCACTGTGTCAGCAGTGCGATTTCCCGCCAAGTGCCCGCCGCGCGCGTCCTTCCCCTCGATCCTACGTCCCCGCCTTCCGCGTCAGCGCCCCCGTCGGGCATGCCCCCGCACATTGCCGCGCCGTCCGCTCGAGCGCATCTTCAAACTCCCCCTCCAACGGCACATCTACGCGCATCTCAAACCCCCGCCCGATCATCGTCAGCCCCACCGCCTCGCCCGCCTGCTGTGAAATCTGCACACAAATCCCGCAAAGTATGCACTTGCTCGGCTCATACGTAATCTCCGCATGCTCCTGCCGACCGCCCACCGCCCGTCGCGCACCGCCCAGCCGTCGCGGATCCGCCCCATACGCGGCCGCATACTTGCGCAATCGGCACACGTCGCGCTCCGCACATTCACACTCCGGATACCGCGCCGCATCATCCGCCGAACCCGTTGCCCCTTCGCGCGCCTCGCACACATGATCGCTCAACAACAATTCCAGCACGGTCCGCCGCACCGCACGCACGCGTTCGCTTTCGCTCTCCACCTCGAGCCCGTCGGTCGCCTCCGTTGCACACGCCGGCACCATCAGCCCATCGTCCACCCGCCGCACCACGCACGCCATGCACGCCGTATTCGCCGCATTTCCCGGCAAAAAACACAACGCCGGTATGTCAATCCCCAGTTTCCGCGCCGCCGCCAGCACCGTGCTTCCCGGCGTCACCGCCACCTCGCGACCATCAACAACCACACGCACCATCAGCTCACCCGTATCGCCCCTTCCGGACACGCCACCCGGCACGCATCGCACCGCGTGCACTTCTCCATATCAATCGCGTGCCGCAAGTACGGCCGCAGCTCAATCGCACCCACCGGACAGCTCTGTGCACACAACGTGCACCCGGTACATTCCTCCGTCACCTCATACTGCACCAACGCCGCACATTCCCCCGCCGGACACTCGCCGCGCAGATGCGCCTCATATTCCTCGCGAAAATATCGCAGCGTTGTCAACACCGGGTTCGGCGCCGTCTGTCCGAGTCCACACAAGCTGGCCACCTGCACCGTATGCGCCAGGCTCTCCAGCGTTTCCAGATCATTCGCGCGCCCCGTCCCGCCGCACAGCCGCTCGAGTATTTCCAGCATGCGCCGCGTCCCCACCCGGCACGGCGTGCACTTCCCACACGACTGCGCCTGCGTAAAGCTCAGAAAATACCGCGCCATGTCCACCATGCAGTCGGTCTCATCGAGCACGACCAGCCCGCCCGACCCCATGATCGCGCCGCGTTCGGCCAGCTTCTCATAATCCACCGGCGTATCCGCCAGGTGCGCCGGCACACACCCACCCGACGGCCCGCCGATCTGCACCGCCTTGAACGCATGTTGCCGCACACCCGCCGCCGTCTCCTCAGCCCGAATCCCGCCGCCGATCTCCTCGAACGATCTGCCGAATGGTGATTCCCATCGGCACCTCGATCAGCCCGCCCCGCGCAACCTTCCCCGCCAGCGCAAACACCTTCGTGCCACTGCTGCGCTCCGTGCCGAGTGCCGCAAACGCCGACCCACCATGCCGCAGAATCCACGGCACCACAGCGAACGTCTCGACGTTGTTTCCCAATGTCGGTCGATCATGCAGCCCGCGCTCGGCCGGATAGGGTGGTCGCAGCCGCGGCGACCCCGCGCTGCCCCTTCGAGCGACGCGATCAACGCCGTCTCCTCGCCACACACAAACGCCCCCGCCCCGTGCACTACGCGCACGCGCAGCCCCCGCCCGCTGCCGAGCAGGTTCGTCACCCAGAATCCCGCGCCGCTCACATTCCGCAATCGCCGCCTCAATCCGCTTCACCGCCAGCGGATACTCCGCCCGAATGTAGAACACCGCCTCGGCCGCACCCGTCGCCAGTGCCGCAATCGCGACCCCTTCGAGAATCCGATACGGATACGACTCCATCAACATCCGATCCATGAACGCGCCGGGGTCGCCCTCGTCGCCATTACAGATGATGTATTTCGCCGGACCGGCCGCCTGCTGCACGATTTGCCATTTCTGTGCCGTCGGAAAACCCGCCCCGCCGCGTCCGCGCAACCCGCTCGTGCGAATCTCGGCCACGATCTGGTCAGGCTTCATCCCCACCGCCCGGCGCAGGGCCGCGAATCCCTCGTGCCGCTCATACTCATCCAGGTCGAGCGGATCCAGCACGCCGCGATGCTCGGTCGCGATGTGTTCCTGTGGGCCTAGAAACGCCGCCACCGGCGGATCACGCAGTTCAATACACTCCGGCGACACGCGACCATCCCGCCCGTCGCGCAGACTGTCAAGCGTACCGACGAGCGCGTTGCGCAGCCAAGCTGCCGACGACTGCGACCGGAAATGACGCCGCACTATCGCACCCGCCTGCTCCGCCCGCACATGGCTGTACATCACGGGCTCATGCCCAGGTCGGCGGATCTCGACGAATGGCGTCTGGTGACACATCCCCACGCAGCCGACGCGTTTCACCGTCGCGTCGATCCGCGTCTGTGCCAGTGCCGCCTCCAACGCATCGTGCACCGCGCCGCTGCCATTCGCTACGCAGCACGACCCCATCCCGAGCCGAATCTCACCAGCCGGCTCAGATTCCTGATCGTCAGATGTGCTCGCCGCGCTTGCCTCAACCTCACGCCGGCCCCCGTCGCCCGTACACCGGCACTCGTGAATCAAATCGCCCAATTCATTGGCCGACACGTGTCCGTGCGTCACGCCGTCCGTCTGCACTACCGGCGCCAGCGTGCAGCACCCCAAGCACGGCACCTCCTGGATCGTGAATTCGCGCCGCGCATCCGTATCTGCCCCCGGCCCGATCCGCAGTTGCCGCCGAAGTTCATCCGTCAAGCGCTCCGCACCCGCCACATGACACGCCGTCCCATGACAGACCGTGATCAGGTGCTCGCCGCGTGGCGTGCGTCGAAACTGTGGGTAAAACGACGCCACGCTCGCCAGTTGCGCCGGCGTGATCGCGGTCCGCTCACAGATCCGCCGCAGCGCTGCCGTCGGCAGATAACGAAACCTCTCCTGCAACGCGTGCAAAAGCGGAATCGCCCGATCCGCCGCCGTCCC
This sequence comes from Phycisphaerae bacterium, assembly GCA_963666925.2. GTDB lineage: Bacteria > Planctomycetota > Phycisphaerae > UBA1845 > Fen-1342 > JANQFV01. The sequence continues at coordinate 53,400 of CAXXTC010000007.1, read as the reverse complement.
CACGCACGCAATCAGCGCATCCACCTCCGCAATGTCAACATCGCTGGCATCGTCCACTGGCGGTGCGGCCACTTGTCCAGATTCTTTGTGGCACCGGTTTTCAACCGGTGCGTCGGATTGGCAACGAATCGGCACCACAGCTTCGGAATGGTTTTCAACCGCATCTACCGCGCAGCGGGCCCGCACATCCGCCGGCACCATCGCCCCCGTCCGCCGCAATCCGTGCAGCCACTTGCCCGACACGACCAACAGCGCCGTCGCGCCCAGCAGCGCCCACGCCAGCCGCTCCACGCGTTGATCCCGCGCCACCTCCCACGCCGTATGCGTCTCAAACACCTCTTGCAACACCGGCGCCCGTGTCGGATCGCTCTCGGCCTGCTTATTCAGCACGTCCAGTTGAGCATCCTGCACGGTTCGCCGATAGCTTGCGTCGATCGCATCGAGCGTCAGCCAGCCGCCGATCACGACCACGCCCAACGCGCCGGCCGCTGTAAATACGATCGCCACCAAGCGCGCGAGCGCCCGCCTCATGGCGCATCCCCCGCCGGCGCCTGCCCGCCGGTGCGTTGCACGCGGTGTCGCGGGCACTTGTCATAACACCGCGCGCATGCCACGCACGTTGCCAGGTCGGCCCGCAAATCGCGGATCGCACCGTATGGACACGCCTCGGCACACAGTCCGCAATCCAGCTCTTTGTCCGGCGTAATCGTCACGTTCCGCCAACTCAGCCGCGAGCACAGCGACAGCAGCGCCCCATACGGGCACAGCCAGCGGCAGTACGGCCGGCCAATGAACATCCCCAACAGCAGTAGTCCCGCGCCCAGAAGCATGATGTCCAGCGGGCCGCTGAGCCTGAAAAACCCGACGAACGGATCAAATCGGCAAATGATAAAGTCGCGCTCCGCTGCCGGCCGGGCCGCGAAGTAGATCGCCAGCCCCAGGTAAACCCACTTGCCCCAGCTCAGCACTTGGTCCAACAGCCGCGGCACAATCATCGGCCTGACCAATATCAGCTCCTGCGCCGCCCCCAACGGACACACGCCGCCACAGAAAACCCGCCCGAAAAAGAGTGCCGCGATCAATGGCAAAAAGAAAAACGCGATCACGTACCACGACAACACCGCCTGCGGGTCGGCCAGTGTTGCCACCACGTTCTGAATCGCCCCGATCGAGCAAATACACCCCTGGCGATAAAACCCGAAATACACCAGCGAGCCGATCACGATCAGCACCAGCGCCCATCGGCTGCGCCATTTCAGCACGACCAGCGCCGTCAGCCCCAACCCCACCAGCAGCACGCCGACGTCCAGAGCCTCGCGCCACTGCGCCCGCGGCGGGTGAAACTGAACCTGCGGAATCGCGTAACCCTCGCCAATATCCTCCGGCGTCGGCGCCGCCGACACCGGCCGCTCATACTCATACTGCTGCGCCGCCGCCGGCATGACACCGACCAGCGCCAGAAACACTAGCAACACGGCGGGGATGCATCTGGGTGCCACTGCTCTGAGGTGTTGGATTCCCCAATGGCGGCATTCGGGGGCCACTGCTCTTGAGCAGTGCACTCCCAGATTTCCGAAAAACTGCTCCAGAAACTGCATACCGGAAATGGGCTCCGAGATTACTGGCACGTCAGGCCGGATCGCGCTGATAGGCATCGTCCGGACAAACCTGCGCGATCGAGCAACGATTGCAGTCGAGACACAGATCGTGCCGCACGGTGAGCCGCAACGAGCTCAGCCCCGCCGGCTCCTTGCACGCCATCACGCACTTGCCGCAGCCGTTGCACTTCTCCTCGTCGATGATGTACTCATAAAAGTTGTTGGCCGGATCGTACGGATCGACCCACCCGATCGGTTTGCGCTCGATCGCGTCGCGCGGGCAGAGCTTCGCGCTCGGCAGGCCGTTCTTGTCAATCGCGCTGCTGACGTCGAAGTGGGCTGGGCAGATGTAGCAGCGCCCGCACTTGTCGTAATCGTTGACGGCCCGGATGGCCGACCGCGCAAGCACGCATTGCGTCGCGCAACGGTCGCAGGCCTCGACGCCGACCGCGCCGGGACGCATGTTCACGCACTTCTGAGCGTTGATACTCCAGGCACCTTCCGGGCCGGCCTTGAGCACCAGGTAGCTGGCCAATCCGCCCAGCCCGAGCAGCGTCGCGCCGCGGGCCGCGTGCCCGAGCACCTCTCGCCGGGTGTGTCGTTGCTGCTCATCAGCCATCAGGGTTGCTCCCGGGCCGCGGGTTGCGTGTCCGGCAGTGCCGACATGTAGACCACCAGCGCCAGTCGTTGTGTGTCGACCACATATATCCGGCCGGCCGAATCAACCGCGACGTCCATGTTTTTGCATTGGGGATCAAAATCGTCCGGCCCGTTCACCACGGTCAACAGCTCGCCGGCCGAATTGTACACCTTAACGCGTGGCGGCGCCTTCTCGACGGTCACGATCTGGCCGGCGGGCATGATCGCAATGTTGGTCGGGTTGCAGCAGCCGGTAAAGCCAGCCGGCTCGGTGCCGTGAAACTTGCCGAAGCGCCCCGTCGGCGTGCCGTCGGGTTTGTATGTCTGGATGCGATGCAGCCCGGGATTGCAGATGTGGATGGTCTGGGCCGGGCCGACAGCCAGATCGAGGCAGCGGTTGGGCACCATGAATCCGCGCCCGCCGCGCTGTTGCACCAGGTCGCCGAGGTACTTGCCGGCCCGATCAAACCGGCGTACCTGCCGGCCGGCTACGTCGGCGACGAGCACTTCGTCGCCGACGAATCCGATCGCGGTCGGCCGGCCGAGGAATTGACTGTGTTGCCAGTAACCGACGCGCGTGCCGGCCTGGTCAAAGACCTCGATCTGCGCCGGTTCGCCGACGTAGATGTGTTGGTTTGAATCGACCGCGATGCAGTGGCCGGGCCGCTCGGTGGGCCAGGTTTTTTGCAGGTCGCCGTGGAGGTTGAAGATGCTCACCCGGCGATCGCCGGCGACGTAGAGCCGATCGTCGCGGATGGCGATCCCGCGAATCTCGTCGGAGAACTGCCCGCGCCCAAAGCCGCGAAGCGTTTTGATCTCGCCGAGCTTGCGATAGGTGAGCTGCTCGAGTTGGCCGCCGTCGCCGCAGGTCAGGATGATGCCGCCGAGAGCAGCTAACGGGCCGTTTCGGGCGGCGGCTGGCGAGTTGTTGTCGGCCGGCTGCGTGGACGGTGTGGTCGGTTGTGTGGACGGTGTGGCCGACGGGTCGGCGCCAACCTGCACGCATTTCAGCGTGGTCATGTCACGTAACAGGAGCTTGCCGTCGGACAGTGCCAGCGGTGCCCAGACGTCGTGTCCGTGCAGTACCTGGGCGTGGTCGAGTTCGTGCCAGCCGGCGGTGCTGGCTTCGATCAGACGCAGCATGCCGGTCTTGCCTTCGAGGATGAAAAACATGTTGTCGGCCAGCAGAAAGCTGCCCAGGCCAAAAGAAGCCTCGCCTCGACTGTCCCAGACGACGTGTCCGTCGAGATCGAGGCAGGTGAACAGGCCGCGTTTGGTCTTGCCGACGGCGAACATGTGGTTGTCATACAGAATCGGGGTGTGGACTTCGGAGTTCCACATGTTGGGTGTGTCGGCCGTCCAGTCGAAGATGACTTCGGTGGTGAAAGTGTAGTCGGATTGCTTCTTGAGGCGGAGCATGATGCTGCCGGCGTCGTAGCCGGAAGTCATGAACACGCGGTCGTCGCCAATGTACAGAGGTGAGGGGGCGACGGCAATGTTGAATTGGCGATCGTGATGCCAGAGTAGTCGGCCGTCGTCGGCACTGACGCCGACGGGTCCGAAAAGCGTGCACCAGAGGTATTGCTTGACGCCGGCGATGGTGGCGGGCATGACCGAGGCGTGTGACAGGGGCCACTCGTGTTCGTTGGGGGTGCGCCAGATTTCGTTGCCGGTTTGCTTGTCGAGGGCGACCATGAGTGTGTTGGTGCCGCCGACGCCGACGATTATGCGATCGTCCTCGATCAACGGGCATTGGCCGTTGTACCAGGGCGGGATGGTGGCGCCATAATCGCGGGGGAAGTGCTTTTGCCAGAGCAGTTTACCCGTACTGGCGTCGAGGCAGTGGAGTATGCATTTGGGGTCGAGGGCGAAGACAAGTTTGCCGTCGACGGCGGGGACGGTGCGCGTGATGCCGTGGTTGGCGCGAATGCCCCGGCCCGGCTTCTCGTCGCTGTAGCGCCAGAGTTCGTGGCCGTCGTTGAGTGCTAGGCAGCGGACGTGCCAGCAGCGGGTTTCGGGGGTGTAGTCGTTGATATAAACCTTGCCGGAATGGATGGCGGGTGCGGCATAGCCCTGGCAGACGTCGGTTTGCCAGAGGACGCGCGGCCCATCGTCGGGCCAGTCGCGGAGGAGGTTGCGGGCAGTTGAGACGTTGTCGCGACGCGGGCCGCGGAACTGGGGCCAGTCTTCGGCCTGAGTAGCGGTTGCGAGCCCGATCAGGAAGATCAGGGCGGCGTGAATCACGTGATTTCGTTGCTGAGACATCGTGCTTTCCGAGTTACTTGGTCACGTCCTGCACACGTTGTGCATGGTACAGGATAGCACGGCTTAGCAGCGGTGCCGGCGTGGTGTCGGATTTTGTCGCTGGCTGGCGATATCTGGCGGATTCTGGTGATTTTTGTCAGGTCTGCGCGGGGTGGGTCCGAAAACGGGGTGAATAGGATCGAGGATCGAAGGGGCGCGGATCGAGGGGGATGCGCCGCGCGGCACGGCACAGACATTGGTATTGTCCTTGATTAGCTTGCGCGTCGATTTTGCGATGCGTTAGGTTCTGGGGGGCCGCCGGAGTGGTGCGTCGGCGCCGGCCAAAGTGGCGTGGTTCAGGACGAGAGCGGTAGCTTTTGGATTGAATCGGGCAAAGCGTCCGAATATGATATTTTCTTAGGGGACAGGTATTTGGGAAATATCGGTTCGGAGGAGGGAAGCCATGGGACGATCCTGGGTCACGAATTCACTCATCAGCCTGAGCTTATGTAGCCTGTTTTCGGCGGCTGTTCATGCACAGCTTGTAGAGTGGCCGATCAGCAGCGGCGGGAACGGGCACTACTACGAGGTGGTGATGTTTGAGGGCGGATCGCGAACGTGGGACGAAGCCGGCAGCAGCATATGCTGCGGAGGTTATCTGGCGACTATCACCAGCGCGGCGGAAAACGAGTTTGTAGCCGACCTCCTCTTCCAGTATCCGACCTGTATTGAAGCTTTTCTGGGTGGCTATCAACCCGATCCCGACGTGCCGCCGGATGAGGGGTGGGAATGGGTTACGGGTGAGGCCTGGGATTACACGAATTGGTCCCCCGGTGAACCCAATGACGCTTGCCCGCCAGAGATACACCTGGGCATGTTTGGTCTTGGGGTCGAACTGAATCACGCGATAGCAGTTCCGGGGTGTTGGAATGATGAGAACTGCATGCCGAACTTCTTCAACGGCATGGTGGTCGAATACGAGAACCCCCCGGTTTCGAACATCTGGTTTGTTGACGACGATGCTGCTTCTGGCGGTGATGGTCAGACCTGGGAGACGGCGTTTGAGCATCTTCAGGATGCGCTCGATGGCGCGGCGGTGGGCGACCAGGTATGGGTGGCCTCCGGCGTGTACCGGCCGACGGCGCGGACTGAATCGACCGACTCGCGCAGCGCGGTTTTCCAACTTCGCTCCGGGGTACAGGCCTACGGCGGCCTGGCCGGCGATGAAGATCCCGCTTCCTTCGACCTCAACGATCGCGACTTCGTGGCCAATGAGACCGTGCTGGACGGGGATCTTGAAGGGGACGACGGTCCGGACTTCGCGAACTACGCCGACAATTCCTACCATGTAATCGACGGCGGCAGCGTGAACAGCCAGACCCGGGTTGATGGATTCACCATTCGCGGGGGGAATGCGGATGCAGAAGATCTGCCCGACAACTCAGGCGGCGGCATCCTTGCCCAGGGCGGCAGCCCAATGGTGAGTCACTGTCGGCTGGTGGAGAATCGAGCGGCGCAAGGCGGGGCCGGCTACAGTTCCGCGGGATCAGCCTTACAACTCGAAGATTGTCATATCGAAGGCAACACGGCAACCACGTATGTCGGCGGCGTCTACCTGCATACGGACACTACGTCCCGCCTGGAGCGGTGCACCTTTCAATCGAACACCTGTCCCACTGGTGCCGGCGGTGCGGTGCTCTCCTGGTTAACGGGGCCGACCGTGATTCGCGACTGCGCTTTCGTCAACAATGCGGCCGTCACCGGAGGTGGAATGCTCGTTGGCGGTTGTTCGCCCGCGATCGAGGGGTGTTCATTCGTGGACAACACGGCCGTGAATGGCGGCGGCATCAGAACTTTCGACGAGTGTGGATCCACCATCACGAGTTGTTCGTTCAGCGCAAACGTTGCCACCGATTGGGGAGGAGGTATCGTGGCGACGAACCAGAGCTACCTGACGTTGCATAGCTGCGTCTTCTTCGGCAACAGTTCGGGGATCGGCGGTGGCGGGATTTATCTGTACACGGTCTCGCCAATGATTACCAACTCGGTGTTCAGCGGCAACACAAGTGCCGACGGGGGTGCTTTCTACGATTATCAAAGCAGTCCCTATCTGGTCAACTGCACGCTTAGCCGAAACACGGCGGTCAATTCAGGTGGCGGCCTGTTCAGCGAAGATAACTGTTGGCCAGCCGCGGTTAACTGCGTTTTCTGGCAGAACCAGGCACAACAGGGGACCGGGGAGGATGCCCAGATCTTCAACCAGAACGGCAGTTGGACAATGCTTGACTATTCGTGCGTCCAGGGCTGGACCGGCGGCTTGGGCGGAACCGGCAACACCGGCGCCGCCCCGGAATTCGTCGACGATGACGGCGCGGACGACGTGATTGGCACGTCGGATGACGATCTTCGACTTTGGCCAACTTCGCCAGTGATCAACGCGGGCGATGACACGGCCATTCCAGAAGGTGTGGCGACGGATCTCGACGGTAATCCAAGAATCCAGGGCTGTCAGGTTGATATGGGCGCCTTCGAGCTATCTCGCGTCTGGGCGGACATTGACATCGATGGCGATGTCGACTTGCCGGACTTCATTCACATGCAAGTGTGTTTCGGCGGTTCGGAGGCTCCGCAGCCCGATTGCGCAGCGATCGCCGACCTGGATTGTCACGGCTTCGTGGATCTGTCTGACGTTGGTATTCTGGTCGGCCTGATGACGGGGCCCTGACATCCGGGCTGTTAACCCGTGCCACACTCTAGGATGGGGGGCGTGCAGGTCATCAGTTTGCGTGCCGGTGCTGCGCAGCGGGGTAGGACGACCGGCTGTCATTTGAGAATGCACTGCTCGCAGGGCAGGCTGTATGTACTTTGTACACCATTCCAGATGAAAGCTGAGCCTATTTTATAGCCGGGGCATTGGGGTTCGTTGCCGGCATGACCCACCGGTTAAAAACCGGTACCACAAGATTCCTGGACACTGCTTTCGGAACAGTGGCACGTCGAGGCGTTGCTCAAGAGCAGTGAAACTATGAAGCGAGCCTCCTTCGGGGTATGACCCCGTTGGAACTTCAAAGAAAGGAGGCCCGCATGTACACGATTGGACTAGATCTACATCAGCGTCAGTCGACCATCTGCATTTTGGATTCAGCCGGGAAACTCGTCAAGCAACAGCAGATTCGGGGCGGAGCCAAGGAACTGGTGAAACAACTGCGTAGTGTGTCGCCGCCCTTCCAGATCTGCTACGAGGCGTCGTGCGGCTACGGTTACGTCTACGAACAACTGCAGCAGGTGGCGCAGCGGATCGTCGTGGCTCATCCGGGGGCAGTGCGACTGATCTTCCGGGCCAAACGTAAGCACGATCGGGTCGACGCCCGGAAGCTGGCTACCTTGCTATTCCTGGACCAGGTGCCGCCGGTGCATGTGCCGCCCGTGGACGTCCGCAGTTGGCGGCGGCTGATTCAGTTCCGGAGGCGGCTGGTGGCCCAGCGGACGGCGGTGAAGAACCGGCTGCGGGCCCTGTTGCGGGCGCACGGCGTGGCGGCACCACGCCGCGCCAGTTTGTGGAGCCGGGCCGGCCGCGTCTGGCTGGCGGAGGTGGAGTTTCCAACGCGTACGACGGCGCTCGAACGGGATCTGGGCCTGGACGAGTTGGAGCATCTGGACGCGCGGCTGCGTACGGTGGAGCGGTGGTTGGAGAGCATGGCCCGTGAGCATCCCAGGGTGCGTTTGTTACAGACCATCCCGGGCGTTGGGAAGCGTACGGCCGAGGCGCTGGTGGCGTGGATCGACGATGTCCGGCGTTTTCGGAGCAATCGGCAGGTGGGCTGCTACTTCGGGCTGGTGCCGTGCCAGGACCAGAGTGGGCAGACGAATCGGCTTGGGCATATCACCCGGGAAGGTCCCAGTGTCGTGCGGCAATTGCTGTGCGAGGCAGCTTGGCAGGGCAAGGGACGCAGTCCGCTGCTGCGGGCGGTTTACGAACATGTGCAGCGTGGTGATCCGGAGCGGAACAAGATTGCGCTGGTGGCGTTAGCCCGGCACCTAGCGTGCGTGTCGGCGGCAATGCTGCGCAGCGGAGAAGTGTGGCGTGAAGCGGAGGTGGTCACGGAACCGACGCCGAGCGTAGCATAGGAGTCCGTTCTTTCCCCTCCGGAGAGCACCAGGAGGTGAGTGTACCGCTATGGGCGGGACGAAACTTCGAGCGGGTCGAATCGGGCGGACCTCGCGGATGTGCCATGAGGCGTCAACCGGCGGGGGCCAATTGGAACCGGCGCGTTACCATCGTAGCAGTGACTGAGGCCGCCCCCGAAATCGTTGAGTGGCGTGTCCCTGCGACGACGCCGAATAGATGGTTGGAAAGACCCCGTCGAAAACCCGCTTGACTTTGGCTCGCTCATAGATGGCACGGGGGGCGTTTTTTTAAATGCTCTAGAAGGCGATGGGCAGGCCGAAACACCAGGCCAGGCCGCGGGCCTTGGAGAGTGGCAGGTCGTGGTCGTCACTGAGCTTGGTGACGGTTAGCGGCTCGCTGCCGACGATGTTCAGGCGGTTGCAGCCATCGGCGTCGATAGTTGCGGGGGGTACGCGTAGCAGATGTCCGCTCCAGTTACACAGGTAGGTGCCGGGGGAATTGATGGTGTCGAGCGGGACGCGGACGCCGGCGCGGGGTCGCTGGCAGCCGACGGCTTCTGCTTCGCTGGTACGTTCGCCGATGGTGGACACGGTTGTCATTCGAGGCTCCTCGGGCCGCCAGTCTGGTTGCCGGACGGCTTGATCTTTGAGCGTTTCGCGACGTCATTGGGGGCGGCGCGATCGCTGCGTGGTTACATCTGCAAGAGCAAGCGGACGGCATCTCCTTGGCGGGCACGACGGCCGTTGCGAGGGCCGATGCGCGCGCTCCCCTGCGAAATCCAATATCGGCTGGTGCGAGCCGAAATCTTGAGGGTGGGACGAAAAGTCCTCGGGAAGACTGGCGGGGACCCGCGAGAGGCGATTTCGGCGGCGAGCCGGGGGCGGGATCGCAAGAGTCTGTTGACAAAACTGTTGCGCGCGGGCACTAGTGGTGTTATGGATGCTGACGGCCCGTGCACGGAGGCCCGCAGAACCGCCGCCTGTTACGTGGAGAACCTGGCGGCGCTGTATGCGTTGGACCCGCCGCTGGCCGCCCGGGTGGACGCACTGCCCTTTTCACAAACGCACCCTCTCGAAACTGCCCGGGACGGGGCGCCGACCGTGCGGTTGATCGCGGACGACAACAAGCCGGTGTATGCACACAGCCGGTATCACCCGGGGGACGAGGCCCGCACACTGGTGGAGCGTCAGGGTCGGCGTGAGAAGCTGATCGACGAGCCTCAGGACGATGAGCAGGTTCCAGACGAAGAGTTGGAGCACGCGTGCTTTCTGGTGTCCGGGTTCGGGCTGGGGTATCACGTAGCCGAGTTGGAGCGGCGTTTTCCGAGGCCATTGTTGATTGTGGCAGAGGATGATCTGGCACTGCTCAAGGCGGGTTTGTGCGTGACGGACATCTCGACGCCGCTGCGGGAGCGCCGGTTGCTGATCCTCACGACGGCGGACAAGGCCGAACTGCACGAGCGGTTGCGGCCGCTGATGACGGCGCTGGTACTGGCATTGCGGCTGATCACTCCGCCGTACGCGACGCGCTATCATCGCGAATTTCACACCCGGGTGCGTACGTTGATGCGCGATTTTGTTTCGTACACGCGGCTCCAGGTTTACTCGGTGATACGCAACGCGCGGCGGACGTGCGAAAACGCGGCGTATAACCTGGCCGACTATGCGGGGCACCCGGGGATCGAGCTGCTGGAGCGTCGGGCGGCGGGCTATCCGGCAATTGTGGTGGCGGCGGGGCCGTCGCTGGCACGGAACGTCGACCAATTGCCGGGGCTGCGCGACAAGGCCGTCATCGTGGCTGTCCAGACGGTGTTGAAGACGCTGCTGGCGCGAGATTTGCGCCCGCACTTCGTGACGACGCTCGATTTTCACGAGATTTCGGCCCAGTTTTTCCACGGGATTAAAGACTTTCGGGACCTGATTCTGGTGGCCGAGGCGAAGGTCGCGTGGCAGGTGCTGGAGGCTTACCGCGGGCGACGGCACGTGCTGCATACGAAGTTCGTCGAGGAGCTGCTGCGCGAACACGCCCCGCAGCGAGGCGAGCTGACGTCGGGCAGCACCGTGGCCCACCTGGCGTACTACCTGAGCGTGTACCTGGGCTGTGATCCGATTATCTTTGTCGGTCAGGATCTGTCGTTTACGGACGGGCTGTATTACCCGGCGGGGATGCAGATCGAGAATATCTGGCGACCGGAGTTCGGCCGTTTTCAGACGGTGGAGATGAAGCAGTGGGAGCGGATCGTGCGGGCGCGGGGCGGACTGCGCGTGGTGACGGATGTCCATGGCCGGCAGGTTTACACGGATGACCAGCTCTATAACTATGCGGAGCAGTTTGAGGCTGAGTTTGCCCGGTCGCCGGCGCGGATTATTCAAGCCAGCGAGGGTGGCCGGCACCTGGAGGGGACGGAGGTGATGACGCTGCGTGAGGCGGCGGAGCGTTATTGCACACGGCCACTGCCGGCGGATCTGTTCGCGGTCGAGGCAGGTCCGGAGGCAATCGCGGACAAGGACACGGTCGTCGGCGCGCTCGAGGAACGGCTCGGGGAAGTGCGTGAGATCAGGAACATTGCGGAAGAGACGGTGCCGCTGTTGGAGAAACTGGTCGGCCTGGTGGAGCGGCCGCAGGAATTCAATCGGCTGGTGGCGCGGGTGGATGATCTGCGGGCGCGGATGCGGCGGAACGATCGCACGTTCATGCTGGTGACGCAGATTTCGCAACTGGCGGAGCTGCGGCGGCTTCAGGCGGACCGGGGTTTGCGCGACGAGGAGTGTGAGACCGCGGCTACGGCGCGGCGGCGGCTGCGGCGCGATCGGGATTATGTGTCGGCCTGTCTCGAAGGTTGCGAGTATCTCGAGCGGATGCTGCCCGCGGCCATTCGGCGAGTGCAGGAGCGGTTATGAAACTGGTCGGCGTGGTGTTTGCGGACTTCGCGGAATCGCCTGCGGGCGGGCCGGCGCAACTGCTGGCCGACCTGGCCGGCGCACCGCTGATCACGCATACGCTGCGTCGGCTGGCGCGGCTGCGTGATGTTGAACAGCGGGCCGTTGTGGTCCAGCCGCGTGACGAAGCTGCGGCCAAGCAGGCGGTCAATCAGGCCGGCGTGGGCGAACGTGTCGAAGTGTGGGCGGTTGACCCGGGGGTGAGGCCGCGACGAGCGTTGTTGCGAGCGGGCCGGAAGTGGGGGCTGGACAGTTGGCGCGGCACGCTGCTGGGAACGACGTGGTTCGACGAGTTCATTGAGGCGCGAAGCGTGCTCGCTGCGCTGGATCAAGGCGAGGCCGACGGTGCGATCTGTTTTGATGCGCACCAGGCGCTGCTCGATCCGGAGCTTTCTGACCAGTTGGCGCGGCATTTTCGCGAACATGCGTCAGCGGCCAAGTTGGCCTTCACGCAGGCGCCGCCAGGCCTGACGGGCATCGGCCTGTCGCGTGGTATGGTCACGGATGTGATCGAGCTGAATATTCCGGTGGGGCTGACGCTCAGCTATCGGCCGGAGTTGGCGCAGTATGACCCGATCACGCAACACAGTTGTTACCACGTCACGCCGGAGATAGCGCAAATGCGGGTGCGGCTGCTGGGGGACACGCGGCGGTCGCGTGAGTTGCTGGGTGGTGCGATTGGTGATCTTGGTGAGGATCTCACGGCGGCGGAGTTGTGCGAATGGCTGGGTCAGGCTGGACGGGATCGGGCCGGTCCGCTGCCGGTGGAGGTCGAGCTGGAGCTGACGACTGATGATCCGCTGCCCGAGACGACGCTGCGGCCGCGTGGAGAGCGGGTGCCACGGCGGCAGATTGAGGATCTGGCTGCGATCGATCGGTTGGCGGAAGAGCTGGGCGCGTACGATGATCGGCTGGTGGTGGTGGGCGGTCATGGGGACCCGGTGCGGCATCCGGAGCTGGGGGAGGTGCTTCGGCGACTGCGTCGCGGGGGTGTCTATGGGCTCAGCCTGGTAACGGCGCTGGTGGATATGACGCCGGCACAGATCGACGCGCTGTTTGAGACGCAAGTGGATGTGTTGCAGATTCGCATCGATGCGCGGACGGCTGAGACTTATCGGAAGGTGCATCGGGCCGACTGTTATGATCAAGTGATTGCATTATTGAATCAGATTGAGCAGCGTCGGCGGGTTGAGCAGGTGCCGCGGCCGCTGGTGGTTCCGAGCATGGTCAGGTGTGCGGCGACCATTGCGGAGCTTGAATCGTTTTACGACGAGGGTGTTCGGCTGCTGGGGTCGGCCGTGATTGAGGGCTATAACACGTACGGTGGGATGCTTCCGCCGGATGTATTATTGACCACCACGCCGCCCACGCGGGTGCCTTGTCGTCGGCTGGCGGATCGGCTGATGTTGCTGGCTGACGGCAAAGCGGTGCTGTGCGGGCAAGATGTCGGTGGGGAGCAGGTTCTGGGGGATTGGCGGACGGATTCACTGGCGTCGATCTGGGGTGGCGAGCGGAGGCGGGAGGCGATTGAGGCGCAGGCGGTGCTGGATCTGGAATCGCTCCCGGTGTGTGGCCGGTGTGACCAGTGGTTTCGGCCATGAATAGCATCCAGCGGGCTGGCTTGGGGGGGTGGGTGGATTTTCATTGCACGTTGTCGGCTAAGCCGATACGATCATATGTGGAATGCGATAGGCTGGTTGCGTTCCCTGTAGAGCTATCATCTACCTCATCTCGCTCATACTGCCTGGAGACAGCCGACATTATCGAGGTTGTGCCGGCTTGATCGGCGCGCGTAAGTTGTCGCGGCGATCCCCGCTGAGCATGCGTATGTATGGCATTCGCGAGGTGAGTCATGTCTGACACGATCAAGTGTGCCTGTTCGAACTGTGGGGCGAAGTATCGCCTGCCGGCGGAGGCGATGGGGCGTTCGGCGCGCTGTAAGCGGTGCGGCAAAACGTTCCACATCCCACGGCGGGAGGACAGCCTGGAAGACACGATCATGGCCTGGATCGGCATCGAGGAACAGGATGACGAGAAGATGATCGCGCCGCCGAAGGTTATCAGCATGCCGACTGAGGAGCAGCCGGATAGTGGGCCCGGTCGGAAGCTGCGTGGCCCGATTCGGCTGAAGGCGAGCGAGGCTGAAAAAGGCAAGTCTGAGGAGAAGAAGGAGAGGCAGGAGGCCAAGGGGTAGCCGGTCCAACCGATACGGGGACCGCAACGGGGGTTGAACAAGCCGAAATAGGATCGCGGGGGCGATGTGGCACTGTTGACGGAGTAGCACTACTGGCTAGCGGGGCATTCGCGATCGGGCGGGGTTTTGTTATTCGGTGGCGGGCTCGGCGGGCGGAGCGGGGGTGGTGGTGCCGTACCAGAGCCAGAATCCCGCGCGGCGCAGGTCTTCGACGATCAGGTAAATGGCGGGGACGACGACGAGCGTCAGGACGGTTGCGAAGGCGAGCCCGAAACTGATGGAGATGGCCATGGGGATGAGGAAGCGGGCCTGGAAAGACTGCTCCATCATCAGAGGGGCGAGGCCGAGAATGGTCGTCAATGAGGTGAGTATGATCGGACGGAGGCGGCGGCGGCCGGCGTTTATGACGGCTGCGAGCGTCTCGCGTCCTTCGGCGATTTCCTTCTTGATGAAATCGACCAGGATGAGGGCGTCGTTAACGACGATGCCGGTCAGGGCGACGAGGCCAATCATCGACAGGATCGTAAGGGGGTAGCCCATCAGCCAGTGGCCGAGGACTGCGCCGGTCATGCCGAAGGGGACGGCGGTCAGGACGACGAGGGGATGGATGTAGCTGTGGAACAGTCCGGCGAGCATTACGAAGATGAGCAGCAAGGCGATGACGAAGTCGCGGCGGAGCGAGCCGAGGGACTTGTTGGTTTCGCGTTTGTTGCCGGCGAAATCGATCTGCACTCCGGGCAGGGTCTGTTGGAGGCGTTCGACGGTTGGGCCGAGGGCGGTAATGACGCGTTCGGCGTTGTTCCGGTTCTGGTCGAGGTCGGCGCTGACGACGACGGCGCGGCGCTGGTCGATACGCCGAATCGTAGGGGTGCCGAGAGAATCGTCGATGCGAGCGACTTCGCTGAGAGGGACCATTGTCCCGAGCGGCGTGGCGATGCGGAGGTTTTCGAGATCGTGGATGTTCCGGCGGCGGCTTTCGGGTAGTCGGACGCGGATGTCGACGTCTTCGCGATCGCGTTGCAGGGTACGGGCTTCGAGGCCATAGAAGGCGCCGCGTACTTCGGTGGCGAGTAACTGGGTAGTGAGGCCGAGCGGGCGGGCGGAATCGAGGAGGGTGATTTGCAGTTCGCGGCGGCCGGCTTCGTAGTCGTCGTCGATGTCGGAGACGCCCTCCTGTCTGGCGAGTTCGGTCTTGATGGTTTCGGCAGCGTTGAGGATCTGCGCGAGGCGCGGTCCGGTCAGCTCGATCTCGATTTCGGCGCCGCCGGGGCCGCCGTGCAGTGGCTGGAACCGGAGTGAGTTGACGCCGGCGAGCTGTTCGGGCGGAACAGACTCGCGCATGGCGGAGACGATTTCGTCGCTGATGCGATCGCGTTTATCTACGGTGGTAAGCTCGATGATAATCTGGCCGATGTGTGAGCTGGTTGTGGCGGTGGCTCCGCCACTGCCGGCGCTGATCTGTGCCCCGACGAGGGTGTAGGCGGACTTGACCTCGGAGAAGTTGGCGGGGTCGGTGATGCGGCGTTCGACGTACTTGAGCACGTCCTCCGTTTTTTCGGCGGGCGTACCGACGGGCATCTCCAGGTTTACGAGGAGGGTCTCCGAATCCATCTTCTGGACGAAGACGAACTCGATATGGCCGGTGGCGACGAGGCCGAGCGAGATCATGAGCGCCACGACGGACGCCGTGACCGTTACGTAGCGATAGTGGAGGGCGCCGCGGAGGATGCGTTCGTAGAGGCCGGTAAGCCTGGTTTGCAACAAGTCGCGTTGCTGGCTGCGGAGGGTGTGGATGACGCGCAGGATACGGTTGCGTGGCGGTGCCACTGGGGCAGCGCTGGGTCCCATCGGTCGCAGCGTGTCGGAAAGGTGGGCGGGAAGGATCATGAGCGCTTCGATGAGCGAGATGCTGAGGGCCGACACGACCACGATGGGCAGAACGCCCATGAAATCGCCTATGCGGCCCTCGATGAACATCAGCGGGAGAAAGGCGCCGATGGTGGTGGCAACGGCGACGAGCACCGGCCAGGTGACCTCTTCAGCGCCGCGCACAGCGGCGATTCGGGGCGCTTCGCCACGCTCGATGCGGGCGTAAACGTTTTCTCCGACGACGATGGCGTCATCGACAATGAGGCCGAGGACGACAATGAGCCCGAACATGCTGATCAAGTTGAGGGTGGCGCCGAGGATGCTCATGAGCAGGATGCCGCCGGCGATGGAAAGCACCAGCCCCATCATGACCCAGAAGGCGACGCGCCAGTTGAGTGAGAGGAGCAGGGTTAGAAAGACCAGGAGGAGGCCCCAGGCGCCGTTGCGCTTGAGCAGGTCGAGACGGTCAGATATGTAGCGGGACAGATCGCTGTGCAGTTCGAGGGTCAGGCCGGACGGGTAAAGGTCGGTCTGCGAGCGCTCCCAGACCTGCTGGGCAGTTTGGTCGAAGCCGAGGGCCGATAGCCAACTGCGTGGCGGTGGTTCGCCGCGTTTTCCGGCGACAAACGCCTTGACGAGTGTGGCGATCTGAACGGCGTCCTGGTCGCCGGTCTTGTAGACGATCACGTCGACGGCGGGTTTTCCGTTGAAGCGGCCGCTGGTATCGCTGTCCTCGAAGGCATCGATCACCTGGCCGACGTCGCGCACGCGGACGATGCGGCCGTCAGGAGTGGTACGGAGTACGGTGTTGGCGATGCGTTCGACGTCGTCGGTTTCGCCGAGGGTGCGGACGGCCACGTTCTGGGCGGTAGTACGGATCTGGCCGGCGGGCAGGTCGAGATTGGTGCTGCGGATGGCGGCGGCGACGTTGGACAGCGAAAGCTGGTACGCGGTCAGCTTCTCGGGCACAACCTCGACACTGATCTCGTCCTTGCGAACGCCGCTGACCTCGATGTCGGTGATGTTCGGCAGCAGGAGCAGATCGTCGCGAAGCCGGCGACCGGCATCTTTCAGCGTGGCTTCGTCGGCGTCGCCGTAGACGGCGACGGAGATTACGGGCAGGCGCGGCTCGAACTTGGTGACGCGGGTTTCCTCGGCCTCTTCGGGCAATTCATCGCGTGGGATGGCGTCGATGGCGGCCTTGAACTCGTTGACCTTGTCGTCGATATCGGTGACATCGTTGGTCATGTCCACCAGGATCGAGCAGCCGCCTTCGTAGATGGTTGTCTCGATCTTGTCGATGTACTCGATGTCCTTGATCTCTTCCTCGATGCGGATGGCGATGCCCTTTTCAACCTCCTCGGGCGTGGCGCCGGGGTAGGGCGTGGTGATGAAGACCTGGGAGGGGCGCGATTCGGGGAACATCTCGCGCGTCAGCGTTAAGGCGGTGTACGCACCGGCCACCAGAATGGTGAGCATCAGCATGTTCACCAGCACGGGGTTCTCGACACTGAACCGGGGCAGCGATTTCACGGAGCGCTCCCGGACGGCTCCTGCGACGCGGCCGTGTGGCGAGCGGGCTGAACGGGAGCACCGTCATACAAGGCATCGAGATTGCTGGTAATCACGATTGTGCCGGGTTCCAGGCCGGCAATCGCCACCTGGCTCTCCAGGCAGGCAAGGACCTTGACCGATCGCTCGAAGGCGGCGGAGTTTTCACAAATGAAGACCTGTTCGCGGCGGATAGCGTAGCGTGGGACGAGCAGCGCCTGCGGCAGCGGCGGGCCGTCGATCGAAGCGAGCACAAACATGCCGGGCAGCAGCGGCGCAGCCTGCTTGTCGTTGTCGACCTCGGCATATAACGAGAAGGTACGCGTGGCCTGGTCGGCGCTGGGGCTGAGGCGAGACACCTGGCCACTCCAGACGATCGCCGCGTCACTCTCGAGGCGCAGCCGAACCGCCGTGCCGCGCTCGACGGCGTCGCGTTGGGCAATGGGCAATTCGAGAGGGATCTCGATCAGGCGGGGATCGAGCAGGGTGAGCAATTGTTGTCCCGGCGCGACCTGCTCGCCGAGGTCGACGTCGACGCGGTCGAGTAGGCCATCGAACGGAGCGGTAATGGTGCAGCGTTCGAGGTCCAGTTGGGCGAGCGCGAGTTCTGACTCGCGTAGGTCGATGGTGGCGGCGGCCTGGGCGCGGCGTTGGGGCAGGACGGCGAGTTGATTGGTGAGGGTCTGAAGCGTTCGCTCGGCACGGCGCAGTTCGAGCCGGGCGTTGTCTAGCTCGCGGGGCGTCGAGGCGCCGGTCTCCAGCAGGTCACGGATGCGGTTGTATTCGCGTTCGGTGACTTCGCGTTCGGCCTCGGCGGTTTGCACCAGCCGCTCCACGTTGGTCCGCTCGACATCGAGCTGCTGGAGAGCGGCCTGGGCCGCGGCGAGCTGGCTGTTGGCACGATCGAGCTGGGCCTGGTAGTCGCGAGGGTCAACGTGGACGAGCATCTGGCCGGCACTGACGGCCACCCCGGGACGGAGACGCTCGGCGAGTTCGATCACCTGTCCAGAGATCTGGCAGCCGACGATCGCGATGCGGTCGGCCTGGGCGGTTCCGTAGGCTTCGAGTGGGATAACCGTGGCCTGTGGCCGAAGCTCGATTGTGTTAACGACGAGTGCGATGCGTTCGGGCGTTGTGGTGGCGGGTGGCTCGCGGAGCCTAACCAGCAGCCCTACCGTGCCGGCGCCGATTCCGAAGAGCACGACGACCAGCATGATCGAGATTACGATGCGTCTGACCATCTGGATTGGCCCGCCTATGTGTCGGTTGAAACGATTCTGGCCCAGTCGTGGAGGTCACTCCACAAGGGGGACATTCTACGGGCGACCTGGCGATAATACACGCGACATTGTTACGGGGTTTCCGTGATCGTGGGCGGGCCTACAATGGGGCCCGTACTATTCGCGTAGCAAGTACGAGGCGTAGATGGACGTGGTTCCCATAATCGTACACTTGGTCGGTGCTGACACGTCGGAGGAGCAGTTGGCGAGCGTAGCGGCGCTGTGCGCGGGCGGTTCGCGAGCGTGGACGACAGTGCTGCACCTGGGTCCTGGAACGTGTCAGGTGCCGGGGGGTGTACGGGTTCGGCGGGTGCATGATGGGTTGTGGCCGCGGCTGGCGCTGGCGCGTGCGGCGGGTGTGCGGGCGGGGCGGATGCTAATCTATCACGTGTGGACGGAGCGTGGGTTGCGGGCGTTGCCGGGAAGACCGACGGCTGGCGTTGGGCTGGTGATTGATGTGCCGCCGACGCGGCCGGCGGCGGATCGTTTAATGCGTGTGGCTGGTCCGCGGGTATGCGTTTGCCGACATGCGGCTGCGCGGCGTGCGTGGGGCAAGGCCGGTGTGGCGGCGGATGATTGTGCCGTAATTCCACCGATCGTGGAGGTCGGCGCGTTGCGCGGGGCGGATCGGGCGGATTGTCGGCGGCGGTTGGAGCTTGCTGAGGATGAGGTGGCGGTGCTGGCCTTGCCGCCGGCGACGCGTGCGACGGGGACGTTTCAGATCGCGTGGGCGGCGATGGTGCTGGAGAAAGTGCGGCCGGACGTACGGCTGGTGCTGCCGAGTTGTGGGAGCGACCTGGCGCGCGTCAGGCGGCTGGCTCGTGATTGTCAACACGAGTGGTTTTTACGTGATGCGGTTGCGGGCGATCGGCTGAGCCTGGGCGAGTTGCTGGCGGCGGCGGACATAGTAGTGTCGTTGCCAGCGGCACAAGCGCCATTGGGCAATCTGCTGGCGGCACTGGTGCTGGGCAAGCGATGCGTGGTCGGGGGCACGCCGGCAACGCATGAGTTGTTGTCTTCGGGGTTCAACTTCGCCAATTGCAGTGGCCATACACCCGTAACTGTAGCCCGGGCTATTCTGACCGCGCTCGAGGAAGCTACAGCGCGACATCCCCAGCGTGTGCCGGAGTCCGCTCATTTGCGCCGCGAGGAAGTGATGGCGGCATATCAACGCGTGTACGAGTTGATGGGGACAATGGTTAAGCCAAACGGCGCCACGGGTACAAGAATCCCGACAAGGCTACCGTGAGTGCGTGGGGGCATACCCAAGCGATACAGAGGAGAAAAAGCACCGAAATGGTGTAAATGCGCGAACCTGTTTCCGTTTATGGGACTATAAGTACCTATGCGGATGCGTCGTCTAGCAGCCCGGTTGGGCTGTGAGCCAGCGGCGACGCAGAGAACGTGGAGATCGCGCGGCATTGTGCGGGGCGCCCGCGACATGATCCACAAGGGCAGCGGATCTCCAAGAAGATCAGTATCGGCAACGGTGGCCAGGGTGATGTGGTCGCTGAGTGCGCGGCGTGTATCTGGCCAGCATGAGGTTGATGCCGGTGGCGACTCGGTGTTCTAACCGCCCTGCAAGCCGCTGCAGAGACTGAGGTGGGATTGTGTCTGCGCAGCGCTGTTAGCAATGAAACTGACCGGCTGCGTCAAAGAAAGGAGTCGGTTCAAATGCACGGGAACCAATCGTTCATCGGGGCTCTCACGGTTCTGCTGCTTATTGCCGGGCTGGGCTCAGGTCCGCTTGCGGCGGATCCGCCGGAAGACTGCTGTATGGAATGCAGCCCGTTTGGCGACGGGTACGACGGCACCGTAGTCATTGACCATAACACCACACTATCGGGGCACCGATATTACCAGAATCTGACCGTCGAGAGCGGTGTAACACTGGACACTCACGGGTATACGCTGCGCGTATGCGGCACGCTCATCAACCATGGTACGATCACCGACTCCTATTCCGGGGGTCCTGGCGGCGATGGTGGTAACGGCGGATTGGGAGGGGATCCGTGCGACAACACCCCCGGGAAGCCGACGAATCCAACCGATGGTGATTGCGGGGATCCAGGCGAACCACCGTTGGCGCCGTTAGCCGGGTATGGCGGCGATGGAGGTGACGGCGGCGGTGGCGGTGGCGGCGCCAAGCGTGACGGCGACCTGATCCTTTGCACGGATGCCGACGGCGGAGACGGCGGTGACGGCAGCGACGGTGGAAAGGGTGGTGGTTATGTCCGGATCTTCGCCTATCGACTGGAGAACTACGGGTTGATCCATGCGGACGGAGAAAACGGCGACGCCGGGGAACCGGGCGAGAATGGTGAGTACTACCTGTGGTATTCGATAATATGGCACGACCTCGCCGGCGGCGGTGGTGGTGGCGGCTGCGGAGGCGATGGCGGCGACGGGGGCACAGTCGAAATCCATTACAATCAACTGACCAACTCCGGGCAGATCCGCGCAGATGGCGGATTGGGCGGCGGGAGTGCGGCCGGTGGCAGCGGTCACGGGCTGGATTACGGCGTGCTGGCCCAGTACGGCAGTTATCAATACGGTGCCGACGGTTGTGGCTGTGGGGGTGATGGAGGACGCGGGGAGTGGCGCGATAACCACTCCAGTGAAGATGGTGATGACAGCGGGAACAGTCAGAATGGTGAAGTTGGCGACGTTGTGTATACGCCGACTGCCTGTGACACGCCGGTGATCACGGTCTGTCCCGATGGTAGCGGCGACTATACGACGATTGCCGACGCCCTGGCGGCGGCTGCCGATGGATACATCATCGAGCTGTGCGACGCCGAGTACACGGGCAGCGGCAACTGGAATATCTCCTTCCCCGACATTTGCGTGACCATCCGATCCGCCAGCGGGGATCCGCGGGCCTGCTTCATCAACGGCGGTGGCAGCCATCGCGCGTTCAGCATCGTGGACATGGAACGAGCACCGTACTTTGAAGGGATTGGATTTTGCAATTGCGGGCCAATGATCGTGCCCTCAAACGGCGGAGCCATCTACGCTCCGAATGAGAGCCCGACGTTCCGTTGGTGCACGTTTACTGGTAATCGCGCCACCAACGGCGGAGCCATCTATGGTGACGCCGTATTGGAGCACTGTACCGTCACCGCCAACTACGCCGTGGACACTGGGGGCGGACTCTACGGGCAATGCAGTCCGCACCATTCGATCATCCGGGGAAACGAGTCAGGCGTGATCGCGGACGACTGGTGGGCCGACGGTGGTGGCGTACCCGTGAATTGCTGCAACGTTGTGGGTGACTGGGGCGGGTTCGATACCCTGCTGATACATTGTCTGCTCGGTGATGATATCGACGCTGATCCGCAGTTCTGCGATCCGCAGCCGGCTGATGATGCACCGATCTGCGCCGGCGATTACCGACTGTCCTCCGAATCGCCGTGTGTCGACGCGCCCGATTGCGGGCTGATCGGAGCGTTGGACGTAGGGTGCTATCCAGTCGGCGCTTGCTGCGACGAGGTCCTGGAAACCTGCGAGGACAACGTCGAGCAGATGGACTGCGTCGGCCCGAACATGCGATTCGTCGCGAATACCCTGTGCATCGACCTCGACCCGCCTTGCGGCGAAGCCGAGGGTGCTTGCTGTTACGAGGACGACACCTGCGCGATACTGACTCGGCGGGAGTGCATGCGGCGCCTGGGGGATATGGACTGCAATGGCTCCGTCAACTTCGACGACATCGACGGTTTCGTAACGGCGATGGTCAGCTTCAACAGCTACTACGCAATGCATCCCGACTGCAACTACTACAACGGTGATATGGACGACAACGGCATGGTGAACTTCGACGATATCGACCCGTTTGTGGAAGCGCTGGTGGCCGGCGGGTACGGAGAGACGATGGCAACCTGGCTGGGGGTTGGCACGTCCTGCCATCAGTGTAACACGGTGGCCTGTCCGCCGGAGACCACGCACCTGGAAGCCGAAGACTGTGGCGACGATGTCAACGGCGGGTGTGACATGAACACGCCGGCGTTCGAACCGCTGGTATGTGGTGATATCGTCTGTGGGACGGCCTGGTCCAGCGACGGGCAGCGAGATAGTGATTGGTACGAAATCCAGCACAGCGCGCCGCTGAATGTCAACTGGACGGTTCAAGCCGAGTTTCCGGTCATGGTGGCGATCCTGATGGGCACCTGTGACGATCTCGAGTTGGTCGATCAGGATACGGCCGAGCCCGATGTTCCGGTCACGGTATCTGGCA
The DNA here is from genome assembly GCA_963666925.2 of Phycisphaerae bacterium. Lineage (GTDB taxonomy): Bacteria > Planctomycetota > Phycisphaerae > UBA1845 > Fen-1342 > JANQFV01. The sequence continues at coordinate 30,720 of CAXXTC010000007.1, read as the reverse complement.
CGGTGGTTGGCACTGTGTGGCTATCGGTAGCGCCCGCCGCTTCAGATCTGGATCTGAACTGTGAGCCGCACGGCCGCGACTATGTCGCCAGCCTGACGTGCGACCCGCCGGGTGCGCTGCCGCGTATCTCACCGGCCGAGTTCGAGTAGCTGGCCCGCGCGACAGCGCACAATTGGAGAGCTGAATTGGCAGCCCCTGGGATTGCACTCCCGGGGGCTGCTTTCATTTCGGGAGGAGCGGAACTCGGTGGCGTGATGGCGGAAGCCTGTTCGGCAGGTCCGATTGGCACAGCGTAGCTGACGAGGCGTGGTTTTGGCCGGGTTGCGGTTGTTGCAGAGTATGAGGTGGTGTATCAGCGGTTGGCGGAGTCGTTTGCGCCGGTGACCTAGGTCTTGGTAACCTCGGCCTCCGCCTGTTCCACCTCTTGGGCGCTTAAGCTGGTGGTGTTGGCGATGATGATGCCGCTCTTGCAGTTGTAGACCCAGCCGTTGACACCGTCCGGGGCAGCAGAGGGCTGAAGATCATTGGTTACCAGGACGCCGTTGACGCCGGCGTATTTGCCCACTGGCAACGGGGGTATATCGCCGAGGAGGTATGGGCCAAAGATACAGCCATGCCCACCGGTGGGGTCCACGACGCCGATGATGTCGCTGAACATTGTCAGTTGGTTGATGAAGGAGTCGGCAGTCTGGCCAGGGTTGACGCCGTCGCTGGTGAATCCGGGGAAGACGTTTTTGTGCTCGACGGCGTAACACTGGATGGCGTTCTGGAGGGTGCGTAGATCGGCGTTGAGGGCGGATTCGCGGGCGCCGGTACTGCCGCGGCTGAGGCGGGGGATTGCGATCGAGGCGAGGATTCCCAGGATAACCACGACGACCACGAGTTCGACGAGCGAGAAAGCCTGGCGGCATGCTGCGTGAGGTTTGCCCAGCTCGCTGTTTGTGTAATCCATGATCTGCCTGTGGGGTTTATAGGGTCGCGTGCCGGGAAAACACCTGTCCGCGGCGAGCGACCTTTGCACACACCAGATTCATCGACCAGAGCAGGCAGCGGATTCAGCTTGCGGGGGTATGCGGACGTTGTTGGTCCTTGTGGCGGCGGCGATCAGCGACCGATAACGAGGCGCGGGATCAGATGGGCCGATAATCGCGGCGCGCTGTGGGTGCGCGCCGGGCGGGCAATCGGCCGCGGGTCAGAAGATGAAATCGGTGGTCAGGAATCGCGAGTGACGCCCGCGCACGATTTCCGAAATAAGTTGTTCGTTCTCGTCGGTCGCCTTGGCCGCCACCAGGCTGCGGATCGAGAAGACACGCAGCGCATCGGAGACCGAGAGGGTGCCTTCGGCCGAGTCTTTGCGGCCCGCGAAGGGGAAGGTGTCGGGGCCGCGCTGGCACTGGCTGTTGATGTTTACACGGCAGACCTGGTTGACGAGCGGGTCAATCAGCCGACTCAGCCGAGCGACGTCGTGGCCGAAAAGGGCGGCCTGCTGCCCCACGGGCGACTGGACGACCCAGTCGATCACCTCCTGTTCGTCGTCATATGGGACCACGGGGACGACCGGTCCGAACTGCTCGACCTGGCAGATCTGCATATCGGGTGCGGTGGTATATAGGACGGCAGGGTGGAACAGGGTGCGATCGATGTGTCCGCCGCCGGAATTGTGGATGTGTGCTCCGCCGGCGACGGCCTGCTGGGTGATCTGGGCGAGCCACTCGGGTTTGCCGTCCTCGGGCAGCGGGGTGATCTGGACGTTGTCTTCCCAGGGCATGCCTACGTTGAGCTGTCCGACGGCGGACGAGAGGCGGGCGACGAATGTGTCGGCCAAGCTGCGATGGGCGAAGATCATCTTGATCGCAGTGCAGCGTTGTCCGTTGAAGGAGAGCGCACCGAGGGCACATTCGTGGACGGCCAGGTCGAGGTCGGCGTGGGGCAGGATCACACCCATGTTCTTTGCTTCGAGGCCGAGCACGCAGCGCAGGCGATTTGGGCGCGGATGCTGGTGCTTGAGCAGCGACGCGACACGGGCGGAGCCGATGAAGGCGAGCACGTCGATGCGGCCGCTCTTCATCAGCGGGCCGACGACCTCTGAGCCGTCGCCGTAGACGGTGTTGACGACGCCGGGGGGGAACGACTCGGCAAATGCTGACAAGAGCGGCGTGTGCAGCAGCACGCCGTAGCGCGGCGGCTTGAAGATGACGGTGTTGCCCATGATCAGGGCGGGGATGAGCGTGGTGAAGGTTTCGTTGAGCGGGTAGTTGAACGGACCCATGCAGAGCACGACGCCCAGGGGGCTGCGGCGGATCTGGGCGATGAAGCCCTGTTCGACGACGAAGCGTGAGCTGATGTGGTCGAGTTCTTTGAGCGCTGCGACGGTGTCGCTGATATAAGCCACCGTGCGATCGAATTCCTTGCGTGCGTCGGGTAGCGTTTTGCCGATCTCCCACATCAGCAGCCGGACGACCTCGTCGCGCACAGCGACCATGCGCGGGATGAATTCCTCGACGTGGCGGATGCGCTCGGCGATGGACATGGTGGGCCACGCTCCGCAGCCGTGGTCGTAGGCCCGGCAGGCGGCGGCGAGGGCTTCGTCGGCCTGCTGCGTGGTCATGAGCGGGTAATGGCCGAGTGCCTGTCGCCCGGCCTGATCGTCGCCGATGCAGATTGGCGAGTACACCTCCTGAAACGGCCCCGGCCAGGTGCGGATCTGCCCGTCGATGAGGTATTGGGCCCCCTGCTCGTAGTAGTCCTGCCGCATGTCGGTAGGGATGTCTTCGATTGAGGCGGGGAAGACCGTCCCGGGGGTGCTCACCTTCGTCGACATTGCTGATCTCCTTGCGTGATCCCGCCCCGAGCAGCCGGTCTACGGCTAGAGCAAGCTCCGTTTACTCGTAGCGGCCTCCCTGATGCATTCTCTGGGACACTTGGATGTTTGGTCGCCACGAGTTCACAGAAAAACTCTAGTTGATGGGGTTTGGCGGTTCGCGCCCATCCAGGACGGCGAGGACATTTTCGGCGGTCATGCGTGACATCTGCTCGCGGGCGGTTGTGGTGGCGCTGCCGAGGTGGGGCAGGACCACGACGTTTTCCAGTTCGGCCAGTCCGGGCGCGAGGCGGGGCTCGTGTTCGTACACGTCGAGGCCGGCGCCAGCGATTTTGCGTTCGCGCAGCGCCTGGACCAGGGCCTGCTCGTCGATCACGGGGCCGCGGGCGGTGTTGATCAGGATCGCCGTCGGCCGCATGGCGGAGAGCTCAGCCATACCGATCATATGCCGGGTTTCGGGCGTGAGCGGAACGTGCAGGGAAAGCACGTCGACTTCGGGCAGCAGTTCGGCGAGTTCGACGCGCTGTGCGTTGCAGCGCTGTTCGAGAGCGGCGCAGGGCCCGTCGTTGACGTAGCGGACGCGCATGTCGAAGCCGACGGAGCGCAGGCCGACGGCGGTACCGATGCGGCCGGCGCCGACGATGCCGAGCGTGGCGCCGCGCAGTTGCAGGCCGAGCAGTTGGCGTGGGGCCCAGCCGGTCCAGCGATCGGCACGGACCAAGCGTTCGCCGGCGCCGAGCTGGCGGGCGGTTGCGAGGATCAGCGCCCAGGCGAGGTCGGCGGTGGCATCGGTCAATACACCGGGGGTGTTGGTGGCGCGAATGTTGCGCTGCGTGCAGGCGGCGCGGTCGATGTTGTCGAAACCGACGGCGAAATTGGCGACGACGCGTAACTGGTCGCCGGCGGCATCGAGCAGTTCCTCGTCGATCTTCTCGCTCAACATGGCGATCACTGCGCTGGCGTCGGCCACGCGGCGGAGCAGTTCGGCTCGTTCCGGCGGATCGTCCTGGTCGATGACGTCGACCTCCAGGCCGGCCTGCTGGAGCAACTCGACCGCGGGCGGAGGTACACGACGAGTGATGACAACTTTGTGCACGTGCCACCTCGAACGAAGAGTGGTGCGAAGCTGGAAGTCCACTGCTCAAGAGCAGTGGCACACCGAATCGTTACTGACAATACGCTGGAGCCTATTCCAGGACTGTGGCAACGATTCGTAACCGGCGCGACACACCGGTTGAAAACCGGTGCCACAGGAATCCTGGGATAGGTTCTACTCCACCGACTATTTGGTCTTGAAGTAGATCTGGACCGACTCGCTCTTGTCGGCGGACACGGTGAACACCAGGAGATATTCGGAGCCGGGCTGGAATTCGACCGTTTTGACGGTCTCGTCATGGCGGTCCATGATCCGGAAGTCTGGCCCGAGCTGGGCCAGGTCGTAATCCACGCCGGGCTTCATGTTGTGTTCTTTGTCGACCGGGTGAATTATGTAGGTGGGGATATCGGAGAAGTCGGCCTCAAACTTCTGATGCACCTGCATGGAAACGTTCTTGATGTAGCCAAACTTTTTCGGGTCGATGATTTCGTACTTAAAGACGGGCGAGGTGCCGACGGGTTCCTTGATCTTGAAGGGTGAATAGCCCGTCAGGCCCTTTTTGAGCTTGCTCTGCACGGCCTCCTGGCCGTCCAGGAAGAGCTTCAGATTGCTGTCTTTTCGTGAGAGATTGAGCCCGATGCGCAGGCCGGTTGAACCGCCGCTGGACGCGCTGCAACCCACGAGGAACATCAGGCCGGCCGCCAGCATCGAAATTCGTGCAATGCGCTGCATCATGTCATGTCTCCGAGCAATGGGGAATGAAGCAGATATGCAGTACGGAGCCATCCGTGGTCCCGTCACTGCGAATGACCGTTACCCAAACAGAGAGAGTGTACCGCGGCGGCGCGTGGGCTCAAGCCCCCCCACCGGATGCCCTATTGCCAGCCGGCGGCTTCGATCGTGCGGGATCGCTCGGCGACGCTCTGGAACAAGTGCTCCTCAAAACGGCTGAATTCGAGGTCGCGCCGGGCCGTTACCACGTGGGCGATGTGGACGGCCTTGTCGACGCGATAGTTGGTCAGGCCAGCGCTGGTGAGCCACGCGAAAGAGGGCACGAACTTGGGCACGCTGCCGGACGTGAAGACGTTGGCGGCGATTCCGACGACGCCGCCGGTGGGCAGGATGGTACCGATGCCGGTCTTGCTGTGGTCGCCGATGATCGAGCCAACGAAATGCTGCCCGGTCTCGACGCCGACGCCGTTGATGAACACGCGGATGGTGCCGTAGGTGTTTTTCAGGTCGCTGGTAACGGTATCGGCGCCGAGGTTGACCCACTGCCCGACATAGCTGTGCCCGAGAAAGCCGTCGTGCTGCTTGTTGCTGTAGCCGTGGACGATGCTGGCTTCGATCTCGCCGCCGATTTTGCACACGGGCCCGATCGAGGTGGCCTCGCGCAGCGCGCAGCCGGGGCGGATGATCGAGTTTGGCCCGACGTAGCAAGGTCCTTCGAGGACGGCGTTGGGCTGGATCAGGGCGTTCTCGGCGATGCGGATCGGTCCGCTCTCGGCATCGAGCACAGCGCCGGGTTTGATGCGTGCGCCCGGGGCGATCTGAATCTCGGCCGGGTGCAGCAGGTGGGCACCGGGATATATCTCGCCCTGGTGCACGCCGCCATCGCGACACTGCCGATATAGCTCGGCTTCGTTGTGCTGCATCAGGTCCCACGGGTGGCGGATGAGGCAGATTTCGGGTGGCGGCTCTTCCGGCTCGAACTTCTTGAGCCATTCAGCCAGGCGTTCGAGGTCGCAGAACAGCGTGTGGTCGATGCCGTCCAGGTCGGCAGCGCGCAGGCCGACGGCGATCACATCGCCGCGGTCGCGCCAGACCACGCCGGCGCGGGGCGGCGTCACGGAGCCGGTGACGAGCGCTCGGGCGTTGATCAAACACCAGTCGGCGGCGCTGTCGGGCGTGGCCAGCTCGATGCGTTCGGCCAGGACGTCGTTCAGCTCCGGGCGCAGCCACCATCCGGCAATTTGCCCCTTGATGTTGCTGCGCACCTTGTCGATGAGTTGATCGCAGCCGCAGCGCAACTCGAAGCCGGCGCGTAGCCAAGTCAGCGGTAGCAGATCCTGCCAGCCCCCGTCTTCGAAAAGTCCGATGTTCATAGCGCCCACACCTTCCATCTACACACCGGCCCCGCCCTGGGTCGGGCTTGCGGCGCCGGTTGGCGGCGCTCGCTCGCGTCCATGTTATCGGCACGCTACACTTGACGCCATGGCTAAACCCCGCGCCGCTCAACCGGTCAAGCTGTTTGCCGGGTTGCTCAGTGGTGACCCGGACCTGCTGCGCCGGGCGTGCCAACTGCTCGGGAAGCAGTTTGGCAACGTCGATCTGGAGAGCACCGTCTGGCCGTTTGACCAGACGGATTACTATGAGGCGGAGATGGGGCCCGATCTGCACCGCTGCTTTGTCGGCTTCGCGGGGCTGGTCGACCCGGGGGGGCTGGCGGAGATCAAGCTCGAAACGAATGCGCTCGAAGACCGGCTGGCCGAGGATTGCGTGGCGCTCGACATCGCCCGGCCGGTGAATATCGACCCTGGCTACGTCGGCCTGGGCAAGTTAGTTCTGGCAACGACCAAGGACCGCGCCCATCGGCTGTATCTGGGCAGCGGCATCTATGGCGAGGTGACGCTGCGATATACTCAAGGTGGCTGGCAGACACAGCCCTGGACGTATCCCGATTATCACCGGCCGGAATATCATGAGTTCTTCGTTCGCCTGCGTAACAGGCTGCGTGAAGAGCAGAAGTCGGCCGGCGGGGCCGCGGCCACAACACCTCCGGAAGATTCATGACGCGAACTGTGCTACTGGTGATTCTCGCGGCCGCGTTGGTCGGCGTGACCGGCGTTTCGGCCGGCCTGACGCTGGTGGTCCGGAGGCTGGCGCTGCGCGTGGGCTTCGTCGACCAGCCCGGCGGGCACAAATCGCACCGCACGCCGACACCCTATGGCGGTGGAATCGCGATCTTTCTCTCTGCATGGGGAGCAGTCGCGGGCGTCACGCTGCTTGCGCTATTGATCCCGCAGGAATGGATCGCCGCTCAGTTTGGCGAGAGCCTGCGGGCGTATGTCGGCGGGTTACAACATCGGGCGATGCAAACCGTGGCCATATTGGCGGGCGGGCTGGTGCTGCACGTGGTCGGGCTGATCGACGATCGGCGGGCGCTGCCGGCCGTCCCCAAGCTGCTGGCCATACTGGCGGTCGCGATCTTTGTAGCCAGCTTTGGGAACGTGCGTGTGGCCGAGTTCGCCGGCGAGGGTGTGGCGATCACGCTGACGGTGATCTGGTTTTTGGTGATCGTCAACGCGTTCAACTTTCTGGACAACATGGACGGGCTCAGTGCGGGCGTGGCGGCTTTGTGCCTGCTGTTTCTGGCGATCTGTGGATTGATGGCCGGGCAGGTGCTGGTGCCGGCGCTGGCGTGCGTGTTTCTCGGGGCGGTAATCGGCTTCTTGGTCTTCAACTTTCCGCCGGCGCGGATATTCATGGGCGACGGTGGCAGCCTGGTGGTCGGATATATGCTGGCGGTGGTCAGCACGCTGACGACTTATTACCAGAGCGGACAGGGAGCCCCCCCCTACGCGCTGCTGGTGCCGCTCGTCGTGCTCGCCATTCCGCTGTACGACTTTTGCAGCGTGGTCATCATTCGCCTGCGCGAGGGGCGCAACCCGATGAAGGGTGACCAGCGGCACTTTTCGCATCGGCTGGTCGACCACGGGCTGAGTCGGGGTTTTGCGGTGCTGACAATCTATCTCGCCACCGCGACGACCGGGCTGGCCGGCACGCTGCTGCCGGGGGCGGACCTGCGCAGCACAATCACCATCGGCGTTCTGGTGCTGATGGTGCTGGCGATCGTCGCGATTCTCGAAATGCCGGTGCGCAAGTCGTCATGAACGCGGCCGGCCGCCAGGTTGGTGCGCGTGCGATGCGGTCGACCGTGACACGGGGCGAATATGTGCTGTTTTACGTGCTGCTGGCCATTCTGGCGGCCCGGCCGCTGATCGGGGAGGTCTTTGAACGGGTGGAGATCAGCTTCGTCGCCGCGATGGAGGACGCCGGCGGGCCGAGGCCACTCACGACGGCGTGGCTGGATTTGCTGCTGCTGGTGACGGCGTGGGCGGCGTTTACGCTCCGGGCCGGGCGCTGGCGGAGCTCGCTGGCGCTGGTGGGCACGGGCGCACTGATATTGGGCGGGGCCCTGTCGCTGTGGCACGCGTCCGACCTGCACATCGCAATATTCGCCGGCTCCAGCCTGGTGATCAGCGTGCTGGCGGGGTTGGCGCTGGCGCTTGTGTGCACGACGCGCTGGCAGCGTCAACTCATCGTCGCCGCCCTGCTCGCCACCGGACTGACCACCGCGCTGAAATGCATCAACCAGCGCTATTACGAGTTTCCCGAGACGGCCAAATTCTGGGAGCAGACCGAAAAGCCACGCTTGATTGAGATGGGCTACGCCCCGGACGACCCGCTGTTTGTTAACTATGAACGGCGACTTGGCCGCGCGCGAGCCGCACGGATTTCTGAACCACCCCAATGTGACGGCTTCGATCCTGACAATGTGTGCACTGGTGGCGGCGGGGCTGGCGGTCGCGGTGACGATGGCGACGCGGCGCGGGACGGACGAGTCACCCGCGGATAAGCGAGCTGGTGCCAATCGGGCCGCTGCCGAGCACTATCTGCCGCCGCTTGTAGCGCTCGTGGGATTGGTGTTGCTGATTGTGGCGACCCTGCTGACCGGGAGCCTGGGGGCGGTGCTGGCGGGCTGCGTCGGGCTGGTGCTGCTGGCGGTGGGAGCGGCGCCCGCGATGATCGCTCGCCGGCGGCGGACGGTACTGAGCCTGCTGATCGTCATATACCTAGCCGTCATTGCGGGCGTCACGAGCTACGGATTGATCAAGAAAACACTGCCGCATCCGTCGCTCGCGTTTCGCTGGCAGTATTGGACGACGGCCGCCCGGGCGTATGTTGATCAGCCTGTCACCGGGCTGGGGCGTGAGAATTTCTCGCCGGCTTACATGCGATATAAGCCGGCGGCCAGCACCGAGGAGGTGCGCAACCCGCATAATTTGTGGCTCAACCTGCTGGTCGAGTTGGGCCCGCTGGGGCTGGTCGGGGGGGCGCTGCTGAGCTTGCTGGTGGTGCGGCGGACGCTCTACAGCATCGGGACGGCGGACGCGACACAGGCAACGCGCGCGACACATGAGACCGACGTTGATGACCGGCTTATGCCGGCGCAAGCGGTGCCGGTCGCGGTCGGCGTGTTGCTGGTGCATGCGCTGCTTTCGGGGACGCCCTTCGCAAGGGCGGGTGTGGCGCTGGTCTGGCTGGTCGATATTGGGTTCAAGTGGGGTGGCGCGTTCGCGCTGGCAGCTTGGCTGTTGTACGGCATGGGTGGCCGGTCGGCGGGGCGAAACTGGCTGACGACCGGCTTGCTGGCGGCCATATGTGCGAGCCTGGTGCACGCGCTGCTGAGTTTTGCGTTGCTCACGCCCGGGGGGCTGGCGATGTTCGCGTTGTGTGCGGCCGGCGCGGCGACGTGGGCCCAGCCTGCGGAGGCGCGCGTCATCCGCGGATCACGTTTGATGGTGGCGATCGTCGGGGCCGGCGCGTTGGTCGCGTATTTCGGGCTGATTTTGCTGCCGATGTCGGCGACGGCCGCGGCGCTGGACGAGTTGGATCGGGCGGCGCGGGCTGGTCGGCCGTTGGCGGCGGCTGAGCGTGTGGTGGCCGTCAGTCAGCATGACCCGGCCGCTGCGCGGGCGGCGGCGCGGACGCTGTTGCACATGGCTGCGCAGGTTGATGACGCACCCGCCGACCGGCGCCGGGAATGGCTCGCGGCCGCAAGCGAATGTGCGCTGACGGCGGCGAAGCGCGACCCGCTTGATTCGGGCACGCGGGCGCTGGTGGCCGAAGTTTCCGGCGCGCTGGCGCGGTTTGAGCGGGCCCGGGGCAACGATGCCGCGGCCGACGAACACCTGGAGTCGGCCGCCCGGGCGTGGTCCGAGGCGGTGGCCCGTTATCCGACCAATCCGCGTACGCGCATCATCGCCGGCCAGGCGTGGCTGGCGCTGTGGCAGCGCACGCACGACGTTGGTTTTTCCGACGTGGCGCGCGAGGATTTCGAACGTGCTCGCGCGATCGACCAGCAGCGTCCGCCGAACGATGTGGTGCGTCTGCGCCAGAAAGAACTGGATGAGATCGACTCCGGTTTGCGGGCGCTGCCGCCTGTCTCACCGGTGCCCGCGTCAGCTCCCGCCGCGGAGTGAGCGCACCTCGTTCCAGGCGCGCTCCAGGTAAGCCCAACTCAAACGATGTCCGATGTGTGCCCAGGGCAGCCGCTCGCTGGTGGGCCGCTCGCGATGGGCGTAGAAGTCGGGATCGACGCCCGTCGCGTTGAAAGCCTCAACCCAGCGGCCATGGTCGAAGCTGTCTTCCCAACTGTCGAGCTTGGCGCCGCGCTGCCAGGCGGCCGCGATCACCGGCCCGAGCCGACGATCGCCGCGGGCCAGGACGGCCTCGAGCACCGATTGTTCCGGCCTGTGCGTCATGACGCGTACGGAGGCGCGGCGCAGGTGTTTCAACTCGAACAGCCGCTCGCGCACGGTGCGGAAATATTCGACGCGCGGCTGGGCCATCCACTGCAACGGCGTGAACGGCTTGGGGACCAGCCAGCTCACCGCGGCCGACACTGCCGCCGGCGGCAGGTTCAACTGCTTGCGCTCGCGGCTGACGGCCGCGGAGAGATCCCAGATGGCGTCGATGTCGTCCTCGTTTTCGCCCGGGAAGCCGGCCATGAAATAGAGCTTCACACGTTTCCAGCCGGCCGTGTAGGCGGCGCGCACGCCTTCGAGCAGATGGCCGGTGGTAACTTTTTTACGCAGGGCGTGGCGCAGATCGTCGGCGGCCGCCTCGATCGCCATCGTCAGGCCGGCCTTACGCACCTGGCTGGCCATCCAGGGGATGTTCTGGAGCATGCTGTCGACGCGCAGCGACGGGAAGCTCAGATTGACCATTCGCGGGGCGAACCGCGCGTTCAACTGTTCGGCCAGTTCGCCCAGCCGGGGATAATCCGCGGTTGACAGCGACAGCAGACCGATCTCGGTGTGCCCGGTGGCGGCGTAGGACTGCTCGGCTAGCTCGACGATGCGCTCGACGCTGCGGAGCCGAAGCGGGCGCTTGGTGTACCCGGCATGACAAAACCGGCACAGGTTCGGGCAGCCGCGCATGATCTCGATCGCGATGCGGTCGTGTACCGTCTCAACCCAGGGGACCAGCGGTCGGGTCGGCACGGGGGCGTGCTCGAAATCGGGCGTCTGGCAACGCTCAATCTCTGCGGGCAAACCTGTTTCGAGCGGGCGCAGTTCGGCCAGCGTGCCGTCGTCGTGATAACGCGGCTCATACAGGTTCGGTGCATATATCCACGGGAACTTGCGCGCCAGCGCGAGGATCTGTGCGTGGCGCGACAGGTTGCGTTGTTTGAAATCGCGCAGCACCGCCAGTATGCCGGCGAAGGCGTTCTCGCCGTCGCCGACGACCACGAGGTCGAGGAACTCGGCCAGGGGCTCGGGATTGTCGGCCTGCGGCCCGCCGGCGATGATCAGCGGATCGTCCGCACTACGCTCGGCCGCTCGCTGGGGAATTCCCGCCAAGTCCAGCAGATTCAATACGCCGGGATAGAGCAACTCGTGTTGGAGCGAGATACCGAGCAGGTCGGCCGAGCGCACCGGCTGGCGGGTGTCCCAGGTGAACAGCGGGATGCGGCGCTCGCGCATGATTTGTTCGGCGTCGAGCTGGGGGGCGAAGACGCGCTCGGCACACACACCCGGGGTGTGATTCGCGAGCCAGTAGAGAATCTGCGTGCCCAGGTGCGACATGCCAATCGTGTAGGTGTCGGGGAAGGCCAGCGCGACACGCAGCTCGGCCCGCTGCCAGTCGCCCGGCTCGACGAGCTGGTTGACCTCGCCGCCGATGTATTGCGCCGGCTGGCGCACCCGCGGCAACAGCTCGTTTTCGACCCGGTCATACAACGACGGCTCGGACATTAGTGGTTGCTCAACTGCGTGGCCTACGTGGGGCCGACGAAATCGGGTCGGCCGCCGGTTTCTCTGGCATGCGAATGTACTTCCGGATTGGCTGGCCGTCCAAGCCTGTCGGCCAGCCCCGTTGCCCCCCTGGTCCGGTAACGTAGCCCGGCTAATTCAAGATTGGATCTTGAATTAGCCGGAGCCGGCGGCTATGCTCTCCTGCGTATGATCGATCGTGACCTGGCAACGAAGCTCCGAGCGGCCGCCCGGCAAGCACCGGCCGTCACGCTCACCGGGCCGCGCCAGAGCGGCAAGTCCACGCTCTGTCGCATGATCTTCCCGCGCCACACGTATGTCAGCCTGGAGGCGCCCGACGTGCGGGCGTTTGCCAGCAGCGACCCGCGCGGTTTCCTCAGCCAGTTCGACAAGGGTGTCGTCCTCGACGAGATTCAACGCGTCCCCGAACTGACGTCCTACCTTCAGGGGATCATTGATGACGATCCGCGGCGCGGCCGCTGGATCCTCACCGGCTCACAGAGCCTCACGATGATGGAATCGGTCAGCCAGTCGCTGGCCGGCCGAACCGCCGTCCTGCACCTGATGCCTCTGGCACGCAGCGAGGTGCGGCGTTTCAGACGGCATCCGAAATCAATCGACGAAGCGCTCCTCACCGGCGGCTATCCGCGCATTCTGGACCAGCGTCTGGAGCCGGCCGAGTGGCTGGGGTCATATGTGCGCACGTACGTGGATCGCGACGTGCGGCAGATCTCGAACGTCGGCGACCTGGCGGTGTTTCAGCGGTTTGTGCAGTTGTGTGCCAGCCGAACCGGGCAGCTTCTCAACCTGTCGTCGCTGGCGTCGGACGCGGGCATCGCGCAGCCGACCGCCAAAGCCTGGCTATCCATACTGGAAGCGACGTTCATCGCGTTCCGCCTACAGCCGTACTTCGCGAACATCGGCAAGCGAATCGTGAAGACGCCGAAGCTGCATTTCTACGACACCGGCCTGGTGTGCTGGCTGCTGGGAATCCGCGACGCCGAGCAACTTCGGCTGCACCCGCTGCGCGGCGCGATCTTTGAGTCGTGGATCGTCTCCGAAGTTCTCAAGCATCGCTACAATCGCGGCGAACATGCGGGGTTGTACTTCTATCGAGACCGCCACGGCCTCGAAGCAGACATGGTCGTCACAGACGGGCAGAAGCTCACGGTGGTGGAAGCGAAGACCAGTCAGACAGCCACGCCGGACCTGGCCAACGCAGGCCGATCGGTTGCGGAGGTCCTGGCGGGCAGCGCTCAAGTCAAACGCATCGTCGCGTTCGGCGGCGACACCAGCCAGAAACGAAGCGACGTGGAAATCCTGTCCTGGAACGACTTCGACCAGCGGCGCTGGTGAAGCGCGCCGTTGTTACGCCTTCTCGGCCGGCGTGGTGCGAGCCCCGCTGCGCCCGTCAGAGGATTAACATCGCGTCGCCGTAACTGTAGAAGCGATAACGTCGATCGACTGCCTCGCGATAGGCTCGGCGGATCAGCTCTTGTCCCGCCAGCGCCTGGACCAGCGCGAGCAGTGTGCTGCCGGGCAGGTGGAAGTTTGTGAGCAGCCGATCTACGTGCCGCCACTCGTACGGCGGATAGATGAAAATGCGCGTCCAGTCGCGAATGGTTTGAGTCGGCGGGTCGGCCGCGTCCAGCGTGTCCGCGGGCAACGATTCGAGTACGCGGGCGGCGGTTGTGCCGACCGCGACAATCCGCCCCCCTGCCGACCGGGTGGCCCGCAGCTCATCCATCGCGGCCGGCGTGATCTCGTACCATTCCGCGTGCATTTCGTGATCGGCGAGGTCATCGGCCGAGATGGGCACGAACGTTCCCGCCCCGACGTGCAGTGTTACCGTGACCCTCCGCACGCCACGATCGGCCAGCTCCTCCAGAACCGCGGGCGTGAAATGCAATCCGGCAGTCGGAGCGGCGACAGCGCCCGGACGCTCGGCATAGACCGTCTGGTAGCAAGTGCGATCCTGCGGCGTGGGCTGATTGGGGCGTTGGATGTATGGCGGCAAAGGCGTCTGGCCGATGCGTTCGAGCAGCGCGATCGGATCGATCGCGGGTTGCGGCCTGAGCAACCACTCGCCGCGTTCCAGACGCTGCACGACCTCCAGGCCGACCTCCACCCCGTCGCAGTGCAACAATTCGCCGATCTTCAGCCGGCGCCCGGACTTCAACATCACACGCCAGGCCGCGTCCTGCTGATGCAGGAAGAGCCCCTCGACGCGTCCGCCGGTGGTTCGCGTGCAGAAGAAGCGTGCCGGGATCACACGGGTGTCGTTCAGCACGAGCACGTCGCCCGGGTTCAGGTACTCGACGATGTCGCGGAAGGTGCGGTGGTGCAGCGTTTTCTGCGCGCGGTCGACCACGAGCAGGCGCGACGCGTCGCGCGGCTCGGCCGGCTGCTGAGCGATCAGCTCGGGCGGTAAATCGTATTGCAGCTCTTGCAGTTTCACGTGACTCTCGGGCGGTTATACATCAGTCGCCGAATTGTAACTCGGTAGCGCCCGGCTTACCTGCTACAATGCGTGCCCGATGGGAGCTTGCGGTGCATATACAGGGGACGGCCATGTCCGCTGACGCCGATGCCAACGCTGATGCCGAGCTGATTGTTCGCGGCCGGTGCGCTTGTGGGCAGCGTTATCGCGTACGGCACGCGCAGGCCGACCTGGCGGTGTTGTGCCCGAAGTGCGGCCGGTCGATTTCGATCACACGGGCGGACATCGCGGCGGCCCGCGCGGGCGTAGCCCTGACGCCGTTGCAGTCCGATTCGGCCGAGGTCCCCGAAGCGTTGCCGCTGCCTGAGGACGGCGTGTGGCTGGCGGCCACCGGCAGTAAGCCGGGCCGCACCGGCAACGTTCTGGACACACCTGAAGACCTGGTTGTGACAGCTACGCTCGGCGTCAGCCCGTACAAGCGTCCGGATGAACCATTGCCCGATCAGGCTCCGCCCGCGGCAGGCGGCACACCGGCAACGGGTACGCCGCTGCGACCCTTCGCCGCCGATCTGCTGCTGAGCTTGGCGTGTGCCGGCCGGGCCGACAACGCCCTCAACCTGCTGCTGACCACCGTGGGCTGCACGCTGCCGCTGCTGATGCTGGCTTTCATCTGCGGATTGATCGGATTCCTGGGCATTATCCTGGGCTTCGTCCTGAGCTTTCTGGTAGTGCCGGCCATAGTACTGTACATCGCGCAATTCGTCTGGCGGATCATGACGCGAACGGCAGCCGGCGACGACGGACTCCCGATTGTGGAGGTCGACTGGGATTGGTTTGAGGACGGTCTGAAGCCGCTATTCTGGCTGGTGGTGGTCACCGGCCTGACCCTTGGTCCGGGGCTGGCATACTGGCGCTCGTCCCCCCGCCGCGACGGAACCTCCGGCGACCGCCATTCTATTGCTGGTGGTGGGCGCGTTGCTCTGGCCGATCAGCGTTCTGTCGGTTGCACTGGGCGAGAGTCTGGCAGCGCTCCGACCTGATTGGCTGGTCCGCAGCATCATCGGAATCGGCCCGGCGTACCTCCTGGCCTGGCTGCTGGTGGTGATCGCGGTTGGCATCGGCTACGTGCTGTACTATGCGCGGGAGTGGATGATGCTGATGCCGGTGCTGGGGCCGATGCTGTACACCACCTTCTCGGTGGCCGCGTTACTGTACGTTTGCTACGTGGTATTTCGGACGCTGGGGCTGCTCTATCGCCACCGTCGACAGCGTCTGCCATGGAAGTTCTGAAACGCGGGCGGTGCTTGCGACGCTGATCGCGCGGTCGCTATACTCCGAGCCGATGAGTTAGTGGCCCGCGGCCGAGTTGGTTCGCCCTGCGGCGGTCGGCCGATTACGGATCAAGCCACTATATCCGCCGAAGACAAGGATGTCTGGCAGGCCCACACCGATGCGTTCCCCACACGTTTCCGTTGCGATCAATCTCGATGCCGTCCGGCACGCCGGCGAGCAGATCCGCGTCCAGACGGGCGTGGCGCTGATCGCAGTGATCAAGGCTGACGCTTATGGCCTGGGTGCAGAGCGGGTGGCCGACACGCTGGCAGCGATCGCGGACGAATTCGCCTATTTCTCGCTGGACGAAGCAATCGCGATTCGGCGTCCCGGGCTGGTTCTGGGGCCGCCGCTGGGAGAACCGGCCCGATTTCGCGAGTTGGGCCTGCGGCCGGCGATCGCCAGCCACGCCGACGCGGATCGTTTCCGTAACCAGCCGGTAGCGATCAAGGTCGACGTGGGGATGCAACGTTTCGGCGCGCCGCCGGAAACGCTGGACGAATTAGCGGCGCGCTGCGAGGTGGTCGATTACTTTGCCCATGCCGTCACGGTAGAGGGAGCTGAGGCGTTGCGTGTGGCCTGCGAGCACCGCGGGCGTCCCCGACATGCGGCCGCCACGGCCCTGCTGGGCGAGCCGACCGCGTGGCTGGATGCCGTCCGACCGGGCGTCGGGCTGTACGATCGCGCTGTCCGGGTGACCACCCCCCTGCACGCCGTTCGGCAGACCAGTGGCCCGATCGGCTATACCGGCTTTCGGGCCGAGCGCGTCGGGATCATCCTGGCCGGCTACAGCAATCATCTGCGTCCCGGCCCGGTGCTGATCAACGGACGGCCACAACGCCTGCTAGAAATCGGGATGAACACGTCCTTCGTCAGCATCGACCGCACGGACAAACCCGGCGACGAGGTCGTGCTGCTGGGCGACACGTTGACCGCCGACACGCTGGCGGAGCATTTCGACTTCCGCCCGCACGAGGTGTTGTGCCACTACACGGCGATGGGCCCCCGCGAATACGTTTGTGCCGGCGCAGCCGACAGTGCGGCTACAGATTAGCCTTGTACCACTCGATCGAACGCTCCAGACCCTCCGGGAACATCACCAGCGGCTTATAGCCGATCACGCGCCCCGCTGCCGACACGTCCGCCAGGCTATGCTTGACGTCACCCGCTCGCGCATCCTGATACTCCGGCTCGATGTTCGTGCCCAGCAGCCGATTGATGTCCTTGACGATCTCGTTCAGCGTGGTGCGTTCGCCACAGGCGATGTTGACGGCCTCGCCGTGCACCTCGTCCCGCTCGGCCGCGAGCATGTTGGCGTTGACGACGTTTTCGACGAAGCAGAAGTCGCGCGACTGTTCGCCGTCGCCGTAGATGATCGGCCGCTCGCCGCGCAACATGCGGCTGACGAAGGCGGGGATGACGGCGGCATAGTCGCTGGCCGGGTCCTGGCGCGGCCCGAACACGTTGAAGTAGCGCAGCGACACGGTCTGGAGGCCGTACACGTGCGACCAGCACATGCAGTAATGCTCGGCGGCCAGCTTACTGACGGCGTAGGGGCTGAGCGGCACCGGGCGCATGTCTTCACGCTTGGGCAGCGTGGGTGTGTCGCCATAGGCGCTGCTGGAGGCTGAGTAGACGAACCGGCGCACGCCGGCGTCGCGTGCGGCGCAGAGCAGGTTCACCGTACCGGTGACGTTGGTTTCGTTGGCCGAGACGGGCTCGGCCACGCTGCGCGGAACGCTGGCGCGGGCCGCCAGGTGAAAGACCACTTCCACGCCGCGCATGCTCTCGGCCACGGCCTGCGCATCGCGGATGTCACCCTCGACCCACTCGATGCGGTCGGCCACTTCCGCGAGGTTTTCGCGCCGGCCGGTGCTCAGGTTGTCGAGCACACGCACGCCGCGACCGCGTTCGAGCAGCCCGCGCACAATATGACTGCCAATAAACCCCGCACCGCCGGTGACCAGACATGTACTCATCTTCATACCTCAGGCAAACCAAAGAAGCGCCGCGCGTTGAGCGTCGTCTGCGCCGCGAATGTATCAAAATCCGTGTCCCGCAGCTCTGCCAGGAAGCGGGCCGTGTGAACTACCAAGGCCGGCTCGCAAGGCCGGACGTTGCGCACCGGCTCTGGCGAGAGAAACGGTGCGTCGGTCTCTACCATGATACGGTCTGATGGCACGATCTGCGCCGCCGCCTGGATCGACTCCGCCTTCCGGAACGTCACCACGCCCGTAAACGAAACATGTGCACCCAGATCGAGTACGCCCCGCGTCAGGTTAGGATCGCCCGAATAGCAATGAAAAACGGCACGCTCCGCCAGGTTCGGGAACTCTGCCTTGAGAATTTCGCAGGTTCGGCGTTCGGCCTCGCGAGCGTGGATTACGACCGGTAAACCGGCCTCCTGTGCCACGTGGAGATGGGCCAGGAAGACCTCCTGCTGGCGCGCGGGCGGAGAAAAATCGTAGTGAAAATCCAGCCCCGTCTCGCCGACCGCCACCAGGCGCCCCCCTGCGGCCAGTGATTGGGCCGGGTCGCGGAGCAGTTCGGTCAGCGCCTCGAACGTGCCGAGATCACACCGGTTCGACTCGTGGGGGTGAATCGCGGCCGCCAGATAGATGTTTTCGTGGGAACCTGCCAGGTCGAGCGCGGCCTCAGTATCGGCGAGGTTCTGTGCTACGGTGATGAGCTGCTGCACGCCGGCCTGGCGGGCGGCCGCCAGAACCTCGTCCAGCCGCTCTACGAGACCGGCACTGGTCAGATGGCAATGAGTATCGACGAGCATGGGTCGCTCGAAATGCGCTCCGCTGCGTCGGCCGGCGTCCGCCGGACACGCCGGCGGATCATTCGGGCGACCTACTCCACGTTCTGTACCTGTTCCTTGATGCGATCGACCGCGCCTTTGACCTCCACAATCTCCCGCGCGATGGTCGCGTCCCCCGTCTTCGACCCGATCGTGTTGGCCTCGCGCAACATCTCCTGGGCGATGAACTCCAGCTTGCGCCCATTGCCGCCATCAGCCGCCAGCGCCGCCGTGAATTGCTCCAGGTGGCCGCTCAGCCGACTCAGCTCCTCGCTGATGTCGCTGCGTTCGGCATAGATGGACACCTCTTTGAGCAGGTCCTGTTCGGCCAGTTGGACGCTGCTGTTGGAGATCAGCTCGTTCACGCGTGCCAGGAGGCGATCGCGATATTCGCGGACGACGAGCGGCGCCCGCTCCTGGATCGTCCGCAGCCGGGTGCTGATGTCGGCACAGTGCTGGCTCAGATCGTCCGCGAGGGCACGTCCCTCGGCCGCTCGCATCGAGAGCAATTGTTCCAGGGCCGCGTCCAGCAGGTGCGTCAGCAAAGTCCAGCGGCGGGCGCGTTCTTCGTCGCTGACCTCCGGCGGCTGGCACACGCCCGGGAGCGTGAGGAGCGTGGCGAGGTCGATCGTCATGCGGGGATCGTCCCCGCCGGCGGCTCGCAGCTTGTCGACGTACGCCCCGAGCATGGTCGCGTTGATATCGAGCGACGTCCGCGGCCCCTGGCTGCGCACGTGCAGCCGCAGGGTGATACTGCCGCGCACCAGCCGCTCGCGCAGCAGCCGGTCGAGTTCGGTCTCGAACATGGCGAACTCTTCGGACAGATGCAGGGCGGCTTTGAAGTAGCGATTGTTGACGGTGCGGATCTCGAGGTGATAGGCGAGACCGTTCTGTTCCTGCCGGGCTTCACCGAAGCCTGTCATTGAGTGAATCATGGACCGGCTCCGACTGGGCCGCGGACACCCCCGGGCAATAAGTTGCTCATTATTCAGCGGGGCCGTCGGACAGGACTGGTCAGGCCCCGATCAACCCACCTTTTCGCCGAAGATCCGCTCGTCGGCGAGGTAGCGCTGGTGCTGCTGGTCGAATCGCCAGGCACCGCCGCCATCGGCATCTTCAGTGGGCTGGGCCGGCTCGGCCTCGTCTACCGGCGCTGCCCCGGGAGGCGTCGAGAGTTCATCACTTATGTCGAGGTCCGGCTGGCCTTTGACGAACACGAAATTGAGCACGACCGTGTACGTGAGCAGCACGACGGCGCCGACAACGGTGACCCAGGTAAGTACGTCACCCGTCTTGGCACCAAAGGCCGCCCCGCCGCCAGCCCCACCAAATGCACCCGCGAGCCCCACACCCTTGCCGCGCTGGAGCAGTATGGTGATCACCAGCAGCACGCAGATGACGGCAAAGAAGATCGCCAGAATATTGTGGTAGAAAGCAGCCAGCATCATCGTTATCAGCCTCGTGGTCGTCTGCCCAATCCGACTATCGCTCGGTGCAAAGACCGACTGCGACAGAGAACCTGGCAGTATAACAGCTTCATCGATTGGCGGCCAGCGCTGCGGAGATGATCCCGAGGAATGCGTCCGCCTTCAGGCTGGCCCCGCCGATGAGCCCGCCGTCGATGTCCGCCA
Organism: Phycisphaerae bacterium; assembly: GCA_963666925.2. Classification (GTDB taxonomy): domain Bacteria; phylum Planctomycetota; class Phycisphaerae; order UBA1845; family Fen-1342; genus JANQFV01. Next base: position 10,537 of record CAXXTC010000007.1, on the reverse strand, counting down.
GCGCCAGCAGGCCGGGGGCGTTGTCAGGCTTCATCGACCCGCCATAGAGTATTCGGACCTGGTCCGCGACGCCGCCGACCAGCTTCCTGAGCTGATCGCGAACGTGGGCATGGGCCTCCTGGGCCTGTTCGGGGGTGGCGACCTCGCCGGTGCCGATGGCCCAGACGGGCTCATACGCGATGACCAAATCCTGCGGGCCAGAGATCTTGGCGTTGACCAGGCCGGCCGTCACTTGAAACGTCAGCACGTCCATTGTTTGGCCGGCTTTGCGTTCGGTGATCGTTTCACCAATGCAAAGGATTGGTGTCAGGCCAGCGTCCTGTGCGGCGCGGACCTTGAGATTGATCATGCGATCGTCTTCGAGGTGGCCGATGGTGTGGCGGCGTTCACTGTGTCCTATAATCACATAGCGAGCCCCACAATCGCGCAGCATGGCGGCCGACACTTCGCCCGTAAATGCCCCGCTGGTCTCATGATATAGATTCTGGGCACCGGTATCGATGGGTCTGTCGCCGACCCACTGGCGTGCGGCGGCCACGTATACCGTCGGCGGACACACCGCGACCTCCGCGTGGTCTGGCACGGGCTGACCGGCGAGCCCCTTGGCGATCCCACTCACCAGGGCCTGTCCTTGCTCATAATTGAGATTCATTTTCCAATTACCGGCGATCAACGGCTTGCGCATCGGTAGGCTCCTTGAGTGATCTGCTCGTGCTCAGGCGTGGTGCGTTGGCCCGAGCGATCATCTACCTCTTATCGGGCGTCGGCACATTGAAAGCCAGAGACGTGTTGGCGTCAAACCGGTTCGGCGGTGATAGCGACGTCCTGGAGGTCGGAGCCGCGAAACCGCGCACGAAATCTGACGAGCGGGCGGGTAATTCGCTAGACATCCCCGCCCCCACTGATACAATTTTCAAATTCGCGCCGCGAAGAGGTCTGGGCGGACCTCGGCGGGCGAGCGGGCTTCGCCGATGCGTCGTCCCGTAATTGCAGGGAACGGAGAGGGGTATAGATGTTTTCCGCGCTTCAGCCAATTATGAGGCTGTCGCTGTGTGCCGCGCTGGCGCTGGGGCTGGCCAGTGGGCGCGCCGCCGACACGTCGCAGTCGGCCGATGACACCGCGGCCGTACCAAGCACCAGCCGCATTGCCGGCGCACACCATGCGCGTCCGGGAGCGTATCTGGCAGCATCAGGTCCGGAAGCTAATCTGTCGCTTGACGCGTTGGATGTGATTCCGGCTATTCGGGCCGGTGCTGGCGCACTGGTCAGTTCGGTTGCCGATTTACGGACGGCACGTGATGCCGACGGTTCCGGGGCTGACACGATCTATCGCGTCTGCCGGGTGACGGCCTATTGCGATCGCGGAACGACGGCATCGGGTGTGCAGTCTGGGGTGGGGCAATGTGCCGCCCCGGGCGATATTCCGTTCGGGTCGCTGGTGCATGTGCCGGCGCTGAACCAGACGTTCGTGGTGACGGATCGCACGCATCGCCGCTTTCGCAACAGCACGATCGATATCTTCATGCCGGCGAAACGCGACTGTCGTCAGTTCGGTCGCAGCTACCTGGAATGTGAGATTCAGGTGGACCAGAAACAGGTACGCCAGCAGCGGCTGCGCGCGTTTCGGACGCGGCGCTAGCGCACCTTCTCAGGGGTTCGGTCAGTCACCCACCCCCGTGCGGGTGGCGTTTGGGCGGGGTGAATCGTAGAATCAATCCAGTGTTCAGGGCTCAGTCGAGCCTGAATTGATGCTCCGGGGTGGAGCTTTGCGCGTACGAGTGCAGCGATGCCCAACCGAGCCGCACACTGTACACAACGTGAGGCGGTCAGCGCGCTGGCCCGCGCTGAGCTGGTCGCCGAGCAGGCATCCCAGGTTGAGAAGCACTTGGAGCGGTGCGGAACGTGCCGGGCGGCCTATCGGCAGGAGACCGGCGAGCGGTTTCCGCGCTTCCCGAATTACACGATTCTCCAGGAAATCGGCCGCGGGGGTTTCGGGGTGGTCTACAAGGCGGTGCATCACGCGAAGGAACGGATCGAGGCCATCAAGGTGCTGTATCGGGAGACGTCGCAGCGGTCGGCGTATTTCGAGAACGAGGTGCACCTGGCGGCCCGGCTGAGCCACCCCAACATCGCCACGCTGTACGAAGCGCATCTCCGCAAGCATCCGGCCTACTACGCGATGGAATACGTCCCCGGCGAGCAGCTCGACGAATATGTGCAGCATCACGGCGTATCACTCGAAGACCGCATTCGCATTTTCAAGCAGATTGCCGATGCGCTGGAGTACGCTCACCAACAGGGTGTGGTGCATCGTGATCTGAAGCCGCAAAACATCCTGGTGGATGGCGAGGGGCGCCCGCGCATTCTCGACTTCGGGATCGGCAAGCGGGTCGAGCTGGGCGAGGATGAGCTGAGCGGCGGCTCGCCGGGGCAACGGGCGGAAGGTGTGCTGGGGACGTTCGGGTTCATTGCGCCGGAGCAGCTTGCCGGCAAGCCGGTGGATTCGCGGGCGGATATCTATGCGTTGGGAGCGTTGCTTTTTTACTTAGTGACGGGTCAGCCGGCGCGTTTTGCACAACAATCGAACCGTCTAGTGGAGCTGCTGCGTGAGCGGCAAGTGAGCCGGGCTGAGGATCTGGCGGCCATTATTGACTGTTGTGTGCAACCGGCGCCGGAAGCGCGATATGCAACGTGCGCGGACCTGGCGAAAGACGTCGAGAGTTACCTGGCGGGACATTCGGTGCAGGCCCGGCCGCACGCCAGCCCGGTCTATCGGCTAAAGCGGATAAGTGCGCTGGTGTTGCGTAACTACCCGATTCCGGTACATGCCCTGGCGGCCACGAGCGTGGCGCTGCTGTTGGCGCTGGTATTCTGGGCGGGCGGGGTGCACCGTGCGCCGGGCGTCGCCGTGGCTGCGGGCCAACACGTGGCGCTGGTCGGCGTGATGCCGAGCACAGTTGAAGCGCTGCACCGCGGGTCGCTGGGCGTGGATCTGCCGTCGGACTTTCAGGTGAGCAACCGCAAGAGCTGGCGCATCCTGTATGGGCGGTTCCTGGAGGCCCTGGCCGATGCGCAGCCACGCGTGGTGGCCTGGGATTATTTCTTCCCGGACTGCTGGCCGGAGTATGACCGGTACTTTGTTGAAGGGGTGGCGGCGGTGGGCGCACCGGTGGTGATCGGCTGCCGCGACACGGACATCAATGCCGAGCCGGTGATCTGTCCGGCAATCCTGGCGGCGGTGCACGGCTGGGGCACGATCTACACGAAGAACCTGGATTTTCTGCGAGAGGAGCTGGAGGTACCGCTGGCGATCGAGCGGGGGTTCAACCCACCGATACAGGCGTTGTCACTGGCGGCGTTCGCGGCGGCTCGTCATCCGGAGTGTGCGGGTCATATCCGATCGTCGCCGAGTGCGCTGGACGTGCGTTACGAGAAGTACGCGGTTGTGAAGGGTGAGCAGAAATGGCTGCGGCAGACGGATCAGATTCCGATTTTTGAGGTGACGGAGGCCGATCCGGACGACAAGTACCTGCGTGCGGGTGACCGGGCCAGCCTGGGGCGTTTTCCAATCGCAACGATTGCGGAGTGGGAGGATCGTGCGATCGCGATGGAGGATGTGTTCCGGGCGACTCCAGCGCAGCGACGTGAGTGGTTTACCGGCAAAGCAGTGCTGGTGGGACAGATGATCCCGCTGCCGCCGCCGTTGCCGGACGATCGGCACCGATTGAGCACCGGGCAAAGCGTATTCGGCTGTCAGGCCCAGGCCCTGATGCTGGACAGCCTGTTCGCGCAGGTGCATATCCCGCGGCTCGACGCACCGCAACTGGCGTTGCGTGTGTGTTTGTGGTGTCTGGCAGCAACGATACTGGCGCGCGTGCTGCCATTGCCCGGGCGTATTCGACTGCGTGCAACAGTGCCGGTGTGCGTACTGATCAGCGTGGCGGGACTATGCATTGTGCCGATCACGTGGACAACATCCACGGCGGTATGGAGGATGGAACTGGTGATTGCGATATCGGCGCTGGCGTGTGCGGGCGGAGCGGCGCTCGTGGTTCGGCTGGTGCATGAGCGTCAACTGCGGCTGACGCCGGTAGCGATCTATCCGGACGGGGATTCGACGGCGCCGTCGACGTTACTGGCAGGTGCTTCGTCCAGGCCGGGGAAATCCACGCTGGCGGAGCTGCGCACGCGCTGAGCGGCGTGAGTGGTGATTTGCTGAGGCGACTGGTTTCGCCGGCGGATGAGTGAGCGACAACTGGATCGTCGCTGTGGGCCGGTCAGAGATGAGCGGGACGGAATCGCTGGTTCCGGATCGGCGTATCAGGAAGCTGACGCCGACCAGGCAGCCAGTACGATCAGCAACGCTCCGGAGACAAACCAGAGGCCCTTTGCGATGTAACTGGCGCCCATCAGTTCTCCGGGTGAGTAGGGTGCCGGGTGTTGGGGTTCAGCAGCCATGATGGCGACCGTTTCAGCCCTCGACGCCGGTCAGGACATACTCACTCAAATCGAGAAGAACGCGCCAGAACTCGAGAATGCAAGAAAGCATGTCGTACCACCTTTCGCTTCCGCATCCTTTCCCCGAGTTCCTTCGATCCGGCTCCTACCCCGGTCGGGGTTATAGAGAGGGAGTCTCGCGACTCTGTCAGAAGCAATCGACAGTGCAGGCGCGGAACTTGCGTAAGGGGGACGGAAAATTGTCATTTGCGCAAGGGCTGCGCCGGGGAAGGGTCTGGGGAGCGGAGAATATCCGGGGGTGGTTAGCGAATGCCATCATGCTGGCCGGGCATTGGGGCCCGCCTGCATGGGTAACAACGCCGCCTTATGGGCCCCTCGCCCGGCGGCAGTCCGTGGTAGAATCGGCCCCCGAGGAATGCCATGTTCGCCCGATGGTTTTATTCGAGACTGCGTGCCGGGGAGCGAGCGGTACGTGATGGTCGGCTGGACGACGCCTGTAAGATCGCTCGGGAAAAGGACTTCCGAGCAGATCCACGGGGCCAGCGGTTGCTGGATCAATTGGTGAAGCCACTGTTGGCCCGAGCCCGGCTGCACCGTCAGGCCGGTCGGTATGCGGATGCGCGGGGGGATCTGGACCTGCTGGCGGAATTTGATCGGCTGACGGCTGATGCCCAGGCACTGCGGCAGAGCGTTGAGGCCGAGATGGACGCCGGCGCGGCCGCCGCGGCCGATAAACGGGTGGCCTGCCAGCGGGCGGCTGACCATCTGCGGGCCGGCCGACTGGACACGGTGCGGATGGATCTGCAACGCGTGGACGACACCGCCCAGCGTGAGGAGCTGGCTGAGGAACTCGACCAGCGCCGGCAGCGTGGGCTGGAATTGGTACAACAGGCGCGGCAGGCGCTGGGGCGGGGCGATCTGCTCGTCGCTGTCCGGACCTGGGACGACGCCCGGCGCCGCTGTGGCGTTTTTCGCGAACTGGATGAACTGGCAGCCAACCTGTCCGACGCCTGTCAGACGACGCTGGTCGAGTGGCATCGGGACGGACGGCTGGAGCGGCTGCTGGCAGCGCAGGATGCGGTGCAAACGCTGGCGGCACGCGACCCGACGCTGAGCGAGATGGAACGGCTGATCGGCCTGATCCGGACCGCGGCCAGCCAGCTTGTCGGGCACGACTACGACGGATTGCGCCGGACGCTGTTGCGGATTCGTGCCGGCGGCGGTGAGGCGGCCTGGTTGAAGAACGCTCTGGGCGGGCTGGCGCTGGTGGGCGAGGGACAGGAAAAACTGCTGGCTTCGCCGCTGGGGCTGCTGGCCTCGCTGCCGGGGCCGATCGATACGGAGCGTCATAAGGTTGACTCGCCGAAAGGCCAACCGGCCAAGCCCAATGCCGGGATGCTGGCGCCGGCGCACAACCCGGCTCTGGCCAGTCCGCTGCTGGTTCTGGTCGATGGTGGGGGTAGCAGTTTGCTGGTCGGCGCGGATCGGGTGCGGCTGGGGCGCAGCGGATCTTCGTCAGAAAACGAAGTGGCTTTTTCCGCGGACCTCGAAGCGCATCATGCGGAAATCGTGCGTCGTGACGACGAGTTTTACCTGACCGCGTTCGGGCCGACGTCGGTGAATCATGAGTTGGTTCGGCACACGCGTCTACACGATGGCGATCGCATCAAGCTGGGGGCGCGCACGCGGCTGGTGTTCAACAAACCAAGTGAGATGAGCGGGTCGGCAGTGTTGCGGCTGGCGCCGCGGAATCGGCTGGCCCAGGACGTCAGCACGGTGGTGCTGTTCCGCGATACGTGCCTGATCGGTCCCGACGCGAGCTGCCACATTCGCACGCGCGAGGCAACCGGCCGGGTGGTGCTGTTTGAGCGTGCGGGCGAGTTGTGCGGCCGGCTGACCGCTGGTGAACATTACCTGAGCGCTCCGGCGCGCGCGCTGCCGCCGGGCGGGACTGAGGAATTTGGCGAAATTCGTGTGACTGTGAAGCGCTATGAGCATGGGCGTTAGCACCGAGCCGGTGGTGTGGTGGCCGGGCGGTTGGGCCTGATTGTGCAGGGATCGGAGAGCTGATCGTGGCATACACCTTCAAACATGGCGATCGCCCGCTGGCGGGAATCACCATCCAGCGCGCCGTCGGCCGCGGCGGGTTTGGTGAGGTGTACTACGCGGTCAGCGATGCCGGCAAGCAGCTTGCGCTGAAGTACTTGCGTGAGCATGCGGACACGGAATTGCGTGGGGTGTCGGAGGTGATGAACCTCAAGAGCCCGCACCTGGTCACGATCTACGACGTGCAGCGCAACCCGAACAACGAGATTTTCGTGCTGATGGAGTACATCGGTGGGCCGTCGCTGGCGGAGGTGCTGCGGGCCGAGGACGGTCCGCTGGATCCGGCGCAGGTGGTGTACTTCCTGAGCGGTATCGCCCAAGGCCTGGCATATCTGCACGACCGCGGCATCGTGCACCGCGATCTCAAGCCGGGAAACATCTTCTATGACGATGGATATGTGAAGATCGGCGATTACGGATTGTCGAAGCACATGACCACATCGAAGCACAGCGGGCAAACGGTCAGCGTGGGCACGGTGCATTACATGGCGCCGGAGATCGGTACGGGCAGCTACACGCAGCTGGTGGACGTGTACGCGCTGGGTGTGATTCTGTACGAGATGCTGGCCGGGCGACCGCCATTCGTGGGGGCGAGTTTTCAGGAGGTGCTGGTACGGCAAATGCGAGACGAGCCGGACACCAGCGTGCTGCCAGCGGAGTTTGTGCCGATCGTGAGCAAGGCGCTGGCGAAGGATCCGCAGGAGCGTTATCAAAGCGCGAACGAGTTTATGGACGCCGTAGCGCACCAGATTGAGCTGGACACGCGGCTGAGCCAGTTTGATCCGCTGACGCTAACACAGATTACGCGTGCGGAGTTACCGGAGCCGGTGCCGGTGACGCTGACGACGCCGGTGGTGCTGGACGCGCGGGCGCCGGCGGACGGACCGCGCTTGGCGTACGCGCGGCGTACGCCGCCGCCGTATCGCGATCGTTACCCGCCGCCGCGGCCGGAGTCATTCCTGGTGCCGCTGGGAACGGTGGTCGGTTTGGAAGGGGTTGCGGTGCTCTTCGCGTTGCTGGCCGGGCTATCGGGCGGGGAGTTTTCGAACGGATTGCGTGCGCTGTTGCTGGCGATCGCGGTGGTTCCGGGTAGCGTGCTGCTGTACCGCTGGTGGTCGACGTTACCCGCCGGCTGGCGCCGCACGACGCCGGCCCGGGCGGTTGGTTTCTGTTTCATACCGATGTTCAACCTGTACTGGTTCTACGTAGCCTTGCATGGGCTAATCAATGACTTGAACCGTTATCGCGAGGCGTTTGCGCCACGGATGCGGCGGCTGTCGCACAAGCCGCTGCTGGCGTTCTGGGTGTTATTCGTGGTGTCAGGTGCGTTGGCAGAAGAAGCCAACCCGAGTCCGCTGCTGGGGCTGGCAGTGGCGGCGGCGGTGGCGGCAAATATCGTTTTCATGGTCAGCACAACCAGTTTGTGTCAGAGCCTGTTGCGCCAGGTGCGCCGGGCACATTTCACCAAGGCACAGTGCCGTGGCGTAGCCATCGGCGCTGCTATCCGGCCGCGGGCCGGACTGATCGACGTGCGGAGGAACTGTCGTGCCTTACGAGTTCAAACATGGCGATCGCCCGATTGAGGGGCTGACCGTGCAGCGGGCCGTCGGGCGCGGCGGATTCGGCGAGGTCTATTACGCCCTGACCGATTCCGGCAAGCAGGTCGCGCTGAAGTACCTGCGGGAGAATCCGGAGGTCGAGCTGCGCGGCATCGCCCAGGTGATGAACCTCAAGAGCCCGCACCTGATCACCATTTACGACGTGCGCAGTAACGCGGCCGGCGAGCCGTTCGTGATCATGGAATACGTCAGCGGGCCGTCGCTGCGCGAGCTGCTCATCAATGAGCCGCACGGACTCGGCCCACAAAAGGCGGCATTCTTTCTGAAGGGGATCGGTCGGGGGCTGAGCTATCTGCACGAGCGTGGCATCGTCCATCGTGACCTGAAGCCGGGGAATATCTTCTATGACGATGGTTATGTGAAGATCGGCGACTACGGGCTGTCGAAGCACATGTCGATGTCCCAGCACAGCGGGCAGACCGTCAGCGTGGGCACGGTGCACTACATGGCGCCGGAGATCGGCTCGGGCAGCTACACGCAGGCGATCGATATCTATGCACTGGGCGTGATTCTCTACGAAATGCTTACCGGGCGGCTGCCCTTCAGCGGCAGCAGCATGGGCGAGGTGCTGATGCGGCACCTGCGCGATGCGCCGGACCTGTCGGGGATACCCGCCCCGTTCGCACCGGTAATCGCCAAAGCCCTAGCCAAGGACCCGGCCGACCGCTACCAGAGCGCCGACGAGATGGTAGCGGCAGTGATGGAGAGTGCCGACGTCAGCGCCAGTTTGGATTCGTTCGATGCGAGTGCCCTTACGCAGGTGCCGCGCGTGCCAACGGCGAGTGATGATGAGCAGACCGTGACGTCCACGCCGGCGGTGCCGCCCGTGCCGCCGCTGGACGTGCGTGCAGGAGCGATGGATGGCGCGTTGCCGAAGCGGCTGCAACGGAAGCTGGATCACCTCAATGCCAAGCTGGAACGCCGGGCGCGCAAGTTGACGAAACGCTATGGGCCGGGGCACGGCGGTGGTCGGGCACATGGGCATCGGGGACACAGGCCTACGCAACACGGCAGCCGACTGGCGCAGGTGCTGATGCTGTTGATCGTGACGGCGGCGATCGCAACGGCACTTGGTTTCCTACACCAGACGCCGAGCGGTGACCCTCCCACGGGCGTGATCCTGGCGTTCTACCTAGCGGCGGCGACAGTCGGGCCTCTACTGGCCCATCTGCGTTTTCTCCAGAGATCAATCACCCGGCACGTGCTGCTCGACCGGCTGGTTTACGCGAGCGTTGCAGGCTTATTCATGCTGCCATTCGCAGCGGCAGCGGCAGATTCGGGTGACCCGCATCTGGCGCGGGTCATGTTGGCGCCGATGGCGGCCATGGTAATCTGCGATTGGGGCCGGCGGATCGAGATCGGTCGCCGAGGCACGGTTGACGGCGGTAGCGCCTTCTGGCCGGCGATGGTCGGGCTGGGTGCGGCCATGGTCTTTCACGCGCAAGATTGTGTGTTGGTAGCGGCCGGTCTGAACGCGGCGCTGGTGCTGATCACGCAAGTGACAGCAGCCCTGTGGCCGGTGAAACCGACGGCGCCGCAGGTGGACATACTCGGCGCCGGCCACTCGGCCATGCCGACGCCACCGATTCCGCCTGTCGGCCCTCCGCAGGCAGACCGACGGCCGAGCAATCGCCGGCAGCAGACGCGGCTGATGATGGGCCGGTAACAGCCGGCGGAGAGTGCTGCACCGATGTCCGCGAGCCGGGTTATGCAGCCGTCGTTTGTGGGGCGTACGGCTCACGCGGGGGTGTCGTTCCTGGCCAAGCTGCTGCTGCTGGCGGGGCTGTTGCTGGCCCTGGGACAGACCACGTTTCGGCAACATGCGCGCGTGGTGATCGAACGCGGCGACTGGAAACCCGACAGTGTCGTGACGACCTACGTGGAACAGGGATTTTCTCCCGGAATCGTGGTCGGTGCGCTGATTATGGGCAGCTTGTTATTGATCGTGGCCCGCCGACGTGACGGCGGGGCCCACTTCGCGCGCGGTTTCGTGGGATGTGCGTTCATGCTGGCGGGCGCCATCATTTCGTTGGCGCTGGGTGGCCCGGTGCTGAACAACTTCTTCGGCGGCCCGGACTGGTCGCAACTTTGCCCGGGCGACTACGTTGCCCTGTCCTTCATGGCGTTGACGTTCGGCCTGTCGGCGGTGTTGCTGTTGTGGCCGGCGCGGCGCGGGATCGACCGATCGTTGTCTGAGTCCGCCTGCCAGTCGGCGCGCGGGAGTGGTTGGACGCCCGCGCGTCTGGCGGTATGCTGGTTCGTGGGACGGAGCCGGACCAGCCGACACCCGCGGTGCAGGACGGGCATGACCGCAGTCAAGCAGACAACGACCTGATCGAAGCCGTGCGACGCGG
>CAXXTC010000006.1:0-133196 GCA_963666925.2 Phycisphaerae bacterium | reverse complement strand
AGGTTTCCCCAGATCCCTTCCTTGGACTTCTTTTCCCCTCGCTGGTGCGTTGCTTGAATGGTCAGGCGGAATCGACCATCCGATTTGCGCAAGTACCTGGGTAGCGTCCTGCGCATGGCATTCGGTGACCAGGCAAGAAGTAGCTGTCCCGGACTTCCGGGCTTCGCCGGACTGCTGTACGCCTTGCGCCTGGGTTAACGAGTGAACGTCCACGCCATCGCTCGATCAATCGTCATTGGCTTCATGCTAGCAACCGTCCACGACACAACGTGGACGCGTCTCGCCTTGCCTTTACGAAATCGTACTCGCGCGAATTGCCTTGCTTCTTTCTCGTCAAGTGTTACGAAGTCGTGCGACAAAACGATATCGTATCCGCTCACTGGGAACTCAATGCTCAACGTATGCCGTCTTCCGTCACCTCGAACAAGGGCATGAAGCTCTGCGATTTTACGCGAGAGCGTACATAGGTTGCGATCATTCATTTCAAGGAGAGCCAGCGCGCAGCTTAATGCTGCATGCGATTCGCTTGCCTCCAATGCGGATATGAGCTGGTCACTCTCTGCAGGCAGGCGGCGCTGCGGTCTTGAAACTGCAGTTACTTGGGGCTTATTGGGCCGCGTCTGCAAGTATTTCCAGAGAAAATAGCGATCGAGGTCGTCCGTCCAGTTGTGAATCTGGAGCGACTCTTGCTCGTGCGATGTGCAACCTTCGAACCGCAGTCCCTGTTGGAGATAGACCATCAAGGCATCGAGTTCGTCGACGAATCGAATGGCAGGCTGCTCTTCAGTCCGAACACGCCTAAGCAAGTAGTGCAGAAACACACTGGGCCTGTCGAGAATCTCAGCGATCGCGATCAGATCGGCCAAAGACACCACCCACGGCAGTGCGCGTTGGTTGAGCAGTTTCAGTCGGGATAGACGCGGCGCGTCGCACGCGATCTTGCCCAGATGCTCCAAAGTGATATTGAGCAGGAAGATGTGTTCGAGGCGTCCACCGTCAATGGAGCAGAGCGGTTTGCCGCTTGCATCGGTGAACGTCGCCACTGGCACTTGTTGGATATACGTCAGCGTTCGAATCGTTTGCCTGTGGGCGTCCGCGATTAGCTCGTCCAGGTTCATCAGCAGGCGTTCTAGACCGCCTCGCCTTGCAGAGGGCGCAAGTTGCCCCGACTTGCATTCGACGAGCAACGCAACGGTGCCGCGGTTCACGATGAGGTCTGCCTCACAGCGATCCGAACTGTCAGACGGGACGTAGTACGCGTTAGCGAACACGTGCTCTTCCCCGAACCAGCGGACGAACAGCTGCCGGGTGCGTGAGACGAGATACTCGCTCCGGATAGCCGCGAATCTGTTTTTGAAGAAGCGTGCATCGCCTTGCTTAACGAGCTCCGAGACCGTCCTCCGCAGTCCCCTGAACATCGCTGGTGGGCAAGGTAGGTAGACGCGATCCTCGTAGCGCACAAGCGGTCTTGTATCTAGCAATGAGGGGTTCAACGGCCATCCGCGCCACCCCGGAATGTCGGTCAGGAATCCGGCATTCTCACCGAAGCCATGCGATAGCGCCGTGCAGATGAGTTCATCTGTTCTCTGTCGGGGACTTACCTCAAACACGACCTTCGTTGAGTTCGGCAGGTCTTGCGCGAGCGGCGTGTTCTCTGGCACATCCACAACGTCTGGAGGCGGCAGTTCCGCTGCCTCATACTCAACGGCGGCGCGAAACGTCTCGAAGAACGCATTTGCTGCGGCTTCGACTTGTTCTTCTGCTGCGTCATAGAACGAGAGGATGTCTGATGCGTCAAAGCCGAAATGCGTCTTGAGAAAGCCGCTGACGGGTGCGAATAGCCCCAAGAATATCTCCCGGGCGATCTGCTCATATTCGTCGCCCCGAACAAACAGCGTCTCCAAGCGCGTCGTAGAACGAAGTTCCTCTTCCTCCGTATCACCGATCGATGCACTTCTAACGATGAAGTACCAAGACAACGCGCTCCTGAGTTCTGTGAGGAGATCGAACGCTCGCTGAATGACTTCCGAGGTTGCGGCACGGGCGGACACGGGCGCAGGCTGGGCAGTAGCAAGGCTGATCAGGTGCTCAACGTCATACACTGGTTCGCGATCCTTGGCACTCTCTGGATCGTCGACGTTACCAAAGGACCGTTGAATGCTGATGGGCGCTATCAAGTCCAGCGGATCGTGAACCCGGAGAAGCGACAGCAACTCTTCAACGATGCGATTCACCGAGTCGCGGGCGTCTGGTTCACTTCCCTCCAGCAACTCGTGAAGGCGCGCAATATCGTTCTCATTAAGCGTGTTCTGGAACCGAACCATATTACCGAAGCGAGCCATCCGGAATGGGCCGGCCTCAAACACTTCATCCGGCTGCAAAGTCTCGGGTCGCTTGGTACGTCGCCTACGTCGGCGTTTTCGCCCTTGTTTCTTGCGCGACGCCATCTACGTGTTTCCGAGGAGGCGCGTTGTAGCAATTCGTCAATTCACGTGCACGGAGCCGGCCAAGAACTGCCCGGTACAGTCGGCTGCATCCTGACGGTCGGCGCAAGGAGAGATGGACGCTCGGTCCGGTGTTGTGGGGCCGGCGTTGATGATTGCTCCCCCACATCGCGATCCGTGAATTAGGGCAGTTTCAGGTCGTCGATTTCTACTGGCAGGACGATTTCCTCGACCTGCGGGTGGATCTCCATGACCATCTGCAACTCGTCAGTGATGTCGTTCGGCTCCAGGTAATAAACCGCGACCTGCTCGCCAGACTTGGTCGTGGCCGCTCCCTGACGTACCGGGACCGCCTTCATCCAGCCGTCCACAAACGTAACCTGCTTGACGTTCTCTTCCTTGGCCGTGTAGTGCAACGCGATCGTGCGGCCGGTGGGCGGGGATTGCTCCAACTGGTCGACGGGGACAATGCTGACCTCGACACCCAGCTCCTTGAGCTGCGGGTTGTCGATCGTCTTGCCGTAGAACTGCACCGGGTTGTCGATCGTTATCGGCCGGGCTTCGTCGGCGAGGATCAGCCGGACGCTGCCGCGGAGCTTGGCGATGGTCGTCGCGGCGCGGGGGGCGAGCTTGGTCTGGGCCGCCAGGAGCAGGCCGGTTTGGCTGAGCCGCTCTGGCGGGACAGTGTTGGCGCGGGTGGCGGTGCGCATCTCTTCGGGGAAGCTCTTTTCGTCGACGAGGGAGACATCGTTGTCGGTGAGGGCCTCGTCGATGATGAGGTTTCCGTAGCGTGACATGCGTTTGAGCTTTTCGCCGCTGACGCGGATCTGCATGGCGAAGTTTGACTGGGCGGCGCTGCGGTCGGGCTGGTCGCTGATTTCGAGGCGGATCTCGCGCATGGCGACGAGTTCGACGCTGAGCGGTCCGACGGTGAAATTGGGCTCGGCAACGGGGCCTTCGACTGGCGGGGGGACCTGGGGTACCAGGAGCAACATCATTGTCGTGGTCAACAAACTGAGCATGATGGATACTTCCTCTCGGATTCGAGGTTCGGTGCGGGCGCGTGGCCGGCTGGCCCAGCGGCCCGTCAAATCTGGCGGATTAGAGCAAGCTCTACTAACTCGTAACGGCTTCCCTGCCGGATTCTCCAGGGCACTTTGGATATTAATACGCTACGAGTTCGTCGAAAACGCCCTAGCATCGACCAGTACAGGAATTGGATATATTCGCGGCCGCAACGTATGACGTCAACACCAGGGGAGGGTCGGGCTGGGGGCGGCGGTCAGTCGGTCAGCAGGCGTTCGACGGCTTCGAGGAGTCGCTCCATGCGGAAGGGTTTGTTGAGGTAGTCGTCGACGCCGAGGGCTTCGGCATAGGCCCGATGTCGCTGTCCCTGGTTTCCGGTGATCATGATTACGCGTGGGGGCTGTCCGCGGGATTTTCCCTTGCGCAGTCGTTCGAGGACGAGGAAGCCGCTCTTCTGGGGGAGCATGATATCGAGGATTACGAGGTCGAAATCGGTCTCTTCTGCGAGCTTGACGGCTGAATTGCCGTCGTTGGCAGTGGCGATTTCCGCGTTTGTGTCGCCGAGTGCAACGGAGATGGCCGAGACGATGTCGGGGTCGTCGTCGACGACGAGGATCTTTTTGCCAGTCAAACTCTCGGCCACGGTGTTCTCCTTGTTCCGGGGATCAGTGTAGTATTGGGGCCGGTCCGTGACAACGGCGCGGGTTCACTGGTTTATACCGCGTCAGGATGCGGTGGTTCACGCGGAATCGACCCCGAGGAGTGCAGAAGATGGCAGAGACACGTCGCAACCTGCTGGTCGGTGCGGTCGTGCTGGTGGGTCTGGGCATTCTGGGCAGCCTGATCATCATGTTTGGGCGGGGCCCGACGTGGATGGTGGCCGGCCGGGCATACGACCTGAACGTGCGGTTTGACCGGGTGGTTGGCATCCGTGCGGGTACGCAAGTGACGGTTCACGGCATCGCGGTGGGGCGGGTGGAACGGGTGGAGCTTTACGACCCGGCGGATTTTGGTGCGGGCGTTAACGTGGTGGTGAGCATTGATGACGAGTATCGGATTCCGGCTGGTAGCCGGGCGTGCACGACGGAGCCGGTGCTGGGGCAGGGTCGTCCGCCGATCGAGATCATCCCCGGGCCGGCGGGAGCGGGATATTTGCAGGCTGGTGCATTTCTGAACGGGACGACGCGTACGGCGATCGATTCGATCTTCCCGCCTGGGGTTGTGACGACGTTTCAGACGGCTGCGCGGCAGATTGGTGATGCGGCTGAGGAGCTGACGCCGGTGCTGACGGAGGTTCGGAACCTGGTGGCGGCGCGAACTCCAGAGGAAGTCGATCGGATGGGTGGTCCGCCGGGGAATCTGGCGAGTGCGTTGGCGCGTATGGATAGTGCGTTGAAGCACTACAACGAGGTTTTGGGCGATGGGGAGGTTAAGAGCCAGATTCGGGATGTGATCGCGAATTTCCATGATATGTCTGAGCATGGGCAGAAAGTGGTGGCGAACCTGGAAGAGGCGTCGGGCGAATCTCGGGAGTTGGTGAGCGATGCCCGGCGTCTGGTTGGGAAGACTGAGACTGCGCTGGACCAGGCCCAGCAACAATTTACCGACGTGGCCCAGGCCACCGTGGGTACACTCGACCGGGCGGACCGTTTCCTGGATCGGCTTGACCAGATTGGTGAGAAGGTGAATTCGGGCGAGGGGACGCTGGGTCGATTTGTGACCGACGCGCGGCTATATGAGGCGTTGTTGTTGAGCACGGAGCGTCTGACACTGGCGTTGGATGACTTCCGGGCGTTGATTGCGGAGTGGCGAGAGGGTAAGGTCCGGGTTGCGTTTTGAGTGAGGCGTTTGCGTGAGCAGTCGCGCCGGATGCCCCAGCAGTGGACGAAAAGCACGCATTCCGAGGTGGATTGAGTGCTTGGCGCGTGGTTTGGCAAAGTCCGAAAACGTCTGCAAGCACTTCTAACAGGCTGGTTTGTGTGATATTATCGGTCGATCTTTATCGGAATGCCGATTGCATGTTATGGTTATGCTACAGCGCGATGCAGCAACACGGGACCGTTTGCGGCGGACTGGTCATGGTCACGATTCCGTCTACCCACCGGCCGTGCGTCATTTCGCGCAGCGGGCCGGAAGATTATGTCAGGTGAAGCATGACTGAAATCACTATTCATGGTCGCGGCGGACAGGGAGGTGTCACGCTCGCGAAACTCATTTCATCGGCCTATTTCCTGCGTGACAAGTGGGTGCAGGCGTTCGGCGTGTATGCGGCCGAGCGTTCGGGAGCACCGGTGCAGGCGTTTGTGCGAATCGACGACGAGGAGGTCACGAACCACAATCAGGTGCGTGAGCCGGACCACGTGGTCGTGATTGACGGACGTTTGATTGCACCGCGGGTGGCGCTCGGCCTCAAGCCTGAAGGGTGGATCATCCTGAACTCGCCGCGTCCGCCGGAGTATTTTGGCGAGATGTTCCCCGGTCGACACGTGGCGACGGTCGACGCGACGGCGATTGCGGTCGAGAACGGTCTGGGTACGAAGGCTGTTCCGATTGTGAACACGACGATGCTGGGGGCGATCAGCAAGGTGCTGGGTTTGGAGCTGAGCGACGTTGAGGGTGCGCTCGATCTGGTCGGTTTTGGCGGGGCGAATGTGACGTCGGCGCGGCAGGCGTTTGAGCGGGTCCAATCGGGCAAGCTGAAGGGGAAGCTCCAGGTTACGGTACCGCCGGCCAAGGGTCGGGCGTCGAGCATGTTCGACGACGACCTTGGGGGCATGCCGGTGATTCAGACGGGTGACTGGGCGACGAGTCAGCCGAAGCGTCATGAGCTGACGCCGCCGTGCAACAACGGGTGCCCTGCGGGCAACGATGTGCGTGGGTTTGTTCAGGCGGTGGCAAAGAAGGACTATGACGAGGCGTTGCGGATTGTGCTGCAAACGTCGCCGTTTCCGGGGACATGCGGGCGGGTTTGTCCAGCGCCGTGTATGGAGGTTTGCAACCGTGCGGAGCACGACGAGGCGGTCAATGTGCGTGAGATTGAGCGTTACGTCGCGGATCATGGTCGCTGGCCGGACGTAACCAAGCCGACGCGAAAAGAGAAGGTGGCGGTGATTGGTTCGGGGCCGGCGGGGTTGGCGGCGGCATACCACCTGGCGCGTCAGGGCTATCCGGTGACGCTGTTCGAGGCTGGCCGGGAATTGGGTGGCGTGATGCGCACAGGCATCCCGTCCTACCGGCTGCCGCGTGACGTGCTTGATCGGGAGATCAGCTTTATTTTGCGTCATGGGGTCGAGGCCCGCACCGACACGTTTATCAATCGGAAGGTCCTGGTTGAGCTGTCCGAGCAGTTTGCGGCCATCTTTGTCGCCACGGGGCTCCAGGAGCTGCGAGCGCTTAATCTGGGCCAGACGACCAAAGAGATGGTCACGCAGGGCATCGATTTTCTCGATCGCGTGCGTCAGGGCGAAGAGTATCTCACGGGACAGCGCGTGGTGGTTGTCGGCGGTGGCAACACGGCGATGGACGCGGCCCGTTCGGCGCGGCGTATCGGCGCCCGTCACGTAACCGTTATATATCGCCGGACGCGGAACGAGATGCCGGCGATTGAGGAAGAGATTGAAGAGGCGCTGGAGGAAGGCATCGAGTTGCAGGAGCTGGTAGCGCCGCTCCGGTTGCACAAGGATGCCAACGGCCCGGTGCTCACTTGTCAGCGGATGAAGCTGGGTGAGCCGGACGAATCCGGCCGGCGCCGGCCGGTGCGGATCGAGAGCGAGGATGCGCAGTTTGAGCTGCGTTGTGACCGGGTGCTGCTGGCACTGGGCCAGTCGCCGGACCTGTCAGTCTTTCCGGAAGGTGCGGACGTCAAGGATGGTGCAGAACTGCTGGGTCTGACGCAGTGTCCGATCTTTGCGGGTGGTGACCTGGCTACGAACGATGGCACGGTGACGGCGGCGGTCGGCAGTGGTCGGCGAGCAGCGCTGCACATTCACCGGACACTGGCGGACGAAGACCTGTTCCCGCAGGAGCAGCCGGCGGTAGCGGGGCCGGAGGTGATGACGTTCCACGCCTTCGGTCATCAACAGCGAGAACGTGGCGTAACGGTTCCGGCGAAGGTTCGGCACAGCAGCTTTACAGAAGTGCGGCTGGGGCTGATTGACGAGCCGGGGCACGAGTCGGCGATGCTGGAGGCCGAGCGGTGCCTGAGTTGCGGCGTGTGCAACGAGTGTGACCGGTGCCTGACGTTCTGCCCGGAAGGGGTGATGCAGCACAGCGGCGACGCGGAGTACACGTTTAACTACGACTATTGCAAGGGCTGCGGGGTGTGCGCGTCACAGTGTCCCCGCGGCGTTGTATACATGGCCGAACTGTAGCAGCCGAACGTGGACCGCGGGCGTCCGACGTGGGCGCCGGGGCCCGTTCTAAAGGTTGAAGTGCCAGAGAGGAGAGCGAAGTGGCACGGGCATTGGTGACCGGCAACCACGCGGCGGGCCATACACTGGCATGTGCCGGTGAGGCCAACCGGGACGGACGCGGTGCCATCTGCGGCGCCTATCCGATCACTCCGCAAACCGAGATCATCGAGTTTCTGCGGGCGTTCAACTTCACCAGGGGGCGTGTAGTCGCGGTGGAGTCGGAACACAGCGCCATGGCCGTCTGCATCGGCGGATCGCTGGCCGGTGCGCGGTCTTTTACCGCCAGCTCGTCTAACGGTCTGGCGTACATGAACGAGAACATCTTCGCGGCGGGTTACTACCGGCTGCCGATCGTGATGATCGGTGTGAACCGGACGCTCGGCCCGCCGTGGAACATCTGGACGGACCAGGGCGACACGCTGTCGCTGCGTGATGCGCCGTGGATGCAGTTTTACGCGGAGTCGCACCAGGAGCTGGTGGACACCATTCTGGTCGGGTTCCGCGTGGCCGAGGACAAGCGCATCATGCTGCCGGCGCTGATCGCGCAGGACGGCTTCGTGGTCTCGCACACGCAGATGGTCGTGGACCTGCCCGAGCAGGAACTGGTCGACAAGTACCTGCCGCGTTGCCACGTGCCGCACCAGATCACCGGCAGCGGCATAACGTATGGCGGGATGAGCTGGCCGCATCACACGGAACACCACCGGCGTGAGATCGAGCAGGCCATGGAGCGCGTGCCGGAAGTGTTGGCGGAGGCCATTGACGAGTTTGAGAAGATCTTCGGGCGCCGTCCGCTTGGGCTGCTGAAGGCGGAGCACACCGAGGACGCCGACGCGGTGCTGATCGCGTGCAACACGATGGTCCGCACGGCGCGGAACGTCATCAAACAGCGTCGCGAGAAGGGCGAGAAGCTCGGGCTGATCAACGCGAAGACCTTCCGGCCATTCCCGCGTGAAGCGCTGATCAAGGCGATCGGCTCGGCCAAGCGCGTAGGCGTGCTCGATCGCAACATCTCGCCCGGCTCGGGCGGCATTTTCTGGGGCGAGGTCGCCACCACGCTGCGCAAACGCACCGATCTGCTCGTGCAGGATTACCTGATCGGGCTGGGCGGCGGCGACGTGACACCGCCGCTGATCAGCCAGGTCATCGATGACCTCCTGGCGCGCAAAGAAGAGCAACCCCCCGTGTGGAAAGAGGTGAACGCATGAGCACCAGCGCGTCGCCCGATATACTCGACCGCTGCGACGGAATTCTGCGCCCCGGCAACACCAACTGCGCCGGCTGCGGTATGTCCATCGGCCTGCAATGGCTCGAACAGGCGCTCGACGGCGCCCGGCCCACCATGTGCATCCCCGCCTGTTGCGGGATCGTCACGGCCGGTTCGTTTCCCACCAGCGCCTACGGCGTGCCGACCATCGCCTGCACATTTGCCAGCTCGGCGGCGGTCGCTACGGGCGTGTCGGCCGTTCGCACGATGAACAACGAGGACGACCTGACGATCAGTTGGTGCGGCGACGGCGGTACCTATGACATCGGTATCGCCACGCTGTCGGCCGCGGCCGAACGCAACGAGGACATCCTCTACATCTGCTACGACAACGAGATCTACGGCAACACCGGCGGGCAGCGCAGCAGCGCCACGCCGAAAGGAGCCAAGACCTCGACGACCGCACAGGGTAAGGAAGAGAACAAGAAAGACATCATGGCCCTTATGGCCGCCCACCGCATTCCGTATGCGGCGACGCTGTCCGTCGCGCATAGGGACGACTTCCTGAGAAAGGTCAGGAAGGCGGCGCATATGAAGGGGTTCCGCTTTTTGCTGATGTTGTCGCCGTGCCCGACAGGCTGGAAATCTGAACCATCCGAGAGCGTCGACCTGATCCGCAAAGCGGTTGGTTCCGGGCTGTTTTCGGTGTACGAGGTGTTCGACGGGCGGCGGTATCGCATCAACGCGCGCCCCGACGGCACTCCCGTCGAGGAGTACATCACGCGACAGCGGCGCTACCGCTCAAACCTGCTCGACCTGGACGTGCTGCGGGCACAGATCAACGAAAACTGGGCCTACCTGGAAGCACTGGCGACAGCCTTCCCGGCGGATGAGGACGAATAGCGGCTAGTGGCGTGAGGCGGCTACTAGTGCTTTGAATAGTTGCAGGTGCTCCGGGCGGTCGATCAGATCCTCGGGGTGCCATTGGACCGCCAGCAGGAATCGGCCGACACAATCTTCGCTTGCTTCGAGGACGCCGTCGGGGGCCCAGGCCACGGGCTGGAGGTTTCTGCCCTGATGGGCCGGATCGACCGCCTGGTGGTGGCGGCTGCTGACCTCGAGCGTGGTCGTGCCGAGCACATCGGCCAAGTGTGAGCCGGGAGCGATGCTGACGGGGTGAAACGCGTTGCGACTGTGGGTCAGACGGTGGGTGATCGCGGGGGTCGAATCCAGATCGCCGAGGTGTTGAATCAGCCGGCCGCCGCGGAGGACGTGCAGGAACTGCATGCCCAGGCAGATGGCGAGGATGGGGATGCGGCGTTGGTCGGCACGTCGGCAGAGATCCCACTCGAACCGGTCCCGGTGCTCGGGCAGCAGGGTGGAGGCCGGATGCTGGGGGTCGGTGGTGTAGTGATGTGGGTGGAGGTCGAAGCCGCCGGTGAGCATGAGGCCGTCGATTTGGTCGAGCAGGAAGTCGATGCGGTGGTCGTCCCACTCGCCCGGCACGGGCAGCGGACAGGGCAGCCCGCCGGCGGCGAAGATCGAATCGGTGTAGGCCGTGAGCAGGCAGGTTTGCTCGCGCGGGGGATCGGCGTCGGCGGCACACTCGATGTCGCTCGATATACCTATGCGGGGCGCTGGTGCTGGCATGCAGCGGTCTCCACGACCTGTGTTGCCGGCGTGGTTGTGGGCAGCGCCGCGTAACGACGCGCGGTGCATGCCCGGTGGCCGGGCCGGCGGCTAGGGGGTATATTACTCGGCAATTGCGGCGCGGTCTTCGGGCGTGAGAGACCGGAGACGTTCACTTCCACAACTCCGAAACATGGTGCGGCGTGCGTGAGAGAGCTAATCCGTGCGGCTTGATGGGTCAGTGCCAGCGTTGGGGCGGAGCACTGCTACTGCTGGCGTTGCTGCTTGGGGGGGATGTGGCGAGCTTCGCCCAACAAAGCGACGTCCGCGACGGGATGCAGGTCCGGCGGGTCGAGATCCGCGGGCTGGAAGCACTCAGCGAAGCGTACGTGCGGCGGCTGGTGAAAACCCGCCCGGCACAGCCGTTTTCGACGCGACAAATCGAGGAGGACGTCCGCACACTGCTGCGTTCGCGCAAGTTCCTCAACGCTTTCGCGACGACGGACGTCGAGGCCGGCGAGGTCGTGGTCACGTTCACCATCCAGGAGAAGCCCACGCTGGTGTCGGTTGAGATCATCGGCAATAAGAAGTTTACGGACCTGGAGCTGTACGAGCTGACGCCGACCGCGGGGGCGGTTGTGGACGCGTATGAGCTGCGGCGTGCCCGGCGTGACATCCTCAATAAGTATCATCAGGCGGGCTATTACTACGCCGAGGTTACGCTGGACGAGGCCACGCTGCGCAGCACGGGGCGGGCGGTTTACCAGATCACCGAGGGACCGCGCGTCAAGGTGCGGCACATCAGCTTTGAGGGTAATCGTGCATATGGGCCGCGTCGGCTGCGTTCGCGCGTCGAGACGCGTACCTATTTCTGGCTGTTCCGCACCGGCGCGCTCGACGAGGAACAGGCCGAACGCGATACGCTGGCCATTCAGAACCTCTACCGCGACGAGGGGTACCTAGACGCGCGCGTCGGCTATCGGCTCGATTTTGACCCGGTGAAGCGTGAAGACGTCAACCTGGTGTTCGTGATCGAGGAGGGGCCGCGCTATCGCGTGTACGAAATCGTCTTTGCCGGCAATACCGTCTTTGACGACGACTCGCTGCGCGGCGTGATGGCCGTCGAGCCCGGCGACTATATGCGGAGCGAGGCCATCCGGACCGATGTGCGCCACCTGGTCGACAAATATGGTGAGTTGGGCTACATCGACGCGCGGATCGACACGCGGTCAGACTTCCTTGACGAACCGGGTGTGGTCGTGCTGCGCGTCGTGGTCAGCGAGAATGAGCAGTCGCGCTTCGGGCGAATCACCATCCGCGGGAACCGACAAACCAAGGACGAAGTCGTGCGGCGCGAGCTGCGCTTCTATCCCGGGGAGCTGTATAACAGCGTGGCCGTGCGCAAGGCCGAGCAGCGTATCCGCGAGCTGGGGCTGTTTCGTCCGGACGGGGTCGAGATCGTGCCGCTGCGCTATGAAGGCGGGCAGCGTGAGGCGCTGGTGCAGGTCGAGGAAACCGAGACGACGAAGTTCCTCATCGGCTTTGGTGTGAGCACCGATAGCGGCGTGATGGGCTCGCTGACGATCGACAATCGCAACTTTGACATCGGCGACTGGCCGCGGTCGTGGGGCGAGTTTTTCCGCGGACGGGCGTTCAAGGGCGACGGGCAGCGGCTGCTGTTCCAGGCCGAGCCGGGTACCGAGGTCAGCCGGTTTCGGGTTACTTTTACCGAGCCGTATTTGCTCGATCGTCCCGTGCGTCTCGATACGTCGGTCTATCTGTTCCAGCGTGGGCGTGAGGCGTACAACGAGGAGCGTCTGGGCTTCACGCTGAGCCTGAGCAAACGGTTCAGCGGGGGCGTGCTGGACGGCTGGGCGCTGGAGGGTGCCACCCGTATCGAGGGCGTCAGTATCACTGATCTGGATCCGTTCCCGGCCCGAGATATTCGCGAAGCGAAGGGCGATCATCTGCTGACGGCGCTCAAGGGCACGATCGTTCGCGACACGACCGACAGCCGAATGCTGCCGTCGGAAGGTTATCGGCTGTCGTTCAGTTGGGAGCAGGTTGGCGCGCTGGGCGGCGATCATCGGTTCGGCAAGCCGTCGGCGAGTTTCGCCTGGTACAAGACGCTGCGCACCGACATTCTGGATCGCAAGAGCATCTTTGCGATGCGGGCCGACGCGGCCTATATCGTGGGCGATGCGCCGGTGTTTGAGCGGTTTTATGCCGGCGGGTTCGGATCGCTGCGCGGCTTTGGTTTCCGCGGGGTATCGCCGCGTTCGGGCATTTTCAACAATCCCATCGGCGGCAAACTCATCCTGCTTACCGGGGCGGAATACTCTTTTCCGCTGTACGGCAAGACGTTCCGCGGCGTGACGTTTCTCGACATGGGTACGGTCGAAGAAGATCTGACGATCAGTTCGTGGCGGGCGGCGGTTGGTTTTGGGCTGCGTGTGCAGGTTGATTTCTTTGGGCCGGTGCCGATCGTGTTCGATTTTGGTTTCCCGATCGCCAAGGATGACGACGACGATACGCAGGTGTTCAACTTCGCGTTTGGGGCGTCGTTTTAAGGCTGCGGCGTTGTGTTGGCAGTTTGATTTGCGGGGCATGGTGAGCAGATCTGGTCGGCGGGCCCCGGCGGGCGCGGTTGCGACAAAAACGGGGGTAGCGAGCGGCCTTGGGGCGGCTGCGCAACGTCTTTTTGCATGGGCACTTATGCGCGTGGCTGGCGACCGTCCGAAAATTCGGGTCATTGGGAGCAATTTTGTGTTGCAGGCGTATTGACATCGCCCGTGGTTTGGGTACATTACATTGCTCCCCGTGACGCGGTGGAGCTTGCTCCGCTGCTTAGAGACGGCAGGCCACATGGTGAGGTTCGATGCCCGCGTGTGCCGGGCCGCAATGCAGCGGGTTGTGGACCCGACCGACCGAAGGTCGGTAGATTGGTGCCGGACCTCGGACGAGCCCGGGCTCGTAGCTCAGTTGGTTAGAGCGCGTCCCTGATAAGGACGAGGTCATAGGTTCGAATCCTATCGGGCCCAATTGCAATCGGCGAGCCGGATCGCCGGAGACTGGCATGGACGCGGGCGTGCTACAGTACCTAGCGGTAGCGGCCATATTAGGATTTTTTGTATGGCGGCTATTTAGCGGTGGAGGTACCTGAGGCACTAACGGTCGTTGCGACTAGGCGTGGCCTGGTGACCAGCTCCGGGGCCGTAGCTCAATCGGGAGAGCGCCGCGTTTGCAACGCGGAGGTTGCCGGTTCGATCCCGGTCGGCTCCAATCAGCGGGTCGGGAAGTTTTTGAAGCGAGGGGCGTGAGCCTCGCGGCACTTTTCGAGTGTCCCGAGGCCCGCGAGAGCGGAGGTCGGCGGAAGTCGGCCGAGCGTTGACGGCGCTGGTCGTTGGCGAATGGATCTATGACAACTTCATAGGTGGGTATTAGCAGGTATCTTCCGGATTTCGGAGTCGGTACCGTACGTTCGTCTTAATGGCGGACGTGCCTAAACGAACTCCGTTCTCTCACAAGTACTGAATACTGAATTTAGTGAGGTACGAGTTGACCACAGCCATTCATAAATGTGGTCAAGCTGTTAAGGGTGCATGGTGGATGCCTTGGCGTGCAAAGGCGAAGAAGGACGTGGCAGGCTGCGATAAGCTCCGGGGAGTGGCCAAACACGCATTGATCCGGAGACGTCCGAATGGGGCAACCCGTCCGTACTGGGCAACCAGCTACGGTCACCGGCGGCTGAATGCATAGGCCGTCAGGAGCTAACCCGGGGAACTGAAACATCTCAGTACCCGGAGGAAAGGAAATCAACCGAGACTCCGTAAGTAGCGGCGAGCGAAAGCGGACTAGCCCATGGTTTAGAACCATACGCCAGCGTGAACTCAGCCGAACGATCTGGAAAGGTCGACCATAGACGGTGACAGTCCGGTAGGCGTCAGGGGAGCGTTGGCGGTCGAGTAGGTCGGATGCCGTGGAACTCTGACTGAACATGCGGGGCCCACCCTGCAAGGCTAAGTACTCTTGCACGACCGATAGTGTAGAAGTAAGGCGACTGAAAGGTGAAAAGCACCCCTTCTAGGGGAATGAAAAGTACCTGAAACCATGTACCTACAAGCTGTGGAAGGCCGATTCCTTCGGGACGGCTGACCGCGTACCTTTTGCATAATGGACCGGCGAGTTGTCGTATGCGGCAAGGTTAAGTGCCTCCGGCACGTAGCCGAAGCGAAAGCGAGTCTGAATAGGGCGAATTAGTCGCATGCGGCAGACCCGAACCTGAGTGATCTACCCATGGGCAGGTTGAAGGGACGGTAAAACGTCCTGGAGGACCGAAGCCGTAAACGTTGAAAAGTTTTGGCATGACCTGTGGGGAGGAGTAAAAGTCTAATCAAACTCAGAGATATCTGGTTCTCCCCGAAATGTCTTTTGGGACAGCCTCGGGCCACTACATCATGGGGGTAGAGCTACTGAATGAAACGAGGGCCCTTTCCGGGTACCTCCTTCAATCAAACTCCGAATACCATGATGACTATCCCGGGAGTGAGTCTGCGGGCGCTAACGTCCGTGGTCAAAAGGGAAACAACCCTGACCGTCAGCTAAGGTCCCAAAGCTACGCTGAGTGCTTAAGGAAGTTCGTTTTCCGTGACAGCCAGGATGTTGGCTTAGAAGCAGCCACCATTTAAAAAGTGCGTAATAGCTTACTGGTCGAGAAGATGAGCACCGATAATGATCGGGACTAAGCGTAGCACCGAAGCTACGGGTGCGCAAGCACGGTAGGGGAGCGTACCACAGGAGAAACAAGCCATACTGTAAGGAGTGGTGTCGGCCTGTGGTAGTGAGAATGCCGGTATGAGTAACGATAAAGCGGGTGAGAATCCCGCTCGCCGTAAGCCCAAGGTTTCCTGGGGAAGGGAAATCCGCCCAGGGTTAGTCGGACCCTAAGTCGAGGCCGAAAGGCGTAGACGATGGACAACAGGTTAATATTCCTGTACTCCGTATGCGGTTGACCCGACGGGGACGTCATCACAAAGTGTGGCCCACTATTAGAATAGAGGGTGCGTAAGCGAGGCCACTGTGTTGCCGAAGCACATGGCGTGATGACCGAGAAAATCCGTTCGGTGACAAAATGCGGATCCGTACCAAAACTGACACAGGTGGGCGAGGAGAGTATCCTAACGGCGCTCGAGAGAACGGTCCTTAAGGAACTAGGCAATTTAACCCCGTAAGTTCGCGATAAGGGGGCCCTCCCTCCTTCGGGAGAAGGGCGCAGAGAAACGGCTCTGGGAACTGTTTATCAAAAACACAGGTCTGTGCTAACTCGTAAAGAGGATGTATACAGACTGACGCCTGCTCGGTGCCGGAAGGTTAAGGAAGTAGGTCATCCTTCGGGAGAAGCTTACAACCGAAGCCCCGGTTAACGGCGGCCGTAACTATGACGGTCCTAAGGTAGCGAAGTTCCTTGTCGGGTAAGTTCCGACGTGCATGAACGGCGTAATCACTGGAGCAGTGTCTCAAGGACCGACTCGGTGAAATTGAAGTCGCGGTGAAGATACCGCGTACCCGCAGCAAGACGGAAAGACCCCGTGAACCTTTACTGCAGCCTGGTATTGGTAATTGGCATCACATGCGTAGTATAGGTGGGAGGCTTTGAACCGGCCGTTCCGGCGGTCGGGGAGCCATCGTTGAAATACCACCCTTGTGCTGTTAGTTACCTAACCCCATCCCGTGAATCCGGGTGGGGGACCGTGCTAGGTGGGCAGTTTGACTGGGGCGGTCTCCTCCTAAAGAGTAACGGAGGAGTGCAAAGGTCAGCTCAGCACGGTTGGCAATCGTGCGTAGAGTGCAAGGGCACAAGCTGGCTTAACTGCGAGACAAAAACGTCGAGCAGATGCGAAAGCAGGCCTTAGTGATCCGGTAATCCCGTGTGGAAGGGTTATCGCTCATCTGACAAAAGGTACTCCGGGGATAACAGGCTGATGACTCCCGAGCGTCCATAGCGGCGGAGTCGTTTGGCACCTCGATGTCGGCCCATCACATCCTGGGGCTGTAGGCGGTCCCAAGGGTTCGGCTGTTCGCCGATTAAAGTGGTACGCGAGCTGGGTTCAGACCGGCGCGAGCCAGGTCGGTCCCTATCTGCTGCGGGCGTACGAGTCTTGAGGGGCCATCTTCCTAGTACGAGAGGATTGGAAGGTACGTGCCTCTGGTGTACCTGTTGTCGCGCTAGCGGCACAGCAGGGTAGCTAAGCACGGAATGGATAACCGCTGAAGGCATCTAAGCGGGAAGCCGTCCCCAAGATAAGGACTCGGTGCTCCCTTCGGGTGAGCTGAAGACCCCTGGAAGACGACCAGGTTGATAGGCCGGGTGTGTAAGTACAGAGATGTACTCAGCTAACCGGTACTAACGGTCGAGGGCTTGACCGCATTTATGAATTGCTGTGACTCGCAGACCTCACTGAGTGCTCGTGAGATCCGCAGATCCTGCTACCCACCTGTGAACGATTTTCACCCGTGCGTGTTACCCGTCGCCCCACCGGCGACGGCTTTGCACACGAACTGCCGGTGACTTTACGTGCGAGGCCACACCTGATCCCATTCCGAACTCAGTAGTTAAGCTCGCACGGCCGATGGTAGTCCTGATCGGGCGAGAGTAGGTGATTGCCGGCTTATAAGGCCCGGCGTTCCGCAAGGAACGCCGGGCCTCCTTTTTTGCGCGGCAGGTCAAACCGTGTGTCAGTGTCGCCCCCCCGGTTGATCCAACTCCGCACCATCCCCCCCCGGGCCTCCTGGGCCTTTCCTCCCATCGCGGCCTACGGCACGGCTTTCGCGAATCGACCGTCGGCCGGGGGCCGCCCTGGTCGAGGGTCGCCCGTAGCTCTGGGCAATCTGCCGCCCGCCCCCCTAACGCTGCCTGTGCGGGTGGCCGAGCGCGGCGGGGACTGGTGTGAATAGTCTGGCGTGGATAAAATCGCTGCTCGGGCCGAACGGCGGTTCGCGCCCCTCACAGGCCGGTGATTCCGATGATCTAGAGGTTGCTTGGTTATGACATATCAGAATCAGTCCCCCCTGTTTCGTGTACTGATGACATTCGCCGCGCTGGGCGCGCTGGCGACGTCGACGGTCGGTCAGAGCACCGACGAGACCACCAAACCCCAGGCCGGACAGTCGCAAGATGCCCAGGTTGGGCAGCCAAATATCGAGGTCACGCCCGATATCTTCGACTTCGGGACGATCTGGCAAGGGGTGGAGGCGACGAAGGAGTTCACGGTCAAGAACACCGGGGACGCCCCGTTGGCATTCACGTTGAAGGCGTCGTGCGGCTGCACGACGCTGACGGAGCCGAAGTCGCCGCTGGCCCCGGGTGAGGCGACTACGTTCAAGGTCACGTATGACACGAAGCGATTCGGCAAGGCGCGCAAGCGTGTGACCATAACGAGCAACGATCCGGACATGGACAAGATCGTGCTGTTTGTGCAGGGTGAGGTTAAGCCGCTGTATCAGGGCAGCCCGGAGGATTTCATCAAGTTTGACGAGGCGAAGGTCAACACGGAGGCGACGCAGTCGATCATCCTGGAGAACCAGCACCCCGACCCAGTCAAGCTGATGCTAAAGCAGGATCAGAAGGCGCCGTTCAGGATTGAGCTGCGTGAGCTGGAGCCGGGGCGGAAGTACGAGTTGCGGGCCACGACGGAGCCGCCGTTGAAGCGTGGGTGGAATCGTCGGATGGTGTGGCTGGAAACGGATTTGAAGGAGGTTCCGCGGCTGATGTACGCGGTTTCCGCCAATGTCACGCCGAGCGTGTTCGTCACGCCGGCGACGCTGTATGTTCTGCCGCCGGTGGCAGAGCGGACCGACTACCCGGTTTGGGTGCACTTCCGGGCCAAGGACGCGATCGAGATTGAGCGGGTGGAGTCGAACAACAAGCTGGTCGAGGCGACACTGGTGGGCCTGGACGCAAAGCGGCGGGGTCTGAAGATCAAGCGGTACGAGTTGCGTGTGTCCTGCCCGCCGTACGCGGAGATGCCTGAAGAGCCGGTGGTAGTTGATATCTACACGAACTCCGCCGACCCCGACTATCAGCATCTGGAGCTGAAGGTGGCCAGGCGTGAGGTGAAACGGCTCGAGCCCAACGTGCGGCACGAGGCACAGGGTGACGCCAAGAGCAACAAGTAGTATGACCGTGTCGAACTGACAAGGAGATTTGTAAAGATGCTCAGATTGCTGATGATTGTGGGGCTGTTGTCGGGAGCGGGCCAGGTGCTGGCGCTGGCGCCAGCGGACA
This sequence comes from Phycisphaerae bacterium, assembly GCA_963666925.2. Classification (GTDB taxonomy): domain Bacteria; phylum Planctomycetota; class Phycisphaerae; order UBA1845; family Fen-1342; genus JANQFV01. The sequence continues at coordinate 114,194 of CAXXTC010000006.1, read as the reverse complement.
ACGATCAGCCGCCACAAGGTGAACAGGCACGGTCGCCGATTCTGGAGCTATCGCCCGATCAGTTCGACTTTGGCACGATTTGGCAGGGTGCGGGCGCGAAGCGAGAATTCACGGTCCGGAACGGTGGGCAGAGCCCGCTGACAATTGACGTGAAGAGTTCGTGCGGCTGCACGGTGGTGACGCGTCCGCAGAGTCCGTTGGGCCCGGGCGAGTCGAGCAAGTTCACGATCACGTACGACACGCTGCGTGTTGGCACGGCACGCAAGCGGGTCACGCTGATGACCAACGACCCACATCAGCCGCGGGCCGTGATCCAGGTGAAGGGCGAGGTCATGCCGATTTTCACGGCTGACCCGGGTTATCGGCTGACGATGTACGGCCTGTCGCCGGACAGTGTTGCCAGCCGAACGATTCACCTGAAGAACCAGTACACCGAGCCGCTGGATCTGCGTATTCGGTCCGGCTCGGAGGAGTCACATTTCGCGGCAGAGCTGAGGCCGACGGTGGCGGGTTCTGAGTATGACCTGATCGTGACGACGGTTCCGCCGCTGTCGCAAGGATTCACGCGTGACAAGGTGATCGTGGAGACGAGCCAGGAGGATCTGCCGGTGCTGACCTTCAGCCTGTCGGCACGGGTGGAGCCTCGTGTGGTGCTGCGGCCGACGCGTCTGACGGTGACGCCGCGGATAACGAAGCAAGCCGCCCGTACGGTGCGTGTCCAGTACCGGGCGGACGAGCCGCTGAAGATCGAGAAGATCGAATCAACCTGCCCGGGAGTTGAATGCACCGTGCTACCGCCGGCGCCCCCACGTGGGGACGCATTGGTGGCATTTCACACCGTGCGTGTCAATTTGCCGGCGTACGCCGAAGTTCCGGACGAAGGCGCCCAGGTGGTGATACACACCGACGACAAGGAATTCTCGGAACTGACGGTGAAGATCATCAAGTTTGATCCGGACAACTTCGGCGGTAGCCCGGACCTGCCAGACGAGCTGAAGAACGGAACAAAGGGCAAGGCAAGACATCCGGTGCAGGAAAACTCGAAAGATAAGCCTAAGGACAATGCAAACGAGACGGTGAAGGCGAAGGAATAGCGATCCGCTCCTGATTATCGCCGGCTAACGCAGCAACCGGGGTGCCCACTGTTTCGCGCAGCGGGCACCCCGGCTGCGATTAGAGGGGGTTCTACCAAGAAATCCGTTGACAGCGCTGCGCATGGATTGCGCAGTGATGGCGTTTGCGCTGTGTGAGCGAACGTTGCCTGTCAATCAACAACTCGTTTTGTATCGCAAACTGAGGTGTAGATTCACTGGTCGTTCGCGTATGTCAGCGGTATACTGATCATTGCAATGGAGGATGCTTCAAGCTCGTGCTTGGGTATCATCCCTGCCCTCAGCGAATGGTTCCCGGCCATGCTGACAGGTGACCGCGGGGCCGACCCAGCGGCCGGCCGACAGGAGGTCGGCGTGCCGTGCTGTTGTTGAATCATCAGGATGTCGGGCCGGGCGGGCCCGGCGACGGACGGCAGGATGCCGTTCCCAGGCTTACGCATGGAGGCGAGGCCGTGAATCGCATGGAAGTGTATACGGGGAATCCCCTGAACACACGTGGAATCGAGCCGTACGTACTGCGCGTGCGCGCTCATGAGAATGCCGCCGGCCAGGTGGTATCGCTGCTAGATCTGAACGGGCTGTCGCCGGCAGACCCGAACGCCAAGCGGCGTCTGGCAGCATTGTGGAAATGCAACATAACCACCGCGGACGAGCTGGACCGAGCGATCCCGGACACGCTGGCCCAGCGCCTGCGAGAGTTCCGCGGGTTCTCCCCCCGCACCACCCTGATCAAGTCGTGGATTCGGGGGTGCAAGGCCCAAATCGATCGGCTGCGGCTTGAACGGGAGATCGCGGTGCCGCTGGGGAGCGCCTGGGTCAATTGAACCGCGGGCATTCAGGACCATGAGCGGTACACGGGCTATTGGCCCAGGGCACATTGTATCTTGGCTCCGGGCTACACTCAGGCCACATGGACTTCGTGCACCATTCCGGATGAAAGCGGAGCCTACCCGATAGCCGTGGCATTGGGACTCGTTGCCGGCATGACCCACCGGTCAAAAACTAATGGTGTCCAGTGCGGGAATTGCTCGGGGGCTGATTTGCCTGGTTTGGTCGGGCGCTTGGGAGACGCTCAGCCACGAACAGCCCAGGAGAGGCCTGACGCCGACGAAATCAGCGCATTTTAAACCTCTGCCGCTCGTAGCGCGCATACGCGCCCAGCAGCCAAACGCTCGTTTTTTGCCGGCCCGTTCGGCCCGCCACGCGGGCCGCCGCATCACGCCGTTTGATGGCCATTGCCCGAACGTGCTCGATCGATGTCCAGCCCCGCAACGCCGGGGACATCTGGGGCCTCGACCTCGCCGGTTTGGGTGGCGCAGCGGCGTCCGGCGACGTATCGCTCCAGAATGCCGGCGGTATCGGCGGGCTGCTGGCCGTGCACCAGGCCCAGGGCGGCGGGGGGGCCGGACGGCTTGCCCAAAACCGGCTGTCGAAACGAAGCGACCTCGGGGGCACTTGGAAGTCGCAGAAGATCGGCAACGGAATCGCTCGCGGCCAGAGATAGAGCAAGCTCTACTTACTTGTAGCGACCTCCCTGCCGCATTCTCCAGGACACTTAGAGTTAAGACGCTACGAGTTCGTTGGAAGCGCTCTAGTACCCCGGAAGTACCCACGAATTCTGCTGAGGAGCCCTCCGATAATGACCCCCAACGCGGTGCCTGAACGCAACCGGGCCCGCAGGTTACCAGGAGCCGCATAAATCACCAGTAACCGCACACAATCGCCGAGAACACCCCGTGCCCATTCATCCCTCCGCCTTCATCCTTCCGCCATTCCCTCTCCCCCCTCACAACCCCTTAAAGCTCACCACGATCAGCACAACGTAGAACACCGACAGCGGCACCAGCGCCAGCCCGAAGACAACCACCAGGTACAGAAGCGTGTCACCCAGCGTCGCCCACGAAAACAACGCCGGCTTCTCCACCGGTAGCCGCTCTGCCATCCGCCCGTGCTGCCGCGCCACCCAGATCGTTATCAACAGCAATATCGCCGGCACCACCAGCCCATGCGTGAGAATCGTCGGTATCCCCGCCTGAGTCTCGGCCGAGGCGCCAGCCCACTGAATCGCCGGCAGCGCCGGTAACAACGCCAGCGGCGCGAAGGAATAATCCAGCAGCGATCGGCTCCGCTCGTGCATCGTCACCGTCAGGTGTCGCGTTCGCACCCGGGCTTTCATCAACCGCGGCATCACCAGCAGCACCAGCAACACCCATAACGCCAGCCCGCCGCCGACCCACAGCCCCGGCTCCTCAAACCCCTCCCCGTTCGGCCCCAGCAGCCACATCCCCAGCACGATTGACCCCAGCAACCCCAACGCCGCCAGAACCTGCGTGATTCGCAGAAACAGCACTGCGTCCCGCCCGCTCACCGGCCGGGCTATCTCCAGGCATAACTGCCGCGGCCTGTGCAACGCCATCCATACCGTCTGCCAGTACGCCACGAACCACCCCCGCGATCCGCGCTGCGACCACGGAATCAACGGCTCACACGCACGCAGCGGCGCCAGGTCAAAACCGCACTCCGGACAACGCGCACCCGTCAGGCCCCGCAGGTCATAATCGCAATCCGGACAATGCAACCCCTCCTCGAGTGGCGTCTCGCTCGTCAGCGTTGTTGGTGCCCCTGATTCGTTCATCAGATCCTCCGGCCCGCTGCGTCGCTGCCTGCAATTGATGTCCCATCATCACTTCCAGCCCCCGCGCAGGCAAGTTCGACCCGCGCCATAGGTGTACAAAAATCGCCAGAATCCGCCAGAATCCAACAGATTTCGCCAGCCAGCGAGTTCGGGCCGACGCGAGCTGTTTTTGGGTGCATACTTCTTGACAGAGAAGTGCCAGTTTTGGCCGCGTGTGGCCCGGACCTCGTGATCCGTCCCCGCACCGAGCCCAGAGAGAGGGCCGCCCTCATGACTTTCCTCGACACTGTAAACGCCAGTAGTACCGTCGTCGCAGCTGCCAACCCTCGCGAGAAGATCATCCGCCTGCGCCGCATCATCATCTCCCGCAGCAGCAGCGCGGCCATCCGCGTCCGTTCCGGAACCACCGCCATCCTGGCCGACCTCCAGAACTCCACCGGCCCCATCGACCTCCGCTTCGAAGCCGCCGACGACCAGCCACAGACCGTACGCGATGCCGACCTCGTGCTCGAAAACACCGGCACCGGCGCTGTCACCGTCTGGGTCAGCTACGAGTTGGTGGACTGATGCTATTGCGATTGTGTAGTTGGTGCTGGCTCGCTCGCTTGCTCACACAGCTCGGGCAACTCGCCGCACAGCGTGCTGCGCACCTGCGCCAGGCGCTCCGGCAACACGCCCCGCGACCGTGCGTCACTCAGCAAAAACGACAGCGTCCGCGCGACCATCTCGTCGCGCGCCGCCAGCTCGCCCAGCCCGGCTCGCACCAACGGTACGACCTCCGCCGACCGACCGGCAGCAATCAACGCCAAAGCCAGCCGAAAACGATATGGCCGCAGCATATGCTCATACTTTTCGGCCTGGATGGTCGGCAACGCCGCAATCGCAACACGCAACAGCTCCACGCATTCGGCCGCGTTGTTTACGTCGGCCTGAAGCAGATACTCGGCCTGCTCCGCCAGCGCCACCGGGTACAACCGCGGAAACCGTGGACGCAGCGGCTCATACAGCGCCGCGGCCAGTTCCGCCTGATGCGCCGCGTCGGCATATTCCCCGCGCAGCGCCAGCCACGCGGCCACCAGACGATGCATCTCCGGCGCGCGCGACGCCACCAGCGCGTCCACATCGGTTTGCGGCGACATCGGCCCAACCTCGTTGAGAAGCTGTTCGAGCGCTTCGGTGAATTTTGGCCGGTCGGCGGCGCGGCGCAGCGAGTCTTGCCAGTACTGCGGGGCGTCCGCGAAGTCCGCCTCGTCGCGAAAACGCAGGCGCATCGCGCAGCAGCGCCACGTGCGCTTCCAGCGACGGGTGATACTGCGCGCTGGTCAGCGCCAGCAGCGTTTCAACATCAAACGGCGTGCGCTGTTGCTGGCGGCGCCAGGCTTTTTCGGCGACCAGCGACCATTGCCGGGCCGCATCGTCGCGCCCGGCGCGATGATGCAGCTCGGCCAGCAGCTCGGCCACCCGGGCTGCCATCACGTCGGTCCGCTCCAGCGCCGGTACGAGCCGAAGCAACTCCAGGGCGGCTTCGTAGGTTTGCTGCGCCTGGCGGACGGCATTCTTCCAGGCGGCCGGTCGCGGGTCCTGATCCGGACTGGCCGGCGCCGTGGTGATGGCGGCCGTCACCTCGATGAAATTGCTGAACGCTTGTCGCGCGAGTGCCAGCCGAACTTCCAGGGCCGTGTGCCGCATCGCCAGTTTGCTTACGGGGTCGAGCGAGAGTTCCTCGGCGGCGCGGCTGTCGTTGAGTGCAGCGGTGAGCGCGCCTTGTTGGATGTCCGTTTGAGCGCGCAGTTCGTACAAGTTGCCGCGGTAGCCGCGGATGGCGACGGCGGTGGCGGTCAATCCGGCGAGTGCGCAAACGATGGCGGCAGCCAGCGGTAGTAGTCGTCGGCCGGCGATGGGGGCAGGGGCCGGTTCGTCGGTCGCGGGTGGCCGGTTGCAGACACACCACAACATTCCCAGCAGGGTAAACAAAATTGCCGGCGCCCCCGGCAGACGTTGAGCGGAGCCGACCAGACTGTCGGCGAGCAGTGCCGCCAAGCTGCCGACCAGTCCGACGACCAGCCAGCGTTGTGTTCCCGGCGGGCTTCTGCGCAGCAGGGCGGCGGCGGCCAGGAACGTCGCCACGAACCCTCCGACGTACGCAATCCCGCCGGTGATTCCGACTTCGGAGATGATTTCGAACAGTTCGTTGTGGGCGTGTTCGACGATACGCCCCATAAAAGCGCCAGGGTCGAGGGACTGGTCGCGGACGGAATACTGGCCGGCGAGGCGTGGGTAGCTGCCGGCGCCGTGTCCGCCATAGGGTCGGGACTGCCACAACTGGGTGGCGTAACGCCAGGCGTAGAGGCGGAATCGCATGGCGGCTCCGCGGGCCATGGTGACGTCGAGCCGGGAGCTGTAATAGACGCCGAAGCCGGAGAGGAGGATGCCGAGGCCGAGTCCGATGGCGAGGAGCCAGCGGGTGCGTCGTCCGGCGGTGTAGATGAGCATGGTTGCCAGGCCGACGGCGAGTGCGAGGGTGGCACCGCGGCCGCGGGTCAGGACGAAGCACCAGATCAGCGGGAGGAGGGCGAACATGGCGGCGACGAGGAGCGCATAGTTGGGCGTGTTTTTTCCGCGGCGCCACTCCAGCAGAGTGTGGGCGAGGTAGCCGAGCGTGCAGATGATCGCGGGCAGCAATACGGCGGCGAGCGAGGTGGGGTTGCCGATGGGGAAGCTGGCGCGGTGGAACGGATTGCGCTCGTAGTAGTACCAGATGCTCAGGATTGCCCCGAGCGTGGTGATCGTGATGAGTCCGGCGAGCAGGTGGGTGGCGGAGCGGTGGCGGAGGTTGCCGGCGAGGCTGATGGCCCAGGCCAGCGCGAGGGCGTAGATCAGCGTTTGGCTGCGGGTGAGATCGGGATCGCTGGACCAGAACACGCTGAGCAGTTCGAGGAGCACCCAGGCGGCGAGCAGGAGTTGAGCGTAGACCACGCCGGCTTCGCCGCGGGGCATGCGCCAGACGCGTGTCATTGCGATTCGCAGGGCGAACAGGAGCAGACCGATGCCGGCGGCGAGGTGCAGGGCGAGCTCTTTAATCTCTACGCCGCGGATGGTGGCGAAGGTGCCGTTGAACGACATCAGTTCGGTGATCGGGTGTAGGATTGAGGAGTTGTCCCAGGGGATGGCGCTGGGGTAGGTTCGTCCGGGCGGGGGGCTGATGAGGAAAAACGTAGCGGCCAGGAGGAGTAGTGCCAGGATGAGTGTGGCCTGTGAGAGGCTCCGGGCGAGTCCGCGGGTTGCTGGTTCCTGAGGGGCCGGTTGTGAACTCATTTGGTTTCCAGGCTTGACATGGGCTGCCACCGGTTACAATGCCGTCGGCGGATCATGATCATCAGGTTTGCCACGGATGGCAACCGGCCGCCGAGCGAAGCGCGCAGTATATCGAGAAGTCGGCATGAGTCTGAGGGGGTCTGGCTGCGGTTGTGGGGGGTCTGGTGGGGGGCGTGCTTGGTGCTATTTCAAACCCTGTTTACCCAGCTCGCGTGATGAAAACCACCACTTCCACCGGCGTTTCCAGTGCGCCAGTTAGTCTGAAGGTGTTAACGGAACCGATCGAACAACTCTGCGTTCACCTGATAGGTATCGGCGGGGCGGGCATGTCGGGCCTGGCCGGGATGCTGCTGAAGCGCGGCAGCCGAATCAGCGGGTCGGATCGGGCCGCTTCGATCGAGCTGGTGCGTCTGGCCGAGCGTGGCGCGCTTGTCACGACGCGGCAGGAGGCCGACTCGATCCCGGCGGATACGAACCTGGTGGTGGCGTCGGCGGCGATACCGGCGGATCATCCGGAGCTGCTGGCGGCGCGGGAGCGCGGTTTGCCGGTGATCAAATACGCCCAACTGCTCGGGCACCTGATGCGCTGCTACGACGGCATCGCGGTCAGCGGGACGCACGGCAAGAGCACGACGGCCGCGTGGCTGAGCTATGTGCTGAAACAGGCCGGCCTGGATCCGAGCTTCGTGATCGGGGCGCGGGTGCCGCAACTGGACGGCGGCAGCGGCGTCGGCGACGGGCCGCACTTTGTGGCCGAGGCGTGCGAGTACGATCGTTCATTTCATCATTTGGCGCCGCGCCGGGCGGCGATTCTGAACATCGAGGAGGATCATCTCGATTGTTACGCGGACCTGGCGGCGATTCGGCGTTCGTTTGCGGAGTTTGCGGGGCTGATCGGCGTGGGCGGGCTGTTGGTTTACAACCATGATGATTCCGGGTGCCGGGAGATTGCGGCGCAGGTGGGGTGCCGGACGTGCTCGTTCGGCAGTGCGGCGGAGGCGGACTGGCGGGTGGTGGACGTTGCGGTTGAGGAAGGGCTGTGCGTGGGGGATTTCGAGTTTCGCGGCGAGCGGCTGGGGCGGTTGAGGCTGGGGTTGCCCGGCCGGCACAATTTGGAGAACGCGCTGGCGGTGGCGGCGTTGGCGCATGATTGCGGTGTGCCGTGGGGTGCGATCGCGTCGGGACTGAGCGGGTTTGGCGGGGCGGAGCGCCGGCTGCAACTGCGCGGCGAGATTGGTGGCGTGCGTGTGCTGGATGATTATGCGCACCATCCGACGGAAATTCGCGTGACGCTCGATGCGGCGCGGCGGCGTTATCAGCCGGGATGTTTGTGGTGTGTTTTTCAGCCGCACCAGCATTCGCGGACGCGTTTTTTGCTGGACGATTTTGCGCGCAGCTTTGCTCAGGCGGATCGGGTGGTGGTGCCGGACATATATTTGTGCGTGACACGGAGCGGGATCGGCAAAGTGTGTGCGCGGTCGACCTGGTAGAGGCGATTCGCCAGCGGGGTGGCAGCGCGAGCTATGTGCCGCAGTTTGAGAGTATCGTCGGCTGTTGTTGCGTGAGGCGCGGCCGGGCGATTTGGTTATCACGATGGGTGCGGGCACGATCTGGAAGGTTGCGGATGAGTTGGTGGAGCGACTTCGCGCCGATCGTGGAGCCTGATGTTCCGCTGGCGCCGTTGACGTGGTATCGGCTGGGCGGGGCGGCGCGGTGGATGGTCTGTCCGCGCGATGCCGGCGAGCTGGGGCGGGTGCTGGCGCGGCTGGGGTCGGCGGAGGTGCCGTGGCGCGTACTGGGGCGCGGGGCGAACGTGCTGGTGCCTGAGAGTGGGTTTGATGGCGCGGTGATTCGGCTGGTGGGGGCGGAGTGGACGGGGATTGTGATTGGGGAGGCCGGTGCACACGCGGGCGCGGGTGCGGATTTTCCGAAGCTGGTGCGGCAGACGGTTGAACACGGAGCGTTGGGATTGGAGGGGTTGGCGGGGATTCCGGGCACGGTGGGCGGCGCGGTGCGCATGAACGCGGGCGGCAAGTATGGATATATCGGCGCGCGGGTGCGGAAGGTGGGCGTGGTTCGGCCGGACGGCGTGGCCGAGGAGCGTGACGCGGCGCAGCTCGGGTTTTCGTATCGACACACGGAGTTGGATGGGGCGGTGGTGACGGGCGTGTGGCTGGATCTGGAGGCGGGCGATCCGCAGGTGGGTCGGGAGCAATATCGAGCGATCTGGCAGGAGAAGCATGCGGATCAGCCGGCGCTGGCGGCGCGGTCGGCCGGCTGTATTTTCAAGAACCCGGCGGGGGCGGCCGCGGGGGCGTTGCTGGATCAGAGCGGGCTGAAAGGGACGCGTGTGGGCGGAGCGGAGATCAGCTCGCGGCACGCGAACTTCATTTTGGCACACCCTGGCGCGACGGCGGACGACGTGATACAATTGATTTCGCTCGCGAAGGAACGCGTTCGCAATCGTATGGGTTTCGAGCTCGAACTCGAAGTGGACATCTGGTGAAGGGAGTCACGCATGCCCTCGGCCCCGGAGCATGGAGCCGGTGAGCATACCGGCGGGGAGCTCTCCAAGTTGCGCATTACGGTATTGGCGGGCGGTCCGAGTACGGAACGCGCGGTGAGCCTCGAATCCGGGCGGTCGGTGGCCGAGGCGCTGCGGCGGTGCGGGCACGAGGTGAGACTGGCCGACATCGGGCCGAACGAGCTGGGCGCGCTTGATAGGCCGGCGGACGTGATCTTTCCGGCGTTGCACGGTACGTTTGGCGAAGATGGGCAGGTGCAGCGGATTTTGGAGGAGCGGGGGATTCCGTTTGTCGGGTCGGGTTCGCGGGCGTCGGCGGTGGCGATGGACAAGGCGGCGACCAAGGCGGTCGCTGAGGAGCTGGGGGTCGCGACGGCGCCGAGCGAGGTGTGGGACGAGGCGGCCCTTGCGCAGCGCGAAGGGCCGGAACTGACGCTGCCGGTGGTGATCAAGCCGGTGGACCAGGGCAGCAGCGTGGGGATCGAGATTGTGAAGTCAGCGGATGGGCTGCGGCCGGCGTTGGTGGCGGCGGTGAACGGCTATGGGCGGGCGCTGGTGGAGCAGTTTGTGAAGGGGGTGGAACTGACCGTCGGCATTATCGGGAAGGAGGCGCTGCCGCTTATTTGTGTGCGTCCGCGGCGGGAGTTCTATGACTTTACGGCGAAATATGAGGATGATACGACCGAATACGTGTTTGATACGGGTCAGCCCGCGGCGCTGGTTGCGCAGTTGCAGGCGGACAGCCGGCGGATATTCTCGCGGCTGGGCTGCCGGCATTTGTCGCGGATCGACTGGATTGTCGACGCGGCGGGTGAGGCCTGGTTTCTGGAGGTGAACACGCTGCCGGGGTTTACCAGCCATTCGCTGGTGCCGAAGGCGGCGGCCCGTATCGGGATATCGTTCGAGGCATTGTGCGAGCGATTGGTACGGATGGCGATTGAGGATGTGGAATGAGCAGAGCTGCGGCCAAACGCCGCCCGGTGCGTGCCCCGGCGCGGGGTAAGAAGAAGTCGACCGGCTCGTGGCGGCTTTCGCCGGCGGCGTGGTGGCGGATGTGGGTGTTGTGCGGGTGGGCGGCGACGGTGTTGCTGCTGGTGTGGGGGCTGGATGCGTTGCGCGACTACGTGCAGGCGCAGCCGCAGGAGGGGCCGACGCACCTGGTGTGGGAGCAGTTGCCGACGTGGCTGTCGAGCCCGGCGTATGGTGATGTACTGGTGGAGATTGAATCGGACGCGGACTTGTACAGCGACGACCCGGTGGCCGATCCGGAGCTGACGGAGCGGGTGGGGCTGGCGCTGTCGGCTTCGCCGTGGGTGGCGGAGGTGCACCAGGTGGTCAAGGGGGCGGATGGGGCGGTGCGCGTGGCGGCGGAGTTTCGCGAGCCGTTTGCGTACGTCGCCATCAACGGGTGGACGTACCTGGTGGATAAGGCGGGGGTACGGCTGCCGAACGAGGGGCCGCTGGCGACGTTTCCGGAGGACGAGTGGTTCATCATCACTGGCGTGCGGGGGGATATACCCGAGCTGGGGCAGCCGTGGCCGGGGGAGGATATGGCGGGTGGGCTGGCGTTGGCGAGATTCCTGGACGACGCTCGGCGGGGTGGGCAGTTGCCTTTTCGCAGCTCGCTGCGGGCGATTGATGTGGCGAATTATGATTTGAAGGAGCGGCCGCTGGACGGTCGGCTGCGGATTCGGACGATTCACCCGGGTTGTTATGTGCGGTGGGGTGAGCCGCCGGGCGAAGGGCCGCCGGTGGAGCCGACGGCGCAGCGGAAGCTGGAATTGCTGACGGCGTTGTATGTTGATCGAGGGCAGTTGCCGGAGCGAATCCTGGAAGTTCGGCGTGAGGACCGGGTGGCGGCGGAGCGGCCGGCGGGTAGGTGAACCTGGTCGGTCCAGCGGTGTATGCAGATATAGAGGAGGCCGATGATGCCGACTGATGAGATGCCAGCGCGACTGTTGGAGGCGCTGTCGCAGCACCTGCCGGAGAATGCCGCTTGGATTCCGATCGCCCTGTTGTGCATTTCGGCGGCGGGCGGGCTGTTGTTGATGTTCCGCGGCGCTCGGTTGGCACCGGTGGTGGTGGCGGGAGCGTTGACGGCGGTGGGTTGCGGCGGTGGATGGCTGGCGAGCCAGGCGGCGGGGTGGCCGCTGTGGCCGGCGGTGGGGGCTGGCAGCGTGGTCGGTCTGTTGCTGGGTTTGTTGCTGTTTCGGGTGTGGCTGGCGGTGCAGGTGGCGACGATGCTGGTGGCGGGTGGGCTGGCGTTGTATGCCCCGCGCGTGGCTGAGCCGTTGAATGAGTATTTGTCGCAGGGACTGCAAACGGCGGAAGATCAGGCGCTGGTGACGTTGCAGCCCGCGGAAGCGGTTCCGGTGGATGGACAGGCGTGGCAGGCGGAGTTGGGGGATTTGTGGGCGTACCTGGGCGAGCGGGTGCCCTCTTTTCAGTCGAGCGTGGTGGCGATTGTGGGGGCGGTTGGGTTGGCTGGATTGTTGTTCGGTCTGTTGTTGCCGCGAGCGGCGCGGTCTTTTTGGGCGGCGACTGTTGGTACGGGGTGTTTCATTGTTGCGGTGATGGCGTTGCTTCAGGCGTTGTGGCCGGCGACGCTGGCGGCGGTGGGATCGTGGGGGCTGATCATTGTGGCAGGATTGTGGGGGATCTCGCTGGCGTGGAATCTGGCGGATATGTTGCGGAAACGTCCGAAAAAGAGCGCTGCTGATGAGGGTGAGCCGGCGGCGGCCTGATCGGTTGCTTGGTTGATCCCGGAATTGCGGGGGAGTGGTCTGTGTGGGGGTGTTTTGGTGGTACGGGGCGGTGGTTGGGGGGTGATTGCGCCGATGAATAACGATATGGGTGGTGAGGTCGCGGCGGGGCGGCCGCACCGGGCTGTTGTCTGTCTGGAGGGACTGAATCCCCCCCGCTTCCGGAGGCGTTGCCGTGGTGGATGTTCAGCGGATGGTATTTGACTGGGCGGCGATGCAGCCGGCGGCGGCCGGTCTGGCGTTGTTTGGCGGCGGATTGGTCAGCGGGTTCATGGGGTATCGCTTGCAGCGGGTGTTGCTGGGAGCGGTGAATGTGGGTGTGGGTTGCCTGCTGGGGTGGCTGGTGGCGAAGCATTTTGGTTATCCGGTCCTGCTGTCGGCGTTGGGCGGTGGGGCGTTGCTGGGGTTTATTGCGGTTGTATCGGGGCGTGCGGCTTTGATTCTCGCGGGTGGGATGTTGTTTTCGGGGTTGGCGGGGTATCTGGGGTTGCAATTGCACCTGCCGGAGCTTGGCGTGTTTGTGGCGCTGGGTGTGGGGTTGCTGGCGGGGTTGGGGCAGGCGGCGTTGTGCCCGCGGAGCATGGGAGTGGTGCTGACGACGCTGGTTGGTGCGGTGTTGCTGGTGGTGGGGTTTGTGTCGCTGACGGCGGCGCTGATTCCGTCACTGGGGTCGACTTTTCGGGTCTGGGCGTCGAGTTGGTCGTTAGTGATCCCGGTGTTGATGGGGATGCTGGTGGTGATGTGCTGGTCGATTCAGGCGACGGCTCAGCAGGGGGATTTGAGAACGGGTCCGCAGGTTGGGCCGCGGCACGAGGTGAGCTGAGTGGGAGCGGTTAGCGGGGGGCTCATGCAGTGCTGGCGGCGCAAATGTGGGCAGTATTGCGGCCAGGGCGGTGTTTATAACCGGGGCGTGGGTCGGAGTTTCTGTTGACAAGGCCACCTGCGCCGATAAAGTGAATTATTGGAGGTGTCCGGGACAGCCCCTGGCACGTGCTCTGAGTGGCACAGAGAAGATGATGAGTCTGCCTGGGTACGAAATGTGGCTGACATGCGTGTGAACAGCAATGCCGGTGGAGGGACCGGCGACCTGGTCAGGTTGTTTGCACGAGTCCGCGGACAACGCCCCAAGGTAGCTCGCCCCCCCGCCCCCCTGATCACACCCCATCCATGAGGAACGCTTCACGATGTTGAAGGTCCGTTTGCCCGACGGCAATGTCGTCGAACACCCCGATGGTGTAACCGCCCTGGATGTGGCGGCTGCCCTTTCGCCCCGCTTGGCGCGGGTGGCGGTGGCTGCCAAGGTCAATGGAGCCGTGGTTGAGCTGGGTACGCAGCTCCAGTCGCCGAACGGTGACGCGATTGATCTTCAGGTGCTGACACTGAGCGACGACGATGGGCTGGAAGTGGCCCGGCATAGTTGTGCGCACGTGATGGCGGAGGCGGTTTGTTCGCTGTGGCCGCAGACGAAGCTGGTCTATGGGCCGCCGGTGGAAAACGGCTTCTACTACGACATTGATCTGGATCATCAGCTTACGCCGGAGGATTTCCAGGCGATCGAGCAGCGGATGAAGCAGATTGTGAAGGAGGATCGGCCGTTCGTGCGGTACGAGTTGCCGCGTGAGGAAGGTCTGCGCCGGCTGCACGATGAGGGGAACGAGTACAAGGTCGACAACGCTGAGCGGGCGGACGGCGATACGCTGAGCTTTTACGTTACCGGCGAGTTGGACGCGGGGCACTTTGAGGATTTGTGCCGTGGGCCGCACGTGCCGAGCACGGGCAAGGTGGGCGCGTTCAAGATGATGCAGGTTTCGGGGGCGTACTGGCACGGGGACGCGACGAAGCAGATGCTTCAGCGGGTTTATGGGACGACCTGGCCGGACAAGAAGGCGCTGAATCAGTATCTCCAGATGCTGGAGGAAGCGCGGAAGCGTGATCATCGGCGGATCGGTCAGGATCTGGGTTTGTTTGTGATTGATCCGCTGGTGGGGTCGGGTCTGGTGTTGTGGAAGCCGCGGGGGGCGATCGTGCGGCGGATTCTCGAAGATTTCATGCTGAACGAGCTGCTGAAGGCGGGTTACCAGCCGGTGTATTCGCCGCAGATCGGGAAGCTGGATCTGTATCGCACGAGCGGTCATTTTCCGTATTACAAGGAGAGCCAGTATCCGCCGCTGTACGAGTCGGAGCGGGGCCGGCGGCTGAATTTGCTGTGGGAACTGGCGCGGGACAACCCGAGCGAGCGGGCCAGTGATGCGGAGTTGGGTCTGTTTGCGGAACTGGCGGCGGAGCATGCTGACCTGAAGCGTGATGGTTATCCGGCGACGGCGCCGATGGATGAGCGTTTGAAGCGGGTGCGGCAGTGGTTGACGGTTGAGGACGGCTATCTGTTGAAGCCGATGAACTGCCCGCACCATATTTGCATTTACAAGTCGGAGCCGCGGAGCTATCGCGATTTGCCGGTGCGTCTGGCGGAGTTTGGCCAGGTTTATCGCTGGGAGCAGTCGGGCGAGGTCAGCGGTCTGACGCGGGTGCGCAGCTTTGTTCAGGACGATGCGCACATATTCTGTACGCCGGACCAGCTTCAGAAGGAGATTCTGGGTTGTGCGGACCTGGCGGAACTGGCGCTGCGTGTGATTGGCCTGGAAGATTACCGGGTGCGTGTGTCGCTGCGTGATGATAGCGACAAGTACATCGGGTCGATGGAGAACTGGGAGAGGTCGGAGCAGGCGTTGCGTGACGCGGTGCGTCAGGCGGGTATGCCGTACGTTGAGGAGCCGGGCGAAGCGGCGTTTTATGGTCCGAAGATTGACTTCGTGGTTAAGGACTGCCTGGGTCGCGAGTGGCAGCTTGGGACGGTGCAGGTGGATTACAATTTGCCGGAGCGGTTCGGGCTGACGTACGTTGGCAGCGACAACGCAGAGCACCGGCCGATCATGGTTCACCGGACGCTGTTCGGGAGCATGGAACGATTCATGGGGATTCTGATCGAGCAGTATGCCGGAGCGTTTCCGCTGTGGCTGGCGCCGATCCAGGTGCGGGTTTGCTCGATTAGTGAGAAGGTTGCGGATTATGCGGAGCAGGTGTGCCGGGAGGCTCGCACGGCTGGTCTGCGTGTGGAGCTTGATAACAGCGGCGAGCGGATTGGTGCGAAGATTCGCGCTGCCACGCTGATAAAGATACCGTACATTCTGGTGGTTGGTGAGCAGGAAGCGGCCGACCGGACGGTTAATGTGCGCACGCGAGAGGGCAACCAGTATGGAAGCCAGACGTTGCCCGACTTTCTGGCCGCGTGTGCCAATGAGATTGCTCAACGTGGTGCCAAAGCGCCCGCCGAGGGAGGCCGGACCTCGGGCTGAAAGGGTCGACCGGAGAGTCGTCCTGAAGAGAAAGGCTGGTGACGTCCATCAAAGAGAACTTGCGTTGCAACGAGCAGATTCGTGTTTCGCCGGTACGGCTTATCGGTGCAGAGAACGAACAGCTCGGCATAATCAGCAACACGGAAGCGATGCACATGGCTCGGGAGCAGGGGTTGGACCTGGTCGAGGTGGCGCCGAACGTGCGCCCGCCCGTTTGCCGGCTGATGAACTACGGCAAATGGAAGTACCTACAGAAGAAGAACTCGAAGAAGAGCCACGAGCAGCAGATCAAGGAAGTTCGCCTGCGGCCGAAGACGGACACTCACGATAGGCAGATCAAATACGCGCGGGCGGTGAGGTTCCTGAAGAAGGGTCACAAGGTTCAGTTCACGATGATCTTCCGCGGCCGGGAGCGGTCGCACCGGGAGATTGGCTTCGCTACGTTCCAGTCGATTGTCGACGAGCTGGCGGAACGTGTGAAGGTTGAGCGTCGGCCGAGCATAGATGGCCGCCTGATGGTGATGGTGGTGGCACCGATCAAGGGTGCGTTCGACGAGCTGCCCGACGATGATATCGATGTCGAGGACGTCGACGTTGACGTTGACGTCGAGGCTGAGGCTGAGCTGGACGGCGACGAAGGTGAACAGATCGAGGAGGCGAGCGCGACGAAGCAGGAGCCGGCCGAGGTGAGCGACCCCGAGTAGCGGTTGCGGCCGCTTGCGCGTTCGGGGTCGCGTGTCGGGCGTGCGTGTGGAGGTGTGGGGGCGGCCGGGGGCGCGCGCCATCGACGTTGGGTTGTGGGAGTGAGTTTATGAAGTCGCATCGCCAGGAATTGTGGTTCGAGGTGCCTACGCGCCGAGCGTTTGTGAACATCACGCCGGACGTAGAGCAGGTCGTCCGGGCCAGCGGCGTGAGCGAAGGGTTGTGCCTGGTGAACGCGATGCACATCACCGCGAGCGTGTTCATCAACGACAACGAAGGTGGATTGCACCAGGATTATGAGCGTTGGCTGGAGCAGCTTGCCCCGCATGAGCCGGTGTCGGCGTATCGGCACAACCTGACCGGTGAGGACAACGGCGACGCGCATCTGAAACGGCAGGTGATGGGTCGCGAAGTGGTGGTGGCGATCACGGATGGTGCGTTGGACTTTGGCCCGTGGGAGCAGATTTTCTACGGGGAGTTTGACGGCCGGCGCCGCAAGCGGGTGCTGGTGAAGATCATCGGGGAGTAGCGCTGCGGCAGGTTCTGGGGTGGGCCCGTGGTGGGCGAGTTCGCTGGCTTCGCCGGGCGGCCTCTTGCCGTGATCGAAAGCGCTCCAGAGCGGTCATTTACTGTGCGTCGTCAAGCCTGAGCGATGATACGTGAAACCCCGCGGCTCAAGAACAGTGGCACGCCGGACCATTCTTGAAGATGCTCCAGGCAGTCGGTACCGCGGAGGCGCGTCATGATGGCTCGCCGATGAGGTCAGTGATGAAACAACGACGCAAGCTCGTGCTCGCAGTGGTGGGGGCGGCCGCCCTGGGGTTGGTGGCTGTTCTGCCGAGCGGATGTGGCCGGCGGACGAGCCAGGTGGACGAGATTCTGGCGGGTTATCGCGTGGACGGCGATTACGGGGGGCTGACGATCGCCTATCCGTTGGACGAGACACTGTTTCCGCCGGAGATCGTGCCGCCGACGTTTCGCTGGGAAGATGGTGCGGCGGAGAGCGATACGTGGCTGGTAACGATCGAGTTCGCTGATGACGCCGGCCGGGCGAATTTCGTGACACACGAACACGAGTGGACGCCGGCGGCTGCTGAGTGGGAGGAGATCAAGCGGCGCTCGCAGGGGCAGGCCGCACGGGTGGACATTCTCGGGGTTAACCAGTGTGAGCCGTGGGCGATTTTGTCTGGGGCGCAGATTTCGATCAGCACATCTGAAGACGAGGTCGGAGCGCCGATCTTTTATCGCGAAGTCAACCTGCCGTTTATCGAAGCGGTTACAGATCCGACGCAGATTCGCTGGCGGCTCGGCTCTGTCTCGTCGGTGGAGCGGCCACCGATCGTGATGGAAGGGTTGCCGGTTTGTGGGAACTGTCATTCGTTCTCGGCGGATGGACGCATGCTGGGGATGGATGTGGACTATGCGAACGACAAGGGTTCGTACGCATTTACGGAGGTGAAGGCGGAGACGGTTCTCGCGCCGCGCGACATTATTACGTGGAGCGATTATCAGCGGGTCGAGGGCGAGTACACGTTTGGGCTGCTCTCGCAGGTGTCGCCGGACGGACGGTACGCGATCAGCACGGTGAAGGATCGCTCGGTGTTCGTGGCGACGCCGGGCCTGGCGTTCTCGCAGCTTTTCTTTCCGATCCGGGGGATTCTGGCGGCATACTCGCGTGAGACGGGCGAGTTTTCAGCGTTGGCGGGGGCGGACGATCCTCAATACGTCCAGAGCAATCCGTCGTGGAGCCCCGATGGGAAGCAGATAGTTTTCGCTCGCAGCACGGCATACCGTCTGCGGCGGGACGAGGGCCACGTGTTGTTGTCCAAGGAGGAGTGTGAGGAGTTTCTGCACGAGGGTCGGCAGTTTTTGTACGACCTGTATCGAGTTTCGTTCAACGATGGCCGAGGCGGGGTGGCTGAGCCGCTGGAAGGCGCGTCGAACAACGGGATGAGCAACTATTTTGCGAAGTTTTCGCCGGACGGCCGGTGGATCGTATTCTGTAAGGCGAAGAGCTACATGCTGCTTCAGCCGGACAGCGAGTTGTATATCATGCCGGCTCAGGGTGGTGAGGCTCGGCGGATGCGTTGTAACACGCCGCGGATGAACTCGTGGCACAGTTGGTCGCCGAATGGGAAGTGGCTGGTGTTCTCGTCGAAGGCCAACTCGGCGTATACGCAGCTATTTCTGACTCATATCGACGAAGAGGGACGTAGTACGCCGGCGGTGCTGTTGGCGAATTTTACGGAGCCCGACCGGGCGGCGAACATTCCGGAGTTCGTCAATCTCGATCCGACGGCGATCAGGCATATGCGTGAGGCGTTTCTCGATGACGTTTCGTATGTGCGCGCGGGAGACACTTTTCTGCACAGTAGCGGTGATGTGAAACGCGCGATCGAGGCGTACCAGAAGGCCCTGGAGCTGAACCCGAAGAGCGTCATTGCACATAGCAACCTGGGCGGCGTGTTGGTCAACGGAAGGCAGCCGCAAGAGGGTGTTTCGCATTTGTTGGAGGCGATTCGTCTTGATCCGGAGAACCATAGCGCCCATTGCAATCTGGCTCGGTGGCTTTTCCGGCAGGGTCGGCTTGATAAGGCGATCGAGCACTATCAGGCGGCTGTGGCGATCAAGCCGGATCTGGCCGACGCGCACAGCACGCTGGGAGCGCTGCTATGTGCGCGGGGGCGGTTCGACGAGGGGGCGGCGCATCTGTCGGAGGCGATTCGGCTGGATCCGTCGGACGCCGGCGCGCGGTGCAGCCTGGGTGAGTTGCTGATGCGACAAGGGCGACTGACGGAAGCGGCCGAGCAACTCGGGCTGGCGGTGCGGATGGATCCGAGTGATGCGACCGCGCACTATTGCCTGGGTGAGGTGCTGGCTCGGCAGGGGAAGCGTGATGAGGCGCTCGAGCAGTTGTCGATTGCGGTTCAGATTGAGCCTGGGTATGCGATGGCGCAGCACCGGCTGGGAGTGGTGATGGGTCAGCAGGGTGATGTTGTGGGGGGGCTGGAACACCTGGTGTTGGCGGCGCGGCTGAGGCCGGGGGATGTGGGAGTTCTGAAGGATCTGGCGCAGGCGTTTGCTGATGTGGGGCAGTTTTCGGAGGCGGTTTCGGTGGCGGAGCGGGCGTTGCGGCTGGCCGAATCGGCGGGGAAGAACGAGTTGGCGAATGAGATCAGGGGGCGGATTCAACAATATGGAGAGGGAAGGCCGTAGGGAGCAGAACCTGGTTGCCAGATCCGGGTTGGGATTGGTGCATCATCGAACGGCATTTCGAATGTGACGGGGGCCGGTCGGTGCTACGGGGATCGGTTTTTTTGGGGGGGGTCAGGCGGAAAGGAGCTTTAGGACGGCGTCGCGGCATTTGCGGCGGGTGACGCCGAGACTGGCGAGGGCGCGGGCGGCCGTGCTTTCCTTGTCGGGGAAGAGGGCCAGGAGGAGGTGCTCGCTGCTGATGTGGGGGGCTTCGAGCTGCTGGGCGACGTCCATGGCGCGCTCGATGACGTTGAGGTAATGGGGGGTGCCAGGGAGTCGGCCGAAGACCCAGGTCTCCTCTTTGTCGCGTTGTACGAGTTCGTCGATTCGCTGGCGTGCGGTCTGGTGGTCGACTCCGAGCGTGGCGAGGGCACGGGCGCCGACGCCGGCTTCGTGTTGCAGGATGGCGAGCAGGATGTGCTCGGTTCCGACGTATTCGAGGTCATAGTCATGCGCGATTTCGTTCGCCTTCTGGACGATTTCGCGGGCGGTGTCGTCGAGTCTCTTGAGGGGCATAGACGGGGTACCTGAGAGGGTCAGAAAACCTGCAACAAACGCTTATACCCGAGCGTGACAGGGGGGGCAACCCGGGTCGGCGTTGGGGCTCTGTTTGGCATGATTATCGGGTTGTGCGCGGGTCGGCGGTCGGCAGGTTTTCGTACAGGGCCGACCCGATTCGTACGAGCGTGGCGCCTTCTTCGACGGCGACTTCGTAGTCCTGGCTCATTCCCATGGAGAGGTGGGTGCAGGTCGGGCCGACGACGTCGGCGGTGCGGAGCTGCTCCAGTAGCGTGCGTAAACGTGCGAAGTAGGGGCGGGCGTGCTCGGGGTCGGGGTCGAACGGGGCCATGGTCATCAGGCCGCGGAGGCGGAGGTGGGGGAGGCTGGTTGCCAGCCTGGCTAGGGGGTGGACGTCGTCGACGGGGCAGCCGGTCTTTGAAGCTTCGCCGGCCAGGTTGACCTCGATGAGGACGTTGACGGGCAGGTCGAATTGTGCGGCGTGGTGCTCGAGGGTCTCGGCGAGGCGAGGGGAGTCGAGCGAGTGGATGATGCGAACGGCGGGCAGCAGTTGCTTGACCTTGTTGCGCTGGAGGTGGCCGATCATGTGCCAGCGGGGGCGGGGCTCAGTAGGGTGGGCGTCGGTGGTGGCGTCGTCGGTGGGCCAGTCGGTCAGTGGTGGGGCGGCCAGGGCGACGCGTTCGCCGAGCTGCTGGACGCGATTTTCACCGAGGTCGGGGATGCCGGCGGCGGGGATGGCCTGGGCGATGTGCCAGCCGACGTATTTGGTGACGCCGACGATGCGGACGGACAGCGGGTCGCGGCCCGCCCGCGAGGAGGCGTCGGCGATTCGCCGGCGCACCTGGGCCACGTTCTCGTGGAGGCGTGGGAGCCAGTCGCTTTCGGGCATGTGTTTGATCCGGATGTACGGGGCCGGGTGAATTAGCGCTGCCGATCGTGTGGAGCGCTGCTGGCGACCATTCTATACTGTGCTGCGCATGTTCGACACACTTCCCAGCCTGTTCGATCGCCTGGGCAGCGACGCCTATGACATATCGGCGGTGGCCGTTGAGTTGCTGCTGATTGGTCTGTGCGTGAACTGGAGCGCTTCGGTTCTTCACGGCACGCGTGGGACGCGGCCGCTGCGCGGGGTGCTGATTATCCTGGTCGTGGCGACGATGGTGGTGCGTGTGCTGTCCATTCGGTTTGGCTGGGTGCGGCTGGATCTGTTGTACAGCTACGTGCTTTATGGGCTGGCTTTCATCGCGCTGGTGGTTTTTCAGCCGGAATTGCGCCGGGCGGTTATACGCATTGGTGACGTGCGTTTGCGTCTGAACCGGGCGCCGCAGTCGCAACTGGTTGCGGCGTTGGTGAAATCTGCGGGGTATTTATCGCGGAATCGCTACG
Organism: Phycisphaerae bacterium; assembly: GCA_963666925.2. GTDB lineage: Bacteria > Planctomycetota > Phycisphaerae > UBA1845 > Fen-1342 > JANQFV01. Next base: position 92,631 of record CAXXTC010000006.1, on the reverse strand, counting down.
GGGCGCTGATTGCGCTTCAACGGCGGGTGGACCTGACGGGCTGGGCTGAGAATGGGACGATCATGCGGGCGGAGGTATCGCCCAATCTGCTGAACACGATTTTCTTCCCGAACAGTCCGCTGCACGATCTTGGGGTGATCATCCGGGGGAAGCGTGTGTTGGCGGCCAATTGCCAGTTTCCGGCTGCAGAGAGTGACGAGATTGACGCGGCCCTGGGCAGCCGGCATCTGGCGGCGGTCGGGATGAGCTACGAGACCGATGCGCTGGTGTTGGTGATATCGGAAGAGACGGGCGTGGTTTCGCTGGCGGACAACGGCAAGCTGACGCGCTATCTTTCGCTGGACGATCTGGGTGAGGAGCTGACCCAGCGTCTGACCGGGCAGCAGGCTGACGAGCCGCGTGAAGGGGAGCAGCGGCGTTTTGGGTCGGCGCTGTGGGCGACGGTTCGACGGTTGCTGGTGGTGGTGCCGCTGACGCTGGTTATCTGGTATCTGGCTGACCAGGCGACGTTGTCCGAGGCCAGCGTGAAGGTGCAGCTCAGCGTTCGTCACGATGGGCCGCGTCAGATTGTCGACGTGCGTGTACCGGCGCCGCCGATTGTTTTTACGGGCACGTTCTCGGGTCCGGTGCGTGCAATTGACCGCTTGCGTCTGGATGCGGCGGAGCAGCCGTTGCGGGCGACGTGGATTTTGCCGGAGGCGTACTCGCGGCGGGGCACGTACACGCTGCTCCCGCGTGAGATTACCGCGATTATCAGCGGGCTGAACGAAGTTTCGATGCGTGGTTTGACGGTCGTCGACGTGGCGATGGACGAGTTGAAGTTCAATGTTGACGAATTGGTAACATTGCGTATTCCGGTACAGGTTGATGGGGGGGCAGCACGCATCTCGGTCGAGTCGATCGAGCCGCCCGATGCGGAGGTGGTTGTCCGTCGTAACGATCTCGATCGTTTGCCGCCGGAGGGGCAGCGTACGATACGGGCTCCGCTGGGCGATCGGCTGGAAGGTTTGCCGCCGGAAGTGCCGGAGACGTTTCCGCGGGTGCCGCTGGCTGAGGACATCGGTGGGGTGGCGCTGGCGGAGGTGACGCCGGCGGATGTGCGTACGACGGTGCGGCTGGTTGGTCAGCGGCGGCGGATCGACAACGTGGTGGTGCATTTGTTTGTGAGTCCGGACGTGCTGGAACGTTACGATGTGGTTCGCAGTGACCTGAACGAATGGCGCATCAGCGTGGAGGTGGAAGGGGAGGAGTCCATCGTTGAAGGTCTGGCCCCGGTTGATATTTACGCGTTTGCCCATGTGCGCAGCGCGTTGGCGCCGGCGCTGCCGCAGCCGGACGAAACGCTGCTGCGTTCGGTTGACGTGATGTTCGAGGCGCCTCCGGGGGTGGTAGTAGTGGAACAACGATCGGTGCGTGTGAAGCTCTCTCCGCGTGCCAGCGTCACGCCGTAAAGAGATTCATGGCCCGTAACCCACGACTGGATATTTTGTATCACGATGCTGCCCTGGTAGCGGTCAACAAGCCGTCGGGGGTTCTGTCTGCTCCGGGGCGGGGTAGTGAGCCGACGGTTGCGGACCTGTTGCGGGGGCGGGCGGAACTGGCGGACAACCGGGCGCTGCGGATTGTTCAGCGGCTGGATCTGGGGGCGAGCGGGGTGCTGGTGTATGCACGGACGCTGGCGGCGCAGCGTGAGCTGGTGCGGCAGTTTTCCCAGCGACGAGTTGAGAAGCTCTACCTGGCGCTCGTGCAGGGGTACGTGACGGAGGACGGCGAGGTCGATCTTGCGCTGACGTACAGTCGGCGGAGTCAGCGGGTGGAAGCCAGCAGTCGGCGCGGGCGACCGTCGGTCACACGTTATCGGATCCGGGAGCGTGTGGCGGGCAATACGCTGCTGGAGTGTCGGCCGCTGACGGGACGGACGCACCAGATTCGGGCACACATGGCTGGCATTGGCCATCCGCTGACGGTGGACCCGCTGTATGGCGGGGGTCAGAACGTGCTGTTGTCGAACTACAAGTCGGATTATCGGCCCAGCCGGCGGCGGGAGGAGCGGCCGCTGATAGATCGGCTGACGCTGCACGCGTTGCGATTGCGTGTGTTTCACCCGACGACGGGCGAGGAGTTGGTGATCGAGGCGCCGGTGCCGAAAGATCTGCGTGCGACGGTCACGCAGCTTGCGCGGCTGGTGTAGGGTTGGGTGGCGTGGCGGAATCTGTTGTTTCGCGGTTATAGCCGGGCGCTGAGATTGTCCGTTGTTAGAATACGGGGGCGCAGTTTCTGGCAGCGTCGCGGGCGAGGGCACGGGCGCTGTGCAATTAGGCTGAATGGTGACTATGCCCGCACCAACGGATGACAAACCACGCTCCGATACACCGGCTGAGCAGGCGACGCGGTCGGCTTCGCAGGATTCGAGCACGGCGCACGGCGGGGCCGTCCCTCCGGCGTCGCGCCATGTTTCCACGGTGAGCAACATCGAGGAGATGGTGCGCGACATTCGATCGCGTCTGGCAGAGGTTTCTACGCACGAGGTTGAGCTGCAACGGCGGGAACAGGAGTTCGAAGAGCAGTACAACCAGTTGGCGACGGCGGCTCGGCGGGCGGCGGCGCGCGAGATCGAACAGGAGCAGCAGCGCATCGCTCGCCAGCAGGTCGAGCTGCGGCAGTTGGCCCGAGAGGCGGCCGCTCGGCGTACCCGGCTGGACGAGCGCGAGCAGCAGCTCCGGCTGGGGGCCCAGGACATCGAGCATCAGCGGCAAGGGCTTGGGGCCGAGCGGGCGGAGCTGCGCCGGCGTATGGAACGCCAACGGGATCGCAACAGGCGGCGGCGTCAAATGCTACGCCGGCGAATCTCGGCGGTGCGGGCGCAGGAACATGAGCTGGGTCGGCGGATACAGCTCGCCCGGACGGAGCTGAACGAGCATCGCAAGGTCGTCGAACAACGGCGGGCACAACTCGACCAGCGGGCCGGGCAACTCGAGAAGTTTGAACAATCGCTGCGGGCCCGGCGGCTGGAAGTCGAACAGCAGCAGTCGGAGCGCGACACGCTGACGGCGCGGATCGAGCAACAGCGGGGGGCGCTGACGGCGGAGCGTGCCCGGCTCGACCTGGAGCGGCACGAACTTGAGCAGGCGCGGCAGTCGTTTGAGCAGCAGCGAGACGAGTTACTCGATCGGCAGCGGGAATTCGACCGGCGCTGGCAGCGGACACACGGACGGCGCCACGAGTTGTCGCAGTGCGAAGAGGAACTGACGGGGCGGCAGCGTGTCCTTGACCAGCAGGAGATAGAACTGGTCGAGCGGCAGTCGCGGCTGGAGAATCGCGAGGAGCAGTTCCGCGAGCAGTCGGCCGGCGTCGAGGCCGAGCGCCAGCGTTTGGCGGAGCTGCGTGATGAGTTGGAGCGGCGCCAGGGGGCGCTGGACCAGCTCAACGACCGCGCGGCGCACGTCGAGCAGGAGGGTCGGCAGATTTCCGACGCGGCAGTCGCGATGCGTGAGCAGGTTGAGGCGCGGGAGAACGAGTGTCGCCAAGCCGCTTTGTCGTTGGAGCTGGAGCGGCAGGAGCTGGAACACGCGCGGGCGGCGCTGGAGGCCGGCCGGCGGGAGTTTGAACAGATCCGGGCACAGCGTGACGAGGAAGTGCAGCAGGCGCAGGCAACCCTACGCGAGTTGAGCGAGCGGCTGGAGTCGCGGCCGACAAGGGGGGTGGGTGGTCGGCGTGGGTCGTGGTGGCGGAGCATCGTGCTGGCGGTGATTGTGGGCGTCGTCGCGGGGGCTGGCTGGTTGCTGGCGCATCCGCCGCAGTACGAGGCGCTGGTTCGGCTGGACGTGATGACGTCGAGTGGTGCGGTCGATTGCGTGCTGAATGAACATCGGCAGGGTCTGACGAATCCGGATCTGCTGGCGCGTGCGGACAAGCCCGGGCTGGCCGAACGTTGGACGGCGGCGTGCGTGGCTGGTCGGGTGACTGCGAGCGCGGCCGGCGGCGGTAATGCTGCCATTGATCTGCATGTTCGTGGCCCGGATGGGCGGGGGGTTGCGGCGCTGGCCCTGGCGGCGGGCGAGGTCTATGCGGAGCAAGTGAACAGCGTCAGTCCCGATGCGAATCTGCCGCCGGCGCTGCGCGAGGTGGCCGGCTGGCGAGCGGCGCTCGTGGCTGAGCTCGATCAGATTCGGCGGCGGCAGGTGCAGGATCGGACCGAGCTGGATGCGTTGCCGGCTTCGGCTGCGTACACGGGGGCTGTGCGGCGGTGTCAGGATCTGGCGGCCGAGCTGGACGGTACGGCGGGCGAGTTGGGGCGGCAGCGGGCCGAGCTGGCGACACGTGCGGCGGCGGATACGCCGGTGGGCGTGGTTGCGCCGGGTGCGCTCGAAGCGTCGCTCGAAGCGGATACGATCTATGGGGAGGATCAGGCGGAGCTGCGGGCGGCCGCGTTGGAGTATCGCACCGAGCTGGCGGTGAGCATGCTGCAATTGGTCGATCCGGCTCGCGTGGCGCGTCAGGCGGTGACGGAGTTTATCGCGGCGATTGCTGAGCAGCAGGAGCTGGACCCGCCGGAAGCGGTGGGAGGGCTGCTGGAGGATTGTCATACGCGGCTGACTACGGCGCAGCGTGAGCTGGAGCATTTTGAGCAGGAATGGCGGCCGCGGGTGGGGATCGTTCAGGAGGCCGGCGTTGACGACGATGCCCTGGGGCTGATTCGGCAGCAGCAGGAGGCGTCCGACCTGGCGCGGCGGCGCGGGGACGCCTTGGTCAACCTGATCGACGGCCTGGGGGCGCGGATCGAGCGGCTCGGGACGGAGGGTAGCGGGAGCACGCGTGAGGTGGTCGTCGTTGCCCTGTTACGCAGCGAACACGCTGCTTTGCGCAGCGCTGCTGAGGGGTTTTTGTCGGCCGCAGGGCAGACGGCGCTGACCGAGAACTTCGAGCTCGATGCGCTGGATCGTAAGCTGCGCGGGTTGCATACGCGGTTGGCGCAGCGGAGTGAATCACTCGGCCGGCAATTGCAGGCGGAGGCCGACGAGCAGGCTCGGCGTGTTCATCAGACGGAAATTGAAGAGGTTCGGGAGGGGGTGCGTCAGCTTGAGCAGCGGCGTGAGGTGCTCGTGGCTGATCTGATGAGTGCGCTGCGCGAGCAGCAGCGCAGCGAGGAAAATGCGCAGGCGGCGAAGGTGCTTGGTGCGCGGATCGCACAGTCGGCGGCGCGTGAAGCGTGGATCGAGGATCGTGTGGAGGAGATTGACGTGCGGTTGGATGATGCGCGGCGTCGGGCGCCGCAGCCCGATCGCATCACGTGTGGGCCGGCTGTGCAACAGACGCTGCACGGGGCCAGCTATGAAGAGGCAGCCCGGGCCGGCGGCGGGGCGGCAGTGGCGACGCTGCTCGTTTGTGGGGTGATGATGATTCCGGGGCGCGGGCAGCGCGCGTAGCAGCGTAACAACGTTTTTGGGGAATGGGGCACTTCATACGGGCAAACATGGCACCCAACGAGATGGCCCCGCGCTGGCGGATTATTCCAGTGGTGGGCTATCGGTGCCCCAGGCGGGGTCGGTGTCTTCGACCTCGTCCGTTGCGCCGAGCACGCCGGCGGTTCCGTCGCTGCCGCGATTTGTCAGCGTTTGGCCGCTGCCGGCCGAGAGTTCGTAGTAGCACAGCAGGTCGGTTTCAGAGCCGGTCGCTCGTTGGTTGATGAGTGCGGTGATTTCGGCGGCGGTGCGGACGTCGGTCCAGAAACGGACCTCGGCGATGCTGCCGGTGAAACCGACGCCGAGCGTGATTTCGTCGATGGTGAGGTCGCCGGCGGTCGGAGTTGATGAGACCAGGGCGACGCCGTCGAGGTATAGCGTGGCTGATCCGTTGCCGGTGCCGTCGTCGGTGCCGTCATAGACGACGGCTACGTGTCGCCAGCCGGCGGCGAGGCTGGTTGCGGTGCCGTCGGTTGGGTCGCCGTTGACCTGGAGGCGAATGGTGTTGGTGCTGGGGGCCATTTCGATGGTGAGGGCGCCGGAGCCGAGCGTTGCGACGGTTCCGCCGGAGGATTCGGCACTGACCCAGGCTTCGAAGGTGCAGGTGGCGAGGGTGCGGGCGGTGTCGAGCGGGAGGGTGGCGAAGTCGCTGCCGGCGAACTGGAGGGAGCCTTCGCGCTCACCGACGGTTATGGTGGTGGTGGTGGTGTCTTCGAGTCCGCCGGCGGTGACGATTCGCAGGGTGACGGTGTAGGTGCCGTCGTATTCGAAGAGGTAGGAGGGGCTGGCTTCGCGTGATTCGCCGCCGTCGCCGAAGTCCCAGAAGTAATCGTAGATGGTGTCGTCGGGGACGACGCTGGAGGTGGCGTCGAACTGGACGAGGAGGGGTACTGTGCCGCTGGTGACGTCGGTTGTGATGACGGCAGTCGCGGAAGTGCCGGCGGCGCGGATGATCTGGGCGGCGACGTCTTCGGCTCCGGTTGCGTCGGTGGCGGTGAGACTAACGACGTAGCGTCCGGGGTTTGCGAAGGTGTGCGTAACGATTTCGGCAGTTGAGGAGCTGCCGTCGTCGAAGTCCCAGGCGTAGGTGAGCGTTCCGTCGTTGGTGCTGATCGAGGCGGACGCGGTGAAGGTGACTGTGAATGGAGCGGTGCCCGTCGTTGCGGTGACGCCGATGACCGCCGTCACGGGGCTGCTACTACTCTCCGGGCAACCGCCCATGACCATCAACGCCACGACGCATAGCAACAGGCCGATTCTCATGTCAGCATTCTCCTGGCCGGGTGAGTTTTCAGGCTACGTGGTGGCATTATAGGGGCGAGAGATGGTGTCCGGGCAAGCGTGGGTGGGTTGCTCATAATAACAAGGCGGTGCCGACCGTCCTTGTTCGGCACCGCCTGAAAGCGGCGCAGCGGCTGGGCCCGGGGCCGAAGCCACGGGCCAGCCGATTGATTCGCCGCAGTTTCACGTTTTTGAGCCGGCGGGTTCGGCCGGCGGGTGTTTCAGCTCTCCGATTTCGTGGTGTTATCAGCCTTGCTGCTGGAGCCTGCGGTGGCGGCGGCGGGCTCCTGGTCCAGCTTTCCGTGGGTCGGGGGAATTACGCCTTCCAGCGGTGAGCCGACTCGCGGCCAGGTGTCGACGACCCGGCGGCGGGCCCGGGCACGCGTCTCGGTCAGGGCCACGCGTACCTCGCTGAAGGCCTTCTTCACGCTCGTCAGGGCCGCCTCGGCGGTGCGGTTCTGGCTGCGCAGCGTGGTGACCTCGCCCTCGTAGAACTGGCGCTGCTCGGCCAGCCGGGAGTTTTCGCGTTCGAGGTGGGCGATCTGCACCTGGATGTTCTTCTTTTCGGTGCGAAGGGCCTCGACCTTCTCGGCGAGGGATTCCTGGATCTGGCCCAGCTCGCGGACGCGGTCGGTCTGCTGGCGGGTGAGCTCCTCGAGCTTGCTGCGGTCGGTCTGGATTCCCTCCAGGTCGGCCTGGAGGTCCTGGGTCTGGAGCTGCAACTGGCTGCGCTGCTCGACCAGGTCGCGCTGGACGCGTTCGAGCTCTTCGACCTTCATCGAAAGATTGCGGCACTCGGTGCGCAACCCGTCGCGCTCCTTACGCACCGTCCACAGTTCGTCGAGCTGTTTGTTGGCGGCCTTGAGCTCGTTCTTGAAGCGGGCGCGGTCCTTGTCGGCCTCGATGAACTGGTCGTTGATCCGCTGAGCGCGCGTGTTCGCGTCGGTCAGCTCCTCTTCGAGGGCGCTGACCTCCTGCTTGAGCTGCTCGAGCGCGTCGACCCGCGTCTGCAACGTCACCGTCTGCCACTCCAGCTCCTGGTTCCGCTGGTTGGCGTCCTGAAGGTTTTCGTTGGTGCTGGTCAGTTCGCGTTCGAGTGCCTCGCGGATTTCCTGCTGGCGATCGAGCTGATCCTCCAGCTCGTTGATCACGGTCAGTACGTCGTTGCGCTCGTCCGTGAATGTATCCTGCAAGCGCTGCGGTGCCTTCGGGTACACCGTTGCAGTCGTTGTCCCGCCGGAGTCTCCATCACCGCCGTGCGTCTGTTCGCGCTGGATCTGGTTGTCCGACTTGGTATTGCTGGGCTTCGCATCACTGCTCATCGAGGAGGCCTCCGGGTTTTCCGACTTTCTCACGCTTCTTGCTGGGACTCGGTCCTGCGGCTTCTTCATGTGTTGTTGTTCCGTGCGGTATTTGCGCGTCAGGAGCGGCTGGCGGGAGCTCCCGCCGCGGCGTGCTCGCGCCCGGGCGACTTGCCACCCGTCGGCGTTCAAGCACAAGAGTGTTTATCGGTGCGAGCGGTGCGCAGCCTTGACCGGTCGGTGTTAGCGGCGGCGCAAATGCTGCTGTTGGTGGCAGGTTTTTGCGCGGACCCCCGGGGCCGGCGGGCCGATGGATGAGTTCGGCCGCGGCCGGCCTGTCATGGACTGGTGTGGAAGAAGCCGGCGGTGTCGCGGAAATGGGTTATCAGACCCTCGCGATCGCCCGGGGTGAGCCAGAATTTCTGGGGCAGTGGGAACCGGGTGTCGTCCACGTCGGTGCTGCCTTCGACGCGGGGGAAGCGTTCGGCTTCGGGCTCAGGTCCGACGCTCCAGATGGCGTAGCTGACCGGGCAGGGGGGATCCTCGTCTGGCAGGTCGCGGTAGCGGGTCATCTCTTCGCTGGTGCAGTGGGGGAAATCTTCCGGCACCCAGATCCACGATCGCGGTCGCCAGGGCTGATTTGGGAGATCGTAGTAGGTGCCGTTGTACCAGACGGGCCCCGGGGCACGGTAGCGGTAGGTTTGCCCCGGGGCAAAGAGATCTTCGAACTGGGCCTGGTGGCGCCGGTCATCTACGGGTGGCGGGGGTAGGTATCCGCCGGTGGCGAGCTCCTCCGGCAACTGGCACTCGACGGTCTGTGAGCAGCCCATGCGTGTGGGTGGGAAGTCCTCGCGATTGTCCATCGCGTAGGCTTCGAGGACGGTGCCGATCTGGCGCAGGTCTGCGTGCACGCGCACTACCTTGGCGTGTAGCCGGGCGTGTCCGAGGGCCGGCAGTAGCAGCGAGACGAGTATGGCGATGATCGCCACGCAGACGAGCAGCTCGATCAGCGTGAAGCCGGCGTGGCGATCATCCCTGGTGTATCCATCAAGTGGCATACTCTTATCCGGCAATCAGCAGCTCCACGAACGGGTCGATGTCGTCGAAGTTGACTGCGGTATCGGAGTTGCAGTCGGCGTTGAGGAAGATGCAGCAGGGCCAGTCGGCTTCGTAACTGCTCTGCGATACGATAGCCGTCACGAATGGGTTGATGTCGTCGAAGTTAATGAGCCCGTCGCAGTTTGTGTCGCCGGCGAGGGCGAACGGAGCCGGCAGAATGCAGCCGCAGCCATCATAGTCGAGGACCCAGAGGCGATATCCGTCCATGTAGCCATCGGTGTCGTCGGTGTCTTCCTGATCGAAGATGCCGATGATGTCGATCGCCCCGGTGGGGGCGGTGTAATCGGTGAAGCCGGCGCCGCGACCGAACTGCACGGGTAGCGATCGGCCGGTACCGTCGACGATTGTCAGCTCCGCTTCGGGGGCCCAGTTGGTGACGTCGTCGAAGAGCACGTCGTTGATGCGAATGAGTGAACCCTGGTAGTGCTCGGCGCCGGTCATTCGGGTGGAGTCGAAGATGAAGTCGTCATTGATGTCCTTGAGGTCGGCGAGGGTGAGCACGGCGGGTCGGGGCAGGCCGGCGGCCTCGGTGATCAGCACGATATCAAAATCAAGGGCGGGGTTGATGCTGTGCTGCTCGTTGACGTTGGTTTTGCCGCGGTAGGAGAGGCCTGGTGCGCGGGCGTGGATCTCGACCAGGTCGCCCGGGGCGAAGGGGTAGCCGGTGTCGGGGTCGTGGCTGACGCGATCGACCTCGGCCAGCCATTCCTCGTCAGTGTAGCTGCCTTCGGGGTGGTTTCCGCTCATCTTGCCGACGTACTGGCCCATCCAGAGGGCGGTTCCGCCGAAATCGTCTTCGGTAGCGGCCTGGAGGTAGACCTGCCACTGTCCGCCCATGTAGGCCGGGGCGGCGGCGGAGGTATCGAGCATCAGATCGGGATCGTTGAGCCAGATCCCCTGGATCTTGATCGGTTCGGTCAGGGGGAATGTGCCGAAGCCGTCGATGTCGACGGCCTGATAGTCGCTGTGCAAGGTGTAGGGCATGGTGGACCAATCGGGGTCGTCGGCCCGAGTCAGGGTGGGGGTTGCAAGCATGGCCACCAGGGCGACGACGAGGACGGCGGTCAGCGAACGGGCGTGCATCTTCGAATCCTCCAGAGAGCGGGTTGTGGTTGCATTGCCAGGGTTGCAGTAGTATTACGAATGGTGAAAATGTAATACTGAATAGAGTCGTGGTCAAGTGGGATGGGGTGAGGATTGAGAGTGGGCGGGTGGAGTTGTGCGGGGGGATCGCGGTGGTGTGCGTGGTTTGGGGCGGGCGCTTGCGTGGGAGGAGGGCTGGTTATCTGCTGATCGGTGGATATACTACGAGATTCCGACCGCGAGCTTGGTTTTGCGGGCCGTCAGGGTCCTGGGCCGGGTTTGTGGGACAATGTTGGTGGCGTAGCTCAGCTGGTTTAGAGCGTGGGATTCATAACCCCAAGGTCGACGGTTCAAGTCCGTCCGCCACCATTCCGCCGGGGGTCGGAGGCCGACCATGTTCACGCGTATCAACGTCGAGCCGGGCGTTTGTAATGGCAAGGCGACCATGCGGGGGTGAGTTTCCGGTTTCGTTGCGAATCGAGCATCATGAGCGGATTGGTCGCGGCCGCAGCGGGGAGCCCGTTAGATGTACGAACAGGCGACTGGAAACCACTCGGGTACTCCTGATGAGCCGGAGCGGCCAGGCCGGGCAATGTCGCTGGATACGATCCTCATTCACCGGCTGCTTCATCCCACCGGTGGCAATCCGCAGTCGCCGGAGGGCCGCGATTTCGTTTACCCGTTGCGCCTGGCTCACCGCATTGAGCGACAGCGCCGTTGCTTGAAGAGGCGGCTGCGGGGCTGGCGCGCCGGCCGGACGCTGCGTTCGCGTTTGCTCGTCAGCATTATCCGGCACCGCGAAGCGAGCTTCGTGTGTGTCGGCTGTGTTGACAGTGAACTTGACCACGTGCGCGGCCTCGACGTGCGTATGATGACGGCGCTACGCGCTGCCTGGCTCGAATACCTGCCGCTGCGGCCGCCGGCTGCCGCGCATCGCGGTCTACTTCTTCGGCCGCGAAGTGGATTTCGCCACGGTGCCCGCGGGGCTGGCCGGGTTTCTCGACGACGAGCGGCACCGTGCGTACTGGAACCAGGAGCACAACGCGGTAGTGATGAGCATGAAGCCCTACCAGACGTTGCGGGACGTGGAGCGCGTGTGGCTGCACGAACTGACGCACGCGTTTAAGGGGCTGGCGACGGAAGGGTATTGGTGGTTTCCAGCGGCCATCGAGGAGGCGCTGGCGATCGCGATGGAGGTGCGTTTCTTTCACGATCGGGCAATCGACCTGCCAGAGTGTCTTGCGGTGGATCAGGTGCCGCCCGGGCGACGACATGCGGTGAAGGATGAGTACTGGTCAGTTCATGAGTTGCTTACACGCACGCGTGAGGACGAGCCGTTGCGCCGCTCCTTCTGTCACGGCGCATACTCTTTGCTATGCTGCCTGGCATTGATGAATAATCACACCGGTTACCTGAGAGGGCTGCTGTTGACCGCGTGCCGAGAGTGGATTCAGCCGGAGGATTGGGTCGAGTGGTTGCCGGCGAAGCTGGGCGTTAGTCTGCAGTGCCTTGAAGATGTCTACCGGACCTTCTGGCTGACCGGCGTTCTGCCGGATGAGTTCAGAAGCGGAGCCCACCAGCAGTGAACGATGTTGACCAACTTCTCTCGCGGCTGATGGCCGCGATCGAGTCGGATCCGCCGGATGCGCCGGCTGTGGCGAAGATGGTACGCGAAATGCTCGAACTGGCGGTGGAACTGGACGACCGGGCGAGCGACGTGGCCTGTCAGAAGGTCTCGTTTTACATCATTCTGAACGTGCTCGATGGTGGGCGTGTTGAGAAACAGATTGAGCAGCTTCCGCCGGAGTTGTACGATATTGTTAGCCTGATGGGGCATTTTCTGCACGATGTACATTCGGCACCGGAGATCGCGGCCAACTTTGGCGGAATGCCGGCGCAGCTTCTGGCACGTCTGGATGAGTATGAGCGGCGCTTGCACACGGGTTAGTTGAAACACGCGAGAGTGAATTGGAGTTGGGGATGTCGAAGGACCGGCACAATCCACGCGATGAGTCGCTGCGGTGTCCGATTTGTAATGTGGGGACGCTGCGGCCGGCTCCGCGAAAAGCGTACCGCGACCAGTTCTTTTGGCTTACTCGGCCCTTTCAATGTGACCAGTGTGCTGCGTTGATCCTGCCGCCGCCGCCCTTGCCGGCGGTGCTGGTCGGATTGGTGCTGGGCATTGCGGCGCTGGCGGGCGTTGTGGTCTGGGGATTGGTGCCGGCGGGACGGGAGGTTTTGGCAGGGGAAGTTGGCTTGAGGACGTTGGTGACCGCGGCTGCCTGCGGCGTGGGACTGTGGGGCTTCGGGAGCATTATCTTCGCCAGTCTGGGCGGATTGCGGCAGATCCGGGAGCGAGACCACCATCGCCCGCGGGCAGGTTAGGGCGTTTTCGATTACGGTCGGTTGCCTTGGTGAGCCGACGTTACTGCGAATGCACTGCTCACAGAGCAGTGGCACGGCGGCAGCGCCCGCGGGCAGGTTAGAGTAGGCGGCATGTCAGACGTACTGCGTTGGTTAATCGGTGGGTTGTTGCTGGTGTTTTTTGCCGGGGCGGCAACAACCAACATCATCCTGGCGATTCGCGCTCGTCTTCATGGAGAGCACCATTCGTTGGTGCCGTTTGTCGGCGGTCTGGCCGGCTGTTTGGGGCTGTTGATCCTGCCGCTGGAAGCGTTGCACGCCTGGTGGTGGGTGCCGCTGATCATCGACATCGGCGCTGGATATCTGATGCTCGCGGTGGTTGTTGTAGGCGTACGCTGGTTGTTGCGACGATTGCGCTCCACGGCGGGCCGGGACGTTTGGTAGGATTGGGATCTGTGGTGTTGAGATGGGCACGCGAGGGTGTTGAGGATGCCTGTGCACGTGCTGATCGTAATCCTTGTCGTGGGCGGCGTGCTGCTGGCGATCGCTTGCCGGCAGTACGATAAGTGCGCACACCAGCGTAAGAAGTTACTGGAAGGCCGGCTTGCGATGTCGCCGGACGAGTGGTTTGCGACCTTTTGTGCGGATGCGGGGATCGGCCCGGCCGGCGCTGGAGGCGCTCAACGTGCAGATAGGTGAGTGCGTTGGTAGCGACTGGACCCGGCTGCGACCTGAAGATACGTTCCGAACGGGTTTCGGCTTGCCGAAGTGCATGATGCACGGCGAGGATATCGAGAGCATGGAAATCGCCGTAGAACTCTGGTGCGAGGACCACGGGATCGATATTGCCAAGCTGCCGGTCGTTGAAACCTACGGAGAGCTGTTGGTGGCCGCGGGTGAGTTGATGCGTGAGAAGCAGTTGGAGCAGGCGGCGCTGGTTGAGGCCGGGGTGAGTTGAACCGGGGATGAGCATGGAAACTGCAAACGGGTCTTCTGCGGGACATTCGCCGGGAGCGGAAGTTGCGGCCGGTACGATGGACAAGGTATTCCGCCGGCATTTGGCGGCGCCTCTGTGGGTGACCGTTGGGCTCGATCTGCTGGCATTGGTCACGCTGCTGATGCTGTTGCGTATTCCGCTGGCCGGCCTGGTTTGGCTGGGCCGGGCCTGGCACCTCGACCTGCCGCCGAGTGTCGACATTGATCTCGGTGTCGGTGACCTGATTGCGCCGGCACTTCTGCTAGGCATGTGGGGCGCGCTGTGGGTAATCGCTCGGCAGCGCGCGCCCGAGCTCGAGTTTCGGCTGAGCGCTGCGCATCTCACGGCCCGTTATGGAGCGGAGGAGCCGGTCAGTATCGAACTTTCCCGGGTGGGTCGGGCGGAGCATCTGACGCTGTCGGGCGAGGTTGTGTTGCTGGATCGTGACGGCGGGCGGGTCGCGACGCTGCCGCGGTCGTGGGGGACGCGGTATCGTTCCGACCGCGAACTGATCGACGCGATCAATGCGCGTTTGGCGTAGGCCGCGCCGGCGGGGGGATGTCGATCTCGTTGCGAATTGAGCATCATGAGCGGGTGTGTTGCGGGAGTGGCGATGTTCTATAGGTGGGGATTAGAACCTATCCCAGAACCTGTTTTGGCACCTCGCCACTGGAGGCCGGATGACGCGAAACCCGAGAGAAACTGCAATTCTCACAGTACATATGACCACAGTTATGAGGTTTTAGGATAGGTTCTAGTCAAGCAGGCTTGCCTTGTAGGGGCAGTTAGTCAAGCGGGCTTGACCAGTGATCGGCCGTGGGGAATTACTGGGCCGGGTAGCGGCTTAGTCGGAGGAGGCTGATTATCAGGCCGAGTGTGCCGAGGCCGGTGACGATCAGCGTTGTGAATGGGCTGATTGGCAGGAAGAAAAGCCCGACGGGGATTGCCAGGCCGCTGAGAATCGCCTGACGCCGGTGAACCTGTCGGCGCCAGCGGATGAAGCCGCTGTCCGGGCCTGCTCCGCGGGCCAGTGCGTGTCCACAGCGTGGGCAGAAGTTGGCGACTTCCGTGACCGGAGCTGAGCAATGCGGGCAGCATAGCGCCATGGTGGTTTCCTCGACAGCCGGTTCGTTTACTCACTTATGCTACGCTCGGCAGGATCCTGGTACCAGGTAAGATCGTTTATAAGCTCGGGGGTGGTTTGTAAGGGCGGGTGCAGCGCGACGCGGGTTGAATCATCCGTCCGTCACCCGCCCCATGTTCTCGCCACAGGCTATTAGCCTGTGCCACACTTTGGGATGGGGCCCCCGGCGAGGGCCGGTTTACGCACCGATTGCAAACCGGTGCTACATTGGTCGATTCTTCCGCTCAGAACTTCATCGTTTCGAGCGTGGCTTGTACGACTCGGCCGGCGCTGGGGATGTAGGTCAGCTCGTTTGCGAAGTAGGGGATGATCGTGTCGAAGCCGGTAACGCGCTTAACCGGCGCTTCCAGGTAAAGCAGGCTCTTTTCGACGATTCGGGCGACGATCTCGGCGCCGACGCCGCAATGACGCGGCGATTCGTGTACGACGACCGCCCGGCCGGTTTTCTGCACGGATGCGTTGATCAGCTCGCCGTCGAGCGGTGACACCGACAACATGTCGAGCACTTCGGCATCCACCTCGTGCTCGTCCGCCAGTTCCTCGGCCGCCTCCAGCGTGGGCCGAACAAGCGCCCCGTACGTGATCAGTGTCACGTCGCGACCTTCACGAGCTACGACGCCTTTGCCGATCGGCATGGTCTCGGGCTCGTCCGGGACCTCTTCGCGAAACGCCCGATAAGCCGCCTTGGGCTCGAAGAAAATCACCGGGTCCGGGTCGAGGATCGCGCTGCGCAAGAGCGCTCGGGCGTTCCGCGGGCCTGAGGGTATGACCACTTTCAAACCTGCCAAGTGGGCGTAGGTTGCCTCGGGCGCTTCGCTGTGATGCTCGATCGCGCGGATACCGCCGCCGTAGGGCATGCGAATCACCATTGGGCAGGTGTAGCGGCCGCGCGTGCGGTTGCGAAAGCGGCGGGCGTGGTTCTCGGTCTGGTGAAAGGCCTGGAACGAGAACCCGTCGAACTGGAGCTCGCACACGGGCAGGTAGCCGGTGAATGACAGGCCGATGCCGGCACCGACGATGGCGGCCTCGGCCAGGGGGGTGTCGATGCAGCGGTCCGGGCCAAACGTTTGCAGCAGGCCCTCGGTTACGCGGAAGACGCCCTCGTCCTGTCCGACGTCCTGTCCGAGCACCAGTACACGCGAGTCCGCGTGCATCAACTCCGTCAACGCCAGGTTGAGCGCCTTCACCATGGTCAACTGCGCCACGTTGTGCTCCTCTCTGCCACGTTGTGCATCTCTCTATCTCTGTCCGGCGATTTTTCAGTCGGCGGACTGGATTTGACCGAGATAGGCGCGCAGTTCCTGCATCTGCTCGCGCAGTTCCGGCGTCAGCTCGGCGTACATGTGGTTGAAGAAATCGGTTGGGTCAAACTTGTAAGCCTCATACTTCCGCACGGCTTCGTCCAGCTCGGCCTTGATCTCTGCGTCCAGCTCCTGCTCGAGTTGCTCGTCGAGCAGCTTCTTGCGCTGGAGGTAACGCTGGAAGCGCGGTAGTGGGTCGCGCGGTTCCCACTCGCTGACTTCCTCGTCCGTGCGGTACTTTTTCGGATCGTCCGCGGTTGTGTGCATGCTGAGGCGATAGGTGACGGCCTCGATCAGCGTTGGCCCGCCGCCGGTGCGGGCTTTTTCGATTGCTTCGCGCAGGGCGACGATGACGGCGAGGATGTCGTTGCCGTCGACCTGGACGCCGTCGATTCCGTAGGCGACGGCTTTCTGGGCGATGGTTTGGGAGCGTGTTTGCGCGCTGCGTGGGATGGAAATGGCCCAGTGGTTGTTCTGGACGACCATGATGAGGGGTAGGTTCTGTACGCCGGCGAGGTTCAGGGCCTCGTGGAAGTCGCCTTCTGATGTGCCGCCGTCGCCGCAGTAGACGGCGCAGACCTGCTGATTGCCCTTGAGCTTCAGGCCCCAGGAGATGCCCATGGCGTATTGGCATTGTGAGGCGATCGGGACGGCGGTGGGCAGGTCGTTGACGTTTCCGGGGACGGCGTTGCCGGCTTCGTGCCCGCCCCAGAAGAGCATCATGGTGTCGATGGGCCAGCCGCGCCAGAGCTGGCCGGCCGTCTCGCGGAAAGTGGGCACGTGCCAGTCGTCCGGGTTCAGCGTGTAGGCGACGCCGAGCGGGGTGGCTTCCTGGCCCTTGCTGGGTCCGAAGGTGCCGATGCGGCCCTGGCGCTGGAGCATCAGGCAGCGTTCGTCCAGTCGGCGGGCGGTGAGCATGCAGCGGTACAGGCGGCGCAGGTCGTCGTCCGGGATGTGTGGCTCCAGATCGGTGTCCAGTTTCCCGTCGGGCGCCAGCACCGATAACGACTCCAGCTTTTGCGGTATCGAGATCGTTTCTCGCGGCACGGTCATCCTCGCTGTTTTGCGCTGGTGCAGCTACGCAAGCTGTGAGCAGATTGTCAGTGGTGGGACGAGCAGCACGCCCGTAGAGCGGTTTTGGCGAGCGCGGCGCTTCGGCCCTGAATACGCCGTCGAACACGGCATCGGATTGTAGTCGCGCTCCAACCGATGGCCAATCGCGAGCGCAGTGTTACCAGAGGTCGCTCCATAGTTGTGGCATTGGGGTTTGTTGCCGGCGCGAAACACCGGTTACAAACCGGTGCCACAAGGGGGGGCTACAAGGATTACAAACCGGTGCCACAGTAGTGGGTAGGCGGCGCGACAGAGGTTACAAGTCGATGCTGCAGTTGCGGGTCAGGTCCTAATAGGGCTCGTTTGCGGGCTGTTTTACGGGGGCAGTGCTGGCCGAGTCGGCGGATTGCGTCGGGATATCGCACAGCCGCGAAGCCGGCCGCTCGTAGCGCTGGCGGAACTCGGCCGGCGACATGTGGGCCGCGACGGCCAGCTTGGCGAGCGTGACCGGATCTTCGAGGTCGGCCCGTTCGAGTCGGATCATGTAGGCACGGCCGACCATGTACTCGTCGGAGTTGATGTCGACCAGCCGAGTCTGGATGCGGTTGGTGTCAGGATCGACGATGTCGCCGAAATCTAGGGCTTTGAGGTTGCCGTTGACGAGTGCGACCATGACGCCGTGGGAGGGCGGCTTTGGCTGAGTGAAGAGGCGGATGCTGTGGTAGCCGAGTGCCCGGCAATAGGCCATGTCGTGTGGCGTGGGGTCGGCCGACCGCAGTTCGTAGCCGATGTTGTGGGTGACCAGCGGCAGCGCTTCGCCGCGGGCCTTGAAACGATCCTGAAGCTCGCGTTTGAGGAGCTCGAGCAGTGGGACTTCGGAGAGGCGCATGTGGCCGGCGGCATCGAGCGGCACCTCGCGTCCGAGCAGGTGTTTGAGCTCTTCGCGGTCGCCGAGGCGATAGGCCAGACCCTCGGCGAGGACGGCGACGCCGTCGCGCCGGCCGCGGACGAGGCGTTTGAGGATGGCCCCTTCGAGGACGTCGGCGATTTGTCCGATGCTGCTGACTTCGTCGAACTCTTCGGGGATGAGTGAGATGGTTGCGCCGGCGGCCTGGCCGATGGACATGGCGAGCCAGCCTGCGCTGCGGCCCATGGCGTTGACGAGGTACCAGCGTCCGGTGGTCTGGGAGTCGCGCATCAGGTTCTTGACGAGCTGGGCGCCGATGAAGCGAGCGGTGGAGAAGCCGAAGGTGGGCTGGTTTTGTGGGAGGGGGAGGTCGTTGTCGATGGTTTTGGGTACGTGGACGACGCGCATGTTCTCGCCGCCGGCTTCTGAGAGGAAGCGTGCGCTGAGGGCGGTGTCGTCTCCGCCAATGGTCAGGAGGCAGTTGATTCCGAGTTCTCGCATCCGGCCGAGGGCTAGCGAGATCCTGGCGGGGTGCGGTTCGACGCGTCCGCCGGACTTGACGGATTCCTGGTCGAGGAGATTGGATCTTGCGGTCCGCAGGATAGAGCCGCCGTCGAAATGGATGCGTGCGACGCGTGGGATGTCGAGCCGCATGGTATGCGTTGGCGGGTCGAACGCATCGGAGATCAGATTGCGGAACCCGTCGTAGAAGCCGACGACTTCGAAGCCGCCGTTAATGGCCTGGATGGTGGCGGCACCGATGACGGCGTTGATACCCGGGGCGGGTCCTCCGCCGACGATAATTCCCATTCTCCGCATAGCCATGGTGGCGTTCCTAGCGTGATTGTAGGACAACAGCGTTTACGAGCTTTGGGCGTCCTGCTAAATCGTACTGAAATCCTGTCTGGTGTCAGGGGGGAGGCGTCAGATTATCGGGCCGACCAGAGACACCAGTTGGGGCCGACCAGGCCAGTGGCATGGCGTGGTCCGTGTACAGCATCGGACTGGTTGTCGGGGGGCTTCAGGTCTGACCGTTGGGGGATTATACTGTTGGGAGCGGTCACAGTAAATCTCTGTGTGGTCGGTTGCGTGGTAGGGTGGGTTGCAATATACTGCGTGGCTCGACTACATCCTCAGGAAGTATCGCGATGAATAAACAGAAGCCAAACAAGGGCGTCCAGAAGCGGTTTAAGGTCTCCGCTCGGGGTAAGGTCCGGTATAAGAAGTCCTTTGCCGGGCACCTGATGAGCGGCAAGTCGGGTCGACGTCGCCAGCGTCTCCGCAAGCCGACCATTCTCACGGGGCAGATTGCCCGGAACGTCCGTCGGCAGTTGTGTGAGGATTAGTCGCGCAGCAGCGCACAAGGAGCATAAGCGATGCCACGCGTAAGACCTGGCCACGCTACCCGTCGGCGGCACAAACGCGTTCTCAAGGCCGCCAAGGGTTTCCGTGGCAGCCGAAGTAAGCTTTACCGGTCGGCGAAGCAGTCGGTCATCAAGGCCGGCCAGAACGCCTATCGTGATCGGCGTGCCCGCAAGCGTGAGTTTCGCGCTCTGTGGATCACCCGTGTCACTGCGGCCTGCAATGCCCGCGGGCTCTCCTACAGCAAGTTTATGGGCGGCCTGAAGC
The DNA here is from genome assembly GCA_963666925.2 of Phycisphaerae bacterium. Lineage (GTDB taxonomy): Bacteria > Planctomycetota > Phycisphaerae > UBA1845 > Fen-1342 > JANQFV01. The sequence continues at coordinate 73,011 of CAXXTC010000006.1, read as the reverse complement.
GCGCCAATATTTTCCTGAATCGCAAGATGCTCAGCGAGATTGCGATTGCTGACGCGGCGGCCTTCGACAAGATCGTCGAACTGGCCCGCGAGCAGGTGCCTCAGCCGGCCTGATCCGGGGCTCGCGCATACGAGAACGGATAATCATCATGCCGCCGTGCGCAGCGATGTGCACGGCGGTGTGTTTTGCGCGGGTCTTCGCGAGGTGCGGTCTGGTAGCCCGTGATCGGGCCGGCCGGCGCTCCACGCGCTGTCTCTGACCGGCTATCATTCTTTTCCGCGAGTTGATCCGGGGCGAGCCGGCAGCCGCCAGTTACCCGGGCGGAGATTAGTACGTGGAAGAAAGTACGCCTACTGCCGATTACACGATCGAGCGCATCCCAACTGCGGATGGTGCTGAGGTTGCCTGCAAACGCCGGGCGAACCCGGATGGTACGCCGGTGATTACCATCCACGGGCTGGCGTCCAACGCGGATCTCTGGAATCTGCCGGACGTCGAGACGCCCGATTATCACTACCGCAGCCTGGCGACGGTGATGCACTCGGGCGGGTACGACGTCTGGCTGATGAATCTCCGCGGCCACGGCGGCCCGCACATGCTCAGCACGCCGCCGGCCCAGCAGACCGACTGGTGCGTTGATCATTTTGTTCTCTACGATCTGCCGGCGGTGGTCGACCACGTTCGCCAGGTTACGGGCCGCAAGCCGTTTGTCATCGGGGCAAGCATGGGGGCCATGACGCTGGCGGGGTATGTCCAGGGGGCCGTGTTTGCTGGAACTGGGGGGCAGGGCGGTATCCGCGCTGATGCGGCTCTGGCCCGGCAGCGCCAGGAAGCTCTGGCGGGGTGCGTTTTTGTGGAGTTTCCGGCTGCGCTGCGCTGGCCGGCGGCCCTGTACGACGATGCCGGCCGGCTGCGCTGGGCCGAGTTGGGCAAAGAATTCTGGAAACCCGACGGCTCCTCGAACTATCCGTTCGAGCTGCTGGCCCGCTGGGGCTGGCTTCAGGCGATTCTCGAAGCGGCCGGCGAGGTCCCGCTGAACTGGATCACCGGCGGCGAATTTGCCAAGCCGTGGTGGCACCGCCTGCCGCGGCCCCTGGCCGAGCGGGCTGAGACACTCGAACGTGCCGCCGTCCAGACTATGCTCCAACTGGCCGGCACGTTTACCGGGGGTACCAACCACCGGGCGGACATCATCCTGGGCGGTCGCCGGCTGGTGCTGGATACCATGAAGGCCGGCGTGCTCGGCCAGCTCGCGAAGTGCGTTCGCCAGCGCGGCTTCATCAGCCTGCTGGGCCAGCCCGACCACATCTATTCCGACCACTACGACCTGGTCGAGGTCTCAACGCTCGTGGTGCACGGCGGGCGCGACCGGATCGCCAACCCGGACGTCACCCGCAAGCTGTTCTTCGACCGCATACCGGCCCTCGACAAGCACCATCTGCTTATCGACGAACTGGCCCACGGCGAGATCGAGGCCACTCCGCTGGCCACCGAGAAAATCTACCCGGAGATCCTGGATTGGCTCGACAACCGTAATCTCTAGGCGGTGGCCCCGGGGAATCGGTTCGCAAGATGGGCGGTCCGGCCTTAGAATCGGTGCCGTGAGTGTCGAATAGCGAGGGTCCTCAGGACGCGGCGACGCCGCACAGGGGAGAACCACATGGCAGTTGGTGATATGCAGGTCGAGCACGAGGTGGCGGCCTTTCGCGAGGAGTTCGACAAGCTGCGCGGTGAGATCGGCAAGATGATCGTTGGCCACCGCGATATCGTCGATGGGGTGCTGGTGTGCCTCTTCGCCGATGGGCACGCGTTGCTCGAGGGCGTCCCCGGCCTGGGCAAGACGCTGCTCATCCGCACGCTCTCGCAAGCGCTCAACCTCGACTTCTCGCGCATTCAGTTTACGCCCGACCTGATGCCAGCCGACATCATCGGCACCAACATCATCAACGAAGACCCGCAGACCGGCCGGCGGGGGTTCGAGTTTCAGCGCGGCCCGGTCTTCGCTCAGATTCTGCTGGCCGACGAGATCAACCGCGCCACGCCAAAGACGCAATCCGCTCTGCTGGAGGCCATGCAGGAACATGCGATTACTTCCGGCGGCACGCGTTACGCGCTGAAGGCCCCGTTTTTCGTCATGGCTACGCAGAACCCGATCGAGCAGGAGGGTACCTATCCGCTGCCCGAAGCACAGCTCGACCGGTTTTTCTTCAAGCTCATCGTTGGCTATTCGGATCGCGAAGAGCTGAAGACGATTATGGAGCGCACCACGACCGGCTACGTGCCCGATATACAGCCGGTGCTTGACGGCGAGCGGATTATCGCCGGCCAGAAACTCGTGCAGCGGATCATCATGGCCCCGCACGTACAGGACTACGCTATCCGCGTGGTGCTGGCGACGCATCCCGAGGGCGAGTTTGCGACGCCGATGGTGAATCAATATGTGCGCTGGGGGGCCAGCCCGCGTGGTGCCCAGGCGCTCACGCTGGCGGCGAAGATCTACGCCATGCTCGATGGCCGGTACAACGTGAGTTTCGACGACGTCAAGAAGGCGGCCTGTCCCGGGCTGCGTCACCGTCTGCTGCTCAATTTTGAAGGGGAGGCCGAAGGACTCAGCACCGACAGCGTCATTGACGACATCCTGGAAAAGCTGCCCACCGCCACCGAGGCGGTTGCGTAGCCGGCGCTGCCCATGGCTACCGAACCGACGACAATCCGGCCCGATCAGTCGCCTGACGACGACGGCGAGTTGCTGTCGGCGGATTTCATGAACCGCCTCGAACGGCTCGAAATTCTCTCACGCAAGATATTTGTTGGGCGGATGAAGGGCGAACGCCGCAGCAAGCGCCGCGGCGAGAGCGTCGAGTTCGCCGACTATCGCAACTATGTCGTCGGCGACGACCTGCGTTTTCTGGACTGGAACATCTACGCCCGGCTCGAAAAGCTGCTGCTGAAGCTGTTCCTCGAAGAGGAAGACCTGAACGTCACCATCTTGCTCGATGTTTCGGGCAGCATGGACTGGGGCAAGCCGAACAAGGGGATGTATGTCAAACGGGTTGCGGCCGCGCTGGCGTACATCGGCCTGGTCCGCTACGACCGTGTGAGCATCTATGGCTATTCCGGCACGCTGACGCACGAGATGCGCGGCGTGCGCGGCCGGCGGTTGGCCGCGCAGCTCATGCAGTTTTTGCGAGATATGCCGCTGGAGGGGGCGTCCGATTTCACGGCCGTCGCCAAGCGCTTCGCCGTTCGCTACACGGGCAAGGGCGTGGTCGTCGTGCTGAGCGATTTTCTCGACAAGACTGGCTACGCCGACGGGCTGCGCTATTTACTCAGTCGCGACCTCGATCTGTACGTCATCCAGGTGCTTTCGCCGGAAGAAATCAACCCCGAGCTTGCCGGCGATCTGAAGCTGCTGGACGTCGAGGACGACGACACCGCGGAAGTGACCATCAGCAAGCCGCTGCTGGACAAGTACAAGGCCAATCTCAAGACGTATTGCGCGGGTTTGAAGGATCACTGCCTGTGCCGCGGCATCAATTACCTGTTCACCAGCACGCGGGTTCCGTTCGACGTGCTGGTGCTGACGTACCTGCGGCAACGCGGGTTGATAAGGTAGGGGGGCAGCATGAGAACGTCGCACCAGAATGGATCGTTGCGGGCCAGCGTTGTGGGCCATGCGCTGTGCATTTGTGCCGCTTGCCTGTCTGAAGCGAGACACCCGTGAGTTTCCTGACGCCCTGGGTTGCCGCCACCATCGCTGCCGTCGTCGTGCCGGCGCTGCTCATTCTGTACTTTCTGAAGCTGCGTCGGCGTGAGGAGCGCATCGCGTCTACGCTGCTGTGGAAGCGGGCGATCAAGGATCTTCAGGTCAACGCACCGTTTCAGCGTCTGCGCCGCAATCTGTTGCTGTTGCTCCAACTCCTGGTGATCGCGGCGGTGGTGCTGGCGCTGGCCCGGCCGATCGTCGAGACGACCGTGGCCGCGGAAGATCGCGTGGTGCTGCTCATTGATCGTTCGGCGTCGATGAACGCGCGTGAAGGTGAGCAGACTCGTCTTGATGAGGCCAAGGAGCAAGCTATTCGCCTGGTGCGCACGCTGAACCAGCGAGCCCGCGGCTGGCGTTCGTTTTTCCGTTTTGAGCCGGCCGAAGCGGGCACGCAGGTGTTGGTGATTGCGTTTGCCGAACACGCTTCGATCGTTTCGCCGTTCACGACCAACACGTCCGAGCTGGTTGATCTGATCGAGAAGATCGAGCCGACCGACGGCCGAACCGACATGCGTGAGGCGCTCGAGCTGGCTGAGGCGTACATGGCCCCGCCGACGCGTCTGACGCCCGGCATGGAGGACACGCCGCAGGTTACGCCACAAAGCGCCGAGGTCCCCGCCAAGCTGGTGCTCATTTCGGATGGTCGCGTGGCTAACCTGGACCAGCTTGTTTTGCGGAGCGGGACGATGGAGCTGGTGCGGATCGGTTCAGCTCGCGACAACGTTGGGATCACGAACTTCCGCCACCAGCGCAACTATGAAAGGCCGGAGCTGCTCAGTTTGTTTCTGACCGTGCAGAATTTTGGCCCCGATCCGGTACAGGCGGACGTTTCCGTGCAGGTTGATGGCGTGCTGGCGGGCGTTCGGCCGATCGAGCTGGCTGGTTGTACCGCTTCGGCCGACGGCGCCGAAGCTCCGGCCGACGCCGGCAGTTCCGCGTCGCTCAGTTTTGATATTCCGCTCGATCGGGCGGCGGTCGTCGAAGCCCGGCTCAGTCGCGACGATGTGTTTGCGGTTGACAATGTGGCCTATACGATCGCGCCGCCGCCGCGGCGGATGAGCGTGCTGACCGTGACGCGTCGGAATCTCTTCCTCGACAGTGCCCTGCGCCCGCTGCCGCTGGCCGAGTATCCGTTTGTTACGCCGGAAGAATACGAGACGCAGCGTAGCCGATTTGTCACTGACAACCGCTCGAATTACGACGTGGTCATCTTTGACAAGGTTGCGCCGAACACGTTGCCGGGTGGGAGTTTCTTTTTCATCGGAGCAGTTCCGCCGCTGGAGGGTATCAGCCGACACGACGAGAAGCTGGAATGGCTGGTTCCGATCTGGTGGGATGAGTCTCATCCTCTGCTGCGTCACGTCAGCCTGAGCGGGCTGTTCGTCTATGAGGGTTTCGCGGTTGATTTGCCGGAGCAGGCCGAAGTGTTGATCGAGGGTTCGCACGGGCCGATGCTGGCGCGCTACGCGGCCGGCGATAAACATTGTCTGTTGCTCACATTTGCGGTCGAACGGTCGAACTGGTGGAGCAGCAGCTTTCCTGCGTTTATGTACAACGTGGTTCGGTACCTGGGTGGTGGTGGTGCGGAGGCTGAGGAAGGTCCGCTGCGTCCGGGCGATACGCTCCAGGTGCCCGCGCCGGCCGGCCGCGACGAGCTACGCCTGGTTCGCCCGGATGGCCGGACTGTGAAGCTCCGGCCGGATGCGATGGGCAGCGCGTATTATGGGCATACCGATGATGTCGGCGTGTATCGCGTCGAGGACGGCGTCGCGGGTCGGGACACCTTTGCGGTGAATCTCGAGGATTCGTGGGAGAGCGGCATTGCTCCGCCGACCGCGCCGCTCAAAATTGATACGCACGAGGTGGTCGAGGTTGGTGCGATCACGACGGCGACGCCGGAGGTGTGGCGCTGGTTTGTCGGCGTGGCGCTCGCTCTGGTTCTGATCGAATGGTGGATCTATAATCGTCGCGTGATGATCTGATCGGGCCGTTGCTGCGTTTGGGGTTGGAGGGTGACCCCGGCCGCGAGCGAATGCTGGAGGAGTGTCACCGATGAATACCATCGACGACTGTCAGCCGGGGCGGCGGGTTCGCATTCGCCGGCGTATCGATCGCCGGGACCGGGATTGGGAGCAGGAGCTGGTCGGCACGGTCCGCGCGGTCGAGCTGGACAAGACCGGCAGTTGGTACGCCCATAGCAAGGATGACAAATACTGGCTCTGCCGGCTCCACCTGCAAAAAGACGACGGCGAAATTTCCGTCCTCAATATCGACAATCTTACGACGATCGAATGCCTCGATGGGGCCGGTGGGGATTAGGAACGTCGGGACTCGGAGACGTAGTGGGCGGTTGGTTGAGGTGTGCCGATGAGCATGCTCGGGGATGTCGGGCTCTGGTTGTGGCGGCTGTTGCCGGCCAATCCCATTTTGGTGCGCGTTGTGGCGACGGGGGGGAAGAGGTACCAGCACCATTGGGCCCGGCTGATTTACCTGGTTGTCCTGATGGCCGTCTTCCTGTTCGGCGGCGGGTTGCTGCTGGGTGAGTCGGGCTCGCTGGCAGACCTCGCGAAGAAGGCTACCCACGCGTTCGTCGCGGTGAGCCTGATGCAGCTCTTTTTGATGAGCTTCATCGCGCCGATTTTCTGTGCCGGGGCGATCACGCAGGAAAAGGACGCCAATACCTATCACATCCTGCTCACCACGCCGCTGAGCAACGCTCAGATCGTCCTCGGTTCGCTGTTCAGCCGACTCTATTTCGTGTGGGCGTTGTTGCTAGCCGGGCTGCCGGTGTTTTGTGTGACGATGATCTACGGCGGCGTCACGACAGCGGAGATCTTCGAGGCGTGCGGATTGGCCGCGTGCACCGGCCTGCTGACCGGCTCGATCGCGATCATGATCAGCTTTCTGCGCATCGGCACGCGTCGAACGATCTTCGCGTTTTTCGTTGGCGTGGCGGTTTACCTGTTGGCGGTCGGGGCGGTCGGGTTGTCGAACTACGGACTGCTGGCAGTTGCGCCCGTCGGCACCAGCACGCTGAGTTGGGCCGGTGCTATGCCGCAGATGAGCTGGCTCGCGCCGGTGCATCCGTTTCTGGCGCTGTTTGTCGTGACCGGGCAGACGCCCGCACCGCCACTATCGGACGTGTATTCCTATGGCTGGCCGGCTCGTTGGCTGCTGGCTTATCCGCAGTATGGATACATGGTGGTGACGACGCTGGCGTCGGCATTGATGGTCGTGCTGAGTCTCATTTGGGTTCGCCGCGGGTCGCGCGAGGGCGAGACGACGCTGCTGTCGCGTTTCTGGGAGCGTTTTGCCCCCGCTCGCACCGACGAGCGCCGGCGTCAGCCGCGGCGCGTGTGGCGCAATCCGATCGCCTGGCGCGAGGCGGCGACGCGGGCGTCGGCGGGCGGTCGATCGTTGCTGCGGCTGTTGTTCGTGGCGGCCGGGCTGATCGGGGCGGTTGCGCTGGTGATAGCGCACTACCAGGGTTATTGGGGGCTCAGCTCGGCGATGCTGGGCGGGACGCGCGTGGTGCTCACCGTGGTGGTGTGGGTGGAACTGGCCGTGGTCTTGCTGGTCGTGACGAACACGGCCGCCACGACGCTGACGCGTGAGAAAGAAACGCTGACGATCGAGCTGCTGTTGTCGACGCCGCTGACGAGTCGGTACATCATCGCCGGCATGTTGCAGGGGCTCGTGCGGCTGGTGATCCCGCTGATCGCGGTGCCCACGCTGACGGTGGCGCTGTTCGTCGTGGTGGGGCTGCTGGCGCGGGGGAGCGCGCCGGTGGTGCCGTTCGAGTCGGCGCTGTTGTTACCCGTGTTGATGGTGGCTTTTTCTGCGCTGGCGGCGATGGTGGGGCTGCATTTTTCGCTGTTGTCGAAGAAGACGGTGCGCGCGGTGATGATCAGCACCGCGGTCGTGCTGGGCAGTGCGGGGCTCTTGACGGCGTGCGGCATGGCGATGGTGAACGCGGGTAGCCCGATGGCTTCGGCCATCACGCGGCCGTTTGCGCCATTCCCGGCCATGCAGGGGCTATTGGATCCGTGGCGCGTGGTCGAGGACAGCGCCTCGTATTCGTATATGAGCAGCATGGGCGGGCCGGGAACGGCCGCGGTCGGGACGCGTCAGTTGACGGACTTTCGCGTCGCGCAGGCGATCGCTGCGGCGGTGGCGGCCATGGGGTACCTGGGCGTGACGTATGCGCTGTATACGAGCATGGTGCGCGGCTTTGACATGATCGTTCGCCGACAGTCGGCCTGAATGGGGGGCGGTTTTTCCATTGCACCTTCTCATTAATCCCGCATAAGAGGTGGGGCGGGCGTCCCGCCCGCCAAGCCCGATTGGGGATCACAAACGGCGGGCGAGACGCCCGCCCCACATTGGATAGGATGCGTACAGCGTGAAAGACCACACCAGGTTTGCCGACGATGGAGATGCGGGTGTTGCTCAGGTTTGTTCGGCGACGAAGCGCGAGGAGAGCATGTCGCCGGTGGCGGCGGGTATTCCGCCGGCGGTCACGTCGGCTGGCACGTCGTGGATGACCACGGTTCCCGGGGCGATGTGTGTGCCGTGTCCGACGGTGCGGCCGGGAATAACGGTGGCGCCGATGTCGATGGTGGCGCGTGCACCGATGCGCACTGTGCCGGCGAGTCGGACAGCGGGTCCGAGGAACACGCCGGCGTCGAGGACATTGTCGTGTTCGCAGATGGCGCCGGCGGAGAGCACGCAGTGGGGCCCGATGGTTGCGTGTGTACAGACGATCGTGCGGGCGCTGATGACGACGTGGCGACCGATCTGGGCGGTGGGCGAGATGGAGGCCAGCGGGTGCACCGCTGAGGCCAGCCGCATGCCGCGTTCTTCGAGCGCCTCGGCCAAGGCGATGCGGGCGTTGTTGTCGCCGACGGCGACGATGACCTGCTGGATGCCTTCGGCGAGCAGTTCGGGGACGGCTTCGAGCCCGCCGCGGACGGGCAGGCCGGCATGGGTTGTGTTGTGCTTGGCGGTGTTGGAATCGAGGAAGGCGACCGGGCGCAGATTGCCGGCCTGGCGGCAGATGTCCTCGACGAGGCTGCCGAGCCCCCCGGCTCCGTAGATTGCGACAGCATCCATGCTCACGTGTTTTCTATCGGTCGATTCGACGTGTCCGCCCGGGCGATATAACCTATCCGTCGGCGGTGCGTCGGCTGGGCCACGCCCGGCGGTCTGAACCTGGTACAAGGAGGTCTCTGGCGATGCCCCGGAAGGACAAATGCGACACCGATCCCGCTTCTCGGCGGGACTTCCTGCGGATGGGGGCACTGTTGGCCGTTGGCGTCGGTCTGCGGCCTGCGCTGGGGCAGGAACCACCCGCCCCGGGCACGACCACGCAACCTGCGACCACGACACCGCCGGAACAGTCGACGCTGCGCAAGCCCGACGAGGCGGCGATTTTGAAGAACCTCTTGCGGCAACAGGACCGGGCGACGCCAATCCTGCCCGCAGGACCGGCCGAGGCTACCAGCCAAGCCAGCAGGGGGGGGCCACAGTTGTTGCTGGAGGGGACGTTTTTGATGGAGCGGCCGGCCCGCCTGATCTACGAAGGCGATCAGCCACAGTTGGCCATCCAGGCCGATGTGGGGGCGCCGAAATTAGAAACCATGACGGTTCTTGAGAATCAATTACTAGAGATGATGGAGCGAGAAGCACAGGCGGGCTTCACTGAGTTCGTCGTGTCGGCCGAGGTGACGCGTTATCGGGGGCGCAATTATCTACTGTTGCGCAAGGTTCTACGTCGAGTTGGGCATGGCAATTTGAGCCCATAAAGTCGTCAATTTGACGTTCTCTGGCCGGATTGGTGTGAAAATGGGGGAAATATAATGAGATTATATCTGCTTGTGGTGATCAACCAAGGGGTTGGGGTTGAGGGGGGCGGCTATATGTTGTGTCTGGACTGTCTGTGTTCAACTAATTTGCCAAGCGTAATGCTCTCGCTGGTAATCCTGGGGGGTGTTTTAGGACCCGCCGATAAGAATCTGTGTTAGACTGTCAGTAACGCGTCGGTTGATTATAGGTAGTTTGTCGGGTGTTTTTTCCTGGCAATTGCGGCGCCGACGGCTGTGCGGATCCCGGTCGGAAAGGCAGCTCAGGGAGGAGCAGCGAACGGCCGACTCGCACCGGCAGAACACGGATGTCCCTGCCGGTGCACTTCTTGACTCACGTCGATCTTTTAAACGTAGTGCGAATCGAATGGGTGGCCAGTAGATGACGGCGTCCCTCGGCCATCAGGGAAGGACTTGGTTCCTGAAAGCATGATCCGTGCTTGATGGCCCCCTCGCTCGAACCCCAACCCCCCCTCCAGAGGACCCCATCTGCGGCCACCCGTTTTTTGCGCGCACTACGCCCCGCCTGCGTTTTCGTTATCAGCTTCCGAGTGTGATCCAATGTCCGGTTTGCGTGGTGGCGTTGCCGTCGACTCCGCCGCCCCAGTCCACGGGCTGGGCGGGGAATCCGTCGTCGTCGTCGTCGAGATAGCGGACGGCTAGGCGGAAGCGGTCGCCCGGACGCAGTACGCCGGGACTGAGAGCGCGGGCGGGGATCTCGATTTTGACCGAGCAGGTGCCCGATTCCGGTGAGCCATCGATGCGGGCGCGCCAGTAGTCGGGCGTGCGCAGGGTGCTGTTGGCGGTGGGGCTGATGGTGGCGTCGGCGGAGCCGGGATAGAGGACGAATTGTTGCACGAGCGGGTCGCCGGCGCGGGCGATGCTGATGAGTACGCGGTCGCCGGAGGTTGAGCCATCCGTTCGCATGGGAGGCACGATGCGATCGTCCTCGATTTTCAAATTAAGGTGCAGGGCTTGCGCCTGGAAGGCGGCGAGAAGCGTTACGGTGGCCGTGGCGCGCACGTCAGAAGAAGTCGCCAACTCGGCGAGGGTGAAGCGCGGATCGCTGAGCATGGTGCCGCGAGGCAGTTGCCGGACGGTCGTGACGGCGCGGACGTGGATGGGGATTTCGAGCGTGTCGCCGGCGATCGAAGCACGCAGCGCGAGCGTGAGATGTTCAAAGTTGGCGCCCGGGCGGGGCGTCAGGCGGACGGATTGGGTGAGCGTTTCACCGACTTCGCCGGTTAGCGCTAGCGCGGAGAATGAGGATTCGAGCGGTGCGTCGCGCGGGATGATCAGTTGCAGGTAGCTCTGCGTCAGTGGCACGACGAGGTCGGCTGCTATGTTGAACTCGGCGCTGCCGTTACAGAACACGGTGTGGGGCAGGCGCAGCCAGGGTGGATTGGCCAGGGCCAGTTGCGGGTCGGGCTGCGGTTGTTTGAGCTCAAGCGTGATGAAGAGCGGGCGCGGGATGGCGGCCACGAGTGGTGGGGCGGTCGACTCGAGCACGGGATAAGCCCGGCGTTCAAAATCCTGCGCGGTGAGCTGGCCGGGGAGTTTTTTGATCGGTGCGAGGACGGCGGGCAGATCGGCGTTGGGGTTGGGCAGGAGGACGGCGATCTGGCGGTTGCCGCCGATGAACAGTGCGGAAGTGAAGCCCGCGGGTGTGCCGGCGACGGGGCCATGACAGGCGTAGCCGGTGAGTTGGCCGGCGGCGGCCGCGTAGCCGAGTAGACGCGTCTTCGGGCTGAAATCACGGCGCACGAGGCCGCGAAGACGGTCGGCATGATCGGCGGAAACGTCATCGTCGCGGAGGTCATACCAGACCAGCCCGCCGACGCCGGCGGCCGCTGCGGTTACGTAGTGTCGCAGGATTTCTTCGGCGTTGGTGTCACGGCCAGCGCCGACCAGCGGGTCGGCCGTGTGAAACCAGCGGTGGGCCGGTCGCCAGTGGAAGCCGCCCGCTATACGAAAACCCTCAAGCATCTGTCGGCTTTGCTCGGGCGAGCCGGCGGTGGCGAAGGCGACGGGGAAGTCCGGGTTGGTGGCGATGAACTGGCCGACGGTGGGGGCCAGGTCGAGATCATCAAGCGGGACGGCGGGCGGCGTGAGCAATTCGAGCTGATCGTGTTTGCTGACGAGTTGCTGATGCAGTTCGAGCGTGGCGTCGAGTTGTTGCGGCACGCTCAGCCCGATGAAGATTGAGCTGGTCAACTGGAAACGCGCGAGCCGGCCTTCGTAGTGGGTGAAGAGCGCGTCGATCAGCGTGGCGACGTGGGCCTGGCGCGACTCGTGGTCGGCGGGCAGCCAGCGTGGCGGCGCGGTGATGATCAGCAGGGGGGCGATGTCGCGTGCGGTGAGGGCCGCGACGAGCGGGTCGAGCAGAGCGAAGTTGATTGCGTCCGGCTTGGGTTCGATCAAGCGCCAGGGGGTGTCGAGCGCGAGCAGGTTGACGCCCATATCGCGGGCGACGCCGATTTCGAGCAACTGGTCGAGCTCGGGTTCGGCGAGCAGGTTGCTGCGTACGCCGAAGAAGGTCGACCGGCCGCGCGAGAGCCGCCGATTGCTGGGCGTGACGGCGATGGTGGTCTCGAAGACGTTCGGTGCGGGCCAATTGGCGGCGCGGGCCTCGGCGACGAGCTGGTAGAGGCCGGGTGTGTCGATGCGTTGCGAGAAATCGAGTCGACGATAGGCGCGGAAGTCGTTGCCGCCGGGCGGTAGCCGGACGCTGGCCTGCTCGGTGGCGAGGACGGAGCCGTCGGGACGGCGCCAGGCCAGGTCGACGAAAATGGTCAGGGTGCGGGTGCGTGATTGGTTTTCGAGCACGACGGCGGCGCCGACGGTGGCGCCGGGGGCGTAGATCTGGGTGGGTTCGTTGAGCTCGAATTCGCCGCGGATGAGGTCGCGATGGAGCACGCGGTGCTCGATTTGGAGATCGTCGAGGTAGATGGTCTGCTCGCCACGTTTGGTCGTGGTGACGCGATAGCCAGCGACCTCGAAGGGCGGCGTCAGCGGCTGTTCGCCGCGGATGCGGGTGAGCGCGTCGGCGTCAACCGGGGCGCTGTAGCGGACCCAGCGCAGCGCGTGGTCGACGCGATTGGCCTGGGTCTCAAATACCTGGCCGCGAGCGTCGCGCAGCCGAAAGGCGAGTTCGAAAGCACCCTCGTTGAGCCAGACGAAGGTCGCGACCTGGTCGGCTCGTTCGAGACGCACGGGCGTGCGGAAGATCAGGTCGCAGACGACGGAGACGCGCGGTGCGGTGGCGCCGATGGTCAGTGCCAGGCTACCCTGTCCGCGGGCGGGGATGGACTCACGCCGCACGCGGCAGTCGGCGGCGCTGACGTTCTGCACGGCGCCGATGCTGGTGGCGACGGAGGCGTCCTCAAAGTCGGCCAGCACGGTGATGGCGGGATCGGTGGGGATGCCGGCGGGGCTGGCGGCAACGATAGCGAACAGCACCAGGAGCACCGTTGCGCTGCACAGGTGCCGGCTAAGCGTTGATAGTGAAGTCAGGTTGTCAGGCGGCAATGACATTTGCGAACCCAGCGCTGTCGGGCTTAGACGCCGGGGCCGAATAGATCCTGAGCGAGCCCTCCAAGACGGTGCGCGTAAGTGTGGCTCGCACGCACGTGATGAGCTGCGCGTTCGGCGCGGCGCGTGACACCCGGGGAAACGTCTACATATGATTGTAGCGCACGGGGGAGTTCCAGAGTGTCACGCAAGAGTTGATAGTGCTGCTCCGGCATCAGGACGGGTTTCAGACCGTCCGATACGTTAAAGGCACCGGGCTCACAAACCAGCAGCGGCCAGCCATTGGCGGCGGCGTGAAGCACCACGGGACGTAGCGGATCACCCACGGGGGCATATACGCAGACGTGCGGCGCGGGCGGCGGGTTGCAATTCATCAGGTCGGCGTAGTCGTCGGCCAGGTGCGTGAAGTTGGCGTGATCGAGGCGCTGCCAGCCGCGGCCGACGGTGTGCACGCGAGCACGCTGCTTGGAAAGAAGCTCGGCCAGATGTTCCAGCATCGCCAGCGGGACGATCACGTCGGCTATGAGACGCAGGAAGTCGCTGCGCAGGTCGGCGTCGCCGACGCGCAGCCCGGTTTCACGCTCGGCGCGGGCGAGCAGGTTATGAGCGTTGCGCGCGGCGGCGGTAGTGTGAGAGGAGCTTAGCAGCTGGCGCAGGTTACGCCAGAGCAACTGGTGGCTGGAGTGCTTGACGCCATAGGCGGCAGGAGTGTCGTTGGGCAGGTCGGCGACCAGCAGAACGTCGAGCTTGTCAGCAGCCGGCGGCGACGGGGGTGTCAGTAGTGGCCGAGCAACCCCAGTGCCAGTCGATCACCTGGACGGCGTCGGCGCAGTTGTTCCGTAAGTCGGTTGCTATATGCGGCGACGCGGCCAGTAGTGAAATGTCCGAATCCGGCGGTTGCATTGGCCCGTCCGGCTCGCGCACCACCCAGGTGCACTTGATGCCCGGCAGCAGGATCGGAACAACGTTGGCGTAGTGGTCGATGCAGATTGTCAGTTGTGGGGCGGCGGCATGCAGCGCTTCGCAATGCACCAGGCCGTCGACATCGTAGGGGGTGGCGGTCGTGCAGCAGGTGACCGGCCAGCCGAGTTGGCGGGCGGCCTGTTCAAGCTGGCTGGCGTGGACGTGCAGGGCCGGTTCCGGGCGGAGGGCGAGGACGGTGAGCGACACGTGTTCGGCGTTTGGCGCGGCGGCCTTGTCTGTGGCTGGCTGGGCGAGCAGTTGCTGTAAACGCGTGTTGCGCTCGGAAATCACACTGTTGCCGACCTCTTCGCAGGTCGTTCGGATCGCGTCGCAGCGCTCGGGTGAGACGAGATCTTTGAGCAGGATGTTGGTGGGCGGCACCAGGCCGACGTGTTTTTGAAGCAGGCTGTGCAGCGCGTCACGTTCGCGGTCGGCCGGCAGGAACTGGCAGCGCCCACGGGCAATGTCGGCGTAGAAATCGTGCAGCCAAAGGACGGCGGCCACGACGCGCGGGTCGTCCTCAAAAACGAAGACGGCCAGGTGCGGCGGGAGTTGAGCCAGCAGGTAGACCAACTCGGCGCCGGCTGCCAGGCAGGGCAGGGCGACGTTCTTTGCGCTCGTGAGGGCGTCGGTGAGCGTGGCCGCGGCGCGGCGCGCGGGGACGGCGGTCTGGCCGAGCCATTTAGGCGGATGGCCGGGAGCTTCGCAGCGATAGGTGGGCGTGTTATCGAGGGCCAGCGCCGGCTGCCAATGATCAGGCAGCCGCAATTCGCGGAGCTGGCGGGCGAATTCGGGCTGCTCGGCTGCCAGGGCGGCGATATTGCGTTCGAGGATGCGCGGATCGGGTTGATGTGTGCGGGGGGCGTCGAGTTCGCTGAGGTTGATCTGCGAAGCGCCCTGACTCATGGCGTCCAGACTCCTTCAAACGCGGTGCGAGGCGTGGGCAACGTCGACCCTAATGTACCTTCTCATAAGTTCCACATCACAAGTGGAGCGGGCGTCTCGCCCGCCATGCCTCGGTTGCCGAACGAAGACGGCGGGCGAGACGCCCGCCCCACCTCTCATAAGATGCAAACAGCGCTAGCGGCCGGAATACAGCAGGGCCATCAGGAAGAGGAACACCACGCAGGCGGCGACCAGTAGGCCGTAAAGTATTAGCGGCCAGGCGGGGCGCTGGGGGTCGGACCCGAAGGGGCGATCCGGCGCTTGATGGTGCTGCGGGTTGGTCATGCTGAAGCGTCCTTGTCCTGCTCTGGTTCGGTCGGCGGCGCGTCGTTGGCCGGTGGTGGTGCCGATTGCGGCAGGTCGGCGGTGGCCGGCTTGGCCAGCCGGCGTAGCTCGGGCAGCACCAGTTCGGCCGCGAAGGTCTTGAGGGTACTGGCGACGGGGATGGCGAGCAACATGCCGAGCAGCCCGGCTAACTCGGCCCCGATCATGATGGCGATGACGATGGCGAGCGGGTGGAGCCCGGACGAGCGCCCCTCGATGGCGGGGCTGAGCAGGAAAGACTCGAGCGTCTGGACGAGCATATAGACGCCCATTGTCAGGCACACCGGCAGGGCCCAGGCGGTGCCCGCGTCGGCAGCGCCGATGTAGGCGAAGAACAGGGCCGGCGGCAGCGCCAGCATGGACATGAACGGAACCAGGTTCAGCGTGCCGGCGATCAGCCCGAGCACCAGGGCGTAGGGCACGCCGATCAGCGACCAGCCGATGGCGGTGAGCAGGCCGACGATGGCGCAGACGATGATCCGGCCGCGGAAGAAGTTCGATATGGCGCCGTCGATGGTGCCGACGACGTGGATGATGTTGTCGCGGTAGTGTGCCGGGAGATGGTCGCGAACGGCAGCGATCATGTCATTGAATCGCCAGAGGAAGAAGAACGTGAACAGCGGCACGAGCACGATCAGGGAGATCACGTTCACGAAGTTCATCAAAAAGCCGCTGGCGGTGTTGGCGGCGGAGCGCGCCACGGCCACGCCGTGCTCCTTGAGCAAGGGGGCGAGTTGGGCCCACCAGTTGTCGTGCAGGGCGGTGGGCAGAGTAGTGGCCGCGCTGGTCGTTCGGCTCTGATATTTGCTGATCCACGCGCCGACGTCCTCGACGTAGCCGGGGAAGTTGGCCTGGAAGAGGTGGATCTGGGCCAGCGCGTGGCTGGTGATGTAGGCTCCGCCGACCGCGAGCAACGCCACCAGGAGGGCGAAAACGACGACGACGGTGTGCAGGCGGGCGATGTGGCAGCGGTGTTCGAGCCAGGTGACGAGCGGATTGAGGATGTAGGCGATCACCAGGCCGGCGATTACCGGCGTGAAAACCGAGCGGAGTGCGTAGGCGATCCAGCAGAGCAGCGCCAGGGCGGCGAGCAGGGCCAGAAAACGAATCCACCGGCGAGTCGGCTCGGAAATGTTGGGAATGTAGTCTCGCATGCGGTCTGGTCCCCCCAAAGGGTCATTCGTCTTGCGTGGGGAATTGCCCGATTTCGTAATCTCCGAAGGCGTCCTTGAATTCGTAGACGCGGTCGAAGTCGCTGAGCTGGTCGTCTTCCTGTTTGCCCATCAGGCCGATGTCGATCATGAGATAGACCATTTCGCCGAAGTCACGCGTGGCACGGATGTTCCAGCGGCGCAGGACCTCCAGCGCGAGTGGTCCCCAGGTGCGCAGGGCGAGGATGCGCAGGGCTTCGCACAGGTCGCCGCCGGTGACGTGGCGTGGCGTTCCTGGGGGCGTGTCGCCATGGCGTCGCTTGGTGGCGAGTTCGAGGCCGGCCTGGAGAAACTCGTAGGCGGCCGGCGGGTAGCGCCCGTCGTCGCGAATGGCTTGCTCGAATCGTTGCAGCAGGTCGGCGTCCATACTGGTTTTCTCGGGGGCGTGGCCGGCACGCTGGAGCGGCCCGCAATCAGTTCGAATCGTTGCTGGCGGCCTGGTCGGGAGGTCGTCGTCGTGGTTTGCGTTTGCGTCGTCGTCGTTTCTTGCCGCCCTCTTCGCCGCCGCCGTCGGAAGCGCTGGTGCTCGCGGGCCGTTGCCCTGCATCAGGTGGCTGTGTCGCGTCGCCAGTGGTCGGGGTATCTTCGCGCTGGTTGCGCTGGTCGCCCTCGCCGCGACCACGTCGGCCGCGGCTGCGCCGCGATCGGCGCCGCGGTGACGAGGCAGACTCGTCGGTTTCAGTCTCGGGGGCGGCCTGACGCGCGGGAGGTTGCTCCTCTTTGGTCGGGAAGGGCACGTCAAAGGCTTTGATCTCTTCCAGCGGGACCACAACGATGCGCTCGGCATCGGTACGCACCGTTACTAGTTGCGTGAGCACTTGCTGGTCGATCACGGTGCCGGCGCCGAATTCGGTCTCGACCCGGCGGCCGCTACGCGGCAGGCGGTCGGCCAGTTCCTCGTAGCCGAGATGCTCGTAACGCAGACAGCAGCGCAGCCGTCCGCACCGGCCGGAGACCTTGCTCGGGTCGAGCGTCGACTTCTGAAGCTTGGCCATCTTCATGTTGACCGGGCGGAGCTTCTTGAGGAAGTTGCGGCAGCAGCACTCGCGCCCGCAGACTTCGTAGTCGGCGACCAGCCGGGCTTCGTCGCGTGCCCCGACCTGACGCATCTCGATGCGTGTGCGATAGCGCTGGGCGAGTTGGCGGACGAGCTGGCGGAAATCAACGCGGGCCGGTGCGCCAAAGTAGAAAACGATGCGTTCGCCGCCCAGCAGGTACTCGGCGGTGATGATTTTCATGTCCAGGCCGAATTCGGTGGCCAACTGGGCACAGTAGTTGATGTCCTCGGGGGCGTGGGCGTCGAGGTGGCGCTGTTCGTCGAGGTCCTGTGTGGTGGCGGTGCGCAACAGTCGCCCGGCACGCGGGCGGCAGAATTCGTTGCCGCTGTTGTCCGTGTAGGCGCGCACGCGATCCTGAAAATCCTCGCGCGATAGCACCTCGTCGCTGGCAGGACCGATCAGCTCACCCAGCTCTATGCCGCGGTCGGTTTCTATTACGACGCGGGCCCCGCGGGTCAGCTCCTGCCTTGGCTTGCAGGCGAATTCGCCGATCCAGTTCATCGCACCATAGCGCACGATGGCCGGCGGTCGGCGTCCGCTGCGGGGCGCCGGCGTTGCGGCCTGCGGGGGCTGATTCGATGCGGGCAACTGCTCGTCGGGCTGACGATCGGTCATCTATACACACTCTCCGGCACGTCCTTCGCGGGCGTGCGGTCGCATTCCTTATCTTATTCTGAATTATGACGTTATCGCGGTACGTCGACAAGTTGGTCGAGTGCTCGGCGGCCGTCGATCTCCTGGATGCCGAGCCAGAGCTCGGCACCGGCCAGGTCACGCGAATTCCTGAACCGGTAGGTTTGGACACGCGTGTCGCCGGGTGCGACTTCGAGGAATACCCCCTCCTGGAGGGCCCGATCCGGCGCCTGGCAGAAGGCCGTAAAGCTTACCGCCTGGGGCGCCATGCTCTGAACGACCTGCTCGACAACGAGATCGTCGTTGTCCCACCAGGCACTGGCCGTCACCACGATGTCACGCAGCTCGATGCTGATCGGGACTTCAAAGTGCAGATCGACCAGCTTGGGTCGCACGAGATGGAAGTCCACCGCGACGATTTGCGCGCTGGCGATTTGTCGCGGCGGCATGGCGAAGTTCAGCGGCTGTTCCAACGCTTCTCCGGGCCGGAGGTGGACCTGGGTCGGGTTGGGCGTGACCTGCCAACTGGGCGGCGGGCGCAGCTCGGCAGTGCCGGTCAACTCCTGGGGATAGAAATTGCGCAGCCTCATCGTGGGACGCAGGTCGGGCTCATGCAGTTGAATGGACGCGGGCTCGATTACGAAACTGTCCTGAAGCAGTAGCAGAGGGGCGTCGACGTCTTCGATGATCAACGGCACGTTCGAGAGCGGGATGTGCGCTTGCAGCCCGTTTCGCTCCAGCTGGAGACGTTCTCCGGACAGATCGATCGCGTAGGCGCTGGCGCCGACATAGAGGTCGGCGGCGACGTCGTCATGGTCCAGACGCCAGGTCCACAATACCAGGCAGCTATGGTCGGTGCCGCGGAACAGCAGGGCCACGGACTGGTCGTCGAGCTGAAGAGCGGCGATAGCCCGGCGTCCGGAGAGGTAGTGGAACAGCGTGCGAAGCGGGATGAACTCCGCCGTCGGTTGCCAGCTCAACTCGCCACCGCGGCCGGAAAGAGCGAATGGTGCCGGCACGTAGAGTCGATCCGGGTTGACGGCCTTGGCGAGGATGACTCGTCGGGCGAGGTCGGCGATTTGATCCGTAGTGGTGAGCTGGAGGTCGTTCGGGATACCGAGCGTGATCCAGTGGGCCGGCCCGCGTTTTTCCGACCGGGTTTGGTCAGGTCGGAGTCCTTCAAAGGCACGGTCGGTGCTGTTCTCGAACCAGAAAGCCAGATGCCAGGGGAAGGCCTGGGCCGGAATCGAGCCGGGGAGGTGAAACGAATAGGCGTGCGGGCGCTGCGAAGCGGTCGCGGAGGGAGTTTGGTCGTCGGTATCGGTGTCCGGGCCGGCGTCGTCTGTGGGCGGCGCTTGTTCGGTGGTCGAAGGATCGCGCGCGAGCGCGAACTCGGGGAGCAGCCTGGTCTGTGTGGTGTCGAGCACGGAGCGTGGGACGACGAGCTGGGGGACGGCGATGAAGCGTTCGAGCTGGCTACGGACACTGCGGATGGCGTCGGCCGACCACGTGTCCGGGAAGTGCAGCTCGATGGCTTCTTCGCCGAGTTGCCAGGAGAACAGCAGGTCGCCCAGGTAGGCAAACACGGGACCGACGTAGCTGTCCCAGGGGCGATCGCCGGTGAGCAGGCTGTAGGTTGACGCGACCGTGGTGTTGGTGTCGATTGCACCGGGTTGCAGAATGATGCCGGTGGTTTCGACGCGGTTTATCGCGAGCAGATGGACCAGGTCGCGGATCTGTTCGAGGTAGTGAGTTTCACGGTAGTCCCGGGGGGCACCGATCATGGCGACACCCAGGCGGGCAGCGCCGCAACCGAGCTCGTCAACGAGTTCGATGACTCCGTCAACGCTTCCGCCGGCCCAGCGTCCGAGATCGATGCCGATGTCTTCGCAGCGAGTGTCGAGCTGGATGATTTCGGGCAGGATGTCGAACTGGATGGTGCGTTCGACGAGCGTGTCGACATTGGTGCCGAGGCGGGCGTGGGCTTCGTAGTGGCCGGGTGGCAGGTTGGGCACGGGGGTTTCGAAACGCCGCGTGGCGAGTGGATCGACGGCCTGAATCTCGCTGAAGCGTTTTACGCCATGCACGTCGGTGACGCTGAGCTCAATGTCGACGTGGGCTAGCGTTGCGTTGTGGACTGCGACGGTGAGATGCTCGGCCGTCTCCGGTGCGACTACGCCGCCCGGGTTGGAGATCGCCAGTCGCACGCGGGGCATGCGGTAGATCGCGATGTCGTCGAACCAGACGTGCGCATTAACGTCCTGCCGGATGATCGGGTCGGGGACGTTGGCGTCGGGTTCCTGCCAGGCGTAGTCCTGTAGCACCCAGAGCTGGAGCCGCATGGCATAGGCCAGGGGGTTGTCGACCGGCACCTCGATCGTGACGCGTTGCCAATCGTCTGGTGGGTCGCTGGTGCCGTTGACGAAGGGACTGACCGCTTCGCTACGGGGGATCGGGTCGCCGAGTTGATCAACCAGGTAGCAAACGATGAATGCCCGAGCGAATTCGAGCCCCTGGCAGCGGATGTAGCCCTCGACGAGGTAGTCGGACTCAGGTGATATTGCGAGATCATCACGGGCGTACTCGAAGCCGATGCTCCCACCCCGGATGTGATAATGAAACGACGGCGGAGCCTCGTAACCGGCCTCGTTGTCGAATCGCCCCGTGGAATAGGGAGGCAGCCCGGGGCCTGAGAAAGGCACCCAGTGCATCGGCGTATCTTCGAAATTGCCCAGGTCGCGTTCGGCGAAATCGAATAGGTGAACCTTGCGGTAGGTGGTGACGCGCTCAGTGGTGTCGCCGTCCTGTGGGAGGGCGATTGCTGCGCAAGTTATTGTGGTTATTGTGGTTATAGCCGCTAGGAGGCGAGCGGGCAGCATTTTGGCGCGGCATGGGCGGAGCATGTACATAGAATCGGACGACCGGCGGGGAGGGGTGAGGTTGGGCGGCGAGTTCTCAGTAGTTATCGGGAGCGGTTCAGGCGGTCTCCTCAGCGGGTTTGGGATGGGCCGAAGGTGGCACGTCCACCCAGTGCTTCTTGGCCAGCCGGGCCTGCTGCTGGAGTGGCTTGGTGAGTTGGCGGTGGAGGCGCGCCATGCGATCGTAAGCTCCTATCAGGAGCAGCGCGCCAATGGTGGAACCACAGCCAGTGAATGTAAGCACAACCTGTCCGGTGTTCATCTGCCAGAGGGCACTACCGCCTGCCGGCGAGATTGGCGTGACGGGGAAGAGCATGAACCCCCAGAAGTAAATGGTCTTGATGGCGTGGCAGACGAAGAGTAGCCAGAGCACGCCGGAGATGCTGTAGCGAAGCTTGCGGGCTGATTTTGAGAGTTTGGTATCGGGAATGCGTTGGGCGAGGGTTTGTACGTGAGATATCAGTGCTACCACGCCGACGATGCCGGCAGCGGTAGCGCCGAGGGATCCGAAGTCGATTATGGCCCGGAGTGGCATCAAAGTGATCAGGGTGGACAGGAGGAACGGGATCGCCAGCCCACCGCAGCCGATCAGGAGCAGCCAGCGGATCCGTCGGGCGGATCTCTGCCGGGTGGGGTCGAAGACGCTGGGTTGCGGCGTGGTGATTATCCACACGCCGACGAGTGCGACGATCAGGCCGATCGGCAGCAGGATCATCGCGGTGCCGAATGAGATCGATGTCGCAATGAAAATCAGCTCGGTGTCAGGGAACCAGGCTGCTCCTATCGCAAGCGGGATCATGGCCAGCATCACCAGCGCCACGCTGACGATGACGGCGGTCAGGCCGCGGGCTAGCCAGGTATTGCCTCGGGCGAGGCGGCGGACGTAGTTCGGCTCGGCAAAACACAGTAGGTCGCGCTGGGTGGATAGTGCAACCGCGGCCCCGCATTCGGGACAGCGGCCGTCCCGGTGCAGGCCGCGAAGGTTGTAGGCGCACTTGCGGCAGGACAGATCGGCGCAGACCACGCCGGCTGAGTCGAGCAGGGCGGCTGGAGCGTCAACATCACGCTGGACGGTGACGGGCAGGCCACAGGTTGGGCAGCGGGACTCGGGATCTGTGTTGAGCAGGGCCGTGCCGCAGTTGGCGCAGAGTTGTGCGGTCGGTCGGGCCTGAACGTCGGCTTCGCTCGGCTGTTGTGGCCTGCCCGGGTCTATTTCGTCCATTTCGTCCCCGTTTGAATTCTCCATGCAGATAGAGCGGGTATGGCGTGGCCAACTTGCTGGCAGCGCGACCCCGGGTAGTGAACACCCCGGTTTTAGAACAGCGGTTGCTTGCCGAGCTTGCGGCGGATTGGGACGAACTGGCCGGCGTGCATGACTCGATGCGGGCCGAGCATTGCCAGGGCGGCTCCGATCGTCGGCGCGTAGGACTGCATGATTTCCGGTGCGGGCTGATCCAGGTCGGCGTCGGGGGGTGCTGTCGACCGCCGCCAGTGAGGCGTCCTTCATCTCGTCCAGCAGACGAAGATACTCGCGCTGTGGGAAAAACCGGCTGGCATCATCGCTGGTGGCGGTCTCCGGCGTGTGGGCGGCGGCGAAGCCCTCCGGCAGGGCTGGTGGCTGGTGGCCGAGGGCGGCGAGCATGTCGTGCTCGCTGGCCAGCATGTGGCCAAGTTGCCAGGCGATGTGGTTGGCGTTGGGCACCGTGCGCACCAACAATTCCTCGTCCTGGAGGTCTTCGATGTAGCCGCGCGTGATCATCTGAGCCGTCTCGATCTGGTTCTTGAGCACGTCCTTGGCGTTCATTTTGTTCTCCGGGAATACAAGTGGTCCTGTTTGCTCCGCAATGGCGGAATATGGCGGCCCGCCCCAGTGCGCATCTTCCCCAATGGGGCGATTGTTGTAAACATGTATCCGACAGGGAGAATGACTGATGCAGATTCTCGGGATCGTTAACGTTACACGCGACTCGTTTTCCGACGGCGGCGCGTTCATCACGCCCGAGGCCGCCGTGCGGCAGGCGGGGCAGCTCGCGGCCGACGGGGCCGCATTCATAGACCTCGGGGCCGAATCGACACATCCGGATGCGGAGGATGTTTCGGCGGCCGAGGAGGTTCGCCGACTGACGCCCGTGGCGGGGGCGCTCAAACAGGACGGCTTGCGCGTGTCGATCGACACGTACAAGCCTGAAGTGATGGGCGCGATGCTCGAACTGGGCGTCGATATGATCAATGACGTGACGGCATTGGCAGATCCGGCGGCAGTGGCGGTGGTGCGCGACGCGAACGTCCCGGTCATACTGATGCACTCGACGGCGCAGCACGCCCGAGCCGAGCGGCGGGAAGTGTCGGCCGCGGGAATCGTCAGCCGCGTGGTGAATTTCTTCCGCGAACGGATCGAGACGCTCGAGCGGGTCGGCGTGGCGCGCGAACGCTTGATCCTTGACCCCGGCATGGGGTTCTTTCTGGGGCAGGATCCGCAGGTCAGCGTCGCGATGTTGCGCGGGCTGCGTGAGTTGTTGCAGCTCGGTTTGCCGGTATGCGTATCGACCTCGCGCAAGTCGTTTATCGGGGCGTTGATTGGTGGGCCGGAAGGGCCGCGGGCACCGGCGCAGCGTGGTGCCGGCACGTTGGCGACGGAATTGTGGGCGCTGTCGCAGGGGGCGGAGTACGTGCGCACGCACGATGTTCGCGCGTTGTGTGACGCTGGGCGCTTGTGGAAAGAACTGGTCCGATAGGGGTACACTACGCAGTCACTCAAAAAGGCGATGTGGATCGGTTTGGCCCATTCGCCAGCCGCAGTCAATACGTAAGGAAAGCTCATGAAGGCGTCGTTCAAACCGTTGCAGGGCACGATTACAGCGCTGGTCACTCCGTTTCGGGAAGGCAGTGTCGATCTGCCGGCCCTCGAGAAGCTGGTTGAGCGGCAGCTTGAGGCCGGGGTGGACGGGCTGGTGCCGTGCGGTACGACCGGCGAGGCGTCAGCATTGTCGATGGCGGAGCACCGCCCGGTCGTTTCGCTGGTATCGAAGCTGGCCCGGCGAAAGGCAACGGTGTTGGCTGGTGCGGGCGTGAACTCGACGGCCGAAACGCTGGAGCTGGTGCGGATCAACGAGGACTGTGGCGCCGATGCGCTGTTGATCGTGACGCCGTACTACAATCGGCCTTCGCAGGACGGTCTGTATCGACACTACGAAACGATCGCGCAAGCGACCGAGTTGCCGATCGTGCTGTATAACATTCCGGCGCGCACGGGGGTGACGCTGAGCATTGAGACGATCAAGCGGCTATTCGACGATTTTGAGAACATCGTTGCGATCAAGCACGCCACCGAGGACGTGATGGACGCGGCCGATCTGGCCGCGGTGTGCGAGATTCCCATTCTGTGCGGCGACGATCCGCTGGCGTTGCCGCTGATGGCGCAGGGCGCGGTGGGGACGATCAGCACGTTGGCCAACCTGGTGCCGCGGGCGGTAAAACAGATGACCGACGCGATGCTGGCCGGTGACGTGGCGACGGCCCGGGCGGTGCACCAGCGGCTGTATCCGACGGCGCGGGCATTGTTGTCGCTGGAGACCAACCCGATGCCGGTGAAAACCGCGCTGTCGCTGGCGGGCTGGTGTACGGAGGAATTTCGGCTGCCACTGTGCGAGCTGAACGCCGAGCAGAAAAAACAGCTCCAGGAACTGCTGGCCAACCTGGAGCTGGAATAACATGTGGGTGAGGTGGGGGTGAACTTCGGCCGATTTCAGTTGGCCAATCTCAGTCAGTCGGTTCGGCGACCGGATCGCCGGGCGTCGGGGGTCGGCCGATGACGGCGGCGTAGATGCGTTTCGCGCCAAAGTGGCGGAGGATCTTCGACAGCTCGCATACGGTCGCGCCGGTCATCAGCAGGTTGTCGATGATGCAGACGGTCTTGCCGCGCACCAAGCGGTCAGCCTGGGGGATGCCATCAAAACAGCCGCGAACGTTGTCGAACCGCTCATGGCGGGTCGTCAGACGCGTCTGGCTGCGTCCATAGCGTCGTCGGCGGACTGCGGTGAGGGTGGGGATGCCCAAACGCCGGCCGACGGCATCGGCGAGCACGCGGGCGTGGTCGCAAGGGCGTTGCCAGCGCCGCAGCCAGTGCATCGGAACGGGCACCAGGCCGTCCAGATCGGCTACCCAGCCACGCTGGGCGAGCATCGCCGCGAGCCGGTCGGCGAGATGCTCGGCATTGCGTTCCCGGCCGCGGTATTTCAGGTCCAGCAGCAGCGGGCGGAGCTGGTTGTCGTAACGCCCGACCCGGACGAGTTCGCTGATATTCCAAAAATGTTCGCTTCGGCAGCGGGCACAGCCGTGGCCGTGGATGGCGGTCTGGGGCAGCGAACGCCCGCAGCGGGGGCAGGCGGGGGTGTCCTGGGCGGCGTCGATGGCGGCCGAACATTCAGAGCAGATCAGCCCAGTGTCGCCCGGGATCCACGTTCCGCAGGAGACGCAGGTCTGCGGCAAGGCAGCGTCGATCAGGGTGTGCAGCACCCGGCGGAGGAGTGAAACGCTGGTTGGCGGGCTGTGGACCGGCATGGAGCCCCCGTTTCAGGGCGACAAATCACTCCCCGTCGTCAGATTCCAGCTGGTCGGGCGGCTCAAACGGCTCCGCCTGCGGCCGGCCGGCGGCGTCGAGCTGGATCTTCTGGATCCGCTGCTCGGCCTCGTCGAGAATCTGGCGACAATGGGCAGCGAGCTTCATGGCCTCCTCGTAGCGGGCGATCGAATCCTCGATCCCGATCTCGCCGGACTCCATCTGCTCGACGATTTCGTCGAGGCGTTCGAGGGCGTTTTCGAACTTCAGTCGCTTGGTGGATCTGGCCATGAGGGTGCTCGCTGTGCGGGGAATCCAGGGGCATGATGGGCTCCGCGGCGGTGGCGGTCAAGCGGACGCGAGCTCGTGGCAGAAATGGATTTTGACAATCGCACCGGCATCACGCATACTCACCGCCTCATAAGCGGGTCCGCGGTTTGGTGCCCGGTGGGTGCACTCCGGGAGCGGATTCCAGTGTGAGCGAGACGGGGGTGTATAGGAGTGTGCGATGGCGGGTCGGCCAGTGGCCAGCCGAGGTGGTCTCACCGGGGCGCACTACGGCATGATAACGTTCGCGATCCTCACAGTGATCGCACTGGGGCTTTTCATCTTTACGCTTACGCGGGTCAAGGGTGCCGAGGCCGAGACGGCCAGCCTGCGCGACAAGGAACGCCGCTACGGGTCCCCGCCGGCGTATTACATGGACGAAGCCCGGGCTCGCAACTCGAACGTGTTTGCGGTGCTCGACGGCGACCGGCGCCGGCTGTCCGAGTTGGTAACCGGCGTCCCGGACGATGTCGGCGTGACGGTTGTGGCCAAGGCCGATAACCTCATGGCCGCCATCAATGAGGCTAAGCCTGGGATCTTCAGCGAAGGCGACACGTTGCTGGTGGCGCTAGAGAAGCTGAACCAGTCGCGGGTGGCGGCCGAGTCTCAGGCGACGTCGCTGGCTGCGGAAGTGGATAGCCTGACGACACGCAACCAGGCTCTCACCACGCAATTGGACGAGACACGCACGCAGTTCGAGTCGCAAGTGGCCAGTATCCAGGAACAGATGCGCCAGGTCCGCGAGAGCGCCGAACGCTCGCTCGCCGAGAAGGACCTCCAGTTGCGCGAATTGCAGCGCGAGCTGGACGATCGCGAGCAGGAAGTGCAGCAGGCTAATCGTGGCCAGCTCGAGACGGAGCGCGAGGCCGAGATCGAGACTCTTCGGCTGAATCGCGAGATCCAGGAACTCCAGGATCAGATCGCGAGCGTGAAGCAGGGCGGGTTTGACCCGGACGAGATTTTGACCAAGGCCGACGGACGCATTCTGCGTGCGATCCCTGGCAGCGACGTGCTGTACATCAGCCTGGGCGCCGACGACGGCATCAAGGTTGGGCTGGGGTTTGAGGTCTACGGGCAGTCCGGCGGTATCTCGGACGATCTGCGTGGCAAGGCCAGCGTCCAGGTCGTGACGGTCATGCCGGACACGTCCGAGTGCCGGGTTGTTCGGCGTACGCCGGGACAGCCGATAATCGAGGGCGACGTAGTAGTCAACATCGCGTACGAGCGTGATCGCAAGCCTAAGTTCGTCGTGCGTGGCGATTTCGACCTTGATTATGACGGCACGCCGGACGCGAGCGGTTATGACCAGGTGGTCGGCATGATTCGTCGCTGGGGCGGTCAGGTCGTCGACGAGCTGGACGACTCGACGGATTACGTGGTGATCGGATCGGAGCCGGAGATTCCGCGTACTGACCGAGCCCAGCCGGTGAGCGATGTGGTTCGCGACCTGGCGCGTCAGCGTGAGGCTCAACTCCAGGAATATCACATGCTGATCGAGCGAGCCGAGCGGATGTACATCCCGGTGATTCGCCAGAGTCAGTTCCTGTTCCTGATGGGGCAGGTGATCGACCAGTAGCCGGCGGATATAAGCGGTAGGAACAAACGCAGCGCGTTTGTCGGCAAGCGGTCGGCAGACGCGCTGTTTCTATTGGAGGGGATCGGTTAAGCAGCTCCCGCAGCGTTTTGCACGGGCAAATATACCACCCACCAAGACGTGTCCATGCTCCCAACCGTTGTCATGTTGTTACGCGTTCGCACGGACAAATTAGCCGGTGACGAACCTGCCCATGCCACCCAACCGCGACTGCGTCGCGGCCCTGCCCATGCTACCCATGTCGTTATGGCACCCGCGCACAACGGGGAGTGGCAGACGCACCGATTGGTAGGGGAGGGGGGGCAGCCTTACCGGCTCGGTGGCAGCGTTACCTGGCAGGTGGTTTGGGCGGAAAGGATGCGCTGCGTGAAGTAGTCGGTGAAGGTGACGCGGATGGTGATCTCGCGATTGGTCGGCGGTGTGCCGGGCCACGGACACTTGATCGTGTAGTGGTCGGTCATGAGCTTGCCGTGCCAGAGCTTCGAGATCTCGTCGGCCGAGACGAAATATTCGCCAATCAAGTTGCGGTCGGCCGGGGCGGACAAGTCGAAAAGCTGGATGCGGACGTCGCCGGCGACCTTGACGACGTCGCCGTCACGATCGACCGGGCGGATATACACGGTTACCCCGTCATCGCCCGGCTTGCCGTCGTAGTCCGCTCCGCCAGAGAGCCGATCGATCGCGATCTTCTCCGGATAGAAAATATGCTCCAGGTCGGCGGCAGTGAGGCCGCGGGCCCGGGCGAGCTTCTCGTTTAGCGCGGTGATGGTATTGTCGCGGGCGGCGAGATCGTTTTCCTGCTGGGCCACGGTGCGTTCGAGCTGCTCGACGCGGCGTTGCAGATCAACATTACGCGGCGGCATGCATCCGATAATCAGCAGGGCGGGCAGCAGCAGGCCGGCAGTCCCGGCGCCGACGCGGGCCAAGCGGCCAGCGCGACGGCGCGTGTTCCGGAGAATCGGCACTGTGATTTCCTGTTTCATCACACCGGGCGTAACGAAGGGGGATCGCTTTCGGGGAATGCCTGAAGAACCTTGTCGGCCAGGCCGTAGGCCACGGACTCCTCGGCATCCATCCACTTGTTGCGGTCACAATCGGCAGTGATCTCGTCGAGCGTCTTGCCGGCGTGTTGGCCCAGGACGGTGTAGAGCTGCTGCTGGGTACGCAGCATCTCGTCGAGCTCGATCTTGATGTCAGTGGCCGGCCCGCGGGCACCGCCGAGCGGCTGGTGGATCATCACGCGGGAGTGTGGTAGGACAAAACGCTTTCCGGGCGCGCCGGCCGCAAAGAGGACGGCTGCCATGCTGGCGGCGGCACCGATAACGTACGTCGCTACCGAGCAGGGGATGAACTGCATCGTGTCGTAGATGCCCATGCCGCTGTAGACCGCCCCGCCGGGCGAGTTGATATACAGGTGGATGTCGGCCTTGCGATCCTCATTGGCGAGGAACAGCAACTGGGCGATGACCAGGTTCGACAGGTGCGAGTCAACCTCGTCGCCCAGGAAGATGATGCGGTCACGCAAGAGACGCGAGTATATGTCGTACGAACGTTCGGCTCGGCCTTCGCGCTCGATGACGATCGGGATCAGCGTATTGGATGGATTCATGCCTGGGGCGCCTCCTGCTAGGCCTTCTTCCTGGATTTGGTGGGGCGGGTTTCTTCGAGGATTTCGTCGATCAGCCCGTATTCCTTTGCTTCCGCGGCGCTCATGAAGCGGTCGCGCTCGATGTCCTGCTCGATCTGCGACTTATCGCGCCCGGTGTTCTCCGCCATGATGTCGATCAACGTCTGCTTGACGCGGATGATCTCCTCAGCCTGGATGCGCATGTCGGAGGCCTGGCCGGCAACGTAGCCCCACGGCTGGTGGATCATGATCTTCGCGTGCGGCAGGGCGAAACGCTTGCCCTTGGTGCCGGCCGACAGGATCCACGCCGCTCCGCTGCTGGCACTGCCGACGCAATAGGTCGCGATTTCGCACTTGAGGAAGCGCATGGTGTCATAGATCGCGAGCGTGTCGTCGATTGCGCCGCCGGGACAGTTGATATAAAGGTGGATGTCCTGGTCGCGCTTGATCGATTGCAGGTACAGCATGCTCTTGATGACGTGCGAACTCACCGTGCTGCCGCTGATGGTGATGCTCGGGTCCAGCGGGAGATCCAGGAAGATAATCCGGTTCTCCAACAGCAGTTCGTTGAGCCCCATCTGGCGCCAGGCCTGGGGCTGGCCACCCTGGGCCCGGAAGCGTTCGTGATCTGGCCAACTTACCGGCATGCGCTCTCCTTTGCCAAGCTTCGCGGGACTCCCTGCCCGCGGCGACGGAAATCAGTCTTCTTTCTGCTTTCCGCCGGTCTTCTTTTTGCTGGTCTTCTTGGTGGCGGACTTCTTCTGGGTCTTATCGGCAGCCGCGGCAGTTATTTTTGCGTCATCCAGCAACTGGGCGATGCACTTGTCCTGGCGGAGCTGCTCGACGAGCTGGCCGAGCAGCCCACGATTCTGGAGATCGTCGCGGACCCGGTCGAACCGCCGGCCGTACATCTGGGCCATGCGGGCGATCGCCGTGTTGACCTCCTCGTCGGTGATGCTGATTTCCAGCTTCTCGGCCACCTTTTCGAGAATGAAACCGAGCCGCAGTTCGCGGGCCACCTGTTCGGTGGCGGAGGTGCGTAGCTCGTCGATGTGGGTTTCGACGTCGCTGAGCGGGACGCCACGCTGTTCGAGCTCGATCACGCGGCGCATGACGGCGCGGTCCGTCTGGCGGGCCGAGAAGTCGGCCGGCAGATCCAGGGTGGTGTGGTCGAGCAGAAACTGCTCGATCTGGGCCTTCTTCTCGCGATCGACGAGTTGCTCGCGTTCGGCGTTGAGCTCCTCGCGGAAATGTTCACGGGCTTCGTCTTCGTTCTCGAAGCCCCAGGACTGGAGGAAGGTCTCCATGGGTTCGGGCACGAGTCGCTTGATCTCGTGGACGTGGAAGGCGAACTCGCCGGGCTTACCGCGCAGGTCGGCCCGCTCGTAGTCGTCCGGAATGGTGCACTCTGTCTTGCGCACCTCGCCGACCTTGACGCCTTCGAGCACTTCGTCCAGTTTCATCAGGGCGATACCGTCCAGGCGCGTGGGGCGCACGCCCAGCGTGACGTTCTCCTCACGCTTGACTTCAGTGTCGTCGGACGTGAGCACCGCATCGGCAATCAACTGGTCGTCGCGAGTGGCGCCGGCGTCGGATACGGGCTCATACCGGCCGCGAATCTTGCGCCGCTGGAGCATCTGCTCGTCGACCATTTCCTTCGTAATCTCAAGCTCCGGTGCTTCAATCTCGATGCCGGTCAGCTCCGGCAACTCGAACGTCGGTTTGAGCTCGATTTCGCAGGTGAAGGTGAACTCGCCCTGCTCGGGCAGCTCGAAATGGTGCAGCGCTTCGTCGAAACCGACCAGCTTGACGTTATCGTCTTCGGCCATGCGGAACAGCGGGTCCCCAAGCACGTCGAGCTCGTTGTTCTCGATCGCGGCAAAATAGGACTGTCCGAGAATGGACGAGATCAACGACTCGCGCACTTCTGATCCGAAGCGTTTCTCAATCAGTCGGCGCGGGGCCCGGCCCTTGCGGAACCCGGGGACCAGGGCGTCGCTCATGAGCTCGTCGTAGTTGTGCTCCATGTGGTCGGCGATGATCTGTTGAGGGACGGTTACCGTCATCTCCTTACGGAGCACGCCGATGTCCTTGAAGTCGGCCTGGACTTCCTTTTTGAGGTTTTCGAGCAGGCGCTCCTGCTCTTCTTGCGCGTGGGCAAAGGCCTCGGGATCGACAGCGCCGGAAGCTCCGGGTATATCCATTGTGCTCTCCGCTAGAGTGGTTGTCTGGCAGTGCCAGTGAGCCTGTCGCCACCCGCTCGCCGGGTAGACGCCGCCGGTCGCCGGTGATCCATGACCAGGCGGATCAGGGCACGGATTACAGGAACGAGCTGACGTCTCCGCCGAACAGCGCGGTAACGATGATCGACAGCCAGGTGGCCAGCAGTGAGGTGAAGATCTGGGCGAAATTGACCAATGAGAATCCCTGGATAATGCCCAGTGTCAGGCCTCCGGTCGACATGACGACACACCACTTCTGTACGCGTATCCGCTTGGCTTGCATATTGCATCTCCTGGTGCCGCGGAGCGACGGTCGATGTGATCGGGCCCGGCGGCGGACCCTGTACGGTATACCCTGCGGTCCCGGTGTCAAGCGGGTCCGGCGCCGGCGCTGGTCGAGGAGCCGGTGGGGGTGCCGGTGGCGCAAGATGTACCGGGATGAATCTGGACCGGTTGGTGGCAACGCGGGCGCGGGTTGTCGGCCGGAGGGCAGGGTTCCGAAAATGAATGTCGCAAGCCACGCGTGTGAAGCGTCCGGCGCTATCGGACCGCGTGCTGTGGGGGGCATCTGCTGCCAGCGGGTTTTTGGGGCATTTCTGCCCTCAAGCCGGGCCGGCAGGGATTCCGATACGCCCCCACAGTTGGAGGCATCGGTCGCGGTAGACGGGCCGGTGTCCGCCCCCCGTTCAAACCCCAATCAAAAGCGGCATGGATGCTGCGTCGACGTGGTCCGAGCCCGTTGGCTACCCCGCTGGGTAGCTGCGTCTGGAGGCAGCCGACGACGGGCGCTTTGTGGAGTCACCGTCCATGCCCGAGCCGTTCCTGATTCGTTATCTTCAGCCGCTACTTGCCGGCCGTCGGGCCGAGTGTTTCCAGCTTGTCACCCAGGCACTCCACGGTGGGGCGCCTGCGGAAGAGCTGGTCCATGACGTGATCTGGCCGGCGATGGCCCAGGTCGATCGGCTGTACCGCGATGACCGCATCAACACGGTCATCGAGCACATGGCCTGCCGCATTAACCGTACCGTCGCCGACCAGTTGCAGGCCCATTTGCCCACCAGCGATTCGCGTGGCCGGCGCGCCGTGGTTGCCTGTGCCGCTACGCCGCACGAAGAGCTGGGCGCACAGCTCGTCGCCGACCTGCTCCAGGCCGACGGGTGGGACGTGTGGTTTGTGGGCGGCGGCGTGCCCGATGACGAGGTGCTCGGCATAGTCGGTGAACTGCGTCCGAACGTCCTGGTCATCTTCGGCGCTGACCCCGAAGTCGTGCCGGCTACCCGCAGCATGATTGAACGGATTCGCGAGATCGGTGTGTGCCCGACCATGAACGTCATAGTTACCGGCGGTATCTTCGCACGTGCCGACGGACTATGGCGCGAGGTCGGAGCGGATGCCTATCACGAACGGCCCCGCGACGTGCTCCAGGCTGCCAACGAATTGCCGCCACGCACGCCGCACGCCCCCCGGCTTGGCATCGTCAAAAAGCGCCGTCGCCGGCGCAAGACACCCGTCACGGTATAAATCAGCAAGTTGGCCTGCCTCGACAGTCGGCCGAGACGGCCGACCCACTTCGATGTGGGAGGGGGCGTCCCGCCGGCCATGCGGGTGCCCCATTTGGGGTGGCATGGGCAGGTTCGCCAACGGCGAATTCGCCCATGCGAATCGCGGGCTATTGGCCCGCGCCACACTGTGAAGGTTGAGTGCCCCATCCCGTTGCGCAGCACGGGGGGGCACCGATACCATCGGCAGGGGGACTTAGCCGGTCGCGTCCGTAACCCCCAGCGCTGATGCCATGGCGTACTCGCCGGCGTGCGAGATGGACAATAGCACACGCTCGATGTTGAGTGACCGAGCCAGCTCGGCGGTCGCGCCGCTCAGCTTGACCAGCGGCTTGCCCAGGGGGTCGGGCAGCGTCTCAATGTCGGTCCATTCCACACCCCCGCGCCAGCCCGTACCGAGCACCTTCATGACCGCTTCCTTGGCGGCAAACCGCCCGGCCAGACGTGTTACGGCGTCACGCGCATCAAGGCAGTACTCGCGCTCGGCAGTGGTGTAGACGCGGTCGAGAAAACGCTCGCCATGGTCCTGCCAGATGCGCTCGACGCGCGGGCAGTGCACGAGGTCGATGCCGTGGGCGATGACGTTCATGGCAGAAAGTGTACCGGCGCAGAGCGTGGCTGCCTATGTGCCGGTAGCAGACATTGGTGTTAGCGCGTGTAAGTAGCGCAGACGCCGAGCAGGGGGCGATGCAATAGTGGGCAGGATGTCTACGGCAGCTTTCACGAAGATGCGCGCAGCGTGAGGAATTACGCTAGGCGACGTTCACGCTACGGCCGCGGCGGCGCTTGCGGTTCATCATCTTGCGGCCGCCGGCGGTACGCATCCGGGCGCGGAAGCCACACTTGCGCTTGCGTTTGATTTTGCTGATGCGATGGGGGTAATGCATGTCACTTATCCGTGTTTATGAGGCTACCGCCGAGCGGCTGATCCTTACCACTTGCGTATCGAGGCTACGCGAACCCCTGATTATGCATAAAAAGGTGGGTGGCGCCAACCACCCGGGCCAGAGTGTGTGGCAATGATGGGACGCTGGCCCGGCGGGTTGCTGGCCCACGGGTGGCAAGCTAAACTCTCGCACTTTCAGTCTTCCACACGTGTGCGAGAGAGTTTCCCGGGAGCAGATTAATGGCGCAGAGTGCGGCTATTCACCATAAGGCGGCCGAGCTGGGCAAGCTGGCGGTCCGCATGACGACTGAGGCGGGCTCGGGACACCCATCAACGGGTTTGGCACTGGCACACCTGGCATCGGCGCTGATGTACCGGCAAATGCGCTGGGACCCGGCAGATCCGTGGCAGCCGTCGGCAGATCGTCTGGTGCTGTCGGCCGGGACACGCGGTTCCGATAATCTACGCCGCTCCTGGGGGGGGGGGGGGCCGATCTGGGTGCCAAGGTCGGTAAAGACCCGGAGCAAACCCACACGCTAACCGTAGCCGACCTGAGCCAGTTACGCGCCCGCGAGAGCGTTCTCGATGGCCACCCCAACCCTGCCGAGGGCGTTCCCTTCTTCGATGCCGCCACTGGCAGCCTTCGGAATGGGACTCAGCGTCGGCGCCGGCGTGGCCCTGGGAGCCCGACTGAGTGGCAGCCAGCGCCGCGTGTTCGTTCTCATCGGTGACGGCGAATCACGCGAGGGACAGATCTGGGAAGCACTCGATTTCATCGCCCGACCATCAGCTCAACAACGTCTGTGCCATCTTCAGCGCCAATGGCTGGGGACAGGCCAGTAAGGTCTCGCCGCAGCAGCAGGCCGATCGAGCCTCGTGGCCAAGCTGAACGCCTTCGGCTGGGACACGCACGACATCGACGGACACGATCCGGACGCCATATCGGCCGTGCTCGATGGTTTTGGTGCCAGGCGATCGGCCGCTGGCGATTGTCGCCCGCACGGTCAAAGGCTGGGGCGTCGGGGCCCTTCAGAAGGGCAACTGGCACGGCAAGCCACTGCCGGCCCGACCAGATCGACGCGGCCATGGCCTCGCTCGATCAGGCTGTGGCGGCCTATCCCGACACGGAGAAGCTCGGCTCGCCGCCCAAGCCGCCTGCCGCCGTTCCGGTTAAGCGAGTCGATCCGCACACGGTCGAGTGGCCGGCGCTGGGCTGATGCGTTCAAGGAGGCGGGCTTCGGCGCCGCCTTGGAAAAGGGCAGACTGGGGACGCGCAAGGCGTATGGGGCGGCCCTGCGCACGGCCGGCGCGCTGTTGCCGCAACTGGTCGTGCTCGACGGCGACGTCAGCAACTCGACCTTCACCGAACTGTTTGCAAAAGCGCATCCGGAACGCTTCGTCGAGTGCAAGATCGCCGAGCAGAACATGATCTCCGTGGCGGCCGGACTGTCGGCAGCCGGCTATAATCCCCGTCGCCAATTCGTTCGCGAAGTTCCTCACACGGGGATGCGATCAGGTTGAGATGGCCAGCATCTCGCGCGCGAATATCAAGTTGGTGGGTTCACACAGCGGCATCTCGCTGGCCGCCGACGGTCCCAGCCAGATGGGGTTGATCGAACGTCGGGCTGTTCCGCGCGTTTCTCCGCGGGTGCGCGGTGACGATCGCAAACAGCCGCTGTGCTGGTGCTATCACCCGGCCGACGCCGTCGCGGCCTATCACTGCACCCGGCTCATGCTTCAGCAGCCCGGCATGGGTTACATGCGCACGCAATCGGCCGGACGTCCCAATGATCTATTCGCCCGACACGCGTTTTGTGCCCGGCGGATTCCACGTGCTGAGCACCGGCGACGACCTGGCGATTGTGACCGCAGGCTACATGGTGCACGCGGCCCGCGAGGCGGTTACGCTGCTGGCCGAGCAGAACATTCGGGCCACGCTGGTTGATGCCTATTCGCTGCCGTGCGACGCCGACGCGTTGGTGGAGGTGCTGCAACGCGCCGGACGCCGAACGCTGGTCGTTGAGGACAATTACGGCGGCGGGTTGGCGTCGGAAGTCGCAGAAATTGCTGCGCGTGTCGGCGGCCTGCGGGTTGAGTCATTGATCTGCCAGCGCATTCCGAAATCCACCCGCACTACCGACAGCATTCTCGAATACTGTGGCCTGTCGCCGGCCCAGGTGGCCGACCACGCCCTGGCGCTCCGCCAGCGCCCCTAGCCAAGCCGCGCCGTGAATGCCCGCCGGCCGGCCTGATTGGACATCGCTATGAATCTCGTCACCGGAGCCACCGGACTGCTCGGCAGTCACATCGTGGAACAATTGCGCCGGCGCAACCAGCCGGTGCGCGTGCTGGTCAGGCCACAAAGCGACCGTAGTTGGCTGCAAACACAGGACGTCGAGTTTGCCGAGGGGGATATCACCGATCCGGCATCATTACGGGCGGCGTGTGAAGGCGTGGACGTTGTGCACCACTCGGCCGCCAAGGTCGGCGACTGGGGACCGTGGGAGGACTTCCAGCGTTACACGATCGACGGTACCCGCAACATGGTTGACGCGGCCGTCGCGGCCGGCGCACGCCGCCTGGTGCACGTCAGCTCGATCAGCACCTACGGCTACTACACGCGCGATCAGCTCATCGACGAGAGTTTCGACCTGGGCTACCAGCTCTACCACTGGGCGTATTACAGCAAGTCCAAGGTCGCGGCCGAACGAATCGCCTGGGACGCCCATCGCGCCGGCCGGATCGAGCTCAGCGTCATTCGACCCGCCTGGATCTACGGCCCGCGCGATCGCACCACCATCGCCCGCCTGTACAACATGATCAAACAGGGCAAGGCGAAGATCCTCGGGGCGGGCGACAATCGGCTGAACGTTGTCTACGCCGGCAACGTCGCCGAGGCGTGTTTGCTGGCGGCGGAGAAACCCGAAGCCTGTGGCGAGGCGTTCAATTGCAGCAACGATGGCGAAATCACGCAGCAGGAATACTTCGATCTGCTCGCGGATACGATCGGTGCTCGACGGGTCACGCGGCACGTGCCATATCGGCTCGCGTATAACGCCGGCTTCGTGCTCGAATGTCTCGGACACCTGTTCCGCTCAAAGAAGCCGCCGTTCGTGACGCGCTATGCGGTGTGGCTGATGGGGCGGCGGTCGTATTTCTCGGCGGAGAAGGCGCGGCGCGTGCTCGGCTGGCAGGCCACGGTCGGCTACACGGAGGGCGTGCCGCTGACGGTGCGCTGGTACGAAGAGCAGTGCTCTCACGCGGGCCGTGCATAGTTCGAAGTAGAGCGGTCGCCTCACCTTCCGAAGTGGGGCGGGCGTCTCGCCCGCCAAGCCCGGCTTGGGTGTAGTCAGCAAGTCGGCCGAGACGTCCGACCCACTTCAGGTTGGTTGGGCCCGAGTGCTGACACTGGAGAATGCACTGCTCAAGAACAGCGGCATACCGGACCATTCCTGAAACACACTAATCCGGGCAGCCGTCGACCAGGCAGGTTACGAAGGGGTTGATATCGTCGAACGTTACGTAGCCGTCGCGGTTGATGTCGTTGACTTCAAGATACTCGCAGCCGGCCTCGTGCCCGCAGGTCTCCCACTGGCTCTCATCGACGATGGCCTGCACGAAGCAGTTGATATCGTCGAAGTTGACGAACCCGTCACAGTTTGAATCAGCGCGACGGTCCTGCTGGTCGCAGCGCCACAGGGCGATACGCTCGGCCGCGGTAGTGCCGGCCGAGGTGAAGTAACCGCCGACAACGAGTGTCGGGCCTGCGTCAGTCTCGTGGGGAAGCAGGGCGTGGACGTAGGGTGCGGTATCTCCGGCGACGCCTTCAGCCAGCGCCGACCAGTTGCTGGCGTCCCATTTGGCGATGTAGTTGGCCGGGTTGCCGCCCGCGGTCGTGAACGTACCGCCGACGTACAGTGCGGCGCCGCTACCGTCGTCAAACGCACACATCGCTCGGCCCGCATCTCCCAACCCGCTGCCAAGGGCGGCCCAGTCGGATCCATCCCATTTGGCTATGTAGTAAGCGGAGTTGCCGCCAGCCTGGCTGAAGCGGCCGGTGGCGTAGAGAGCGGGTCCGTTTCCGTCGTCGAACACGCCCAGGCCGGCAGCATATCCGAGCATCAGGCCGCTGAGCCCGCTGCCGAGCGGTGACCAGTTGCTGCCGTCCCAGGCTGCAATGAGGTTGGCCGGGGCGCCGCCGGCAGTGGTGAATGTTCCGCCGGCGATGAGCAGCGATCCGGAGCCGGGATCGTAGGTAGTCAGGCAGCGGACGAACGGGAAGTCGATACCGCTGATCCCGGCGCCGACGGGTGACCAATTGTTGCCGTCCCATTTGGCGATGAGGCTTGCGGGGTTGCCGCCCGCGGTCGTGAAGACGCCGCCGGGCGTACAGGGCGCTGCCCGTGCCGTCGTCATACACGGCGAGTGCGTTCACGTCGCCATCGACGCCGCCGCCGAGCGGTGACCACGACGTGCCGTTCCACTTGGCGACGTAACTTGCGGGGCTGCCGCCGGCCTGGGTGAACTGCCCGCCGGCATACAGGGCCGGCCCATTGCCGTCGTCCCACACGGCCAGGGCGCTCACCGAGCCGTTGAGTCCGCCGCCCAGCGACACCCACGCCGCCCCGTCCCATTTCGCGACACGGTTCAGCGTGGTGCTGCCGGAGGCGGTGAAGGCCCCGCCGGCGTAGAGCGCGGAGCCATCGCCGTCGTCGTAGACCGCCAGCGCTGACACCGTGCTGCTGAGGCTCAGGATGTCGGGCGGACCGACCCAGCCGGGGGTGCAATCTGCCCGTACGCTGGTGGCCAGGCCCATCAGGGTGATCGTGACGACCGCGACCCGGACACCCAGTCTGTTCATCATGCTCATATCTTCCGCTCCAGTTGCAGTCTGGCGGTCCCGTCCGCTTTGCTGCCTACCCATTGAAGCTTATTCATGACGGTCCCGTAAAATCAAACTCGACCACGGCACTGGCGGCGCGCACCCCGCGGGCGCAGCACCTCCCTATGCGTCCTATCGTTCTCAGCGGGCAAGAGCGTAAGTGCTGATCGGTTCGGCTACCGAGAGACAGTCGAATCGCCCGATAATGTTCCGCGATCCAGGGCGTTCCGGAGCTACTGCAAGTCGCAGGCGCTTCGCGTAAACTGTCGCCCATGTCCCGATTGCACCAATGCTTCGCCGAGCTCAAGCGTGATCAGCGCCGGGCACTCCTGCCCTATATCACCGGCGGCTATCCCGGCGTCGCCACGACGGTGGAGATCCTGGCGGGTGTTGATCCGCAGCGCTGTGCGTGCGTGGAGATCGGCATTCCCTTCTCCGATCCGATCGCCGATGGGCCGGTGATTCAGGCGTCATTCTCGCACGCACTTGATGCGGGGTTCAAGCTGGCGACGTTGTTCGACGCAATCGCAGAGGCCCGTGATCAGATCGCCGTTCCGGTGTTGGCGATGGTCAGCTATTCAATCGTCTACCGTCGTGGCGTGGGTCGATTCGTCGAGTACGCCACGCGATCGGGCGTTGATGGGTTGATTGTGCCGGACTTGGCGCTGGAGGAGGCGGGTGAACTGGCCGAGCTGGGCCGGCAGGTGGGCTGCCCACTGGTGTTGCTGGCAGCGCCGACGAGTGACGAGCAGCGTCGGCGGCAGATCGGCGAGCTGTCGGAGCCGTTCGTGTATTATCAGGCGTTGGCGGGCGTGACCGGCGAGCGAAGGGCGTTGCCGGCGGACCTGGCGGAGCAGGTGCGGTCGCTGCGGTCGGCCACGGGCAAGCCGATCTGCGTGGGGTTCGGGATCTCGACCGCGGAGCATGTGGCGGAGGTCTGTCAGGTGGCCGACGGGGCGATTGTGGGCAGTGCGATAGTTCGGCGGATGCTGGCGGCCGGCAGTGGTGGTGGTGGAGGGGATTCACACGAGGTCGTCCGCGCGGCGCTGGAGTTTATCTCAGAACTGGCCGAGCCGCTGGGGTAGCGGCTTCGGGGGGGGTAGGGGGGCTGCACCGGTTTGATGTGAGTCGGCGTCTCGTTTGCCGTTTGCGTTCGGCAAATCGAGGCTTGGCGGGCGGGACGCCCGCTCCACTTTTCTTCTGTACGACCGTGTTGCGGGCTTCAAGGGTCCGGGGGGTGAGCCCGGTTTGATGTGAGTCGGCGTGTGGGTGGTGGGGCATGCTGCGTGCGGTGA
Organism: Phycisphaerae bacterium; assembly: GCA_963666925.2. GTDB lineage: Bacteria > Planctomycetota > Phycisphaerae > UBA1845 > Fen-1342 > JANQFV01. The sequence goes on along the minus strand of CAXXTC010000006.1, from coordinate 32,851 downwards.
ATGTGCCAAAAGAGAAGGAGCCGGGTCTTTCGACCCGGCTCCTTTAAATCTCAGGCAGCTAACCTGCGAGTTGTCGACTAGCGACGACGCAGGAAGAAGCCGGCCAGACCGAGCAGCAGGAGGCTGGCGGGCTCAGGAATCCAGCCACCCTCGGGGATGCCGTCGGGGCCGTAACGGCAGGCGCCAGCGCCACCAGCGTCGTCGACGCCAGCGTCAACACCGACGGTGTCGTTGCCGAAGAAGGCCATCGCTTCGTTACCGGAGATCGAGATACCGTCATAGGCCAGGCCGAGGTTGATGCAGCCGAAGCCATCGACATAGTCGATGTAGCCGAGCAGCGCGGTGCTCTGGCCGTAGAAAGAGGGGGTACCTTCGACGAACAGGTCGCCGGTGTCGTAGTCGGTGGTGTTGTTGAGCCAGCCAGTCGTGCCGATGCCGACGAGCTTGCACTGGGTGTGATCGCCCCAGTCACTGCCGAAGTCCGAGCCGGTTTCCCAACGACGGGTGGCTTCGTCGATCGGCGCGCCGCTGAACTGGTACCAGGTGGTGTTGACCTGGAGGTCGTCGGTGGTGCTGATGCAGAAGGCCGCGCCCTGGACCTTGCGGCCCTTCGGGACGTTGGTGTCAATCCACTGGCCAAAGATGTAGTAGCCCTGGACCTCGGCGGGGTCGTCGTCGCAGCCGTCAGAGACAGCGGGCGTCTCGGTGAACAGGTCGCCCCAGTCAGTCGTTTCGAGGCTCTGCTCCGTGGCGGTCCGATCAAAGGCCGCGGGAACCGCGAGCTCGTTGTCCGGGACGAGCCAGAAACGCAGGTTGTAGGTCGCGGCACCGGCGGTACCGACGATCGCGAGCAACGCAACAAGACAAATAGCTTTCTTCATTGCAATCTCCTTCTCCAAGTCAAGAAATGCCAGGTGGAGGTGCTTCCAGCCTCCTGAGACCAAATGCCGTACGTGGGGTGACGCTCACCCTTCCTCTCACTACAAACTAAGTTCTACTCCTCCCGAGGGCCGATTGCAAGTCCTAGTTCGATTTTTTTTGTGTTAGGGGTGTCTTCGGCGAATGTGAGCAGGGTCGCTTCCTGATGCCCTTTGGGTATTCGTAAGATCTTATGGCACCGGGTGTTATATTGGGTTGGTGGGGTCATTGCCGGGTTGGCGCGCGGGCACATGAAGGGCGGGGACGGCGCGGAATGAAGCGAAAACGGCGTGGTTTGGTCACACAAAAGGTGGTGTTCGGATCCATTTTTGTTGCCGGGACCAGTTCACGGCTTGTCCAGGCGAGCTGATCGTCAGATGGATAGACGGTTTCCCGTCCACGAAATGGTGTTGTTGGCCGGCGTATCTCGGGGTCCAAACTGAGGTGAGGCCGCCATATCAGAATGAATTGTGTTCGTTTGCTCAGTTTGGCGTGAATCAGGCCGTTGTTGTTGTGGGTGGATGGGGATTATGCGGGGAGCGTGATTGATGTTCGGGACGCCGCGGGCGGTTGAGGCGTGTGATTGTTGTTACGTAGCGTAAAAAAGAAGGAGCCGGGTGAAAACACCCGGCTCCTGGCAGTTCAACCTAGCTGGTTGTTCTCGTCGGCTTAGCGACGACGGATCAGCAGGCCGGCCAGACCGATGAGGAGCAGGCTGGCGGGCTCAGGAACAATCACAACGCCTTCGGCAATGCCGTCGGGGCCACGACGAGTGGCATCGGGGCCACCATCATAGTCGACGCCACCGTCGATGCCTTCGGTGTCGAGACCGAAGTAGACGGTGCTGGTGTTGCCGCTGCCAGCGACGGAGAGGCCGTCATAGGCGAGTTCGATGAAGACTTCGCCAGTCGTGCCGCCGGTCGGGATGACGGCGCCCAGCAGGACCGAGCCCTGGCCGGTGAAGGCCGTGGCCGGGACGTACAGGTCGCCAGTGTCGAAGGTGGTGTCATCGTTGAGCCAGCCGGTGCCAGCAACGCCCAGAAGCTTGCACTTCGGGCCGGCGAAGTCCGAACCGGCATCCCAACGCAGGACGCTGTCGTCGACGGGGTTGCCGCTGAACTGATACCAGACGGTGTCAGCAGTGAGGCCGCCCTCGAGGGCGATGTTGAGGGCCAGGCCCTGGACCTTGCGGCCCTTGGCATAGTCGCCATCGAACTGACCGAAGATGTAGAAGAAGTCGCCGGTCATGACCGAGGCATGGTCAACGGTCGGGATAGCGCTGTAGAGGTCGCCCATGTTCGTGGTGCCAAGGTCCTGCGCCTGGGCAGCCGGATCGAACGAAGCCGGGAACGACATGGACGAGCCCGGGACGAGCCAGAAACGGAAGTCGTGGTTCGCAGCGCTAACGCTGGCTACCATAGCCAGAACAGCAAATACGCACAGTGCTTTCTTCATGATTCCAATCTCCCATTAAAGTGCCAGTGGAGGTGCTTCCAGCCTCCTGAGACCTACAATCGTTGTGGGTGACAATCACCCTTCCTCTCACGCTTCATCAGGTTCTAGGCACGGCCAACAGCGAAAGGCAAACTGCCCTGCGGAGAAATTTTCGATTTCTGAATTTCCGCTGTTTTCAAGGGCATTGTGGCTGCGGACCTCTTCAGCGGCACAGCATGAGCGCGGTGCGCAAACCCTTCCTTACAGGGAATCAAGCACGTCCCAGCGCGTTGATGCTGCACACGTCTTTCACTACGTTCTAGGCTCCCCGGTGCGCTGATTTCCACTTCGGTTTGAAAAAACTTCGGGCGTCTTCGTCGTTGGTGGTCGACGCCCTGTAACCACGTTCCTGACGCACAGCATCCGCGTCTTCAGCGGATGGTTTTGTGGCGTATGATGGGTGATTCCGGTGCGTCCCGATAACTAACGCGTTGATGGGCCTTGCCTAATTGGTTCCGCCGCCTCGCGTAAGATGTTTGGCATGGTTGTGATCGGACCGCCATGTTCGCCCGCGGGAGCGCGCGCCGCGCGTGAGTTGCGACGGTTGTAAACTCCTTGCACGGCCGGACTTCATGGTATATAGTCGCCGCCGAGGCACAAGATATAGTGCGCGCTGGCGGTAGTGTGTCACATCTGTTGTGCGAGCGCGAGTTGGGATCAATCCGATCATGGTGTTTCTCAAGCGGATAGTCCTCCACGGGTTCAAGAGCTTCGCGGATCGCACTGAACTGGACTTCGGTCCGGGAATCACCGCGATCGTGGGGCCCAACGGCTGCGGCAAAAGCAACGTGCTGGATGCAGTGCGGTGGGTTCTGGGGACGCAGTCGCCGCGTTCGCTGCGCGGGACGAAGATGTCGGACGTGATTTTCGCGGGATCGCGATCGCGGAAACCGGCGCGATGTGCCGAAGTTCAGCTCACGTTCGATAATCGCACGGGGATCCTGCGGTGTGATGATGAGGAAGTAACGGTTGGCCGGCGCCTGTATGCGAGTGGCGAAAGTGAATATCGGCTCAACGGGAACGTGTGTCGGCTGAAGGATATTCGGGACCTGCTGCTCGATACGGGCGTGGGGGTGGATGCTTACAGCGCGATCGAGCAGGGGCGGGTGGATGTGTTGCTCCAGGCCAGCCCGGCCGAGCGACGCGAGATCTTCGAGGAAGCCGCCGGCATCAGCCGCTACAAGGTCCGGCGTATCGAAGCGCAGCGGAAGCTAGAGCGGACACAGAATAACCTGTTACGTCTGCATGACATCCTGGAGGAGCTTGAGCGTCGGCTGCGGAGCGTGCGTCTGGCGGCCGGCAAGGCGCGCAACTTCCAGCAGTATGACGGTCGGTTGCGCGAGCTGCGGTCGTCGTTCTGTATGGCTGAATATCACGAGCTGGAACAAACGCGTCAGCGCCTCCGCCAGGAGGTGCAGGACCTGGTTGATCGGCTGGCGGCCAAGCGGGCCGAATTGGCCGAGCGTGACGCCGACGCGGCCGAACGATCACGGGCGCTGCAAACGCTGGATGATCGGATCCAGGAGACGGAAGCGGCGGTGCTCGATATGCAGACCGAGCGCAGCGCGTTGGAAGAACGTACGGCGCAGCTGGAACGCCGGCTGAGTGAGTTGGCGGTGCTGCGTGATCGGCGGCGGGCACAGGCGGGCGAGTTGGACGGACGGGTGGCCGACCTCGAACGCCGACTGGTGGACGAGGAGCAGGCGGTGACCGGGCTGCGCGCGGCAGAGGAGCGCAGCAGCGGGCGCATCGCCGAAGTGCAGCAGGAACGCGACCAGGCTCGGGCCGGGGCGGTTGCGGCACGCAAGGCACTTGAACAGGCGCGGACATCAGCGTTCGAAAACGCTCGAAGGTCTTCACTGCTCGATAACGAGTTGACGAATCTGGGGGAGCAGGAGCAGCGGCTACGCGAGCAGGCGGACGGCCAGCAGGGGCGGCTGGCGGAGATTGACGGGCAGCGCGGAGCGGTTCAGCAACGTGCGCGCGATCTGCACCAGCGCCTCAGCGAGTTGGACCAGAAGCAGGACGATGCCCGAAGCACGCTGCGCGACGAGGATACGCGTCTTGCCCATCTGTACGATCTGGCAGAAGAACTGGACGCAAACCTCGGGCGCGTGAAAGAGCAGCGCAGCGGGATCGTCTCCCGGCTGGAGATTCTCCGTGATCTGGAGCAGCGTTTGGCGGGCGTAGACCGCGGCACGCAGGCGGTGCTCGGCTGGCGTGATGCGGAGGGTGGCTCGGAGAACACGGTCGGGTTGGTGGCCGACTTGCTGCGGATCGACGATCCGCGGGTGGCCCTGTTGCAGCCTGTGCTGGCGACGTTCGAGAACCACGTGGTCGTCCGCCGCACTGATACATTTCTTGAAGAGCTTCAACGGCGTGGGGCGCTGGCGGGCCCGGTGCGGGTGTTGAGCCTGGAGGGTTTGCCCCAGGCCGATGGGCCGGTGGTCGATCCGTCGCTGTCCGATATCGTGGCGCGGGCGAGTGACTGGGTGCGCTGCGCGGATGAGTTTCGCCCGCTGGCCGAGCATTTGCTGGGGCATGTGTTCGTGGTGGCGACGGCGTCGCGGGCGGCGGAACTGGCACGGCTGGCACGTGGGGCGTGTGTGTTCGTCACGCTGGACGGCTACACCGTTCATACCGATGGTCGGCTGGTCTACGGTACCCCGGGGGTTCAAAGCGGGTTGATCAGTCGGAAGGCTGAGATCCGCCAGTTGCAGCGCGAGCTGGACGACGCTGAAACCCGGCTGGAGCAGTATCAGCGCCAGCGTCAGGCGGTGGCGTCTGCGCGGGCAGACGTGGAACTGCGCAAGGAGGCGTTGATTCAGGAGCTGGCGTCGATGCAGCGTGAGCAGGCGGAGCTGCGCAGCGGGGCCCGGCGGTTGGAAGAGGATGAGCAGCGGCTGGAGCGTGAGCAGAACCTGTTGCGCAGTGAACTGGATGCGACCGAGCGGGCGCGGAACGAGATCGGGGTGCGGCGTGTGGCCGTGCTCCAGGAGCGTTCGGCGGCCGAGGCGGCTCAGCAGGCGCAGGAAGCCCGGATTGATGCCCTGGGAGGCGAGCTGAGCGATCTGGAGGCGGTGCTCACGCGGTTGTCTGAGGAACACACGGCCGCCCTGGTGGAGCGCAGTCGAACGACTGAGAAGCGAGCGGCGGTTGAAGAGGCGGTCGCGGAGTTGCGTGCGCGTTTGGAGACAATGGGTGCGGAACAGGACGCGGCCCGACTTGAGGCGGAGGAAGCTGCCGGTCAGATCGAAGTGGCGGAAAGGGATCTGTCTGAGTCTCGGGCGCGGCAGACGGAAATACGTCAGCGTTGTGAAGTTCGGCAGAGCGAGGTGCTTGGTCTGCGCAGTCAGCGTCAGACGTTGCGGCAGCAGCTCGAGGAATGTGGCGCGATTGAGCGGCGTTTGCAGCGTGAGGCGGAGGAATTGGAGAGCGAGCGGCACGAGCGTGAAATTGTGCTGCGTGAGACCGAGGTGAAGCGTGATGCGCTGAGTGACCGCGTGCGTGAGGAATTGGGGTTGGAACTGGCCGAGCGTTACGTGGACTACGAGCATTGCGAGCAGGATTGGGAGCAGATTCGGGCTGAAATAGAGGATTTGCGGGGTAAGATCGCGCGGCTCGGCAACGTGAACCTTGACTCGATCAGCGAGTTGGAGGAACTTGCGCCGCGCTACGAGCGGATGGTTGAGCAGCGGGATGATCTGGAGGACTCGGTTGAGCGTCTGGGGGCGTTGATCGAAGAGTTGGACGAGGAGTCTCAGACCCGTTTTGTGGCGGCGTTTGAGCAGATCCGTCAGAACTTCCAGGAGATGTTTCGTAAACTCTTCGGGGGTGGGAAGGCCGATATTATCCTTGAGATGCCGGAAAATCCGTTGGAGTGTGGAATCGAGATCATCGCGCGGCCTCCGGGGAAAGAGCCGCGGTCGATCTCGTTGCTGTCTGGTGGTGAGCGGACGATGACGGCGGTGGCGTTGCTGATGGGTGTGTTCAAGAGCCGGCCGTCGCCATTTGCGATTTTAGATGAGGTCGACGCAGCCCTTGATGAATCGAACGTTGATCGCTTCAATATTGTGCTGACAGATTTTCTGTCGCAGTCTCAGTTCGTTGTTATTACTCACAGCAAGCGGACGATGGCTCGGGCCGATGTGCTATATGGGATCACGATGGAAGAGCCCGGAGTTTCAAAGCGTGTCAGCGTTCGCTTTGAGGATCGCGTGAACACGCCCAGCGTGGCGTGATTGTTTCCCGTTTCCCTTACGTGAGGTTTGCGCCATGGCCAAGAAGAAGAAAGTCGCGAAGAAGAAGGCGACGAAGAAGCGCAAAGTGGTGAAGAAGAAGACCACGAAGCGCAAAGTGACCAAGCGGAAGGTCGCCAAGAAGACGACCAAGAAGCGCAAGGTGGCCAAGAAGAAGACCACGAAGCGCAAAGTGACTAAGCGCAAGACCACCAAGAAGCGCAAGGTCGCGAAGAAGAAGACGACCAAGAAGCGCAAGGTGGCGAAGAAGACCGCCAAGCGCAAGACGACCAAGAAGCGCAAGACCGCTCGTCGTACAGCGACGAAGCGTTCGGCCTGCTGATCTCGCCTGTCAGCACGGCGCGTTTGCGAGGTCGGGTGGCCGGTGTCCTGAGGGCACGCGGCCAGCGAATCCTGCGATTCGGGCTCTGGTGTGGCGCTGGCCCACCGAGCTGCCGACCCTAGTCGAACCGCCTGAAGTGGGGCATCGGCAGTGCGTGCCGGTCTCTCGCACGACCAGAACGATGTCGTGCGGTTGGATCGACGCCGCACTGCGGATGCCCCCTTACTTTTGACCCTGAACAGTTTGTGGGGCGGATTGGCGTTGATGCCGGGCGCCGCGTGTATGGGGCCTCCATCCCGCACGGGCACAACCGGCGGCGTCGCTCGGGGGGGGGTATCCGCAGAAGTGCGGGAACCGACATCTGGAGGTCGTTTGGGGGCACACCATTCTGCCGGGGGCAGCTTGGTTTTCGTTGACACTTGGGCCGGGGATTCGCTAGGGTGGCGAGGAAGGTCGATTGGCAGTTGCGTTGGGTTGGCTCCCCTGGGTCTGGAGGATTGGGAAAATGTCTATCCGTGGTGGGTTTTTAATTATCGGGTGCGCTGCGCTTGCACTGGCGGGTTGTCAGGATGTGAATCGGCGTGAGAGCCGAGCTTCGATTGGCCGGTCGGCAGAGCGTAACGTGACGGCGCCGGTTGATATCCGTCGCCAGCGGACGCGGGATGCAATGCGGGGGTTGCGTTATGACAGCGGCCGGGTGGTTATCGTTGAGGATGAAGTGGCCGACGTTTCCGGGCGCGGCGACGCCAAACTGGCGTGGGCCACTTACGAGTCCGGGCTCGATCTGCTTGGTCGAAATGCCCGCACTCGTGCACTGGCTCAGTTTACCCAGGCGGTCATTCGCGATCCGAGCCAGGCCGAGTTTTATCTGGGGCTGGGCGAATCGCTTTTGGGCAAGCGCAAGTTGAATGAAGCGGAGGCTGCCTTCAGAACTGGTTTGGATCTGGATGGTGACAATGTCGAATTGCGTGTTCGGCTGGCCGACGCTCTACAACGCCGCGGTGCGCTCCGTGAGGCAGTGGATGAGCTGAACGAAGTTCTGGAGCAGGAGCCCGATAACGGCTTTGCGCATGTGCGGGCGGCCGTTTTGCATTACTACCTGGCGGAAACCGATCTGGCCTGGCAGCACCTGAGCGTGGCCGAGGATCTGGGCGAGCCCTATCCGGCCCAGCTTCCCGGGCTGATGCGGGGGGATATCAACAGCGCGACCGCGCGATCGGCCGGCAGCGGGGTGCAGGTCGGCCCGCAGGTGCGTGTGGACGTCGGTGCGGGCATCGAAGCCTGCAACGAGACGAGCTGTGCGGGCATTGATGCCAACCCGCAAGAGGTGGTGGCGTCGTGGAATGACTGGCGTGATTCGGGCAGCAGCGAGGTTGTCCGCATGGGCGTGGCCGTCAGTCACGATGCCGGCGAGACCTGGACCGATTTTCTCGTGCGGGCACCGGCCGGCCACCAGACCGGCGTCGAGGGCGACCCGATGACCTGCTTCGACCAGCGCACCGGGACGCTGTGGGTCGGCGCGATTTCGTTCGGCACCGGCGGTGGCGTGTTTGTCGCGCGCAAGGAGGCCGGCGAAGCCAGCTTCGAGCCGTCGGTGATGGCGCATGAGTCGGCCTGGGCGGACAAGGGCTGGATGGCGGCCGGGATCGACCCCGAAGATTCCGGCGCGACGCGCGTGTACGTGGCGCTGAACGATGGCGTGGTGCGTTCGACCGATATGGGGGCGACGTGGGCCGGCCCGGTGAACCTGGGCTACGGGTTGGGATTTCTGCCGCGCGTCGGTCCTGCCGGCGAGTTGTATGTCGCCTACTGGGACAATAGCTACGGCATCAAGCTCCGGCGCAGCTTCAACGGCGGGCTGAGTTTCACAACGCATACGATTGCCGTCCGCATGGATACCTGGGATGCCCAAAATGGCTCGCGCTTTGCCGGGAATTTCCGCGTGCCACCGTTGGCGGCCATGGCCGTGGACCCGAACGATGGCACGCTTTACGCCGTCTATTTCGATACCACCTCCACCAGTGGGGACAACTACAACGTCGATCTGTATTTCACCAGGTCGGATGATCAGGGCACGTCGTGGTCTACGCCTGTCATCCTCAACGACGACACGTATCCTCCCGGCGATCAGTTCTTCCCCTGGCTTGAGGTCGATCAGCATGGGCGTCTGCATCTGGTCTTTCATGATTCGCGCTACACGATCCAGGACGACGACACGACCCATGGCCGGTTTGACGCGATGTATTCCCTGAGCACCGATGGCGGGGCGAGCTGGAGCGAATATCGGCTGACGCCGCAGTCGTTCGACAGCTACTACGATGGCCTGGATCGTCCTGGCTCGCAGTTCCTGGGCGACTACAACGGGTTGGGCTTCGGCGGCAATTTCGCGTATCCCTGCTACATCTCGACGCAGAACGGTGACGCGGACATTTTCGTGAACCGCGTGATCGTGCCGCCGGTGGGCGATCTGAATTGTGACGGCTACACGAATTTCGACGATATCAATGGCTTTGTGCTGGCGCTGGTCGGGGAGGCGGAGTACGAAGCGATTTATCCGGACTGTGCCTGGCTGAATGCCGACTGTGACGAGAACGATGCCGTCAACTTCGACGATATTGACGGGTTCGTGAGCATTCTGGCGGGTCAGGCTGAGAGTTGATGGGGGGGATAGGCCCGTCCGATAGGCTTGTGGAGCAGGTGGGGGTGCTGGGGGGCTGTGCAGGCGCGTGTGGGCGGGCGGGTTGTGCTTGCTCCGGGGGTAGCTCGCGAGGTACGATAAGTGGTTGTTGGCGATGCCTGCCGCCAATGTTTGCCTGCGCAGGTGCGATTGGGATGGAACCTTTTCTCGAACTGGTAGGGAGATGGATGTTATGTCCATGACGAAACGTGATTGTATGTGGTGTGGGTGCGCGCTCATTGCGGCCCTGTTCTGTGTCGTGCCGGCGGCCGTCAGCGATGTTCACGACATCAAGGCGCCGGCGCTCGATGCGGGTGTCAAGGTCGACAGCCCGGCGGCCAAGCTGAGCTCCGCCCTGGTCGATCGGCTGGCGCAGGAGCCTGGGCCGGCCAAGACCTGGGTGTTTTTCCGAGACAAGGGCGTGCACAGCCAAGCCCAGCTTGATTGCGCCCTGGCCGACCTGCACCGCACGTACAACCCGCGCGCGATTCAGCGGCGGGCAATGCGCGGGACGGCGACGATGCGCTCGGGCGAGGTCTTCAGTGAGCTCGATTTGCCGGTCGTGCCGGACTACATCGGTGCGGTTACGGCGACCGGCGCCGAGCTGCATGTCACCAGCCGGTGGCTCAACGCCGTCAGCGTCTACGCTACGCTCGAACAAGCCAAGCAGATCGCCGGGCTGTCCTGCGTTGATCGGCTCGAAGCCGTGCGGCGCACGCGAGGCATCGACCTGATCGACAAGCAGAACATCGGCGACGGGCCAGCCCCCGGCGCGAACAAGGGCCGCGGGCTCGACTATGGCTATACGGAGGCCCAGCTCGAGCAGATCAACCTGATTAATCTCCACGACGCGGGCTACACCGGAGCCGGCGTCATCATTGGCATTCTCGACACGGGCTTTGCCCGCACGCACGAGGCGTTTAACCAGACCGGGCACGTGGTCAATGTGCTTGCCGAGTATGACTTCGTCGATGACGATGCCAATGCTGCTCCGGAAACGGGCGATCCTTCCAGCCAGCACGAGCACGGCACCATGATTCTCGGCTGCATCGGCTCGTATCTGCCCGGGTCGCTGGTCGGCGGTGCGTATAATGCGTCGTTCGTCCTGGCCAAGACCGAGGACACCACCGGCGAATACCAGGCTGAAGAGGACAACTACGTTGCCGGCCTCGAGTTCATCGAGCAGAACGGCGCCGACATGACCACCTCTTCGCTCGGCTACATCGACTGGTACACCCAGGATGACCTGGATGGCCAGACGGCCGTCACGACCATCGCGGTCAACATCTCGACCGGCGCCGGTGTGCACCACTGCAACGCGGCCGGCAACGAGTACCACGACTCGGATCCGTCCACGTCGAGCATCATTGCGCCGGCAGACGGCTTCCAGGTGATCACCTGCGGTGCGGTGGACAGCTCCGGCGACATTGTCTACTTCAGCTCTGACGGGCCGACCGCTGATGGCCGGGTCAAGCCTGAGGTGCTGGCCCGCGGCAGCAGCACGTATACCGTCGACCCCTTCAGCACCACGGGTTACACCACCGCGAGCGGCACGTCGCTCTCGACGCCGCTGGTGGCCTGTGCCGTGGCGTGCCTGATCGAGGCGCGCCCGTACTGGAGCGTTGACCAGATGCGCGAGAACCTGTTCGAGACGGCCGACTACTACGTGGCGAACGGTACCTACGACCCGCTCTACGTGCTGGGCTACGGCATCGTGGACGCCTATGCGGCCAACGACGTCTGCTCTGACGCCGGCGTGGTCGAGCTGGATCGTACCAAGTATGCCTGCGAGGACACCATCGAAATCGTCGTGATCGACTGCGGGCTCGATACCGACCATGACCTCATTGAGAACGTGATGGTCTCTGTCGATTCCGATACCGAGACAGGTGTCGAGCAGCTTATGCTTTTCGAGGTGGCGCCGGATGCCGCCCAGTTCGTCGGCACCATGCCGGTGAGTACGACTGACACAGCCGGCACGCTGTGGGTTGCCCCGGGCGACACCATCACCGTCACGTACATTGATGCGGACGACGGTGCGGGCAACTACGACGTGGTCGTGACCGCTACGGCGACGGTTGACTGTACGCCGCCCACGATCAGCAACGTGCACGAGGTGGATGTGGCCCCGCGGAGCGCGATCATCGGGTTTGATGCCGACGAGCCGGTCCAGGGCATCGTGCACTACGGACTGAGCTGTGATAGCCTGGACGATACGGCCATCGGGACGGACTTTGCGACCAGCCCGGTCGTCGCAGTCTCCGGGCTCCAGGACAACACGACCTATTACTACATGGTCGAAGCGGTTGATGAGGCCGGCAACGTCTGCACTGATCCGCAGTGCTACATGTTCACCACGCCGGAGGTGCCGGACTTCTTCACCGAGCTGTTCGAGACTGACTTTGACTTGGCCGGCCTGAGCCTGATGTTCGTGCCGGGCAATCCGACCGACTTCTACACCGGCTGCGTTGTCGGTGAGATCACCAGCCTGCCGACCGATCCGGCCGGCGGCACCACCGTCTCGCTGGGTGATGATGCCAGCACGGAAGTCTCCATTACCGGCGGCAACACCGTGTCCCTCTATGGTGTCAGCTACAGCAGTTTCTACATTTGCAGCAACGGCTACATCACCTTCGGCACCTCGGACACGACCTACTCCGAGACGCTCGAAGACCACTTCAGCCTGCCGCGGATCGCGGGTATCTTTGATGACTTCAACCCCAGCAGCGGCGGCACGGTCAGCTATGAGCAATTGGCCGACCGCATGGTGGTTACGTGGGACGGCATCCCCGAGTACAGCGAAAGCAACAGCAACACCTTCCAGGTGGAGATGTACTTCGACGGCACGATTGTGTTGAGCTACCTGGACGTCGCGGTTGTGGACGGCCTGGTCGGTCTGTCTGAAGGCGAAGGCCTGGATCCGGACTACTTCGAGTCGGATCTGTCGAACATGCCGAGTTGTGGTCCGCGGCCGCCGTACGCGGCGGGCGGTGAAGTCCTCACCGACGTCAACGAGCCGGTCGACATCGAGCTGCTGGCCAGCGACGACGGTCTGCCCGATCCGCCAGCGGCGCTGACTTACACGATCGTGTCGTTGCCGGAGCACGGCGACCTGAGCGATCCGGACGGCGGCGTGATTGACGCGGTGCCGTACACGCTGATTGCCGGGAACATGGTGAATTACGCCCCGGATTACGCTTACACCGGCCCGGATGCGTTTACGTTCATGGTCAACGACGGCGGCACCCCGCCGGACGGCGGCGACTCGAACGTGGCGACGATCAGCATCACGGTTGGTGGCCCGCAGCCGGTACACGTCTTCATGCTGGACGAGGATCCGGGCTGGAGCGTCGAAGGCGACTGGGCCTTTGGTGTTCCGACCGGCGGCGGCTCACACAACTACGATCCGACCAGTGGTTACACCGGCGACAATGTCTACGGTTACAACCTGGCCGGTGACTATGAGAATGAGATTCCGGAATACGCGTTGACGACGACTGCCATTGACTGTAGCGACATGACCGGCGTCGAGTTGCGTTTCTGGCGTTGGTTGGGTGTCGAGTCGGCGACGTGGGATCACGCCAACGTGCAGGTGTCCAATGACGGGACGACCTGGACGATGGTGTGGGAGCACACGGACAGCTCGATCAGTGACACGTCGTGGTCGCAGCAGGTGTTCGACATCTCAGGTGTTGCGGACAACGCAGCGACCGTATACGTGCGCTGGGTCATGGGCGAGACGGACACGTCGGTGACGTATCCGGGCTGGAACATTGATGACATTGAGCTGTGGGGCGTGGTTCCGTTCGAGGTTGCCACGGGCGACCTGAACTGCGACGGCTACGTCAACTTCGATGACATCAATCCGTTCGTGACGGCGATGGTTGGCCAGGCGGAGTACGAAGCGGAGTATCCGGACTGCAACTGGCTGAACGGTGATACTGACGCCAACGGTACGGTGAACTTCGACGACATCAACGGCTTCGTCGAGTTGCTGGCCGGCAAGTAGTTAGTGACAATAGCACGCTGACGGGCTATGGCCCGTGAGCGTGAAGACCAAACGAGCCCGCGCTTCGGGATGAACTGACCCGGGGCGCGGGCGTTTTGTTGTGCTGGGGGCGTGGGTGACGGGGGGGCGGGTTGTGCGGCGAAGGGGTGGGCCAGCGGGGGCGGAGTGCGTATACTTTGGCGGGGCGGACGTCCGCCCCGGGTCGAGTGTGTGAACGCGGTTTCGCCGGTGGGTGACACCGGATGTTTGGGCCGGCTATGCTGATGCGAATCGTAGGATGAATAAGGACTGATGCGACGCTATTTCGACAATTCGGCGACGAGCTATCCGAAGCCGACGGGGGTGGCGGCGGCAGTGCAGGATTACTTCGCGAACATACATGCCAGTGCCGGGAGGGGAGCGTACCGGGAGGCGCAGGCGTCGCGGGAGGTTCTGGACGGGTGCCGATCTGCGGTGGGGCGTTTGCTCCGAGCCGGCGTTGATGATCAGGTCATTTTCACGTTGAACGGCACGGATGCGCTCAATCTGGCTATCAAGGGGGTGGTTCGGGCCGGCGATCATGTCGTCACGACGGCGGTGGATCACAATTCGGTTCTTCGGCCGCTGAGTGCGCTTCAGGAGCAGGTGGGGGTGTCGTGGACGGCGGTCGCCGTCGATCCGGAGACGACCCTGCTCGATCCGCAGGCGGTGGGGAACGCCATTCGACCCGAGACGCGGCTGGTCGTGGTGAACCAGGCGAGTAACGTGACGGGCGTGTTGCAGCCGATCGCGGAGATTGCGGAGCTGTGCCGGTTGCGGGGCGTTCTGTTTATGGTCGATGCGGCCCAGTCGGCCGGTCACGTGCCGATTGATTTCGCGGGCTGGGGGCTCGATCTGCTGGCCTGTCCGGGTCACAAGGGGCTGCTGGGCCCGCTGGGGACGGGCGTGCTGCTGATTCGTGCGGGGGTTGAAGAGCTGATGCAGACGGTACGCGAAGGGGGCACGGGTTCGGAGAGCGAGCGAGCCGAGCAGCCGGCGGAGCTGCCGGATCGGTTCGAGGCGGGGAGCCATAATGCGGTCGGCCTGGCCGGTCTGCGTGCGGGGGTGGAGTGGATCCTGGAACGCGGCCTGGCGGCGCTGCGCGAGCATGAGCAGGCGCTGTGCACACAGATGCTGAGCGGGCTGGAGGGAATCGAAGGATTGCGGCTGTATGGTCCGCGGCAGGTTTCTGATCGGGTGGGCGTGTTCAGTGTGCGGGTAGGGGGGCTGGAGCCGGCGGAACTGTCGGCGATTCTCGAGACGCGCTACGACGTGTTGTCGCGTAGCGGGCTGCATTGTGCGCCGCTGGCGCATCGTACGATCGGCACGCTGGAAGACGGCGGGACGACGCGGCTGTCGATGGGGCCATTCACGACGGAAGATGATGTTGCCGCGGTGGTTGCGGCGCTACGCGAGACGGTTGGCCGGTGTGGGACGGTAGCGGAGGCCGGGACGCTGCGGGGGTAGCATACGTGGCGATCGGCGACCCCGTGTGGCATCGGTTTTTCAGCCAGTGGGTCGGCTGATGCGTGCAGTTCAGAGAGAGCTTGCGACCCCGGCACGGGGTGATTAAATTGTGTGTGGATTGATAAGGGTGTGTTCGGAACCGCTTAAAGCGAAGGAGATTGCACGGTGGCGCAGATTAAGCTGGCGATTGCAGGCGTCGGTAACTGCGCTTGCTCGTTGCTCCAGGGCATCGAGTATTACCAGCGGCCGGTGTCGCTCGACTCGGCCGGCTTGCTGCACGAGGAGATCGGGGGCTATCGGATCCAGGATTTGCAGGTCGTGGCGGCGTTTGACGTCGACCGGCGCAAGGTTGGGCTGCCGCTTCAGGAGGCGGCGTTTGCTCCGCCGAACTGTACGGCCGTCTTTCACCGGGAGCTGCCGGACTATGGCGTGACGGTGCAGATGGGCCCGGTACTGGATGGTGTGGCTGGTCACATGGGGGAGTATGCGGACGGGGTGGCGTTCCGAGTGGCGGACCAGGAGCCGTGCGACGTGGCCCGCGTGCTGCGTGAGTCGGGGGCCGAGGTGATGGTGTGCTATCTGCCGGTGGGGTCGGAGGACGCGGTCAAGCACTATGCGCAGGTTTGCCTGGACGCCGGGGTGGCGCTGGTTAATTGTGTGCCGGTATTCATAGCGTCGCACCCGGAATGGTCGGCGGAGTTTGCCAAACGGGGGTTGCCGGTGGTGGGGGACGACATCAAGAGCCAATTCGGCGCGACGATCGTACATCGCATGTTGACCCGGCTGATGGGCGATCGCGGCGTGAAAATGGATCGGACGTACCAGCTCAACACCGGCGGGAACACAGATTTTCTGAACATGCTGGAGCGGTCGCGGCTGCGTTCAAAGCGGATCTCGAAGACCGAGGCGGTGCAGTCGCAACTGGATGAGCCGCTGGCGGAGGAGAACATCTACGTTGGCCCGTCAGATTTCGTCCCGTGGCAGAAGGACAACAAGGTTTGCTTCCTGCGGATGGAGTGGCGCGGGTTTGGCGACGTGCCGATGAACCTCGAAATGCGGCTGAGCGTCGAGGACTCGCCGAACAGCGCGGGAATGGGGATCGACGCGATCCGCTGTGCGAAGCTGGCGCTGGATCGCGGCATCGCCGGCCCGCTGACGGAAGTTTCGGCCGTAACGATGAAGCACCCGCCGGAACAGATGCGCGACCCGGTCGCTTGCGACCGGCTGGAGGAGTGGATCCAGGGGAGGTAGGGGGGCCAGGTGAGTTTGGCGGGCTCGGTGATCGGCCGCTCAGGGACGCGTTTCGGCGGTGGCGATCAATTGGGGGATCAGGCGTTTGAAATAGTCGGCGGCCGCCAGCATGCGGGCGCCGTACCAGCCGAACATCTCGCCATCCACCAGCACCGGCTCCGTTCCCGGCATCAGTCGGCGAAGCTCGTCGAGGTGCTGCTCACTGAAGGGGAAAGGCTCGGACGAAGCCAGCAGGAGTCGGGGTTGCAGGTTGGCGAGCTGCTGGGTGGTCACCTCGGGGTAACGGCCGGCGAGTGAGCGTGCCACGTTGACCAGCCCGAGCCGGGCCAGGACGTCGTCGATAAACGTGGAACGCCCGGCGACCATGCAGGGGTCTTTCCAGACGAGATAGGCGATCGGGATGACGCGCGCGTCGGGCAAGCTGTCGAACGCGCGGGTAATCTGGTCCGCCAGCCGGTCGGCCGCTGACGAGGTGCCGGTGGCCGTGCCGAGCAGCCGGATTGAATCGATGGCAGTAGTGACACTTTCGGGGTCGAGCAGGAGCACGGGCCAGCGGGTGGCGAGCGTACGGACGGCCACCTCCTGGTTTTCCTCACGCACGGCCACGATCAGGTCCGGGCGGAGCGCGTCGATTTGTTCGATGCGGATGCTCTTCGGGCCGCCCAGGCTGGGGATATTCGTGATGGCCGGCTCCGGGTGACAGCAGTAGTCGGTTCGGCCGACGATTCGGTCGCCGAGCCCGAGCGTGAACAGCGTTTCGGTGAATGATGGGCACAGTGAGATGATACGCCGCGGGCGGCGGCTGTGTGTGGGCGAGTTGTGAGTTGGTGTCGGTGTCACGCGGTTATCCGTTGCCGGTGGTTGGGGGATAACAAGTGGGCCGGCGGTCGGGACGTGCGGGGGGGAGACACGTGCGCCGACGCAGCCGGCCCGAGATCAGAGCGGCGTTTGTTATTGTGCCCGGACATTTCAGGGCCTATTTCGCGTCCCGCTCCTTTCTGCGCTGGCGTGTCCGTCCGGGACCTTTCTTGGCGGACGCACGTTTGCCGGCGGCGCTGCCCGGGCGCGTTCGAGCGGGTGTTGCCGGCAGGCCGCGCAGCGCGGCGAGCGTGGAATCCGCGACGTGTTCTGCGAGCGTTTGGGTATCGGGTACGTCTACGTCGGGGAACATCCGCCGAGCGAGGTGTGCGTGATAAACGTGGAACACGAACCGCGCCGCGACGCCGGTCGCGGCGAGCATAAGCTGTTGGTCCGGGAGGTCCGGGCGAATCTCACGCATGATGTTCCACAGGCGCTGCGATGCGGGACGCATGAGATCGTCTGTCAGATCGAGCGCCGGCGTGGGCTGGGCGAGTTCGCGGCTGAGCAACTGGACTTGCCACTTGGGGCGGGCCGGATCGAGCGCCGCTGTTAGTCCGGCCGATATCATCTCGCGTAGGCGGCCCTCCGGGGTGTCGGCCGTGAGCGGCATACTGGTGGCGGTGAGCATGCTCCCGTGAGCGCGGCGGAGCGCCTCGGTGTAGAGGTTGAACTTGTCCTGGAAGTGATAGTTGACCGAAGCGATGTTGGCGCCGGCGCGCTGGGTGATGTCGCGAATCGTCGTACCGTGCAGTCCTTTTTCGGCGAAGATTTCCCCGGCAGCCTCAAACAACTTCTCTCGGGTAGCTGAGCCGTTGACATTACTGGTTTCATTCATCGGGCACTCACCTGGTGGCGTTGGCCGGCCAGAATTGGGGCGGCGCCTATGACTAGAATAGGCATGTTTGGGGGCGTCGTCAAACAAAACTTTGAAATCGCTGTTTGACATTGGTCGAGGGGTAGTTAAAATTCTGTTTGAATGCCTGGGGATGTAGCGTGAGTGCAGTAAGACGCGGGCTGTGGCGGTGCGATTGGCCCAGTACAATTTGCGGCTGGCTGTTCGGGCACGTGGTCGACGCTTAGTGATCGAGAACGCTGAGGTATCGAGGATGAAACAACGGTTCGCGTTCACGGCCCTGGTTCTGGCCTGCATGTTGCCGGGCTGTGCCGTCGGGCCGGAGTACCACGCGCCTGAGCCCCGGGTGCCGGAAAGTTGGCACGAAGAGGCGGTGAACGGACTGGCGGCTGGCGAGGCGGACTTGGGGGAGTGGTGGCAGACCTTCCACGACGACACGCTTTCCAGCCTGATCGACCGGGCCGTTCATGGGAATCGCGACCTCCGTCTGGCCGTGCTGCGTATTCGCGAGGCCCGGGCGCTGCGTGGGGTCGCCGTCGGGGCATTGCTGCCGGCGCTCAGTGGCAGCGCCAGCTACAACCGTTCCAAGTCGAGCGCGAACGGGCCGCTGGCTGGCCCATCGGTTCCGAGTGCCGGCACACAGTTCAGCAGCACTGTTGCCGGTGGTGTCGCGACCAGCGCCCTGTCGCAGGGTTTGGCGACGGCCGTTCCCAACGCCAGCGGCGTGACGACGCCGCTGGCGACCGGATTGGTCGGGTCGATGCCAACCCACACCGGCCCGCCGGGAACCGACGATTCGGATCTCTTCACGAGCGGTTTCGACGCGTCCTGGGAAATCGACGTGTTCGGCGGCAGGCGGCGCAACGTGGAAGCTGCTGACGCTGACCTGGCCGCAACCGTTGAGGACTATCGCGGCGTGCTGGTGAGCCTGCTGGCCGAAGTGGCGACGACGTACATCGACCTACGTGCCTTGCAAAGCCAGATCGAATCCACCCGGCGGAACATCGCACTACAGAAAGAGACTCTTTCGCTGACTCAGAGCCGGTTTGATGCGCAGCTCACATCGGAACTGGACGTGCACCAGGCGCAGACCGTGCTCGCCACGACGGAGTCGGAACTGCCCGTTCTGGAGGCGGGGCGGGCGCTGGCGATTCATAGGCTCGGGGTATTGCTGGGGCGCGCGCCGGCCGCTTTGTATGACGAGCTGTCCGCGGAAGGGCCGATCCCCCAGGTAACGACCGAGGTCTGCGTGGGGATTCCTGCTGACATCATTCGCCGCCGGCCGGACCTCCGAGCGGCCGAACGCCGGCTGGCGGCGCAGACGGCGCGGATTGGTGTGGCCGCGGCCGACCTGTATCCGCGTTTCACGCTGTCGGGGACGTTCGGGTTTCAGGCGACGGATTTCGATCATGCGCTCGACGGGCGGAGTGTCACGTACGGGCTGGGGCCGGCCGTGCGATGGAATATCTTCGACGGGCTGCGGAACCTGAATCGGATCACGGCCCAGGAAACGGTCGTTCACCAGGCCTACGTGGCTTATGAGCAAACGTTGCTGCTGGCGCTGGAGAACGTTGAAGGTTCGATGGTGTCCTACAAGCGTGAGCAGGACCGTTACGACGCGCTGGGGCGGGCGGTGGACGCTGCCCGGCAAGCGGCACAGTTGGCCGAGGTCCGCTACGACGACGGGTTGACGGATTTTCAGAGTGTGCTCGATGTGCAGCGCTCGCTGGTCACGTTGGAGAACGCTTTGTCGCGGAGTCGCGGGCAGGTCGCCATCAACCTGGTGGCGCTCTACAAGGCCCTCGGGGGCGGCTGGGAGCCGGAATACATGCCGCAAGCGCTGTATCTGGATGCCGAGTCGGAGGCGCTTGTGGACCCGCTGGAGTATTTCCTTTCCGGCGGCAGGTCGACGCTGCCCTGGGTGGTTGACCCGGGTGCCGCAGCGCCGGCAGAAGGGTCGCCGGCAGGGCCGGAACAAGACTGACGGTAATGACATTGAAACGACGATTCTCATCGCGCTCGATTCGGAGAGACCCACAGATGGTGAGACACAATCGGCACAGGTTCCGGGGCGTCGCATTGCTGCTGGCAGCATTAGCCTTGTGGGGATGCGAGTCGCAGCCGCCCGCAATGGGCCCGGGCCCTCAGGAGCCGCCGGAGGTGGCCGTGGTGGTCATCGCGCCGGAGCCGGTGCTGCTGACGACTGACTTGCCGGGGCGGGCGTCGGCGTACTTGGTGGCAGACTTGCGGCCGCAGGTGAGCGGTATTATCCAGTCACGCCATTTCGAAGAAGGACAGGACGTCAACGCTGGCGACCTGCTCTATCAGATCGATCCGCCCCGCTACCAGGCGGTTTATGATCAGGCGGAGGCAGCGCTCGCAGTTGCGCGGGCCAACGTGCCGGCCCTGCGAGCGCGGGTGGAGCGCTTGACCAAGGCGCTCAAGAGCAGCGCCGTGAGCGAGCAGGATTATGACGAGGCGGTGGCGGCCCTAGCACAGGGCGAGGCCACCGTTGCCTTGCGCGCGGCCCAACTGGAAAGCGCTCGCATCGACCTGTCCTATACGCGCATCGTGGCGCCCATCTCCGGGCGCATTGGTAAGTCCGATGTGACGGTCGGCGCACTGGTGACTGCGAACCAGCCGGTAGCGCTGGCTACGATTCGACAATTCGACCCGATTTACGTCGACGTGCAGCAGTCCTCGACGGAACTTCTGCGCCTGAAGCGGCACTGGGAAGAAGGCCGGCTCGTTGCGGATGAGAAGGCCCTCCGGACGGTGCGTCTGGTCCTCGGCGACGGGACGCCGTATCCACACGAGGGGCAACTGGAGTTCCGCGACATCACCGTGGACCCGACGACCGGTGCGTACACGCTACGACTGGTCTTCCCCAACCCGGATAAGCTTCTCATGCCCGGCATGTTTGCCTGGGCAACCGTGCTTGAGGGTACCGCGGAGCGCGCCATCATGGTGCCTCAGCAGGGCATCAGCCGAAACACCAAGGGGCAGCCCGTCGCCCTGGTCGTGGACCAGGAAAACGTGGTTCAGCAGGTGGTGGTTACGCTGGCGCGTGCCATCGGCAATCGCTGGCTGGTGTCTGACGGCCTGTCTGAGGGTGATCGCCTGATTGTCGAGGGGCTCCAGCGGGTGCGTCCCGGCAGTGCCGTGCGCGTGGCGTTGTTCGATGACCAGCCAGGTGACGGGAAGTCGGAAACGTCCAGTCAGCCAAGCCCGAGCGCAGACTAAGGGAGTGTTGCAGTGCTCTCGAATTTCTTTCTGGAACGTCCGGTTTTCGCGTGGGTCATTGCCATTATCCTGATGGTGGCCGGGGGGCTTGCGATCTACAACCTGCCGATATCGCAGTATCCCGCCATTGCCCCGCCCTCGATTGCGATCGAGGCTTTCTATCCCGGTGCGTCGGCGGAAACCGTCGAAAACAGCGTGACGCAGATCATCGAGCAGAAGATGACCGGGTTCGATGACATGCTTTACCTATCCGGCACGAGCGATTCGGCCGGCGCATCACGCATCGAACTGACCTTCAAGCCCGGAACAGATCCGGATCTGGCTTGGGCCAAGGTGCAGAACAAGCTCCAACTCGCAATGGCGAGCCTGCCCGACGTCGTGCAGCGCCAGGGTCTCAAGGTCAGCAAGTCCACCCGGAACTACCTGATCATCGTGGGCCTGGTTTCCGAAGACGGCAGCATGAACGGCGACGACCTGCGTGACTTTGCCCAGTCCAACCTGGAGAAGGTGCTGGCACGCGTGCCCGGCGTCGGCGAGGTAGAGAACTTCGGCTCACAGTATGCGATGCGGGTCTGGCTGAATCCGGATCGGCTTACCGATTACGGCCTGACGATCGAGGATGTGATCGCCGCTATGCGGTCCTACAACGTGGAGGTGTCCGCCGGGCAGTTCGGTGGGGCACCGGCCGTGCCCGGGCAGCGTCTGAACGTGTCCATCATCGTCCAGAACCTGCTCGAGACGCCGGAGGAGTTCGCTGCCATTCCGCTGCGTATCAATCCCGACGGCTCCATTATCCGGGTCAGTGACGTAGGCTGGACGGAATTGGGCACCGAAGTTTACGACATTGTGGCGCATCACAACGGCAAGCCGTCGGCGGGCATGGCTATCCGGCAGGCTCCGGGTGCGAATGCGCTCGACACTGCCGACGCCATCAAAGCCAAGCTGGAGGAAATGAGCGCCTACTTCCCGCCGGGAATGAAGGTGTTCTACCCCTACGATACGACCCCTTTCATCGAAGTGGCGATCGACGAGGTGGTCAAGACTCTGTTCGAGGCGATCGGGCTGGTGTTCCTGGTGATGTGGCTGTTCATGGGGAACATCCGGGCCACGTTGATTCCGACCATCGCCGTTCCGGTGGTGTTGTTGGGCACTTTCGCCGTGCTGGGCCTGTTCGGGTTTTCGATCAACATGCTGACGATGTTCGCCATGGTTCTGGCCATCGGCCTGCTGGTTGATGATGCCATCGTGGTCGTTGAGAACGTCGAGCGCATCATGGCGGAGGAAGGGTTATCGCCACGTGAGGCCACATCCAAGTCGATGGGGCAGATCACCAGCGCCCTGATTGGCATCGGGCTGGTGCTCGCGGCTGTTTTCGGGCCGATGGCGTTCTTTGGTGGGTCGACGGGCGTTATCTATCGCCAGTTTTCCGTAACCATCATCGCTTCCATGTTGCTCTCTGTGGTAGTGGCCCTGATCCTGACCCCCGTTCTGTGCGCGTCGCTGCTCAAGCCGGTTCCGAAGGGGCATGAGCCCGCGGAGAACGCGATCTTCTTTCTGCGTCCGTTCTTCCTGCTGTTTGACCGGGTTTTCTTCTGGATTCGGGACCGGTATGTCGGGCTCGTTGGCCACTCGCTGGTGAAGAAGCTCCGCTACTTGTTCATCTACGTGTTGCTGGTTGGCGGCATCGGGTACATGTTCATGCGGCTGCCGACCGACTATCTGCCCGATGAGGACCAGGGCATCCTATTGTGCCAGATTTTGTTGCCGACGGGCTCCACGCAGGAGCAGACGACGGCGGTTGCGAACAGGGTCCGGACCTACTTCGAGGAGAACGAAGAAGAAGCCGTCGAATCCTGCTTCACGATTGCCGGTATGGGGTTCTCCGGACGGGCGCAGAACAACGGCATGGTGTTTGTCCGGCTCAAGGACTGGGCGCTTCGTGATCGACCGGATCTGCGGGCGGGGGCCATCGCGGGGCGGGCCATGGGCGCTTTCTCGCAGACACGCGACGCGGTCATCTATGCTTTTCCGCCGCCGGCCGTCATTGAACTTGGCGTGGCCACCGGTTTTGATCTCCAGTTGATGGACCGTGGTGGGTTGGGGCACGCAGCCCTGATGAACGCTCGCAATCAACTGCTTGGCATGGCAGCGCAGGACTCTCGGGTTGTGAAGGTTCGCCCCAACGGCATGGAAGACGTGCCGGAATACCGGATAGACGTGGACTGGGAAAGGGCTGGGGCGCAGAGTCTTCCGATTGGCAGCATCAACAACACGATTGCTGCCGCCTTCGGCAGCGCCTACGTCAACGACTTCGTCCAGGGTGGACGTGTCAAGCGCGTCTACGTCCAGGCCGATGCGCCCTATCGCATGTTGCCCAAGGATCTGGAGAAGCTCTACGTACGCAACACTGCCGGGAGGATGGTGCCCTTCCCCTCTTTTGCGTCGGGGTATTGGGCGTATGGCTCTCCCCGGCTGGAGCGATTCAACGGCTTCCCTTCGATGAATATCCAGGGTGAGCCGGCCCCCGGCCGGAGTTCCGGCGAAGCGATGCAGGCCATGGAGGATATCGTCGCCAAGTTGCCACGGGGAATCGGCTACGACTGGACCGGCCTGTCGTATCAGGAGCGCATGGCTACGGCCCAGGGACCGATCCTGTACGCTTTTTCCATCCTCGTCATCTTCCTGTGTGTAGCCGCCCTGTACGAAAGTTGGACCATCCCGATTGTGAACCTGCTGATGCTGCCGCTGGGTGTGTTCGGAGCATTGCTGGCCACGACGTTGCGCGAACTGCCGAACGACGTGTATTTCCAGATCGGCTTCCTGACGACGCTGGGCCTGTCGACCAAGAACGCCATCCTGATCATTCAGTTCATCAAGGAGCAGATGCGGCATGGACTGGGGCTGAAGGAGGCCACGCTGGCGGCAGTCCGAATACGTTTCCGCCCGGTCATCATGACGTCACTGGCGTTTTTCTTTGGCACGCTGCCGCTGGCGATCGCTTCGGGCGCCGGTGCGGGTGCAATGAATGCGATCGGGACGGCGGTCACCGGCGGGATGCTCTCGGCGACGTTCATTGACCTGGTGTTCATCCCGCTGTTTTTCGTCCTGGTGAGCAGCCTCTTCGGAAGAAAACGCGCCCAGGCTGTGCCCGCGTGATGATTGGCGCTTGATCAACTCATTCGGGCAGTTGCTCCAGCCGCCAAAGTGCGAGATGCCATTCGTTCATGGGATCGAATGTCGGAGCGCTGGGGTCGAACATCAGGTGCGTTTCGACGGTTTTCTGAAACCAGTCCCGCGCTTGTTGGCGCTCTCCGCTCATTGCGGCGGCTTCGGCTGCGTAGTAGTAGCCGGCGCATTGTTGTTCCTTCGTGGCGTCTTCGAGCGTGGCTACGAGCTCGTGGGCGGTATGGGGGGCGCCCAGACAGTTGAAGATCATCCGCATGTTCGTGTCGTTGGCCGCCACGACCCGCGCTGCGGCCAGAACCTCGTTTGCTTCGGCCAGTGCGGCTTGCGCGTCCTCTTCCCGCCCCTGGTCCGCGTACTGCTGGCTTGCTTCGGTTAACAGGATGAATAGCCGGGCGGATGCGTAGGAGGCTGCGCCGCGCTGGCCGCGCACGCTGCGGTAGGCCTGGGCGGCGGACTCGATATCGCCGGTGATCCACCACGGCGTCGCGCAGAAATATCGCTCCCAGATAGCATCGCCGTTCGCCAGCTCAGCTGCCCGGGTAAAATCCGCAATTGCGGCCGTGTAGTTACGTTGACAGAGATAGGCTATTCCGCGCCCTCGATACGCGCGGAAATTCGCTTCGGCATACTGGGCAGCATGGGTGAATTGCTCGATCGCGGCAGCGAAATCACCCTGGCGACAGCGGATTTCCGCGTCGAAGGCGATCCACCGTGCCGGCTGTGGGGCGTGCTCGATCAGTTGCGCAATCGCGATACGCGCGTCGGCGTATGCGTCGTGGCGGGCGCACACGCGCGCCAATCGTTCCCAGGCGAGCATGTTGGTCGGGTCGCGCGTTGTGGCCTGGGCTGCCCAACGCGCGGCCTGGTCGGCATCGAGTGTTGCGTATGACCATACGTACCAGTCGTCAGCCGTCTCGGGCGGATGTGCCGCGGCAAAGCGCGCGCAGTTCTGCGCCATATCAGGGATGCGCAGGATTGTGTACATCTCCGCCACCAGGTTATTGTCCGCGCCGGGGACTCCAGGGTAATCACGAAGTTGCCGAAAGATCGTCGGTCCCTCGGCCATCAGTTCTGTATTGCCTTGAGCCTGCCCGTCTCGGAATCGCAACTGCGCCAACATGAGCCAGGCTTCCGGCAATTCCGGGTACTGAAGAGCCAGTGTTTCGATTATCGCGCGCACCCTCCTGAGCTGACCTGCCTCCATCACGTCCTGTGCGTGAATCAACTTGTGCCGCGCCTGCCGCAAGTTGTGTTCGTGAAGAGCCTGTTCCCGGGCACGCTGCTGTTCGGCCCGCTGACCATACCACGTCGCCCCGATCCACCAGCCTCCCAGTCCCAGCGCCGTAGCGAGTGCGGCGGTGGCAATCGCGCGGCGATGCGCGGCCAGACGTTTGCGCGCCCAGTAGAACGCGCTCGGCGAGCGGGCCAGAACCGGCTGGCCCTGTTCGTAGCGGAGCAGATCGTCAGCGAAGTCGGCTGCCGATTGATAGCGGTCACTTGGGTGTTTCTCGATGGCCATCAGCACAATCGCTTCGAGATCGCGATTGATGCGCGGCACGATCCGCGAAGGCCGCGGTGGCTGGTCCTCACGAATGCGTCGCATACACAGGGAAGGATCCTCTTCGTTGCTGAAGGGGACGGTCCCGGTCAGCACCTCGAACAGCAGGATACCCAGGGCGTATACATCTGTTCGCTGGTCGACGCACGCGCTTGAGCCGTCGGCCTGTTCGGGAGAAAGGTAACGCAGCGTACCGACTACGCGTCCAGGCCCGGAGAGCGTTGTTGGCACCTTGTCTGTGGAGTTGGGGGGCGCTAGTGCCTTGGCTAGCCCGAAGTCGAGCACGTGCGGCACGTCCTGCTCGTCAATCAGGATATTGGCCGGCTTCAGGTCACGATGCACGATATCGGCTTCGTGGGCATGTCGCAGGGCCGCGCAGATTTGTCGGAACACCTGCGTGACAAGACAGTCATCCGGATTGCGCGTCGTGCGCCAACCATCCAGAGACGTGCCATGGATCAGGTCCATCGCATAGAAGGGCTGCCCGGTACGCGTTTGCCCGCTTTCGAGCACGCGAACGATGTTGGGGTGTTGCAACCGTGCGGCCCACTCGATTTCGCGCTGAAACCGCTTGTGGGTTGGTGATGAGGCGAGATTGCTGGTCAGCATGACCTTGAGGGCGACGGGGCGTTTGGTTGAGAGCTGGATCGCTTCGTATACCACGCCCATGCCGCCGCGCCCCAGCTCCGCGGTGATTTCAAAACCGGGAATCTCGTCTGCCGCAGGGAGTTGATCTTTGCACACGGAGGCCAGCGCATCCGCCTCGCGTGCGGCAGCCTCAACGAGGTCGCGGCTCGAGTCGTCAGCCGGATGATCTTTCGTGCTTGTTCCCATATTTCGTCAAAGGACGATAGCCCGGCGCTGACTCCTGATGATGGCCGAGTCCCCGCCGGTTAGCTTGTCTCCGCTCATGTGGTTGTAAGAAAGGCCGACGGTGTTCCCAACATCGCCTGCAAACGACGATGTGCGCGCAACCGGATCAGGTGGGCTGCACCGGGCGTGCGTTGCAGTGCACGCGCCACGTCGTTCATGCTCAGACCCTCCAGATCGTACATCGTTACCACGCGTCGATGCGTGTCCGGCAATCGCTGGATCGCTGCTTGCAAGTGTTGGACCGCTTCGGAGCGGGCCACATGCTGGCTGGGTGAATTGGTGTCGGCGCGCAGCTCCGCGCAGATATTCGGCCCCGAAGATCCCGGTGCCGGATCGCAAATGAGACGATGAGCGCCGCCACGTTTATCGGCCTCCAGCATCCTGATGGCGTTAATGAGATTGCGCATGGCAATCTGTATGAGCCACGACTGGAAGGCCCCCTCACGACGTGAGACAAAC
Organism: Phycisphaerae bacterium; assembly: GCA_963666925.2. Classification (GTDB taxonomy): domain Bacteria; phylum Planctomycetota; class Phycisphaerae; order UBA1845; family Fen-1342; genus JANQFV01. The sequence goes on along the minus strand of CAXXTC010000006.1, from coordinate 5,403 downwards.
CGGTTGACGGCGAGAAACGCGTCCGTGTAGGTTTCCTGGAGCAGATCCTCCGGGGACAGCAGGGCACGCCAGCGGGGAGGGATGCGCAATGCCACTCGGCTTCGTAATGCCGGCGTAAGCTTGCGGAGCAGTGTTACCAGGGCCTCACGGTCACCAGCCACCGCTTCTTCAACTAATGTGCAATCCGAACCGGCCACCGTCACATTCCCTGACACCCATTCAGCTATGTTCAGCCTAATCAACATGTTAGTTTCAACCGTGCGCGCATGTCAAGAATGCACTTCTTGGTAGCGCCTGAATGCCATGCGGTGTTCATAAACGAGGTTGTTGGCCCAATTCCGGGGGATTGCCGCCACCAGAAACGCCAGCGGCCAGTAGCCCACGCGTAATTGGCGGTTTCCCAATCGAATACTGCCCAGGATGGCAGCACCGGTCATGTGCAGGGCAGAAATTCGCCTGATGTTCTGCGTTTCAACTCGGACGTTGAGGACTTATGCCGGTTTCCAGCGGGTGTTCGATGGAGGGGCGCGACAGGCCACACACTCAATGGGGCAGGCGCGTGATGTCCCCGGTGGAGAATATTTGGGTTGAGTCGGCTATGTCGAGTACCAACCGGCCGCGCGGGTCGATGCCATGCAGGCGACCACACAGGGGTTCAGGGGTCTCATGACGCAGCAGCCGAACGGGCTTGCCGCGCCAGGCCAGCCGACTCTCAATCGACGTTGCAAATGCTGAGAAGCCGGCGTGCCCGAGCTGGGTCAGATGTGATTCGAGCGTGTCGATGAGTGCTGAGAACAACGCTGGCAGGTTTACCGGGTGGCCCAACTCGTCCTGGAGCGTCGTTGCGGGATGACGTAGATCATCGGGCAGTTCCGTGACGCTGAAGTTGGCGTTCAGGCCGATGCCGATTATGACAATCGGTGCCGGCGTTAACTCCATTTGGCACAGTATGCCGGCCACCTTGCGCTGGCGGACCAGCACGTCGTTTGGCCACTTGAGTGCGCAAGTGAGCCCCAGCGTGTGATCCAGCGTTGTCGCGACCGCATCACCGACGACAAGTGGCAGCGGCTCGTAGTCCGTCAGAGGCTGCGTCGCGGGCCAGGCGAGCGAGAACCAGAGGCCCCCGGGCGGGCTGGCCCAACTGCGCCCGTTGCGGCCACGGCCGGCCGACTGGGTGGCCGCGCGCACGACGAAGGGTGGCGTGGCCTGTTCGCTCTGAGCGAGGTCGATCGCCCGGCGGTTGGTGGACTCGGCGGTGTCGTAGCTGAATCGCCGCAAGTTATCGCAACCACGGTGTTGGTCAGTTATTCAGATGGCTGAGCAAAACGCCGGCCGCGACGGCGGAGCCGATGACGCCGGCAACGTTCGGACCCATCGCATGCATCAGTATGAAGTTCTGCGGATCCTCTTCCTGGGCCACACGTTGCGCGACCCGGGCGGCCATGGGGACGGCGGACACGCCGGCCGCCCCGATCAGAGGATTGATCGGCTTGCGGCTCAGCCGGTTCATGAGCTTGGCCAGCAATACCCCGCTGGCCGTCGCAATACAAAACGCGATGACGCCTAGAATGAATATCTTGATCGTCTGGGTGGTGAGGAAGGTGCTGGCGGAGGTCTTGGCCCCGACGGTGACGCCCAGCAGAATTGTCACGATGTCGATGAATGCGGTGCTGGCGGTTTTCGCGAGGCGTTCGGTGACTAGGCTCTCGCGCAGCAGGTTGCCGAAGAAGAGCATGCCGAGCAGCGGCAGGGCACCGTTGGCAATGAACGCGGTCAGAAGAAACCCGACCACGGGGAAGATGATGCGCATGCGTCGCGTTACCTGCCGAGGTGGTTCCATGCGGATCAACCGTTCCTGGCGGGAGGTCAGCAGCTTCATTATCGGCGGTTGGATCATCGGCACGAGGGCCATATAGCTGTAAGCTGCCAGGGCCACCGCGCCGAGCAGGTCCGGCGCGAGCGTGCTGCAAACGAAGATCGAGGTCGGCCCGTCGGCGCCGCCGATGATGCCGATGGAGGCGGCTTCTTTGGGCACGAATCCCAGGGCCAGGGCGGCCAGCAGCGAGCCGAAGATGCCCACCTGGGCGGCGGCCCCCCAACAGCAGTGTGCGTGGCTGTGCCAGCAGGGGGCCGAAGTCGGTCAGCGCACCGATGCCGAGGAAGATCAGCGGCGGGAAAAAGCCCCACGCCACGCCGCGGAAGAGCCACCAGAACACACTGGCGTTCCACGGGTCCTGTGTCTCCGGCGAAACGATGACGGGATAGCGACTATCCTTTGTGGGTCTGATCGCGAGGATCTGGCGACCCTGTCCCATGGAGATGATACTGGGCGAATCAACTGGATCTCCGCAGGTCAGCTTGGCTTCGCTGTTAACCATGACAGCCGACCCGCGTTCAGCCAGGTCTCGGGCGAGATAACGCCGCGCTGGAATATCGCTGTCCGCCGGCGGGGGGTAGATCTGGTGCCAGGGTGGGACGGTGACGCCGTCGATTTCGACCGGTTTGTCTGTCGAGTAGTACACCAGCGAATGTTCGTCGACGGGGCCGTCGTAGACGCCCAGGCTGAGCGAGTTGGTGTCGTAGGGGACATTGCCGATGAGAATACCGAAGCCGATGGGTATTAGCAGGAGTGGCTCGAACCCCTTGCGCACCGCGAGGTAGATGAAGAGCACCCCGACGCAGATCATGACCCCGTTGCCCCCAGGTGAACTGGCCGAACCCTGAGTCGTTCAGATACTTCAGCACCATTTCGAGCATGGGTGCGCCATTCCCTTCTGCGAGAATCAGTCGAACTCGACCATGAGGTCGCCCTGCTTGACGTTGGCGCCCACGGTGACGTGCACAGCTTTCACCCGGCCGTCCATGGGCGAAGGAACGTTGGTCTCCATTTTCATGGCGTCGAGCACGACCAGGGGCTGGTTGCGTTGCACCTCGTCACCGGGGTTGACGAATACTGCTAGCACTGTTCCCGGCAGCGGGGAGACACAGCGCGTGGCATCGTGCGCGGTAACTGCCGCGGGGGCCTGTGACTGTGCGGGGGGCGGGGGACTCACAGCGACGGGGGCGGCCGGTTGGGGGGCCGGCGTGTTGGGTGAAGCCTTGGTCGGTTCGTCCACGACTTCGACGTCCACATCGTAAACTCGACCTTCTACCGTGATACGTAACCTCATTGACCTGCCCTTCGAAACCGGTGAGAGGATTGGACAGCAATGCGACCGTGGGCTGTCCAGATGGAGGTGGAATCGTGCTCCAGGCGTTGAATGTGGCGAATACGTGCCCGCGGGCCGGCGGCGGCTATCGCGGCGGCGCTCAGTATCGCGAGCGTGCGACCGTCCAACCCATCCGGCGCGACGTCGGCGCTGTCCGGCGCCGATTCGGCGACCGCGGCAGGCTCGGGTGGGCCTACCATTGTGCGGGTGATCAGCTCGATTGCGACCCAGATCAGAATCAGGGCCGCAAATACTAACGCTACCCCCACGACGGCCAGTACTACGCCGTCCAACATCGCATGCTGGGCTAACGGCGGCGGACTGGGCGACATCGCGAGCTGCACGATCGGCTCCATGGATACCTCCACGCGGGCTACAGCGGAATCAGGCCGTGTTTTTTCTCCGGCCGCAGTTCACGCTTGGATTGCAGACATTCCAGCGCGTGTCCGAGATAACGTTTCGTATCGCCTGGTTCGATGATGTTATCAATCAGCCGGTGGGCGGCCGCCATGTACGGCGTCGAGAACTCGTGCCGGTACAGGTCGATCATCTCCGCCCGCCTGGCGGCGGCGTCCTCGGCGTCCTTGATCTCCTTGCGGAAGACCACGTTGACGGCGCCTTCGGCTCCCATGACTGCGATCTCGGCAGATGGCCAGGCGGCGCAGCGGTCGGCGCCGAGGTCCTTGCCGCACATGGCCAGGTAAGCTCCGCCGTAGGCCTTGCGCAGGACGATGCTGACCTTGGGCACGGTGGCGGCCGAATAGGCGAAGAGCATCTTGGCGCCGTGACGGATGATGCCGCCGTACTCCTGCTTGACGCCGGGCATAAAGCCGGGGACGTCCACCAGCGTCACGAGCGAGATGTTGAACGCGTTGCAGAACCGGACAAAGCGGGAGACTTTGTCGGAGCTGTCGATGTCGAGCGCGCCGGCCATAACCAGCGGCTGGTTGGCGACGATACCGACGGAGCGTCCAAAGAGCCGGGCGAAACCGATGATTACGTTCTGGCGTAGTGCTGCTGGACTTCGAGGAAGTCGCCATCATCCACGACACGGTAGATGACGTCTTTCATGTTGAAGGGTTTGCGTGGATCGTCGGGGATGATCCGGTCCAGCTCGTCGTCGTAGGGGCACGTGCCGTCGTGCGGCAGGCGCGGCGGCGGTTCGAGGTTGTTGGACGGTAGGAAGCTGAGCAGCTTCTTGCAGATTTCGATGGCCTGATGGCCGTCGTCGGCGACGAAGTGCACCACGCCGGAGTAGGTCATCTGCGCTTCGGGCCCGCCCAGCGTTTCGGGCCGAGACGTCTTCGCCCGTCACCTGCTTGATGACGGACGGCCCGGTAATGAACATTTGGGCTTGACGAGTCTGGATGATGAAGTCGGTCAGCGCCGGGCTGTACGCCGCTCCGCCGGCACAGGGACCGCAGATAAGTGAGATCTGTGGTACGACGCCCCGAGAGCAGCACATTGTGGTAAAAGACCCGGCCATAACCCGCGAGACTGTCAATACCCTCCTGAACGCGGGCTCCGCCGGAGTCGTTGATGAAGATGAAGGGGCTGCCGGTCTTGAGCGAGGCCGCCATCATCTCGGCGATCTTGTCGCAATGCACCTCGCCGGCGGCCCCGCCACCGACGGTGAAATCCTGGCTGGCCAGGTATATAAGGCGGCCATCTACGGTGCCGGCTCCGGTGACGACGCCGTCGGCGGGCATCTCCTTGCCAGCCATGCCGAACGCCGTACAGCGGTGCTTGGCAAACAAGTAGCCTTCCTGAAAGCTGTCGGTGTCGACCAGGGCCGCGATACGCTCGCGGGCGGAGAGTTTGCCGGCCTTGTGCTCGCGCTCGATGCGAGCGGCGCCGCCGCCTTCCTCGTAACGTGTTCGGCGGACACGCAACTCGGCGATCTTTTCCGCCACGGTACGAGCACGGGGCTCAGATGACTCGGGCATATCATCAGTCTCCTTGCATCAACGCATAGCCGCACGGGCGGCGCCTACGTGTGCGATTCCCGCGGCTCGCACAGCTCGGTCAGCACGCCGTGCGAAGCTTTCGGATGGAGAAACGCGATCTGGGAGTGGTGGGCACCGCCTCGAGGCTGCTCGTCTATCAGTCGTACGCCGGCTTCCTTCAACTCGGTCAGACGGGCCGGCAGATCGGCGACGGCGTAGGCGATGTGGTGCACGCCCTCGCCGCGCTT
>CAXXTC010000005.1:0-190107 GCA_963666925.2 Phycisphaerae bacterium | reverse complement strand
GGTCTTCAACTGGTCCCCCGTCAGGGACGCGTCGTAGGCGAAGTAGGCATCCTCAATCGCGTTTTCTATGTCGCTCTCCGCCAGGGCCTGGCGCGCCTCCTTGAGCAGACGATGGGCCCGGGCGGCGTCCAGCGGGTGCGTCTTGGTCGGCGGGGTGTTCTCGATCACGTTCGAAATCGCCGAGGTCAGCGTGTTGCTTCCACCTCCGCTGCCGAACGGCCAGTCCGACCACTGCACCTTCCCGACCGGGTCAATGATGACGACCCGTGGGAACTCACTGATGTCGTATTCTTTGTAGGTTTCCGATTGTAGCCCCACCGGGAAACGGACCTCCTGCTTGTCGATCGTTTCCCAGACTCGTGCCCGGTCTGCGTCCGTCAGGCCGATGATGTAAACGCCCCGGGCGCGCGTGAATTGTGCCTGTACGTCGTTCATCGCCGGCAACAGCGCATTTCCAGCCGGCTCCCACGAAGCCCAGAAGAACAGTACCACTACCATCCCCCGCAGCTCGATCAGCGAGATCTGCTCGTTGGTGTTGATCCATTCTTTCGCTTCGATATCCGGGGCGTAGGCGCCCTCTTCTAGGTCTGCCAGCGCCAGATTTCCACAGACCATCCCCATACAGAACAACGCCAGCACAGCGACTCTCATCGGAGTTACCTCCGCAGATACTACTGAAACACCAGCCGGTGCACGCCCGGCAGCCAGCCAAACGGATTCTACTTCATCGTTCGCCGCCTGGAAACCAAAGACGACCAGGGCGCTCTCGGCTTGTCACCTACCCATTCTCCGCGGTACGGTGGCGCCATCGGCGTGAGATCGCCGCCCCCGCCGCCCCCGCAGGCCAGCGGCGCGGCGTTGCCACTGCGGAACTCACTCGGCCCGTTGCCATGGGAGGTGTTTGAACCGATGCTTCGTTTACGCCACCGACAACTGCCTGCCCTGCTGCTCGTTGCGCTGGCCCCGGGGATCTGGACTGTCGCCGCCCGGGCTCAGGACAGCACTTCGCAGCCCGCCAACGCCGATCCGCGGCTGCTGATTGCCGGCATCCAGCCCGCTGCCGACGGCGACCCACGCGATGCCTGGATCAGCGTTGCCGTCGAGGAGGTTATCACCTGGCGGTTGCGTCGCAGCGCCGGCGTGATCGCCATTCCCACCACTCGCGCTTACCAAGCCCGCCGCGAACTTCAGGGACCGGCCGCGATCCCTCCCGATTGGCCGACCGTGGCTCGTGCCCTGGGTGCCCGACAGCTCATTTCGGGAAGCTGCGCCGGGCGGGCCGCGGATGTTACGCTTACGCTCAACTTCATCGACCTAACGACAACGCAGGAGATGCCCGGCTCGGTGCAGTTCAGCGGACGTTTCTACGACGTCGTCGACCAGGCCACGGACCACGTGTTGCACCAACGCCGTGCCGAGCCCGTGACCACTCCGGCTGACAGCCCGGCCCATGAGCGGCCCAGCGAATCGCTCACCGCGATCGAGTACTTCGCCCGTGCCAAGCAGGCCGACCGAAAGGATGATCCGCGCGAAGCACTGCGGCTGATCGAGTTGTCACTGCGCAACGACAAGCATTTCCGTGCCGCCCAGCACCTGCTCGCCCAGATCGAGATGCGCTTGCGGGGGTATCGCGAGGCCGCTACTCACTTCCGCATTCTGGCTAATCATGCTCGCCAGGCGAAGGATCCCCTCGATCGGGCTGTGGCCGAACTCGGTCAGTGTGCCATCTTGCAACTGGAGGGGGCCTCGGCGGCAGCCCGCACGCGTGCCGAGACGGCCCTGAATCTGGCATTTAACAATAACGACGTTTATGGTCAGATCAACGCCATTAACGTGCTGGTTGATTGTTTCATCAGTCGCCAACCCGTGCCTGACCAGCCGCTCGACGAGGAAGCCCGTAACCAGTTCATCAATGAGAACCTGACTCAGGCGGCCAATTGGTTGAGCACGCTGAACGACATGTTAGGCACGCTCGACGATCGCGTTGGACAGCTCTCCGCCACCAATCGCCTGGCGCTGGTTTATGATCGCCTCGGACGAATCGACGATGCCATCAACATGCATCGCCGAACAATCACCCTGGCGCACGAACTGGGTTCTTCCCGGCATGAAGCCACGGCGTGGCTGTACATGGGTGAGTGTTGTCGGCGAGTGCAGCGCTGGCCGGACGCCCTGGCGGCTTTGCAGAAATGCCTGGAGCTTGCCAGTGATGACGCGAAACCGTCGGTGCGGCTCGTGCTGGGCAGCGTGTACGCGGAGATGAAGCTCCCCAACGAGTCGCTCGAACAGTACGAACTGGCCTGCGATCAACTGCGTGATGGTGATGATCTGATCAGCCAGCTCACCGGCGCGCGCCAACTGGCCCACGGGTACCACGAACTGGGACGGTCCGCCGACGCGATCAAGACCTTGCGTGAGGCAATTGATCTTGCTCACGTTCTGCGCTCCGACGAGGAACCCAAGTTGCGCCAACTGCTTGAGAAGTGGCGCACCGAGCAACCATAACCATCCACCTTTTGCCGTGCCGCGGGGTTTCCCTCAAAGCGGATCCGACTCGCCCGGTGACCCCGTTCATGCCCTAAATTGTCGTGCGCGCTTACGGTGGCCGTTTGGCACCCCGGCTGGGTTCGGTTTGGGCGTTGTAACTGTGCTATAACAAATAAGTTAGCGAAGATGTGCCTGTCGTGGCAAAACCCCGGCTTTCTGTGGACACCCGCCGCCCGATTTGATATAGTCCTCCTTGTCGACTGTCGGGTTTAATCCGCGTCGACTTACACTGAGATTAGCGGCTGTTCTAGCCGTGGCGCACTTCCGGGATCGGCCCCAAGGTCTGGTCCCGGAAGTTTTTTTTTACCCCGCGCGATACACTCGCACCCGCGGCGAGATCGCAGTGGATGTGCCGGCAGCGTCGGTGGCATTCTCACGCCTTGCCCGCAGGCCGAAACCAGGCTTCGACCGACAACCGAAAGAGCCCATGCCCAACGCCAACGACAACGCCAACACGCGGCCGGATACAATCTGTTCCGCGGACGCGCGCGTCAGCGCGCTATACAACATCTGTCGCGAGCATGTCGCCATCGACGTGGAACTCGCTGGCCTGCCACCCTCTACACCCGGCCAGTTTGTTCAGATCCGCTGCTACAATCCAGACGCGCCCGCTGGCTCGATCTGCGATTGGCCGGCTGACGGCATGCCGTCACTTCGCGATCCTGATCTGCTCGCTCGGCAACCCTATCTGCGGCGCCCATTCAGTATTGCTGATCACGTCGATCTTCGCCCGGGGATATCCCGGTTGCGACTGATCTCGCGATCTGTTGGTGTGGGCACGCGGTGGCTCAAGCGGCTGCAAGTTGGCGATACGCTGAACCTCACCGGCCCGCTCGGGTCCGGATTCAGGATTCCCGCCCAACAAACCCCCGCTATTCTCATTGGTGGCGGCGTCGGGATACCGCCACTTTTGTACCTGGCTCGCCGACTGGCCGAGTTGGCTTGGCGCGATGTCACGCTTATCTGTGGTGCCACTACCAGAGAACTGCTCCCGCTCATTCTCACCGCGACACCCAGCATCACCGGCGTGCCCCAGCCGTGCTGTCAGCTTCCCGGCAGCGCCGATTTTCCGGCCACGATTACCACCGACGATGGTTCGCTCGGGTTGCCGGGCCGCGTTACCGACGCCCTACGCATCTGGCGCAACGATCGTCCGGCCAACGATGCGATCGTCTTCGCCTGTGGCCCCGATCCGATGCTGAAAGCTCTCGCGACGCTAACCCGCCAGTTCGGTTTGCCGTGTCAGCTTTCGATCGAGCGCAACATGGGTTGTGGTATCGGTACCTGCCTGTCCTGCGTCACGCGTTTGCGTGAGCCGAACCAGTCCAGCGGGTGGCGCTGGGGGCTGACTTGTCAGGATGGCCCTGTGTTCGATCGTGATGAACTGCTCGACTACTACGGTACGGGCAGCGCATAATAGCCAGCGCAAGGAAGGAGACCTTATGCAAAGAGCACTGACATCCGGCGCGGCTGTGATCCTGCTCGTCCTTTCGGTCGGTCTGACGGGCTGCCAGACGGCCGGCCTGCGCATGTTGCGTGTGATCGGGCTTAGTGAGGATCCGCTGGCAATTGCCCTGATCGTTGAGCAGCGGCCTGAAGAGGCTCTCAAAGCGCTGAATCCGTTCCAGCGTTACACGGTTCTGCAACGGACGCTTTCCGCCGACGTCGATCGTCCGGTCTCAATCGAGCCCTGCTTCGTGTTTCAGAGTCGGGTTGGCCTCGACAGTGGTTGGTACCAGCTCGCCGTGGCGACACCGGCGCAGTACGCCGAGTTGGCCGAGACGCTCGATCTGCGCGTGTTGGCCGCCCCGGTTGATGACAAGGGCGAGATGCTGTCACGCGCGGTCATGATCGTCCGTGCCGACTCGCCCATCGAGGAGGTCGCCCAGTTACGTGGCCAGGCCGTCGCCTTTGGCCCGGTCGACAGCACGCTTACCCATCATGCTGCCCTGCAATTGATCCGCAGCGCCGGCCTGAAGCGCACCGATCTGGCGCTCGATGCCGTCCCCGTGCCTGGATCGCTGCGCCATATGCCGCACCCCCGCGCCGTGGCCCAGGCCGTTGCGAATGGCAGTGCGGCTGCCGGCTTCATTACCGAGGCCGACTGGCAGGCTCTGCCCGAGACCGATCCGCGTGAAAACGAGCCCGCGCGTGATGATCTGCGTGTTGTCGCGCATACCCTGGCGCTGCCGAAATGCCTGCTGGTTGCCTCCCCCAAACTCGACGAACCGACGGTGATGGAGGTGCGCGAGTTTCTGCTGGCCGTCGGCCGCGACCACCCCGAGGCGGTCGCCCCGCTCGATATCCAGGGCTACGAGGCTGTGGGCAAGGACGTGCTGAGCCGCTGCCGGCAGCTTCGCAGCAGCGACTCGCAGGAATCCGTCGCTTCCGAAACGCCGCCGGTCGACGAGAACTGACCGCGCCGCGGCACCGTATCAGTCGACCAGCTTGGATTCCGGCAAGTCCGCGGGTTTCTCGGGCAGCCGAAACTGCTCGGGCCGCTCGCGCAACACCCGCCTCAGCCACTCCAGGGTATAGCCGGCCTCCTGGGGGCGGCCGGCCTCATCCCTGATGTACCCGTCGTTGTACTTACAGATCAGGTACTCTCCGAGTTCACGCCAGCGCCGCACGATCTGCTCGGCATGCGTCACGGAGTAGTCCGTCAGGTACCGCCGCATCTGGTCGGGATCCGACTCGTACAACTTCAGCGCTTGCTGCTCTACGGACGCCTGCGCAGCCAGCAGGTTGCTCTCCAGCTCGTGTTGCACCGTTTGGATGTCCTTGATCATGGGCCGATAACGGATGTTCGCGAAATTCGCGACGAAGTTGAACACCCACCAGGCAGAATCCCAGGAGAAGTGATTGAGGTTGCCGACGGTGTACGATTCGGGCAGCCCGTCGATGCAGCAGTACAGCGGCGCGTAGCAGGTGGTGTAGGTGTCGTCGACGCCGTACCACAATACGCCGCCGATCGGGTTGGGCAGCCCGGCGCGTGACTGTGAAACGAAGCTGAAGCCGGTCTGTTGGGTTGAGACGGGGCGCTCCCAGCCGTATTCCACGCCGTCCACGTCCCAGTTGATCGGTCGCCAGCGATTGGGCGTGCCGTGCGGGCCGGCGTCGATCCCCTGAGTCATGTCGAAGGGGGTGCCTTCGTAGTGGTCGCGCATCAGGCTGAACACGTCTGCCACCGACAGCTTGTGGTCGGGCCGCACTGACAGTGGGTAGGGTTCTGCGCCGGTTACGCCGCGATGATAGTCCGGCGACAGGTTCAGCGACGGCGCCGCCCGCCTCAGCAACGACCAGACCCGCGCGTCGCCATAGCGATGATTGCGGGGTGTGGAGGGGTTGTAGGCCTCGCAAAACCGGAACGGTGTGCCGGAATCCGGGTTGTAATAACCCTTTTCAGTTGCGAAGCTGATTACGCGCGGGTCGTAGAGGCAATTATCCGGGTCGTCCAGCGGGAAGGTGCCGATGCGTGCCTTGTTGGCATGACACGACACGTCACCGTCCGGCACGCGCACCGCGACCCACAGCGCCCCCGCGCCGCCCGGCCCAGGTCCGATCATCTCCATAATCCAGGCTTCCTGCGTGTCGCCTATGGAAAACGACTCGCCGGTCGACCGATAACCGTGCTCCGCCACCAGTTCGGTCATGACCTGGATCGCCTCGCGGGCGGTCCGCGCCCGTTGGAGTGCCAGCCTCATCAGGTCCCAGTAGTGCAGCACCCCGTCCGGATTGCGCAGCTCGAGTCGGCCGTCGAAGGTGGTCTCGGCAATTGCGAGCTGATGCTCATTGATCAGTCCGACGAAGGCGTAGGTGTGGCGAACCTGCGGAATCTGGCCATACACCTTGCCGTCCCAGTGGCGGATTTCGAGCATTTCTCCGGGTGGATAGTCGGCGGCGGGGTAGCGACGCAGGATGGGGTGAAACTCTCCATCGCAGGTGTAGGTGATGATCACCGAGCCATCCTGTGAGGCTCCGCGGGTGACCAGCAGGTTCGTACAGGCTCGGGCCGGCCAGGTTGAGGTAGACAGCACGGCGGCGCTCAGCAGCGCGAAATACAGCTTCATGATCCGGTCCTCTGCTTGGGGTGTTGCCATCGGGGCTCGCAGACGCGCATTCTGCCCGCTTCGACGCTTTGTCTCCAGGGGGCAACACCGTCCGGCTTAGCGCGGCCCGGCCCAGGCGGTACGCTATGCACATGTCCATCGAGCGCGTATTTTCCCGGCCAGTGCCCGACGAGGAGCGTTACCTGACGTCGTTGCGCCCGCAACGGCTGGACGATTGTGTCGGGCAGGAGGCGGTGCGAGAACAACTGCGCATCGCGCTGACCGCTGCCCAGCAACGCCGCGAGCCGCTGGATCACGTCCTGCTCGATGGCCCGCCCGGACTGGGCAAGACCACGCTGGCCCACGTGGTCGCCAACGAGATGGGTGCGACCATTCGCGTGACCAGCGGGCCGGCGATCGTCCGCCAGGGCGACCTGATGATGTTGCTGACGCAGATGGACGTCGGCGACGTGCTGTTCATCGACGAGATTCACCGTCTGGCGAAAGTCGTCGAGGAGTTCCTCTACCCCGCGCTGGAGGATTTCCGGGTCGATTACACCACCGAGAGCGGCATCGGCGGACGCACGGTCAATTTCGCTCTCAAGCCCTTTACGCTGATCGGTGCCACCACACGGGCCGGCCTGTTGTCAGCCCCTTTGCGTGACCGTTTCGGGTTGCTGTTCCACCTCGACTACTACGACGTCGACGAGCTGGTGCGCATCGTGGCTCGCAACGCCGCTTTGTTGAAGGTCGAGGCTCAGCCGGCCGCGCTCGAGCGTTTGGCCACGCGCTCCCGCGGCACGCCGCGCATTGTCAATCGTTTGTTGCGGCGGGTGCGTGACTATGCCGAGGTCCGCGGCGACGGCCGGCTCACGCCCGCGGTCGTCGACGCCGCCCTGGACATTCTCCAGATAGATCGGCTCGGCCTGGACACGCTGGATCGGGCTTATCTGAGCTCCCTCATGGAGCATTACGATGGCGGGCCGGCCGGCATCGAGGCCATCGCCGCCACCATGGGGCACGAACGCGACACGCTTGAAGACGTGGTCGAGCCCTACCTGCTGCAAATTGGTTTCGTGATCCGCACGCCGCGGGGACGCGTGGCCCGCCCGGTTGCCTACGAGCACCTGGGCCTGACCCCGCCCGCCAATAGTCCCGAGGAGCCACCCTCCCTGTTCGACTGATTCGCCCCGTTCGGCCGTCAACTCGCCGCGCTGATCTGTAGCGCGAGCTGATCGCCTTGCTGGCTCACGCGCAGGTGTTGGTGCTGAGTGATGAGGTCGAAGTGCCACTGCTGTTTGACCTGTTCGGCGGCTACGTGGCGGATATCGCCGATATCGTTCAGGGCGTCGGCGCTGAGCGGCAGGAGCAGCGCCAGCGTTCCCTCCGGCGGCTGCGTGAGCGCCAGTGTGTGGCAGGCTTCCCAAACGCCGCGATCGGGGAAGGTGAAGCCCTGTACGTGTGGCGCGCGCAGCCCGAATAGGATCGTGCCCCGTGCCGGGCCGGTTGGTGTCCAGTCCAGCAATGGCAGGGAGGTTCCGTCGGGCAGGTTGAGTTGGTAACGCCCGGGCACGACCTGCATCAGGCCGATGTTCGGGGCCAGGTGTAGCAGACGCGTGCAGGTGCGTCCGTCGTCGGTCGCGGTTACGCGATCAATCAGTAGCAGTGCTACGCCGGGCCGATATAGCAGCAAACGCTGATGCTCGGCCTGCTGGCTGGCGAGCAGCGGGTTGTCCCCCAGGAGTGCGTACCAGTCGGCGGACGTGCCGCTGGCGCGGATAGCGCTGCCGTAGGGCTCCTGCTGGCGCAGCGGAACCGCCGGCCCGTCGATCAGCAGGCCGTTGTGCGACCGGCCCGACACGCAGTACTTGCGGGCCGGATGGCCGGCGACGTAGCCGAAGTTCCCCGCATCAACCACCAGCGGCCGGCCGCGATCGTGCAGACAGAACGAAAGTTCGTCGGCGTGTTTGTGGCAAAGGTTGTGATAGCCGGCGGTGAACACCAGGTGGCTGTCGTCGGTGCGCACGACGGCGATGCCGCCGCGGTCGAAAATGTGCAGCCCGCGCGTCTGGCCGGCCTGTTTTTGCACGTCGGGCGGAGCTTTGATCGCGGCGGTGTCGCCAATCGGTACGATGCGACCGGCCGGATCGACGAACCACGCCAGTGCAGCGCGGATCCGCCGACACAACTGCTCGGCTTCTTCTGTCGGAAAGACACCCTGCTCGGCGGCGAAGGCGATGATGCTGGCGATGTGGAGCTGTGAGTCGGGTGAATGGGCGCGGCACAGGCCGCTGTCGCGGTCGACCAGCGTGTCGAGGGTGGTTGCGAACCGGGTGCGTGCCAGCCTGGGCCAGTCGTCTGCTCCGGGCATGAATGGCGCGTGTCGGGCTGCCAACGTCAGCGCCAGATCCATCAGCAGACCCTGCGTGTGGTCGCTGCGATAGTTGCGCTCGTCGTTGAGCCAGTTGGCGTGTGTTGCGCCGGCGGTGACGAGCAGATCCAGGTCGTCATCCGCGAGCAATGCGCAGCGGTGCAACTCACGCAGCAGCAGCGTCAGGTACACGAGCCGGGCGCTGCACATGGGCGCCGACCACACATACGCCGGCAGTGTTGTGTCGATCAGCGGCTGGGCGTCCAGCCAGTGCCGAACGAGCGGCAGCACTCGCTCGAGAGCTGGTCGATATTCGTCGGCCGCCCGCGCTCGCAACACGGGCTCGATGAAGAACCAACTGTTCAGCCGTTGTGGCCAGCCGGTGTTTGGCCGCTGGTCCTGGTGCCAATCGACCGGCGCGACCAACGCGGTCGGCTCGGCGTCGATGAAGAACCGGTCGCGTGTGGCTTCGGCGGCGGCCGCCGGCCCCGCGTCCAACGTCGGCTGAAGCTGGCTGAGCGGACCGAGCGTGATGATCTCGGCCGGTGGCAGCCGATCGAGTTCGGCCCGGATGCGCTGACGCTCAGCGGGCGACAAACGCTGCGACTCCGCTTGGCTGTGTAGCTCCAGATTTTCAAGCGAGATGCTGCCGGCGCCGGCGATCTTGAGCGCCATGCGCACCCGGCACTGGTCAACATGCGTGCGCCAGCGGATCTCCAGCGGCCCGGGATTGAGCACGTGGCGCACGTGGGTTAGCCGCTCGACATCGCTGTACTCGATCAGCCATAGCGTGGTCGGCGCACCCATGGCCACCACGTCGCCGCAGAGCGTGTACCACGTATTCGGCGCCAGCTTCAGCGCGTCCACCGGCGGCGGCGATTTGAAATCGTCCGCACCGTCGCTGCTGAAATAAACGTGTTGATCGTCGGGCAGGTCGAACTGCAATTGGTGCCCGTCAACGCGGCAGCAGCCCGGCTGCACGGGCCGCAGAGTTAGCCGAACCGGCGCACCGGTTCCCACACGCAGCTCGAAAGGCAGCGCGGCGTCCGTCGGGGCGGCGGCCAGGTCAGCGGCGCTGCCGCCGCCGGAGGCCGGGCTGGAAGGTGCTTTCGACATTGAATCGTTGCCTGTCGGCCGGTCCGCGCCCGGCGGCGTCTAGCCGAAGAACCGCGCGATCTGCTGCACGGTGTAGCGCTGCATATGCTCGTCCAGCTCCGGATACACCGGCAGTGCCAGCGTATGTTTGGCGGCGTACTCGCTGTGCGGGAATTGGCCGCTGCGATAGCCGAGCTGGGCGAAGCACTCCTGCTCGTGGAACGGCACGGGGTAGTAGATCGCGTTGCCGATGTTGGCCTGCTGCAAGTGCTGCTGCAATTCGTCGCGATCACGCTCCACCGAGATGATGTACTGGTTGTAAATGTGATGCTCGCGGTCGTAGCGCAAGGCCGGCGGCGTGACCGTGGGAACATCAGCAAAGAGCTCGTCGTAACGCTGCGCGTTGGCTCGCCGAGCCGTGTGCCAATCCTCCAAGTGCGGCATCTTCACGATCAATACGGCGGCCTGGATCGCGTCGAGGCGGAAATTGCCGCCGATGATCTTGTGGTAGTAGCGCTGCGTCGCGCCGTGGTTGCGCAGGATTCGCAGCCGTTCGGCCAGGTCGGCGTCGTTGGTGACCGCCATGCCGCCGTCGCCCATGGCACCCAGGTTTTTGCTCGGGAAGAACGAGAAGCAGCCCACGGTGCCGAGCGCGCCGACGCGTTTCACGCCTGCCTGGCCCGGGTACTTCGTGCCGATGGCCTGGGCGGCGTCCTCGATGACTGCCAGGTTGCGCTCGGCCGCCATCGCCAGGATCGGGTCCATGTCGGCTGCCTGGCCGTAGAGGTGCACGGGCATGATGGCCTTGACGCGTTTGGCCTGGTCGGCGTTCTGGTCGAACCAGTTGCGCAGGCCGGCGACACTGATGTTGTACGTATCGGGATCGATATCGACCAGGGCCGGCGTGGCACCGACGCGTGATATCGAGCCCGCCGTCGCGAAAAACGAGTAGGTGGTGGTGAGGACGATATCGCCCGGGCCGATTTCGAGCGCCATCAGCGCTGCCAATAGCGCGTCGGTGCCCGAGCTGAGCCCGACCGCGTGGGCGGCGCCGACGTAATCGGCGACGGCTTGTTCGAGCTGTTCGACTTTGGGACCCTGGATGTAGCGGGTCGAGTCGAGCACCTCCTCGAGCGTGGCGAGCAATTCGGGGCGGATGGTCGCCAACTGTGCTTTCAGGTCGAGCAAGGGAACGTTCATGGTTTGTGTATCAACCCCCGCGGCTGCCGGTCCACCCATACTGGGCCTCTCCTATCTGTGCTGTTAATGCCGCGTGTGTGCTCCACGCCGGTCCGAGGTTATGGTAATCTGCGTCCGGTCGGATGCAAATGCGGTGTCATTAATGAGCGATTCGCGTCACATTCTGTTGGTTTTCGGCACGCGGCCGGAGGTTATCAAGCTGGCTCCGGTTATCCGGAAGTTGCGCAGTTGGCCGACGTCGGTGCGGGTCACGCTGTGCGCCACCGGGCAGCACCGTGATATGCTGGATAGTGCGCTGGCCGCGTTTGATCTTGCCGCGGATGTGGATCTGGATGCTATGCAGGCCGGTCAGACGCCGACGGGGCTGCTTTCGCGGCTACTGGCCCGGCTGGAGCCGGTATTGATCGAGCAAAAGCCGGATGTCGTTGTGGTACAGGGTGATACGACGACGGTGATGGCCGGGGCGCTGGCGGGTTTTCTGCATGGATGCCGGGTGGCACACGTTGAAGCCGGCCTGCGCACGCGCGACCGGCGGGCGCCGTTTCCCGAAGAGGTGAACCGGCGCGTGGCGGGTGTCACCGCGGATGACCATTTTGCCCCGACATCGCGGGCTTGTGATAACCTGCTCTCAGAAGGCGTGCCGGCCGAGCGGATCCACCTGACGGGCAACACGGTGGTGGATGCGCTGGATTGGATGGTGGCGCGGGTGGCGCAGCGGCCGCTGCCGCCGCAGCTCGACATTGGCGAGCGACGCCTGGTGCTCGTGACGGCCCACCGGCGTGAGAGCTTCGGCCCGCCGTTTCGCCAGTTGTGCAACGCCCTGCGCGATATTGCCGAGCGTTTTGATGATGTTGAGCTGATCTACCCCGTGCACCTGAACCCGAACGTGCAGCAGCCCGTGCGGGAGATTCTTGGCGATTGCCCGCGGGTGCGTCTGGTAGATCCGCTGCCCTACACCGACTTCGTGGCGCTGTTGAGCCGGGCTACGCTCATATTGACCGATTCCGGAGGCATCCAGGAGGAGGCACCCGGGCTGGGCAAGCCGACGCTCGTGCTGCGCGAGAAGACCGAGCGGCCCGAGGCGGTGGCCGCGGGCGTCGTGCAGCTCGTCGGCACGGATCGCGAGCGGATTGTGTCGGCGGCAACGCGGCTGTTAGCTGAACCGGCGGCATACGCGGCCATGGCGCGGCGGGTGGCCGTCTATGGTGACGGGCTGGCTGCCCAGCGAATCTGCGAGGTGCTGGTCGAGGGCCGCATGCGCACTGCTCCATTTGAGCCGGCAGTGGAAGTCGCACATCCGTGAAGAAACACCTGTCGCGGTTGTGAGTGGTGCGCCGCTGGCTATCATGACACGTTCTCGTGGCCCCCACATGACAAGTGGAGCGGGCGTCTCGCCTGCCATGCCTCGATTGCGAACTGCCGGCGGCGGGCGAGACGCCCGCCCCACCTTCGATCAGAGGAATCTGCGCTACCCTTCCGGTTCGATCTGGATTCACCTACATGATGCCAACTGACAGCGACAACCACATTGACGCCGCCATGCCGACCGACTCGCGGCGCTGGCGGCGTGTGTTGTGCATTGCGCTGGTCGCGCTGCTGGTATCGCTGGCGCTGCGGCTGGGCTGGGCGTCGATCGCGCATATCACGCCGGTGTCCGATTTCCGAGGCTACGACAGCTTCGCCACACACTGGATCGAGCGCGGGCATTTCGGTTGGGAGGGTCGCTGGGCCTATCGCACGCCCGCATATCCGGGTTTTTTGGCGCTGGTGTACATGAGCTGTGGGCACGATTTGACGGCGGCGGCGTTTGCACAGGCCGGCCTGGGAGCGCTGACGACCGCGCTGGTCGTTTTGCTGGCGGGCACGATTGCCGGGCCGCGCTCGGCCGCCATCGCCGGCGCGCTGCATTGCTTTGCACCAACCTCCGTGGCGTATGTGCCGGTATTGGCGAGCGAGAATCTGGCCGTGCCGGTCGGTGTTCTCGCGGTATTGCTGATGGCCTGGGCGGATCGGCGCCGCGGCCTGGGACGGATTTTTCTGGTGATGCTGGGAGCGGCCGCCTTCGGGGCGTCGATGTGGGTGCGGCCGGCGGCACTGTTCTTCGCGCCGGCGCTGCTCGTGCTGTCGGCCTACAGTTTCCACCGGCGGCGTATTTCCCTGCTCGCGCCGCTGCTGTTTGTCGTCGTCAGCGGGGCAGTCATAGCGCCGTGGCTGGTGCGCAATTGTCGGCACGAACTGGGGCCGGTGCTGTCCACCGCCGGCGGCATTAACCTCTGGATGGGCAACAACGATACGGCTGAACATGGGGGCTATTGGCCGATGGCGATCTGGGGCGAGAAGATCTCCGAGGGTGAGGACAACCGGCGCTACAGTGCGGCCGCCAAGGAATGGATTCTCAGTCATCCCCGGCGCTATGCCGAGCTGTGCCTGATACGCGCCAAACGCATGTTCTGGACGGAGCCGGATGTGTGGGTGACGCGGTACTTCTGGCCGACGGCGGAGAATGACAAGAATCAGCTCGCGGTGATGCACAATGCGCGTAACCCGGCCCCGCAGCGCGAGCCGCTGGTGGCCGCGGCCCGGGCCGTGCACGGTCGCAACCTGAAATGCCTCGAGCGTTATCGGCGTGTGATTGCACCGCTCGGCATCGCGGCCATGCTGCTGGGACTGATTTGGTGGCGTCGCACCGCGGTCGTGCTGCTGCCGCTGTTGAGCTATCAACTGGGCATCGTGCTGACGTTCTTCGCGCCGCGCTTCCGCGAGATGTCTAATCCGCTCATGTTTGTGCTGATGGGGGCGCTGCTGGCCGACGTGATTTTTGGAACGCAGGATCTGGGTCGCTGGCCGGGGCGCTGGGGCAAGCTGGCGCTGGCGGCTGGGGCAATTGTGCTCGGCTACCTGCCGAAGCTCTGGCATGATCTGGCGGGGTAGAACGCCGCAGACTCG
Organism: Phycisphaerae bacterium; assembly: GCA_963666925.2. Taxonomy (GTDB): domain Bacteria; phylum Planctomycetota; class Phycisphaerae; order UBA1845; family Fen-1342; genus JANQFV01. The sequence goes on along the minus strand of CAXXTC010000005.1, from coordinate 175,899 downwards.
CGGGGGACATCAAAGCAAGTCGGCAATCGGGCGAACGGCGTCGGCGAACGCGCGTACCGGCATGCTCACGGTGCCCCACTTCGGGCTGCGCACGCGGGCCGCGCGGGCGTAATCCTCAACCGTAACACCTGCGAAGACATAGCGGGCCGCGCGGAACGGGTGGACGATTTCACCGGGCGGGTCGCCGCCCGCGTCGAGCCGATATGCGAATACTAGTAAGGCCGCGAAATCCCGCCCGAACACCTTCTGCCATTGGCGCAGCGCGTCGAGATCGTCCTGGGTGGCCCAGTTTTCCCAGCGCGGGCGCTGGTTGGCTTTGCGGACGGCCCAGCGGCGGCCCTTGATATCGACCAGCCAGTTGGTCCCGCGGGCGGAGTAGACAATGAAATCGAAGCTCTTGAGCTTGGCGTCACGGAAGGCGGCGCGTTTTGCCTCGTCGACGGCGACGTAGGCGACCTGCCGAGTTTGCAGGTAATCCTCGAACGCGGCTTCGTAGTCGATGTGACCTTTCAACAACCAACCCCTTCCGGAGGCACAGTGCTCGGCGGGTGGGACGCTTGCCCCACTTAGAACGCGATCTCGCGCGGGCCGAGCGTGGCGATGCAGAGCTGATCGAGCGGCAGGCGCCGGGCGTACTCGCTGACCGCCGACAGTGTGACCCGACGCAACGCCTGGAGGGTCGGCCCGCGGCCGCGGGGTTCGCCGAAGTGGAACAGGTCGTCGCTGATGCACCCGGCGCGGGCCCGGGTGAGATCATCCTCTGTTTCGATCTGGGCGATCAGGCCGTCGCGGGCGCGGACCACCTCGGCCTCGGTCAGGTCAGTCCCAACGCGGCGTAGCTCGCTGATCAGCGTCTCGTAGGTGCGCTCGCAGCGCTCGGGCGTGGTGCTGGCGCCGACGTGAATAATGCCCTTGCCGCGCGGCTGTTCGTGCCAGGCCGCCACCCAGTAGACCAGCCCTTGCTTCTCGCGCACCTCCGTAAACAGTCGGCTGGACATGCCGCCCGATAACACGCCGAGCAGCACCTGCTCGACGGCGAAGTCGTGATCGTCGCGCGACAGCCCCGGCATCGTGATGCCGATGTGCTGCTGCTCCAGCTCCTTGTGCTGATGCTCGGTGGCGGGGGTGAACTCGAAGTCGGCCGGCTCGCGGCCTTCGCAGGTGGACGAACCCAGGTCGGCGAAACACTCGTCGACTTGCCGACCGAGCGCGTCCGGATCGACCGGGCCGGCGACGGAGACCTGCAACCGGCCGGCATGATAGACACGCTGCCAGTGAGATTGCACCGTGGGTGGGTCGATCCGTGCCAACGATTCCGGCGTACCGCCCGTGTAGCGCCCGAAAACGGGCCCGAGCGTGAGCCGCTGAATCAGGATGCGCAGCAAGTCACCGGGCTCGTCCTCGAGGTGTTTCAGTTCCTGCTGGGCCAACTCGACGGCGACGCCGCAGGCTTCGGGCGGAAATGTGGGGTGGCAGATCATCTCGGCCGCTAGCGCGACCACATCGTCGACGAATTCGGGCAGGCATAGTACGCGGACGAGCGTGGATTGTCGGCCGCTGACCGAACCCCAGCGAGCGCCGCGCTGGTCAAACGCGTCGGCCAGCGCGCGGCCGTCATAAGAGCGGGTGCCCTTGGAAAGCGTTCGTTCGACGATGCTGCTGATGCCGGCGAGTTTCGCCGGCTCGTTTGCCAGGCCGGAGAGCATGCGGAAACAGAGAGCGACGGTGTGGCGCTCGGGTAGGACGTCGGCGGCCAACTCAACACCGCTGGGCAGCAGTTGGTGGATCAGCTCGTGAGTGGCGGTGGGGCGGGCCGGTTGCATTAGTGTTCCGTCGCCGGCGCGCCCAGGAGCGGCGTGATCTCAGCAATCCGCTCAGCGAGCATGCGGTCGTTCTGGGCTTCCATGTTCAGTCGCAGCAGTGGCTCGGTGTTGGAGGATCGCACGTTGAACCACCAGTCCTCATATTCCACGGTAATGCCGTCCAGGTAGTCGATCCGGGCGTCGTTGTACTTGTCGGCGATTTGTTCGAAGGTGCCTTTCGGGTCGTCATTGACGAAGTTGCGCTCGCCGCTGGTGGCGTAGATGTTGAGCGGCTCGATGAGTTCGCTGAGCGGTTTGCCGTGGCTGGTCAGGGTGTTCACGACGGCGATAAACGCCAGCATGCCGGAATCGCAGAAGTAGAAGTCGCGGAAATAGAAATGCCCGCTCAGCTCGCCGCCGAAGATGGCGTTGTTCTCGGCCATGGTGCGCTTCATGAAGACGTGGCCGACGCGTTCGCGGCGGGGGTTGCCGCCGTGGCGACTGACGGCCTCGGCCACGACGCGACTGGAGCGCAAGTCGTAGACGATGGTGCTGCCCGGGCGCTCGCGCAGGTATTCCTCGGCCAGCAGCGCGGTGACCAGGTCGCAGCGGACGATGTCCGCGTTTTCGTCGACGAACATGCAGCGATCGGCGTCGCCGTCGAAACAAGCCCCGAAATCGGCACCGTGTTCACGAACGGCCTGGCGCAACTGGTTCAGGTTTTCCGGCACGAGCGGGTTGGGCGGATGCACGAATTCGCCGTCGTGCTCGAAGTTCATCGCGATGATCTTGAGGTTCGGGACGCCGTTGAAGAGAATCGGGAACCAGCGGCCGGCCATGCCATTGGAGGCGTCAATCACGACCTTGAGGGGCCGCGGGGCACGCATGAAGCGGTGCAGGTAGCGGCGATAGTCTTCGGACAGGTCCATCTGCTTGACTGGAGCGAGTTCGGGGACCTCGTGGCGGGCGATGGCCTTGGCGATGCGTTCGATTTCCTTGAGGCCCGTCTCGGCACCGATCGGCTTGCCCTTGGGTCCGGAGATCTTGAAGCCGTTGTAGTTAGCCGGATTGTGGCTGGCCGTGACTTGCACTCCGCCGCAACAGGGCATGTGGTTGGTGGCGAAGGCGATCTGCGGGGTGTCGGTCATGCCGATGTCGATGACCGGCGTGCCGACGGCGGCGGCGCCCTCGATGAACGCCCGGCACAGCTTGGGGCTGTGCTTGCGCATGTCGCGGCCGACGATGAGCGTGTTCATCTTGGTATCGCTGCGATCGAAGCCAGTGAGCGTTGTTCGCAGGAACTGGGCGGTGGCGTTTCCGATGCGCCAGGCGACGTCCTCGTTGAGCGGGTCGGGAACGGTGGCACGCACGTCATAGGCTTTGAAGACTTTTTCAATCATGTTGCGTTGATCCATTTGCATAATGGCCGCGGGTGCCTTGCGGGCGGCGGCTGCCGTGGTGGGGTAGGGGTTCTCCCGTCCCTGTTCATCATCATTAAACTGGCACCCGGGACACTTGCGAAAGTTAGCCCGCCGCCGGCCGAGACAGATTGCCTCGGCGATGCGGATATGCTCCTCACCGGGACAATAGCGTTCGGGCTGGCCGGTGCTGGACTCTTCGGGCACGATCGAAACTCCCAGGCTACTCGCGCCGCGATGCTAGCAGACGCGGGCCGAATCGGCTACCCTCGCAGCCGCAAAGGGGCACCCCGCGCCGGTCGGTGCGGCTGGTGTATGCCCAGGTGAGGAGCGACCCCCGAAATGAGCGCCGCGTTCGGCATCGTGCAATACCCGTGGAACCTGGCCGGCGCTGCCGGTACGCAACTGGAGCAGGCCGCGGGCAAGATCCCGCTGACGCACGTGACGGTGCCGGTGGTAACCGGACCGCTGACGCAGATGCGCTGCGGGGCGGACGCCGGGCACCCGTGGTTTGCTACGCCCGGGGGGTACCACTACCCGCCCGATGCGGACACGTTGGCCCCCAGCGGGCTACGGCCGCCGAAGGCCCGTTGGCAGGGGCAGGGCGATGCCGTCGCCCGGCTGGCGGATGCCGTCGATCGGCTCGGGCTCAAGCTGATCTTCCGCGTCGACCTACGGGCGCTGCCACAACTGGTCGAGCAGCATGGCCACCTGGCTCAGCGCAACGCGTGGGGGCAGGAGATGCTGGCCGCGGGCGCGTGTGCGCTGAATCCCGAGATGCGCGAGCTATTGCGGCTGACGCTGGCCGACCTGCGACGTTACGCGCCGAGCGGCTTCGAGTTGGTGTCGTGGCGGCCGGACCACGTGGCCGGACGCTGCGGAAACGATCCGATCGAATGGCACCCGGCGGTGCGCCGGTTGCTGAGCCTGTGTTTCTGCCCGTCGTGCCGGCAGGTGGCGCAGCGGGCGGATATCGACCCGGAGTCGGTCGCTCGGGCGACACGCGTCAGCTTTGAGAGCTTCCTTGAGCGGAAGCCGAACGAAATCGACCTTACACGCGAATTGGACCCGGCCATCGCCGCATATGTTGCTGCCCGGGAGGCGGATTGCCAGGATTGGCTGCGCCGGCTGGCAGAGGCCGACGGGCAGCGAGAATACTACGACGTACAGTCTCTTCGCGATTTGTCGGCACTGTCCGATTCGCCCCCGCTGAGCCGGATGTTGCTCGTACCAAGCGTAGGAGCGGACTTTGGTGCCGCTTTTGAGCAAGCTTTGATGCACCGGCCGGCGGCGCTGAGCCTGCCGGCGTGGCGACCTGCGTTCGGCGCGTCCGCCGAATTGGTGAAAGCCGTCACCGCGGCTGTGCAGCACAACGTCGAATTGCTCGACTTCGACGGCCTCGAACAGAGCCCTGAGGAGGTCATCACGTGGCTGCATCAGGCGGTCCGGAAAGCGCACCGGGTTTAACCCCACGGGCCATTTGTGAGGAGTAGCGAGTACATGCAATTGGAACGATGGTCACGGGTGTTCATTGCGGCGGGGCTGGTCGCCTGGTGTGCGGCACTGGCGGGGTGTGAGCGCAAGCCCGAATCTGCCGCGCCGCTGCCCACTGACACGTTCGATACCGTGCCGTTGCCAGAGGACAAACCCGAGTATGTCTTTGCCGACGGGTTGGCCGAGCAGCATCCGGAGATTGTCGGATTCATGCGGCAATTCCTCGAGACCTGTCTGGCGGGCGATTACTCGGGCTATCGTCGACTCGTGACGCGGACCGCCGATCCGGAGAGCCGGGCGCGGTTTGAGAAAGTGCTGCACACGCTCAAGACCATGGAGGTCCGCGACATCAACTCGGTGAGTTTGCCGGAGATCGACGCGCCGGCCTACCTGGTCACCTGTTTTGCGACGTTCAGGGATCCGAAGGAGTCGGAGCCCGGTCGGCGAAAACTTTCTCGCCGCAACGTGGCTATTCTGGTGCTGCGTGAGGAAGGGCAGTGGCGCATGGGCATCGCGCCGCCGGAATGGCAGCCGGAAGACCAGCCGGAGGCGCCGGCGAAACCGACCACTACATCAGCCCCCAGCTATCCATGGGACGAGGACATCGACTACTGATTGCCGTTGCGCTGGCGGCGGGCGCGGGGTGGGCGGGGATGTTGCCGCCGGCCGGCGCCCAGACGTCGCAGCCAGCAGGGGGGGACCGCTGTATGGAATTGCCTGCGCAGATCCTGGCGCATCTCGACTTGGTGCAGGACTTCACGCTCAACTTCGATCAGCTCGGCTTTTACGCCGTCGTCGAACACGTTCGCAATAGTCCTCATGCCCCCGGAGATGCTCAAACGCCGATCGGCGTGGACGATTGGCGTCGCTTGCTAGAACAGCCCGAGGCTTTTCGCGGCTGCGCCGTCACGATTTCCGGCCGCGTCGGGCGCAACAAGGATCCGTACGTGCTGCCGCGGTTCCCGGAACTCGGTCAGCTCGGGCAAATCGAGCTACAACGCGACGACATGCCTCTGACGTGCACGGCGATCTGTACCGGCGACGTGACGGACGTGCCGGTCGGCGCGACGGTCGAGCTTGCGGGCTATTTCATCATGATTCGCCAGTATCACGGGGCGGCTGGGCGCTTGCACCAGGCCGCGCTGCTGGTAACGCCAGGTGTCAGCAGCATTACGCGGGCGGTGCCGGCCGCTTCTGTGTCCGCATCGGCCGGCCGGATTCTGTGGGGCTTCATCGGGGCGGCGATCGTCGGAGTGGTGATCACGATTGTGTTGTTGCGGCGAGCGCGGGTCTGGGGGCGGCACGACGTGCACACGCTGCGATCTTCACGCCCGGCGCCGTTGAACCTGGCCGACGACTTGGCCGACTGGGCCGGCCGCGAAGGTGCTGGCGAGCGAGAGCCCAATGATCATTGACGTGCATTGTCACTACACGCTGAGTGCTACGCGCCGGTCCGACCTGGAGCGTTTCAGCTTTGAACCGTTGCATGATCTGCCTGCGGCCGGCGATCCTACGCCGCCGTCGGCGTACGACTCCTGCGTATCGCCGCGTGTGCTTCGCCGGGGGACCTGGCGCCTGGCACGCCGGTTGCTCAAGCTGCCCCGGCCAGGGGCCGCGCTGGACTGTGCCCTCGCCGAGCGCTACGCCCGCCACCTGCTCGCCCCCGGACCGATTGACCGCTACGTGCTGCTGGCCTTCGACGCGGTGCATTCCGACGACGGCGAGTTGGTGCCGCTGCCACGCCCCGGCGACCAGTTCGGCAGCGACATCTACACCTCGAACACGTTCATCCGCGAGCTGTGTCGCCAACATCCGCAGCGATTCCTGTTCGGAGCGTCGGTGCATCCTTATCGGAGCGACGCGGTCGAGTGCGTCGAAGAGGTTTTCGCGGCCGGCGCGTGCTTGCTGAAATGGCTCCCGGTACATCACAACATCGACGTCCGCGACGCGCGCTCGATCGGCGTGTTGCGTTGCTGCGCCAGATTGGGCTCTGCCGGTGCTGGTGCATTATGCGGACGAGTTCACGCTCACCATGCAGCGACCTCGCTATCGGGAATTGGGGCCGCTGCTGGAGACGCTGCGTGAGTTGCGCCGTGGTGACGCCATGCCGATTACGATTGTCGCCCACGTGGCCACGCCGGTGGCACCCTGGGGTAGCCAGCGCCCGCATCGCGAACTGCTGGCCGCGCTGGCGGGCGAGTTTGCCGACGCGCCGCTCTATGCGGACATCTCAGCGCTGTGCTCGTGGGGCAAGGCGGGGTATTTTCGGCGACTGGCCCAGCGGCCAGTTCTGCACCACAAGCTGCTGTTCGGATCGGATTTTCCGGTGCCGCCGGCGTTACCTCGGCTGCGGGGCGCCATCCGTGGCAGCACCCGCCAGCTTCACTCGACCACCTCCTGGCCACAGCAGGCGGCCCTGGCCGGTCGGCTGGCCGGCTACCAGGAGATCGTCTTTCAGCGCGGTGCCGAGCTGTTGCCGCATGTGGACCACTTCGCCAACCCCCGGGTGACTTGACCGCGGGCGTCCGCCGTGCGATTTTCTCGCAGGTCAACTGTATCGCGTAAGGAGCGCTGCGTGGAAACAGATCCGTCGTCGCACGCCGACCCGATCAGCAATGGCGGGTTCGAAACGTTGTGTGCTCATTATGGCGAACATCGCCTGGCCCAGGGCGGGGCCGTCGCACCGCCGATCTATCAAACTTCGACCTTCGTCTTCCCCGACGCCGAAGCGTTCGAGCGGCGCGATCTGCCGCAGAACCCATACTACATATATACGCGTCACGCCAACCCGACGACGGCCATGCTGGAAGCGAAGCTGGCCAAGCTGGAGCACGGCTCGTGGGCACGTTGCTTCTCATCCGGAATGGGCGCCATCACCACCGCGCTCAACGCTTGCCTGAAAACGGGTGACCACGTCGTCGCCGTCGCGAACTGCTACTTTCCGACGCGCCAGTTCCTGGGCGAGTATCTGCAACGCTTCGACATCGCGACCACGTTCGTCCCCGGCACCGATCCGCAGGCGCTGATCGCCGCACTTCGGCCCGAGACGCGCGTGCTATACCTGGAAAGCCCCACCTCGGGCTATTGTGAACTGCTGCCGCTAGCACCGCTGGTGGCCGCCGCCCGCGATCGAAACATCAACACCATCTTCGACAACTCCTGGGCCAGCCCCTATTTCCAGAACCCGATCGAGCTGGGCTGCGATCTGGTCGTACACAGTGCCACGAAGTACATCAGCGGCCACAGCGACGTGGTCGGCGGCGCGGTCGTGGGGCGCGACGACGCGCTGGGCACCCGCATCCGGGCTGAGGCCGAGTTGCTCGGAGCTTCGCCGGACCCAATGGCGTCGTGGCTGATGTTGCGCGGCCTGCGCACGCTTGCGGTGCGCATGGAGCAGCATCAGCGTAGCGGCCTGGCCGTCGCGCGGTTCCTTGCCGACCATCCGCGCGTGCAACACGTCTATCACCCCGGCCTGGAGAGCGATCCGCAACACGCCCTGGGCCAGCAGCAGATGTGCGGCTACTCCAGCCTGTTCAGCTTTTCGCTGGCCGAGCAGAGCCGGGAGGCGACGCACCGTTTTCTCGATAGGCTGCGTGTTTTTGCCATCGGCGTGAGCTGGGGCGGGTTCGAGAGCCTGGCCATCGGCGGGCTGCTGTTCAATCGCGATCCGCAGCGCGCCCCCTGGCTGATCCGCCTGCACGTCGGGCTGGAGCGGACCGAGGACCTGGTCGCCGACTTGCGCCAAGCACTGGAGGATTGAGAACCCATGCCCAAACGCCAACCCTCGCGCCGAGCGCCGAGTTCGGAAACCTATCAGGACCCGCTGGTGCAGCGCTACGCGTCGGCGGAGATGGTTCGGCTGTGGAGCCCGCAGTCGCGCTACTCGACCTGGCGACGGATCTGGGTGGCGCTGGCCGAGTCGCAACACGAACTCGGCCTGCCAATCAGCAAACGGCAACTCTCCGCCTTGCGCCGCGCCGTCGACGATATCGATTTCAAAGCGGTTGCCCGGTATGAGCGCAAGTTGCGCCACGACGTGATGGCGCATATCCACGCCTATGGCGACGCTGCTCCCGCCGCTCGCGGCATCATCCACCTCGGCGCCACCAGCATGGACGTGGTCGACAATGCCGACCTGCTGCTGATGCGCCAGGCGCTGGGCCTGCTCATTCGGCGGCTGATCGGCGCCATGCGGGCGCTGGCCGAATTCTGCGAGCGCTACGCCGACCAGCCGACGCTGGGCTTCACGCATCTCCAGCCGGCCCAACTGACGACCGTCGGCAAACGCGCCAGCCTGTGGCTGAGCGACCTGGTCAGCGACGTGCAGCAGCTCGAAATACTGCGTGACGGGCTGTGCTGCCGCGGACTGCGCGGCGCCACCGGCACGCAGGCCGCCTTCCTCAAGCTGCTGGGCAGCGCCACACGCGTGAAACAGCTCGAGCGCAGCTTCGCCAGCAAGCTCGGGTTCGACGCTTGCTATCCGGTTACCGGCCAGACTTATTCGCGCAAGGTCGACATCCAGGTGCTCGCGGCGCTGGTTGCGTTGGCGGCGGGTGCGCAGAAAACCTGCAACGACCTGCGCCTGCTGGCAATGTTGAAAGAGATCGAGGAGCCCCTGGAGGCATCGCAGGTGGGCAGCTCGGCCATGCCTTACAAGCGCAACCCGATGCGCTGTGAACGGGCCACCGGGCTGGCGCGCTACCTGATCAGCCTGTGCAGTTCGCCGCCGATGACGCACGGTGCGCAGATGTTCGAACGCACGCTGGATGATTCGAGCAACAAGCGGCTGGTCATTCCGGGCGCGTTCCTGGCGGCCGACGCCATCGCCCGCCTACTGCACAACATTTTTGACGGGCTGGTGGTCTACCCGGCCGTCATCGGGGCCCGGGTTGGCGCCGAGCTGCCGTTCATCGCCACTGAGGACATCCTCATGGAGGCGGTGCAGCGTGGCGGCGATCGCCAGGAGCTGCACGAGCGCCTCCGCAAACACGCCCGGGCGGCGGCCGACCAGGTCAAGCAGCACGGCCGACCTAACGATCTGATCGAGCGCATCGGCCACGACCCGGCCTTCTCGCGGGTTAAGCTGGGCAAGCTGCTGGAGCCGGGCCGGTATGTTGGCTTGGCGCCGCAGCAGACGCGCGAACTGCTGCGCAAGCACGTCCGCCCGCTGCTGGCGCGCTATTGTTCGACGCCAGTGCAGCGTCCGGAACTGCATGTCTAGGGCGATATGCTGGCCCGCCGCTTGCGAGCCTTGTTGATTTATCTCAGTTATGCCGTCAACCCAGCGTAATCCCCGCGATCGCCGCGCGCTGACGCACTGTGTCCAGGAAGACCTGATGTTCCCCTGGTGTCGACACGGGGTCCGGTAACTGGGTGTCGTTATACCGGACCATTATGCACTGCTTCGGCGCCACCAGCTTGAATTCGCTGCCATGGTTGTAGTCGGGGTTCCAGGTCACTTTCACGTCATGCTTCGATTCATCCAAGTTGTAGATCACGTGAACAACCTGGGTCGGGTCGGTATCACCCATGATGCGTACAACCAGGCTGGTACCCTGTCCCTCGGCCTTGACCCAGGGCGACTCTCCCGAAGGTGACGTCCCCGAAGAGAGCCCCCACCCGGTGGAGACGAACAGGCAGGAGACGGTGTTGCGCACCAATCCTTCTGCGATGATGTCCTTGTCCGCCTCGTGTCCCAGTAACGCATCGTACCTGTGTTCGATGCCATCCGTATTGTCGTACACGTGAATGGAAACGTCGTGGTTGCTTCGAAACCACGTGTTTGGTGTCAGCAGCATGCCGATCGACTCATCCACGTCTGGCTTGATCTCCGCCCGCTTGTTACCCACCAGGTAACTCTTCAGGTGCACCGTTTGTTCATTCGCCTCCCGTGTTGCCATGCGGGGACCCGGCTTGTCAGTTCTCTGGCCCTGGGTACAACCACTCATGACTGTCAGAAACGCCACAACTGCGAGAAGTCCTGTACATCGAGATACCATGATTAATCCTCCCTTGTTCAAGAATCATGCTCTTCGGCAGAATTCGTGGGTCGAAATCCGGGGAGACCGGCTCCGCAGGTTTCCCCGGGCCCCTTCCTGGGGCTTCTTTCCCCTCACGGGGCCGCGCCGGGTCCATCCCGACAAACCGGCGCTCGGATTCGGGGGGCCGCCAACGCGAGCTCTGTGACGGTCGAATTCGCCCTGTTTCCTGCGGCAGAACACGCCCCGGCGGACGCCCAAATGACGGAAACGCACCCACGAATTCTGCTGAGGAGGCAAGAATCATAGTTTGCGCGTCAGGTATAGTCCTCGCACCAACGCGGAAGTTTCGCTTGCCACCAATAGCGCCGTCACAGCAATGAGCGGGTGGTATAGTGTTCGTAAATACCAGGCACCGTAGAAGCTCATCACCATGAACAGGCCGGAGCATGCTGCCAAAATCAGTACGCGCCAACCCGTGTGCCGCAAGAACCTCCATCCGATACCCATCCCTGTGAATGCCGCTAACGCCGTGAGCAACAGCATTGCCGGTGGGGACACAATCTGCAACGGTGCATCGCGCAACAACATGTCTATCACAGCAGCATGAGTGTGCGTTTCCCATATGGTGCGCTGTTGCGGGTCCCGGTTATACCGTTCACTGAAACGGGCATCTCCAATGATTACGATGCGGCCATGGACAAGTTCGCGAAGTGTGTCCGGATCTGCGTTCAACAGCGTATCGTATTGGCACGTTACGCGCTCCAGGTCCGCATCGCTAGGCAGTTCGATCAGGTAATATCCAGCCAGGTCATTAGGGAATACCCCAATATCAACGCCTTTCTCTGTGATTATCCGGCGCACAGCGCTCAGGCGAATCTCCTCCGTTGTGCCAGTTAACGCCTTGCTAGGGACGGTCGGGTCTGTCCGGCGCCAGTACAGCAACGTAATAGTCTCGCGCTGCAAATTGACTCGTAGATCGAAGCGGCAGCCTGGTTGGCGGAAAGCGGCGTAGGCCTGGAGCTCCATCGAGGGCAGGGGGTCGGCCAGGCCGTGTTGAATCAGTATCGGTAGCTTCCAGGTATCGCCCTGACCTGCCTGCAATGGTGTACTCCCCCAGCGCGCCTGGCGCAACACGGCGCGGCACAGTTCTGGCAGACCGTCCGGCCCGAGCGACCAGTTCGGGACCCCCACCACCACTTCGATCCCCGCATCCCGCAGAGCTTGCATGCCCGCTGCCAGGTAGTTGTCATACTCGGGGCGTTCGGCGCGGAAGTGTATGTTCCACACCACGACCGCCGGCCGGGCCTCACACAATCGTTGCATCAACAGCCCATGCACGCGACGCATCGCGTAGAGGTCGTTGCGCAGCACGTCTTCACTCAGCCCCACCTGCTGCGCCATCCCGGCGTAGTCCATGTCACGTCGCAACGCGACCACACGAATGTCCTTCAGCGGCTTCGTTGCGGTGGTCGTTGGGCGACCTCTCTGTACCAGCTGCTCGAACAGCGAGTTCAGCGGTGTGATTAGGAAGACTGTCAGCCCGCCGGCAACTTGTGCAAACATGACCGATATCAGGACAATCGCCAGGCAAGCTGCGATTGGCCGCCGGCCCACGGCCGTCGCGGTGCGCGTCCGCATCATGTACATGATGCTGGCACGCCGGGCTTCGATCGGTTCGCCCGCCAGGTAATGCCGAATATCCCGCGCCAGGTCGCCCGCCGTCTGGTAGCGCCGGGGGCGATCCTTTTCCAGGCACTTCTGAACAACTGTGTCCAGGTCGTTGCCGATTTCTCGCCGCAGGCGCGTCGTACGCAGCGGCACTGCCGTCAGGATGTTGTTCAGCACGTCGTGCATGTTGCCCATGACGTCGTACGGGAACTTTCCCGTCAGGAGCTGAAACAGCACCACGCCGAGCGCGTACACGTCGGTGCGCGTGTCGATCTTGCTCGGCGCGGCCTCGGCCTGTTCCGGTGCCGCCCACGGCAGCGATCCGAGGAACTGCCCCGTTATCGTCATCCGCGTCGTGTCCGTATCCGCCGCCACCGTTTTGGCCAGGCCGAAATCGAGCACGTGCGGCTCGCCGTCGGTATCAATCAGGATGTTTCCGGGCTTGAGGTCGCGATGGACCACGCCCCGCAGGTGGGCCGCGTTGAGTGCGTCGCAGATCTTCAGAAACAGCTTCAGCAGTTCATCGATGCTCAACGAGCGCTGCCGGACGTAGGCGTCCAGCGGCTGCCCGTGGATATAGTCCATGACGTAGTAGTAACAACCTGCCGCCTGGCCGGTGTCATGAATGCCGACGATGTTGGGATGCTGGATCTGCGCCAGTACGCGAACCTCGCGTTCGAACCGGGCGCGGTCCGACGGTCCGGCGAATGGCCCCTGGCGCATGACCTTGATTGCTGCTTTGCGCCGCGTCGACAACTGCGACGCTTGATATACCACTCCCTGCCCGCCGCGGTGAATCTCCTTGATCATCCGATAACCAGGCAATGCGTCCGCCGGAATGGCGCAATCGTCGACCGGTGTGCCCCCCGACGTCTCGCGTGAGGCGTTCAGCGTCTCGTCTGGCGGATCGGGCGCAGACAAATCATCGCCGCCGCGCGCGCGACTTTCGGCATCCTCAAATGAATCCCGGCTCTCACTCACGAACCAACCCCCACACGAGCGGGCAATACTGGCAATGGCGCTGTCAATTATGCATGGTACCAATCGGCCGGTTCCGACGCCAAACCATCCCTGAAGCCGATCCTTGCCAGCACCCGGTTTCGGGGGGCTGGCTGGATGATTCCACGTTCCCCGGGTACCATAGTCCCTTACCTGAGGTGACGGTTGGGCCGGTGCAGTGCGTCGGTCGGGCAACGGGTCAGGGTCGGAAGGCAGCAGCCCATCCGGTACGGCCCACGTGCATCGATCACCTGGCCCGAACCTCAGGCTTTTTCTGACGAACACCCGCGAGCGGACCGCCCAGAACCCGGACGCGAACGATGGCATACACCGCCCTGGCACGTAAGTACCGCAGCCGCTCCTTCGACGAGGTTATCGGCCAGGACCCCATCGCCACCACCCTGGCCAACGCGATCAAGGCCGGCCGAATCCACCATGGCTATCTCTTCACCGGCACCCGCGGCGTGGGCAAAACCAGCATGGCCCGCATCCTGGCCAAGGCGCTGAACTGCCTTGAGTCTGACGGACCCACGCCGACGCCATGCTGCACCTGCGACGCATGCGTGAGCATTGCCGAAGGCCGCGACGTCGACGTGATCGAAATCGACGCCGCCAGCAACACGGGCGTCGACAACATCCGTGAGCTGCGAGAAAACGCCGTCTATCGGCCGGCCCGGTCGCGTTACAAGGTCTACATCATCGACGAAGTTCACATGCTCTCGACCGGCGCGTTCAACGCGCTGCTCAAGACGCTCGAAGAGCCGCCCGAGCATGTGAAGTTCATCCTGGCCACGACCGAGTTCCAGAAGGTCCCCGCGACGATCCGCAGTCGTTGCCAGTGCTTCACTTTCCGCAACATCGGCCCGGAGCCGATCGCCCAGCGTCTGGCCGAAATCGCCACCGCCGAGGGGGCCGAGGCGGAACCGGCGGCCGTGCAGCGCATCGCCCGGCTCGCCAATGGCTCGATGCGGGACGCGCTCAGCATTCTCGACCAATTGCTGTCGGTCGCGCCCACCAGCGTCACCAGTGCCGTCCTGGACGAGATTATCCCACCGGCGCAGGACGAGCGCGTCTTTGCGCTGCTCGAGCAGGTAGCCGGCGGCGACGCCCGCGGTGGGCTCGTGGCACTGGATGAGATCCTGTCCGCCGGCCGGGGGCTGGAACTGTTCTGTACTGACGCGGTTGAGGTCGTGCGCGCCCTGTTGATGATTCAGACCTGCGGGCCCGACGCCAATCTGCTGGACATTCCCGCCGGCGCCCGCGACGACTACGTCCGGCTCAGCCAGCAGTTTGAGCTGTCGCACCTGGTGCAGATGATCCCGATGTTCGAGGAGCTGCGTCGCAACGTGCGTTACAGCAGCGCCGGCCGGGCGCTGGCCGAGGCTGTGCTCGTACGCCTCGCACACCTGCACGAATGGACCCCGATTGAGCAACTCATCCGCCAGCTTCCAAACGCCGGCGGCAGTAGCGGCGAAAAAAAAAAGTCCCTCAAGCCGACGGGGCAGGTAGCGGCTCCCGCGGCGGTCGGCGCCGCTGAGTCGCCCGCGGCCCACAGTCCTGCCACCTTGCCAGCACGCAGTGAAGATCGACCGCCGGCCGGTCCGCCCGATGCAGATCTGGATGCCGCGGCCGCGGTCGAAGTGCCGGCGGATTACGTTCCCACCGAGGCTGCTGAATCTGCCCCTGCCCATGAGCTGGTACGCCGTGATTTGTCCCAGGCCGAGCGGGCCCGCGTCGAACGCGACCCCCTGGTCCGCAAAGCGCTGGATATTTTTGATGGAGTAGTAGTTGACGTTAAGGAGCCGGCCGCCGAGTCGGCCCCGGACGCCGTGGAGTAACTCATGTTCGGACAACTGGGCAATCTTGCCAACATCCTCAAAAACGCCGGCCAGATCAAGCAGAACATGCAGGCCATGAACGAGCGCATGCAGGCGGCCCGCTTTGTTGGTGAGGCCGGCGGGGGGCAGGTGCAGGCCACGGTCGACGGGCGCGGCGAACTCGTCGCGCTGAAGATCGAGCCCGCGCTGATCAGCAACAACGACGTCGAGATGGTCGAGGACCTCACCGTCGCCGCCGTCCGCGCCGCTGTCGCTGGCAGTCGCGAGGCCATGCAGAAGGAGATGCAGGAAGTTACCGGCGGTATGGGCTTGCCGGACATGGGCGATCTGCTTGGGGGCCCCAAGTGAGCACCAGCCTGCTGACCGGCCCGTTGCAACGCCTCATCGACGAGTTGACCAAGCTGCCCGGCATCGGTGCCCGCTCGGCCGAACGCATTGCTTTTCACCTGCTCAAGGCCGACCGGCCGGAAGCGCTGGCCCTGGCCGATGCCATCCGCGCCATCAAGGACGAGATCCGCCCCTGCTCACAATGCTTCAATCTCGCCGACGGCGAGCTGTGCAACATCTGCGCCGACACCCGCCGCGATCAATCCCAGATCGTCGTCGTCGAGCAACCCAAGGATCTGATCTCGCTCGAAGCCACCGGCCTGATCACCGGCGTATATCACGTGCTCATGGGACACATCGCCCCGCTCGAAGGCGTCGAGCCCGGCGACCTGACCATCGACGCTCTGCTGCGCCGCGTTAGAAGCGGCTCCGTGGGCGAGGTCATCCTGGCCACCAACCCCACCGTCGAGGGCGACGCCACCGCCCTCCACATCACCAGCCTGCTGGCCGACAGCAACGTTAGCGTCACCCGACTGGCCCGCGGCATCGCCCCCGGCTCACAGATCGAGTTCGCCAACCGCTCGATGCTCGAAGAGGCCTTCCGCGGCCGACGCGAGGCCTGATCACTTTTTCTCCGCCCGCTGCTTGTCGCGCGCTTCCTTCACCGCATCTGGCAGAACGAACTTCTCCGGCGGAATCGTCGTGTTGTGTTCGATGCTCTGCCAGACAGTCGTGATGGTTTGGTCCGGCCGCCCGGCGCCGGACACGTGCCGTTCGATCAGATGCGGCAACTGGACTCCATCGACTTTCCTGTAGTCCTTCATCGCCTCCCAGATGAACAGTTCGCCGGAATCGTTTGCGGCGGTGGTCTCTTCCTTGATCGGCAGGCCGCGCTTGCGGTCGAAGAATTTCGTCAGCGGCCGGCCGACCGCTGGCCGCAATGTAACCGCATAGCAGGACTGCCCGTCCACGTTCGCCTTCCCGAGGCACTCAACCTGCGGGTAGTAATCGCGCCAGTTAAGCTGAAGGTTGAACGTGGCGTTGCGCAGGCGCTCGATCTTCTCGTCGCCATCGTGCACGATCGGACCACCCGGCGTGTGCAATTGCCAGCTCGTGAAGCCGTCACAGCCAATCTCAATCTTGCCCTGCTGGCCAAGATCAACGATCGTATAACGCAGGTTCGGCGCCGCTCGGTACGTTTCGATCGTTCCGCTGACGGCCGACTGGCCGGCCATCGCCAACTCGAGCGTTCCCTTGCTGACGCTGGAGGTCAGCTTCTCGAACGCCTCCCGGCCGCCCTGGGCCTTGATAGTCATGTCGAGGATCTTCTCCGCCGATGGCAGCTTGCTTTCCTGTGCTACCGACGGGGCGCACCACCACCCACCCACGACCACGATCGTCACCAGCAACGCCCCGCTGACAACTCTGCGACCTGCACTCTGCATCAGAATCAACCTCCGTCCCGTCTATCTGTGAATTAGGGGCCTACTTCTCGGTCTTCTCGGCGGCGCCCTGCTTTGGTTCGGCTTTCTTCTCTTCCAGAAGCTTTACGATGGCTTCGGGCAACGCGAATCGATCGGCCGGGATATCCACATTGTGCTCAATGCTCTCGGTCTTGATGTTCAGGGTCTGCAATCCTCCGGCTACCACCTGCTTCTGTGTGTGGGACGCCATCACGCCATCAACGCGCTTATAGTCGCTCGGGAACACCTCGACGGTCATTCCGCCCTGCTGGCTTTTCAGCCGGAACACCATCTTGACCGGGATGTATCGGTTGCGATCGTAGAATGTCACCTCGGGCTCGCCCACCTTGGGTGTGAAAACCACCTTGTAGCACGGCTGGCCCTCAACCTCCTCGATGCCGACGCACTCCGCTTTTTCGAACAGCTCTTCCCAGTAGAGCGCGCTATTGAAGCGGGCATTACGCTGCTGAAGTGCCCTCTCGGTTCCCTCGATAATCTGCGGCCCCATCATCGGGTCGATCTTCCAGAAGACTGTGCCGTCGGAGCCGCTCTGCATGACGCCGTAACCCGGCAGCTCGATCTGCGTGTACTGCCGGCATACCGGCGCGGTGTAGGAAACCATCGGTCCCTTCAGCCCGACTTCGGCTATCTCGAAAGTCCCCTTGACCACTTGGCTCGTCAGCTTCTCGAACGCGGCCCGTCCGCCCAACGCTTCGATCGACCGCTCGATGACCTGTTTGGCCGGTGGTAGCTTCTCACTTTCCTGAGCCACGCTCGTCGGTAGCAGCGCCGCCACCAGCAGCGCCATCAGACCCGTCCGCTGAATCGCCCGCGTATCCAGCCAGCTTCTCATCACGTGCCTCCTCGGGTCGGGGTTGTTTGCCGTGTGAAACTTCGACGCCCACCAGGCTTCCATCGCCTGAAGCGCCGGCGTCGATCGAAAGCGCGAATGTACCCCCGCCGGCAACCGGGCACAAGCGCGCTGGACTCATCACCACAACCGCTCCCGGGGTCGCTCACAGGCCGGTTTGGCTGCGTCGTCAGTTCGTCGCCAATTGATCCACCCCCCGCTCCGCGTATACTGGTGAGACTGTGAATTGGGACGCATTCCTTGATCAGCTCGCCGATTGGCTGCGGCGACGCCATCTGCTCACCTCCGGAGCCAGTTGGGTCATCGGTGCTTCCGGCGGGCCGGACTCCACGCTGCTGCTGCACGCGCTCCCCGAGCTCGCGCGGCGCGCCCAGCTCAATTGGCACGTGTACGCCGCCCATTTTCATCACGGCCTGCGCGGTGCTGAGGCCGACGAGGATCTCGAATTCGTCGCCCGCGTCGCCGACGAGCTCAGCATCCCCTTCCACAGCGATCGGGCCGACGTCCGCAAGGTAGTCGGCCAGCGCGGCGGCTCCACCGAGGAGATCGCTCGCACGCTGCGCTACGAGTTCCTCGAACGCGTCGCCTTCCACACCGGCAGCGAGCACGTCGCCGTCGCTCACCATGCCGACGATGATGCCGAGACCATCCTCCATCGCATTTGTCGCGGCACGGGGTTGCGGGGGTTGGCGGGTATTCACGACATGCGTCCCTTGCGGGTCAGCAGCCACATCCTCCTGGTTCGCCCTTTTCTGCAACAACGCCGCGCCACTATTCAGGAGCTGTGCCAGGAGCGTGGCATTCCCATGCGCCACGACTCCACCAACCGATCCAGCGAATTCACCCGTGGCCGCATTCGCCACACCGTCATGCCGCTGCTTGCCGACCAGCTCAATCCGAATGTTACGGAAGCGCTCCTGCGGCTGGGCGAACATGCCCGCTGGCTCGGGACCTACCTCGAAGATGCTGCCGAGCGCGCCTTCGAATCCATGGTCGTCGCCGAAACGCCGGCCCGCCTCTCGCTCAACACGCATGCCCTGCTCAGCAAGCAGCGGATCATCCAGGCCGAGGTCGTGCGGCGCGCCGTAGCGCTCATCAACCCGCGCGAGCAGGACATGGGCTTCTCTAACGTCGAGTCCATTCTCAAGCTGGCCGAAGAGACCGCCAGCGGCAAGGAAGTCCACGTCCCCGGGCCAGTCGTGGTACGCAAGGTTTACAATCGGCTCGATTTCAGCCCCCTCGGCGGCGACGAACAGCTCCCCGAAATCGGCACAACCTTCGTTACCGCTCCAGGCCGCACGCTGCTGCCCACGCTGGGCCTGACGCTCGTCACCGAGGTCTGCGAACTTACCCCGGGACGCCTCGACTCCATCCGCAACAAGCCCGACCCTCAGGAAGAGTGGCTCGACTATCACCACCTGCGTCTGCCATTGCTGGTTCGCGGCCGGCGTGACGGCGACCGCTTCCACCCGCTCGGCGCCCCCGGTGCCAAGACCATCGGCGACTTCCTCAGCGATGAGAAGGTCGATCCACTTGTCCGCGCCCGCACCGGGATTCTCTGGGACCAGCGCGGACCGGTCTGGGTCATGCCTCTACGCATCGATGAACGCGTCAAGCTCGGACCCGACTCACGCAAAGCCCTCCGCGTCAAGCTCGAACCATATACACCGCACGTCGAGAACACTCCGTGAAGGTGCGCTGGCACCCGGCCTGGATCTTCGGCCTGCTCGCGCTGCTGCTGCGCGTTGCCTGGATCATCTACCGCTGGCACAGTAACGGTCCCGCCCTGGAATACCCCGACGAACAACTGCACTGGGATCTCGCCCGCAATCTCATCGAACAGGGTGACCTGATCAGCACCGACGGCCGCCTGGCCGCCCGCATGCCGCTCTACCCGCTGTTTCTCGCCCTGTTCGCCGCCTCCAGCGACGCCGGCGTGCTTCTTGCCCGCCTGGCCCAGGCCTGCTGCGGCGCTGCCACCACCATAATCGCCTGGCATTTCATGCGCAGCGCTACCAATCGACGCGGCGCCAACATCACCGCCGGTCTGATCTGCTTCGATCCCTTCGGCGTGTTCTTTACCAACCTGCTGCTTACCGAGGTGCTCTTCACGCTGTTGGGCGTTTCGTTGACCGCCTGCGCCTGGCGCCTGGCCACCAGCCCCGGCCGGCCCGGCTGGGCGCCACTGGGGCTCGCCGTGCTCGGCCCGCTGTGTGTCCTGACGCGTCCTTCAGCGCTGTTGTGGATCCCCGCCTTGTGGGTCCTGTTGCTTTTCATCACCGCCGATCGACGCCGCACGCTCGGCCAGCTTTTGATCGCGCCCGTGATGTTTGTCGCGCTGATGTTGCCCTGGGGGCTGCGCAACCAGGCTACCCTGGGTAACCCCGCCTGGCTCAGCACCAACGGCGGAGTAACTCTCTACGACGCCCAGGGCCCCCAGGCCGACGGTAACAGCGATCAGAGTTTCCTGGGGGACATGCCCGAGTTGGAGCAGCTCGACGAGGTGACGCGCGACCACACCCTGCGCGACCTAGCCCTGGAAGAGATGCGCCGCGATCCGTGGCGCGTCGCGGCGCTGGCCGGCCGAAAGTTCCTGCGCACCTGGAACCTGGTGCCGAACGTATCCGAGCACAGCCATGGGGCCAGCGCCGTTGCCAGTGCCGTCTATACCGCCGCTGTGTTGCTTGGTGCATTGATCGGGCTGATCCGCGCCCTGGCCGCACGCGTTCGGCCCCATCAGCTCATGTTCTGGCGCCTGTCCCCCGGCACACGCAGCCTGCATGCCTTGCTCTGGCTGCCGGTGATTTACTTCGCATTGCTGCACTGCATTTATATCGGAAGTCTGCGTTATCGCGTCCCCCTGATGCCCTTCCTGGCTGCGGCCGCCGCCACGGCCATCCTCACCCCCGCTCCGCGCCGTGTGTAGGACGCTCCGCACCCGCTCGCAAGGCTCGACCGCACGCGCTGTCACTGATCCCGGTCGTTACAGGACCGCACGCTGGCGGTACGTGCAGCGTGCCCTGACCGGTAACGCAGCGCTGCCAATAATGCGCTACGCCCGTGCTTGCCCCGGCTGGTCACTAGCCCGCCGGCGTAACGTCTGCGGAACACAACTACCGGCAAAGTGGGGGGGCGCCGCCGGACTCCAAGGGATTATGAGACGGGAACGTCAACTTCAGTATTTGTTGTTGGTTTAACTGTCAGGTGACGAAGAACGAATCGTACATTGACTAGTGTGACTCTATGCACCTTGCCCAGTTTAAGGTCCCAGTTGTGGGGGTTGCCCGGTAAGGGTGAATACCAGGATTAACGACAACCGTTGATAGAGCTGCGCGTGGAGCCGGGTGGATGACTATGGAGGCAGTGAAGATGGCAAGTGCAACCATAGAGAAGACGGGGTTGGCTGAGGCCGACGTGATCGACGTAGCGCGGCTCGAGACCGTCGGCGCTGACGTGGTGTTGGGGATGCAGGCGTTGCGCGAGCAGTTGGCCGCCCGCGCATCGGCACTAGAGGATTGCCGGGGGGCGCTGGAGGACTTCCACGCCGAACTCGTTCAGGAACAACAGCAGCTTGAACAGCGTGAAGCGCGGCTTGCCGAGCGGGAGAATCGGCTGGAGGAGTGGCACCGTCAACTGGAGCAACGAACCAAGCAGCTTGAAAACAAAGCTCGCCAGATTCCGGAGGGTCTGCGCGACCGTTATGAGCAGATGACCGGGTGGGAAGAAGGGCTCAACAAGCGTGAGAGAACGAGCTCATCCAGCGTGAGCGGCGCGTCCAGGCCATGGCCGAGGATCTGAAACGCCAGTCCGCCACGCTGGGCGAGGAGCACAAGCGCATCACGACTTTCGAACAGCAGGCCGAAAAGCTGTCGGGCGAGCTGGATCAGCGGCGCGCCGAGATTGACACTCGCGAGCGTGCGCTCAGCCAGCGCGAGCGCGACCTCGAATCCCGCGAGTCGGCACTCGGTGGTTCACAGGGCGAGACGCAGCGCAAGCTGACCCAGCTTGAGGATCGCGAGCGGTCGTTGGCCGAGCGTGCCGGTCGGTTGGAGCAGCGTGACACCGAAATTGACAGTCTCCGGGCCGAGTTGCAGCAGAAGCTCGAAGAGGTCGAACAGCGGGCCAAGGCTGTGGCTGAGCACGAGCAGTCGCTGGGTGGCTCGCGCGACGAGCTCGAACACAAGCTTGCCGGGCTGGAAGCGCGCGAGGCCCAGGTGCAGCGTCAGGCTGGCGAGTTTGAAGCTCAGCAGGCCGAGATCAAACGTCAGCGGGCTGAGCTTGACCAGGCCCGCCGCGATCAGGCCGAACAGCAGGCGACCCTGGCGCAGGCCCAGGCGGAATGCACCGCCAGCCAGGCTGAATTGGACAACGCTCGCCGGAACCTGGCCGAACTCCAGGCCCAGCTCGAAGGCGAAGCTCAGGAGTTGACCACTCAGAAGGGCGACATGTTGTCCTCGCTTGGCCTGTCCAACTGTAACACCAGCCCCGCGGCCAGCGACTCCGACGACAAGCTTGCCAACGCCGACCGCAAGGCCCGCGAATCGCTCGAGCATTTTCAGAAGCTGTGCCGGGACGCCAAGCGCCGTGCGATCGGCGGCGGTGGTGCGTAGGAGCTTAATCAACGCGAGGGTGACAACGATGGCAGTAGGTATGTTTGCACGTGGCAAGTCGGCTCTTGACGCCCAGGTTCTGGCGGAGCGCGGCGACTTCAGCCCCGCTGACCGCGCTAACATGCCGGACGATCCGGTAGCCTGCGCGCTAGAGGCGGGCTGCTACGGGCTGCTGGTTTCTCAGCGCGACGCCCTCCAGGATCAACCCGGGTTCGCCGCCGCCTTTCAACAGGCGGTGCGCGCCATCGACGAGCAGTTCGCCCTGGTGCCCGAGGGTATTATCTCGCTCCCGCTCACCGTATTCGATCAGCCCGGCTACCCCGAAAAGGACTGCGAGACCGGTCCGTTTCTCCTGGCGCGATCTCCCGTTACCAACGCCCAGTATCAGCATTTCGTCGACGCCGGCGGCTACGAGGACGTCGCCCTCTGGCCCGAGGAGATCTGGCCGCATCTGATCGGCTTCAAGGATCTCACCGGCCAACCCGGACCACGCTTTTGGCGCCAGGGCCGACACGATCGCCGCCTCGCCAAGCACCCCGTCGTCGGCGTCTGCTACTACGAGGCGGCTGCCTACGCCACCTGGGCCGGCTTCCGTCTGCCCACCGAACCCGAATGGCAGATGGCCGCCTGTTGGCGTGTCCGCAGCGCCGCCCACGTCAGCCGACGCTACCCCTGGGGCGACAACTTCGACATCGAAGCCTGCAACATTTGGGCGTCCGGGCACCGCGGCGTTTTGCCCGTCGACGCTTGCTCCAAGGGCACCGCTCCCAACGGCGTTCAGCAACTCATCGGCAACGTCTGGGAGTGGACCAGCTCTGATTTCGCCGCCACCGACCGCGAGGGCCGCAATGTCATCGGCGATACGCTGATGAAGGGTATTCGCGGCGGCGCTTTTGACACCTATTTCGCCTGGCAGGCCACGAGCAGCTTCCGCTCCGCGCTCACCTGCCTGTCCCGTGCGCACAACGTCGGCGTGAGATGTGCCATGGATCTGGTGACCGACTAACCCGTCCACTCGTCGACGCAGGAAGGAGACGACGTGCCTATCACCGCGAACAGTCAAACCGAGTGCCTGATTTGCGGCACGCGCAACGCGGATCAGAACACCGTATGCAAAGAGTGCGCCGCCCCGCTGGCGCTGGTGCACGAAGCCATCGCCCAGAAACGCGAGCCGCGCATCGTCAGCCTGATCGGCGATAGCAACGCTGGCAAGACCGTCTACCTCGGCTTCCTGCTCGACATGCTCTCGCAACGGGCGGACAACTTCGAGGCTGTCCCGCGCGGGGCCTACTCCGTCGATCTCCAGCAGATGGTCATCAGCCACATGGCCTACCGCATGTTTCCACCCAAGACGCCCATGGAATCCAACGAGTGGAAATGGGCTTACTATCAGGTCGGCAAGCGGGCACGCCACACGAAATGGTTCGACCTGGTCATGCCCGACATGGCCGGCGAGGCCATCGCCGCTGAGATTGCCAACCCGCGCACCTTCCAGGTGATCGAGAGCCTGCTGGCCCAGTCGGCCGGCCTGCTGTTGCTGGTCGACGCTGCCCTGGCTGCCAATGGCTCTGCTCAGCCCGACTTCTTCGGACTCAAGATGCTCAGCTACATCGACGCGCTCTACTCTGGCAAGCGCAACCGCAAGATCGACATGCCTATCGCCATCGTGCTTACCAAGGCCGACTACGTGCCGGCCTGTTTCGACGATCCGCGCCGTTTCGCCGAGGCCAATCTCAATCGTTTGTGGAACATGTGTGAAAGCCGGTTCAGCAAGGTCGAATTCTTCGCCTGTAGCGTGGTCGGCTCGCTGGCCTACGCCACGCGTGAGGGCGAAGACTACGTCGTCCCAGTGCCGCTCCACACGGCCTTGCGGGGCGTACTGGAGCCCTTCGAATGGACACTCGGACAGCTTTAGCAACCTCGCCGGCCGATCAATCTGCGGTGGCCGTCGAACACGCCGTCTTCACCTCGATCCCCTCGCCCATGGACAGCGGCGGCTATCGACTGGTGGCCGGCACGCGCGGCCTGAGCCCCGCTGAACGCCAGGAGATCACGCGCTGTGCACCCTCGCACGGCAGTCTGTGTGATGGCGAAACCGGCGCCGCCGGCCTA
The DNA here is from genome assembly GCA_963666925.2 of Phycisphaerae bacterium. Classification (GTDB taxonomy): domain Bacteria; phylum Planctomycetota; class Phycisphaerae; order UBA1845; family Fen-1342; genus JANQFV01. Next base: position 151,316 of record CAXXTC010000005.1, on the reverse strand, counting down.
GCCAGCTTCCCGCTGGAGAGCGGACGCCACTGCCTGCTGCTGGCCTGCAACGCCGAGGAAGAGCACACCGGCCGTGGCGGCTGCCGCGTGCACACGCACGTGCTTGTGCTGACCATGGAGCAGTTCGCCCGTTTCGGCCATGACCCGTGGCGCGTTGCCAACGCCGCCCGTGAAATGCTCGGCGACAACCTGCTTACCAAGACTGAAGGCAACCTCGAACCGCTGGAACTGTCGCTCGGCGTCGCCCTCGAAGGTTGGCCGACGCGCAACGAGACGCAGCAGGCCGCTCTGCTGCTCGACGGTCTGTTGGCTGAGCGACAAACACTGCTAGCTGACATTCCCCTCGCCGAAGACCTGATTCGTTTGGCGCTCACCGGCCTGCCTGCGAACTTGCGCAGTGCACTCTCGCTTTCCAGTGGCATCAAGTTCACACCCAAGCGCGCGTTCCAGTTCGTGCTGCTTCGCAACGCGACCAGCAACGAGATCGAACTGATCGCGCAGAACCATGGGTACGCCATTGTTGACGCGGTAGACAGCGGTTCTCACGTTGCGCCCGCCTATGGAACCTGGTGCGACCTGGCCGCGACGCGCTGGCAGGCCGGCCGCCTGCCCGAGCTCGACGCACTCGCCCTGCGGCTCGACACGGCCGCCCCCCGACGTGCTGACCGCCGTTGCTGAACTCACCACCGATATCGAGCGCGTGCCCGAATCAGCGGAAGAGCAGCTACGCGAGCTGGCCAATCACAACATGCACATCAGCGCCCGCCATTCCGTCATAACCGACCTTCAGCAGCAGCTCGGCGCCGCCATTCATCAGCGCCGTGAACAATTCGCCGAAGAAGAAGCGGCCGTCGCCCAGGCTGCCGAAACGGAAGCCACCCCTGATGGTGCGGATCAGCGCACGTTGAAGTAGCGTGCCTCCGGGTGGTAGGTGATCAGCGCGCTGGTCGTCTGTTCGGGCTCAAGCTGATATTCCTCGCTTAAGCGCACGCCGATGCGCTCGCTGCCGAGCAGCTTGACCAGCGGCGCCTGGTCTTCCAGGTTCGGACAGGCCGGATAGCCAAAGCTATACCGGCTGCCCTGGTAGCCCTGTTGGAACAGCTTTTTCAGGTCGCGGGCATCCTGCTGCGCGACGCCCAGCTCCGCCCGGATCTGCTTGTGGAAGTGCTCCGCCAGCGCCTCGGCCAACTCGACCCCCAACCCGTGCAGGAAGAGGTACTGCTGATAGTCGTTGCGCTCGAACCACTGTTGGGCCACTTCGCTGACACGCGGGCCGGCCGTCACCAGCGAAAACGCTGCCACGTCGACCACGCCCGATTGCACCGGCCGCCAGAAATCCGCCAGACACCAGTACGGGTGTTTCTTCTGGCGCGGGAAGCTGAACCGCACCACTTCCGGACCGTGCAATTCGGGCCGATCCAGATCCTGCGGCGGCGGTGCGAAGATCAGCAGATCGTCGCCATCACTGTTCGCCGGCCAGTAGCCGTAAATCGCCCGCGGCTGGAGAATCTCCTCACGCTGACAGCGCTCGACCAGCTCGCGATAGATCGGCCGCACCTCCGTCTCGATGTAGCGGCGCCACTCGACCTGCTCGCGCCGCTGTCGACGAAATCCCCACTGCACCTGGAACAGCATCGTCTCGTTGATGTAACCCAGCGCTGCCTTGATCGGCACGTGCGTCACCACCCGCGCGCCCCAGAACGGCGGTCGTGGTACCGGCCACTCATGCCCGATGTCCGAATCGTGTTGCTCCGCGACCTCTGTCGGCTCGCGTTCGGCGGCCGTCGCCTCACGCGCTGCCACCTCCGCCTCGCGCTGCCGCTCAGCGTCATCATGATCAACCGCTCGCAACCCGAAACGCTGCTCCGCAATACTGCGTATCTGCGCCGCTGTCGGCGCTGCGACCTCGCCGACCGCTTCCGCCTCGGCCGCCGCCGGCCCCGCCGCAATCGTCCCCATCAGTGACAAACCGTCGAACGCGTCCTTCGCATAATGAAGCGGCCCGCGATACACCGAACGCAGCTCACCCTCGACGTATTTCCGCGTCAGTGCCGCCCCGCCCAGAATCACCGGCACGCGGATGTTCTGCTCATTGAGCACGTCCAGGTCCTCACGCATCACCACGGTCGACTTGACCAGCAACCCCGAAAGCCCGATCACGTCCGCACCGTGCTCATGCAACGCGTTGATGACGTTGGCGATCGGCTGCTTGATGCCCAGGTTGTAAACCTTGTAGCCGTTGTTGCTCAGGATGATGTCGACCAGGTTCTTGCCGATGTCGTGCACGTCGCCACGCACCGTCGCCAGCACAATCTTCCCCCGATCCTGCGCTTCGCTGCGCTCCATGTGGGGCTCGAGGTGCGCGACGGCCGCCTTCATCGTCTCGGCCGACTTGAGCACGAACGGCAACTGCATCTGGCCACTGCCGAACAGCTCGCCCACAATCTTCATCCCCCCCAGCAGAAACTCGTTAATGATGTAGACCGGGTTGTACTTCTGCCGGGCTTCCTTCAGATCCTCGGCCAGTCCGGCGCGGTTGCCGTCAATGATGCGCTGCTTGAGGCGCTCCTCGACCGGTAGGTCCGCGATCGGCGCTTTCTCGCCGATCTTTTCGTCCGCGGAAAACAGCCCCATGAACCGCGCCAACGGATCACCCTGCTCGCGCCAATCGTAAATCAGATCCAGCGCCGCCGACCAGCGCTCGTCGCTGATCTGGTTGCGCGGAATGATCTTGCCGGCATGCACGATCGCCGCCGTCAGCCCGCGCTGGCAGGCCTCGTACAAAAACGCCGAGTTGAGCACCACGCGTGCCGCGGGCACCAGTCCGAAGCTGACGTTGCTTACGCCGAGAATCGACTGGCACTCCGGGAAACGCTCCATGACGCGCTCGATGCCATCCAGCGTCTCCAGTGCCAACCGGCGATCCTCCGCGTTGCCGGTCGTGATCGGAAACGTTAGACAATCGAAGAAGATATCCTCCGCGCGAACGTCGTACTTCCCGGTCAACAGGTCGTGAATTCGCGTGGCGATCGCCAGCTTGCGGTCGGCCGTCTTCGCCATCGCCTCCTGTGGGTCGTCGTCGATGGTCAGGGCCACGACGGCGGCACCGTACTGGCGCAACATCCGGCAGACACGATCCAGACGCGCGCCGCCGTCCTCGAGATTCACCGAGTTGACGATGCACTTGCCGCCGGCAAGCTTGAGCCCTGCCTCGATCACCTCAACCTCGGTCGAGTCGAGCATCAGCGGCGCGTTGATGTCGCTGCCGAAACGCTCGATGACCCGGGTCATGTCCGCCACACCGTCGCGTCCGACGGCGTCGACACACACGTCCAGTACGTGGGCGCCTTCGTTCACCTGCTCGGTCGCTATCGCCAGCAGGCCGTCGACGTCGTCCTCCGCGACCAGCCGCTTGAATTTCCGCGAGCCGTTCGTGTTGCAGCGCTCACCGACGATCAGGAAGCTTGTTTCCTGGTGCATCGAGACGGCGTGATACAAACTGCTGACCGCCGGCTCGTGCTGCGGCTGACGCACCGTCGGATTCAGGCCATCGACGGCCGCGGCGACCGCGCGCAGATGTTCCGGCGTCGTGCCGCAACAACCCCCGACAATGTTGACGCCGTCCGCGACGACAAACTCGCGCAGCCAACGCGCCAACTCCTCCGGCGACAGCGGAAAATGCGTTTGCCCCGCCACCACCTGTGGCAGGCCGGCGTTCGGCAGCACGCTGATCAGTCGCGAACAGTGCTGCGCCAGGTAACGCACGTGCTCGCTCATCTCCTGCGGCCCGGTGGCGCAGTTCAGCCCGATCACGGTTACTTCCGGAAACGCCTCGAGCGCCACCACCGCGGCCGCCATGTCCGTGCCCATCAGCATTGTGCCGGTGGTCTCCATCGTCACCTGGCACATCAGCGGCACCGCCCGCCCCACCCGCTCGAAGTTTTGCCGCGCAGCGTGAATCGCTGTCTTGGTTTGCAGGATGTCCTGGCAGGTCTCGATCAGCAGCGCGTCAACCCCCCCGTCGAGCAGCCCGTGGATCTGGTCGACATAGCTGGCCAGCAGCGCGTCATACCCGATCTGACATAGCGAAATCAGTTTCGTGCCCGGGCCGATCGATCCGATAACGAACCGCGGCCGATCCGGCGTCGAGTACTTCGCCGTCGCCCGCCGGGCGATCTCGGCTGCCTCCACGTTCAACTCGTAGGTACGTTCGGCCAGCCCGAACTCGGCCAGCACCACGTGATTGGCCCCGAACGTGTTCGTCTCGACCGCGTCGCAACCCACCTCCAGGAAGCCGCAATGAATCTCCTCGATCACGTCTGGCCGGGTCTCGTTGAGAATCTCCGAGCAGTTTTCCAGGTCGCGATAATCGCTCAGCGGCAGGTCGCGGGCATGCAGGCTGGTGCCCATGGCCCCGTCAAACACGAGCACCCGCTGGCGCAGGGCGGCGAACAGGGGGTGATCAGTCGCAAACACTCGGCCATCTCCAGAAGCGGCGGTAGAACCATGCTGGCCCCCGGTTCCGGCCCGGGAGCGGGTTTTTCCGCAACCGCTCGGCCAACGACCGCCTCTGACGCCCCCCGGTGCGGACTTGTCAGCCGGCGCAAGTGGGGTATTATAACGAGATTGCCAAGTACTGCGCAGATTCTGTTAACCTCCCGCGGAGCTACCGCCTGATGACCACCGAAGCGTTGGAACTCCAATCCTTCTTTGAGCTGCCGAACCTGGACCACGAGACCATCGAGCGTTACGCGGACTCGGCCCACGTATCATTCGCCGCCCGCGATCGCTTCGACACCCTCCTGCGCGAATATGTCCAGCGCGTCGAAGAGGGCAGTGGCGATCCTCTCCGCCTGGCAATCGGGCTAGCCCTCATCGGGCGTCACAGTTCTGCCCTCGAGCGCTTCGAGAGAGCCCCCGCCGACAAACTGCGCCACTGGTACGCGGCCCATTCCGCGGCCGCTTTGCGACGCTACGACGCTGCCCTGGCCGAACTCGACCAGGCACGTCAACAGGGCTGGGACACGCTCACCGCTGACTTGCGCAGTGCCGAGTTGCTCATCCAGGCGGGTCGGCTCGACGATGCCCGTGCATTGGTCGACAAACATCAGCCTGCCGGCCCGGACCGGGCTGCCTGGTGGCACGTGAGCGGACTGCTCCACGAGGCCGGCGGTGCCCGCGAGTCTGCCCTCGAAGCCTACAACAAGGCCCTCCTCCTCGATGAGCAGTTCATCCCCGCCATGTTCTGCGCCGCCCGACTCTGCGATCAGTTCGGCGACGATGACCGCGCCCTCGATCTGTACGAAATGCTGACCGAGCAACCCCGCGCCCACATCAACGCCCTGATCAACGCCGCAGTCATTTACGAGGATATCGGCCGCTACAACGATGCTCTGGGTTGCCTGCGCCGCGTGCTCAAGGCCTATCCCAACCATGAGCGCGCCCGCCTGTTCCTCAAAGACGTCGAGAGCTGTCGCGAGATGATTGTCGACGACACGACCGAGGAGCGCACCGACGCCCGCAGTCGGCTGCTCGACACGCCGCTGTCCGAGTTCGAGCTCTCCGTTCGGGCCCGCAACTGCCTCAAGAAGATGAACATCCGTACGCTTGGCGAGCTGATCCAGCTCAGCGAGGTCGAGCTACTCGCCTATAAGAACTTCGGCGAGACCTCGCTTGCCGAGATCAAGCAACTGCTCGACAAGAAGGGGCTGCGTCTGGGACAGCAGCCGGAAGAGGTTCAGGTTGCCGAAAGCGAAGTGCAGGACACCCCCAAGCCTGCTCCCGTCCCGCCCGGTCAGGAAGCCATCCTGGCCAGGTCTGTGTCCGAGCTGGAACTCTCCGTGCGGGCCCGCCGTTGCCTCCAGCGGCTCAACATCCAGAACCTCGGAGATCTCGTCAACTACACCGAGCAGGACCTGCTCGCCACCCGGAATTTCGGCGTGACCTCGCTCAACGAGATCAAGGCGCGACTCGCTGAGCTCGGGTTGCAACTGTCCCCGCGCAAGCCCGGCTGAGCCAGCCACCGCGCACAACAACATCCGACCAACAGGCGGCCACCGTGGGCTCCAGCTTCACGTTTGAAATCACTCAAACCACCGGCTCCGCTCGCACCGGCCGGCTGCACACCCCCCACGGAACCATCGACACCCCCGCCTTTATGCCCGTCGGAACCCGCGCCGCTGTCAAAGGCATCGCCCCCGACCAGCTCGCCGCCACCGCCACCCAGATCGTCCTCGCCAACACCTACCATCTCATGCTCCGACCCGGGGCCGAGATCATCGCCCAACTCGGTGGCCTGCACACCTTCATGAACTGGCCCGGACCGATCCTCACCGACAGCGGTGGCTTCCAGGTCTTTTCGCTTGGCGAGCTGCGGAGCATCGACGATGACGGCGTCAGCTTCCAGTCCCATCTCGACGGCCAGCTCGTGCGCCTAACCCCCGAATCTGCCATCGCCATCCAGAACCAGCTCGGCGCCGACATCGTCATGGCCTTCGACGAATGCCCGCCGCTCCCCGGCAGTCCCGCCGAGATCCGCGACGCCACCCAGCGCACCATCCACTGGGCCCGCCGCTGCCGCGAAGCACACCAGCGCTCCGACCAGGCTCTCTATGGCATCATCCAGGGTGGCCTCGACTTCGAACTCCGCCGCCACTGCCTCACCGAACTGACCACGCTCGATTTCGCCGGCTACGCTCTCGGTGGCCTCTCTGTCGGCGAACCACCCGAGCAGATGCACGCCTTTCTCGACCAATTCGCCGATCTGCTCCCTGCCGAGCGCCCGCGTTACCTCATGGGCGTCGGTACCCCGCTCGACCTCGTCCAGGCCGTCTCCGCCGGCATCGACCAGTTTGACTGCGTGCTGCCCACCCGCAACGGCCGCAAGGGCTACGCTTTCACCAGCCAGGGCCCGCAGCGCCTCCGCAACGCCTGTCACAAGCTCGATCCCGCCCCGCTCGACCCCGAATGCGACTGCTGCACCTGCCGGGCGTTCTCACGCGCCTACCTGCGGCACCTGATCCTCTCTGGCGAGGTCCTTGGAGCCACGCTGGTTTCGCTGCATAATATCCACTTCTACCAGTCGCTCATGCGACAGATGCGCGCGGCGCTCGCGGACGGCACGTTCCCGACCTGGCGTCAGGAATTCCTCCGTAGCCCGGCGTGCAACGCTATGAAGGATAACGAATGACCGACCTGCTCGACCTGCTCGCACAAGCGACTTCCTCCGCCCCAGCACAGCCCAGCGCCGGCGATTTTCTGCGCAGCCCATTCGTACCACTGCTCCTCGTTATCGTCGTCTTCTGGTTCATCATGGCCCGCGGCCGACGCAAGGAACAGCAGAAGTACGAACAGATGCTCAACTCGCTCTCCCGCAATGATCGCGTCCAGACCATCGGCGGGATCATCGGCACCGTCGTCGACGTGCGCGATGACGAGGTCGTCCTCAAGGTCGACGAAACCACCAACACCAAGATGCGCTTCAATCGCAGCGCCATCAAAGGTGTTATCCAGGAATCATCCAGCGAATCCTGACGGCCCCGCCAAGGCGGAAAGACCTGCGGAGGAGTCAATGTCGCGTTGAACCGGCACCCGGACCGCGGAGGACTTCTCAATGGCAGGCACGTATCGAGTTGTCCGGGCACACGCGCCGGATTGTGCCGACTCCCTGACGCTGAAGAAGGGTGACACGGTTGCATTCGAGCGCCGGAAGACGAACTGGGAGGGATGGCTCTGGTGCTCCAAGCCGACCGGCGAATCGGGGTGGGTTCCTGAGCCCTGGGTCAGAATCGAGGGTGCTACGGCCATCCTGAAGCGCGACTACGACGCGTTCGAGTTGACCATCCGGCCTGGCACACGTCTTGAGGCCGTTCTCGCGGTATCCGGATGGTTGCTGGCCGTCTCGTCAGAAGGAACAACCGGCTGGGTGCCGCTCGACTGTGTCGAGTCCATGAGCTCCGATGCCACGTAGCCCGCGGGGGAAATTAAAACGTTACTTGTTGAATGACAAGCGGTTATGTCAATATCGGCGCGGGGCGCCGACTGCCGCAGCACAGCAACCGATCAGTCTCCCCCCGCCAATTCCCCCTCACCAACTTCCGCCGACGAGTGCAGCGGCTGTGAGTTCCGCGCCCGCATCCATCGACGACCGATTCCCGCCAGAGCGATCGCGACCAGGTATCCCGCCCCCGCCAGAACGATGGTCGTTGCCCCCGGCGGCAGATCATACGCGTACCCGACGCCCAACCCCGCCGCCGTGAACACCATGCACAGTACACCCGACACGATCATCAGTTGCCAGAGTGTTCGGCACAGGTAGCCCGCGATTGCCACCGGCAACGACAATAGTGCGATTACCAGCACGATCCCCACCACGCTGACCACCAGCACGACCGTCAATGCTGTCAGGCACAGCAGCAGCACGTAGTACAGCTCGACGTTGATGCCGCGCAGCCGGGCGAACTCTTCGTCGAAGCAGACCGCCTGTAACTGGTGATAGAACAGCAGCCCCACTCCGACCACCAGCACATCCAACCCGCCCAGCAGCCACAAATCCTCCGGCCCCACCATCAGGATGTTGCCGAACAGGTAGCTCATCAACTCGACCTGGTACCCGGGCGTGCGGGCGATGAACAACACGCCAATCGCCATCCCCAGTGCCCACAGCGCGCCGATCACGGTGTCCTCGCGTTGCCGGGCGCGCAGGCTGACCAGCCCGATGATCACCGCGGCCACCAGTGCCGCTACCACCGCCCCATGCAGCGGGTGCAGCCAAGTCCAGCCATGCACGACGCTGAGGTAATAAGCCGCTCCCATCCCGCCCAGCACGCAATGTGCGATCCCGCCGGCGATATAGGAGATCCGCCGTACGACCACGTAGCTGCCGATAACGCCGCAGGAAACGCTCGCCAGCACGCCGGCCGCCAGGGCGACTTGCAGGAACGTGAATTGCACGACGGCATCAAGAAAATCGAACACGCCTAACCTCAATGCGGATGCTGGTGGTGCACGAGCTGTACGTCGTGCCCATAGAGTTCGCGGATCGACTCACCGGTCACTTCACTGGCGTCGTGCACATTGACGCTCTGGTTCACGCAAATCACCGTGCGCACCCGGCGGGCCACGAAGCCCACGTCGTGCGATACCACGATTACTGTCAAACGCTCGTTCAGTCGCTGTAGCAGTTCTGTCATCTCGTCCTGGACCAGCGGGTCCAGGCTCGCCGTCGGCTCGTCCAGGATCAGCAGTTCCGGATCACACGCCAGCGCCCGGGCGATCAGCACGCGCTGCCGTTGCCCGCCCGATAGAGCGGCAAATGCTCGCTGTGCCAGATCCGCCATCCCCACTTCGCGCAGCGCCTCCATTCCACGCTCAATATCATGTCGGCTGAACCATCCCACCCGATGGCCAGCCCCCAATCGCCCCATCATCACCACGTCCCGCACCCGGGCCGGAAACAGTGGGTCCAGTTGGGCGTGTTGCGGCATATAACCGATCCGTGTGCGGGCCTCGGCCGGCGGTCGGCCAAACACCCGCACCGTTCCCCGGCCAGGCGCCAGTAGTCCTAATATGATTCGAAGCAGGGTCGTCTTGCCCCCGCCATTGGGCCCCACGATGCACGCGAAATCTCCCCGCCGAACGGAGAAAGTGACATCGCTGAGCACCGCTGCGGTCATGTAGGCGAACGACACGTCCCGGACTTCGATCACCGGACGATTGTCACTACCTTGGCTCTGAATCTCTGCCACTATCGGGCTCCACCGTGTCACAACGCCACCACTACTGCCTGTCGAGTCCCTTGCGGATCGCCGCGGCCATCGACCTCAGGTTCGTGGTGTAGTCACGCGCCAGCGGATCCAGCGAAACCACAACCCCCGAGATGGCCTGCGCCAATGTTTCCGCCGACCGCGGCGAAAACTGAGGCTGCACAAAAACCACCTGCACCCGCTGCTCACGCGCCTGCTCGATCAACTTGGCCAGCTCTCGTGGCGTGGGGCTCTTGCCCTCGATTTCCACTGGCACCTGCTTCAACCCAAACTCGTCCAGGAAATATCCATACGCCGGGTGAAATACGAATACGTCCCGCCCTTTCAGCGGCTTGAGCACCTCGGCAATCTCATCATGCAGCTTGTCCAGCTCCGCTTCGAAACGGGCCAGCCGCTTCCGATAATCGTCTGCGTGCTGCGGATCCAACTCCACCAGCGCATCACACATCGTCCGTGCCTGGATCTTCACCAGCTTCGGACTGAGCCAGATGTGCGGGTCCTTGGCAACCCCGTCATCCACGCCATCTTGCGTTTTTCCCTCCGCGTGCTGCTCATGGCCGTGCTCGTGTTCGTGCTTGTGCCCGTCAGCATGCTCATGGTTGGCGTGCGAATGGCCGGCTTCCAGCTCCCGCATCGGCACGCCGCGCCGCGTGTCCACGATCTTCAATTTCGGCAAGGCCCGCTGCAAACGCGGCACAAATCCCCGCTCAAAATCAACGCCGATGCGGAGATACACGGAACATTCCGCCAGCGCGGTCATTTGCCGCGGCGTTGGCTCGTATGAGTGCGGCGACTGCCCCGGTCCAACCAGCACCAGTACATCAACCAACTCGCCGCCAATCTGCTCCACGAAGTACGCTTGCGGCTCGATCGTCACCGCCACCTTAAGCTTGTCCGTCGGCGACGCGCCCCCTTCAACCGTTACTCCGCTAAGAAGTCCTACGACGACACCCAGCAGCCACCAACCCGACCGCTTCATGTTTCATCTCCAGCTTGCGACGTCTCAGTTCCTGGCGCCTTGTTCGGATGATCATGCTTGTGTTCCGCGTCCTCGCACACCAGGTGTACTTCGTGGCACTCGGCGCACTCGCGGATCGGATGCGTCCGCGAGAACTCCTCCCAGTGCGCCTTCTGGTTGGGTGTCAACACTCCCGTGCCCCTGCACAACGGACAGTAATTCTCCAGCGCCCCAAGGATCGCGTTGCGAATGAACTCTGAGCGATTCGGTATGGTCCGCAGCGCCTCCAGCAAGGCCGCGTCAGCCTTGAAGGTGATCACCGTTTCTTTCTGTTTCGACACCAGTAACCAACCTCCACCAAATGGCAGGAAATCACCGCTCGACAGTACTATTGTAGTACATCGTAATACCAAGCGGCCGATATAAGCCCTAATTCGTCTTACGCGAATCGTTTAGGAAGTTGCTACGTGCTCCCCGGCTCCGTATTGCCGGCGCATTCCACACACAGGCCGTTGAGCACCAGGTCGTGCCCCTGGAGCACGAATCCCGGGGGTATCAGAGTATCCAGCAGTTCCACGCAACCTGGTACCTCGAATGCCCGTTTGCACCTGAGGCAGTAGAAATGGTGATGATGTGGCTTGCCGGCGCGCTCATACCGCGGGGGTTCGTTCGGTAACGTCACCGTTACGAGCCAGTCCTCTTCTATGAGCAACTTGAGCGTACGGTAGATTGTCGCGATCCCGATCCCGGATTTGTGGTGCTGAGCCGCGTCCAGCACTTCCTGCGTGCTCAACGGACGATCCGTCGAGTCAAACACGTCCCGAATCGCACGCCGTTGAGATGTGTTTCGCTTTGCCACGCGCCCAGACTCCTTGTAATTGTCCAAGGCATTATCAATTATCCTGCTTAATGATTATGCGAGCTTAACATTAATTCGTCCAGCCCATCAAGCCCCGCAAGTCCGGAAATTCGCCGCCTCGGACCGATCGCCTAGTCCACCCCCGACACCTCCCGCAGGCAGCCATCCAGAGCATCTGCCAGAAAATCTATGTCTGGCTTGGTTACGCACATAGGGGGTGCCAAGCGGATCGTGTTCCAGAAGCTGCCCGCCTTGCCCACCAGCAAGCCTCGTCGCCGGGCGGCTTCGACCACCTGCCGCGTCTGCTCGGTGGCCGGCTCGCGCGTCTGCCGATCCGTCACCAGCTCAATCGCCTGCAACAGTCCCATGCCGCGTACTTCGCCGATCAGTGGGTACCGCTCTTGCAATATCAGCAATTTCTCCCGCAGGTACCCGCCCAACTTCAGGGCCCGCTCCTGGATCAGCTCTTCGTCAATCACCTCCAGTGTTGCCAGCCCGTGCGTGACCGACACCGGATTACCACCGAATGTGTTGAAATGCAGCTTCTTGCTCATCGTCGCTGCTATCTCGGGCCGTGTTGTGACCGCTGATAGTGGCGCCCCATTACCAATCCCCTTGGCCATCGTCACCACGTCCGGGACCACGTCGAAGTGCTCGAATCCCCAGAAGTGCTCGCCCGTTCGTCCCCATCCGCACTGCACCTCGTCCGCGATACACAACCCCCCATGCCGGCGGACGATCTCGTAGGCCACCTGGAAGTATTCCTTGGGCGGGACGACGATCCCTCCGACGCCCTGAATAGGCTCCGCGATCAGACAGGCGACCTCTCCACTTGATTCGTGTTTGATCATGTCCTCCAACGTTCGGGCACATTTGAGATCACAGTTGGGATAGCTGATTCCGAATGGGCAGCGGTAGCAGTAGCCGGCCGGGCCGTGCTTCACGTTCAAGCCAGCGTCGGCTGAGAACTTCCAATCGCTGATGGCGGTCAGGCGCATGGTTGCCCCGGTGCCGCCATGATAGCCGTTTCGCAAACACAGAATCTCATCGCGCCCGGTGTACAGCCGCGACATCAGCACCGCGTACTCGTTAGCCTCGCTGCCGGAGTTGCCGAAGTAGGTCTGCTTCAGGTTGCTGCCTGCGGGCATGTGCTCGGCGATTTTGCGCGCGTACTGCACGATGGTCGGGTGCAGGTACACGGTCGTTGTGTGCACGAGTCGGCCGACCTGCTGGCGGACACGCTCGGTGATCTTCGGGTGGCAATGTCCCACCGATACGCTCACGATCCCGCCGGCGCAGTCCAGGTACTGGCGACCTTGCTCGTCCCATGCGTATTGCATGTGTCCTTCGACAACACACATCGGCTCGTCGTAGTACAGCACCAGGCCGGGGTTGAGATACTCCTGGCGCAGGGCCAGGATCTCGTCACGCGGCGGGCCGTCGTACGGTGTGGGTTTATGCGGGCTGATCGGCAGGGGAGCCGGGTGGGTTGGAGCGGGATCATTCGGTGCCATGGGGGTACTCCTCGCGAAAACAGGGACAATCACGCCCATGATATACACTTTCGCCCGCCGTTGCTGCCCGGGTGCGCTGGGTGGTTTTGCGGCCCTCGTCACCGCCGCTATGATGAGTGTCGCCGATCGGATGGGTTGGTTTCGGCCTGCTCGAAGGTCGGTGTCCGAGGAGATCTCACGATGCCTGTGTTCAGATCGAATTATCGCTGGGGCGCGTTGGTGCCGGTTGCCGTCCTTTTTGTGCTGGCCGGTGGCTGTGCGATTCATCCCCGGGGCGAGTGTGGTCCGGCCTGTGCCGATATCCGGGCGGCCGAGACGATCGAGTTCCCCAGCGATCGACTGGTTGTGCTCCATGAGATCGCCACGCGCGAGAACCTCAGCGAACACGAGCAGGTTTACCTGGTGAACGCGATCTGCGTTTTCGGTTTTTCCAACGACCAGGCCGACGCCCTGATCACGCTGATCAACAATCCCTGCTGTACGGCTACGGTGCGTAAGTACATTGTCGATCATCTGCCCTGGTGCGGGCTGGGAACCCACAAGAAGCGTGTCATTCAGGCCTTGGCCGCCCGCACGGATGAAGAACCGCCGCCGCAGTAGCGCGCTAACCTGATCAGACCCGCCCGACGTTTCATGGCCCCCGACAGGAATTGAGCGTTGACCAGCACTCTCGAACTCGACGGCGTTTTTCTGGACATGTACGGCACGCTTACCACCGGGGATCGTGCGGCTGTCGAGGCGGTCTGTACGCAACTCTGCTACGACACCGGCATTCCGCTGAGCCCGCCGGAGTTGGCCATCATCTGGGGCGAGCGGTTCTTTCATGCCATGGATTTTGCCAACGGCGACGGGTTCGCGACGCTGCTCGAGGTCGAGGCCCGCACGTTGCGTGAGACCATGGCCGCCATGCACATTCACCTGGACCCCTATCCGTACGTTGCCCGCCTGTCGGCTTATTGGCAGGACCCGCCGCTGCAACCCGAGGTGCCCGAGTTCCTCGAGCGTTTGCCGCTGCCGATCTGCATAGTTTCCAACGCTGATCGGGCTGACATCGACGCCGCCTTGTTGCGTCATGGCATCGCGGTGGCGGGCGTCGTGACGTCGCAGGATTCGCGCTCGTACAAGCCCGACCCGAAGATCTTCGAAGATGCCCTGGCGTTCACCGGCTGGAGCCGACAGCGTGTTATCCACGTTGGCGATTCGTTACACAGCGACGTGGGCGGTGCGCTGTTGGCAGGCATCCGTAGTGGTTGGGTGAATCGGCAGCACCGCATCCACGATATTGGCAATCATGTCCCCGATCACGAGTTTCCGGACCTGCTAGCACTATTGGCACTGATCACACCCCAGCCGGCCGACACCTGATTCGCTCTCGCCGCAAGCGGTTAACCACGGTGATTATCGGCCGCTACGCACTTCGCGTTGCTTTGCCTATTAATACGTGCTACTGTGAGATGCGCTGGTATGGAGGTGCTTGCCGAAGCACCAGAATCTCACCCCTTAGTTTTTCGAGGACCGCGATGAAAGCCCCACTGCGTATTGGTCTGGTGGCCACAATCTTGTCGTTGTCCCTGGTCCCGCTGGCAAACGCCGGCCAGGCCAGCGACATTTTCCAGGCAGCGCGCTTCGGCGATACGGCGCGTCTGGCGCAACTGATCGAGAAGGACCCTACGCTGGTCGCTGCCCGCAGCGCCACGAATGAGACCCCGCTGCACAGCGCGGTCGGCGGCAAGCAGGTGGACGCCGTCTTGTTGCTCCTGGCACACGGCGCGGATGTGAACGTCTCCGATAACGCCGGCCTTACGCCTCTTCACATCGCGGCCCGCGCCAGCGATTCCACTTTGACTCTGACGCTGCTGGCCGCCGGCGCTGCGGTCGACGCTCGCGATCGCGATGGCGACACGCCCCTCCATGACGCGACGCGCCACGTGCGCAGCGACAATGTCCGCGCCCTGCTCAGCGCCGGTGCCGACGTCACCGCCGAAAACGCCAATGGCCAGACGCCGCTGCATGTTCTCGGCGTCGACCTGCGTGTGCAGGACGAGCTTTCCGTACAGCGCGCCCAGACGCTCGCCGACGTGCTGGTGGCCGCCGGCGCCGATCCGGCCATCATCGCCGACGGCCTTCCGGCCTTCCGGCCTGCCCAGCCGCCGCTGGATAACGAGAGTCGCTACGCGTGGGTCGACTACGATGACATCGGCCCCGACCTGCTTGCTTACGAGACCAACTATCCCGCGCTCTGCCGCCGGATTGATGCTGGTCTGAGCTATGAAGGTCGTCATCTGTGGGTTTTGAAGATCAGCGACAACGTCGACGTCGAAGAGGATGAGCCCGAGTTCAAATACATTGCGACCATGCACGGCGACGAGGTCGTCGGCACCACCATGTGCATGTACCTGATCGACTATCTGCTTACCAATTATGGCACCGATGCGCAGTGCACCAACATCATCGACGAGGTCGAGCTGTACATCATGCCGCTGATGAACCCGGATGGCTACGACCGCACCTCGCGCACGCGTTACAACTCGCAGGGCTACGACCTCAACCGCAACTTCCCCGAAGGTGCTTACGGCGAGGCCAACGACCCCACCGGTCGGCCCACTGAAGTCCAGGTGCTCATGAACTGGAGCGCCCAGTACTCATTCGTCGCCTCGGCCAACTTCCACGGCGGCTCCCTGGTCGTCAACTACCCCTTCGACAACGACAACCTCGGCAGCGTTTTTTCGCCCAGTCCCGATGAGGACATGTTTGTCTACATTAGCGAGGAATACTCTCAGTACAACTCGCCGATGTGGAACGGCGACTGGACCCACGGCATCACCAACGGTGCCGAATGGTATTCGATCGATGGCGGCATGCAGGACTGGAATTACCGCTACATGGGTAACAACGAAGTCACCATTGAGCTGAGCAACATCAAGGAACCCTCCGCCTCGACGATCCCCACCTTCTGGGACGAAAACCGCGATTCCATGCTGGCCTACATCGAGACCTGCCTCATCGGCGTCCGTGGTATCGTCTATGACGCCGGCACCGGCCAGCCCCTCGATGCCACCGTTCGTGTCGTCGGCCGCGACCACGACGTCTACACCGATCCCGATGTCGGTGACTATCATCGCATGCTCATCGACGGCACCTACGACCTCGAATTCGAGGCCCGCGGCACCGGCTACGATCCCGTCATCGTCGAAGACGTCGTCGTTGTCACCGGGGAGTGCACCCGTGTCGATGTCCCGATCGGCCCTGCGGCCCTCATGACCTATCCCAATGGTGGCGAAACTCTCACCGCCGGCACGCCCGTCACCGTTACCTGGATGGGCGGCGCCACCGAGTTCCAGGTTCAGCAGACCGCGAATTACGGCGTCGGCGGCTTCGAAGACGGCAGCTTGCCGGCCGAGTTCATCACCGGCGGCGACGTTGACTGGTTCGTTGACGACACCACCGGCTACACTGGAACGCACTCCGCCCGCGCCGGCGACATCGGCAACAACGACGTAACCTGGATGACCCGCACCACCACCGGCGGCGACCTCAGCTTCT
This sequence comes from Phycisphaerae bacterium, assembly GCA_963666925.2. Classification (GTDB taxonomy): domain Bacteria; phylum Planctomycetota; class Phycisphaerae; order UBA1845; family Fen-1342; genus JANQFV01. Next base: position 134,678 of record CAXXTC010000005.1, on the reverse strand, counting down.
GGTACAAGGTCAGCTCCGAGGAAGATTACGATTGGTTTAATTTCTCCGTCGACGGCGACCAGGTCATCCACGCCTCTGGCGAGGTCGAGTGGATTCTCTTTGAAACCACCCTCGACGCCGGCTCACACGAGCTCGAGTGGGAGTACGTGAAGGATTTCAGTGTCAGCAACGGCTCCGACACCGTTTGGATTGATGAGGTTGCGTTGCCCGACGACTACACCGTCTGGACCGACATCGTTACCATGACCGATCCCGGGCAAACCACCGCCTCCTGGACGCCTACCCAGGCCAGCACTGCCTGCAAGATCCGCGTGCGGGCTTACTACGGCGGCGGCGACTACGGCGATTGGGATGAGAGCGACGATATCTTCGCCGTCGAACCCGGAAGTAACTTCCCGGCCGGCGACTCCAACTGCGACACCGCTGTCAATTTCGACGATATTGATTTCTTCGTTGCCGCCATCATCGACCAGGCTCAGTGGGAGGGCATGTTCGGCGCAACACCCACCTGCGACTACATCGCTGTCAACGATTTGAATGACGACGCCGCCGTCAATTTCGACGACATCGACCCGTTCGTCGAGGCCCTGGTAGGCAGCTAGCGGCAGTTTCCCGCCCTCGTGCGGGTAGTGGTAGAATACGTGGCCCCCGTCGGCTGTGACCGCTCGAATTACTTGGGGCGGTAGCGGCCGGCGGGGTTTCTGTTGCAGATGTGGTTACGCCAAGACGCCGCCGTGCCTGCTCCCGGAGGTCACAACGCCCCCATTCGCCCGGTGTCGCCGGTCGTCGATTCCATTTACAGACCCCCATCAGCAGGCTATATTCACGGGGCCGGCTGGTTTGACGATCAGGTCCAGGTACGACACGGGAACGATTGCTCCACTCCGCACCTGAATGCCTCTCTCGTTCGCCTTGCCGCTTTGGTCGATTGTTCGACCCCTTTACCAGGGCCCGAAGGAACTAGACAGTGGCCCAGCTCGCACGGACCCAGGAGAACGAAGATGGGCCGAAGGTTGTACGTGGGTAATCTCAAGTATCAGGTAGACAGTGCTGCGCTCGAACAGATCTTCTCTGAGCACGGAACCGTCGTCAGTGCTCAGGTTATTGCCGATCGGGACAGCGGCCGGAGCAAGGGCTTCGGTTTTGTGGAAATGGAAACCGATGAGCAGGCTCAAGCTGCCATCGACGCCCTCAATGGGCAGCAGCACGATGGTCGTGTCCTTACCGTCAGTGTTGCCCGGGCTCGCGAAAACCGCGGCGGTGGCGGCGGTGGCCGGGGTGGGTACGGCGGCGGCCGCGGCGGCCGCGACGACTACTAGGCTATCAGCCCCACCACTTACGCAGGCACCCCAAAAAACAACCAGCGTGTCACCTGTTCTGGCGACGCGCTGGTTGTTGGTGTTTTCCGGAAGTGCGCTCTTGCTGTCGCCCCCGCGCTGCCGAGCGCTACTCCTCCTCTTCGTCCTTGACCTTGTACTGCGACATGATCTGCTGCTGCACGTTGGGCGGCACGACTTCGTAGTGACTGAACTCCATCATGTAAGAGCCCTGTCCACCCGTTACGCTCTTGAGCTGTGAGGCGTAGGTCGTCACCTCCGACAGCGGCACCTGCGCCCGGATGCAGACCTGATTCCCCGGCAGCATGTCCTGACCCTGAATCTGGCCACGTTTGCCCGCGATGTCACGGGTGATCTCGCCCATGTGATCCGCCGGCACGGTCACCTCGAGGTCGACCACCGGCTCCAGCAGGATCGGCTTGGCCTGACGGAATGCTTCCTTGAACGCGTTCCGCCCGGCTACCTGAAACGCGATGTCCTTGCTGTCCACCGGGTGGGTCTTGCCGTCGACCAGGTAGACCTTAACGTCGACCACCTGGCAGCCGGCGATCACGCCGCGCTTCATCTGGTCGCGCACGCCCTTGTCCACGCTCGGGCGAAAGGCCAGGTCGATCGCGCCGCCGAAGATCTTGTCGACGAACTCGTAGCCGCCGCCGCGCTCGTTTGGCTCGATGTCGATCGCCACCTCGGCGAACTGCCCGGCGCCGCCGGTCTGCTTCTTGTGCCGATACTTGACGTACTTGGCCGAGCCCGAAATCGTCTCGCGGTACGGGATCTTCGGGGGCTTGGTGTCCACCTCGGTCTTGAAGTATCGCTTCATCTTGCTGCGGATCACCGTCAGGTGCTGGTCGCCCAGGCCGTTCATCACCAGCTCGTTCGTTTCCGAGTCGCGGTGATAATCGAAGCACGGATCTTCCTCGGCAAAACGCTGCAACGCCGCACTGATCTTCTCCACGTCGCCGCGGGCCTTGGGCTCGATCGCCAACGCGAACATCGGCGTCGGGATCTTGGGCATCGGGACATTCCCCTCGCCGGCCTTGCTCAGCAGAACGTCACCGATCTTGAAGTCCAGCTTGGCGAACGCGACGATGTCGCCCGCGCTGCCGCCGTCCACCTCCGACTGGTCCGCTCCGCGCATCTTCAGCAGGTGTCCCGGCCGCTGCCCCTTGCGATCGCCGGAGACGAATACCTGTGCATCGCCACCCAGCGTACCGCTGTACACCCGCGCGATCGAATACTTGATATTACTCTTCGGGTCCGACAGGATCTTGAAGACCTGCGCCACGAAGTCGCCGTCCAGCTTGGGCTCGATGACTGTCTCGGTCGCTTCCTCGCCCTCGCCAACCACGAGCTTGCGCTTCAGGCCCGATGCCGGCGACGGGGCGAACTTGATGAACGCGTCCAGCAGTTCCTGGACGCCCATGCTGTTGCGCGCCGCCGTGAAGATGATGGGCACCACCTGCCCGTTGGCCACGGCGGCGGTGATGGCGCTGTCGAGCTTGTCGGCCGGGGCTTCCCCGGTCTCCATGTATTGCTCCATCAACTCGTCATCGGTCTCGACCACTGCGTCGAGCAGGGCCGTGTGGCACTCGGCCACATCCAGCACGTCCGCGTCGCCGCTGTCGTTAGTCAGGCAGTCGATCACACCCTGGCCGCCGCCCGTGGGCAGGTTCACCGGGTGGCATTCCGGCCCGAAGGTCTCGCGAATCCCGTCCAGGCAGGCTGCCAGGTCGACGTTGTCGGCGTCGACGCGCGTGACGATGATCATCCGCGCGAGGCCGTAGTCCTTGGCCGCGTTGTACATGCGCCGGGTATTGACGCCGATGCCGGCCGAGCCGGACACCACGACGGCGGCCGTGTCGGCTCCGGTCAGGGCGGCGATGGCCTGTCCGACGTAGTCGGGCATCCCGGGCGTGTCGATCAGATTTAGCAAGTGCCCGTCGTGTTCGACGTGAAAGACGCTGGAATCGACCGACTGCTGCCGCTCCTTCGACTCCTCATCATAGTCCAGCATCGTCGAGCCATCGTCGACGCTGCCGATACGCGTGGTGACCCCGGTATGGTGCAGAATGGCTTCGCCGAGCGTGGTTTTGCCCGCAGCGGCGTGTCCAACCAGGGCAACATTGCGAATTTTGTCGATTGGGTGTCCCATCTAGGGAGCCTCCGTCGGTAACGAACCCGTTTGCCCACGAAAAATCGAAACTAAAAGTATACCGACGGGCTCTCAACCGTGCAAATCGCCGTCCGCGCCGGCGTCCCCGGGGGCGGGCGGATCGGCGGAGCGTCCCAGAATAACGCCCGCAACGTGAATCCAGGAGCGAACCCGGTACAGTCGCCTGTGTTCGCCCGTCGATCGGTTACAATAGGGCTTAGCGCCTCGCGACCAGTGGGGTTGGAGGCTCGTACACGTTGGCCTCAGGCCGGCGGCCGACGCAACGCGCCCTGCCGGGGCGTCTTGCGTCCGCAGCCTGTCTGTGGGGATTGAAAAATGCCCGCAGAATGTCCCTTTGGCGAGATGGAAGAACGCATCGCGTATCGGTTCAAGAACCGTGACCTGTTGCGGTACGCCCTGCGTCACGCGTCGTGTGCCGACCACCGCCGCGAGAGCAACGAGCGGATGGAGTTCCTGGGGGACGCTGTCCTGGGCCTGGTCGTTTGCCAGACGCTCTACGAGAACCTGCCCGACGCGCTCGAGGGCGACATGACCAAGATCAAGTCGGTCGTGGTTTCGCGGCGGACCTGTGCGCGGGTGGCGTTGCAGCTGCGGCTGACTGACAGTTTGCAGTTGGGGCAGGGCATGGAGGGTGGAGAGCACTTGCCGCGTTCGCTGGCGGCGGCAACGCTGGAGGCGGTAATCGCGGCGATCTACCTGGACGGCGGGCTCGAGCCGGCGCGCGACTTCATCCTGCACCACATGGACAGTGAAATCCGGACGGCGACAGATTCCCAGCATCATTTCAACTTCAAGTCGCAGTTGCAGCAGTGGGCCCAGCGCGAGATGGGTGCCACGCCGTTGTATGAGCTGCTCGATGAGAAGGGGCCGGACCACGCGAAATGCTTCGAGGTGGCGGTCAGCGTGGGGCCGCGGCGTTTCCCGAGCGCCTGGGGACCCAGCAAGAAGGATGCGGAGCAGAAGGCGGCCCAGCTAGCGCTGGAATCCGTGGGCGTGTTGGACGCCGCGTCGCCTGACGAGGCGGTTTCCGCCTGATTGCCTGTTGCGAATGAAAGACAGCGGCCCGCGCGCTTGTTCGAGCACGCGGGCCGCCGGTGTTTTCGGATGCCGGGGGGTTACTGCATTTCGTAGGCAGCTTCCCCGTGGAGCGTGACGTCGAGGCCGGCTTCTTCGTCGGCTTCAGTGACGCGCACCGGCGTGATGAAGTTGATCAGCCAGAGCATGATCAGGGTGAAGATGAACGCGTAGATGGAGCTGGCTACAACGGCAACGAGTTGCTTGCCCAGCAGACCCGCGCCACCGCCGTAGAAGAGCCCGTCGCCGCCCACGGATTCGTTGACGGCGATCGAGGCGAACAGGCCGACACAGATGGTGCCGATGAGCCCGCCGACGCCGTGGACACCCCAGACGTCGAGCGCGTCGTCCCAGCCGAGCTTGTTCTTCAGGGCGACGGCGAAGTAGCAGATGGCGCCGGCGATGATGCCGATGATGCAGGCGGAGAAGGCGTCGACGAAGCCGGCGGCGGGCGTGATGGTGGCCAGGCCGGCGACCGCACCGGTGAGCAGACCGACGAATTTCGGCTTGTGTTCGAGCATCCAGGCCAGGATCAACCAGACGATGGCCGCGAAGGAAGCGGCCAGGTCGGTGTTGATGAATGCCTGGCAGGTGATGGCGTCGACCTGGAGCTCGCTGCCGGCATTGAACCCATACCAGCCGAACCACAGCAGGCCGGTGCCGAGCGCGACCAGCGGGATGCTATGCAGGCCGGGGTCGACTTTGCGCCTGCGCCCGACGAACCAGACCGATGCAAGAGCAGCGAAGCCCGCTGTGTTGTGGACGACGATACCTCCGGCGAAGTCGCGGACGCCCCACTCGGCCAGCATCCCGCCGCCCCAGACCATGTGGACGAAGGGGAAGTAGACCAGCAGCAGCCAGAGCGTGAGGAAGATGAGGTAGGCGCCGAACTTGACGCGGTTGGCGAAGGCGCCGGTGATGAGTGCGGGGGTGATGATGGCGAACATCATCTGGTAGGAGACGAAGACGAACAGGGGAATCGGCTTGTCGCTGCCGGTGGCAAACACGGTCTGCAGGTCGATGCCGTGTAGAAAAGCGTTGTTCAGGTTGCCGATGACGCCGCCGATGTCGCCGCTGAAGCAGAGCGAGTAGCCGCAGATGAACCACAGGATGGTGGTCCAGCCGAGGGAAACGAAGCTCTGCATCATGATGGTGAGGGTGTGCTTGCGACCGACTAGCCCGCCGTAGAAGAACGCCAACCCGGGGGTCATCAACATGACCAGGCTGGTGGCGAGGAGCATAAAAGCAGTGTTTCCGGTGTCAAAGTCGATTACTTGTGCAAGCAGCGTGGACGTCCAGGGGATCATGATTTCGGGTCTCCTTGTGTGAGGCGATTGGCGGCAAGCTGTGCGCTGTCGGTTCGGATAGTGGATGGGCGCATGGGTAATAACCGCCTATCAGATGCGACATACCAGCAGATTGTGGCACTGCCAGTTCGTAATCCGAATATATTTATACGGTCTACCTGGGGTGGAATCCAGTCCGTGGAGGGGGTGTAGGGGGATTCAGCGCAAGCAAAACCCCTGGCGGCCGGGATGGGCCACCAGGGGTTCGATTATCGTCCTACTTGCTAGCCGGTGAGGCTAGAAGGCCAGTTGCAACTGGACGCGGAAGACGAGGGCATCGTCGTTGACGTTGGCCAGGCTGTAGCGGCTGTTACTGATGGGCGCCTCATCGACATACGTGATATCGGTCTGAAGCTTCAGATTATCGCCGTTGATGTAGTAATTGAGGCCGCCGGCGTATTCCCAGGCACATTCGCTGCCGCTGGAGACCGCAGCGATGCCACCGACGCGACCGACCACCTCAAACTTGTCTTCCATGCCGGGGATCGGCAGGAAGTAGCCGCACTGCAGGTAGCCGCCGTGCTGGACGTTGGTGGAGCCATCGCCAGTGGCGAGGAAGAGCGGGGAGTACGGCGCGCTGGCGGCGGAACGCACGTCGAGGATACGGAGGACGTACTCGGCGGTGGCCGAGAAGCCCATGTACTTGAAGGCGGCGTCAAAGCCGAACTGGTTGATCTGGAGCCCGTTGGAGTTGGTCAACCCGAAACCACCCGAGCGGAAGAAGGTCTTGCGCGGGTAGGGAATGCTGCTGGTGATGGCGTCCTGGTAGTCTTCGTTGAAGGCGTAGTGGAAGCCGATGTCCAGGCCGGGTTCCTGGCAATGATTATGGTCAGCCTGGCACGCGAAGGTGTCGGCATCTTCTCCCATAACGTGATAAACGGTGCGGAAGAGGATCGCGGGGTTGCCATCGAGCTGGTTGACTTCGTCGTTGCGGATGGTGGCCCCGGCACCGGCGCCTTCACCGTTGGTCATCGAGTTCGCGATATCCAGGTAGTAGGTGAGCCGCTGGTCAAAGAGCTGACCCCAGAAACGTAGACCGATGCCGTAGCCGGCGGCAAAGACCGCGTCGACCATGGGACGCTCGACGAACTGGAGGTTGGCATCCGAAGTCATTGAGGAACGCATCGAGGCGAGCTTCATCAGACCGGCGGTCATCTGGAACTCGTCGCAGAAGTGATAGTTGACTTCGATTCCGCTCAGGACGAAGTCGTAGCCGTCAGCTTCATCAGCCTCGAGCTCCAGGCAGTAAGTCAGATCCGGCGTGTAGGCGTGGCCGCGCACACCAAAACGTACGCGGGCAGCATCGAACCCGGACCGGTCATGGCGCCGGAAGCCGGGGACGAGGTAATGGTTCTCGCTACGGGTCGAATAGTAGGTGTAGCGGAACTGGATGCGGCCGAAGAACTTCATCAGGAAGTTGTTGTCGCTGCTGCGGATGAAGAAGCCGTCGTCGTAGCCCGCCTGGAGTGTGGAGGGCATCAGGCTCTCACGGAACTCAGCTTCGCTGAGCACTTCGCGAATCTGCTGCTTCATCGCTTCCGCCCGGACAGTACCCTGGTCCTGGGCCGACATAGCCGCTGCTTGTTGTTCGAGGTTGTCGATGCGCTGTTGCTGGGAGGCGATGAGCGCCTCCAGTCTGGCCGCCGTCTGCTCGTCCGAGCGAGCGTCGTCGGCCAGCGCCGGAACGGCCAGCACGGTGACTACGAGCATACCGAGTATGGATTTCCGACATAGTTGTCTGATCATGACCGCTTCTCCTGTCCTGATGGTTGTGTAATGCTGGGGGAGGGCGACAATCCGTGTCATCCGGCCGCGCACCGCGCCAGGCGACCGTTCCTCCCATCTTTCGTCCGATAGTGTACGGAGCATGGATCGAAAAGAAAGGGGGGCGCGCCGGAAAAATGGTGCCGCCCCATGCGGCTGTCGGGGGTCTGGTGGGCGGTCGGACCGTTGTTGTGGGCATCCGGGCGAAGTGCTACACTTCGGGACGATGAGCTTGTCAACCTCGCGTGTTTGGAGACTGTCGGCATGATGATGCCGCAACGAACATGAGTGCTGCGAATGTCGACCCTGGTTCAGGGTCGCGAGGCATTTTCCGCCTGCCGCGCCAGCGGTGCGTTCCGCGCCGCCTAGACCTTCTGCGCCGGTCTCCAACCCTCCTCCCATCTGATCGCTGCTCATACCCTAAACAGCCAGGAGTGGTGCGCCATGAAAAAACCAACTGATCTATTTGCCACATTGGGGGGGATTATTGCGGTCGGCCTGATCATTGGGAGCTTGGCCGCCACCCTTCAATATTGGGGAAATCCCGCCAATATGGGCATTTGCGTGGCCTGTTTCACACGGGATATCGCCGGGGCGCTGGGCCTGCATCGGGCGGCGATCGTGCAATATCTCCGGCCCGAAATCCCCGCATTTTGCCTGGGATCGTTCCTGGCCGCCCTGATTTTCGGCGAATTCAGGCCGCGAACAGGCTCCGCACCAGTGGTGCGTTTCATTCTTGGAATGTTTGCTATGATCGGGGCGCTCATCTTCCTGGGTTGTCCGTGGCGGGCGCTGTTGCGGCTGGCCGGTGGCGACTGGAATGCCATCCTGGGGTTGGGGGGATTGATCGTTGGCATATCAATAGGTGTTGGGTTCCTGCGGGCGGGTTTCAGCCTGGGGCGATCATCACCTGCGCGGACCGTCACCGGGCTGGCCATGCCGTTCGTGATGGTGGTGTTATTGATATTGGCATTCACATATCCGAAGTTTGGCCCCGCTGACGCGAACGTAGCACTGTTCGCCAGCACAAAAGGGGCGGGCGCCGTCCATGCCGCTGCCTGGGTATCAACGCTGGTCGCCCTGTTCATCGGGTTCCTGGCGCAGCGGACGCGGTTTTGTACCGTGGGCGGGCTGCGAGATCTGATATTGATGCGCGATTTTCATCTCTTTTCGGGTGTGCTGGCTTTTCTGGTGGCGGCCTTTGTCCTGAACCAGTTCTTCAAGCAGTTTCATCCGGGGTTTGAGGGTCAGCCGGCGGCTCACACGACGCACTGGCTGAACTTTGCCGGCATGGTGCTGGCGGGGCTGTCGTTTACGCTGGCGGGGGGGTGTCCGGGGCGACAGGTGTTCCTCTCCGGAGAGGGTGATGCCGATGCGGCCGTTTTCATCCTGGGCATGCTGACGGGGGCGGCCGTGGCGCACAATTTCATGATGGTCGCGGCGCAGCCGACGGCACCGTACATCGTCGTAATCGGCTTTGTTGTGGTTCTTATTATTGGCTTCATGGGGCGCGAGCGGCTGGCGCTCGGGAGGTAACGTCATGGGAGAAACGGTTGATGCGCGGGGGTTGTCGTGTCCGCAGCCGGTGATTCTGACGCGCAAGGCGCTCCAACAGGGGGGCGGCGACCAGGTCACGGTGCTGGTTGATACGATGACGCAGGTGCACAACTGCACGAGGGCGGCCGAGAAGCTCGGCTGGCAGGTCAGCTACGAGGAAAAGGACGACGTGTTTGAGCTGACGCTGCTTAAGGCTTGAGCCCGGGTGCGCTGATGATTTACCTGGATAATGCGGCGACGTCGTGGCCGAAGCCGCCGGCGGTGGCGGATGCGGTGACGCGCTTCCTGCGCGACGTGGGCGCGTCTCCAGGGCGTAGTGGGCATCGGCTCGCCAACGAGGCCGAGCGGGTGCGGTTCGACTGTCGGGCGGCGCTGGCGGAGTTATTCAATGTGCGTGACCCGCTGCGCGCGGTGTTTATGCTGAACGCGACGGCGGCGCTCAATTTCGTGATTCACGGCCTGCTCGAGCCGGGCGATCACGTTGTCACGACCGGCATGGAGCACAACGCCACCATGCGGCCCCTGCGGGCGGCCGAGAAACGCGGTGTGGAGCTAAGCATCGTCGCGTGTGGGCCGGACGGGACGCTGAACGTTGACCAGTTGCGTGATCGTCTGCGTCCGACGACCCGGCTGTGCGTGGTGAACCACGCGTCGAACGTGTGCGGGACGATTCTGCCGATTCGTGAGATCGGGGCACTGACCCGCGCCCGGGGTGTGCCGCTGCTGGTCGATGCGGCCCAGACGGCGGGGACGCTGCCGATCGACATGGCGGCGGACCAGATCGATCTGTTGGCGTTTACGGGGCACAAGAGCTTGCTGGGGCCGACTGGGACGGGTGGGCTGGCGTTGGCGGACGAATTCGACCCGGCGCGTCTGCCGCCGCTGATGCAGGGTGGCACAGGTTCGAAATCAGAGCACGAGACGCAGCCGGAGGTTTTGCCGGACAAGTACGAGCCGGGTACGCCGAACATCATGGGGCTGGCGGGGCTACTGGCGGGTCTGGAGTACATCAACGAGCACGGGCGGGCGGCGATCCGAACACATGAGGAGGAGCTGACAGCGCAGTTGATTGATGGATTGCGGCGGATTGCGGGGGTGCGCGTACTGGGGACACTGGATGCGCGTCGGCAGACGGCGGCGGTGTCTTTCACGCTCGCGGACATGGCGCCCGGGCAGGTGGCGCAGCAGTTTGATGAGCATTTCGGAATCATGTGTCGGCCCGGGCTGCACTGTGCGCCGCGGGCACATCGGACGTTGGGGACGCTGCCGGCGGGGACGGTGCGTCTGGCGCCGGGGCCGTTTACGACGCGGGAGGATATTGCCCAGGTATGTGCGGCGGTCGCACGGCTGGCGGCAGGGGGGGCGCATGGCTGAATTCGCGGTGATACTGGTTCATACGACCAGCCACGCGATCCAGGCGGAGCGTGTGCTGAAGCGAGCGGACCTGACGGTGAAGCTGGTGCCGACGCCGCGGCATCTGAGCAGCGATTGCGGCTCGGCGGTGCGCATATTGGCTGGTGAGCAGGAGGCGGCGCAGGAAGCGTTGACGGTGGTCGGCCTGGAGATCGATCGCATCGAATTGTTGGATTGAATGCTGGTATGTTCTCTTATGCTGTTTGCCTCTTATACGAGGTGGGGCGGGCGTCTCGCCCGCCGTCTCCGTTAGACAATCGAGGCATGGCGGGCGGGACGCCCGCCCCACTTGGGATGTGGGACTTTTGAGAATGTACGCTTATGGCTGGCCACGGGGCCGTGTGGCAGGGAGAATCAAGGGCGCGAGTGCGTGGCTCGCGCAGTGCAGGGAATCTGGTTGAGGCTGAGATGTCTGACGCCCAACGGATACGTTTGACGCAGATGACCAAGGCCGCCGGCTGAGCGGCGAAAATGGCGCCTGAGGCGCTGGCGCAGGTTCTGCGTCCACTGGGTGATCTGTTTCCCGCGGAACTGTATCCGCAGCTCATCGTGGGTCTGGGGGAGGTGCGCGACGATGCAGCCGTCTATCGCATCAATGACGAGACGGCCCTGATCGTAACGCTGGATTTCTTCACGCCGATTGTTGACGACGCCTACACGTACGGTGCGATCGCGGCGACTAATGCGCTGAGTGACGTGTACGCGATGGGGGGGCAGGTTGCGCTGGCGCTGAATATCTGCTGTTTGTCGGAGTGCCTGCCGCCGGAGCTGATTACGGAGATTTTGCGCGGCGGGGCGGACAAGGTGCGCGAGTCGGGCGGCTGCTTGGTCGGCGGGCATTCGGTGGATGATCGCGAGCCCAAGTACGGCTTGGCGGCCATTGGGTTTGTGCATCCGGGGCGGGTGTGGACCAAGGGCGGCGCGCGGCCGGGGGATCTGCTGGTGCTGACCAAGCCGCTGGGCGTGGGCATTGTGACGACCGTGCTGAAAGCGGGCGAAGCGGAGTCGGCGCACGTCGATGCGGCTATCGCGTCGATGCTGAAGCTCAACAAGCAGGCAGCGGAGCTGCTGATGGCGACGGGCAGCGTGCATGCGTGTACGGACGTGACCGGATTCGCGCTGCTCGGCCATGGGAGCGAGATGGCGGAGCGGGGCAACGTGCAGTTGCGTTTCTATGCTGACCAGATCCCGTTTTTGCCCGGGGCGGAAGAGTATGCGGACATGTGGCTGTTCCCGGCCGGGACCACGACCAACAAGCAGGCGTTCGAGGAGCACGTGCATTGTGACCCAGGCGTCAGTGAAGAGCTGCTGAATCTGCTGATGACGCCCGAGACGTCGGGTGGATTGCTGGCCGCGGTAGCGCCGGAGCAGTTGGATCGACTGACGGCGGCGTTCGCGGCGGCCGATCAGCCGTTGTGGGTCGTGGGAGACGTGGCCGAGGCGCAGGAAACCCACTTGATCGAGCTGCGCAAGTGACCTGCTGAATTGGCGCGGAGAATCAGCCGTTCGTATTGCGGCCGAAGGCGTCGGCCAGTTCGCGCAGGCGGGCGGCGACGCGGTTGGTCAGAGCCCGGCGACTGACGCGCCATTCCCAGTTGCCGCGCGTGGTGGCGGGGATGTTCATGCGGGCGGCGGCTCCGAGCCCGAGTGCGTCCTGGAGCGGGATGATCGCCAGGTTCGCGGATGAGCCCTGTACCAAGCGGATGACGTCCCAGTGCAGTTCCCGGCTGGTCGGGCCGAGGTAGCGGAGCAGGCGCTGCCAGGGGGTGAACTCGCCCTTTCGGCTGCGGCGATCTTCGCGGCGCAGGCGGTCGAGCCACTGGACGGTGGTCTCGTTGTCGTGCGTGCCGGGATAGGCGACGCAGTTGGGCGGATGGCTGTGGGGCTGGTTGTAGCGGTCGCCGGTATCGTTGCCGAAGGCGAAGTGCACGAGCCGCATGCCGGGGAAGCCGAAGCGGTCGCGCAGCGCGAAGGCCGCGTCAGTCACCACGCCGAGATCTTCGGCGATGATGCGCAGCTCGCCGAGCTGGCGTTGAAGCGTGCTGAGGAGCTTGTTGCCCGGGGTGCGTTTCCAGGTGCCGTTCTTGGCGGTGCGGTGGTGCCCCGGCACCGACCAGACGCGGTAGAACCCGAGGAAGTGGTCGATGCGGACGGCGTCGAACAGGCTGAAGATGCGTGCGAAGCGAGCGATCCACCACGCGAACCCGGTCTTCTCGTGGCGGTGCCAACTGTATTGCGGGTGTCCCCAGCGTTGGCCGGTCTTGCTAAAGCAGTCCGGTGGCACGCCGGAGATGGTGCGTGCCCGCCCATCGGGCAAGAGGTCGAAGAGTGGACGCTGGGCCCAGACGTCGCTGCTGTCGTGCGAGACGAAAAAGGGGATGTCGCCGATGAGAGCGATGCCGGCGTCGTTGGCGGCGCGGCGCAGGTCGCGCCATTGCCGATCGAACTCGAATTGCACGAAGCGTTCGAAGTTGACGTCGGCAGCGAGCTGGTCGGCGGCGGCGCGCAGCGCGGGTTTGTGACGCAGGCGCAGCGGCTTGGGCCAGCGCGTCCAGAACTTGCCGCCTTGCTGCTTGCGGATGGCGGTGTAGAGAGCGTGGTCGTCGAGCCAGTAGCTCTCGCGCTCGCAGAATTCGCGGAAGGGCTGGCTTTGCAGGCCGCCCGCGTGGATGAAAGCGTCGGCGGCGCGCCGCAGGCGGGTGAGCTTGAACCGTTCGACGGCCGAATAGTTGACGTGGTCGGCGCTGAGGCCGCGGACGGGGCGGATATCACGCTGTGAGAGCAGGCCGTCGTCGGCGAGGTGTTCGAGGCTGATGAGCAGCGGGCTGCCGGCGAATGCGGAGAGGGCGCTGTAGGGCGAATTGCCGGCTCCGACCGGCCCGACCGGGAGCATCTGCCACCAGCGTTGGCCGGCGGCGGCGAGCCAGTTGACGAAGTCGCGGGCGGCCGGGCCGACGTCGCCGGTGCCGTGCGGGCCGGGTAGCGAGGTCGGGTGCAGCAGAATGCCGGCCGAGCGCATGGTCAACGAGCAGCCATCGTCGCGGCGGCTGTTGCTTTTGTTACGGTTGCGGCGCTGCGGTTTCATCGAGCCTCTGACGCTATGGCACGCTACTTGGGCGTGGCCGCGTGGAAGACGACTCCGCTGATCGCGGGGACGGTGACGTGCAGCTTGTGCTCGTCGGTGTCGAGTGTCGCGTCGGTATTGAACACGCCGTGCCACTTGTTCGGCGCCGCCAGCGGCAGCGGCACATCGACGGTTTGCTCGCGGTCGGATGCGTTCAGCATGACGACGAGCTGTTCGTTGGCGTCTTTGCGGAGGAAGGCCCAGACGTCCTGCTGGTCGTTGGTGAGCAGCGTCTGGAACGAGCCGGTGCGCAGGGCAGGGTGCGCGTTGCGCAGCGCGATGGCCAGCTTGTAGAACGCGAGCTGGTCGTCCATGACGTAGTTGAGCTCGGGTTTCTCGTAGGGTTCGAGGTCTTTCCAGAGCATCGGCTTGCGGCAGGTGGGATCGTCGGCGCCCCACATGCCGACCTCGTCGCCGTAGTAGATCATGGGCGCGCCGATGGAGGTTATCTGGATCACGAGCGCGAGGCGGGCACGGCGATAATCCGTCGGCGTCGGCTTGGAGTTGTCGTAGTTGGGGCCGTTGTCCTGGATGCGGTTCTGGGCGTCGTAACCGCGATCGGGGTTGTGCGCCATGGACGCGACGCGATCGGTGTCGTGGCTGTCCATGAGGTTCTGCACGACGAGTGTGGCTTCCAGCGGGTAGGCCAGCCGCAATTCACGGAAGCGCTGGTCAGCCCGGCTGGGCGAGATTTTGTACTTGTGGTTGAAGACCCAGGAGCAGACTACCTTGGCGAACTCGTAGTTCATGACGGCGTCGAAGTGTTTGCCGTCGAGCCACTGGTCGGCCTGGTCCCAGATCTCGCCGGTGATATAGGCGTCGGGGTTGGTTGATTTGACGACTTGGCGCCACTCGGTCCAGAACGGTGCGGGGATTTCATTGGGTACGTCGAGCCGCCAGCCGTCGATACCGTCGCTGGGATCGCCGTCGCCATCGGGGTCCATCCAGCGGCGGGTGATGTTGAAGAGATGTTGCTTGAGGGATTCGCTGGCCAGGCCGTCGGCGGATTTCCTGAACTCGGGCAGGGCGTCGAAGCCGGCCCAGCCGGTGAATTCGAACGGATCCCACGACGTGACGTTGAACCAGTCGGCGTAGGGTGACTTGGGGCCGTTCTTCTTGATGTCCTGGAAGGCCGGGTGCGGCTGGCCGACGTGGTTGAATACGCCGTCGATGATGACGCGGAAGCCCAACTCGTGGGCTTTCTTCAGGAAGTTGAGGAAGACCTTGTCAGACTCGGTCCATTTCCAGGTCGACGGGTCGAGCAGGTCTTCGGTGGCCGCGATCTGTTCGTAGTCGTCCTTGACGCCGAACTGCGGGTCGATGTGCATGTAGTTGGTGGCGTCGTACTTGTGGTTGCTCCAGCCGATGAAGACGGGGTTTAGATAGATGGCGTTGACGCCCAGCTCCTTGAGGTAGGGGAGCTTCTCCTGGATGCCCTGGATGTCGCCGCCGTAGTGGCGCCAGAAAACGAAGTGCTTGTAGAAGCTCTGGCCGTCGGTGCCTTCCCAGGGGGCCTGGGCGAACCAGTCCATGGTCCACGGGATGGTGTTTTCGGGGTCGTTGGCGGTTGAGCCATTGCGAAAGCGCTCGGGGAAAATCTGGTACCAGATGGCGTGCTTGGCCCAGTCGGGCGTGTGGAAGGCTTCCTTGGTCACGGGAACTCCATAGATCCGGGGGTCGTGGCCCTTCAACGTGCCGTCCTGAAGCAGGAAGGTGTAGTGCAGGTCGGGTTTCGTCGGCAGTGGTACGAGCACTTCCCACAAGTCAAAACGCGGATCCTCGCGCACGCGGGCCAGCTCGGCCTGGATCCCAGTGCTTAGAACCAGCCAAATGCGCTCGACGTCGTGGGCCAACGTGCGCAGGCGGAAGAGGGCCTGGTTGGTGCCGGCGGTCTGGAAGTAGATCGGGCGTTGCGGGTCGTGCTCCAGGGCCAGGGCCATGATGGCGCTGTCGCCCTGCTGTGCGGTCGACTTGTGGATGTTCGCGACCCGGCCCAGGCGGAGCACCGAGTTCAATCCGTCGTGGCCGTCGTAGACACCCTCCTCGTTGCCCGGGTCCTGGCGCCAGTCGTCGTTGTTGATGACGAACTTGTAGAGGTGCTCGCCGGCGGGCAGGTCGATCGCCGCGGTCCAGACACCGTCGCCGTCCAAGTCACTCAGCGGATTGGCGCCGCGATTCCAGTTGTTGAATGTGCCGGCCAGCACGACCTGATCGATGGGGCGGTCGGGCTTGAAGTGGAACGTGCAGCGCCACTGTCCGGGAGTCAGCAACTCCGCGGTTACGGAGGGTGGCATCCGGCCGGCCTGGTTGTCGACGGCGCTTTCCAGCGGCGGTGCGGGTGGCCAGTCGGCTGCGCCGACCTGCGGCACCAGACCGCCGAACATGGTCAGGGCAAGAACGACGCCGGTCAGCGCCAGCGTCCCGCGTGGGCTTGGTTTGCTGGGTTTCATGACGCGGATTATACTGAAGTTTTGCGGCCGTACACCCGCTTCGCTGTCATAACTGGCGGTCGCAACTCGCTGCGGCAAGACGGTGTGGCTTGATAACCCGGATCTACCGACATATCGCTACGACCCTGCGCTGGATCACGATCGTGGTGGCGGTGGTCATTGTGGCGGCGTCGTTTTTCTGGGTGGGGACGCGGCCATTGCGGCAGGAGCGGCTGAAAGAGGGCCAGGTAAGTTTGCAACTGGTCCACTGGGGGGACGATCGCGAGGCGGCGATCGTGGTGCATGTGCTTGAGGGGTTCCACAAAAAGTACCCCAATATCCGCGTCGAGCGAATTCACCCGGGCGGGTCCGACGCGGTCACGACCAAGATCCAGACCATGGTTGCGGCGGGGGGGCCGCCGGACGTGTTCCAGGTCGGCTATGAGAAGGTCGCCGGCTGGGCGGACAAGGGCCTGTTGGCCCCGCTGGATCCGCTCATCGAACGGGATGTGCAGGCCGGCGATCCGGACGCGTTCAGGCTCGACGATTATTACACGAACATCATCGATACGTATCGGTTCGATGGGCAGGCGATCGGCGCCGGCCCGCTCTACGCGATCGCGAAGGATTTCACGACCGTCGGGTTCTATTACAACAAGGACCTGTTCGCGCGGGCGGGCGTTCCGCTGCCGCCGGCCACCGGCTGGACCTGGGATCAGTTCATCGACGCGGCCCGCCAAGTCGGGCAGCTCGACGGCTGCTACGGGGCGGATTTTGTCACCTGGGAGCCGATGTTACGGCTGTTCTGCTGGTCGCACGGCGTCGACTTCACGTATGACCGGTTCGAGACGTTCGATTTCACCCAGCCGCGGCTGGTCGAGGTGCTCAATCGACTGCGCGGCTGGTTCGAAGAGGACACGCGCGCCTTGCGCAGCGCCAAGACGCAGCTTGAAACCGGCGAAGATCCGTTCCTCTCGGGACGGATCGGGCTGGCGGGGCCGTTCGGACGTTGGAAAGTCCCCGTATACCGTCTGATCGAGGACTTCGACTGGGATTTCGCACCTTTCCCGCAGGCGGAGGGACATCCGCCGGTGAATGGGGCGTTTACGTCGGCCTGGGCCATGTCGGCCGACACGAAATACCCCGAGGAAGCCTGGCTGCTGGTGCGTTTCCTGAGCGGCCCGGAGGGTCAGCGGCTGGTGGCCGAGCAGGGGCTCGCGATCCCGTCGATGATCAGTGTCGCGGAGAGCCCGTCATTCGCCGACCCGGACCAGAAGCCGACCAACGACCAGGTCTACCTGAACATGGTGCCCGTAGCGCGGCCGATCGACTGGCCCGCCGACCCGAAATACCTCGACAAGCTGCGCAAGCGGATGGAGGAGGTTTTCAAGATCGGGGAGCGGCCGACGGCGGCGGTGCTGGCCGACGTGCAGGAAGAGTGGACCGAATATCGCAGGAACGACGTGCTGAGGGGCGAACACCCGCAGATGCCGTGGCTGAACGTAGGCCTGATTCTGGGGTTGCCGATCCTGCTATTGATCGCGGTGGGGGCGCTGTTCTGGTGGCGCCATCGGCCCGCGCGGATTGCCTTTCGCGAGGAGCTGGCCGGGCTCGGTATGGTCAGCCCGTGGGTTGTCGGCTTCCTGGCATTCACGGCCTTTCCCGTGGTGTTGTCGCTGTTGCTGGCGTTTACGAACTGGAGCGGGCTGGCGACGCTCGATCATGCCGAGTGGGTCGGTGCGGGCAATGCCCAACAGCTCTTCCTCGACGCGACCTTCCGCAAGTCGCTGTGGGTGACGGTGTGGTACGCGGCGCTGGCGGTGCCGCTGGGGCAGTTGGCGGCGCTTCTGGCGGCGATGCTGATGAACGCGGAGGTGCCGGGGATTCGCTTCTTCCGGGCTGCGTGGTATTTGCCGAGCGTGCTGGCGGGCGTGGCGATATCGATTCTGTGGAAGTGGGTGTTTCATCATGAGGATGGGATGCTCAACGGCCTGCTGGCGCCGTTCCTGGAGCCCTTTGGTGCGCCGCCGCCGCGCTGGTTTGAGCGCGATGCGGACACGTGGGCCGTGCCGGCGTTCGTTATTTTGAACTTCTGGATGGTCGGGGGCAGCATGATGATCTACCTCGCGGGTCTGAAGGGGATCTCGCGCGAGCTGTACGAGGCGGCCGAGATTGACGGGGCCACCTGGCGCCATCGCGTTCGGCACGTGATGCTGCCGATGCTGAGTCCGGTAATCTTCTTCAACACGATCATGGCAGTGATCGCGTCGTTCCAGATCTTCACGCAGGCGTACGTGATGACGGCCGGCGGTCCGGGCGATGCGACGCGGTTCTACGTGCTATACCTGTACAACAAGGCGTTCGATCTGCACGAAATGGGCTACGCGTCGGCAATGGCGTGGCTGCTGCTGTTGATCATCCTGGGCCTGACACTGTTGATCATGCGCGGCACGCGGAAATTCGTGTACTACGAGGCACTTAAGTAGGATCGAGGGATGGCGTTGCGCGGATATCAGAGCCTCGAAGTTTGGCAGCGGGCATTTGCGATGTGTAAGCGCATCTACGCCCTGACGCGCGAAGTTCCTGCCGACGAACGCTGTAGTTTGCCCGCCGCCCAACCCGCGCCCCTCGATCCTCGATCCTCGATCCTCTCAAGCGCCAGCGCAGGAACATGCGTATGAAACTCAAGACCGCAGCGCTGTACGCCGTCCTGATCCTCGGCAGCATCGTTATGCTGTTTCCGTTGTGGTGGATGGTGTGCGTGAGTTTCTCGACGCCGGCCGAGGCCAGTGCGGCCGCCACCAGTGCGGCGGATTTCAACTGGTGGCCCGATTCTGGCAATTGGCACAACTATCCCGATGCGTTGCGGGCGATGGGCAGCGAGCCCTGGTATGGCTTCATCGACGCGTTCAGCAACACCGTGGTCGTTACCGTGCTGTGCGTTATCGGACAAGTGTTGTCGTGCAGCCTGGTGGGTTATGCGTTTGCCCGGCTGCGGTTCCGCGGACGCAACGGCCTGTTCGTGCTGATGATCTCCACTATGATGCTGCCGCCGCAGGTCACGATGATCCCAATGTTTATCCTGTTTCGCTGGTTCGGCTGGATCGACACGCTGTTGCCGCTGGTTGTGCCGCTGTTCTTCGGCACGCCGTTTTATATCTTCATGTTCCGCCAGTTCTTCGCCCAGGTGCCCGAGGCGCTGGTCGAGGCGGCGCGGATCGACGGCTGCGGCCACGTCGGGATCTGGTGGCGGATCATGCTGCCGATGTGCCGGCCGGTGATAGCGATCACGGCCATCTTCGTGTTCATCTTCGTCTGGAACGATTTCCTGGCCCCGCTGATCTACCTGCACAGCGAGGATCAGATGACGCTGGCCGTCGCGCTGAACTCGTTCAAGAACCAGTACGGCGACTTCCGCGATGCGCACTGGCTGATGGCGGCCAGCATCGTGACGATGCTGCCGTGCATCGTGCTGTTCTTCGCGGCCCAGCGACAATTCGTCGGCGGTTTGCAGCTCGGTGCGGTGAAGGGATAACAAAGAACGCCTCGCGTCGATCGAACATGAGCGGACGCGGGGCGGGTTCGTTTCGGACGGTACTGTGCGCTATTCAGCCTGAGCTGTGATCCCGAAAACCACTGCTCAAGAGCAGTGGTTTTCGGGGCTTTCCCGCGCGGGGGTTACCCCTCAGACTCCATCTTCTTGGCCTTTTCGGCGGCCATTTCGATCGAGCCGACGTACATGAACGCGCTCTCGGGCAGGTGGTCCCACTTGCCCTCGCAGAGTTCCTTGAAGCTTCGCAGCGTGTCTTCCATCTTGGTGTAGTTACCGGGCAAGCCGGTGAACGTTTCGGCTACGAAGAAGGGCTGCGAGAAGAAGCGTTCGATCTTGCGGGCGCGCGAGACGATCTGCTTGTCTTCCTCGCTGAGTTCCTCGACGCCGAGGATGGCGATGATGTCCTGGAGGCTGCGGTAGCGCTGGAGGATCTCCTGCACCTGGCGGGCGATGGCGTAATGCTCTTCGCCGACGACGCCGGGATCCAGCGCTCGGCTCGACGAGCCGAGCGGGTCGATGGCGGGGTAGATGCCTTTTTCGGAGATGGATCGATCGAGGACGACAAAAGCGTCCAGGTGGGTGAAGGTGGTGGCGGGGGCTGGGTCGGTCAGGTCGTCGGCGGGTACGTAGACGGCCTGGACGGACGTGACGGCGCCCTGGCGGGTGGAGGTGATGCGCTCCTGTAGCTCGCCCATCTCGGTGGCCAGGGTGGGCTGGTAGCCGACGGCGGAGGGCATTCGGCCCAGCAGTGCGGAGACCTCGGAGCCGGCCTGCGAGAATCGGAAGATGTTGTCGATGAACAGCAGCGTGTCGGCACCGGTGTTGTCGCGGAAATACTCGGCCATGGTCAGGGCGCTGAGGGCGGCCCGCAGGCGCGAGCCGGGCGGCTCGTTCATCTGTCCAAAGACCATTGCGGTCTGGTCGATGACGGACTTGCCGGTGTCGCCGATCTTGGCTTCCTGCATTTCGAGCCAGAGGTCGTTACCTTCGCGCGTGCGTTCGCCGACGCCGGCGAAAACGGAGTAACCGCCGTGCTGGGTGGCGATCCGGGCGATCAGTTCCTGGATGACGACGGTTTTGCCGAGGCCGGCCCCGCCGAAGAGGCCGATCTTCCCGCCGCGAACGAAGGGTACGAGCAGGTCGATGACCTTGATGCCGGTCTCGAACTGTTCGGTGCGCGGGGTGAGGTCAGCGAAATCGGGCGGTTTGCGGTGGATCGGCCGGAGGTCGGTGGCCTCGAGTGGCCCGCGGCCGTCGACGGTCTCGCCGACGAGGTTGAAGACGCGTCCCAGCGTTTGTTCGCCGACGGGGACGCGGATGGGCTGTCCGGTGTCGGTGATGGGCATGCCGCGGATCAGGCCGTCGGTGGAGCCGAGCGCCACGGCGCGCACCTTCCCGCCGCCGAGGTGTTGGGCGACTTCGCACCAGAGCGTGTGTTCGATGACCTGCCCGGTGAGCTCGGTGTGCACGTTGCACTGGAGCGCGTGGTAGAGCTCCGGAAGCTGGTCCGGCGCAAACTCGGCATCGAGTGTGGAGCCGATGACCTGCGTGATCTTGCCGACGTTGTGGTTGTTCTCGGACATTTTGGTACCTGCTATTGCACTGCGTTCGCACCGCCGACGATGTCGGCCAGTTCGGTTGTGATCTGGGTCTGGCGGGCGCGGTTGTATTGCCGCGTGAGGAACTTGATCATATCGCCGGCCGCATCGGTGGCGGCCTTCATCGCCACCATGCGTGAGACCTGCTCGCTGACGATGGCGTCGTTGAAACACTGGAACAGGCGGATCTTCACCGCCTCGGGGATCAGCCGACGCAGCAACTGCTCGGGCGGCGGGGAGAATTCGAACTGCACGTTTGTGCGGCCCGACTGCTCGGCGGCGGCCTGCGACGGCTCGATCGGCAGCAACTGCACCACCGTCGGGCGCTGCACGCCGACCGAGTGGAACTGCATGTAGACGATTTCGACGCGGGCGATCTCGTTGTTGCGGTACATCCGCATGTAGCGATCTGCCATGTCGCTGACGCGGCTGTACGCAATGTGATCCTCGATGTCGGTGATCCGGCTGGCCACCTCGACATTCAAAAAGCGCAGGTAGTTCACGCCCTTCTTGCCGGCCACTTCCATGATCGGGTCCAGCCCCGCCTGGGCGAGTTCGCGGCGTTGCTCCATCATGCAGCGCAGCACGCCGGCGTTGTAGGAGCCACACAACCCGCGGTTGGAGGTGATTGCCAGGAGC
The DNA here is from genome assembly GCA_963666925.2 of Phycisphaerae bacterium. Lineage (GTDB taxonomy): Bacteria > Planctomycetota > Phycisphaerae > UBA1845 > Fen-1342 > JANQFV01. Next base: position 112,671 of record CAXXTC010000005.1, on the reverse strand, counting down.
ACGCTGCGCTCGCGAGCCTCGTTGGGCTTGAGCAGCGGGTGGTCGGCCGCCTTGAGGCCGGCCAGCGTCTGGATCATCTCGGTGATCTTGCGCGTATAGGGCTGCGACGCGGTGGCGCGTTGCAGGCATTTCTGGTAACGCGCCGTGGCGATGAGCTGCATCGTCTGCGTGATCTTGCGGATGTTCCGCACGGCACGGCGGCGCTTGACGATCTGTCGGGCCTTGGCCATTCGCTTACCCTTCCAGCTTCGTCATAAACGTATGCTTGAAGTTGCGTACGACTTCCTTGAGCTTCTCGTCCAGCTCGTCCGTCAGTTTGCCGCCGCCGATCAGATCCTCGCGCACCTCAGGGAATTCGTCGTGGTAGTGTTGGACCAGCCCGCGCTCGAAGTCACGCACCCGATCCAGCGGCACGTCGTCGAGGAAGCCGCGAACACCCGCGTGAATTGCCAGAATCTGGTCGAATACCGGGATCGGGTCATACTGCGGCTGCTTGAGCAGCTCGACCATGCGCCGGCCGCGGTCCAGCGAACGCTGCGTGGCGGCGTCCAGTTCGGTCCCCAACTGGGCGAACGCCTCCAGCTCGCGAAACGCGGCCAGGTCCAGACGCAGCGAGCCGGCGATCTTCTTCATGGCCGGCACCTGGGCGTTGCCACCCACGCGGCTGACACTGATGCCGACGTTCACCGCGGGCCGAACGCCGGCGAAAAACAAGTCCGGCTCCAGATAGATCTGCCCATCGGTGATGGAAATCACGTTGGTCGGGATATAGGCGGAAACCTCACCTTCGAGCGTTTCGATTACTGGCAGGGCGGTCAGGCTGCCGCCGCTGGTCGGGATCTTGCGGATTTCGCACTCGGCCTTGTTCGGCAGGGCGTCGAAGTCGGCGTGCAGGGTGTGCTCGTCCTGAAGCCCCTTGTAAACCTTGCCGTTGACGCCTTCCGTTGCCTCCTCCGGGGTATCTTTCTTGGCGATGATGCGCAGCTCGGCCAGCTTGCAGGAGCGCTCGAGCAGTCGGCTGTGCAGGTAGAACACGTCGCCGGGGTAGGCTTCGCGGCCCGGCGGGCGGCGCAGCAGCAGCGAGAGCTGGCGATAGGCCTGGGCTTGCTTGGTCAGGTCGTCATAGATGCACAGCGTGTGCCGGCCATGGTCGTACATGAAGTATTCGGCCATGGCGCAGCCGGCGTACGGGGCGATGTACTGGAGCGGGGCGGGGTCGGCGGCGCTGGCGGACACGACGATGGTGTAGTCCATCGCGTGGTGTTTGCGGAGCGTCTCGACGATGCCGGCGACAGTGGATTCCTTCTGGCCGACGGCGACGTAGACACAAATGACGTCGCTGTCTCGCTGGTTGATGATGGTATCGATGGCGATCGCGGTCTTGCCGGTCTTGCGGTCGCCGATGATCAGCTCGCGCTGCCCGCGGCCGATGGGGATCATGCTGTCGATGGCCTTGATGCCGGTTTGCAGCGGCTCTTTGACGGGCTGGCGTTCGGCGATGCCGGGGGCGATGACTTCGAGCGGGCGGCGATTGGGAGACTGGATCGGGCCGCGGCCGTCGAGCGGTCGGCCGAGCGGGTCGACCACCCGGCCGACGAGCGCGTCACCGACCGGGACGCTGAGCAGACGCTTGGTGGTGCGGACCTCGTCGCCTTCCTTGATGCCGAGGAAGTCGCCCAGGACGACGCAGCCGATGGAATGCTCTTCGAGGTTGAAGACCACGCCGACGGCGCCGTTCTCGAATTCGAGCATTTCGCCGGCCATGGCCTGCGAAAGCCCGAAGACCTGGGCCACGCCGTCGCCAACCTCGAGCACACGCCCGACTTCGGCGACGTCAAGCTCAGCCTGATATTGGCTGATCTCCTCCTTGATCACGCTCGCGATTTCGCTTGCCTTGAACTTCATGCTGCGGTTCTCCGCGCCGGCTGGGTCGGCCGGCTATCAGCCCTGGGCCTCGTTGTCGTCCGGTCTGGTGAGCGTATCCACGTTCGCCAGGCCGATGTTGAGGCCACGATTGCTTCGCTCGGTCAGTTTCTCGTGAGCCAACTGCAAATGGCGTCGCAGCGAATTGTCATAGCGCTGGTCGCCGATCTCGAGAATCAGTCCCCCAACAATCTCCGCGTCCACCTCGTAATGTACGAGTGGCTGTTTGCCGGCCAGCCGGGCGGCCACCTCGGCCACGGCCATCCGCTGCGGCGCGTCCAACTCGACCGCACTGGTGGCGGTGACCTCGATCTGGCCGCGCGCCGCCTCGGCGCGGAGTTCGAACGCCCGGCGTAACTGCGGCACCAGCCCGACCCGCCCATTCTCGTTCATCACCAGCAGCGTGTTCAGAACCAGGTCGCCGATGCGCCCGCGGAAGATCTGTTCGAGGCTCTTGGCACGCTCGTCCGCCTTGATCGACTCCGCGGAGAAGAAACGCGCTATCTGTTCGTCATGCTCCAGTAGGTCGGCCAACTCGTCCAACTCGGCCTGCAGGTCATCGACGAGCTGTTGCTGGCTCGCCAGGCTGTGCAGGGCGGCGGCATAGACGTCGGCGATTGCCAGAGCCGGATCAAATTCCTGCGGCATATATGCCTCCCGCGTTTCGCGGATGCGATCAGTTCATGCTGGTTGGCCGCTGGGCCCGCATTTCTTCCAGCGAACGCGCGATCAGTTCGCGATGCTGCTCGGCGAGACTTCCTTGCGGATGATGTTGCCCGCTACCCGCACCGCCAAGTCGGCGGTCTGGTCGTACAGCTCTTTCACCGCCGACTCGGTTGCTACGCGAATCTCGCGCCGGGCTCGTTCAAGCAGCCGATCCGACTCAGCCCGCGCTTCCTCCTGGATTTTGCGGCCGACCTGTTCCGCGTCGCGCCGACCTTCCTCGACGAGGGCGGTGGCTTCCGCGCGGGCGTTGGCGACTTGCTGTTTATATTCATCAAGCAGCTTGGCCGCCTCGGCGCGTTCCTTTTGGGCCGACTCGATCTGGCCGCGGATGGCGTCTTCGCGCTCGTGCAGCACGTTGAGCAGCGGCCTCCACGCCAGCTTACCCAACAGGTACACCACGGTGCCGAAAATCAGCAGCGTGATGATGAAGTTGCCCACGTCGGCGTTAAAGGGAACGGCGTCCGCATCGGTGGCCAGCGCAGGAAGCGCCGGGCCGAGTGTGGCTGCCAGCACCACGTAGTGCCGCTTGTGCACGGGATTCTCCTTCCCGCCGGGGCAGCGCGAGCCGGGGCGCCCGCGACTTGCTCGGCTCAGAGTTAGAGAATGATGACCAGCAGACAGAGCACGACGGCGAAGAGGGTGGCACCCTCGACCATGGCCGCCGTAATGAGCATGGCGGTGTTGATAGTTCCGCTGGCCTCGGGCTGGCGGGCCATCGACTCGACGGCGCTGCCGCCGATGCGACCGATGCCGGCCGCTCCACCCATTACGACCAGACCGGCGCCGATGGCGGCGCCGAGGCCCTTCAGGCCGGCGTCACCAAACATGCTGCTGCTGGTTACTTCCGTGCCGTGCTCGTCTCCGTCCGCTGCGAAGGCAGCGTCCGCGCCGACCAATCCGAAGCCGAGAACGATCATTCCGATGGCCAGCCAGTTGCGCAACTGCTTCATTGTTCGAGTCCTTTCGTACCGTTGGTTGGGCGGCGGGGACGCCCTGCGGGTTCTGTCGATCAGCGCCAGCGCGTGTTCTTGACCCTTTACCCCACTTGCCGGGCCTGGCGCTCAATGATCTCCGGGTTTTCAACGCTGCCGGGCCCACCGGACAAATGCCGACGGCGCCGGTTGGCAGCTCGTGGTGTCAGTTAATGGGCGGCTTCGGCCGCCGGGGCCGCCTCGGCCCCAGGTTCGTGTTCATGTTCCTCGTGGTGAATATTGACGGCCTGGCCGATGAACATCGCGGTCAGGAACGTGAAGATGAACGCTTGCAGGAACGCGACGAACAGCTCAAGGAAGTTGATCGCGATGCTGCCGAGGATTACCGGGATGGCGATGGCGATGCCGCCCACGGCTCCCAGCCCGCTCCAGGCCATTCCCACGAAGCTCAGCAGGACGGCCAGCAGTACGTGGCCGGCCACCATGTTGGAGAACAAACGCATGGCCAGCGCGAACGTCTTGGCGAGAAGCCCGATCACTTCGAGCAGGGCGATGAACACGTTCAGGCCCGGGGGCCCCATGAAAAAGTGTTTCACGTAGCCCAGGCCATGAATCCGCAGGCCGTTGACGACGATCATACCGAGCGTGCAGATCGCCAGGGCGGCGGTGACCATGACGTTGCCGGTCGAGGTGCCGCCGATGGCGTGCCCGGGGACGAACGAGAACCAGTCTGCCAGGGGAACGAGCCCGAGCAGGTTGCAGGTCAGCACGAAGAAGAAGGCCGACCAGATGTAGGGGACGAAGCGGTCGGTGTAGGGCCCCAGAGCGGGCTGGGCGACGTGTTGTCGCAGCCCCTCGCACATCCCCTCGATGGCGTGGCCGAAGCCGCGATAGATTAGTCGGCCGATCGGGTCGGTTCCGGAGCGTCGAGCCAGCGCGCGGGGCAGGATGATCAGCACGATCAGGGCGGCGATCACCTGCATGATGATCTGGTTGGAGAGGATCGTGAAGTGGTCGAAGGGCCAGGGGCCGCCCGTCTCCGGCGCGAACAGCCGGTGTTGCACCACGTGCGTCATGGGGTTTGCTGACGCCAGCAGGAAGTCGTTCACGATGCACTCCTCGGGGCACGGTTGAGCAGGTTAGCCAGGGCGGCTACGTCGACGGCCAGCAGAACCAGGTAGGCCAGAGCGGTCCAGATCGCGACGGACAGGCGGTCCACGGGAGTGCCGAGCACGATCGCGAGCAGCATGACCAGGGTGATCAGGAAGCGTGCACCCATGCCCAGTAGCAGGGCCTGTTGGCGCTGTTGGGCGGGTTGGTTCAGGGATAGGAGGGGGGGGACCAGGCCAGCCAGGGTGCCCACCAGCGCGATGCCCACGCCCACCAGCATGCCTAGCACGGCCGGCCCGCCTCCGAGCGATCGAGTGGGCAGGAACCCGATTAGTAAAATGCCGGCGGCGCTCCCGAGTGAGAGTAGTTCCAATCGCAGGAACTCACGCCGCGGCTGAGGATCAGCTTTTGGGGCGATGATTGTCACGCCTGTCCGCGTCTCCGGGTTTCGTTGTTGGTTTGCTCTGTTGTCGGCTGAGCGCCAACGCTTCGCGGATGAAGTTGTACAATCCGCCGACGGTGCCGAGAATCACGCCGACAATCACGCCGGTCGGCCGGGTGCCGAGATGATAGTCGGCCCACACTCCCACGAGCGTGAACCCGGTAATCGCGGCGCCCAGTTCGAGCCCCATGCCGGCATAGCGGTATACGGGAGACCAACCCTGGCGTGATTCGTTGTCATTCTTTCGGTGCTCTGTCACGCCGACGTCCAATCGGGCGAGACCCGCGGCAAGCTCTGCGCCGCCTGGCCAGAGCGTCGACCAGCCGATATCCGCGCCAACCACTACTTCCACATTATCGGTCAGCCGACGGCGGCATGTTGACCTCGGGGTCGATGGGCGTCAAGACCGGTTGTTCACCGGTTGGCGTACCGAGGGTCTTGGTGCGGCGAAATCACACTGCACAACCGCGGGAATGATGCCTTATCGGAACGCGATGCCCCGTTTCGGGGTGTCGGCGGTTCGCGCGTGCTGCCGGCTGTTCGCTCTTGGATTTCGACTCCGGTTGGGTTATATAAGCATTTTTCGCGCCCCCGGTCCCGGGGGCTGACGGCGAAGGGTCCTATGGCAACACCGGTGAACCCCGCACAGTCTTTGCGCATCCTCGTTCTTGGCCCCGCCCGCGAGGCCGCCGCCCAATTGCTCGACCAGTTGCGCGACACTGCCCAGGTGGTATTTGCCGACGAGCAGGGCAGCCCACCTGCCGCCATCTCGCCGGGCGATTTCGACTTGGTCATCGGCGCCCCGGCGGAAATGCTCACGGAGTCGCGCGACGCGAAACTTCTCGGTGGCAATACCGTGCTCGAACACCTGGCCCAAGGCGTCTGCGTCATTGATGACACCGGACGGGTCCACTGGGCTAACGCTTCCTTTGCCGGCTTCGAGGAGCCAGCCGCCGAGACCATTCGCCAGGCCTGCACCAACCTGCTGCGCGAGTTGCTGGCCGTGCCCGATGCAAAACCCGGGCAACGCAGCCAGAGCCGTTCCGTTTGCGCCGGCCCGGAACGCTATTTCGACGCCAGCATGACGCTGCTGCCGCCTACCGCGGATGGTACGCAGCGCGGCGTTGCCAACGTGTGCGACACTACCGCCATGTTGCGCTTGCGCAGCAAGATTGACGCGATCGACGCCGCCGGACGCCAACTCGTCGCGCTCGACGTCGACGCCACCGCGCGATTGGACGTCTCCGAGCGACTCCGGCTGCTCGAAGAAAAAGTCATTAACCACTGTCGCGACCTGCTTCACTTTAATCACTTCGCGGTACAGGTGATTGATCCGGCTACCAATCGGCTGGAGGTTGTGCTGTCGGAAGGGTTCCCCGAATCGGTCAAGCAGCTTGAGATTCACGTCGAGCGCGAAGGCAACGGCATTAGCGGCTACGTTGCCGCCACGGGCCAGTCGTTCGTCTGTCCCGACCTCAGCCAGGAGCCGCGCTACCTCCACGGACTGGAGGGGGCCTGGTCGGCGCTGACGGTGCCGTTGCGTCTCAACGAGCGTGTGGTCGGTGTGCTCAACGTCGAGTCGGCCCAGATCAACGCCTTCAGCGAAGAGGATCGGCAGGTAGCGGAGATCTTCGGCCGCTATGTCGCGACGGCGCTGCACCTGTTGAAACTGCTGGCGGTGGAGCGCAACGAGACTACCAGCCAAGTAGCTTCCGATGTGCAGACCGAGTTGGCCGAGCCGCTTAACGATATCGTCTTCGCCGCCGCCCAATTGCTCGAAGACGCATCCGTCCCCGAGGAGGCCAGCGCTCGCTTGCACCAGGTCATCGATTCGGTTGATCGGGTCAAAAGCGTTCTGCGTGGCGTGGCGGATGCCTCGGGTGTGCAGGGACTGGTGACGGCTGAGTCGGCCGTCGACCCGGTTATCGAGAATCGCCGCGTGCTGATTGCCGACGACGAAGACATCATCCGCGAGACAATTGCCGATGTGCTTTCGAAGGCTGGCGCTATCACGGTCATGGCACGCAACGGTGATGAAGCGGTGTCGATGATCCACACGCAGCATTTCGACCTGGTGCTGTCAGACATCAAGATGCCTTACAAGAACGGGTACGAGGTTTTTGCCGCCGCCCGCGAATCCAACCTCGATTGCCGGGTGATCCTCATTACCGGGTTCGGGTACGATCCGGAGCATTCCATCGTACGCGCCAGTCGCGAGGGGCTGGCTGGCGTGCTCTTCAAGCCATTCAAGGTCGATCAGTTGTTTGACCTGATCCGCCAGGCGCTGACGCCATCTGCGTGATGATCCGCGCCGTGCCGCGGCGCTGTGCGCCCGGAAACTCAACCGCCGTCCGGAAGGGCCCGCAATCATGCAAACCTGCTTGTCCTGCGCTGTATGCCGGCACCTGCCGACGTTGCTAAGTCGCGAATGGCTGGTGACCAACAACATCGGCGGCTTCGCATCGGCCACCATCGCCGGCGTCAACACGCGCCGCTATCACGGATTGCTGTTTGCCGCGCTGCGTCCCCCAGTCGGCCGCACGTTGCTGGTCGCCCGTCTGGACGAGTCGCTGACCGTCGATGGCGTCGACCACCTGCTCTACAGCAGTGCGTGGCAACGGGGGCTGATTGACCCCGCCGGCTGGAAATATCTGTTGCGCTGGTCGCTAGTCGAGGGCGTCCCCACCTGGACCTACGAGGTTGGCCCGGCCCAGTTGATCAAACGCATCTGGATGGAGCCGGGACGCAATATCACCTACGTCCAGTACCAACTCTGCGCAGCGCCGCACCCCCTGCGCCTCAGCGCCCGGCTGCTGGTCAACCATCGGCACTATCACTACCTGTCCGCTGCCGACGCGGGCAACTTCGATGTGCACGTTTCGGGCAGTGATCTGGTCGTGAAACACGCCGGGGAGAACGCCGGCGTCCGTGTGGGTGTCGTGCCCGAGCCGCAGACGGCCGTGGACTGGCGCCCCGACCACACCTGGTACCGCGGCTTCCACCTGCCCACCGAAGAGCGGCGCGGATTCGATCATGTAGAGGATCATCTGTCAGCCGGCGTGGCCCGGGTAGATCTTGCGCCTGGCAGGACGGCGACGTTTGTTCTGGCTGCGGAAGGTGAGGAGCCGGGCGATTCGCCCGCGGCTCATCGCCGGGTCGTGGCCCGCGGGGCGGATCTGCTGAATCGCTGGGAGCAGCACGCCGGGGCGGCGGCGCAGCAAGCACCGCACGCGATTCGTCAACTCGTGCTCGCGGCCGATCAGTTCATCGTTCGTCGGCCGGCCCGTGATGAGCCGGACGGACACACGATCATCGCGGGCTATCCCTGGTTCACAGACTGGGGGCGCGACACGATGATCGCGCTGCCCGGTCTGACGCTCGTCACGGGGCGCCCTGATCTGGCGCATCAGATCCTGCGCACCTGGGCGCGCTACGTTGACCAGGGCATGATCCCGAACCGCTTCCCCGACGAAGGTGAACTGCCCGAGTATCACACCGCCGACGCGACGCTGTGGTACCTCTGGGCGGTTGATCAGTACGTGCGCGCTACCGGTGACGTCGCAACGCTGGTCGAGCTGATGCCCACGCTGCGGTCGATCGTGGACTGGCACCAGCGCGGCACCAGGCACAACATCCACGTCGCCGACGATGGGTTGATCTGGGCGGGCGAGGCGGGCGTCAATCTGACCTGGATGGATGCGAAGATCGGCGACCGCGTCATCACCCCGCGCATGGGCAAGCCGATCGAGTTGAACGCCCTGTGGTACGACGCGCTGTGCAACCTGGCCCGGCTTGCTGACTTGGCCGACGTTCCGGGTACCGAGTATCAACGCCTCGCCACGCGCGCTCGCCAGGCATTTGAACGCTTCTGGAACGAGCCTGCCGGCTGCTGCGTGGACGTGCTCGATGGCCCCGATGGTGCGGACGATACGCTGCGGCCCAATCAGGTTTTCGCCGTTTCGCTGGCCCATTCACCCCTGTCGCGCGAGCACCAGGAGGCGGTCGTGAAGAAGTGCTTAAACCAATTGCTGACTTGGTTCGGCCTGCGCACGCTGGTGCCGAATCATCCACAGTATCGCGGTCGCTATGCCGGCGGGCCGGTGGAGCGCGACGAGGCTTATCACCAGGGCACGGCCTGGGGCTGGCTGCTGGGACCGCTGGTCATTGCACACTACCGATTGCATCACGACGCGCGGCGGGCGCGGGCGCTGCTTGCGCCTCTGCTCGGGCAGGTGTGGACGCACGGGATGGGCTCGCTCGGCGAAGTATTCGACGGCGCCGAGCCGCACACACCGGGCGGTTGCATCGCGCAAGCTTGGTCAGTTGCGGAGATGCTGCGCGCCTGGCAAGTCACGCAGGGTGCGGTTAGCTGATGAGTGGTTGGTTCAGCGGCCTGTGCCGCGGCGCGGGACGCTGATGTTGAGCTTCTTCATCTTGCGCCACAGTGTTGTGCGGCTGATTCCCAACGTGCGGCAGGCCAGTCCCTGGTTCCACCCGTTCTCGCGCAGTACGCGTTCGATGGCCTGGCGTTCGGTGGCATCGAGGATCGACAGATCTTCGGTATCGGACGCGTCCGCCGCTGAGGCCTCGGGCGTTGCCTGGTCGGGAGAGGTTGCGGCGAGCTTGGTCGGGGCCAGGCGGCAGATCACTGCGCCGCCAACGATTACGCCGGCTTCGTTCCGCAGGGGTAGGGCGGTTACGTCGAGCCTGACCAGCCCGCGATGGGGCGTGATGATCTCGAGCTGTTGCGTAATTGAACGCTCTTCGCGCAGCGCCGTTGTCAGCGGGCAGTCGCGGTCGCCATCAACGCGGGGCCGGACGTCCGAACACTGGCGGCCTAGTGCTTCCTCGCGGCGCAGGCCGCCGAGGACTTGGGCTTGGCGATTCAGCGCCGTGATGTGGCGCTCCGCGTCAGTTATCAGAACCGCGTCCGATACTGCATCTAGGATTGAGTCGTATTGCTGCGTGGTCAGGGTGGCGACGGGTGCTGCACTCATGCTTGGAAAACCCTGCTCTGGTCCGCTGGCCCGGGGTAGTGGCGGTCTTCGTGGACTGCTGTTCCCGAGGCGGCCTTTGTAGTTGAAGTTGGATTGAATAACATAAGACTGATCATTGAGAAAATAAGCGGAACCGGTTGGTTTTGTCGAGGCAGAGATGACAAAGATTACGTTAAGAAAAGACACCGCTCCCGATTCCGAGTGCGCGAGTACCACTCCCCCCCGTTTTCTGCTCGGAATATCACTGGCCGGTTTCGCAGCCGTGATGTCATTGCTGCTGGCGTGGGAGCATGTCGGCGGGTTGGCGCTCCCCGGTTGCGGTGCCGGTGGCCCCTGTGAGCAGGCCGCCAACAGCTTCTGGGGCAGCGTCAGGCTGGGTGAGTTCCACTGGCCCGTCGCGTTTCTGGGACTCTCCTGGTTCGTGGCGCTGACCCTTGCCTGGATCATCACCGGCGGCGTCCTGCCGGCGCTGTTTCGCTACCTGGTGCGTCTGGGGGCGCTGATTTCCGCGTTCTTCTGCGTGATCATTATCATTGAGCAGACGTTGTGTCCCTATTGCATCGCTGCCCACGTCGCTAACTTCTTGTTCTGGCTGTTGATGGAGACGATTCGCGTGCGGCAGCGCCGTTTTCTGCCAGCGCTGGTGTCGTTTTCGTCGGCCTGGATCCTGGCGACCGTAGCCGCGGGCGTTTGGCAGGCCCAAGTGCAGGCCGCCGTCAATCGCAAGGGTGAGGCCGAGCGGACCGAGGCCGTCGCCAAGATGATCGAGCGTTCGCACCAGGCACCGGTTCCGGGCGAGGGATCGCACGTTGTTACAGCCGCGGATGACGAGCCGGAACCGGGTGCGAGCGGTGATAGAGAACCGGCACAATCCGCTCCCGCGGTGCCTTTCGAAGGTCGCTATCGCTGGGGCCCGGCCGAAGCGCCCATCCGCATCGTGCTGTTCACGAGCTTCCAGTGTCGTGATTGTCGCCGGATTGAATCACAGGTTACACAACTGCGACAGCGCGACGATGTAGCCATTTCGATGAAGCATTTCCCGTTGAACACGGATTGCAACCCGCAGGTGCAGCGCACGAGCCAGCCGAACGCGTGCTGGGCCGCCCGTGCGTCGGAGGCGGCCGGCATACTGTGGGGAACTGAGGGGTTCTGGAAGATGCACGATTGGCTGTTCGAGCATCAGGGTGTGTTCACCACCACCGAGGAGCTTCTCGACGCTATCCGCAGCCTGGGCTATGAGCCGGGCGATTTCGTCAAGGTTATGACGAGCCAGGAGACGCTCGATCGTGTGCTGGCTGACGCTGATGAAGGGGAGGAGGTCGGCCTGCACTTCACGCCCATGGTCTTCATCAATGGCGTGGAATTGAAGGGCTGGTATTCCCCGAATGCGCTCGTGCGGACCGTCGAGCAGGTGGCCGCCACCAATCCGCCGGCGCGGATCGCTGCCTACGATCATCCGCCCAAAGCGGTGGAAAAGTACGTTGCTGACTGGCGTGAAGAGCCAGTGCTGGACGATCTGGCTGTGGGTGCGGGGCTGTCGCGCGGCCCGGCGGATGCGCCCGTGCAGGTAGTCATGTGGGGCGATTACCAGGAGCAGGGGAGCTGCGCTGCCGACGCCGGCATCCGCGCATTCATGGAATCGACCGGCCAGGTTCACTACACCTACCGCCACTATCCGTTCAACAGCAAGTGCAACCAGAACATCAGCGCGGAGCGGCATCCGCTGGCGTGTCGGGCAGCCTTTGCGGCCGAGGCGGCCGGCGCACTAGGTGGCCCCGAAGCACACTGGCAAATGCACGTGTGGCTGATGGAGCATCGGGAGGAGTTCAACGATGAAACACTTCGCGCGGAGGCCACCGCACTGGGGCTTGATCCTGATGCGTTGCTGGCAACACTCGACCAGCCCGCGTCGGCAGAACAGGTGACCGCTGACACTCAGGCGGGTAAGAAGTTGCCCCGGCTGCGCATCGGTGTCCGACCAGGCATCTGGAGCATTCCGACCATCTTCGTGAACGGCAAGTACATTCCCCGCTGGCGGCTTGAAGGAGAAGATGTCCTCACGCTCATCCTCCGCGAGGCCGCCGAGAAATAGCCGACGATGCCGACGCGTCGGCTTTGTTGGTCAGGAAGCGCGGAAAATCCGCTCGCTGGTGCCTTCGGGGCCTACTCTGACACGCAGCGTACGCAGGCATTTCGGACACCGCCCCTGATAGAATAGCTGTCCGGGCTGCCGGTAGATTCGGTCATATACGCCACAACACTCGAAATACACCGAGATGTAGGGGCGTTTGCCGGCGGCCGGCTGGTTTGGCTGCGGCTTAGAGCGGTCATCGTAGGTGTCCAGCGGCACGGGGGTGCTCCGGTACGGAGAAATTCCACCACCAGTTATCGGCTCTACCTGCCAGTGCCCTTGACGCCAGCCGCGAGTGCTCAGGCGCCCAGCGTTCGGCAACGTGTGATGAATCGCTCGACGGCCGCCGGGTCCTTGATCCCAGGGCGTGTTTCCACGCCACTGGCCACGTCCACGCCGTCATACGCGTCAGCCGCCAGCGCCGCGGGCAGATTATCGCAGTTGAGCTGCCCGGCGCACCAGACGTGCTGGCCGGCGGGCCGCAGGTCGGCCGAGATGCGTGCCAGCGTCGCGTGTCCGGGGTGTGGTGTGTTCTTGGGAACGTCCAGTAATACGACGTCAAACGCGACGCCCGCCGCATGAGCCGTGTCGAGATAAGCGAGTAGCCGGGCTGAATTGTCGTCGGCTGCACATTCCCACGCGCGGATCAGGTGGATGGCGGGCTGACGCGCGTGCAGTTCGCTGGCAAACTCGGGCGTCTCGCGCCCGTGTAACTGCACCCAGCGGATGCCGGTCTGCTCGAGCGTTGCTACGATCTCGTCGACGCTGTTGTCGCGAAAGACCAGGACGGCGCTGATGTCGGCGGGCAGCGCGTCGGCAATCTGCCGCGCGGTCTCCACCGGCACACGTCGTGGACTCGCAGCGCGGATCAAGCCGATGAAATCCGCACCGCAGTTGGCCGCGTGTGTGGCGTCATCGAGACGTGTGATGCCGCAGATTTTGACCTGCATGTATTGCCGCTCCCTGTGAAGGCGAGCCGTGTTTCAACTATTATCCTGACATGTATCTGGTCGTCATAGTCGTGCTCTCGGTCGTGCTGACGTTTTCTAGCGCACCGTATCGCTATATTACCGGTCTGTGGCCGACGCTGGCGCTGGTCGGGGTGGCCACGCTGGTGCCGGTGCTGCTGGCGGCGATCGTGAATCACTACGTCATCGGTCGGCTGGATCGGTGCCCCCAGAACCCCGGCCGAGGGCAGGCGATCTATCACCGTGGGCTGCTCGGCCTGCACGCCAGCCTGGGGTTGCTGCATATCGGACTATTGTTGACGACGAGTTGGCTGGTGCTGGTTCGCAAGGTGCCGGTGGTCGGTGACTGGCCGCTAATCCCGGGCGTGCTCGCGCTCGGGCCGTTTCTGGTGTCGGTCATCCTGGCGTGGTGCGTGCTGTATCCGTCGGATCGGAGCGTGCGGCAGATCGCCCTGGAGCAATACCTGTTCCGCGGGCGTCCGCTTCGCGCCGTGTGGTCACGGGCGCAGTACCTGATGTTCAACTTGCGCCACCAGGTGCTGTTTATCCTGGCCCCGATGCTGCTGATCCTGCTGGGCCGCGATGTGGTGCTGTATTTCGAGGACCGCATGATCGCGGCGACCGGGCAGCAGTACATCGGCGACCTGGTGCTTGGGGTGATTGCGATTGGCGTTGCGGTCGTGGCGCCGGAGATTCTGCGCCACGTCTGGGTAACCCAGCGTCTGCCCGACGGGCCGCTGCGCGACCAGCTTCTGGTACTCTGTCGCCGGCTCAAGCTGCGCTGCCGCGACATCCTGGTGTGGCGGTCCGGGGGAATGCTGGTCAACGCGGCGGTGATGGGCGTGATCGCCCCGCTGCGTTACGTCCTGATCACCGATGCCATGCTCGAACAGCTTGACGATCGCAAGATCGAGGCCGTCTTTGGGCACGAGGCCGGCCACGTCAAACGCCACCACATCCTGTTTTTCCTGCTGTTCGCCGGGATCAGCGGCTGCATCATCATGATTTTCTCGGTGCGTATGCAGGGCCTGGCGCGCGGGCAGTACGAAATAGTTGCCACCGTGCTCGGCACGCTGATGGTGCTGAAGTGGGGCGTGCTTTTCGGTTGGATCTCACGCCGCTTTGAGCGTCAGGCGGACATCTACGGCGTGCGCACGCTGCAACTGTCCGGGCTGCCGTGCGAACTGCCCTGTGCGGTGCACCATCCGGACCTGCTGCCGCAGCTTCCGCCCGGCGGCGACCGGCTGTGCAGCACCGCGGCCCATGTTTTCTCACAGGGTTTGCACGAAGTGGCCCTGCTGAACGGGATGCGTCCGGAAGCGCGGAGCTGGCGGCACTCGTCCATCTCGTCGCGCTCGCTGCTGGTTCAGAAATTGGCTCGCGACCCCATCGCGACGCGCCGCTTCGAGCGCAATGTTCTCCTGGTCAAGGCCGGCATTATGCTGGTGGCGCTGATACTGGGGACTTGGACGGTGTTTGAAATGCGCCTGTGGACGCTGCTCAAACCGCTGCTGAGCTGAGGTTGCTACCGCTACGCGGGGGTTTAATTCAGGCTTTCTTTCTCGCTGGTGCCGAAGCCACGGCTGACGCGGCTGACCTGTTCGAGCGTATGCAGTTGTTCGAGCAGCATCTCGACGCGCTCCGAAGCGTCGGTCTCATTGAGCAAGCACTGGCGCAGCTCGGGCTCGCTGGGCATGCCGGCCCCGATCAGGTCGGTCAGCTCTTCCAGATCGAGCGACGTGTCGAACAGCTTGATCCAATGCCGGCGGAGTTCGGGATCGATGGCCGTATCGTGACGGATAGCGCTGAGCAACTCGCGGCGCAGTTCGCGTGAGCGTACGTCGCCGCTGCTGCAATGGCTGTGAATCGGCTCGATCCGGGCGCGGCGATAGGAACGCTCGTGGGATTCATCAACGATGCGGGCCCGCAGCAACCCGTGAATGAGAATGTTGTACTTGTCGTCGTTGGTTTCTTCAGACGCGACGATGCGGGCCACGCCGACGATCTCGTGAATCGGTGCCCGGGGCGTGTAATAGAGCGACTCGAAGCCGGGGCGCAGCAGTGCGATCGCCAGCGCGTTGCTCTCTTCCTGGAGGGCGTCCATGACCATGTCGCGGTAGCGCTCCTCGAAGACGTGGAGCGGGAGCAACGTGCCCGGAAAGAGCACGACCTGCGGTAGTGGAAAGACCGGCACGACAGTCGGGATGTAGATGGTTTCCTCGTTCATGTTGGCGTCTCCAGCGCCGCCGCCAATGATGATACGCAAGTGACAACCCAACGGTGCAGATCGTCCGCGAGAAATTAGCGATATTCCAATCTCATTGGGAGTGGTCAGGGCTGCTGCTTGCGGGCCAGCAGGGCGGTTACCCGGGCCGCGGTCTTGAACTTGCGTCCCGCCACGAAGGTGAGCTGGTAATCCAGCAGATCGAACCACCGCGGTGATTCGGCGGGGTCGTCCAGCGCGCGTTCTGGCCGGGTCGGCATACGCCGCTTTTCCTGGTGGTGGGGCTCGCAATCACGGCAGAGCAGGCCGCCGCCGCCGGCCGTGAACCAGGTCGGCTGATTGGACGCGGGCGGTCGGCCACAGTCGATGCAGCGGCCCAACTCCGGTGCATAGCCGATGGTCTTCAGCACGATCATCTGGAACTGGACGATGATCGGCCCGGCAGGGGGTTCGTTTGACGACAGGCTGTGCATGGTATCCCGCAGCCCCACGAACAGTTCCGGGTGGGGGTCGTGCTCCTCGGTCAGGCCGGCCACGAGCTCGATTGCATAGAGCGCGCCCGCCAGCGGCAGGGCCGCCCGGCGCAGCCCCATGAACGCGTCGCGCTGCTGCCAGTCGGTCAGCGTGCCGAGCTGGGCGTCGCCCCGCGGCAACAGAAACCCGACCTCGCCGAGTTCGAGCAGGTCAAGGCCGGCGGCGAAGCGTTTTCGCGTGCTGCGCCGGGCCCCCTTGGCGATCAAGCGGATCTGGCCGTGGCGCTGCCCCAAGAGCGTCACGATCTGCGACGTCTCGGAGAACTCCGTCAGCTTCAGCACGATGGCCAGGTCGATTTGCGGGTCCATACACTTGTCCGGCGTGGTGGGCGGCGTCCGTGGCGCTTACAATATGCTGAATTGTATGGGGCGGCGGCCGGCTGGCGAATGGCAATGATCAGGATGAGCGGAAACGGATCACAACCAACGCTGGATGAGTTCGTGGATTGCCGGGTGGTGCTCGATACACCGGGCCCGCTGGTTTACATCGGCCGGCTCGTGGCCCATGACGAGCGCGGCTACTGGCTTGTCGAGGCCGACGTGCACGACCGCACCGACGGCCACAGCGACAAGGAAAAGTACGTCAACGATGCTCACATGCTGGAGAAGGCGGGGGTCCGGCACGTAAATCGGCGGCGCGTTTTCGTCCAGCGCGACGCGGTTGCGAGCATCTCGGCCTTGGACGACGTCATCGCCGAGTACGCCGACGAGGACCCCGGACACCTGATGGAATGAAACTGAGCTGGAAAAGACAACTGATCCGGCCGCGCCACCGTTTCGCCACCTCGCAGGGCGGGCTCGACGAAAAAGAGACCATCGTCGTGCAGTGCGAGCACGCCGGTGTCGTCGGCCTGGGCGAGATCGTGCCGTCGGCCCTCTATGGCCAATCGCTCGAAGACTCGGAACGCGTGCTGGCGGCCGTGGCCGACACGCTCGGCGACGACCCCTTCCAGATCAACCCGATCATGGACCGCCTCATCGCCGCCCATGACGATCAGCGGGCGACGCTGGCGGGTATAGAGTCGGCCCTGTACGACTGGTGCGGCCGGCGCTTGGGTGTGCCTGTGTGGCGTTTGCTCGGGCTCGCTCCGCCCAGCAAGAAGACCACCTTCACCATCGGGGCCGCCCCCCTGGCCGAGATGGAGAGCAAGGTCGCCGAGGCTCTGGCCATGGGCTACACCGCGCTCAAGGTCAAGGTTGGGCTGGAACACGACGAGCAGATCCTCGAGATGATCCGATCGCAGTTCGACGGCGACCTGTTTGTCGACGCCAATTGCGGCTGGTCGCCGGCCGAGGCGCCCGAGCGAATCCGCGCCCTGGAGCGTTTCCGCCCGACGATTATCGAACAGCCGTTGCCACCGGATGAAGACGAACACCTGGCGGAGTTGTGCCAGTTGGGTGTGGCGCCGATCGTGGCCGACGAGAGTTGCCAGCGGCCGGCGGACGTGGTTCGTCTGCGTGGGTTGGTCGATGGCGTCAACATCAAGTTCACCAAGTGCGGCGGGATTCGCGAGGCGCTGCGCATGATCACCTTGGCGCGCGGCTTCGGCCTCAAGGTCATGTTGGGCTGCTTTGTGTGCAGCGGCCTAGCCATCGCCCCCGCCCTGACAATCGCCACCCTGGTCGACTATGCCGACCTGGACGGCCATCTGCTGCTGGCTGAAGATCCGTTTACGGGCATCGCACAGGCGGGCAGCGTGATCAGCCTGGGCGAGGCCCCCGGACTCGGGCTGGAGCCCGCTTGACGAGTCCATTCACGAAGCTGGCACATGACGGCGGTCTCGGAGAACATGTCAGTTGCTATGGTGGCCGACTCCCCCTCCAACGCTGCGGCCGACGATCGCTCAGCCGGGCCGGTGCGGCTGCGCTACCGACGCCGCTCGCGCATGTGTCAGCAGCGCGACTTCGAGCGGGCTTTTCGCACGGGCGTGCGGGCGTCGGATCGGCACCTGTCGATGTGGGCGGTCGGCAACGGGCTTGCAGTCTGCCGTTTGGGGCTGGCTGTCGGACGCAAACACGGGCCGGCAGTTCGGCGACACCTGTTGAAACGACTAATTCGCGAGGCGTTTCGGCTCAGCCAGCACGACCTGCCCGCGGGTTTGGACCTGGTCTGTGCGCCGCGCGTCGGCGTTTCCCTGACACTGGCGGACTGCCGGAAATCACTGGAAAAACTGGCTCGGAGACTGCATCGGGACTTGTCGCGGCGGAGATAGCCCGCAGTATGCATCACTGGCCGGTTGGCGAGGGATAAAGGAAGTGCCCGGGAAAGACGTGATTCTGGTTCTGACGGCCTCGGCCGGCGCCGGGCATGTCGTCGCTGCCCAGGCGCTCGAACCGGCGCTCCGCGCCGCGGCGCCGCATGCCGACGTCGAAGTGGTCGACGTATTGGCCATCTCCAACCCGCTCTTTCGACAACTCTACGCGGGCGGCTACCTGGGGCTGATTCGGCACATGCCGTCGGCCATGGGCTGGCTCTACGACGCTATGGATCAGCCGCGCGGACGTTTGAAAGAGGCGGCGCGACTGGCAATCCAGAACGCGAACAAGTTGCCGACGACACGCTACGTCCGGCAGCGACGCCCATCGCTGATCGTCAACACGCACTTCCTGCCGGCCGAGTTCGTCGCCCAGATGCGGCGCCACGGCCGGTTGAACTGCCCGCAGGTGACCGTTACGACCGATTACGAAACCCACCGCATGTGGATCCAGGAGCCCACCGAGCGCTATTACGTTGCCACCGCCGAGGGACAGGCCTACCTGGCCAGTTGGGGTGTACCGCCCGAGCGCATTCGCATCATGGGTATTCCGGTGCGTCCTGGTTTCCGCCAGCCGCTGTCGCGCCCCGTGGCGCGGCAGCGCTGCGAGCTAGACCCGGATCGGCCGATGGTGCTCCTGCTCGGCGGAGCTTTCGGCGTCGGGCCGGTAGTACAACTGCTCAGCGAACTGATGATGCTGCCAGAGGAGGTGCAGGTCGTCGTCATCGTTGGGCGTAATCGGCGGCTGCGGGCCCGGGTAGATCGGCTGGCGGCACGCCGGCGCCGCCCCCTGCGCGTGGTCGGGTACACCGAGCAGATGCACGAGTGGATGGCGGCCGCCGACCTAGCGGTCAGCAAGGCCGGCGGATTGACCGTGTCCGAATCGCTCGCCAGCGGGTTACCCCTGGTGATCATGAACCCGATCCCCGGGCAGGAATCGCGGAATAGTGATTACCTGCTGGAGCACGGGGCGGCGATCAAGGTAAACCACCCACGTTTATTAGGTTATCGCGTGCGGAAGGTGTTGGGTGACGCGGAGCGTTTGCGTCACCTGGGAGATGCCTGCCGGGCGCTGGGTCGGCCCGACGCGGCCGCCGACATTGCTGCCGACGCGGTCAAGCTGTTAGACACCGCTGTTTGACAATTCCCGAAACGCTTCGAAGAATCGCACATGCGAAACTCATCGAGTCGTCAACGACAAGGCCGAACAAGAGCGATCGAATTGCGTTACCTGCTGGCCATTCCGGTGCACAACGAGGCGGACCACGTGCTGGGTGTGCTCGACCAGGTCCGTGCGCAAGGCTGTCGGGACGTGCTGGTAATCGACGACGGCTCGACCGACGCGACGCCTGATCTGCTACGCCGTCGGCCGGACGTCCACACCATCCGCCATCCTGAGAACCGCGGGTATGGCCAAAGCCTGATTGCGGCCTTTGCCTATGCGGCCCGCCGCGGCTACGACTGGGTCGTCACGATGGACTGCGACAAGCAGCACGAGCCCCAGGAGTTGCCGGCCTTTCTCGACGCCATCCGCCGGGATGATGCCGACATCATCAGCGGCTCGCGCTACCTGTGTGATTTCGCGGGCGATGATCCGCCGCCGCCCGAACGGCGGCGCATCAACCGCACCGTCACCGACTTGCTCGATCAGTTGCTCGGCCTGAATCTGACGGATTCGTTCTGCGGGTTCAAGGCCCACCGCGTGGCGGCGTTGCAGCGCTTGCAGCTCGACGAGCCGGGCTATGCGTTTCCGCTCCAGTTCTGGGTGCAATGTGTGCGGGCCGGGCTGCGCATCCGCGAGCTGCCAATACGCCGCATTTACCGCGATACCAGCCGCGAGTTCGGCGCGACTCTGGATGATCCGGCCGCCCGTTTGCAGCATTACCTGGTGGTGCTGCTGCGTGCGCTGTGTCGCGAGCCGCGGTTTTGTCTTGAGGAAGTCCGCCCGCTATGCCGCTGCTCATGCGCCGACTGATTAGCTACGATCGGCTGCAAACGCCGCCCGAGCACCTGGACGTGCTCCACGAGCCGGCGCCGCGCCGATTGCTCGATGCACTGCGTGAGCATCTCAGCTCGGCCCCGCAGCGCGGCGCGGTGCCGGACAGCACGCTCGGTGCGCTGCGCAGCAGTCTGCGGGCCCGGCTGCATTTGTCCGGACCGATCGTGGTTAGCGGCCATCAGGTGGAGTTTTTTCACGCCGGCGTGCTTGCCAAAGACATCGCCGCCCACGAGTTGGCCCAGCAGACCAGTGGGTCGGCCGTGTTCCTGCTGGTCGATTCCGACCTGCCCAAAACGCGGCAGCTAATCGTGCCGCGCGCGGCCGGCGGCGCTGCGCAGTGCGTGCCGATCGACATCCCCGGCTGCGATCTGAAACAACCCGCCGAGGATCAGCCCACGCTGCTGCGCGAAGACTGGCTCGATTTCTTCGCCCGCATCGCCAATGTGTACCCGTTCTACGGGCGGTCCATGTTGCGCGAATATTCCAGCGCGTGGCTGGCGACGACCGGGCCCGTGGTCGATTTCTGCACCGCGTTCATACGAGCACAAACCGCGACCGAGGAAACGCTCGGCCTGCGCGACATCCGCACGCTGCGTATTTCAGCCCTGGCGCAGACGCCCGAGTTCCATGCACTGCTGGCACACCTGATGCTGAATGCACGTTCGGCGGCGCAGGCGTACAACGCGGCCCAGTCGTCATATCGCCAGCGCCATTGCGTGCGTGTCGCCGCCCGACCCGTGCCACCACTCGCAATCGACCACGAGCGCGTCGAACTGCCGGTTTGGATCACACCCCCCGGCCGTGTGCGCCAACGGCTCTTCGTTCGGCCCGCCGCCTCCTGGCTGGAGCTGTGGGCTGGCGACGAATTCGCGATCACGCTGCCACGCGACGAAATCGCCCGCGCCGCCTACCACGCCCAGCCCGGGCCGCTCGAACAGACCGGCTGGAAGCTGCGCCCGCGGGCGTTGCTGCTGTCGGCTTTCGCCCGGCTGCTGCTGGCGGACGTTTTCGTGCACGGCATCGGCGGAGCCCGGTACGACGAGGTCATGGAGGATTTCGCCCGCGAGGTGTGGGGCGTAGCGCCCGCACCCGCTGCTTGCATCAGCGCCACGCTGCACTTGCCGCTGCCGCTGAATCGCGTTACCCATCGTGACGTGAACGCTGCTCGCCGCGAGCTGCGCGACTTGCACTGCAATCCACAACGACAACTCGACACGCCACCGGCTGAGCTGGTCGCGCAACGCGCCGCGCTGGTGCGCGAGTCGGAATCACTCAAACGCGACCGGCCGCAAGATCATCAGGTCCGCCGGGCGGTGTTCGCACAAATCCGGCAGATCAACGAGCGCATGCTGGCGACCGAGGAGGCGTCCGTAATGCGCTGCGAGCAGCGCGTCGCCACGCTGACTGAGCAACTCGCACAGGACGAATTGGCCCGCGATCGCACGTACTTTTTCGCGCTGCATCCCTACGACACGTTGCGCGAGTTGACCGATCGCGTTCGCGCCGCGTGCCACTGCTCTTGAGCAGTGGTTTTTGACGTGTCAACGTTTCGGGGCCGGTTCGAAGCACCGGTTACAAACCGGTGCCACAGAGGTTTTGGCACAGAGCGCTTATTCCCCGTGCAGAATGTCCTCGTAAAACCCGCACAGCTCCTGGGCGTGCCGCGCCATCGACAGCCGCGGACGCAACTCGCCCGACGCCTGACAGGCCGCCCGAACCCCTGGATCGAGCGCCTCCCGCAGTGCTACGGCGAGCGTGCCCGCGTCGCGCGGATCGTCAACGATCGCGCCGTGCGTGCCGACCTGCATCACTTCGGCCGCCCCGTTCAAACGCGTCGTCACCACTGGCAGTCCGACCGATAATGCCTCCAGCACAACTCGGCTGCACGGATCGTACCAGGTCGGATGTGCCAGCAGGTCGGCGGCTGCGTACCAATGTTGCACCGGCGTGTCGGTCCCGACGAAGTGCACACGCGATTCGAGCTTCAATTGCTGACCCAGACGCCGCGGCGGGCCCGTATCATCCCGGCCCGCGACGACCAGTGTCCACTCGCGCCCATAGCCCTCTCGATCAGCGCATGCCAGCGCCCGCAGCAACTCGGCCAGCCCTTTCAGCTTGAAATTGTGCGCAACGAACAGCAACAGTGGCTGCTCGGCGGACAACCCCACACTCCGCCGACACTCCGCCCGCCAGCGCTCGCGCTGTTCCTCCGCCGGCGGCGCAATCTCCACGCCATTGAACACCACGCGCGTCTGCTCGGCCGGAAAATCAAACTGCTCCAGCACCTGCCGCCGAACGTATTCGCTGAGCGCCGCCACGAACACGCGATGCTGATACTTGGTCAGCAGCAAACGCTCGATGCGTGCCAGGAACCGCTGTCGGACGTTAAATCGGCGGCCCAGCCCCTTCGCCCAGCGCCACGGCGCCGGCCGGACGCGCGCTAGCGTCCGCCGCACTGTTTCCACATACGTCCCCCCCCGCGGCTGATAGACCGTGGCCGACAGACAGGGCGTGACAGCGTGGACGATGTCGAAATCCTCGACGCGGCAGAGCCGATGCACGCCCTGGATGAACTGGTACGTTTGCAGCGCCCGCCCGCGGCCCGTCGTGCCGATCGGCAGGAAGGTCACGTTCTGGTCAACGAACGGCGTGCTGTTGTCCGCCCGGCAGACAACGTGCACGTTCAACCCCAGCGCGGCCAGGTGGCGGGCCATTTCGACCGTAGACGTCTCCGCGCCGCCGCGACTGGTGTCGACCTGCTCCTGCACGATGGTGATCTTCATGATGCGCCATTCTTGCGGGCGATGCGTCTGAGGATGCGATCACTCTTGCGCACCACGCGCCGGGCGTACCAGCGCAGCCGGGGACGCTTGGTCGGCAGGCTGAGATACGCTGCCAGAAACCGCAGCCGATCGGCCCGCGTCGCGCCGATCTGCCGGGCCGAACAATCGAGCTGTGATAGGTCCTTGATGATCCAGCGCGTGCGTCGGGCACGCGGCTGGTGGGTCCGACCGAGGTCGATCAGCGTGAATTGCGGCGGATGGGAACCGTTCGGGTCAAGCTCGACGAATACATGGCACAGGTACAGATCGCGATGGCACGTGCCAGACTGGTGCAGCGCCGAGACGTAGCGCGCCAGGTGACGATTGACAGCGTGCCGCAATGGCGCTTGCGTGACAGGGGCTCGGTCCTGTGATAAGCGTGTCCACGTCCGATCCAGAGCGTCGCCCGGTACCGCTTCGAACACAGCCGCACTGTACACTTCGCGCCAGCCGCGCATCTGCTCCGCGCACGCCACTGTCCGCACAACGCTGAGGTGTTTCTCGCTGAGCCGCTGCGACTGGAGCCATTCCCACCACGCCCGGCTGCATCGGCGGCCTTGGCGCCACATCCGGTCGAATTGCTCCCGGGGCGGCGTGTGCAGGTAGCGTTTCACGTATAACACGGTTGGCGGGTCGCCCGGCAACTCCCAGCGCCAGCGCTCGCGACCGCCCAGCCCGGGCTTGACCAGTGCTTCCCACCGGCCCGGCAGATGCTCGGGGCTGCGCTCCAGCAGCATCAGTGGATCGTCCAGGCCCGCCGCAGCCAGGCGCTTCTGCCACTCCGGTGCCGTTACGGCCCGGCGCGTCACGCCTGCCAGCCTCCCTCCACCACGGAGACCCCCGCCCCGTCACGCGCCGGCAGCTCGGACACCAATTGCCGATTCCACGCACCGAACAGGCTGTTCATGTGGATCCGGCGCTGCTCATGACGCTGCCATTGACGCGCCAGTTGTTCGATCTCCGCCGCACGCTGTTGCGTTTTCGGCGTCATCCGCGCGCAACGCAGGTAGCACTTCAGAAACCGCAATCGATCCGCCCGTTCGGTGAACGGCAGCGACGATACGGTCGTCTGTGCCAGGTCACGCACCCACATCGGCGAGGCCTCGCGGAAACACTGCCAGAAGTGCGGCTGTTGAACGTCCAGGAAGAAGAATTCCGGCTTGCCCGCCGGCCCCTCGCGCACCAGCACGTTTCGCCAGAACAGGTTTCCGTGCACAAACCCCGTCGCGTGCACAGCCGCCACCTGCGTCGCCAGTTCCTGAATCAGCTTCTGCCGCTGCGTCCGCGTCAGGTGTCGCCGGCCGGCCGCCACCTCCTGGGCAAACGTGGTTAGGTTCTCCGCCTCCGGCACCTCCTCCGTAATCAGGAAACAGGCCGTCACGAAATGCAGCGCACGCCGCACGCCATAGGCTACCGGCCGCACCGCCGGCAAACCCAGCGCTCGCATCGTGTTCAACCCCGCATACTCGATCTGGCCGCGCTGCATCCCGAAAAATGTTCCCCGGAACGTCCCGCGCAAACGCTTGATCCACGTCGGGAAAAAGTGCCGCTTCACGTAAAACCCCGGCGTATCACCCGGGCCGGAGACGTACAGCGTGTCCGTAGTTCGGCTCCAGGCCGCCACACGCCCCTCCACGCGCTCCAGCACTCCCCGCACCGTGTCCAGCCCGCAGGCGGCAAGCCGCTCGCGATAGGCCGGATCACTGCGCATGTGGTTCACTTCCAGCATTCCTTTAGCTCGTTCCGCCTGTGTCAGTCGCCAGGACCGGATCCCGACTCGCCATCACCAACGCGCCGGACGCGTCATTTGCCCCGTTCGCGCCATCGACGCTGTTCGCGTTCGTCTCGCGATACACACGCTCCACCGCGGCCATCACCATATCCGTCGTCAGCCCGGTCATGCAACGCAAATCCAGCGGACAGGTCCGCCGCTGGCACGGCCCGCATTCCACCGGCACCTGAAGCTTGATCTCCCCGGTGTAATCCGTGTCGGTCCAGCGCTGATGCGTCGGCCCGAAGATCGTCACCGTCGGAATATTGAACGCGTTGCCATAGTGCCGCGGCCCGGTGTCGTTGCACACCAGCAGCGCTGCCTGCTGCATGACCACCTTCAGCGACCCGAGCGTCGTCGTCGGATCGTCGCACAGCGTTATCGGCCCGCGGGCCTGCTCCGCGATCTGCCGCAGCAGCGGCAACTCGCGCGGCGCACCCACCAGCACCACGCGCAGGTCGTAGGCTTCCTGCAAACGGTCGCATACCCCCGCAAACCGCTCCGGCGGCCAGCACTTGGCCGCGCCGTAGGCCGCCCCGGGGTTAATCACCGCGTAAAGCGTTCCGTCGTCGAGCCCGTATTGTTTGAGCAGTTGTTCGCCGGCTCGCTGCTGGGGCTGCGTGATGCCCAGTCGCAGGCGGCGATCGTCGACGGGGCAGTCGACCTGCTCGGCCAACTCGATGTAGCTGTCCAGCACCGGCGTCGGCACCCAGGCGCCGTCGCGCCGCGGATGATGCAGCCGATCGGTGAGCAGCCAGCCCCGCCCGTCGCGGGCGAACCCGACCCGGCGCCGTGCTCCCGCCCGCCAGGTAACCAGCCCCGCCCGGAACGAATTAGTCAGCAGCAGGGCTAGGTCAAAACGCTGCTCGCGGAGCCGGCTGGCCATCCGTAACGTGCGCAGCTCGCGCTCGATGCCCTTGCCGGCCGGCCAATGGACGACGTCATCGTGCCAGCCGCCGCCGTCGACCACGTCGGCCACATAGGGTCGCAGCAGGTATGTGATCCGGGCCGAGTCGAACCTCTGGCGCAGGGCGGCCAGCACGGGCGTGGCCGCCACCACGTCGCCCACCCAGTTCGGGATGACCACGAGTATGCGGCGCAGCGGGTTTTGGTTACGCGATCCGCGCATGACGGCACAGTGTACCAGAAGTGTGACCCCCGGTGAGCGCGCCGCCGTGCCGCTGCTTTCAAGCAGTGCATTCTCCAGTGGCGACGGACAAGCGTCTCGCCCGCCGTCTACGTCCCACGCCGCAGCAGCCAGAGGAATTCCGTATTGCCGCCATGCCCGCGCAATGGGCTCTCGATCTGCTTGGCACGTTGCCAGCCCAGCTCCGTTACGTCCGCCAGGACCAGCTCCAACGCCTCTTCCAGGCGATCCCCCGGCACCACGCCGGCGCACAGCCACTCCTTCGGTACCTCGTATTGGGGCTTGACCAGCGCGACGACGCTGCCACCCTCCGCCAGCGAGCGCCCCACCGCCGGCAGGATCAGCCGCAGCGGCGTCCAGCCCACGTCGATTGTGATTGCCGCACACGGCTCCGGACACCGGTATTCCAGCGCGTTGGTCCGTTCGCAAACCACCACCCGCGCATCACGCCGCAGCCGATAATCGAGAATCCCATACCCCGGATCGACCGCATAGACCTTCGCCGCCCCGTGCTGGAGCAGGCAATCGACAAACCCGCCGGCATGGCTGCCCAGGTCCAGACAAGTTTGCCCGCCGACGTCCAGGCCGAACGCCGCCAGCGCTGCCGCCAGCTTCTCACCCCCGCGTGTCACGTAGCGCTGCGACGATTCTGACATGCCTAGCGGCCGTCGGCCTTCACCGGCACCCATTCCCCGGTCCGAAGCCGCTCGAAAATCGTCACGGTTGAGTCGCTGCGCCATTCAAGACCCTGCCCGTCGAGTTGGAGCGATATGCTGCGGTTGGTTTCCAGAGGCAGGTTGGCTCGCTCGATTTTCAGCCGCTGCACGTTGTGCGTGTCGATCGCCAGTCGCCGGTCGGCCGCCGCCAATATGTCCACCCGCACCGGCTGCTGATCGTCGAACTTGTCCATGACCGTGAGCCATTCGGGCAGCTTCGGCTCCGCCCGCTCCTCGACCTCGTCCGCCGGCTGGCTTGTAGCAAGCTGGTCGGCGGGTTGCTCCGTTGTCGGCTTGGTTGTCGGCTTCTCCGTGGTTGGCTGCTGGTCGCGAACCGTCTGGTCGCGATCGGTTGACCGCGCCTCACAGCCGCTCAGCACCACCACCAGGCCCAGCACCCCGATCATCACGACCAGTGACAGCCGGCATTGCGGGATCAGCATCGCTTTCCTCCGTTGCTGGGGGTCGTCGGCTCAATTCCACGCACTCCCTATTGTACCGCGCGCCTGGCAACCCGTCGCAGCCGCCCGCCTTTACGCCTGCCCGACCGCTGCGTACAGTCTGCCGAGCAATCGTCGTATCTCCTGCAACCGTGCCGTGCCCCGCGCTCCAGCGCATTTGCCGGGATAATATGTCCGCCAACCCGTCCAACGAATCTCACCTGCCCCGCTGGTTGGTCCTCAATCGCAACTTTGTCCTGTTGTGGGCGGCCTACGGCGTCAGCGCCTTCGGCGACCACCTCAGCGAGATGGCCCTGCTCCAGGAGGCCGGCGGGCTCGAGCGCGACGACATCACCCGCGTACAGGCCCTGATGACGTTCTTCTTCTTCATGCCCTTCGTCATCTTCGGGCCCCTCGCCGGCTGGTGGGCCGACCGCTTCAGCCGCCAGGCCACCATGATCGTCACCGACATCCTCCGCGCCGGCATAATGATCAGCCTGAGCATAACCGTGCCCTGGTTGGCTGGCTTCGGCTTCGGCGACTACGCCGTCGCCCTGCCGCTGGCCGCCACCGGCGCCCTGGCTGCCTTCTTTTCACCTGCTCGTCAGGCCATGATCCCCACGCTGATCCGCCCCGATCAGCTCGTCCGCGCCAATGCCATGATCAGCGCCCTCGGCACTATCGGTGCCATCCTCAGCGCCATCGTCGGCGGGCTGCTGGTCGACCGGGCGCTGGCCGGCCATTTCGAGCTCTATTGGAACTACCGCCTCGACGCGCTCACGTTCCTGGTCAGCGCCGCGCTGCTCGCCGGCATCCTCATGTCCCGCTCACGCGCGGTTCGACACACGATCACTCCCGGCGTGCTGACGCCGCTGCGCGAGGGCTTCGCTTACGTCTGGAACCACCGCCGGGTATTGCAGATCATCATGCTGGGCGTGGTGTTCTGGGCGTCGGCCGGCGTGGTCATCTCGGTCGTACCCGCCATCGTACGCGACGTTTTCGCCGGCCAGTTCACCGACGCTGGCATGTATCGCGGCCTCATCGCCGCCGGCCTGGCCGTCGGCGCCGCACTTCTCACGCTCGTCGGGTCGGCCCTGCCGATCCCGCTGGCCGTGCTCGCCTCAGTCACCGGCGGCGCCTGCTGGATCTTCCTTCTCGACGCAGCCGTCGTTTTCAAGCTCGGACGCATCTTTACCGGACTGTGCCTGCTGATGATCGGCGTGCACGGAGCCGGCATCCTCGTCACCGTCATGGTCGTCGTCCAACGCTTCGTTCCCGACGCGCGCCGCGGACGCGTCTTCGGCGTCTCCGATATGTGCACCATGGCCGCCATCGCCGGCGCCACCGGATTGCTTGGCCTGTCACACATCCCGCACCTCGACCGCTACATCCCCACACTGCTGACAGTCGTCGGCGTTTGCATGCTCGCCACCGCGTGGTTCGCCTGGCGCACCTACACCCGCGCCCAGCCCGTCGGACCGCTGCTCTGGTTGCTGTATCAGATCTCCACGCTCTACATTCGGCTGCTCGCCCGCGTCCGGCGCGTCGGGCCCTGCACCATTCCCCGCGAGGGGCCCGTCATCCTCGCCGCCAATCACACCGCCGGCATCGATCCGCTGCTGATTCTTGTGACCACCACCCGCCCGATCAGCTTTGTCGTCGAGCAGAAATACTACCACCGCCCGCTGGCCGGCTGGTTCATGCGACAGGCGGATTGCATCCCGATCAATCGCGACCGCCCGGGCAAATCATTCCTCGAACAGTCGCTGCGGCTGCTCCGCCGCGACGGCTGCCTGGGGATCTTCCCCCAGGGAACTTACGTCGATGCCAACAGCGAGCCGGAGCCCGACGCCAAGGTCGGCGTCAGCGTGCTCGCGCTACGCAGCGGCGCCACCGTCGTGCCCTGTCACATCAGCGGCACCCGTTACGCCTACAACCCCTTCCGGGCCTATTTCATGCGCCACAACGCCCGGGTCCGCTATGGTCAACCCATACACATGTCAGACTATCGTGGCCGCGAACGTGACAAGCAGACCGCCCGCGACCTCAGCGATCTGATCTGGCAGCGCATCAACGCCCTGGCGCCAGAGGCCGACGATGAAACGTGAACCGGCCCAACACGCCGCCCGCCAGCTCGGTCGCGCGCCCGACCACCGCCCGTGGTACCTGCTCATCATCGCCGCCGTCGTGCCGTTGGTCGCGACGATTATCCTGCGCCGTCTGAATATCCCGCTCGGCTGCCCGGGCCGATTCGTCTACCTCTACTCGCCCGTCGTCGGCTGGCGATTGCAGAGTGCCCTGGTGGCACTGCCGATCGGCGGCGCACTGGCGCTCTCAATCTGGTTCCTGGCTGGCCAGCGGATCGCCCGCCGACTCACCGGCCTCGCGCTGCTCATTATCCCCGGCATCACTCTGGGCATGTGGTCCTGGTACGCCCCGCCCTATCACGTCAATCAGCACGTGTTCAACACGCATTCACCATCGCACGACGGCGCGTTCGTCAAGGAGGCCGTCGACATCACCTCCGTCCGCGATTACCTGCACAACTTCCCCCAGCGGGCCGCCTCGTCACCCGCCGAACTCCGCGGCACACGCGTCATCAGCAACCCGCCCGGCGCGACGTTGCTGGCCGTCGCGGTCGACCGCGTCGCACAACACCGACCGCACCTGGTCGCGTGGCTCGCGCAGGACTTCCGCGAGGCCACCCCCACGCAACACCTGTTGCGCTGGACCACCACCGGGCTGGCGTTCTTCATGGTGCTGATCGCCCTGTGGCTGCTCAGTGGGGCGGCGCTCTACGCCCTGGCACGTCTGCTGCTAACGCCGGCCAGTGCCGCCTGTTTCGCACTTTGCTGCGTCTTCAACCCGATGACGCTGTTGTTCGTGCCCGGCAAAGATCCGGCCCAATTGCTCTCCGTCGCACTGCCGGCCCTGTGCTGGCTGCTAGCCTGGCGCCGCCGATCCATCGTCTGCGCTCTAATCGCCGGCGCATTGGCGACCCTCGCCACCGTCGCCAGCCTCGTGCACATCTGGATCGCGCTGATCCTGCTCGGCGCGACGCTGCTCGACGCCCGGCGCGAATCCGGCGGCCCACGCCGCTGGCTGTTCCGCACGTTGCTGCCCGCGACGCTGGCCAGCGTCGCGACCGTCCTGCTGTTGTGGCTCTGCTGCGATTTCAACCTGCCGGCTACGCTCCTGGCCGTCGCCCACGCCCAGGGCACCGTCACTCGCGGCCCGGACGCCATGCCGCTCGCCTGGCAACTGCTCGGCCTGCCGCTGTTCGCGCTCTTTGCCGGGCCGGCGTTGTGGACCGTTGGCCTGTTCAACATCGGTGCGCCAGATGGCCTGCCGCACGCCGCCGACCGCGACGCACGTTTCGGCCGCTACCTGTTGCTGCTCACCGCGCTGGTCATGCTCGCCACGGCGGGTTTCACCAATCTCGAAACCCCGCGGCTGTGGATCCCCTTTGCGCCCTTCCTGCTGCTGGGGTTCATGCTGCAATTGGCACCGCTGCGTGCTCCCCAGCGTCGCGTCGCGCTGCTGCTGGCAGCGCTGGTTTGGATGCAGGTCGCCGTCGTGGCCCTGCAATGGGCCCAGATGGACCCGCGAGAAACCGAGATGCGCCTCAGCGAACAGCGCTACCTGACGTGAAACCCGCGCATAACACGGGGACACGACCGAGAACGCCCTGCGCGCTCGATCGTGTCCCCATGAATGTCGCCGTCACTCGGCATGGGTGCCCCATCCCGTTACACAACACGGGGTGGGAAACGGACTACCCGAGCTTCGTCTTCAGCACCGAGAGCAACTGCTGGTTGTCGATCGGCTTCTGAAATACGCCGCTCAGACCCAGCTCGTTGTAGTCGATGTTCATATTCACCTGGTCGCCGACCGAGCTGAGCATGTACACCGGCTTGGTGTTACCCTCAGCCTTGAGATTGCGCACCAGGTTTGTACCGGCATCCACCTCTTCCATCATCAGGTCGACGATGATGAGATCCGGGGCGGAGTTCTTGTACAGCTCTAGCCCTTCCTCGCCGCTGCGCGCGCCGATCATGGTGTAACCGCTTTTCTCCAGAACCAGGCGCAGCGCGTCCAACAGGTCCTGATCGTCGTCCACACAGAGAATTACGTGCTTTCCGTCTTGCATTAGATGTCCCCGGTCTGTGGCCCGGTTACGGCCGGCTCGCCGCCAGCAACCGGGACCGCGTCCCAGAACGAACGTTTACGCAATACCGGCAAGAGGAAGTCACGCGCCGCTGCCAGGTTGGCCGCCGCCCGATCCGACAACCCCTCGCCGAACTCGTTGAACTCATATCCGCGTATACCCAGCATGAAACCCGGCGCCGCCGAGCCGAACAGCGACTCCGCCAGCGCCAACACTCCTTCCGGCTTCACGCTGTGGGTGGAGAAACTGGTGGCGTCGGCCGACCGCGGCTGGAGCTGCTGAAACTCCATCGGCTCCGCACCGTTGCACGAGGCGTCCACAAAAACCACCGCGTCGTGCGCCGCCACCTCGGCCGCATCTTCGACCGTAAGCTGATAGTCGGCATCCAGCGCGACGCCCGGCAGATCTTCCGCCTCAAGCATCGCGACCAAGGCCGGGCCCAGGCCATCATCACGACGACCCGGGTTCCCGAACCCGATTACCAGCACCTTGTCGAATCGCTGCTCCACCACGAAAACCTCAACCTACTTCAGTTCTGCCGGCGCACCACCCTTGGCCTTGCGCGAAATCACCTGCCCATCGTGGTCGATCAGCTCGATCACCAGCGGCATCTGGCCCAGGGCGTGTGTCGCACACGACAGGCACGGATCGTACGCCCGGATCGCCACCTCGACGTGGTTGAGCAGACCCTCGGTGATTTCCACGCCCTGGAGATGGTCCTCGCAGACCTTCCGGACGGCCCGATTCATCGGCTCGTTGTTGTTCGTCGTCGAGACGATCAGGTTCGCCATCGTCACCTGGTCGTTGTCGTTGACCTTGTAGTGGTGGAACAGCGTGCCACGCGGGGCCTCGATCAGGCCGACCGCCTCGCCGCGCCGCTCACCGGTCACCACCAGATCGGTGCCTTGCAGGTCCTTGTCATTCAGCAGGTCGCGGATCTTCTCGATCGAGTGCAACAGCTCGATCATCCGCGCCCAGTGATAGGCCATCGTCAGGTTGTTCGGCTTGTTGTCCGTGACCGCCATGAATTCCTTGCGGGCGGCCTCGGCCTCAGGCGTATCGATGAAGTCACAGGCGTTGATCCGCGCCAGCGGACCCACGCGATACCAGCCCGTCTCCGGGCCGAGCGACTTGATGAACGGGAACTTCATGTACGACCAGGGCCGTACTTCTTCCATGATGTAGTCGAGGTACTTCGAGTAATCGACCTGGTCGAAGATCTTGTTGCCGTCCTTGTCGATCGCCCGCAGGTTGCCGTGGTACAGATCCATGGCACCGTCGGCGCGAATCAGCGACAGGTGGTTCGAATCGAACGACCCGAACGGGGCAATCTTCTCCAGGTTCTCGACCGTGTAATCCTTGGCGATCTTGAGCGCACCGCGTGACCATTCGATTTGCTGATCAAGATCCTTCAGCAGGAAGTCACGTTCCGCGATCGACACGTTCTTGTTGACCCCGCCCGGAATCGCACCGGTGCCGTGGATCTTCTTGCCCGCGGTAACCCGGATGCATTCCTGCCCGTACTTGCGCATCATCACGCCCTGCACGGCCAGCTCGGGGAACTTCGCCGCCACGCCGATGACGTTGCGGATCGCCGGGTCGGCATCAAAGCCGAACAGCAGGTCGGGCGAGCACAGGTGGAAGAAGTGCAGCGAGTGCGATTGGAACTGCTGCCCGTAGTGCATCAGCCGACGCACCTTCTCCGCCGTCGGCGAGATCTCGTCCACGCCCACGATGCGGTCCATCGCCTTGGCGGCTGCCAGGTGGTGGCTCACCGGGCAGATCCCGCACAGCCGCTGCACCAGCACAGGGACCTCCCAGAACGGGCGTCCCTGGATAAACCGCTCAAATCCGCGAAACTCCACGATGTGCAGCCGGGCCTGCTGCACTTGCTTGTTCTCATCCAGCAGAATCGTCACCTTGCCGTGACCCTCGACCCGGGTCACCGGCTGGATCACGATACGTTTCAGACCGTTGGTTGTCGTTGCAGACACGTTCATACCTCCGCAGCGGATTAGTCGTACTTGACCAGTTCGTACGGCAGATCCACGGGTTTATCACTCAGCAATGCCACCAGCGCCTCCCACAGCGTGTCCGCCGGCGGCGGGCAGCCCGGAAGGTGATAGTCGATCTTCACGACTTCGTGGCACGGATATACTTGGTTCAGCAGCAGCGGGATCTCCGGATCGTTGGGGAGCTGCCCGCTGGGGTTGTGCACGCTTGGCCCGTTCAGGAACGCTTCGTCTAGGCATTCCTTCAGGGGAATCGTGTTCCGCAACGCCGGTATCCCACCCATGATCGCGCAATCGCCGACGCTGATCAGAATGTCGCAGTGCCGGCGGAAATCCTGCAAAACGTGTACGTTCTCCGCGTTGCAGCAGCCGCCCTCGATCAGACCAACGGCGCAGCGCCCGGTGAACTCCTTGATGTCATTCACCGGCGACTTGTCAAAATCAACCAGCTCGACCAGCTTCAGGATGCGGTCGTCAATGTCCAGAAGCGACATGTGACAGCCGAAGCACCCGGCCAGCGACGTCGTAGCTATTTTCGGTTTGGCCATGGTTATGTTCCTCTCTACTTCGCAGTCGCTTCCGCGCCTTTTTCAATATCCGAACCGATCGGCTTCGTGTCATACATCCGCTGACCGATGGGGGTCGCGTACCCAACACGCTTCTTCAGGATCGCGCCGACCGGACAGGCCTCGACGGCCTTGTCGGTCACGTCCAGATTGGTGTCCGCCAGGCGGGCTTCCGCGTTCACCGCCACACGCTTCTGCGGACCGCGCCCGACAAACTCGAACACGTGCTTGCCGTCCAGGTCGCGCGACGCCCGCACGCACCGCCCGCACAGGATGCAGCGGTTGCGATCGATGAAAATGTCCGGGTGCGACGCGTCCACGTCCCGGTTGGGGAACAGGTACGGATACTTCGGAGCCGTTACGCCGAAGCGATACGCCAGCGCCTGCAACTCGCAGTTGCCGCTCTTCTCGCAGAACATGCAGAAGTGGTTGCCTTCCACAAACAGCATCTCGACGAGATTCTTACGGTAGGCCGTGACCTTCTCAGTGTCGCTCTCCACCACCATGCCCGGCGCGATCGGCTGCGTGCACGCGCTCTGCGGTCGGCCGTTCACCAAGCAGGTGCATACCCGGCAGCTACCGTGCGGGACCAGTCCTTTCATGTAGCACAGCCGCGGGATGTACTTGCCGGCCTGCTCCGCCGCCTCCAGAATCGTCTGGCCGGGACGCCCCTTGATCTCCTGACCATCAATCGTGAATACGATTTCAGCACTCATATCTGTGTCCTCTTGGTCTGTAAGCTTATACCTGCTCAGCCTGGCGACCCGTGACCGTGGCCGCATCACTAACCGCCGCCTGGAGATCAAATGACGGTTGCAGACCTTCCGCCGACTCCTTCACCAGTGACTCGTATTGATCGCGGAAGTTCTTCAGCGTCGTCAGCACCGGGTTCGCCGACGTCTGGCCCAGCCCGCAACGGCTGGTCACCTTGATCGTCTCGCCCAGGTCCTGAAGATAGCTCAGATCCTCCGGCTGGCCCTGACCGTTCTGAATCTTCACCAGCCGCTCTTTCAACAGCACGTTGCCCACTCGGCACGGCGTGCAGTAGCCGCAGCTCTCTTCGATGAAGAAGTCCATGAACCGCTCCGCCACGTGGAGCACGTTGCGCTGCGGCCCGAACACCATTACCGAGCCGCCCGTCGCTACGTCGTCGAAGCAGATTGTCCGGCTAAAGTCTGCCGACCCGAGCATCTGCCCGCTCGGTCCGCCGACCTGCACCGCGTGGGCGTCCGCAGCGCCGACCATCTTCAGCATCTCGCTCAGCGTGATGCCGAAGGGTACTTCGTAGACGCCCGGCTTCTGGCAATCGCCCGAGATGCTCAGCACCTTGGTGCCGGTGCTGCCCTGTGTGCCGTGCTCGCAGAACGCCGCCGACCCTTCTTCGAGGATCTTGGTTACGCAGCACAGCGTCTCGACGTTGTTGACCACCGTGGGCCGATCCAAGTAGCCCTTCTGGGCCGGGAACGGCGGGCGGTTCTTCGGGTCACCGCGCAGTCCCTCGCAGGAGCTGATCAGTGCCGTTTCTTCGCCACAGACATACGCCCCCGCCCCCATCTGAATGCGGATGTCGAAGTTGAAGTCCTGCTTGCCGCAGATGTTCAGGCCCAGCAGGTTCTCCTGACGCCGTTGCTGCAACACGTCCTCAAGGAACGCCCGCAGATAAGCGTATTCAGCCCGCAGGTACAGGATGCCCGTGTCGGCACCGACCGCGTAGCCGGCGATCGTCATGCCCGCGAACACCCGGTCCGCCCGCTCAGTCAGCAGCACGCGATCCTTGAACGTGCCCGGCTCACCCTCGTCCGCGTTGCAGATCACCACACGCTTCTCGCCGGGGGCTGCCCGCGTGAATTCCCACTTCATCCCGGTCGGGAAGCCGGCCCCGCCACGACCACGCAGACGCGAAGTCTTGACTGCCCGAATAACTTCCGCCGGCGTTTGGGCGATCGCCCGCTTGATCGCTTCCGCCCGGTTCATCGGGCTGAAGATCACCGGCCCGGGCTGACGCAGATTGTTCTGCACCATCGACTGCACCAGCTTGTGTGCGTTGTTGCCGTCGCCGGGCTTCTGCACCAGACGCTGCGGGTCCAGGTGCTGCTTCAACTCACGCGCCATGGCCGTCGCCGTCTCCGGAGTCAGGCTGGTCACCACGACGTCGTTGACCAGCGCCGCCGGCGCCTGGTCGCACATGCCGATGCACGCCGTGTGTTCCAGGCTGATCCGGCCATCGGGCGTGGTCTGTCCGACCTTGATGCCCAACTCCTGCTCGAAAGCGGCCTGCACCTGCTCAGCGCCGTACATCGAATCGATGATGTCGTCACACAGCCGAATGACCACTCGGCCCTTGGGCCGGTCCGAGAGGAACGCGTAGAAAGACACCACGCTGGCCACTTCGACTCGGTGGACGTTGACCGTCTTCGCGATCAGGTCCATTGCCTCGCTCGAGACACACCCGAAACGCTCCTGCACCGCCCGGACAATATCCATCATGCGCGTCCGATCCTGGCCGCATGCCTGACAGATTTCCTTGACGGCTCCTTCGAGATTTTCGCTCATGAATTACCTCGATCCTGCGAGCCTGTTCCTGTTGCCCTATCGTACTCGTCCGTGAATCCCGCGCCGAAGCCCCAACGGCTCCGGCCGGTACGCGACCCTCATCCAGCGATGTCGCGCTTCCGGAAACCACAAAAAAAGCTGCTCATCGTCGCGTACCGCTTCCAGTACCGACATCACCCGGTGATTGCACCGGGTATTTCAGACCCCCGCCGACGATTCGCCGCTTGCACGCTGCCGACGCTGCTCACGCAGCCAATCCAGCCACTGTTCCATCCCCTGACCGGTCTTCTGCGAGCACTCGATCAGCGTCGCACGCGTGTTAAGCCGAGAAAGATCTTCATATACTTTTGCCCGATCCCAGTCAAGCACACCCACCAGATCCTGCTTCGTTAGCAGCACCGCATCCGCCGGTTGAAACAGAGTTGGGTATTTCGCCACCTTATCGTCCCCCTCCGGCACGCTTAGCAGCACCACCCGCAGGTGCTCGCCCAGGTCCACCGCGGCCGGGCAAACCATGTTCCCCACATTCTCGATGAAGAGGAACTGGATCCCGCTCAAATCGAGGCTGTCCAGCCCCTCGTTGACCTGTGGCGCCGACAAGTGACAGCCCCGCCCCGTGTTGATCTGCACCGTCTCCGCCGCCACCGCGCCCAGCCGCTCCGCATCACGCGTCGTCTGCAAGTCGCCCACCAGCACCGCGCACCGCGCTTCCGGGCCCAGCGCCGGGATGGTTCGCTCCAGCAACGCCGTCTTGCCACTGCCCGGCGCGCTGGTGATGTTGATCGCCAGCACTCCCGCCGCATCCATCCGCCGACGATTCTCGCGGGCCACCGCATCGTTGGCCTTCAATACGCTTTCAACGACCTTGACCTTCATAGCTTCGCCCTGTCTTCCGTTTCGCAGATCACCGTCTGCAATACAATGTCTTGTCCTACCAGCAGTTCCGCGTTCGCTTGGCTGCATTTCGGACAGAGAAAATCATCAATGTTCGGCTCATACTCGTGCCCACAAACCCGGCAACGCGCCCGCATCGCGTCCTCAACGATTACCAGTCGGCTGCCTTCCGCAACCGTGCCCGCCGCCACCGCCTCAAACGCCATCTCCAGCGCTTCCGGCACTACCTGCTGCATCACCCCGCAATGCACCTCAACCTCGACCACGCGTCCGGCGTCGTTTTCGCCCGCCACCCGCAGCACCTGGTCCATAAGTTGTGTAGCTATCGATAGTTCGTGCATCGCGACCAACTCTCAAAGCACGCTCACACTCAACAGATCCGCGGCAGCTCCTCGCCATAGGGCCGCTGCACCACACGCCGACCACCAATCCGCGTGACCAGCTCCACCAGCGGGGGCGCCTGCTCCGACACTCGTCCGATAATCGCCGCCTGCCGGCCCAGCTCGTGCTCCCGGCACGCTGTCAGTACCCGCTCCGCCGCATCCGCTGCAACCACCAGCACGCATTTGCCCTCATTTGCCACGGTCAGCGGGTCCAGGCCGAGCATCTCGGCCGCATGGCGGGCCGTCGTCCCTATCGGCAGCGCCGCCTCGTCGATCTCCACGCTTAACTGGCAGCTCTCGGCAATATCCGCCAGCACGCCGGCCACCCCGCCCCGCGTTGCGTCGCGAACGAATTTCACATCCCCCGCCGCCAACGCCGCCGCCAGCAGCCCGTTCAACGGTGCTGCATCACTCCGCAGCGCCGATTCAAACTCGATCCCCTCCCGTACCGACATCACCGTTAGCCCGTGATCGGCCAGCGTGCCATTGAGCAGCACCACATCGCCCGGCTCAACCCGCTCCAGCCCGAGTTTCACGTTCGCCCGCGGCCGACCAACGCCCGCCGTGTTGATGAACATGCCGGCCCGGTGCTCCTCGCCGCCGCCGCGCCGCTCGATGACCTTGGTGTCACCGGTGACCACCCGCACGCTGGCCTCGTCGGCCGTCCGCGCGATCGACCCCACGATCCGGTCCAGCACCTCCAGCGGCAAACCCTCTTCCAGGATCAGCCCCAGGCTCAATGCCATCGGCTCCGCGCCCATCACTGCTAGGTCATTGACCGTCCCCGCGACCGCCAGCCGACCGATGTCGCCGCCCGGAAACTCCAGCGGCGTAACGACATACGAATCAGTCGTGAACACCACCTGCCCGTCCGGCCAGTCGATGCACACGCCGTCCGTCAGCGCGTCCAGCAGGTCGTTTCGCAGCGGCTGAACCAGGTGCTCGCGGATTAGCCGACCCATCAACTCGCCCCCGCCGCCGTGGGCCAACACCACCCGGTCGCGCCCGTCGCTGGTTGTCGGCGTCGTGCTCATCGCTACCTCAGTGGCATGGCCGCTGCCCGGTTGTACTTGTACCAGGCCGCACAGGTCCCCTCGCTGCTCACCATGCAGGGCCCGATCGGGTTCAGTGGCGTGCATGGGTCGGCGAACGCCGGGCATTCGATCGGCTCCGCCCGCCCGGTAATGACCTCGCCACACCGGCACAGCGGATGAGTCTCGTCGGGCCCCAGCTCGACCCCGAACCGTTCCAACGCATCAAACCGCCGATACGCCGGCGCCAACTCCAGCCCCGATTGCGGAATCGTCCCCAACTCGCGCCACGGAGCGTTCGCCACCACGAAAACCCGCTCGATCATCTCCTGCGCCACGCGGTTGCCGTCATCGCTCACCACGCCGGCATATACGTTCTCAATCTCGGCCCGCCCCGCGACGATCTGCCGCACCAGGTACAGCAATCCGCTGATGATCTGTTGTGGCTCAAACCCGGCCACTACCACCGGCCGTCCGTGATCCTGCACCACCGGCCCGTAGGCCTGCGTTCCGATAATCACGCTGACGTGCCCCGGCGCCAGGAACCCATCCAGCGGCACATCCCCCGCCTGCAACAGCGCCTGCATGGCCGGCACCACCAGCTTGTGGCACATCAGCACGCTGAAATTCGTGAGGTTGTCGCGGTCAGCTTCCAGCACGGTAGCCGCCGTCGCCGGCGCGGTCGTTTCAAACCCCACGCCCAGCAGCACCACCTGTTGGTCCGGATGTTTACGGACCAGCTCGAGTGCCGTGCGGGCCGAGTTGATCACGTGTACCCGCGCCCCGCGTGCCCGCAACTGCTCCAGGCTGCCTGCTCCGCCCGGCACGCGCACCATGTCGCCGTAGGTTGCCAGCAATACTTCCGGTCGGCCGGCCAATTCCAGGGCGGCGTCCACGTGGCGTTGCGCGGTGACGCACACCGGGCAGCCCGGCCCGCTCACCAGCCGCAGGTTCGCGGGTAGCAGTGAGCGCAAACCGCTGCGGAAGATCGCCACCGTATGTGTGCCGCAAACTTCCATGACCTGGATGCGCTGCGCATACCCGGAGCAGAGCTCGTGTAACTCCCTGCGGGCCTGGGCGAGGTCGGCAGTCACGTCGGGGGGTTCTCCGTGGCGGACGGAGGGGCCGGGTCGTGCAGGCCTGCCAGGTCTTCGCCAAACGCCTGTTGCAGGTAGTCCCACGTTTCGAGGGCTTCCTGCTCGTCCAACGTGGAGATGGCGAAGCCGGCGTGCACCAGCACCCAATCCCCCGGCTCAACTTCAGGCGTGAGCACCTTGCTGACCTTAAGCCGGTTGCCTTGCAGGTCAATCAAGGCCTCATCAGCCTCGCACTCAAGCACCTTGCCCGGAACGGCCAGGCACATGATGTCGTCCTCTCTCGATCGGGGCTCGCCCAAGTCAAGCGACAGCACGCTTCCTTGTGCCGGCGACCCTCTTCCCGCCAGCAGCGCGCAAATTGCAAACCCACCTTATACCCTGAATCCCCCGTTCACGCACGCTCCACGCGCCAGTTCCGCCCCACGTTACGCTATTTGCCTCGCCTGCGCCCCCCAGGTCGCCGCCAGCCCGCCAACTGCGGGCCATTCCCTAACGCCGTCATATCGACCGGCGGCAGCTCCGTTTCCGCTCACGCAGGTCCCGCTGGCTGAGGAACTTCGGCAGTGCGTTGTCCTCTGCGGGGCGACTCTGAACAATCCCGCGGCTGCTGCCGCAAACCGGACACGCCGGCTCGTCTGGCCGGTTCGGATCGATCACGGCCAGTTCGAACTGAGCACCGCAATCACGACATTGATACATGGTTTCGGACATTATTCCGGCTCCGCCCCGCATGTTTCTATACGCCCCCCGGTCACATATGCCGCCAGCGTTGTTAGCAGGCCGCGCCGGTCGATCGGCTTGGTGGCGAAATCGTCACAACCCGCCGCCAGGCAGCGTTCCCGATCACCCTGCATGGCGTGGGCCGTCAACGCGATGATCGGTCTTTCATAGCCGACCTGACGAAGTCGTCGTGTGGCCTCATACCCATCCATCACCGGCATCTGCATGTCCATCAGCACAACGTCAAACGGCTGGCCTGCGGTCATGGCCGACAACGCCTGCTCGACCCCCAGTGCCCCGTGTACCGCGACCTCCACCTGCACCCCGGCCTTGGTCAGCAGGAACCGGATCAGACGCTGATTGTCGGGCCCGTCTTCCACCAGCAGCACACGCGTTCCGAGCGGAAGGATCGGCAGTGAGGCGGCGCTGGCCTCAGCGGTTACGCAGGTGAGTGATTGCTCCGACACTCCCGGCGTCGCCTCGTCCACCGTGTCCTCCCCATCCAGCGAGCCGGCGTCGACCGTGAGCGAGAATCGGCTACCTGCGCCCGGCTCGCTCGATACTGTGATGGTTCCGCCCAACGCCTCGGCCAGCCGCTTGCTGATGGCCAGCCCCAGGCCGGTGCCGCCAAAGCGGCGCGACATCGACGCATCCCCCTGGTTGAAGGGTTGGAATAGTCGGGGCAACAGCTCTTTGGCAATGCCGATGCCCGTATCCTCCACGTCGAACTGCACTTGCGGAC
Organism: Phycisphaerae bacterium; assembly: GCA_963666925.2. Taxonomy (GTDB): domain Bacteria; phylum Planctomycetota; class Phycisphaerae; order UBA1845; family Fen-1342; genus JANQFV01. Next base: position 71,369 of record CAXXTC010000005.1, on the reverse strand, counting down.
GGTCCCCATCGACGTTGCGAAGTCGCACGGTCAGGCTGACGCTGCCTGCGTCGGTGAATTTGATTGCATTTGCGAGGAGGTTGATCAGTATCTGGCGCAGGTAGGTAGCGTCGGTATGGATGGTTCGCGGGATTGAGCCGTCGCGTTTCACGTGAAACGCCAAACCTTTCTCATCCGCGCGCATACGCATGAGCGACTCAGCGCCCGCGAGTACGTCCGGTAACGAGCAGACCGCCCGCTCAGTTTCCAGTCGGCCGGCCTCGATCCGCGACAGGTCGAGGATATCGTTGATGATGGTCAGCAGGTGGTTGCCGTTCCGCTTGATGGTTTCGATGAACTCACACGCTTGCGAGTTGGTAGACAGTGCCGCCCCGTCGCTGCCGCGATCACAATTCTGAATATCGGTCGATAGCAACTCGGCGTAGCCCATGATGGCGGTCATGGGCGTGCGGATCTCGTGGCTCATGTTTGCCAGGAACTCACTCTTGGCGCGGTTGGCGGCGTCGGCCGCCGAGGCGAGCTGACGCGCCTCTCGCAGAGCCTCGCCCAGTCGCCGATTGGTATGCTCGAGTTCCTGATTGGCCTCGGCGGCCGCATCCCAGGCGGACTGTAGCTCACGGTTGATCGCCTGTAGTTCCTGGCGCTGGGCTTCGACGGCGTGCTTCTGGTCCTCCAGCTCCAGATTTGCCGTCTCCAGCGTCTTCATCGTGGCCTCAAGCTTCATGGCCGCGTATTTCTCGCGCGCCAAAGCCTCCTGGAGTTCGGCGTTGCGGTGCGCCAGTGCTTCCTCGACACGCTGCTGCGAAGTGGCATCCCGACAAGCGCAGCGGCTCGGGAATCCTGGCGTCAGTTCAGGCCTAAGATGATGCGAGGCCAAGGTCGTGCTCTGACATCATGGCGACTACTCCATCGGCAACGTTGCCAACGGCTGCGCCCCTCCGGCACGCTTTCCCACTGCCTGTTGACACGGTCGGATCCAGCTAGGGCGGATCAGGCACAGTCCATCAGGCACCCCTTTGTTCATCCAACATCGACCCAATTCGGCTGGCTGTTGTCTTTCAAGGGCTAGAGTTGTCGGGAGGTTGCCGGGGTCTGATAAGAGCGGCGGCCAGGTGCTGCGCGTGGCCGTTTTAGTGCGCTGGGGTGGTTGTTCAACCCGGGGCGGGTATGCTGGTCTCTGACCGATACGCAGAGATTCGCTATCGGAAGTTCCCGGGAGAACGACATGCAGGTCAGAGTGTCTTACGACGAGGCGCTGCGGCGCAAGTATCCGGAGGGGGTTGCGATTGCGATCGCGAAAGATGCGCAGGGCAAATACAACCCGATAACGCTGTGCTGGTTCATGAACACCTCGCACGAGCCGCCGATGCTGGCGATCTCGATCGGGAAGACGCGTCATTCGCTGGGGGCGTTGCGGTCGGCGCGGGAGTTTGTGTTGAGTTTCCCGGCGTCGTCGATGGAGGCGGATGCGTGCTATCACGGGACGGAGTCGGGGCGGTCGCAGGACAAGCTGGCCCGGTGCGGGACGCAAACGCAGCCGGCGCGGGAGATCGACGGTGTTCTGCTGGCGGATGCGGTGGCGAACTTTGAATGTCGACTGGTGGGCGAGTTTGAAACGGGCGATCACGTGATATTCGTTGGCGAAGTGGTTGCGGCGCACATGAACGAGAAGTCGGATGTGCGGGGTCTGTATGCGCTGGGGAATGAACAGATGGGTGGGGTGGTGCCGGGCTGAGCGGGTCCGGTAATCCGGGATGCGGAAATTGCTTGCTTCACCCGCTACGACGATCTAACCTCATAAATAGCACTGGGATGACGGCTTGGCATATCGTCCGGCCGCTGGCGGCGATCCGTGGGGATTGTCGGCGGGCGGTGCGGCAGGTGTGCCCATCAAACGGAGTTTTACGAAGATGCGCAAAGGGATGATGACGATCAGCGCCGGTGCGCTGGTGGCGCTGATGTTGAGCGGCCTGTCGGCGGAGGCCGTCGGACAGGAAGCCGGTATGCAGTTCCAGAAGATGGCCCTGTCGCTGGATTCGGGTTTCGTGGAGAACACGACGCGCGACGCGGCGGTGGTGTATTCCAAACGTGTAGTTGTGCCGGGAGCGAGTTGGCTGCGTGTGCATTTTGATCGGGCGGAGTTGGCCGGCACGGTTGGCAGCGGGCAGGAATCGTACCTGCTGATCACGTCCGAGCTTGATGGCGCCTATCAATATCTCAATGCCGAGCATCTGCGGCAGTGGCGTTACACGTCGGCGTACTTCAATGGGGACGCGGTGACGGTCGAATTGGTGGCCTATCCGGGTACGGGCCGCAATCGCGTATCGATCAGCCAAGCTATTACCGGGCAGACGCTGGGCGGCGGTGAGCGATCGATTTGTGGTGACGATGATGATCGTGTCCTGTCGTATGACGATCGCCAGGGACGTTTGTTGCCGGGTGGCTGTACGGCGTGGATGATTGACGATTGCAATCACTGCTTTCTCACCGCGGGTCACTGCACCGATTCGAACGATACGGTTGAGTTCAACGTGCCGCTGTCTGATTCGGACGGCTCGCTGAACCATCCCGGCCCGGAGGATCAGTACGCGATTGACATGGATTCGTTGCAGACCAACGGCGGATTGGGGCAAGGAGACGACTGGGGCTATTTCGGCTGCTACCCGAACTCGAACACCGGGCTGTACCCGGTCGAGGTGCAGGGTGCGTGGTATACGCTGGCGATGCCGCCGAGTGTAACGGACCAATCGATTCGGATCACGGGTTATGGGGTAGTGTATTCGCCGATACCGTACGAATGGGAGCAGGTACAGAAGACGCACGTGGGGCCCTACGCGGTCTTCGATGATACGCTGGTGGGTTACACGACGGACACGACGGGCGGTAATTCGGGCTCGCCGGTGGTGCTGGAGGAGACTGGTGAGGCGATCGGCATCCATACCCATGGCGGGTGTGGGTACGATGGCTACAACGTGGGTACCGGTGCTAACCACAGCGGATTGCAGAACGCGCTGGCTAACCCGACGGGCTCGTGCATTCCGATGATCGGGATCCGCGTTACGCCGGGGAATGGGCTGACGGCTACCGGTGATCCTGGTGGGCCGTTCACGCCGGCGAGCGTGGATTTTGAGATTGAGAACCTGGAAGAGTACGAGATCGAGTATGAGGTTACCGGTATGCAATCCTGGGTTACCATTACGGGTGGCGCGGGAGTGTTGTCAGCGAGTGGTACGGCGACGGTGACGGTGGCGATCAACTCGCTGGCGGATTCGTTCCCGATCGGGGCCTACAGCGACGTGATCAGCTTCGTGAACCTGACGACGCACGAGGGTGATACGGAGCGGACGGTATCGCTACGCGTTGGTGAGCCGAGCAAGGTGCTGGAGTGGACGATGGACACCAACCCGGGCTGGACCACGGAAGGGCTGTGGGCCTGGGGCGAGCCGACTGGTGGTGGTGGCGACTACGGCGATCCAGACCCGACCAGCGGCTATACGGGCGACAACGTGTATGGGTACAACCTGAGCGGCGATTATGAGAATCAGTTGGAAGAGACGCACCTGACGACGAGAGCCATCGATTGCAGCAACCTCGGCGCACTCTCGTTGCGTTTCTGGCGCTGGCTGGGTGTTGAACAGCCGTCGTACGATCACGCGTACTTGCGGATCAGCAATGACGGTGTCAACTGGACCACGCTGTGGGAGAACGAGCAGGAGATCAGCGACGGTGCCTGGGTGGCGCAGGAGTTTGACATCGCGACGTATGCCGATGGCCAGCCGACTGTGTATCTGCGTTGGACTATTGGGCCAACGGATTACAGTTGGCAGTATTGTGGCTGGAACATCGACGACGTGGAGTTGTGGGGGCTCGAGTCACCCGACCAGGTTCCCGGCGACATGAACTGCGACGCGTTTGTCAACTTTGACGATATAGACCCGTTTGTGCTGGCGCTGGTGGATCAGGCGCAGTACGAGGCGGACTATCCGGATTGTGAATACATGAACGCTGATTTGGACGGCAACGGTGTGGTCAACTTCGACGACATCGATGGGTTTATTGAAGCCCTGGTCGGTGACGCCTAGAAAGAGGATATGACCGGTCCTTGCTCCGCTACCCGCACCGGCTCAGTGACGGTTGGTGCGGGTATGCGGGGAGGGTATAATGTGGTCGGCGGGTCGAGTGGCCGTGCGGAGGTTTGTGCGGCCCGGTTGCTCGCTTGTGCACGAGGTCCGGGCCTCCTCGCGCCGTGCCGGACTGCGATGAGGCCTGGCGGGAGGCTTCATCATGCGATCCTCACCTATCCTTCCGCTGATTCCGGTTATGGTTTTGGTGCTTGTTGTCGGCGGCTGTCCGACGGATTCGACATCTGCGACCGGCGGAGGCGACGACGAGCAGACGGCTCAGGAGTCACCGACGGTTGTGGAGGGCGCGACCGGCGCACAGGGCGAACAGGGGGAGGAAGGCCCACGGGGGCTTCAGGGTGCTACGGGCGCGACCGGCTCTGAGGGGCCGGCGGGCGTGGGGTTGTCGTTCATCGTGGATGCGGGCGGAGCGCAGTCGGCGTATCCGGGCGACGAGGTGGTGCTGGACGGTAGCGGTACGTATATGCAGGAGAGTTCAGAGTACGACATATCCGAGGTTACCTGGCGATGGAAGCAGGTGGACGATTCGGACACCCGCGTAACGATCCTGGACGCCGACAAGTCGCGGGCGCGGTTTACCGTAGCGGAGACCCCCGACACCTGCATGTTGGAGTTTCGGCTTACGGTAACGGACCCGGATGGGGTGGCCGGCGCTGATGACGCGATCGTGTTCGTACCCAGCCTGGAGACGCCGGTGTTTACGGCCCCGCAGGTGGGCGGCGCGGCGCGGCTGACTACGTATGAGGGTGAGCTGGAGATCTCGCTGTCGGTTCAGGACGTTTTCGGGAACCTGATCGAAGACGGGCTGGACGTATCGAACTTTGAGTTTCGCAACGTGCGTCTGATCCCCGTGGGCGGCGGGCTGAGTCATTACGTGAACAACCCGGCCGTGGTGCGGGTGACGGTGCATCTGCCCGAGGCGGCGGCCCTGACGGCGGTGCTGGATTTCGACTGTTCCGGGAGCATGGCGTGGAACGATCCGGATGGTACGGGGCGTCAGGCGGGGGGGCTGGCGTTGATCAGTCAGATGGATCCGGAGGATGACGAGGCGGCGGTGCTGGCGTTTCCGGGGGACGATGGTCTGTATCACGCCTCGCGCGTTTTGCAGGATTTCACGAGTGACCAGACGGATCTGCGCGCGGCGCTGGAGCTGCTGGACGCAGATGGCGGGACTCCGCTGTGGGACTCGGCGATGGATGCGCTAGCGATGTTGGATGAACACATCGTTCTCGGTGGCGTGGTGGTGTTGATGACCGATGGTGGGGATACGCTGAGTACCCACGATGCGGACGACGTGATCGAGACCGCTACCAATCAGTTCTCGCGTGTGTGCACGATCGGGATGGGCAGCGAGGTTGATTTCTCCGAATTGCAGCGGGTGGCCGTGGAGACCGAGGGGGCGTTTGCGGAAGCGAGCAACAACGAGGAGCTGCAAGCGGCGTTCGAACAGATCGCGACCGCCCTGGGCGTTGGTTATGTGACGATTGAGGGGCGGTTGATCTACCCGGGTCGCGATCCGGGCCAGTACGTCGTGAGGGGCGAGTTAATTACGAACAGCGGTTGCCGGGCGGTGATAACGTCGTTCCGGCTGACGGCTGAAATCGAGTAGGGTTCTGGCGCGGTATTCATTCAGGGCGCAGGGCCTCGCGCGCGATGACCAGGCGCTGAATCTCGCTGGTGCCTTCGTAAATGGTGGTGATGCGGGCGTCGCGATAAAGCTGTTCGACGCGGCACTCGTTGATGTAGCCCGAGCCGCCATGGATTTGCACGGCGCGGTAGGCGATGCGATTGGCGGCCTCGGTGGCGAACAGTTTGGCCATGGACGCGGGCTGGGTGAAGGCCTCGTCGGCCTCTTTGCAGGCGGCGGCGTGATCGACGAGCAGTTGTGAAGCGTGCAGTTCGGTTTCGCTGTCGGCGATCATCCACTGGATAGCCTGGAAGTCGGCGATTGGTCGGCGGAACTGCTGGCGCTCGCGGGCGTAGCTGACCATGTGATCGATGCAGGCCTGGGCGATGCCGACGGCCTGTGAGGCAATGCCGATGCGTCCACCGTCGAGTGCGGAGAGGGCGATTTTGAGTCCGTCGCCGAGTTCGCCGAGGAGGTTTTCGCGGGGGACGAATACGTCGTCGAGGACCATTTCGCCGGTTTCGGATCCGCGGATGCCCATTTTTCCATGGATTGGCTGGCGTTGGACGCCGTCCTGGCGGGCGTCGACGAGGAACATGCTGAGGTCGCGGTGTGTGCCGGTGTCGCCGGTGCGGGCGAGGACGATGAACCAGCGTCCGGTGATTCCGTTGGTGACCCAGAATTTGGTGCCGGTGATTTTCCAGCCGCCGGTGGTTTCGTTTGCACGGGTTTTGGCGCATCCGGGGTCGGAGCCGGCGTCGGGTTCGCTGATGGCGAAGGCGGCGAGGTTGTCGTCGGTGGCGAGCTGGGTCAGCATGCGGCTACGCAGCTCGGGGTTGGCGAACATCTTGACGGCTTCACAAACCATGTTGTGGACGCTGACGGTGACGGCGACAGCGGGCGAGGCGTAGGCCAACTCGCGGATGATGTGGGCATAGGGCACCATGGGGCATTCGAGCCCGCCGTTGGATTCGGGCACGCGTAGCGCCATCAGGCCCATTTCGTAGAGCTGGCTGAGGCGTTCGCAGCAGGAGCGTTCGTGTTTGTCCCATTCGTGGTCGAGTTCGAGAAGCTCGCCGCAGGCGTAGTCGTGGACGCCCTGTACGAGCACGCGGTGATCATCTGACATGGGTGCTGTATTCATGTAGCTTGTTCTCGGCGGACGGGTGCGCAGATTTGCCGCGGGCACGCGGTACGCAGACGATATCGGCCGCAGCATCTTCGCCGCCGCTGCCCGCTGCCGCGGCCGGGGATGCTACACTGACCGGGGAGTGTACCGAACCGGCGGATGCGAGCCAACCCGCAGCTGCGGGGCAGGGCCAGCGAGGAGCGAATATGACGCACAGCGATCGGATTCGGATTGCGACACGGGGCAACGGGCACGTGCTGGATATCAGCGGGGAGGTGCAGCGGATCGTGGCGGGAGCGGGGCTGCACAGCGGTATCGCGGTGGTGTTCGTGGTCGGGTCGACGGCGGGTATCACGACCACCGAGGCGGAGCCGGGACTGCTTAACCACGATCTGAAGGCGTTTTATGAGCGGATTGCCCCCGCGGACGCGCGGTATGTGCACGAGGAGACCTGGCACGACGATAACGGCCATGCCCACGTGCGGGCGTCGTCGCTGGGGCCGTCGTTGACGGTGCCGGTGGTGGACGGGAAGCTGACGCTGGGGACGTGGCAGCAGATCGTACTGATCGATTTTGACACGCGGGAGCGGGAGCGGACGGTGGTGGTTCAGCTTCTGGGTGAATAGACGCGGGGGGGATCAGTTGTCGCGGGCGGCCTGGCAGTTCCAGCAGACTTCGAAGTGGGCGGGGTTTTCCTCGCCGCAGTGGGGGCAGGTCCATTCGGCGCCGGGCTCGGCGGCCTGGACATCGCGGATTTCCTCGCGGACGCGTTGAATGAGCCAGCGGACGTCGAAGTAGAACTCGCTGGGGATGCGCAGGCGGGTGCGGGTCATGTCCTGGCCGACGTAGATGTCGCGAATCGTTTTTTCGTCGATGACGACATGGGGGACATATTCCTGAGCGAGCCGGGCCTGGATGGCCGGCATTGGCAATGGTTCGCAGAGCTCGGCATCGAGCAGGAACCAGGGCTTCTGCGGGCGGTAGTTTTCGAGATTGAAGGGGGCGGCGCAGGCGGGGCAGTAGGGTTGGGCTGCATCGGCCAGTGGTGCGCCGCAGTATTCACAGTCGATGCCGAAGTCGGGTACGGGTAGTTCCTGGCCGGTGAAAAGCGGGTCGCGCAGGCGGGTCCAGGGGCACACCAGGTCGGCTACGTCGAAGGTTGTGCCGCACTCGGGGCAGCGTGGCTGGGGCAGGCCGCGCAGCGGGAATCGGCAGTTTGGGCAGAACAGGTCCCAGTCAGGAATCGGCAATTGGTGTAGATCGATTTCCATGGTTGGGCGGCCGGGCGGGCTGTCGGCCCGGCGGTTTGCTCAGGGTGTAGCAGCGGGTCGGAGCGTTTGTGCAGCACTTTCCCCGGTATCTTTGGCGTCTTCGATGATCCAGCAGTCGAGCATGGCTGGTTTGGTGCATTGTATCGTGACGGTGTTGTTGCCGGCGTTGAGTTCGAGCGTGCCGACGGGGTAGATGCCGGCCGGCCGGCGATCGTAGTTGATGGTGGCGATCTGGCGGCCGGCTGAATCCTTAACTGTGATTGTTTCAAACGGTCGGCGCGGATTTGCGCGCAGCAGCAGCTTCACCCGACGATCGCGGTCACTCGGGATGACCACCGACACGGGCTCACTGGTCGCGAAATGTATGGCCAGTTGGCCCGATAACTCGACGTCGCCCGCGTGTTGCTGGCGGATCACGCTGCCCCAGTCGCGGCCCAGGACGTGGTCCTCGATCTCGACGGAGCCGGGAATACGCAACCCCGGCACGCGGAAATCCTCACGCTCGAGCGAGGGGAAGCTCCCGCGGGCGGCGGGGTCGCCATACCAGTAGACCAGGCTGGCGAGGTAAACGTCACCGGCGCCGGCGGGGGGCTGGTTGTCGATGGTCCAGTGCAGGCCGGCGGTGGTGGCGGGTGCGTCGGAGAGCAGCCAGCGATAGGCGGAACTCTTGCTGAATGGGCCAGCGCGGGTGACGCCCGCGAGCGGATCAACCAAGTGACGCAGTGGTGTGGTCTGGCCAAAGCAGTGGGCGGCTTGGTCCGGGTTCTGGGCGATGGCTGTGCTGGGCAGCGCGAGTTGCTGGCTGGCGCTCGTCCACCAGCCAGGCTGGGGGCAATCAACGCTGAGCACCCAGCCGACGATTCGGGCGGTTGAACGGGACTTGAACAGCGTGAGCTGCTCGGTCGGTGCGGGGTAGTAGCAGCGAAAGCCGGCGTGCAGGTGCAGCGCGTCGGCCGGCGGAGCTTGCGGCTCGACCTCCAGGTAGAGCAGCAGGCCGAGCGGTTTGCGCCCGCGGTTGAGGTTTTCGATTTCGATGCGCACGCCTTGGTGGAACGGCATCGGCAGGTAGCCGTACATGAAGCGGTCGCGGCCGCTGTGGCGATCGGGCAGCGGAACCGGCAGGGGCAGGTCGGTGCCGGCGATAAGGCTGTTGGCCGGGGTGACGTCGAAGCCGCAGCCGAAAAAGTCGATCAGCGGGACGTCGATCTGCGGATCCTTGGCGTCGTCGAACCAGAATCTCAGCCGGCAGCGATGTAGCGGATAGGGATCTCCCGGCTCGCCGTGGTCGGTTTGGGCGACATAGAAGGCGCGGATGGTGCCGGGGAAATCGAGCGTTTCGCACAGCGTTTCGCCGGGCTTTAGATCCTGCTGCTGGGCGACGGGCATTCGGCGGCGCTGGCCGAAGAGCTGCTTGTTTCCAAGGCCCATGGTCAGGACGCGGAGGACGTCTTCGCGGGCGGCTTGGGCGGCTTCGTCGAGCTGGCTTGCGGAGGGCTGGACGGTGGTGCCCGGCGGGAGGCGTACGTGGTCGACCTGAAACGGGCCGGCAGCGGATTGGGCGAGGATCAGGGCGGATTGGGCGAACCCGAAGGGGAAGTAGCAATTCCCGCTGCGGTCGATCAGTGGGGCCTGGACGGGTTCGACGGTGCCGGCGTGCCATTGGGCGAGGTCGGCGTCGATGATCGGCTCGCCGTCGATCACGATGCGGAGTCGGCCCGTGTGCGACGGGATCCAGGTGCGGGTGATGACGCCGGGGCCTCTCAGGCTGGCCAGAATGTGCCAGTTGTCCGGGTCGGCGGGTTCCTTTTCGATGTTTCCGGCGCTGCGTTCGGGCGTTTCGCCCGTCGGCGGGAGCGTGAGCCGATCCAGGTCGATCGCGCGGCGGAGCAGATCGGCCTGTGTGAGGCTGTTTTGAGCGTGTAGGGTGAGGGTAGGGCCGATCAGGAGCAGGCCGATCGCCAGCAGAATAATGGCTCGGGGATTATTCCGGGTGTTTCGAGCAAGCTGGCGTATGAGTTGCCGATCAGACATTGAACTTGATCGTGATGACGTCGCCGTCCTTGACGACATAGCCCTTGGGTTCCATGCGGACGGTGCCGGCGGCCTTGGCGTCGCGCATCGAGCCGGCCGCCTGGAGGTCGTCGAACGCGATGGTTTCGGCCTTGATGAAGCCGCGGGCCAGATCGGTGTGGATCTTGCCGGCGGCCTCGACGGCGGTGGTGCCGCGGAGCAGTGGCCAGCCGCGGACCTCCTCCGGGCCGGCGGTGAACATGAGGATCATGCCGAGGGCGTCGAAGCCGGCACGGATGAGCCGGTCGCGTGCCAGGGCGTTGATGCCGTATTCCTGCATGAACCCGGGGCGGTCAGCGGGGTCCATCTGCATGAGTTCGGCCTCGAGGGCGGCGCAGATGGAGAGCGTGGCGGCCGCGTGTGGGTCTTGCAGGGGCGGGTCCTGGCCGATTTGCTCTTCGCCGACGTTGACGACCGTGATAATTGGCTTGAGCGTCAACAGCCCGAAGCTACGCAAAGTTTTCTCTTCGGTGGCGGGGTCGATGACGTCCCGCACGGGCCGCTCGTTTTCGAGTGCTTCGTTGCAGCGTTGGAGCAATTCGAGTTCGTGTTTGAGCTGATCGCGGTCCTTGGGGTTCTTGGTGAGCGATTTTTCGATTCGCTCGATCCGCGTGCTGCAAATCGACAGGTCGGCCAGGAGCATCTCGTCGCGGAGCTGGCCGAGATCGCGGGCGGGGTCGACCCGGCCCTGGTGGGGCGGGACGGAGGGAGAATCGAACGCCCGTACGACCAGCACCAGGCCGTCGGCCTGACGCAGCGTGGGCAGGTGCTTCTCGAGGCCGGCCTTTTCGACGTCCCCCTCGGCGCTGCCGGGCAGGTCGACGAAATCGATGTTGGCATCGGTGCGTTTTTTGGGGCTGAAGATTGACCAGAGGGTGTCGAGACGGGGCTCGGGGACTTGGACGGCGGCGAGGTTTTCCTCGGTGGGCTTATGATGGTCCGCAGAGAGTCCCGAGGCGGCCATAAACACTGATGTCTTGCCGGAATAGGGAAATCCGACGATGGCGATCCGCATGTGTTGCTCCCGGACGGGGCTGATGGCTTGCTTCAGGGTCGAACTGTCCTGCTGCTTGTCAGCCCGGGTGTCCGATATATCATACTGATACGTGCGCCGGCGGTGTAGTTTCATCGTCAGTGTTCGCCGCGGGGCAGGAAGGGAACGTGGCCAGGAGGCGAGGTGTTCTGTGAGACGGCTGGTACACAGTCTGGCGATCTGTCTATTTTCGGGATTCTGGATGCTGGGTGGGGGGTGTCCGTCGGAGCTGTATTCGAACACGCTCGACGCGGCCCTGGACGAGATTGACATGATCCGTGAGGACAGCAACCTCACCGCGCAGGAAATGCGCATAGCGCTGGCGGAGCTGGGGATTTCGGAGCGGACGATCAATGCTTTGTTGATCGACGAGCGGTTGGCGAACCAGTATGGGGGAGACCTGCGGTCGGCGTATGCGAAGGTAGTGGAGCCCGATCTGAAAGCGCTTACGCCGGACGAGATCCAGATTTACGGCGACGAAGCCAGCGCGGTTGATTCGAGTGACGATCTGGATGTCGAGCTGACTGACAATGAGGCCCTCACGATTCGCAACTGGTTTGAGCGACGCAACGTGGCCACGCCAGCGGAGCTGGTAGTCGCCCTGGAAGACAGTTCGACCGTCATTTCGGACGAGACACTTGCCGATACTCTGGAGGCACTGTTTATCGATTTTGACTCGGATCTACTTCTGGCTGAATTACCGTAAGGAGACGTCACGATGCTGGCACGGAAGCCGCTTGTCCTGTCTCTGGGTGGAGCTGTTGGTCTGCTGTTGCTGACCGGTTGTTTCCAGTCTCAGAGTGATATCATCGGGGAAGAGTATCAGGGGGGGAGCAACCCGATTTCTCTGGGGTTGAAGCTGAGCAACATCGCGGCTGGGAGCGCTGAGCTGACCACCCTCAACCCGGATGATCTGCAACTGATGTCTGACTTGGCCGCCGATTTCACCGGACAGCCGATTCCCACTGTCAGCGACGAGTTGGCCGCGGCGGCTGTCGAGTTGATAGCGGCGAACAACATCCGCACGTTCGACGACCTGGCCAACATCCAGGACATGAACGTGAACGACATCGTGATTCCGGAGGGCGTGGCCGAGACCGTCATCAGCGAGGTTCAGGACCTCTTCGGCGATATCAACAACGACGATTTCATCGATCAGGTTGCCCGCGAGGCACAAAGCTCGATCTGAGGCGGCACGGGCCTGGGCGTGTCTGTCCGGCCATCGATTCGATATGCGGAACACCTTCGGTTGGCCCGGAGGTGTTCCTTTTGTTTACAATGGCGTTGATGCGGCCTGGGCCGCGGGGCTACCGGCGCTCATCGGAGTGTAGTGACTTGTTCACCGGCATCATCGAACACGTGGGGACTGTGACGGCCCTGGCCCGGGCGGCGCGACGCGACCCGGACGGCAGTGCGGCCTTCCCGCTGGCGGTGGATGTCGGCCCGTTGAGTGAGCAACTGCCGTTGGGGGCCAGCGTGGCGGTCAACGGCGTGTGCCTGACGGTGGCGCGTCTGGCGGGCACGGTGGCGAACTTCGACGTCGTGCCCGAAACCTGGCAACGCACCACTTTGCGTGAGCTTCAGGTGGGTGGCCGCGTGAACCTGGAACGCTCGCTGCGGGTCGGCGATCGGCTGGACGGGCATTTTGTCCAGGGGCACGTGGACGCGGTGGGAACGGTCGAGCGGATCGATCGCGGCGGCGGTGAGTGGAAGCTGAGGCTGCGCGCCGAGCAGGAGGTGTTCCGCAATGTCGTTCCGAAAGGTTCGATTGCGATCGACGGCACGAGCCTGACGGTGGTTGATGTCACGCCGCCACTGCTGTCCGTGGCGTTGGTGCCGACCACGCTGGAAAACACGGTGCTGAAGGAGCGTGGTCCGGCAGCGCGGGTCAACATTGAGACGGATATGTTAGTGCGGGCAGTGATGAGTCGTCTCGGCGTGGGCGAGTCTGGGGCGGCGCCGGCAGGTGTGAACCTTGCCAGCCTGGCGGAGCGTGGTTTCCTATGAAGGCCGACGGTCCGACGTCTCCGGAGCGTGACCTGCCGCTGATCGGGATCAGCATGGGGGATCCGCTGGGTGTTGGGCCGGAGGTAATCGTGAAGGCCCTGGCGGATCCGGGGCTGCGCGGGCGGGCGCGTTTTGTCATAATCGGGCTGCACGATGTGCTCGAGGTGGCGGCCGACCAGGCCGAGGTGCCGGTGTTCTGGTGGCGCGAGCCGCAGGATCACGGCCCGCGCGTGGCCAGCGGGGTGTTGCTGGCGGATTTTGACGATTTGCCGCCGATTCGGCCGAACGGTCAGCGTGAGCCGACCGCGCTCGGTGGGCACGCCTCGTTTGTGTTTGTCGAAGCGGGCATTCGGCATCTGAAGCGGGGGTTGATCGATGCGCTGGTGACGGCGCCGATCAGCAAGCACGCCTGGCACATCGCCCGCCATCGCTTTGCTGGTCACACAGATCTGCTGGCGCAGCGGTTCGAGACGCGGCGGGTGAATATGCTGTTCGTGGCGGATGAGCTGCGCGTGGTGCTGGCTTCTGATCATGTGCCGCTGTTCGAGCTGCATAACTCCTTCACGATCGGGATGGTGCATCAGCCGATCGACCTGCTCGATCGGGCGCTGCGGGATTGGTTTGGCCTGCGGCGGCCGCACATTGGCGTGCTGGGCCTGAACCCGCACGCGGGGGAGGATGGTCTGATAGGGGACGAGGAGCGGCGTATTATCGAACCGGCGCTGGGGATGGCGCGCAACTCGGGAATCCACGTGACCGGGCCGCTGCCGCCGGACACCGCGTTTGTGCCGGACGTTCTGAGCCAATTCGACGGGCTGGTGGCGATGTATCACGATCAGGGGCTGATACCGGTGAAGATGCGTGCGTTTCACCAGGCGGCCCAGACGACGCTGGGGCTGGACGTTGTGCGTACGAGCCCGGATCACGGGACCGCTTACGATATTGCGGGTAAGAGTCGGGCCGATGCGGGTTCGATGCGAGCGGCGATTGAGCTGGCGATTCTGCTGTCGCGACGTCGGCGAGCGCATGAGCAGGCGGAAATCGCTAGCTGATCTGGGTGGCGCAAGCAGCGGGCCGAGCACGCCGATGGTATGGGGCGTGATCGGCCCGTTGGGGTGGTTACCTGTTCGCTGATGCTGCCCGGGCGGTTGGTTGGCCAGGGGCGGGTTTAGCCGAAGACCTGCGGGAACAGCTCGTCGAAGTTGCGCACGGTCGATGCCGTTTCTTCGGAATCGTCGGATTGCAGGGATTCGATGAAGGCCGAGATGAAGGTGCTGGAGAGGGTTGTGGCGGCTGTCCCGACGCCCGTGAGCACCGTGTCTCGCACCGTTGTGTCGCAGCTTTCGAGGACGAAGAGGCTGCCGCCGGCTACCAGTGCCAGCATCCATCGTCGTCCGCGTTTCAGCATGGCTTGCATGCGTTTCTCCTTCTCAGACATGCCGTGAGGCTCGGCTCACGGCCGATACCATTGCACAAATAGTCTCCCGCTGCTCCATTCGCAATATCGGTCATTTGGAGGTTGGGGTTCAGCGGGTCGTTGGCAGTCGGTCTGCCGGGCTAGCCGCCAGGTTTTCGTTGAAGCTACTTTCGGTTGCGTTGCCCCGGCTTGCGGTTATCGGGCCTTCCCGGTTTGCGGTCGCGGTCTTTGTTGCGTGCGGGGCTGTTGGCGGCTGCGGCGCGCTGCGCGCGGGTGGGCAGCTTTTCGAGGCTGGGTTTCAGTCGGCTTTCGAAGATTATGCCTATCGGCTGGAGCAGCCGCTGTTTTTGCTGGTCGAGTCGCTCGCGCAGCTTGGCGGCGCGTTCTTCGCTGCCGGTCTTTTCCATCTGTCGTTCGAGCTGATCGATGCGTGGCTTGGCCCGCTGCATGTGTCGATTGGCCTGTTCCTGGCAGTCCTTGAGGATGGCCCGGGCCCGCTCGGTTTGCCCGTCATCGAGCTTGTAGCGGGTGATGAAATCCTCGACGTAGCGTTCCCACTGGCTGGCGTAATCGTCGTCCACGCGGGCTGGGCGGTTTCTTGAGGGGCGGCTCTTTCCGCCCGAGCGGCGTTGTTGGGCTGCCCGCTCGCGGATGCGTTCGGCGATCTCGTTGTCCGAGCCGGCGCCCGGATCGGGTTTGGCCGCCGAGCCCCGGCGTGGACTAGGTCGGCGTGATGGCGGTCGCTTGTCGGCGGGTTTCTCCGCCGGCACGGTGCGGCCGGGTTTGCCGGCGGGGGCCGGCGCGGCGGTCGGTGACTTGGTTGGGGTTTGGGGTTTGATGCTGGGGGCCTTGCGTCGCGGGGTCGAGCCGGCCAGCTTGCCCGGGCCACGCCGAAATTCATCCACGGTCATCTGGCCCGTGACGATGCGTTCCAACTGGTCCTCGGTCTCGTTGAACTGACGGTACATCAGGTCGAGATCCTGATCGTGAATCAGTTGCTGCTCGGGTGTGAGCACCTCGCGCCACTCGGCGTTGCCCTCGACGATCAGCAGTTTGGCCTCCTGGTAGAGCGGCAGGGCGTGTTTGCCCCACTCGACGAGGTCCTGTTGCGACATGTCCCCGCCGGCGCGGACGGCGAAGAGTTGGTCGACCAGGTTGAACATCTCGTCGCGGTGATGTTTGAGGAATTCGTCTGCGCGGGTGTGGAGGTACTCCTCGGTGAAGGCCTCCTGATCGTCGGAAAGGGTGTATTTGCGGGCCAGGAAGCGGACGTGGTTCTCGATGAGCGAATCGATATTGATCAGGCTGCTATAGCTCACCGCCGGATCGTCAGTCTCCTGGGCGTAGGTTGGCTGAGCTGCCAGGACTATCAAAATAACGCTGGTGACGCAGGTAACTGCTGCCAAGCGCATGGCACGTTGCTCCCATAAGTGCAGTGTGGATGGTGCGCCGGCGCTGCTTCGAACCCGGGCAACCTTCCTGGTATTATAGAGATTCGTCGTCCAGAGGTGGCAGTGTCCCCAGTGATGTGCGGGTATCCAATTATGCCGGGATCGATTACGGAGGCTGGTTGTTGCGTGCTTGACCTGGATGGCACGCTGGTTGATTCGCTGGGCGACATCGCGGCAGCCCTGAATCATTGCCTGGAACTGCTCGGGTTGGAGACCTTTCCGATACAGAGCTATCGCTACATGGTTGGCGAGGGCGTTCCGAAGCTCTGCGAGCGGGCGTTGGGGCAGACTCATCCGCACTTGGTCGGGCGCCTGGCCGAGTTGGTGCGGCCGTACTATCGGACGCGCGTAGTGGACCAGACCCGGCCCTATCCGGGGGTGGTGGAATTGGTCGAGCGGCTGAGGTCGGCGGGTGTGCGGCTGGCGGTATTGTCGAACAAGCCGCACGAGTTGACGGTGCGGGTGGTGCGAACGTTCTGGCCCAATAGTACGTTTGATGTGATTCAGGGCTACCTGGAAGAGCAACACCGCAAGCCGTCGCCGTACTATCTGGAGCGGATCTGCGAAACGCTCGGCGTTCGACCGGCGGATACGTGGATGGTGGGAGATACGCCGACGGATATTGCGACGGCGCAGGCGGCTGGCGCGGTTGGTGTGGGTGTGGCGTGGGGATTTCGGCCGCGGGCGGACCTTGAGGCGGCTGGTGCTGACCTGGTGGTTGATCATCCGGACGAGTTGCGTTGATCTTCCCAGGTGGAAGGGGGGAATGCCTTGCGGATCGGAGTCTGCGTGTTAGGCTGCCCCGCTGCCAAAGCAAATCCAAGGACTCGAGGTGCATACATGGCGAAGAACACGAGCGGGACGGCGTTTTCGTTTACGACTGCGGAGCAGGGGGCGCCGGCCGGCGACGTGCTCCTGGTGCCGGTACAGGCCAAACCCCAGCCGCCGATGGAACTGGTTAGCCGAGTGGACAAGTTCTGTGGTGGGGCGGTAGCGCGGCTGATGGAGGTCAAGGCGCTGCGGGGCAAGGTGGGTCAGCTTGCGCACAGCGGAACGACGGGCAAGTGCCCGCGGGTGTTGCTGATCAGCTTGGGGGCGGCTGACGAATTGCGGGCGCACCAGGTGCGTCAGGCCGGCGCGGCTGCGGCGCGCTGGTTGATGGGAGAGCAGATCGAGCGGGCGGCGATGTGGATCGATGGGCTGGTGGCGACGCGGGTGGCCGATGCGACGGCCGAGTTTGCCCTGGGCATGGCGCTGGCCGGTTATCGTTTTCTGAATCACAAGACGCCGGAGGAGCGGCCGCCGGCGAAGGTGCGCGTCGAGCTGCGCGCCAGCCAGGGAGCTTATCTGCGGCGGGCGCAGGCCGGCGTGCGCGATGTGCTGAAGATGGCAGACGCGGTTAACTACACGCGTCGGCTGGGGCATGAGCCAGCCAACGTGATTAACCCCGCCACGCTGGCTACCGAGGCACGCCGTCTGGCGCGCGAGTCGAAGCTCAAGTGCACGGTGCTCAACACTCCGCGGCTCAAGCAGCTTGGCATGGGCGGGTTGCTTGCGGTTGGGCAAGGCGCGCAGCAGCCGGCCTGTCTGATACAGTTGGAGTATCGCGGTACGCCGCGGGCTCGGGCCACTACGGTCCTGGTCGGCAAGGCGATTACGTTTGATACCGGCGGGTATTCGATCAAGCCGTCGAGCGGGTTGGAGGAGATGAAGTTCGACAAGTGCGGCGGCATGACGGTGCTGGGTATTATGAAGGCCGTCGCCAGCTTGAAGCTCAAGTGCAACGTCGTGGGGCTGATTGCGGCGGCGGAGAATGCCGTTTCGGAAAAGGCCTACAAGCCCGGCGACATCATCGACATGATGAGCGGCAAAACGGTCGAGGTCATTAGCACGGACGCGGAAGGGCGGCTGGTGCTGGCCGACGCCTTGTGGTACGCCCAGCGGAAGCTCCGGCCGACGACGCTGATCGACCTGGCGACGCTGACCGGGGGCGTGGGCGTGGCGCTGGGCAGCCAGGCGGCCGGGCTGATGTCGAACGATGATGCATTGGCGAGTGACCTGGGTGAAGCTGGGCGGGTGACGCACGAGCGGCTGTGGCGTTTGCCGCTGTGGGACGACTACCGCGAGTCGATCAAGAGCACCGAGGCGGACATCAAGAACTCGGCGGGCAAGCGGGCAGCCCACGCGATTGTGGGGGGGATGTTCCTGAAGGAATTCGTGGAGGCGGATACGCCCTGGGCGCATCTTGATATTGCTTCGGTGGCTACGAACGAGAACAACGGCCTGCCGACGGGCAAGGGTGCGACCGGATTCGGCGTGCGTCTGATCGTGGAACTGCTGCGCCAGCGCGGCGCGTAGCTGATAGGGCTGCTACCTTCTGTGTCGCACGGGAATGCGGTGGCTGGGCCGCGGGTGGATCCGCGGGGCGGGTTGCCTGTGCACGCCACGATGGATCCGTGTCATGGGGTGGCGCGTGTGATATACACCGATGGTTGATCTGGCCGGCCAGAGTTGGTCTGTTCGACGGGCGTATGTGCGGCGGACGGTTGGCGTGCAGCGCTGGCGGTGTATTCGTCGAATGGTGCGCTCGTGCACGATGCGGCGCTGGTGGATGACGCGTGGTGGCTGGTTGCGGTAGATCACGCGGTGGCCGGCGTAGTAGTTCGGGCGGTAGTAACGTGTCCGTGGGGGTTGGACGACGACGTATGGCACGTACATTTCGTTTGCTACGGCGGGGGCCGGTTCGTAGATCACGGCACTGGCTGCGCAGGAGCGGTAGATCCCCGGCACGCTCAGGTCGTAGTACACCACCGGTTCGCCCGGGAGATTGCGGCAGGCGGGTATGCGGCAGGAGTCGCCGTTGTCGCGGTACGTGAAACGGATAGCGAAGTCGTCGGCGCCGGCCGGCGGGCTGGAGCAGAGCAGCGTGAGCCCGGCGACGAGCAGGAGTGCGTGGGTGAGCTTCATGACAGGCCTCGTGCGGTCTGGCGTGCTTCGGGACGCATTGACAGTGGCCACCACTGGTAAGTGTAGACCAGTGGAGAGTGAGATTGGTGGAAGTTTTTGCGATACGGGCGTTTTTGGCTGGGGGTGGCCGGGAGCTGCGCACGGATGTCGTTGTGATGGTGGTCCGGTAACATGCTGGCCATGAGTTCGGCCTGGCAGATAGCAGAGGTGCCTTTTCCGCGCGATGTGGCGCGGCTGGCGGGCGCGCTGGCAGGGGGCGGCGAGTTGGCCTGGCTCGACAGCACTGCCGACGTGGCCGGCCACCCACGCGGAGCTGAGCTGAGCCTGATTGCGTCTGAGCCGTTGGCGGTGCTCGAACAGTATGAGGGGCGGGCGGCGACGTTGATTGCCGACGGGGGCGTGCTGGCTGAGGACGTCGACGGGTGGTGCCTGTGGCAGCGGGTGGTGGAGCAGATCGGTACCTGGCCGAGCGGGCCGACCGATCTGGGCCCCGGCTGGGTTGGGTATGTGGGGTTTGAGCAGGCCCGGTACCTGGAGCGGCTGCCGGCAACGCACCGGTTCGACCTGGGGTTGCCGCTGATGCGGCTGGCGTTGTTCGATCGGGTGATCGTGCTGGATCACGCGTCGCGGCGGGCGTATGAGATCGGCGCACCGGGGCTGGCGGATTGTTTGGGGGTTCGGGGTGCGGGTGGTGATCTCAAGCACCGGTTACAAACCGGTGCCACAGCGCAAACTGGTGTCACAAGTGATGTGGTGCGGCGGGTGGTGTATGAGCAATCGCGGGTGGAGCATGAGCGAGCGGTTCGGCGGGCGCTGGAGTACATCGCGGCCGGCGATATATACCAGGTTAATCTCGCGCAGCGGATGCACGTCGGCGCCGTGAGCGACGTGCGCGGGGCGTACGCGACGCTGCGACAGGTGAACCCGGCGCCGTATGCGGCTCTGCTGCACTGGCCCGGCGGCGCGATCGCGTCGGTGTCGCCCGAGCTGATGCTGTCGCTGCGCGGCGATCGTGTTTTGACCCGGCCGATCAAGGGCACGCGGCCGCGCACCGGCGATGCGGAGCGTGACGCTGTTCATCGGCACGAGTTGGAGGCGTCGGCCAAGGAGGCGGCCGAGCTGGTGATGATCGTCGACCTGCATCGCAACGACCTGGGGCGGGTGTGCGTGCCCGGCTCGGTGTCGGTGCCCTGGGCGCGGCGCACCGAGGCCCATCCGGCCGTGTTTCACACCGTGGCAGATGTGGTCGGGCGACTGGCGCCGGGTCGAGCGGCGCTGGATCTGCTCAGGGCGTGTTTTCCGGCCGGCTCGATCGTCGGCGTGCCGAAGATCCGGGCGCTCGAGATCATCGACGAGTTGGAGCCGGTGGCGCGTGGGGCCTACACGGGGGCGGTTTGTGCGCTCGGGCTGGACGGTAGCCTGACGGCCAATGTGGCCATTCGCACTTTGCAGATTCACGAGCAAACGGCGACACTCTACGTGGGCGGCGGGATCGTGGCTGACTCCGATCCGGCGGCCGAGTATGACGAGACCATGGCCAAGGCGTATGGGATTCTGCGCGGGCTGAGTGTGGTTGATGGGGATGACAGGACTGGCGATGGGCGTGTGGCGCTGCTGAGCCGACAGGAGTGACGCTTGCAATATTGGGCATGTTTGAATGGCGTGTTGATGCCCGCTGAAGAGGCGCGGGTGAGCGTGTTCGACTCGGGCTTCATGCAAGGTATCGGGCTGTTCGAGACGATGCGCGCCTACAGCGGCCGGGTGTTTCGGCTGGATCGGCACCTGGATCGGCTGATAAATTCGGCCAATGCGCTGCGCTGGATGGTGGTGCCCGATACCGAGGAGCTGGCCGACAACGTGCAGCAGGTGGTCGGGGCGCTCGGCGGGGCTGATGCGCGAGTGCGTTTGACGGTCACCACCGGCTCATTGCACCCGGCGGCGGAGGATCAGCCGGAGCTGACAATTGTGGTGTCGGCCGCGGAGGGAGGCCGCTACCCGGAGGAACACTATCGTCAGGGGGTGACGGCGGTGGTGTCGGAATATCGGCAGAGTGATTGCGACCCGACCGCGGGTCACAAGACGACGAGCTACTTTGCGCGTCTGGTGTCGCTGGGAGCGGCCTATGCCGAGGGGGCGCTGGAAGCGTTGTGGCTGACGCACGACAACTTCGTTGCTGAGGGGGCGATCAGCTCGGTATTCGCGGTGCGCGATGGGGCGCTGTGGACGCCGCCGCTCGAGACGCCGGTCTTGCCCGGGATCACGCGGGCCGTCGTTCTGGAGCTGGCGGCCGAGTTGGACGTGGCCGTGCAGGAGGAACTGCTCACGCTGAAGGAGCTGTTGAACGCGGACGAGGTGTTCCTGACCAACAGCATGATGGAACTGATGCCGGTGGTGCGCATTGGGCGTGAAGCGATCGGCACCGAGAAGCCCGGCGACCTGACGCGCGAGTTGGCGATCGCGTATGGCCGGCTGATTGATCGGGAGCTGGGTGATGAGTAAACGTGCGGCGGGCGGTGTGGGCCGAGTGGCCGCGGATGTGCTGGCGGTGCTGGATCAGATCGCGCCGCTGGGCCGAGCTGAGGAGTGGGACAACGTTGGCCTGCTCGCAGGTAGCCCCGAGTGGCCGGTGTGCCACGCGCTGCTGGCGATCGACCTGACCGACGCGGTGGCTAACGAGGCGCTGCGCAAGCGGGTCGACGCGCTGGTGTTGTACCATCCGCCGATTTTCAAGGGGATTAAGTCGGTGACGCCCGACGCGGCCACGCCGACCACGCGGCTGGCAGACCTGATTCGCGCCGGCGTGTCCATATTTGCGGTCCACACGGCCCTGGACGTGGCGGATGGAGGGACGAACGATGTGCTGCTGGACGCGTTCGCGCCGGTGGAGCGATATCCGCTTGAGCCGGTGATCGACGCGGGGCAGCAATACAAGCTGGTGGTGTTTGTGCCGCCGACGGAGGTGGGGGCGTTGCGGGAGGCGTTGAGTGCGGCCGGCGCGGGGGTTATCGGGCATTATCACGAGTGCAGCTACGAGCTGCGTGGCCGGGGGACGTTCTGTGGCGACGAGACGACCAACCCCACGGTGGGACGGAAACAGCGGCTCGAACACGTCGAGGAAACCCGGCTGGAGATGGTTGTGCCACACGGTCGGCTGGGAGGCGTCGTGCGGGCGCTATACGCAGAGCATTCGTACGAGGAGCCGGCGTTTGATTTGTATCCGCTGCAATCGCTGGCCGGTCGCGGGCTGGTCGGTTTGGGACGCGTCGGGCGGCTGGCTCGACCGGCGACCGGGCGAGCGCTGCTGCGCAATCTGGACGGTGTGGTTGATCTGTCCTGCGCGACGGTCGTTGGCGATTTGCGGCGGCGGTTCACGTCAGTGACGGCGGCGGCCGGCGCGTTTGGAGTGCGCCGCTTTCGCGATGCGGATTCGCTCGTGCTGACTGGCGAGTTCAAGCACCACGATGCGCTCGAATTGTTGAAACGCAATGTTACGGCCGTTTGTATTGGTCATGCGGCCAGTGAGCGGCCTGCGCTCGGGCGGCTGCGCGATCAGTTGCGCCGCCGACTGCGCGGGCTGCGCGTCGAGCTGGCCCGGTCTGATTGTGGCCCATTGAGTGCGCTGCCTCGCCGCACATGAGTCGGCGGGCGCTGGAGATTCAGTGATGTATCGTCTTTCCGGATTTCGCTGTGCTTGGTTTTTGTGCTTGGCGGGAGTTGTGCTGATTGGGCTGTGCTGGCCGGTGGCGGCGCGGGCGGCTGACGGCGACGCGGTCGCGATCGTCAACGGTCGGCCTGTTAGCAAGCACAAGATGGTTTCGGTGCTCATGGACGGCTATGGGTTGCAGGTGATGCAGCAGCTCATTGTTCTGGAACTGGCCAAGGCCGAGACGCAACGTTTGGGGTTGCCGGTCGTGCTCGCGGACGTGGATGCGGAGTATGACCGGGCGCTGGACCGCATCGCGCCGGAGATCTCGGAGGACGGCAAGCGGCTTTCGCCGGAAGAACGTCGGCAGTCGCTCGAGTTTCTCCTCCAGCAGAAGAACATCTCCATGGCGGAGTTCATGCTGGGCATGGAGCGGAACGCGCACCTGCGCAAGGTAGTGGAGCGTGGTTTTCGTGTTGACGAGGCCACGTTGCACGAGGAGTATGCCCGGACCTATGGTGAGAAGGTGCAACTGCGGCACATCCAGATTCCCGTGGGCGATTCGAACACGCTCTACGAGGTGATCAAGCAGCTCGAGCAGGGGACCGATTTTGCCGACGTCGCCCGTGGTACCAGCCAGAACCCGGACACCGCTCCGCGCGGCGGGCTGATGGAGCCGTTCACTTTTGATGATCCAGAGATCGCCCCCGCGCTGCGCGAGCAGGCATTCGCGATGAAGCCGGGCGAGATGGTGACGGCGCCGCTGAAGATCGGGCGCTGGTGGCACGTAGTGAAACTGGAGGGGCGGATTCCGCCGGCAGGGTCGAGTTTTGACGAGGTGCGCGACCAAGTTGAGGAGCGCATGCGCGAACGCGTCATTCCCGAGAAGATGAATACGTTGGTGGGTGAGCTGTTCAACCGCGCCAATATCCGGGTGATGGATTCGTCCCTGCGGCGGAAGTTCAACAAGTTGATGGAGGAGAATCGCGTGCAGGCGCCCAATCCGTAGGTGGCTCTTTCGCCAGTCACGCATCGGGGGTGGGGCGGGCGTCCCGCCCGCCAAGCCTCGATTGTGGGCCGTAAACGGCGGGCGAGACGCCCGCCCCACACTTGATATCATGCAAACAGCGTGAAAGGCTACAGTGGCGGTGCGCAGGCTTATTCGGGCGACAGGTTCTGGTCGCAGGGGGGGGCGGGCAGGGGGTAGTCGATGTCTGGCAGCGCTGACTGCTCGCCCTGTTCGTCGATCTGGAGCGTTTCGGTGGCCAGGCGGAACTCGAGTAGCGCGCTCCAGCGGGCGGTCTTGGCTTCGTTGAGTGCGTTCAACGCGTCGAGTAGCTCCGTCTCGGCTTCGATCTTGTCGCGGTTGGAGATGTCGCCGATTTCCTCGAAGCGGTACTTGGCGTACTCCGCGCGACTCCGGGCGACCTCGACGTTACGCTTTTGAATCCGTAGCGAGATTTCCTGGAGGCGTAACTGGTTGACCGCGCTGCGCACGTCGGCGCGGATGCGCTCGGCCAGGTCGGTCGCCGCACGTTGGGTTTGGCGCACTTCGATCAGGGAACGGCGCAGCTCGTTGCGCTCCGCGGTGCGCTCCACCGGCAACTCCAGCTCGAGCTCGGTGTACCAGTTGGCGCGCTCGAAGTGGAACGCGCCCATGTTGTAGTGATCGTCCTGGGTGTCGAAACGCACTGATCCGGACCAGTTAAGGTCGGGTAGCAGGGCGTTGCGGCTGATCGCCACGTCGCGTCGGGCATCGTCGATTCGGTCGCAAGAGGTAAGCAGATCGAAGCGCCGCTCGAGCGCGACCTGGACGGCCAGCTCTTCGTTCTGGACGGCCGGCACGCGCCGCAGCAATGGGTATTGGCCGGTGGCGATCTGCCGCTCGATGATTTCGATGTTTTCCAGATCATCAAGGCCCAGCGGCTCATCCACCGGCATGCCAATGAGAATCTTGAAGTCGTCGGCCAGGGCGCGGAAAGACTCGCGTGCGATTTCAAGTGAGTTTTGCTGGCTCAGCATGCGCTGCTCGGCACGTTGCGTGTCGAGCGGGCTGCCGTTGGGAAGTTCCTCTACGTCCTGGGCGCGCTGGAAGTCGATGATGGCGCGCTCGAGGCTGTCCTGGCTGTCCAGCACCGCCTGCTTGTACCGCAGGAGATTGAAATACGCCCGTGCGACCGATACGAGCTGGCTGCGCCGATAGCGCTCGAACGTTCGCACCGAGTAAGTCAGCTCACGCTCGAGCTGGATGAGGTTCTCCTGGGCCACGTGGCCGGCCCCGCGTAGGAGTGGTACCGTCAGCCCCAGGACGACCTCGCTTTGTTCCTCGGCGGTGATGGTTTTGCCCACGTCACGGATCAGCGTGCTGATCATCCCGGCGGTGAACTCGCCGCCGTAGGGCAGCCGCTGGGAAACCTCCAAATCGCCGACGAAGCGCATGGCCTGGTCGAAGTCCTGGGCCTCGCCGTAGTTGCCGTATACCGTGCGCAGACTGGCGGCGAAGATGGGCGTCCAAAGGTGGCGTTCGAGCGTCAGGTTCAACGCTGCCAAGTAGAGCTCTTCCTTGGCGGTTTGATAGGCCCGCCGGTGACGCTGGGCATAGGCCAATGCGTCGGTCAGCGTGAAGACCGACCCGCGGGACGGTGCTGGTTGTGTTTCGGCTGGCAGCGTAGTGGTGGGTTGGGTTACCGCCGCTTGGGTGGTGGTTGGCTGTGCCGCGGTTGATAGCGTGATGGCCGGTTGAGTTTCGGCGGGTTGTGTGGTGGTCGGCTCAAACCCGGGCGGCACCTCCAGTGTGGTTGGCCGGGGGTTTCGGGCGTACGCGTTCTCTATCGATTCGGGCTCGTCGTGGCCGACGTCGACGGGCACGGAGCAGCCCAGGGCATGGCGCTGTCGAGCGGCGATCAGTGTTGCCACCTGGCGATCCGTCTGTGCGACGATATTGCAGCCATTCAAGCTCGCGGATAGCAGTATGAGCAGGGTGAGCGCCTGCCACGTGAGAGTTTGCCGAACGGATACGGTCTT
The DNA here is from genome assembly GCA_963666925.2 of Phycisphaerae bacterium. GTDB lineage: Bacteria > Planctomycetota > Phycisphaerae > UBA1845 > Fen-1342 > JANQFV01. The sequence goes on along the minus strand of CAXXTC010000005.1, from coordinate 45,588 downwards.
CATTGCCACCTCGTTACGGCTGGAGGCATCGTAGGCGGTGTTGATTGACGGCGGCCGGGCGTGCGCCTGGCATGCGGTCGGCAGACCAGCACCGGGTGCACTATACGCGGGTGCAGCGTTTGCGGGCAAACCAGCGGCCCGCGCATCGCTGCGCGTCACGCTTTATAATGAAGTCCACGCGGGACCGATCGGCGGTTCGACAACTCCTGACAATCCCACGCAGCAGGCGCCCCGTGCGGATATCACTGGCCACCAAAACGCGGATTCTTTTCGGCCTGGCGGTAGCGCTGATCATCGGCGCTGCGCTGGCGGTGCCGTGGTATTACATGGAGGTCATCATCTATCAGCAGCCCTTCCGCGAGGCACAGGCCGTCGTCGAGGACTACTTCCGCGCGAGCTTGCCGGTGCCAGATCATCCGGCGGGTGCGGGCAGCGTGCACAGTGGGAAGTTCAGCCTGCTGCCCGAGAAGCAGACGCAGCGCCCGCGCTTCCTGCGGGCCGAGCAGCAGTCGGAGGAGAACGCCCCGGACGAGGTCGCCGCGGGTGGCGACGAGTTTGTCAGCGAGGCGCTGCGCTCCTTTCGGCGTCACCCCAACAAGGAGTTTTACTACCGCGCGGTGCGCGACGACGCGGGTCGACAGTTTCGCTATGCCCATGCTGTGTGGGTTACACGCGGCTGCCTGGGCTGTCACGACGAGGGTGGCAGCGCCCGACCCTATCGCGAGAACCAACTCGCGGGGGTGATCGCCGTGTCGCTGCCGATCGAGCAGAGCGGTCAATCGTCGCTGCTCAACCGGGTGGTGATCGTGGCGGCTGGGGCGCTGGCGGGAATTCTCGCCATCCTGGTTTTCTACGTGATCACGACGCGTTTCATACTCTCGCCGATCCAGGAGCTGCGTTCGGTCGCGCTGCGCGTCACTGATGGCGACATGAATGTCCGCGCGACGGTGCAGACCGGTGACGAGTTTGAACAGCTTTCCGAGAACCTGAACACGATGCTCGAGCGTCTACGGGCATCGCAGGAGGAGCTGCGCAAGGCCAATCAGTTGCTCGATGAGAAGCTCGGCGAGATGGCCGAGACGAACGTGGCGTTGTATGAGGCCAACCGGGTCAAGAGCGAGTTCCTGGCCAATGTTTCGCACGAATTGCGCACGCCGCTGACGAGTATTATCGGGTTTGCTGAGCTGCTGCGCGAGAGTCCGCAGAGCGATGCCGACGTTCGGCTGGCGCGTTATGCGGAGAACATTCTAATTTCGGGGCGGATTCTGCTGGAGATCATCAACGACCTGCTCGATTTGGCGAAGCTGGAGGCGGGCAAGACCGAACTGCGGATCGAATCGGTGCGTGTCGAGGATTTGTGTGGGACGTTGCTGGATTATGTTCGGCCGCTGGCGGACAAAAAGAAAGTTCGGCTAATCCAGGAGGCTGATCAGGGGTTGCCGGCGGTGTTTACCGATCGGGGTCGGCTGCGGCAGATTCTGTTTAACCTGCTGTCCAACGCGATCAAGTTTACGCCCGAGGGTGGGCGCGTCTGGCTTGGAGCCGAGCGGGTCGATGATCAGCACGTACGGCTCTGGGCGCGTGATACCGGGCCCGGCATAGCGCCCGAAGATCAGCAGGTCATTTTTGAGAAGTTCCGTCAGATCGACCAGTCGGCCACGCGCGAGCATCATGGCACCGGTCTCGGGCTGGCGATCGCCCGGGAGCTGACGCACCTGCTCGGCGGCGAGATTGGGGTCGATAGCATGCTCGGGCACGGGGCCACCTTCTGGGTGAAGCTGCCCACCACCGCGTCGGAGCAGCGTGACCGGCCGCTTATTTCACTTGTGTAACCACAGCCCCGCGGTCGCGGAGTCGGGCTCGATCCGCTACGCTACCGCATTCGCGGGCGGCGTCGGCGCCCACAAGGTCAGCCGCCGAACACCCGATAAGAAGGGGACCGCCGAACCCGGTTCGGACGCACACGGATGGCAGCATGATCCGGATCGAACAGCTAACCAAGGTTTTTCCCAACCCCGACGGCACCGAGAAGATCGCGGTCGATCATGTCGACTTTGAGGTGCGTCCCGGGGAGATTTATGGGCTGTTGGGGCCTAATGGGGCCGGCAAGACCACCACGCTGCGCATGATCAGCGGGCTTCTGCGACCGACGGCGGGAGCGGTGTGGATCGATGGGACCAACGTCACTGCCGAGCCGGAGCTGGTCAAGCGGCAGATTGGCTACCTGACGGCTAACACCGGGTTGTATGTGCGTCTGACCCCGCGGGAGATGCTGGAGTATTTTGCGACGCTGTATGACATCCCGCGTGAGGCGGCCCGGCGCCGAATTGAGGCCCTGGTGTCCTGGCTGGGGATGGAGTCGTACGTGAATTTGCGTTGCGGGGCGCTTTCGACGGGGCAGAAACAGCGGACCAACATCGCCCGGGCGCTGATAGCCGACCCGCCCATACTGGTGCTGGACGAGCCCACGCTGGGGCTCGATGTGCTGAGCAACCGGATCATCCTCGAGTTCATTCGGACGCAGGCCGAGCAGGGTAAGGCCGTGCTGCTGTCGACGCATGCCCTGGATGAGATCGAGACGATGTGCAAGCGGATCGGGCTGATTCACGATGGTCGGCTGGTGGCCGAGGGCGAGCTTGAGGATCTGAGGAAACAGACAGGCCGTAGTCGACTGAGCGAGGTGTTCCTGCAACTGGTCGGGGCAGCGGAGTCGGTCTTTGCCGGATAAGGCTTCAACATGCGGGAATGGTAGTGTCAACCGCGCGGTCGCTGCGATCGCTGACGAGTTGCGCTGCCGGTCCGGATCTGGTGCAGCATGAGTCGCCTGTCGCGTATTAATACTATCTGGCGCAAGGAGTTGATCGACACGCTCCGCGATCGGCGCACGCTGATCGCGATGATCCTGGTGCCGATCGTGCTGTATCCGGCCATGATTCTGGGCTCGCTCCAGGGTTTCGAGTTGCAGGTCAGTCGACTGCGTCAGGAGGAGTATCGGGTTGGCGTGATGTCGGAGAGTGTGCGGTCGTGGCTGCGCCACATGATCGACACTGACCCGGCGCGACAGCCTGGGGCGCAGCCCGAAATGTCGGCCGAGGAGTTGGCGAAGAAGGGGAAGGAAGGCGAGCTCGCGGGCGACGAAGAGGATGCGACGCGCGATGAATCGCCGACGGACGCAGCCCGGGAGAGTGTGCGGGCCACGCCGCCAGAGTACCGGATCGAGATCGTCAGCGATCCCGAACTCCTGGCGAAACAGGTTTTGGAGGGGGAATTGCATGCCGGCGTTGTGCTGGGCGGTCCGCCACCCAGCGCCGCGGGCGACGCGTCAGCGCCCATCACGCTTCTGCTGGACCAGACTGAGATTCGTAGCCAGATGGCGGTGGCGGGTCTGGGAGGTGTTTTTGAGCGGGCCGATAGCGAGCTGCTGCGCCAGCGTCTGCGGCGTGAGAACCTGGCCGACACGTTCGTGCGGCCGATCGACGTGGTTCAGGAAACCGTCGCGACGCCGGAAAAGGTCGGCGGCTCGATCCTCGGACAGATTGTCCCGCTCATTCTGATCATCATGACCATCACTGGGGCAATTTACCCGGCCATCGATCTGACGGCCGGCGAGCGTGAGCGCGGCACGCTCGAAACGCTCATGGTCGCTCCGGTGCCCACGGTTGATCTGATTGCGGGCAAGTTTGTCGTCGTGGCATTGATAGGCATGCTCAGTGCGGGGCTGAACCTGTTGTCGATCGGCGGGACGATCTACCTGGGCGGGCTGGGGCAGATTCTTACGCAGCAGAGCGCGGTGGTGATTCCGCTCAAGGCGCTGCCGTGGGTGCTGGTGGTGCTGGTTCCGCTCGCAATCATGTTCAGTGCGGTTCTGCTTGCCGTGTGCAGCTTTGCGCGCAGCTTCAAGGAGGCTCAGAACTACGTCATGCCGGTGATGGTGGCGGCGCTGATACCGGCGGTGGTTGGGGCGTTGCCGGGGATGAAGCTGAGCGGGCCACTGCTGATCATGCCGGTGACGAACATCGTGATTTTAACGCGCGACCTGTTCACCGGGCAGGGGAGCACCGTAAACATACTCTGGGTGACGCTGTCGACGACGATTTATGCCGGGGCGGCGGTGGCCGTCGCCGCCAAGCTGTTCGGCCAGGAAGCGGTGCTCTTTGCCGACAGCGGTTCGATCAAGACCATTTTCCAGCGGCGTTTCTTCAAGCCGGCACGCTGGCCTAATGTGGCCCAGGCGTTTCTGCTCATTGCGGCCGTATTCTCGGCTAACTTCTTCATCCAGCAGGCGTTGTTGGCCAAGCCCGGCGTGCTGGGCACGATGTGGTATTGGGGGGGGCTGACGGCGGTGATCTTCGGGCTGTTCGTGGGCGCGCCGTTGGCGCTGTGTTTGTACGCCCGCGTGAATATCAAGGAGACCTTCGCGCTGCGCCTGCCGCCGCTGGGTGGCTGGATCGCGGCGCTGTGCTTCGGGTCCTCTGTTTGGATCCTGAGCCAGGTTTGGCTGAGCTTCCAGGAGACCTGGCTGCCGATCCCGCGCGAGTACGAGCAGGCGTTCGGCGAGATGCTCGGTGTGCTGGATCAGATCAATCCTCTGGTCGTCGTCTTCTTTGTTGCTCTGGTGCCGGCCATCGGCGAAGAGCTGTTTTTCCGCGGCTTTGCGCTCCAGGGGTTGCGCGGATCGCTGGGCGTCATCTTCGCAATCCTCATCGTTGCCGTCGCTTTCGGCGCCAATCATCACAGCATCCATCGCTTGGCGGTGACCGCGGGCCTGGGCGTGCTCTTCGGGGTGCTCGTGATCCGCTTCGGGTCGATCTATCCGGCCATGCTGGCGCACCTGCTGAACAACGGCCTGGCCGTGCTGTCGGGGCGCTCGGACGCGTTGCAGCCCGTGCTGGAACGACTGGGCTACGTGGTCGGCGACGGCGGTTACCCGCCCGTGGCGTGGGTGCTGGGCGCTTTGGGTTTGACGCTGATCGGGGTCCTGATCTGCATGTTCGGCCGCCGGTCGCCGGACGGGCCGCTTCGCGAGCCGGAACCTATCTGATAGACTGGCGGGCCGCGAGTTGATCCTCGCTGTGCCCGGACCACCAATCGCTCGGATGGGCGTGGCCGGGGGCTTTGTGCTTTCACGTTTCTCGCAGGTGTCAGCAGCAATGAAGATCGTCCGTCGCCTCACTCAACTGGCCTTTCTCGTGCTCGTCATCGTCGGGGTGTTCATCGTCAATGGGCACTGCGAACGGTGGTGTCCGCTCGGCGGCGTCGAGGCGCTTTACAGCTACGTGACCAATGGCACCATGACCTGCTCGCTGGGTGTGGCCAATTTCTTCATTCTCGGCGCGGTGCTGCTGATGACGTTGCTGCTGCGCCGGGCGTTTTGTGGTTATGTGTGCCCGATCGGGGCCATCTCTGAATGGGTTTATGACCTGGGGCGGGCGCTCGGCATGAAGCGTCGCCAGGTGCCCTACGTGCTCGACCGCTCGCTGGCATTGCTCAAGTACGCCGTCTTAGCGTTCATCCTCTACATCACCTGGACTTCCGGCGAGCTGCTGTTTCGTGCGGCCGACCCGTGCTATGCATTGATAAGTCGGCATGGCAAGGACATCACCATCTGGGCTTACGTGGTCAGCGGCGCCGTTGTCCTCGGTTCGCTTTTCGTTATGGTGCCGTTCTGTCGCTGGCTGTGCCCGCTGGCCGCGATTTTCACGCCGTTTTCGCGCATTGCTCCCACGCGTGTTCATCGCGACGAGGCGACGTGCGTCGATTGCGGCATCTGCCAGCGTGTCTGCCCGATGAACATCAAGGTCGACCAGGTGCGGCAGGTTACCGCGTCGCGCTGCACGGCTTGTCTTGATTGCGTGTCGGCTTGTCCGAAGCTGGCTGACGGTGCGCTTTGGTGGGGCCTGCCGAAGGGCTGGGGCGGACGATTGCCGCAGGTCGCCATACTGGTCGTCATACTGGCCTGTATCGGGGCGGCGGTGGCGGCGACGTATGCGTTTCCGCTGCCATCGTTTGTTCAGTCGCGCGGTGACGCGCCGGCCGAGACGGCGAGCGTTTCGCTGGAGGTCGTCGGCGTGACCTGTCGCGGAAGCTCGAGCGACTTGGTCGATCGCTGGCTCGGGCGCGACGATGATTATGCCCTGGCCGGCTACGTGAAGGTCGAAACTTGGCCCAACCCGACCGTCGCCCGCGTTCGCGTCACATTTGACCCGAGCCGAACGACGGCGGAAAAAGTTCGGCAGGCCATCGTCATGCCCTACTACGATTTCCTCGGCGGCAGTCTGGAGGTTTCGCCGTTTGAAATCCAGGGCTACCGGCCAGCGGTGGATGATCTGTGATGAACTACCGGCGATTTCTGATTGCGGCCCTGGTGTTGGTTGGCGGCGTGGCGTTTTGTCTGGGGCAGACGACCGCGCCGGCGCCGGAGTCGGCCAACCTGCTGCCGAATGGCGGGTTTGAGGATTGGGGCGAGGACGGCAAGCTGCCCGAACACTGGACCAGCAATCAGCCCGGCTTGATCAAGCCCGACGAAGATCCGGAGCGTGGCCCCGTCGTGCAGATCAAGGCGCCGAAGCGCGCGCTGGAATATTTCGGCGTCACGCTGGTGAGCGCGGATCAGCTTACGCTCGAACCGGGAGCACGCTATCGCTGTACCGGCGTCGTTCGCTCGACCGGCCCGCGGCTGCAACTGCTGGTCGAGGGTTGTGCGACCATCGATCGCATGGTCCGCGGCGAGATGCAGACCGCTGACGAGCCCGTGTTCGCGGGAGAGCAGTGGAATTGTGCCGGGGAGCAGTGGCAGCCGTTCGCACTGGACTGCGTCATGCCCGCGGCCGTGGAGTTTGGCGAGCAGCGCTTCGACATCAAGTTCGCGCGCGTGACGCTGTGGACCTACGGTTTGCCGGGCGTGCTCTGGATCGACGATCTACGTTTGTGCAAGTTGCCGGACGGTGCTGCCGCCGCTCCGCCCGGGGACAGCCCAGTGCGCTTCGAAGTACCCGATGCCGCCGGCGGGCGCTGGCTCGAAGCGTCCAAGGCGTTTGAGGTGGCTGATTACGGCCGCGCGGTGATGTTGACTGAGGATCGTCTCGTCGATAGTCCAACCAGCGGCGATTTTCGTCTGCTGCTGGCCCGCACGTTCTTACGGCTTCAGCGCTGGCCGGCGGCCATGGCGCAGTTGGAGTGGCTGGCGGCCGGCCCGAGCACCACGCAGCCGGCGCGTGAGGTGGAGCCGTGGCAGGTTGAATGGGTGCCGGTGTTGCGCGCCGAGGTGCTCTGGCACCTGGGCCGCGTTGATGCGGCCCGGGCGGAACTGGCCCCCGCGCTGCGGCCCAATGTATCCTTGCGCGTTCGCCGGGCGGCCGAAACGCTCGAGCGCCAGATCGATATCAGCCAGCGTAAGCGTGGCTGACAATGGACCCCATTTCCACGCTGTGGCACGGGGTTTCGTGGCCGGCACGACCCATCGGTTAATAAACGGTGCCACAGGGATTCTTGGATAGCTTCGCCGGGGCTCGATTGCGACGAAGTGTGGGGTATGGGGGTCAGACGTTGCGCAGGTCGTGGCCGAGCTTGTACTTCTTGGTTTCGAGGTAGCGGCGGTTGTGCTCGGTGCAGGGCATTTCGAGCGGGAGCTGCTCGACCACTTCTAGGCCGTAGACGTTCAGCCGGCTGACCTTCTTGGGGTTGTTGGTGAGGATGCGAACCCGTGACAGGCCGATGTCGCGGAGGATCTGGGCGCCGATGCCGTAGTCGCGGTGGTCGATGCGGAAGCCGAGGACTTCGTTAGCTTCGGCCGTATCGCGGCCGCCGTCCTGGAGCTGGTAGGCGTGGAGTTTGTTTTCGAGGCCGATCCCGCGGCCTTCCTGACGCAGGTAGACGACGGCACCGCATCCTTCGCGGGCGATCCTTTCCATGGAAGCGCGGAGCTGCTCGCCGCACTCGCAGCGCATTGAGCCGAAGACGTCGCCGGTGAGACATTCGGAGTGGACGCGGACGAGGGCGGGCTGGTCGCAGCGTTTGACGACGCCGGAGGAATCGAGCTCGCCGACGCCGCCGCGGCAGAGGGCGACGTGCGTGTGGTGGTCGGCCTGTGAGCGGAAAGCGACCAGCAGCCAGTCGCCGAACTCGTTTTGCAGCGGGACGGTGGCGACGCGTTCGACGAGGCGTTCGCGCTGCATGCGATACTCGATCAGGTCGGCGTTGGTGCACATCTTGAGGTTGTGCGTGCGGCAGAACTCGATGAGCTGCGGCACGCGGGCCATGGTGCCGTCCTCGTTGAGGATTTCGATCAGGGCGGCGCCGGGGAGCAGCTCGGCGAGTCGACAGAGGTCGACCGAGCCCTCGGTTTGCCCGCCGCGGACGAGCACGCCGCCTTCGCGCGCGGTGAGCGGGTTGACGTGCCCGGGCCGGACGAAATCCTCGGGGACGGCCTCTTCGGCCACTAGGTGGCGAATGGTCGTGGCGCGGTCGTGCGTGGACACGCCCGTGGTTGTGCCGAGATGGGCGCCGGCGTCGACCGTTACGGTGAAATTGGTGCCCAGACGGGTGGTGTTCAGCGGGACCTGAGGGTGCAGGTTGAGTCGGCGGCAGCGGGCTTCCGTGAGCGCGACACAGAGCGTGCCACGCCCGTGCGTGAGCATGAAATTGACCTTCTCAGGCGTGATTGCCTGGGCCGGACAGACCAGGTCGCCCTCATTCTCGCGGCCCTCGTCGTCGACCAGGATGATCAAATTGCCCTGGCGAAGCTCGTCTAGGATCTCATCGATGGGGCTGAAGGCGTTTGGTGCGTCGGGTTTAGACCCGCTGCTCATGGTCCTGCTCCTGCTCGAAGGCGAGCACTGATGCCGAGTCCTGGCGGCCTGCGTGCCGCAGCGCCAGACCCCGCAGTATACCACAGGGGCGGCCCCGGGCAGCGCGAGATTATGCTACCGATCGGCGGTTGGGCGGGCTATGCTGCCGGTAAAGAGGGCTCGCGATGATGGATACTGGGCAGCAGGCAGTGGCTATTCCGGAGGTGGCGGCGGCCAAGCCGAAGACCGCGCCGCTGTGGCATGTGGTGCTGATCGACGACGACGATCATACGTACGACTATGTGATCGAGATGCTGCGGCGGGTGTTCGGGCACAGTTTGGAGAGGTCCTTCCGGATGGCCTGCGAGGTGGACAACACCGGGCGGGTGATCGTGGAGACGACGGTCTTCGAACGGGCGGAATTCAAGCAGGAGCAGATCCACGCCTATGGGCCTGACTGGCGCCTGGAACGCAGCGCGGGCTCGATGACGGCGGTGTTGGAGCCGGCACCGGAGTAGCGTGGGTTTGACGTGCTCGGCGCGTGTTTGGGGAAGGCGGGATGGTGAGTCCCCCGCCCCGTGCTACGCAACGGGATGGGGCGTCCGGGTGATCGTGCTGAGATGGGTTGGTGCTTACGGGCGGCGCCGGATTAGCTCGATGACAGTGCTGGCGAGCAGCAACGCGATCGTCGCGGGCTCGGGGATTGCCGTGAAGGTTGCGTCTGAGGATTCTTCGTTGAAGAACAGGCTGCCCCCAGACGTATTGATCTGCGGGCTATCATCCCATTGCATCAGGTAGCCATCACCGCTGATCGGGCCGATGGGGCTGAGCATATCCCAGTCCGCAAAGGCGGTGTTCTCAGGGCCGTCGAACAAATCCATCCCGCTGATGCCATTGCGTGAGAAGCCAACGATTTGGCCACCGTTGTTGACGAAGGTACGGGTTGCACTGATGAAGTCGAATGTGCCCAACCCGTCGATGGTGATCGAAGCTGAGAGGTGACCTATCGACCAGCCGTTGGTGAACGAGGTTCGGTCGTCGGTGTCCACGACCGCGGTGATGACGAATGCGGAGGCGGGGAAGGTGCTGCCGTCCAGTGTGCCGCTACCGCTGCCCTCGTGGATGAAGGTCAACTGTTCGGCCGCCGCGGACATTGCCAGCAGGGCCAACGCTATTGTCAGTACCGTTGTGCGCATCTTAAGCTCCTGATGTAACTGGAATTACGGATACACGTGGAGGGTTTGGCGAACCGGTGCGTTAGCCGTAGACATTAATGCGGCCCGAAACCAACCGATCGGCAGGTGAGCGAATACCCTCATGAAGTTCTAGGACCCGTCGTAGCCAGAAGTCAAACCAAACCACGGCTAAAGAGGTGGCGGACAAGACTGGCACCAGGGTCCGGCGCCCCACCCACTTGACCACGACCGGGTTATCATGTGCACTGCCTTATCAATATCCGGAGATGCGTATGCCTGGACGAGGACCGCTTGGAATGCCGATTGCGATCGGCCTGGTCGTGGTGCTGGCGAGCGGGATGGGATTGCAGGCGGAGGGTGTGCGCCCGCAGACGACGGCCGAATTGCTGGTTGACCTGGCCCGTGACCATGCCTTGTGCCAGCAGGGCCAGCAGGATCGGGCCGACGTTGACCGGGTGCGGGCCCTGCTCAAGGCGGCTGTGCGTCTGGACCCGGAGCAGGTCGATGCCCGGGCATGGCTGTATGAGCTGGCAACACTGAGCGGCGAGCGCGAAGAGGCGGCCCGGATGGTGAGCGGCTTGCTGAATGTCGCGCCTACGCACTACGGCGCGTTTGCCCGCTGGCTGGAGGCTGGCCTGGAGGCGCAGCGCACGGTGGAGGCTCGCCAGGCGTGGCTGGAATCGATCGCCGCCACGCAGCGGCCGGCCCCGTTGCGGGCGCTGGTGCATGTTCACCTGGCGCAGCTCGCGCTGGAGCAGATGGACCCGGCCGGAGCGCTGGAGCAGGCCCGGACGGCGCTGCGGCTGGATGGTGAGTGCATACCGGCAGCGCGGCTGTGTGCCGAGGTCATGCCGGCGGATGCGCCGCCGGCGGAGCAGTTGCACAGCATGCTGGACGTGTTGCGTTTGCAGCCTCGTGATGTGGATGCGGCGTGGCGTGCGGCGCTGATCCTGCACGATTGGGGGCTGCCGATGGACGCGTCCGTGTACTTTGACCACGTGCTGGAGTTGCGTCGGCGGCGAGTTATCGGGGCATTGCCGGGGAGTTTTCTGCTGGACGCTGCCCGGAATCGATACGTGCTGGGCCGGTGGGAGGAGGCCGTCGAGCTGACGCGCGAGGTGGTAGAACTCGATCCGCTGTGCGCGGCCGAGGCGGGGATCCAGTTGCACTACCTGTACGTACGTGGGGATCAAAAGGCCCGCGCGCGACACATTGGCGAGCAGTTATCGGAGCGGTTTGCGTCAATTCGCGAGCCGGCGGATTATCCTGTAAACGAGATTGCACAGGCGGCGTGGTTCTACACGACGATCGAGACACAGCCCCAGCGTGGCCTGATGTTGGCGCAGGCTGCTGGCAAGCGGGCGCCGCAGGATGTTTTTGTGCAGCGCGTGCTGGGGTGGGCGTATGCCGCGCTGGGGGACTACAACTCGGCTCTGATGGTCTTGCTGCCGTTGGTGGATCGAGAACCCTTCGCAAACTACATGGCGGCCGCCATCCTGCGCGATACGGGAGACCTGGAAGCGGCGCGAAAGGTCGTGGCCGCGCTGCATCCGGTGCCGGTGGCCGGCCCGGCACACGAATTGCTGCAAACGTTGAACTTGACCAGCCCGGCGACGCAGCCGGCTTCGGCACCTGCCAGTGCACCGGCCAGCGGGCCCGCAACGCAGTCATCGTCGCCCGCGGCGATGCTGAATGTGACGGCCCTGCCTGCGCCGACACAACCGGCGACAAGCCAGCCCGCTACGGACGAACAAGCCAACCTGATTGCTGTACTCACCGGGTTTACGCCGGCGGTGCTGCACTTTGACGAGTTTGCCGCGCGGTTGCTCGAAGCGCGGATCGATCTGCACGACAAGAGTCTTCGGCCCGGGCAGCCTTGGCGGGCGACATTTACGCTGACCAATCGCGGGGCGGTTCCGATAACACTCGGCACCGACGCGATGGTCAATCCGACGTTCCTGCTGTCGTTTGAATTGGAAGGGGATCGAAAACGCGCGTTTCCGAACCTGCTGACGATAACGCTCGATCAGGCTCACGCGCTGTACCCCGGCCAGACTATTGAGCTGGAGCAGACGCTCGACGTTGGGCCGCTGCGGCAGGTCGCGCGTCAGACGCCGCAGCAGATGCAGCGCGTCACGCTGAACGCGTTGCTCGATCCGCAACTGGACGCGGCGGGGCAGTGGCAGTGTGGCCCGGGCGGGCAGGTGCTCGAAACGTCGTATTTTAATCGATTGCCGGCGCACACCAGCCCGGAGGCGCTGCGCGTGTTACTGGCAGCGGTGTCGGGCGATTCGCAGCGCAATCGCTGGCGGGCGCTGGAGGTGCTGGCCGAGTTGCTGGGTGAGTATCAGCGGGCCCGGCTGAATCGGCTGAATTACAAGCCGGATGCGGTGCCGACGGACCGCATCAGCGCGGCGCTGGTCAGCGGCCTGGAAAGTGAGGATTGGGAAACGCGCGTGTGGACGCTCGAGGCGCTGCAACTGGTGGGTTTGGATGGCCGGATGCTGGCGACGGTGCGCGGGTGTCTGGATCATCCCCATTGGCTGGTGCGGATGTTCGCGGTGCGCGTGTTGGCTCGGCAGGGGGCGTCGTTCGCGGCCCGGGCGGGTGAGCTGGCTGAATCGGACGAAGATGAGCTGGTGCGGCTGTTGGCGCAGAGCTACGTGGAACAGTTCACGCGTCAGGCTGACCGCAACCCGAGCCAGCCGGCGACCGGCGACGGCCGATAACAGAGCAACGCGGCGAAGTGCCGGGCGCTGGGGTGCGTGGCGCATTGACGGCCGTGGTCGCGAAATGGTAGAAGTTGTTCCTGGACTCTTGTGGCACCGGTTTCCAGCCGGTGATTTCCACTGGTTGCAAACCAGTGCCACAGTTCGCGACGATGCTGGCCGGGGCCGACAACGACGGGAGTAGCCGTGTTCCAGTCACACAAATCTCTGCTCGCCGGTGCGGCGTTGGTGTTGGTCGGCTGCGCGGTCGGTGGGTGTACGCTAGGCCGGCATTTGGCGACGGCGCGTGTCTCGGACGGGGAGCGGGCTCTCCAGGAGCATCGGCTGGACGCGGCGCTGGCCGAGTTTCGTGAAGCGGTGAAGCTCGACCCGCACTACGCAGACGCACATTGCAAATTGGGGCTGGTGTACAAGGAGCAGGGCAACCTGACGGCGGCGGCCGACTCGCTTCAGGAAGCGGTTAAGCTCGATCCGACGCAGGTGGAGCCGCTGGCGGCGCTGGCCGAGGTCTATCGGCTGCTGGACCGCTTGACGCAGGCGATTCGGGCGTACGTGATGGCGTGCGAGCTGGATCCGGACAACTTCACGTTGCGCTTCGAGCTGGGTACCTGTTATCACCGCAGTGGCGAGTTGCCGCAGGCGGTGGCGGCCTATGAAGAGGCGATTCGGCTGGACCCGTCCGATGCGCGGGTTCGCAGCAACCTGGGGGCGGCACTGGCTGCGCAGGGCAAGCACTACGAAGCCATCAAGGCCTACAAGGAATCGCTCGAATGTGACGCCGGCCAGCCGATCGTGCTGGTGAACCTGGCGACGGTGTATATCAACCAGCAGCGCTGGGAGACGGCCCATCGTGCGCTGAACGTTGCGATCAACCTGGACCCGAACCTGTCGGTTGCGTACGAGCGGCTGGGGTATTGTCTCTGGCGGCGCGAGGCGTACGACGCGGCGCTGGAGAAGTATCGCCGGGCGATCGAGCTGGACCCGAAAAACGCGGCGGCGCACGCCGGCTTGGGCGTGGTGTTGATGACGCAATACCTGGAAGCGCCGGAAAAACCCGAATTGCGTGATGGTGCTATTGAGGCCTGGCATGCCAGCCTGGAGCTCAATCCAGAGCAGACCAAGCTGCGTAGTCTGGTTGACAAATATCGGCCGAAGATCGAGCAGCCGATGTTGACGTTGGAAGAGCCGGTGCCGAACACTTCGCTCGGCGGCCAGTAACGCCGCGGTGGCCGCACGCGGTCGCTGGGGGACGTCTCAGCGTTTCTGTTTCAGGGGGAATTTCTGCTGTGTTCCTGGTGTGAGCGTGACGGGCTGATTGGCGATGATCGCTTGGATTGGCAGCGTGCCGTCGTGCTTGATGCTGACGTGCTCGTGATCGATCGTGAATTGCAGGGGTTGCCGATTCCAGACGAATGGGAAGCGCAGGGCGGCCCAGTCGGCGGGCAGTTGTGGATCGACGTGCAGGAATTCCGATTGCATTCGCGAGCGCAGGCCGGCCAGGCCGAAGATGAGCGTCTGCCACGCAGCGCCGGCCCAGGCGGCGGGGAAGCCGGCGCGGGCGCCGGGTGCGTTCATGACGCGTTCGGCCGCCGCGCGCCAGAGCGTCAGCGCCTCGTCCGGGCGGCCGAGCCAGGCGGCGATCAACGCGTGAATCGGCCGGCTGGCGGGCGTGTCGTGGGCGGTCAGCGGCGCATAGGTTTCATACGCGGCCTGCATTTGCTGCTGGTCGAACTCCTGCGGCAATAGCGCCATCAGCAGGAGCACGTCGGCCTGATGCAGCACCTGGCTGCGGAAGAGCAGCTCCTGGCTGACGCAGGCGCCCAGCGGCCGGGTGCGATTGGTCCAGTGATGCTCAAAATCGAACGGTGCCCGGGTGAAGAAATCCTCGGATTGCAGCACGAGCTGTCGTGCTTCCTGGTAGGGCAGCCGCAGTCGACCGGCGACCTCGTTGAAACGCGCCAGCTCCTCATCGCGAAGCTGGAGCTGATCGCGCAGCGCGTCGCACGCGGCCTGGTCGACACGCGCCAGCTTCTGGACGGCGAAGGGTGTCATCAACAACGCGAACGCCACCAGGCGATTGGTGTAGGCGTTGTTCCGGCACAGCGGCGTATATTCGTCCGGCCCGGTGGTCAGGAGCAGTTCGCACACGTCGTGCTCGGGCACGTCGGTGATGCGTTCGCACCAGTAACGCGACGTTTCGACCAGCACCGCCGCGGTGTCGCGCAGCAGGTCAACGTCGTCCGGGGCGGCGAGGTGCGCGTGAAAGAGCCCGTAGGCTACGTTGGCGGTGACGTGCACGGCATGATCAGCGCGGGCCCAGTCGGTGCAGTTCTCGTCGCCGGCGAGTGTGCTCTCGTAGGCGAAACGGGCGCCGGCGTAGCCGTAACGCTGGGCATTGCGCCGAGCGCCCGACAGCGAATCGGCCCGGAAATGAGCCAATCGCCGGCCGACCTCGGGGCGTGTGTACAACAGCGCCGGCAACATGAAAATGTCGCTCTCCCAGCCGAATCGGCCGCAATCATGCTCGCTGCTGGCGGCGCGCGCGTCGATGCCGCACGGCGGCCCCTGCTCGACCGCGCTGCGCATCAGGTGATACAGCGCGGTGCGAATGGCCAGTTGGCTCGACGGATCGTTATCGATCTCGATATCGCTGTGTTGCCAGCGATCTTCCCAGACGGCGTCGGACTCGGCGGCCAGACGGTCGAAGCCGACGGCGGCAGCGTCCCAGGCCAGCGTGCGGGCGGCATCCAGCGGATTGGCGCCAGAGTGTAGCGACGACGTGATGGCGGCGTACTTGTCGACCTCCAGCGTATGCCCCGGGTCAAGCACCACGCCGCCGCACGTCGCGACCCAGCGCTCGTGCGCCTCGACGCTCCACAGCACGCCGCAATCGCTGGTCAGCAGGGCGGCGGCGGCGACTTCGATCCCGCCGTTGGTGCGCACGCGCATGGTGATCGGCTCGTGTTCGCCGGTGGTTTCGACATTGGTGAAGTGGTCGAAGCCGTTGGTGCGCACCTCGGCATCGAGCGGGCCGAGCAGACGCAGCTCGGCGGGTGGCCCGGAAACGTGCGTGGTCGTGCAGCGCAGGGCCATCACGTGTGGTCGTTTGGCGCTGATGAAGCGCTCGAAGCACATGCGCACGCGTGCGCCGCTGGCGAGTTCCCAGATGAAGCTGCGCCGGAGTCGGCCATGACGCAGATCAAGTCGGCGGGAGTATTCGCTTATTTTTGCGTGCTCTAAGTCGAGCCGGGCGCCGTTGCCGTAGATGATCAGCCCGTGCAGGGCGGGCAGATTGATGAGTTCGTCGAGGCAGGTTGGGTGTGGGCCGGTGACGCCGGGGAGATAGGTGCCATAGCGGCTCTTGAATGGCGGTCGCTGAGAGCTGGAGAGCTGTCCGCGGAGGCGCAGGTATTCGCGATCCTGCGGGTCGTCGGGCAGGCCTTCCTCAAAGCAGGCGCGTTGCTGAAGCGTGCCGCTGCCGATGGCGAAGAGGCTTTCGTAATGGAGGTTGTTGCGCAGGTCGAAGCAGGTTTCCTCCAGGTGCCAGTGGTCGGATGATGCGGACAACGCGGTCTCCTTGGGCGGTCTTACGCGCCGGCGGTCAGTGTTCGTTGGGCCAGCTCGTGCAGCAGTCTCAGACCGCAATGGTCGAAGTCGCTGAACATCAGGACGGTCGCAAGCTGGTAGTGCATGGTGAGCAGCCAGCAGCAGGCTGTCCAGAGGGGCCCGCGGAGGATGCGGTCCAGCCCGGTGCGGCGGCGGAGATGGTCCCAGGCATGCTGGACGTTGAGCGCGAGCGCCTGCGAGAGCCCCCAGGCGAGGAATGACCAGCTCGCCCCGTGCCAGAGGCCGCAATAGGCGAAAACAATGAGCAGGTTCAGATGATAATTCCGGCGGTTGCCGCCGAGGGGGATGTAGAGGTAGTCGCGCAGCCAGGCACCGACGGTGACGTGCCAGCGGCGCCAGAAGTCGCGGACGGAAGTGGCCCGGGGCAGCCAGTTGAAATTGTTGTCGACCGGGATGCCGACCCAGTAGCCGATAGCGCAGGCCAGTTCGTTATAGGTCCATAGAAGCAGGTAGATCTGGATTGGCACCAGGTAGAAGGCGCGCAGCAGGTGGGTGGTGGAGTAGTCCTGCGGGGCGGCGAAGAAGTCGGCGCCGACGGCTGGGGCGAGTGGTATATGTCGGCCGACGATCGCCAGCAGCAGGCCGCCGCCGATAAAACCGAGCCCGCGGAGGCCGCCGCGGCGCCATTGAGACGAACGGGTCGGCTGCCACTGGTCGAGGCGGGTGAGGAAGTCGGCATGGCGGACGACCGGGCCGAGACGCATGCAGGCCGGGTAGAGCAGCCAGCAGGCGGTGTCGGCCAGACGGGCCGGAGTTTGCGGGTCAGCGACACGCTCGAGTCCCCAGCCGACCATCCGCAGCAGGAAATAGGCGAAGCCAGCGTTATGCAGCGGGGCCATCCGCGAGGGATACCAACATTGCTGGGCGTGCAGCCAGAGTGGCAGGGCCAGCGCGTGCAGGCCGATCCAGATGAGTGTCTGGGCGCTGCGCAGACAGAGCCGATTGCGCCGGCGCAGTTCGCTGATGAGCAGGACCCAGCCGATGCCGACGGCCAGCCAGGCGAGCAGAATCAGTGTGGCCGACGGCTGGAGCGTGGGCAGCATCCAGACCAGGCTGGCGCCGATCAGCGTGGCTCGCGGCCAGCGGCGACCCAGCAGCAACACCAGCGGGATCAGTGGCAGGAAAAGGAGCAGCCCGAAGGGGCCGGCAAAGATTTCCGTGGCAGATAAAGGCGCCGGCGCCGTGATGGGGTTGAACAGCGGCGCCGGCGTGAGAAAGTTGGTCACGGCAGGATAGTCACCGTCGACTGGCCGGGCAGCAGCAGGTCGTACAGGAATTCGATGTCATCGTTACGCATACGGATGCAGCCCAGCGAGGCGGCCTGGCCGATGGTCTCGGGCGCGATGGTGCCGTGGATGCCGTAGCCGACGCGTCCGACCGCTGCGCCCTCGACGCCTTGCAGGCCGATCCAGCGTTCGCCGAGCGGATTCTCAGGATCGTCCGCGGGGATGATGCGTTTGTTGGGGTTGGAGGCGGAGGGGTAGTAGGTCGGGTTCTTGAGGCGATCCTTGACTTTCCATACGCCTTCGGGGGTGCTGTTTTCACTGCCCAGCCCGACGCGATAGCTGCGGACGTACAGATCGCCGAGGTGGAGATCCAGGCGGAAGTCGGACTTGTAGATTTTCGCGTTGAACGGGCCACGCGGGAGCTTGAGCAACTGTTCGGCCCGGATTAGGCGGGCGTCGCGGATGGCGTTGATGCGCATCAGGCCTTCGGCCGGCACGTGGCAGCGCTTGCCGATTCGCAGCAGCACATCGCCGGACTGGACCGAGTAGGTTTCGACCATGGGGTCGTTCGGCACGATGCGCGGGCCAAAGATGGTGTCGTCGGCAATACGCGTCAGCAGGCTGCGGACCTCGACCGCCTCGTTGCGTTCGAGTTGGCGGGCCAACAGGGCGTTGAGTGCGTGGCGGGCTTCGATGATTTTGCCGGCTTCGAGATTGTGCCGGGCTGCTTCGATGGCGACGTGGCCGCTGCGGGTCTCATCATGCGTGCGAGCCGCGGTGGGATCGTCGGGGGTGGTCGATGTCGGCGTCTGGCCGGGCTGCGGATCGGCCGGCTTGATGATCTCTTCGCTGGCGGCCAGTTGGGAACGTCCGGCCGGGGTGGTTTCCGCCGGCGGCGGGGCCTCGGTCGATTCGCTTGCCAGGGCGTCGGCCTGGACCTGGGACTCACTATCGGGGGATGAGAACCACCACCATCCGCCGGCTGCCCCACCCACGATCAGAACGGCGAAGAGGAGAATGCGGTTGCGTCGCTTCTTGCGTCGTCGGCTATAGCGCATATGGCCACCTCCTGGGCTGGTTGCGCCGCCACCTCCATGTGGTCGGTCAGCAAGTCACCGTGATCGCCCGCGTCCACGCATACAGCAGGCTGGAGCTTCCAAGATAACCGCAGCGGCAGGCGGCGACCAGCCGAATTCCGCTTGTGGCAACGCTGTCGGCAGTGGCCCGGTGGGGCGGCGGCGCGGTAGACTGCCCGCGGGCGCGGAACGCCCGGTCATAATCGCAAGGAAGCGTGCGTAGATGTCCACTACCCCCCAATCCACTCGACGCAAACTCCAACTTTCGTGTACGCCAGCGTTTCTGCGCACGCTGGCAGCCTTTCGCGTGTACCAGAACGTCGAGCTGGGGCTGTCGGCCAACACCATATCCGCCTATCGGCGTGACCTGGAGCGTTTTGGGGATTTTCTGCGCCGCCGCGGGGTGGACGACTGGTCGCGGATCGACGCCCAGTTGATCCAGGATTACATGGTCGAGCAGAGCCGACTGGGGCACAAGGAGACGTCGCTGTCGCGACGCGTGGTGGCCCTGCGGATGTGGCTGCGCTGGCTGCACCTGACGCACCAGGTGAAAGAGGATCTCACGTCCTTGGTCGTGCTGCCCAAGAAGTGGCAGCGCTTGCCGGAGACACTCAACCTCGACCAGGTGGCGACGCTGGTGACCGCGCCCGATCCGGATCGTCCGCTGGCCGCCCGCGACACCGCCATGCTCGAGCTGTTCTACGCCAGCGGCCTGCGCGTGAGCGAGCTGTGCAACCTGCGGATGGGCGATCTGAACCTCAAGGCGGGCTACGTGCGCTGTGTGGGTAAGGGTAGCAAGGAGCGCGTCCTGCCGGTGGGGCAAAAGGCGTTGGACCGCCTCGAGGTATACCTAGAAACGCTGCGCCCCCGGTTGCTCGACCAGGGCGCCCGGCACGGGTACTGGGGGTTGCCGATCAGCGATCGCGTGGCGGCGACGATTCCGCTGTTTCTCTCGCGCAGTGGCGGGCCGCTGGATCGTATGTCCGTCTGGCGAATGGTGCGCCGCGAAGCACGCCGGTTGGGTATCAGTGGCAAGGTCAGCCCACACACGCTGCGGCACTGCTTCGCTACCCACCTGCTCGAAGGTGGGGCCGACCTGCGCGTCGTGCAGGAATTGCTCGGCCACGCCAGCATCGCGACCACGGAGATCTACACACACGTGCAAACCCGGCGGCTGCGCGAGATTCACGACCGCTGCCACCCCCGCGGCAAACGGGCGCTGGAGAAGCGATCATCCAACAAGGGAACCGAGTAGCTTTCGGCGCTGACTTGATCGGTACTTGGGCGTTGATGCTTACGGTGCGATCAGGTCGATCAGCTCGAAGCGGTCGACGTCGACCAGCCCCTGGTCGGTGAGCTTGAGTGATCCGATAACGGAGAGGTTCAGGAACGACAGCGCCATGAACGGGCGGCGCAGCTTGATGCCGAGCTGCTGGGCGGCCTCGTGCAGGCGTTTGAGTTGTGCGCTGAGGGATTGCGCGTCGGTTTCGCTCATCAGGCCGGCGATGGTCAGCGGCACGTCCGCCAGCACTTGCCCATCCTTGACTACGCAGAACCCGCCGCGGATTTTCACGAGGTGGACGGCGGCAGTGTACATGTCGAAGTCGTTCACGCCGGCGACGAGCAGGTTGTGCGAATCGTGACAGACTGACGATGCGATCGCACCGCTGCGCATACCGAAGCCGCGGGCGAAGCCGAGGCCGGTGTTGCCGCTGGCCTGGTGGCGTTCGATGCAGGCCACCTTGCACAGGTCGCGCTGCGGGTCGGCGGGCAGCAGCCCGTTGGCGGGAGTGATGCGCTCGCGCAGCCGCTTGGTTTCGAGGCTGCCGTCGGTAACTTCCATGGCGTGCACGTCGCAGGGGTCTGGCCCCGGCGCCTTGATGGCGAAATGCGTCGGCTCGAGCCAGTGCACGTTGATCGAGCTGCGCAGGATGTGCTTGCGCCGCCGGCCGGCATCGGGGTCGATCGCGACGCCATCCTCGGCGACCAGCCGGCCGGCCTGGTAAACGCGCGTAACCCGGCATGATTCGAGGTCTTCCAGGATTGCCAGGCAGGCCAGTTTGCCGGGGGCTACCGCACCGAGATCGGGCAGGCCGAAATAACGTGCCGGATTGAGCGTCGCCAGCTTGATGGCGTGGACCGGGTTCAGCCCGCCGGCGATCGCGCGGCGCAGGAGATGATCGACGTGCCCCTGGCCGAGCAGGTCCTCGACGTCCTTGTCGTCGGTGACGAGCATAAAGCGGTCGACCGTTTCCGGACGCACGAGCGGCAGCAGCGCGTCGAGGTTGTGCGCCTGGCTGCCCTCGCGAATCATGATGGACATGCCAAGCCGCAGTTTTTCCTCCGCTTCTTTCAGCGTGGTGCACTCGTGGTCGCTGCCGATGCCGGCGGTCACGTAAGCGCACAGGTCGCGCCCGGTTAGTCCCGGGGCGTGGCCGTCGATGGGGTGTTGGGCGGCGACGGTCAGCTTATCGAGACAGGTTTCGTTGCCCGCGACGACACCCGGGAAATCCATCATCTCCGCCAGCCCCAATACCCAGCGGTCGCTGAGAAGCGGCAGCAGATCGACGGCGTCGAGGTCGGCCCCGCTGCTCTCGAAGCGCGAGGCCGGCACGCACGAACTGGCCATCACGTATACGTAGATCGGACAATGCTTGCTCGATGACAGCATGTAGCGGATGCCATCGGTGCCCAGCACGTTCGCGATTTCGTGGGGGTCGGTGATGACGGCGGCGGTGCCGTGTGGGACCACCACCTTGGCGAACTCGGACACGCTGAGCATGGACGATTCGATGTGGATGTGTCCGTCGATGAAGCCCGGACAGATGAATTGCCCGCTGACATCGACGACATCACGCCCCTCGTACGCGCCGATGCCGACCACGCGCCCGCCCGCAATCGCCACGTCGCCGTCGTGCACTTCGCTGGAATAGACGTTCACGATCCGGCCGTTCTTGAGAACGAGGTCGGCCGGCTGGCGACCGGCGGCGATTTCAACGCGGGTCTTCAGGTCCATCAACGCCTCCTGGTCGGGCCGGCTCGGCCTGGTGAAGGCCGGCGGCGGTCAACGGTGTCATGGTCGGCTCGGTTGGGGGGATTGTAGTCGGGCCAGGCACATTCGGCGCGGGTGGCGGTGTACGGATGGGCTGGGGTGCGGCAACAGGCGGCGCCGCCGGACGTCGCCCCCACGCCACCAATGCGAAGAGCACTGTGGCCAGCGCATATCCCATCGCGATCGGAAACGCGCGATATGCCACCGCCGTCGACTGGTTGGCCGGGGCGGTAGCGGTGGCCGCTGCGCCGGCCTGCAAATGGAAACAGTCAGCCTGCTGCCAGATGAAATACTCGTGGACGACGTTGCCCTCGATTCGGTAGGCGTGCGTGGCACCGATGAAGGTCAGCACGGCGAGGGCCGCACACCAGACGACGGCGGCCTTGTACTTGTGGTCGGTCAGGGCGGCTCCGATGGCGGTCAGCGCCAGCGTGACGATGATCCAGCCGGAATTGGCCCCAGTCAGCGTCAGCAGGCCGGCGATGTAGGGGGTGGTTGGGCCGGGGTTTCGTAGCACGTCGGCCAGCGTGACGTCTATGCCAGGGTAGGCGAAGTACAGCCCGAGCCGAACGACGATGATTGCCGCCAGGGCCGGGAAGAGCGCGATCGCGACCGATGGCGCGTGTTCCTTGGGCGTGGCCTGGAAGGCCTGGGCGGTGATGATGATGCCGATGTAGACGACGATGGCCGCGCCAGCTTCGATCGGTATGAGTGCTTGCAGGAAGGGTCCTAGGCCGAAGAGGAAGATCGCGGTGAAGAACAGGCCGTTGAGGATCGAGTAGCCCGATTTGGCGCCGAGCACTTTCCAGCCGGGGTGGCCGATGTAGATCGTCGTCGGGAAGCAGGATCCGAACAGACCGGCGGCGATGGTGCCGATGCCGTTGACGGCCAGCGAGGGTCCGGTGGGGAAGCGGTCGCCGCCAGCCTCGGCCGACTCGATGTTCTGTAGTGAGCCGAGCACGTTGATAATGCCCATGGGTATGGAGACGGTCAGGTAGAGCAGCACGAGCCGGGGTTGCTCTCGCAACAGGTTCCAGATTTCCTGCCCGCAGAAGGTCGGCGCAGTCCAGTGGACCTGTTCGCTACTGAGGGCGGCCTTGACGGCGCCGGGGTCCATCTTCACTGAGCCGAACCAATCGCCGCCGACCGCGGTCAGCCCCCACGCAATCACGCAGCCGAACAGCACCGCGAGCAACCCGCCGGGTAGCCGGAAGGGGAATTGGTAACGGGCGAAATAGGCCAGAAGCAGGAATACCAGCGGCAACACGCCCACCAGAGGCCGGGTGTAGATGCGGAAGGCAAAGTCGGCGGCGATGAAGGTGATGCCGATAGCTGCCAGCACGCCCAGCAGCGCGGCCCGCGGCGTCACGCGCCGCAGCCGCTCGGCCACGAACGCACCCGCAAACTCGACGACGCCGCTGACCAGGCAGGCCAGCAGTCCGGCCATCCAGGCCAGGTGGCCATCGCCGGTGAGTTGATAGACCGGCGCCATGATGAAATAGGCGTAGGCGATGACCGATGGCGTGTTGATTCCATAAGGCAGGGCGGTGCAACCCGGGTTGTTGAAGCGGCGGGCGACCCAGCGAGCCTGGAGCCCGTAGAAAATGTTGCCGACGAGCAGGCTGATGGCGACGCCGGGCAGGATGCGCTGGTAGATGAGCTCGTCGGGCAACCCGCACATGAATTTGCACAGGTTGATGATGAACAGCACCTGGACCAGGTTGTCGACCATCAGGCCGAAGAAGCCGTCCAGGTCGCCTCGGACCCAGATCGGGTGGCGGACGCGGGTAAGGTGGGACATGGTCTGCTCCGCGCGGCTGGGGGACTGAACTTGGCGAACCATCCTACGACGCGGGTTGATTGGCTACAAGCTGAGCGGGTTTGGAGCAGGGCTGGTCGGACGGAGCGGTTACAGCACGCCCGCGGTGCGGAGGTGGTTGCACATTTGCGCTATGGGATTGCTGTTACGCTCGATGAGCTGCGCTTGCCAGCCGCGCGCGCGGGCGGCCTGGCAATGTTCCGGCGTGTCGTCGAAGAAGATGATCGCGCGCGGATCGATGCCGGTGATCTGTTCGACGCACGCGTAGATCTCGGGATTGGGCTTGGCGTGCCCGACGAGGTGACTGGCGAAACGATAATCGAGTTGTTCCAGCGGCAGGTAGTTGGGATCGGAGCGGGTGAGGATGAGCTGCCAGTGATGATCGTTGGTGTTGGAGAGACAGGCGGTGTGGAGATTGGTCGCGGAGACCTCGACCAGCAACTCGCCGGTGCCCGGGAACGGCCCGCGCAGCCAGTTGGCCGAGATGAGCCGAACTTCGTCCGGGCTGAAGGGGGTGATGGTTGCGATTCGCCGGAACGTATCCTCGGCATCTAGGTTGCCGACGCCGGCCTGCTCCATGATCTCGTGCAACTGCGCCAGGGTCGTTGGTTCGTCGAGCTGTGGAGGCGGTGCGACGCCCGCCGCCTGGCAGGCGTCGCGCCAATTGTCGGCGATGCGAATCAGCACCCGCCCGAGGTCGAAGCAGACCAGGGCGGGGGTGTGCGGAGCAAGTTCGGGCACGGTTGACGGTCCATTCTGCGCAGTTGCCAAGTATCCCGGCGATTATCCCTGGGCAACATTCTCGTGCCTGCGCAGCGCCCGGGTCAAGCGGCCCGGTGTCGCTACGGCAGACGCTTGTCAGCCGCTGATGACCCCGGCGATTTGTTTCTCCGCCGCTGGTGATGCGGGGTTGGCGGGAATAGAATCCCGCGCGCATATTGGATGCCCACTCCTGCTGGTTGCGTCGCCTGCCGGGCGTCGAGGTGGACATCGTCAGTATGCAACAACTGGCCGCCCTGAGTTAGCGATCCGCGTTGGGTCGCCAGAGGCGCCAGGCGCGTGGAGCCACGCGGGAGCGGCGCTCCTCGAGGTCGTTTTGAATGGTGGACAAGGATTCGAGAACGGATCCGCCTTCGGAGCGTCAGCGCCGGGCTCTGTCGCCGGCAGTTCTGCCGATTCGCATGCTTCCCCAGCCGAATGACGAGACCTGTGGCCCGACGTGCCTGCACGCGGTCTATCGCTACTGGGGCGATGACATTGAGCTGGAAGATGTGATCGACTCGGCGCGGTCGCTGAACGTTGCGGGCGCGGGTCGCGGAACGCTCGCGGTCATGCTCGGCATCCACGCGCTGACGCGCGGATACCAGGCCACGCTCTACACCTTCAACCTGCAAGTCTTCGATCCGACTTGGTTCGGCAAGGACGGCACCGTCTCCGCCGCCCGGCTGGAGCCCAAGCTGAGAATGCAGGTCGCGGCCAAGAGTAACGATGACGCCCGTTTCCGTGTCGCGACGGCCTCCTACCTGGAGTTCATCCGACTCGGCGGCTCGATCTGTTTCCGCGATCTGACCAGCCGGCTCATCTCCGGGTTCATCCGCGACGGCATACCCGTCCTAACCGGGCTCAGCGCCACCTACCTGTACCGCTGCGCACGCGAGTTCGGGCCCGCCGATGATTATGACGACATCCGCGGAATTCCGGCCGGACACTTCGTGGTGCTCCACGGCTACGATTCAAGGGGACGCGAGGTTACGGTCGCGGACCCACTCGAGGACAATCCCGGATTCGAATCGCAACAGTACACCGTGTCGATGGCGCGCCTGGTTCCCGCCATCATGCTCGGCGTGCTGACCTACGACGCCAACCTGCTCGTGATCGAGCCCACCGGCGATAAAACCAATAAGCGGAAACACTGATGACACCGCTGCTCGTGGTAGATTCACCCAAACGCTGGCCACTCAAGGTGCCCGGCACAGAACTTGTCTCGTCATACGCCTACCTGTCGCAGCCGCAATACGCCCAGGGCAGCGGTCGCAAGGTGTTTAACCTCTGCCGATCATTCCGGTACCAGGCGGCCGGCTATTACGTGTCCCTGCTGGCGGAAGCCCGCGGACATCGGCCACTGCCCTCGCTGACCGCGATCCAGGACCTGCGACTCGGGCCCGTCGTCAGGCTCGTATCGCACGATTTGGAGGAGCTGATCCAGTCCGGCCTCCGTCGCATCAAGTCCGAGACGTTTGAGCTCAGCATCTACTTCGGTCACAATCTCGCCGCCGGTCATGAGCGGCTCGCCATGGCGATTTTCAACGCGTTTCCGGCACCACTGCTGCGGGCGAAGTTCGAACGCAACGGTACCTGGCGATTGACCGCGGTGCGTGTGATCGGCCTGGGCGACGTTCCCGATGCGCACTACCCGTTTGTCGTCGAGCAGGCCAAACGCTACCTGAAACGCGTCCCCAAGCGGAGCAAGACCAGCACGCCCGCGCGGTTCGACCTCGCCATTGTCCGCGATCCGGATGACGCGCTGCCGCCATCGAATACCGCGGCGCTGAACAAGTTTGTTGCTGCCGGCGAAGAGCTCGGCATCGCCTGCGACCTGATCGGCAAGGAACTGTATGGCCGAATCGCCGAGTACGATGCCTTGTTCATCCGGGAGACAACCCATGTGAATCATCGGACATATCGGCTCTCGCGTCGGGCGGAGGCGGAGGGCATGGTGGTCATCGACGACCCCGGCTCAATCCGGCGCTGTACGAACAAGGTGTTCCTGGTGGAGACGATGGCGCGCCACCGCATCGCTACCCCCAGGACGTTGATCCTCGCGGAGGACAACGCGCTCGCCGGACTTCATTCGCTTGGCTTCCCCTGCGTGCTGAAGCGTCCGGACGGCGCCTTCTCGGTCGGCGTGTCGCGGGTCGACACGGCTTCCGATGCCGAGGAAATGCTCGCCGACTTCTTCGAGCACAGCGATCTTCTCGTAGCGCAGGAATACGTACCTACGGAGTTTGATTGGCGCATCGGCGTGCTCGGCGGGCGGGCGATCTTCGCCTGCCGCTACGGGATGGCGCCCGACCACTGGCAGATCGTCAAACGCGACGAGGACGGCATCCACGAGGGTAACGCCGAAACGCTGCTGGTGGAGGATGCACCGGCCGACGTCATCAAGCTGGCTGTGCGCGCTGCCGCCCTAATGGGCGACGGCCTCTATGGCGTCGACATCAAGATCGTGCGCGACAAGCCCGTCGTAATCGAGGTTAACGACAACCCCAATATTGATGCCGGTGTGGAGGACGCGGCGCTCGGTGATGAGTTGTATCGCCGCGTCATGCGGCATTTCCTGGCGAAACTCGACACACCATGAGTGAATCGACGGAATCAGATACCTGGTCATACCCGCTGGGCCTGTTCGACGCGGTCGGGCTCGAGCTCGAGTACATGATCGTCGACCGCGAGACGTTGAACGTTCGCCCGGTCTGCGATGAGCTCTTTCGGCGCGCCACCGGCCAGGCCACGTCCGAAGTCGAGCCGGACGGACCCACCGGCCAGGTCTCCTGGTCAAACGAACTTACGCTGCATGTGGTCGAACTGAAAACTCAACGGCCGGCCAAATCGCTCGATCATCTCGACGAGTATTTCCAGACGAGCGTGCAACGAATCAACGGGTTGCTCGATCCGCTGGGCTGCGAACTGCTGCCGACGGCGATGCACCCGTGGATGGATCCTGCTCGCGAAACGAAGCTCTGGCCACACGAGTGCAACGAGATCTATCGGACGTATGACCGCATCTTTGGCTGCCGGGGCCACGGGTGGGGCAACCTGCAAAGCACGCACATCAATCTGCCGTTTGCGAACGACGAGGAATTCGGTCGGCTTCATGCGGCCCTGCGATTGATTTTGCCACTGCTGCCGGCGTTGGCGGCCAGCTCTCCGATCGCGGACGGCGCGAACACGCCACACATTTGTCACCGCATGCAGGTTTACCGGACCAATTCTGATCGTGTTCCCATGATGGCTGGCCTGGTGGTGCCCGAGCCGATTTTCACCCGCCGGGAGTACGAGCGCGACATCCTGGGGAAGTTGTACGACGACTTGAGTCCGTTCGATCCCGAGGGCATTCTCCGGCACGAGTTTGCCAACGCGCGCGGCGCGATGGCGCGATTTGATCGTGGCGCGATCGAAATCCGCGTGTTGGATATTCAGGAGTGCCCGCTGGCGGACGTGGCGCTGGCTGCGTTGATTATTGAGGTGGTCCGCGCCCTGGTTGATGAGCGCTGGTCAGACTACGCCGGCCAGTGTGCCGTCGCGACGGCGGCGCTGCACGCGGTTTTGCTGGATATTATCAGGGATGGCGAGCTGGCGCAGGTTCGCGAGCGGAGTTTGCTCGCGGCGCTGGGCGTTGAGCGGGGCTCATGCACCGCGGCGGAGTTGTGGAAGATGTTGCTCGATCAGGTTATGCCGGAGGTAGCCACGTTGACGCCGGTGTTGCGGCGCATGCTTGCTGCCGGGACACTGGCGACGCGCATTCGCCGATCGTTGGCGTCTGTGCCGACGCACGCGGATCTGCGCGAGCGTTACGCCGAGTTGGCGCAATGTCTTCAGCGGGGAGAATTGTTCCGCGTGCCGTGATCTGGTGCGTATTGTTTTCCGAAGGAGGGATCAGCATGAACGACGGGGCGGATGAGGAATCGACTGATATGAGCGAGTCTGCCCGCGACGGGGCTGCGGCACATCACCATCACCACGGCGGCCGATCGTCGGCGCATTTGCTGGATCAGGCGGCAATACTGGCGGCGTTGGAGATCCGCCCGGGGCAGACGATCCTGGACGCCGGCTGCGGCAATGGATACATGTCCAAGGCGTTCGCGGCCGCGGTGGGCGAGACCGGGATAGTGCATGCGCTCGATCCGCATGAAGAGGCCATCGCCACGCTGCGCAGTGAGGTCGTTGGCAGCAACATCCGGGCGTTCGTGGGTGATATCACGGTCACCACGCCGCTGGCGGACGCGTCGATCGATCTGATCTACCTGTCTACGGTTGTGCATGGTTTCACATCTGAGCAGATGCGTAGCTTTGGTGACGAGGTGGCTCGTCTGCTGAGGCCGGGGGGCAGGCTGGCCATCGTCGAGATCGACAAGCGTCCGACTCCGATGGGGCCGTCTTTGGAACTGCGATTCTCTCCCGAGGAGTTGTGTGGGCGGATCCCGCTGACGCCGAGGGTGCTCGTGCGGGTGGGGGAGCATTTCTATATGCAAACGTTCGAGAAACCAGCCTGAATCGCTCGCGACATAGACCGATAACTTGATGGTCCGATTGCGGATAGCAGGCGTCGCCGGCCGGCAGCCGGGGGACTGTGGCGATCCGGAGAGTCTGCCGCAGACGCTGGTTGCGGCGCAGGTGAACCTGATGCGGGCGGGCAGCGACGCCGAATTGCAGGCTCTGGCGACGGACAGCGGGTATCACAGCAATGCGACGTTGACGCAGTGTGCCGAGTGGGGCATTCGTACGTACATGGCCGAGAAGGACGAATCGCAGCAGCGTGTGTGGATCGACAAGCCGGCCGAGCAAGAGCGGGCGTTCCGCAACAACCGTCGGCGGATTCATGGGCGGCCTGCGCGAGCCAGAATGTCAGGACGAGTGCTTCGGAGAGGTTGATGCCCCGGCGGCGGACCAGGAGCGTCAGTGTGGCGAGCGTGAGCAGCAGTCCGGCGGCGATGCAGTCGGGGTCGGTCCAGACGGGCGGCTGCCATTCGTCGACGTAATGGGGCAACGCGGTTAGCGCGGTGAGGCTCGCGATCCAGCGGTGCCAGCCGAGGCCGTAGGGATTGATCAGCGTGGCCGCCCCCATCGCGAGGCTGATGGCGAGCAGTGTGAGGGCGCGTTTGGCGGCGCCGCGGCGATGGTCGCGGGTGAACGTGGCCGAGATGAGCAGGCCGACGCTGGTGAGTCCGACGGTGGCGATTCCGCCGAGGACGCCCGGGTGGAGGTTGGCCCACAGGGCGGCGATTGGCACGAGCAGCCAGGCTTGTCTGGTGCTGATTTGGCCGCGGGCGTATTGGGTGGCCCACCAGAAGCAGAGCGGCAGGCCGACGGTGGTGGCGATGAGCGGGCGGGCGAGGAAGTGGCCGCTGGCGGCACCGGTGGCGAGCAGGGTGATGAGCAGGGCGACGGTTGGCCAGCCGCCGGCGCTGACGTGGGCCCGATAAACCGAGCGGAAGAGCAGCGCGAGGCTGATGGCGGTGAGCAGGGCGATGAGGGGGTATCCGGCGGTTCGGCCCGCGAGTGCCATGAGCACGTCGCCGAGCCATTGGGTCTGGACCCAGGGCTGCCCGTGTCGGGTGAAGCTGTAGGCGTCGGCAGTGGGTACGGCATGGGTGGCGATGATGTTATCGCCCGTTTGAATGTGCCAGCCGGTGCCGGGGTCGTTGAAGAACGCGGCCGACCCGAGCTGGAGGAGGCGGAGCAGGATGATAAGAAAGAGCGCGTCGGCCAGCGTGGGGATGATGAAGTTGCGATAAGAAGTGCGGCCGTGCGGCGGAGCGAGCGGGTTGTCTATGGATGTTGGGAGCGCAACGCTGGTGGCGGCCTGAGAGTGCATCAGCGTCAGCATCGGCCGGGGGGTGGTTAAGCTTGACGAGAATGAGGCCGGGGTGGGGGCGTCGGTCAGGCCGACCACGTTGCCGAGCGCGTCGTGGACGTAGTGCAGCACCTCCGGCGTCCCGGCCGACACGTCGCCGAGATCGGTGTAATCGATCATGGCCACCGGCTCGGGGAACCGCTCGCCCCAGACAAACTCGCGGGCCAGAACCCAATCGCCGGTGCCGCCCGGCCCGGAGTAGTCGCACCAGACGTACTCAGCCACCGGCTCGAACCCGCCGGCATACACGTGCCGGGTGATCAGCGGAGCACTATCGGACGCGTCGGGGCAGAGCTCGTTGGTCTGCGTATAGTCAAACGTCTGCACCCGCCACCATGGGCGGCAGGTGGGATCAAGGGGAAGGAGAGATTTTGAAGGAGATTTTCCGAGCGGGAACGCAACCGGGCGGCCAGACCTCAGCAAGGTCAAGCCGCCCGGTGTTCATCTTTTCGCACGATGAGGATTACGTCATGCTGGCAAGCCGTTCGGAGACTCCCCGTATCCGGTCATGCCAAGCCTTCAACTTCGGAATCGCCAACATCTCGGCCAGGATTTCCGTGGCCTCGGCGCGCTGGCCCGCCAAGAAGTTCAGGACTGCATAGGACAAACGTCCACCAGGGAACCTGCGGAGCATAGGATCTTCCACAGCAGTCAACACCGCATCAATAGAATCGAGTTTGTCCAGGAACGGAATGCACTTGGTCGCGAGAATATCTCGTAGCTCATATCCGACAGCACTCACGTCGTTGGGATCCTTAATCGTCCACCACACATCCTTATGAAGCGGACCTTCGCCCAACAACTGCCCAACTCGCACACTCGGAAAACATTCACTCTCTCGGATCGTCGTGGGAGGCTTCGTCTTGTCCCAGTATATTCGCCATAGATGCTCGATCCAGACTCCAAGATTCACCGTGAAGCTGGTACTCTCTGCATCGCTCCACTTGCTCCGCTGAATGTCGAGCACATGCGTCATGCCATCCAATCGTCGGTTCCAGACAAGTTTGGATCGGCGGAAACCCTTGGATAACAGCAACGGGGCAACGTATTCATTTACTATGGAGGCAAGCATAGCTTTTGCCCCTTCTGAGTGTCGCATAGTTCGATCTCCTTTAGTTCTATGAACACTATCAAGGGTCATAGTAGGTCACGCGCCCGTTCGTATCCGTCGCGTCTTTGTACACCTGAATGTGCCTTGCGCTTCGAGCGCGTCCAGATGGCGTGTTGGGTTTCAGTTCAACAGGACGGCCCTTGGGGTCAATCGCGTCCGGACGAAGCTTCGTTCCGGGGATTCTCTGTTCCGATTGCCATCCTGGTTTGGCTTTGACTTGCTCGGCAAACTCCTTATGAGCGGCTCGACCTCGTGCAGCGGCTGCGCTCTCGCCTCCTCCCCCCTTTGGGGCGATGCGCCCGATAGCCTTCTTGATGATGTACTTAACCGTGACGTAGATCGTAACCCCTCCGACAATCGACACTCCCACTGACTCCACCACTATACGCGTGTCGGACATCTCCGCAAGAACTTCGTCACTGTGAATGACCCTCCAGAAACAGTCCTTCGCAAAGTCCTCAATCGGGCCTTCGGAGTGATATTCCGGATAGTCGGCCTCAGGATTCAGATCAGCAGAGTAATAGTGATCTAGAAAATCCTGTATGCCAGCACGCCAGCGTGCATGGTCCTCCGCCATCATCCCGATGAGCATGGATATCCGCCACCTCATGATTACATCAAGTTGCGCTTGTTCCGAGGCAAGTAGCTGTTTCAGCAATAGCAACGCCTCCTCGCGTGCCCCTTGCCACTCCGGCGGCTGGTCCACCTCCCCGCCATCACCGCACGGGCCGGCTTCTGAACCACCTTCGTCGCCGGAGCCACCGCCGTCGTCATCTCCGCCGGGAGACGGAGCGTAGGGTGGGTACCCGCCCGGCGGCATGAGCCCCAGCGGGTCGACGAGGACTGTCGGGGCCGAGCGGACGTATTCGTACAGATTCGGGCCGTCGATGTAGCCGAGGGGGTCGCGCTGGAGCCAGCGGCCTCCGCGGCGGACCGAATGTGTATGCCTACTGCGGCGGTCAGCCGATGACCGCCGTGGATCCGAGCGGGCTGCTGATAGGTGACGACTGGACAAACCCGGTTACTAACGGTGTCGCCCATGGTTGGATATGGGGGTATAAACGCTTCGGCTGGAGTGATCGTGACATTGCCGGCCTTTCGGACACCGTCGTCGTTACGACTGCCACGACGGTGTCCGTGGTCGTTGGCGCCGGGGGGTATTTCGCTGCCAGATGCGTTGTCGTTGCTATTGTGAAGTCTCTGAAGAAGCCAAAACCACCTAAGACGTGGCGAGGCGCCCCGAACAAGCCGTACGGTCCAAACGGGAAGAATGTCTGGCCCACGGATTACAATGGTGGTGGGCCTATCTACTTCGATTAGTTCCGAGGGATACAATGGTCCTGTGCGAGGATAGTGCTGCCATGACCACACGGTTTGTACGAATGACGACTCGATGGATTCGAGAGTTGCGCGCCGAAACGGATATCGAGCAGGGGCTCAGCAGCCGAGAGCAGCCGACGAAGTTGCCGTTGGCCGTTCTGCTTGGCAAGGACGACACGGCGGCGCAGATGTTCGCCGCGATATTGCTTCAAGCTATCACTGATCGAGCCGAATACATTGATGTGCATTATCTTGAGAATCGGTTGGAGTATGTGATTGACGGCAAGGCGTATGACATGTGTTCCCCGCCCTTGCCGGTGACGATTGACATCGTGCGCGGAGTGGCAGAGGGTGCGGGCGTCACAGAGACTGGCGAGTGTGGCGTGTGGCCACGTGGGCCTATCGAGGGTATCGAGTCGATCAACGTCTGCCGTCTCGTCGACGAGCGTGGCGAACGTCTGCGATTGTCGCTGAATCTCACCGAGTCGTGAGTCTTGTGGGACGGGAGGACGTGCCCATGTTCGGAATCAGCAAGGTAACGCCGGTTGAGTGAGCTAACGGCGTCGGCAATCCAGGCCGCTATCGGGAGCCTGCGCGGTGGGGCTTTGAGCCTGCAAACCCGACAGCACTACCTGCGCGCTGTGAAGCAATTCTCACGATGGCTCAAGCGTGATAGCCGGCTGCGCGATGATCCGTTGGCCCACCTGTCCGGGTACAACGCGGAAGCCGACCGGCAGTATGAGCGGCGTGCATTGAGTGCCGATGAACTCCGCCTGCTCGTTGAAGCTGTTGAGGCCGGCCCAGAGGCTGAGGGTCTGAGCGGACCTGATCGGGCGATGTTGTACCGTACCGCTGCGGGAACGGGATTCCGTGCTTCGGAGTTGAGGAGCCTTACGCCGCGGAGCCTGGAGTTGGACGGGACGCTGCCCGCTATCGTCCTGGAAGCTCGGCGTTCAAAGCGCCGTCGCAGCGATCGGCAGCGGATTACCGTTGAGCTGGCCGAGCTGCTAAAGGCGTGGATGGGTGATCGGTCCGGCGACGTGGCGCTATGGCCGACGCGCTGGTACAAGCACGGGGCGCGCATGGTAAGGGCCGACTTGCGACGCGCTCACGCGCGATGGGTCAAGGCCGTAAAAGGGCGCGCAGAGCGGCGCGGGCGGCGCAAAAGCGATTTTCTGCGGGTGCGTGATGCCGATGGTCGGGTTGCCGATTTCCACAGCCTCAGAGCGTCCTACGTGACGTTACTGGTGCAGGGTGGTGCGTCTGTGAAAGAAGTGCAGGAGCTGGCGCGGCACAGTGATCCGCGGCTGACGTTGAAGCTCTACACAAAGCTCGGCGTATACGATCTTGCGGGCGCTTTGCAAACGCTGCCCCGGTGGGACCGGCCGGGGAGCGAGCGAGAAGCGCTCCGCGCCACAGGGACCGATGATGTTGGCGTCGAGGCTTCTGATACCCCCGCCTTTAACCCCGCCCATTGCTGCGCAAATACGTCCCAAACCAGTGCGACTCGGCGCAACGACAGGGGCGGCGCTGTTCAAGCGCCTGATGATCCTAAAGTGTTACAGGGAACAACTCTGCGCGAACAGGCGCAAAGTAAAACGGAGAGGGGGGGAGAGTCTGGGACGATACGCGTTTCCGAAGCGTCAACCGCGATGCCGGCCGCAAATGCCTGCGAAATAGCGGCTTGTGACATCAGGCGGTCGCACAGCGACGCACTTCGACGCACGTCTTGGACGCTTTTTCGTTGGAGCATTTATGGATCACCGGATTCTCAAGCTGCAACGCTACCGCGATCCTCCTGCGAATGCCCGCTGGAAGCTGGCGAAGTCGGCCAGGTCGACGTCTTCATCGCCGTCCAGGTCGGCGATGACGAAGTCGAGCGGATCGCAGCCTGGCGGCGGGTCGTAGACGCCGGGCCCGGCCAAGCAATCGGCGAACCTGTTGAAGTCGACCAGGTCGATCTCACCGTCGCTGTCGAAGTCGCCCAGCGGTACAACCTCGATCTCAACCTCAACGACTTGCGTGCCGGCGTTCGCCGACACGATCGTGACGGCCCCGGTATATGTGCCAACGGGCGCGTCCTGCGGAACGGCGAGGCTGAAATTCACGCCGTTTGAACGCCCCGCCGGGATCGACGCGAACGAGTATTCATCCCACGATGTGAGAACCAACGCCGTTTCGTCTAGCCCGGCGATGGTCCCAATCGTGATGGTCACGTCGTCGAGTGGAACCTGCCCTCCCGACTCGCCCACGGTCACCGGAACGGAGAGCTCCTCGCGGGGGTAGGCCGTCCGGAGAAACTCGGCTGGCATGACCGACATCACTGCCGGGCGCGTTGGTGTTTCCAGTGCCCAAATCTGGACACCAACCGGTTCTTCCGATTCGATGCCGTCCAAGACCGCCTGGACCGTATATGTGTACCCCGCTGCGGCTGGGATCTCGACCACTTGCGTGGGCGACCCGGAGCCTGTGTACGTCCCCGGAAACTCCGTCTGCACGCCGCCCCGGCTCACGTCGTATCCCACGCACCGCCCAGCCGAGTCGTATACCCGCAGGGACACGCCGGCCGTCTGTTGGGCCGCGAGCTGGAACGCCGCGGACCAGGCTTCCCCATCGACGGTGAACGGGACCTCCAGCGCCGCATCGTCCGGGCTGAGCATCGTGTCGGCGAGCGTCGTGATGACCGGCAGGAACTCCTCCGAATTGCGTTCGTCCACGAACTCGGTTCCCCTGGCGGACAGGAACGTGCTGTTGAAGCCACCCGAAGGCTCGCCGCCATCAGACCCGTCGCGCTTCAGGCCGATTTTGACCACGTAGAACGGTTCGCTCCGCGTGGCCACTAGGAATGGCCCGGAGTACACATCCACCTGGAGCCAGTGCGGGCTGAACATGTTGAATGGGTCTAAGTAGACGCCCATGTACGGCACCTGAGCTATCGCGGTTTGCCCCGGCCCCAGAGTCGTCGCCGACGGTCCGGCAAGAGCCATTAGGCTCACCGGCACCTTGATGAGCGTCACGCCACCGAACAGACCGCCGATCCACGGCCAGTCGCCAGGGAGGTGGTAGTCCCACCAGCCGGTAGCGACGACCCGAAACGTCGAGGTGGTGTTTCCCGTGTTCGTGATCTCCGCGTCAGCGGTCTTCCACGCAAACGGGAGCGCCCCTACGAAGATCCAGTTCCATAGGTCCGCGTTCAGGTCGACGCTCGCCGTGGCAGAGTAGGTGCGACCCGCTTGCAAGTACGTCGGCTGCGCCGCCTGGGCCTCGAGGAACGAGCGTGTTCTCAGGTACGGCGTCGGCAGCGCCAGCATGTCCTGTGACCAGCTCTTGGCCACCATGCCGTACGTCAATGTGGCAGTCCATTGCGCGAGCAGTTCTGCGACGCCCACAACGGTATTAGTGATTCCGGCCGCCACGGCTACGGTGCCTGCTACGGCTGCGACCGGCAAGCCAATTCCTGTCACCGCCGCCCCAACGGCAAAACCACCGGCCCCGATCTGGATGGTTGTGAGCGCGTTGCTTGTTCCTCCTAACACGTTAAGCACGACGTGGTTCATCAGCCACGCCTGCCGGCCGATTGGGAGCGAGACCCCGCTCATGCCATCGTCGGGATCAGGGAACGGCAGAAACGCCGTCATCTGCCCGTCGGCAATCCGGCGAATCACTTGCTCCTGCGCCGCTATCGCCCGCCACGCGGCTGCGAAGTCAAATGTGGGATCAGCTTCAATCAGCATGGCCGTCTGCTGAAACTCGTCGTTGCTGGCCTGGAGCACGCCAGCACCTTCGCTATAGGGCCCTTCCGGAATCTGGACCAGTTCCTCGTACTCGTACCGGCGCCAGGGCTCCTCGTCCTCGGGTAGCAGGTAAGTCGCACCGCGCGTCACAATCACCTGCTCGATTATCACCGAGACGCACGTTTCAAGGGCCGCCTCCGCCACCAATTGTGTGACCACCGCGTCGATGGTTTCCCGCGCGGCATGCTCCGCGATCCAGCCAAGGGCGTCGGGGCCCATGCTGGCGCCCCCACTCAGAATACCCCCGATCGCCCCTGCCACGTCCCACCCCATGTCTTCCAGTTCGTAGTTGAGATCGTCCGCCGCCTGTTCGGTGATCTCGGGCATGAGCAACGTCTCGGCGTCCATCGCCTCCACCGTCCGGTCGTGGAGTGACTGCATCGCGGTCATGAGCCAGGCCAGTGACAGCTCACTTGGCAGAACGAAGTCGATCACCAGCGTTTCGCCGCTGTCCATGATCGCGGGACGGTCGAGCGACAGGTATCCGGTCGCCTCGGCAAACACGACGTACATCCCTGCCGTTACGTCGTTGAAGGCGTAATCGCCGCCGGGCCCCGTCGTTGTGGAATCGAGCGCCTGTAGAGGACCGCTGCCGTGGAAGTTCAAGCTGTCGTAGAGTGTTACCTCGGCACCGACGATCGGATTGGCGTCGACCTCTTTGACGAGTCCGGTGATTACCCCCATCGCAGTGCCCACGTTGAACCACGTGGTCGCGTTGGCTTGTTGGATGGTGATGGCCACGGGGTGCTGCCCCGCGGCGGGAGGGTCAGCGCTCAGATCAACCTGCGCCGCCCACAGCGTTCCCGTATACGTCAGATTCCCGGAATACGGCAGCGGGGCCAGGTCGTACGTGGCCGGGCCGATGGTTATATAGTCGCCGGTGATCGCATCGAACGCCAACGCCACGACGTCCAGGACCTTTGTTTGCTCATCGTAGCTGACCGAGGCCCAGATCGTAACCGCCCCGCCCCCACGGTTGTCGATCGTGAACGCGCACCGAATCGCCGCAGTCCGAATCTCCCCGCGCCGTGGGACTCCAACTTACTAGCCCCAGCAGCGCCAACACGCTCAGTTTGCTAACATTTACGCACATGGCCGCAGCCTCCAGAAGAGCCTCCACAGGGCAGAGGCGTCCATTTGCGGGCTTCCGCCCGCCCACTCGTTTCGTGCGCGATCCCCACACGGCCTCATCAGGGCCGCAAGGAGACCGGGTCGTAGTCTTTCAACACCCCGGCCGGGGCAATCGCTGCATGAGCCGGCCGGGGCCACTGCTGCATTCGTCTCCCGCGTGCTCCGCACGCGGAAGAACCGGAATCCGGTTCGGACTCTCCGGACACGCTGCCGGCCACCGTGATGGCCGCCATTCCGGTCCGCAAATCTGTGAGACTCCCCAATTCGCACAACGAAACCCGTTGTTGTTGTTGCGGTTGTCGGGCGTGTTCCTGTTGCGATTCGCCGAGCGGCAGTTGTTCGGATTGTTGTTCCAATTGCCGCCGCGCAGAACACGGCCATATCAACCGGACCCCGTATGAACTTCAACCGGCCCAACAGGCGCCGGCGAAGATTCCACCCGTTCGCGGTCGCCGCGTGCGCGTTCCACGCCGCCAGCGACGCCTTGACCTGCTCCCACGTCTTGGCGCCCCGCGCATATTCGCGCTGGAGTAGGCGCCCCCGACGCCGAAACTGTTGTATGTTGCACTTTGGTCAGTGAAGCGATTGTGTCCTGGCCAGCAGCGATACCACAGGAAACGCGTCGTGCCCCGGTTCGGCCGCACACTGGGCGCGCTGCTCATGAATCCGCAATCGCAGCCGCTCCAGATAGTGGCATGATGGCGGTCCGAGCCGCG
Source organism: Phycisphaerae bacterium (assembly GCA_963666925.2). Classification (GTDB taxonomy): domain Bacteria; phylum Planctomycetota; class Phycisphaerae; order UBA1845; family Fen-1342; genus JANQFV01. The sequence continues at coordinate 7,371 of CAXXTC010000005.1, read as the reverse complement.
CCATAGCGCCTGCTTGTCGTCGCCGAGCAGCAGTTAAGTCATCAGACGTAGCGAACGTACCCCCGCCACTGCGGCCTGCCCTTGACGAAGTTGTCCAGCCCGTGCAGGTACACGTTGGCCCAGTACTGGCTCGCCATGCTCCCGATACGGCAAGCTCACTTCCGGCGCATCGGTGTGGCTCGAACAGGTCCTTGCCCGCGACCAGTACTGGACAATCGGCTGCTGCGCGTTGCTGCAGTCGATGATCCGATCTGCACAGACAGAGCACGTTCTCGTCTCGTATCACAGCTGCGCAGCATAGACTTGAGGATTCCGTGGTCCACGCCTTGTGCACCACTTGACGATGTCGCACTGGAGTCACCTACCGATACAGGCCGGCAAACTCCTGGTACCGGTCCACCGCCCAATTCGTGCCCATGCACAGTACGGTTGGCGTAGGAGTCACTGGTGAAGTTCTTCTCGAACAGCGTATCGATGGACGTAGACCAGGGCGTGAGGTACGACCCGGTCCCGATACGACGCCGCGCAGATCATCCGCCGCTTCGGCTCGCGGACGTAGAACGTGCGATAGGGCCCCGGGTGATAGGCGCGCACCCGCAGTTCCCCATCTGGAAGGACAGCAGCTCGGGGATCGCGCACCATGCTCAGAGCGGGCGCAGTCCGCGTAGCGCCGCTTGCCCATCCGCGTCTTGCAGACCGCCGCGACCAGATTGTCCCAACTCGTCAGTTGGTCCAAGAGGCTGTCTTGCGCTGTTGCTGTTTCAGCCATCGGCCTACGCATCCGTCCGATCTCAGATCGATCTCCCGTGCGGCGTACTCCTGAGCCTTGTGCGGCAGCATTCCCAATTCATGCGCCAGCCGGCATAGCATCCGCAGTGACTCGCAGTTCCAGATTCACGCTCGTCAGCGCCTAATCGCTTGTCCGCGCCCGCGCCATACTTGGCCCGTAGCAGGCCGTCGAACACGGCCTGCAACCGCTGCTCGATCGGCTGGCCGAGTCCGTAGCGGTGTGAACGCGGGAACTTCGCCAAACGTCCCGAGGAACCACTTTAGCAGTTGGTACGTTCGATCGATGACCACCAATTCTTCTTTGGGCATTTTTTGCGCGCTGCGCGGCCCTTCGGGCCGCGAAGGAAAAAGGGTAAGGAAACAAAGGGTAACAGGGAAAAAGTGCAGAGCATTACGGAGTCCCCAACGCACAACGAAACCCGCCGGTGCTGCTGCGGAGGACGGGCGTGAGGCAGCCGCGATCCGCCGACGCGGCAGCCGTTCGGATAGTGGCTCCAATGGCCGCCGCGCAGACACCCAACGGGACGTGCCAGAAACCGTTCCCGTTGGGTTCGACCCGGACGAACTCGCATAATACGAACTCGAATACCAATCTTGGCACCACTCCCATACGTTGCAGACTCATGAGTCGACAGCCGTAGGTCAAGAAATCCTCTGCGTGATCCTACGTCTGGTACGTCTCCGGACTGCCCGGCCAACCGAAATCCGCCCAGTAGTGCAGCAGCGCCGTTGTAGAAGCCGACGGGCGTCGTGTCCAGGCTAGTCCCCGGCTCGTACGGATCACCGTTGCTGATAGTAGTTGGCTCGCAATCGCCGTCGAGGCAGTTGTACCCGCAGCCGTCGCTGATGCTCGTTCGAAGCGGAAGTTGCCGCTGCTGCGCCGGGTCCCAGCCGGCGGCCTTCTCAGAGTCGGCTTCGGTCGGCAGCCGATACCCGCCGACGCCGAAGTTGCAACTCCAGGTGGACAGGTCGTAGCACAGCGGCTATTCCCAGCCCAGTGAGATCCAGCACGACACCCGTCGAATCATCCCAGGCTCCCGATGAGGCTGAGCGACGAACTGGTGGTCGTGTCGCAGTAGGGGTAGCTCGTCCCGCTGTTGTATTTGTAAACCACGCCGCCGGTAACCGTGATCAGCCCGCCCTGAGCGTAGGCCCAGTTCAGCCCGTCGGCATACTGCTGGTTGGTGACCTCGCAGGTATCGATGGAGTAGGGGCTGAGGTAGACCGTGTGCACCGGAAGTTCGCTGGAAGACCCCTCGCCGAAGCTGTCTCCCATCTCGAACGACCCGCCGGGGACCTCCACCATTCCGGGGGGTGCCTGGCCATCGTTTGCGCAGACCCTCACTTCGTACTGGCTGCCGAACGCGCCCGGCAGGTCCACCGAGCAGTCCCAGACAATGTGCCTGCCGCTGCCCGGCGTGACGCCGCCGCCGACCGCGCCGGTAACCGCCGTAATCGGCACGGTCCAGGTCGCCCCGCCATCATCGCTGGCTTGCACCGAAACCGTGCACGCGTCCCCGTCGGCGTCGGACAGGTTGTAGTAGATGTCCACCAGCTTCGATCCGTCCGTCCGCTGGCCGGACGTCACGTTGCTGACCACCGGGGCCTCGTTCGCCCAGGCTGTCGCCGAGCCCAAGAAGGCCAATGCCGCCCCGACACCCAACGCGTGACAAACCGTTCTGTTCATGACATCCTCCGCTTTCGCTCAACTCAGCCTCAGACCTGAGTCACATGGTCAAGAAATCCTCGGTGATCCTACGCGGCCGACCGGCTACCAGGAGACCGCAGACGGTAAGCAACAAGAGCGTGCTACATCTCATCAAGACTTGGGTAGATTCCATGGTGTGCTCCGCCGCCTTCACGCTCAGTCTGTCCTGTCCGAGCCAACGGTGCGCGAGGTGAGTGATGCTGCACCGTTCAGCATCCGCCATGATACCCGACCGAGGCGAGCAATTGCAACGGTGCTTGACGCTCTTTTGTCCTTTGGGGCCGGTTGATGGCTCCGTCGTCAGGCGGATATCCCAGATCAACTCAGCTGGCGGCCGCGAGCACGCATCGCCTGCCGTCTCGGCTGCCGTCTCGTTCATCGCTTCCTCCCCTGCAACGCCGAGAGCTTGATCTTCGGCCTCGCCGGCGCCGGCTTCGTATCCGTGCCGAGCATCCGCAGGGAGCAGGGTACGTTCATTGCACTGCTCAATCGCTCGTCTCGTTGCGATCCGCCGCGGGTGGATCCAGTCGGCCTGGCTGGCAGATGGCCGGCAGCGGCATCGACCTGTTCGCAAACTGCGGGCAGAGGACCTGCAGCTGCGCGGCCGTCTCGTTGTCAAGCGGTGGCAGCTTGCTTCCTTTGGGCAGAATGTGGACGTTGGTCACGTTCATCACGTGCAGCAGTGTGTTGGCGCATGCCGGGTCGTCATGGATCAGGCGCAGGGGGAGCGCGCCGCAGGGCAGGTAGCGTGGCGGTTCGGGGCAGACTGGTCGCGCGTCGCTGCACGCGGCGAGTCTGACCGTCATTAGCACGTTCGCCATCGCGGCAAGGAGCATCAGGGCCGCGATGACGATGACAGCGCGTGTTCGAATTGCGTGAGTCGTAGCGCTTGGACAACTGTCCTGATATGACGGATTCTGTTTCATGGTGTTGCACCTCGATTGCTCTTGTTGCTCACCGCTGTGGCGTACCCTCCCTGGTTTGCCGCTGCGCGTCGCGCGTCAGCCAGTTCGATGAGCAGCTGTTCTTTGTCGCGCGACACGTCACGTCCCCTCTCGGAACACCCCGAGCTTCTCTGCCAGCTGGCGCAGGCTGCGCTCGAACCGCGTGGAGAGCACCCAGCCCTCGCGGCCGCCGTGGCGCGCACTGAAGCGCGAGACGTGGTCGATCAGACCGAGCCGGCGGAGCTTGGCCCGGACGCGCTCCAGCGTGCGGCGGGAGATGCTGTGCTGTTGGGCGACTGGCGCACAAGTTAGGCACCAGGGAGCTGCCGGCCCACATTGAGCGAAAACCAGACACCAGGAAGCAGTGCTGCTGATTTCGGTTCCCCGCGAAAGAGCAGTTCCGCCAAGTCATCGGATACGTCCTGTCATGCGGGCTGATCTTGGCTCGAATGACCATGAGGTCGACTACGGTGTGGGGCATGGTTTCATCTTCGGGGGTGGCGTTCTGAGGAGTCAAAGATTGGGCCTTTGGCGCGGGGCCCGAGCGACGCTGGCGATGTTAAAACGCGGTCAGCCGCAGGTGTCGAGCCCAACCTCGGCACGCACCGAAAACCGGGCGATTCCGGCGGCGTGGTGCGCGCGAGAGGCCGCTTCATGAGTAAACGGCCCTGTCCACGTAGTCATTGCAGGGTGCTCCGACGGTCGCAGTTGGGAGGGCTGAATCACTTGTCAATTCTGACCGAGGCTCAATCCACCTCTGAGTCTGCCGTCTCACGACGGTGAACGAGCGAATCGGACGACTGGAAGCCGCTAGCGAGCGATCTCCTGGCGCAACGCGTAGCGCTCCTTGCTGATCCTAAGCGCGTGCGCGCGCAGGTGTGGCCCGAGGGCCTGCTCGATAAAGAGGATGGTCTCGAAGGACGAGATGTACAGGTCATCAAACAGTCTCAGAAACCGCCATCGCGCGCCCTGCCGGCTCATGCGGAAGGCCTGGTGGATCTTCTCGCCGTACGTGCCGTGCAGTACCATGCGACTCGGCCTGCCCGGCTTGAGTTCGACCCAGAGGTCCTCGTGAGTCCATAAGCTGCCGCAGGGCTTCGAGGAATGCCGTGTCCTTTTCAGTCAATTTCACGCTTGATCACCAGGATGCTCCGGCCTTCTTGCCAGACGCCGATCAGGCCGGCATGGGCCAGGAATATGACCGCGATAAACCGCCATACGAGGTCGTGCTGAGCGTCGTCATTCAGGGGTGGTATCTCCTCCAGGCTGATGGCGATCGGCCCGCAATGGGCCTGTACGTGCGCTTCGTAGCGCCGCAGATCGAACTCCTCGCGCGCCTCGACGCGGTGAGGTGGGTCAATGCCGCAGGTGAGTTCGTCCAGAGCTGCCGTCAAGCCGGGCATGCTGTCCAGTTCGGCCGGGAATACGTCGGCGGCCGGTGATCGGCTCTCCGCCAGCATTAGCCGGACCCGCTCACGCCGCTCCTGCTTCCGCTCGCGCGACTCGGCCATCTTCTGCCGGAAGTACGCGGCATCAAGAACCAAGCCATCGAACAGGAACCGCGACACGATCTCGGCGCGGCAGCGGCAGCACTCGTAACGGCGGACCCGCACACGCGGGCGGCCGCCACACGTCAAACACGTCTGAAACGTGATGGTCGGGTCGAATTCCCGCGCGCAGCTTGAACAGCGGCAGCGGCCTTCGCGCACCGTCGTCAGCGGCCCACCACACGTTGGACACGTGTAGCCGGACAGCATAACCGCGTGGTACAGGGTCCGGGCGTGGTCAGGAGGCGCTGGGCCAGCATCTGGTCCGTGCCGTGGGTGGCCATGCCGTGCAGCGTACCGCCGATCAGCCCGGCCCAGATTGAATACATGTCCGTGGGGTCGAAATGGAAATCGAACATGCGCAGCTTACCGTCGGCCAGGGCGGTAGAGAGCACCTGGCCCACCCCGCCATCGAACATCCCGGCCAGCAGCCACAGGGCCAGCACCCCTCCGGCCAGCATGATCGCCGCCTGGACAACGTCGGTCCAGATCACGGCGCTGATCCCCCCGGCCCAGGTGTAGAGCACGGTGACCACGGCCAGGATCACGATCGCCCAGGCCACCTGCTCCAGGCCCAGCACGGTTGCCACCACCAGCGCCCCGGCATACAGCCGTACGCCGCTGCCCAGCACCTGGGTGATAAAGAACAGCCCCCGGCCATCCCTCGCACCAGGGGGCCGAACCGCTCGCGCAGGAAACCGTAGACCGTGTAGGTATCGCGCTCCAGGAACGACGGCAGGAACCATGCGGCCAGCAGGATACGCGAGAGCAGAAAACCGAAAGATAGCTGGATAAACTGGAGGTCGGCGGCGTAGGAGAGCGCCGGCACGCCGATAAAGGTCAGCACGCTGGTCTCGGTGGCAACCACCGAGAGGCAGATCGCCCACCAGGGGATATTGCGATTACCCAGGAAATAGGCGCGGCTGTCGGTCTGGAAACGGCTGAGCCAGACGCCGAAACCGGTGATCGCGACCAGGTAGATCAGGATGACGGCTATCTCCAGGGCAGGCATGTTCAAGGGGCGTGGTCCCGGCTCTCAGGATTGGCGGAAAAGAAAATCGGACAGGGTATAAATAAAAAACGCCCGTGGCGGGGCGCAATAGTATTCACACTCTAGCGGCTGGCCCAGCTCAGGCTTCCTTGCTCTGGGAGATATTCCTGGAGGACGGTTTCTCGCGATATACCTTGAGCAACGACTGGTAGCTTTCGATAAAGCTGTCTAGGGCCTCGAGGATATTCTCGATCTCGCGGACCTTGAAGTCGACAATACAGTCGCGGCGGAACTCGTAGTTGCCGTACTTGGTGAAGACGTAATCGAACAGCAGGCGGATCGTGGCCAGCTTGTCGTGGACATCGTCGCTGAAGTTGACAATGTACTTTGACGATTCGAGATTGACCATGGCTTTCTGGAGATCCAGATACGCTTTCTGTCCTTTTGCCATGTCCTGCTCGACCTTCTTCATCACGTCTCCAAATGAATTATATATAATGCAACAACTGTACTATAATATATAAAGATAAACTTTCCTGTCAAGTTCCCGTCACTTTTCTCTACCTTTATACCCCAAAAAACTTCTGGTGACAACCTATTTTTTAGCTACTCAAATCTGATGATTTTGACTCCCGGATATTCTTGGGGCCAAGTGGTTGATTACCTTGCGGTTGCGCCTGAAAACCGTATCTGGTGCGGATTGCGCCGAGTAGGGCCCGGACGGGAAAACGCCGGAGGAGGATAAAAAAAAACCGCCATCGTCGGCGGTTTTATTCTCAAAATAGGGATTTGAAACGGTTGGCCCGATTCAGCTCGGCAGCATCACCATTTCCTGCTCGCTCACATGCTGCGGCTGCGGGTGCCAGGCTGTCGAAACAGCGGCAGGCTGCAGTTCCACGCTCTCGGTGAAAAACGTGGTCGAGCAGTGCTTGCAAACCATACTGCGGTATCCGTGAGAGGCCGCGCCTTCGAAAAACGTATCGAAGCTTTCGGCTTCCAATGCCTCCAGATCACAGAATTTGCACATCTTGCCTCCACTCGGCCGGGTTTATAGTTAATCTTCCTCCTGCTTAATTAATCGACCCGGCGGGGGCGGAACTTTAACAAAATGACTTGTGGCTGAAAGGGATACGAAAGGCGGAAAAAAGCGGTTCTTACTGGAGCGAATCCAGTAGTTTTTGGGCGCAGTCGGGGCAGTAGCTGTGAGTGAATTCGGTTTCGCTGTGCGTGTGGATATATTCTTCGACCTGGTGCCAGTAACCCTTGTCGTCGCGTATCTGCTTACACCCGGCGCAGATAGGCAACATCCCGCTGAGCACCTTGACCTCGTTGAGGGCGGTCTGGAGCTGATCGATCAGCTTCTCGCGCTCCACTTCGCGCATCCGGAGGTTG
>CAXXTC010000004.1:0-34927 GCA_963666925.2 Phycisphaerae bacterium | reverse complement strand
CGCTGCTCCAGCACACCCATGTCTTCGTACACCATGCGGTACGGAATGTCGTGAGACTCATCGTCCGGGTATAGCGTCGCGACCGTCATATCCAGGTAGAAGACCTCGATATCGACCTGGTTGTATGCCCCGTCTGGCAAATCCTCGGCTTCCAGGACATCCAGCGACAGCGAGTCGAGCAGATCAACGATCAGTGCCTCGTCGACCGAGTCCGCGCTGAACAACTCGTGCTCAACCAGCACCTCGTCCGTGTCTTCGTCAACCTCCTTGATGACTATCCGCTTGAACGCGACCGTGTACGCGCTCGGCGTCAGGTTGACGTCCACGTCGTCCGGGATGCTCTGGCCGCTGGGCATTAGGTGAGCCGTCTGGCCGAGCGAGTCGGTAAAGGCCCTGACCTGCAACACTCCGGCCACCACGTCATTCTGATCACCCTGGTCCACTTGGTCATTATTTGTACTGCTCGTCGAATCAAGCGAGACCGGGCCGCAGCCCGGTAACAGCGTTACGGTCATAAAGGCGCAGGTTGCCAGAATGAATGCAAGCCGATTGGGCGACATCTCGGTTCTCCTGCGATACGTTGACATGAGTCTGCGTGTGTGCCTGCACACGTGCTTTACCAGATCGGTCCCATATCGGGCGTATCGGCCAGACCGCCGGCCCGCTCCACCACGAATTCGGACCTATTATCGCGGCTTCTCAGCATCCGATAACCAGTCCCTTCGTAGCCGGTCGGCCGGTAGATGTTGTTGCTCGGGGCTGCCGCCGGCCGAAGTGTGCCACAAGGGTTCGGAGGCCGGTGTTGCTGAGGTTCCTGGAATTCGCTAGATCGTTTTCGATTACGGTCCGTCGCCTTGTCGAGTCGGCGCTGCAGCGAATGCACTGCAGACAGAGCAGTGGCATGCCGGACCATTTCTGACACTGCTCTAGTGGCTTAGTTGTTTCAGGAATCCCATCAGTACGGGGCGGGGGATATTAGCGAGGCGCTCGGGGGGTAGCTCGTCGGCGGAGATTCGGTCGATGGTTTCCTGGGCCCGCTCGGGGTTTGCGCGGATCGTGCGGGCGTATTCCTCGGCCTCGTTGAGTTGGCCTCCGGCCATGGCGAGGGCGTATTCGACGATGAGTGTTTCCATGTCGCCGCCGAGGCTGAGGTCGGCTCCGACGTTTTCGGGGCCGGTGTTGGTCTGATAAGTTTCGGGCGGGGCCTGTTGTTCGTCGCGGAGGCGGCGGGCGACGTCGCGGCTCTCTTCGTCGAGGCGTTGCTGCTCGCGTTCGACAGCTTCGTCGACGGGGGCCAGGCCGAGCGGTTTGATCTGTTCGCGTGGGGTGGGGATGTAGACGCTTTGGTGGCAGCGGGGGCACTTTCCGCGTTTGCCGGCGTTCTCGTCGGCGGTGCGAACCAGGTGGCCACAATGATCGCAGTGAAACTCAATTGCCATCGCATCGTCCTCCGGACCGTTTGTCGCATTGTAACAAAGTGGCGGTGGGAGTGTGACCTCGGGGGGGGCTACTGGCGTGTGTCGCCGCGGGGGCGGAACCAGAGTCGCAGTGGGACCTCGTTCATGGGGAGGCGTTCGCGCAGACGGTTTTCCATGAAACGGCGATAGTCCTCGCGGACCAGGGCGGGGTCGTTGCAGAAGAAGACGAAGGTGGGTGGTGCGACGCCGACCTGGGTGGTGTAGTAGATTTTGACGGGTTTGGTGCCGCGTTTGGCACTGGGGCCACGGAGGGCAAGGATCTCCTGGAGGAATTGGTTCAGTCGGCCGGTGCTGACGCGTGTGCGGGCTTGTTCGAAGAGTCCTCCGGCGACGTTGATGAGGGTGTCGACGTTGTGGCCGGTGGCGGCTGAGAGGCAGACGATTGGAGCGTAGTTGAGCATGGGGAAATTGCCGGTGAGGTAGCGGTCGAAATCGCTGGCGGTGGCCTGGTCCGCGGCGAGGTCCCACTTGTTGACGGCAATGACGACGGGTTTGTATTCGTCGAGGACGGAGCGGGCGAGCTTGAGATCGACCTCGGCGACGGGGACGAGGGCGTCGATGAGTAGGAGGACGACGTCGGCCCGACGGATGGAGCGGAGGGCGCGGGTGTAGGAGTAGAAGTCGATATCGTCCATGCGGGCTTTTTTGCGTACGCCGGCGGTATCGATGGCGACGAACTGCCGGCCGGCTTGTTCGAAGCGTACGTCGACGGCGTCGCGGGTGGTGCCGGGTGTTTCGCTGACGATGACGCGCTGCTGGTGGGCGAGGGCGTTGACGAGGGTGCTCTTGCCGGCGTTGCGTTTGCCGACGATGGCGAGCTTCATCTCGGCGTCTTGTGGAGCTTCCTGGCCGGTTGGGCCTAGGGCGTCGATGATGCGTTCGAGGAGTTCGCTGCGGCCGGCGCTGTGGGCGGCTGAAGTGCAGATGGCGGGTCCGAAGCCGAGACGGTTGAACTCGGCGGCGAGCGACTCGTGGGCGGGGTCGTCGACCTTGTTGGCGGCGAGGATGACGGGTTTGTCGAGCAGGCGGAGTCGTTCGGCGACGGTCTGGTCGAGGCCGGCGATGCCGGCGCTGGCGTCAACGATGAAGATGACGAGGTTAGCACACTCGATGGCGTACTGGATCTGGGCCTCGACGTGTTCTTCGAGGTGGTCGTCGTCGACGATGCCGATGCCGCCGGTGTCGACGAGCTCGAAGTGGCGTTCGTCGCGAGAGATGACGGTTGAGACGCGATCGCGGGTGATGCCGCTGCGGGGGTCGACAATGGAGATTCGCTGTCCGGCGAGCATGTTGAGGAGGGAGCTCTTGCCGACGTTTGGGCGACCGACGATGACTACGATTGGCAGGGCCATGGAGTGATCATACGGGTTGTGGCGCGGGTGTGGCAATGTGGGTTGGGGCGGGGAGGTGATGGTTGACAGTCGGCCGCGGTCCGGGGTACCTATCCGGCGACGGGTGGCGCGGTGCGCAACGCTCGTCTGACACACGCTCCAAGCATGGGAGTACACGCATGTCCCGAGCTCGCCTGACGATTCTGGTGGCTATTCTGACCGTGACGATGTGCACCGCCGGCGCCCGGGCCGGCGATGCGCTGGACGATGCGCTGGCACTGGCGGGCCTGGAGCGCCAGGACCTGGGCTGGACGCCGAAAGGCTGGTGGCCACGATTTCCGGACGTGCCGTACAAGCTGCGGGCGTTTGATCCGCTCTTCGCGGCCCCGCTGGAGACGGTGACGTATACGCGGATGCTGGGTCAGACGGCGTGGGACAAGCTGGACCCGGAGAAGCTCGACGCCGAGCAGGGCCGGGATAGCCGCAATCTGTTTCAGGCGGTGCAGCGGCTGGGGGTGGATCCGAAGTTCGGGGGTTTTCGCGGGTACACGACGAACCTGCTGGCGGAATTAACGCCGCTGGACGAGGCGATCCTGCAAGTGACCGCGCAGGCGGGTCGGCCGACGCGGATATCGACGTTCGGCCAGGACCTGCCCTATCCGAGGCCGCGGGAGACGTTGGCGGAGATGGTGCAGGTGCTGCCGGAGGGCGTGAGCCCGATTCTGGGGCAACTGGTGTTGAACCTGGCGGACGCGCAGAAGTGGGCGGAGCTGGCGTTTCGCAAGGTGGAGAGCGCCGATCGGATCGTGGTGGCGACGCGCTACAACATCGGCGACGAGATGATCGACGCGTACGACTACTGCCCGCAGATGGACGACGTGGCGCGGACCATCGATGAGGCGAGCCTTTGGTACGCGGGTCAGAAATGCGTGCAGGCGCTGGACGATGCTCGCGTGCAGCTCAAGGAGCTGGGCCTCAAGGATGTGGGGGATTTTGAGTTTGATTGGGAGACGCCGTATGGGTGGGTGCGTGTGCGTGGCGACGGCAATGACGTGGTCGATGGTGATGGGACGTGGGTGGTGGTTGATCTGGGCGGTGATGATACGTATTCGGGCGGCGTGGCCGCCTCGACCGCGACGCGGCCGCTGGGGCTGCTGCTGGACCTGGGTGGGAATGACATGTATGCGGCGGACGGGCCGGCGCAGGGGGCCGGTTTGTGTGGCGTGGGTGTGCTGATCGATAACGCGGGGAATGATCGGTACGAGGCGCGGCGTTACGCGCAGGGCGTGGGGCAGTTTGGGTTGGGGTTGCTGGCCGACCTGGGCGGCGATGATGTGTATATGAACCGGTTTTCCGGACAGGGCTGCGGGTATTTCGGGATTGGGCTGCTGTTCGACGTGGCGGGGAATGATGAATACACGCTGTGGGGCGACGGGCAGGGTCTGGGTGGCGTGAATGGCGTCGGCGTGCTGGCCGACCGCGGCGGCGACGACAAGTACACCGCGGTGCGCGAGCATTCGGTGACCGGGCGGCCGTCGTATCATTCGCCGGACCTGGACGTGTGCGTGTCGAACGCGCAGGGCTGCGGGATGGGCCGGCGCGGCGACGGTGCCGACGGACACTCGTGGGCCGGCGGACTCGGCGCACTGCTGGACGGTGCGGGAAACGACGTCTACACGGCCGGCAATTGGTCGATGGGCACCGGATACTGGTTCGGCATGGGCTGTCTGCACGATCGCGAGGGCGATGACGAGTATCATGGCGTGGTGTATTCGCAGGGGACGGGGGCGCACTTCTGCATCGGGGTGTGCGTAGACGAGGCTGGCAATGATCAGCACCTGGCCGAGGTGAATTCGCACTCGAGCCTGGCGTGGGCGCACGATTTCACGATCGGTATCCTGGTGGACGTTGGTGGCGATGATCGCTACCACGTGGATACGTCGGGGTTGGCGTATTCGATTAATCGCAGCGTGGCATTGGTGCTCGACACGGGCGGCGACGACACGTACGAGGCCGACCTGGAGCAGCGCAAGGAGAAGGAGCAGGGGCTCCTGCCCGGGACGGCGATTAACAACGCGAGTTTTCGCAAGCGGGGTGGGGTATCGACATATTTTGCGGATACGACGTCGGTGGGGCTGTTCCTGGATGTGGGCGGCGATGATACGTATTGGGAGGGGATCGAGAACAACACGCATTGGCTGGACCCGCCGGAGTCGCCGAACTGGGCGGATCGGAATTTCAGCGTGGGTGTGGACGTGGCGGAGGGGGTGGTGGATCTGACGCCGACGCCGATGCGGTTACCGAGCACGCAGCCGAGCACTGGGCGGCGCTGGGGAGCGGTCTGGCGGGTTGCCGATTGGTCTGGCAGAAAACAAAAAAGGTCTCGGCCGCCTGGTTTTGGTAGGCGGCCGAGACCGAGTAATCGACCTGGCGCGGAGGGAGCACCAGGTGGACCTGGGGCTTGGTTATGCGGTCCGGCGTCGCAGGTTCCACAGGCCGCCGACGAGGCACAGTAGTACAGATGCTGGCTCGGGGACGACGGTGATGTGTGCGACGTCGAGTCCCCACCAGTCGAGGTCTGTGGGGACGTCGCCGACGCCGAGGATACCGGCGTGGGGCTTGGTAATTACGCCACCTTCATCGGGGCTGCCCATTCCGCCGAGAGCGGGTACGTCGGCGGCGAGTTCGGTGTTGATTTCGGAGCCGGCATCCCAGACTTCGAGGTATGAGAGTGTGAAGTCGTAGGTTGTGGGCATGGCGTTGTGGAAGAGGTTGAGTGCGTCGTCGCCGGCGGCGAGTCCGATGAAGGCGTCATTGGTGGCAGGCAGCATGGCGGCGAATGATAGGCAGGGGTGGTCGGGGTCGGCTTGGATCATGATGGTGGTTGATTCGCCGGGCATGATGAACGCGCCGGCGGCATAATCGAGGACGCCCGCGGAGCTGGCTGCTAGTGTGGACATTGGTCCGACGTCTCCGCCTTCGGCGATCGCGACGAGCTCGGCAGAGGCTGCGGCCCCGGCGTCGAAGATGTCGAATGAGGCGTCGTGGCTGGCGACGAAGACCGGTGTGAGGGGCTGTACGCCGACGTTTTCGATGGTGAATTGGAACATTTCGGCAGATGCCGGGGCAGCTATGATGAGTCCCAGCGTGATAGCAATAACAATCCCAGATCGCATCGTTTTCTCCCAACGATCAGGTTGGGTCGACCCAGCGTTCCACAAACCCGATCGGTCATTGACGGCTCGACCATTTCGTTCTAGGACCGTTTTGGAGGTGATTTCCACTTTGAGTTGAGAATAAGTTCATCAGTAACCGCTCCCGGTGGCGTTGGGAGTGTTTTCGGCTAGGGAAACCAATGCAAAACCTGAGAAATCCGGGCTTTACAAGGAAATGTGGAGTTAGAGATCAGGTAACTTGGAGTGCTCCCCCGGTACTGCTGCCGGCGTTGTGTGGTGCTACTGCGTCGTTAGCCAGTTGCGCAGGTATTCGAAGGGGTCGGTGTCGGCTTGGGCGGCTTGTTGAAAGATGGCTATCGTCGCGGGCCAGTTTGAGCCGGTGGCGGCGTGGATGTCGGCCATCAGGTCGAGGTCGAGGTTGTAGCGGTAGTGGGCGAGCATCCAGGCGTTGTTGGTTGGCAGGTTGGCATAGGAGGAGAAGGTGTCGGGGAAGTTGAGGGTAGGCTGGATCGTCTCGACGAAGCGGTCGCGGGCTGATTGGAAGATGGCGTCGCGGTCGGCGATGAGGGCCTCCGGTGTGAGTGGCTGGGCGTAGTAGGCGGCCAGCTCGTCGTAAATGCGTAACAGGAATTGATTTACGGCGTCCAGGTCGGCGTAATACAGTTCGGCGGTCTCGGGCCAGCCTGAGTCGGCGCCAAACTCAGCGGTCAGGAAGTCGACCGCTCCCCGCCGGCCGACGAAGGTGGCGAGCGATTCGTTGAAGACTGTGTTGCCGACGCGCCAAACGGTGTTGTGCAGCAGTTCGTGGATGATTGTTTCGGAGAGGGACAGCACGTTTCGCCGCAACATTGGCGAACGGACGGGGTCCTCGAAGATTCCGAGGGTGCTGTAGGCGTCGAGCTCGTAGGTCAGGGTGTCGTAGCCCTGGTCGATGAGATCCTGCTCGACGAGGTCGAGATAGTTTTCGTCGAAGAATGATACGTAGGGGACCTCGCCGAGGATGGGGAATTCCCAGGTGTAGGCTACGAGGGCGTCGCGGCGGGCGGCGGTAAGGTTGAACGCGAGGGGGTCGCCGGAGGTGTCGTAGAAGGTTGTGTAGGAGTTTCCGACGTTGAGGCCGACGATGTCGCGAGCGAATTCGCGGGCTTTGACGATCAGGCGGAGCTTGTCGGCCTGCTCTTCGGTGAGGCGGCCCGGAGGCCAGGACATCGTCGATGGGCTCGGCATTGCCCTGGATGGAGAATTGGCCCTCGGCGACGTGCAGGACGTAGGTGTAGCCCATCGCAGCCGACGGAGAGGAGTGTGGCGAGGGTGGTGGCCAGGAAGAGGCCGAGTCGGATTGTGATTGCGGGCACTGGGGGTCTCCGGGAAGACGACAGGTTGATCCGAGAGGTCGCCTGGAGGGCGGCCGGTACATTCTATCGGCTGGGAGAAGTTGCCGGGCGTCACGGGCGTAATAACGTAGCGACGTGTGTGGCGAATGCGGGCGAGGGCTACGGTGGCGCCGCGTGGGTGGGTCGATTTTGGCGGAATCGGCGGGAGCAAACGGTGGGATGGCGTGCATCGGGTGGGCTGGTGATCTATAGTCTATCTGGTACCGCCCGCGGGCGTGACAATCGGGTCGCCTGCGGCAGCAAGACAGCGGAGCAGTGAGCATGACACATATTCCAGCCAGCGACCAGACGCAGGTGAGCATTCCCGTTGATGATTTTGTTCTGACAGCCGACCTGACGATGCCGGCCAACTCGAAGGCGCTGATTGTGTTCGCGCACGGTCTGCGTGGCAGTCGGCTCAGTCCGCGGAGCCGGGGGGGGGGGGGGGGGGGGGGGGGGTGGGGGGGGGGGGGGTTGTGGCCGAGGCGTTGAACGACGCTGATTACGCCACGTTGCTGATTGATTTCCTGACGCCGGAGGAACAGGAGATTGATGCTACGAGCGGCGAGCTGTGTGCGAACATTGAGTTGATGACGGAGCGGTTGCTGGCGACGTTTGACTGGGTTCGGGGTGACCCGGTGGCGGGTCGGCTGTCGCTGGGGTTGTTTGGTGCGGGGACTGGTGCGGCAGTTGGCGTTGCGGCGGCGGTTGCGAGCCCGGGTGTGGTGCGTGCGATGGTTTCGCGTGGCGGGTCGCTGGAGCTGGTGTCGGACCGTTTGCCGAAGTTTCAGTCGCCGATGCTGTTGATCGTGGCCGGGGAACGAGGCGCCGGCGGTTGCCAACAACAGCGCGGCGGCGGACCTGCTGACGGTTGAGCATCGACTGGAAATCATTCCGGACGCGGATCATCTCCTGGAGGCGCCCGAGAACCTGGCACAGGTAGCGCGGCTGACGCGAGAGTGGGTTCGACGAGTATTCCGTCATCGCGTAGGGCGCCGGCAAGCGCGGTAACGTAACGATGGTGGGCTGTCGTTTGTCGCGGGCAAACATGCCACCCAACCGATCAGAAAACCACTGCACAAGAGCAATGGCACTACGGCTGCGTTGGCATAAGCAAGGCGGGCACACGGCGTGAAGCGTGTGCGCCGGTTGCGGGAGGTCACCAGGATTCTGGCGGAAGGTTCGTGAGGGGTTGGCCGCGTATTCCTGACGTTGATCAGGAGGCGGCCGAGCATGCGTTCCTCGAGGAGGTTGCGGAGCTTGTCCATGGCCTGGTTCTGGATCTGGCGGACGCGTTCCTTGCTGACGCCGAGCATGGCGCCGACCTGGTCGAGGGTGGTTTTGCGTTTTGGGGCTTCCTCTCCGTCGGTTTGATTCAGGTGGAAGCGTGCGTCGAGCACGGATCGTTCGACGGTGCTGAGGTCGGCGGAGTTCTCGAAGAGGATGTGTTTGAGCTCGTCGATGCACTCGTGCTCGATCGTCTCGCGTTTGCGGTCGAGGAAGTCGCTGCGTTCCATGGAAGGGTCGTAGGTGGTGGGGAAGCAGGCGCGCTGTCGGGCGGCCTTGGCCCCGGCACGTGAGAAGGCGGCGAGGATGGCTCGGCAGGCGTAGGTGCTGAACTTAAACCCGCGTGAGGCGTCGAACTTGTCGACGCAGCGGATGAGTGCGAGGTTTCCTTCGCTGACGAGTTCGCTGATTTCGACGCCGCCGGCGCGTGACCGGCGGGCCATTGCGAGGACGAGCGAAGTATTGGCGCGGACGATGTCGGTGCGGGCGTCGAGGGCGGCCTTGTGCCAGTGGAGCAGGTCGCGCGTGCCCTGGGCGGTGAGTCGCTTGCTGCGGAAGTTGCGCAGGACGCGAATGACGCGGTGGCGGTAGTAGTTCGAAGCGCATGAAGAGGATGCGTTCCTGTTCAGCGGACAGTAGTTCGGTCGGGTCGACGACGGCGATTGAGAGCTCGGGGTGGTTGTGGCCCGGCTCGACCTTGTGCGACGGTTTTCGCGTGGGCGTGAGGTCGACGCCGTCGCCCGGGGGTACGCGTCGACGGATCTGAGTGGTGATAGACACATTCCTGTTCGGTTTCGAGCAGGTCCTGGAGCAGTTCGCGGTCTTCCGCAGTCAATCGCCGGAGAGTGGCGTTGGTCGGAAGGTGGGCGGATTGGGTTGAAGCGTCGCAGCGCTGAAGCCGACGGTCGCTTGGAGTTTTGATTATGAGTGATCTTTTTCTTCATTCTCGCTCACCCTGGACGCCAGAGTCGGGCAGGCCCGGTCTGGGCGTGGTAATTGCGGCGGCTCAGCCACCTTCTCCTACGTTGATGACGGCGAATGGATCGTCCCGAAACTGGGAGGTCGATTCCTTGCGGGTTGGATTCGCCGTGCCAGTGGGAACAACCGGCAGGGCCAGCCAGTGATTCCCGATCGAGAAATCGTACTCTTTTAATACCAAATATAACCCACAAATGGCGTGGCGTCCAGTAAACCGCACGATTTTTATCTGATTTTTCGTATTTGCTGTACTACACTGGAATTACGTGCTGATAGGGTGGATGGGGGTTGTTTTGTGGGGTGCCTGGTGGGGTTTGGATGGGTTTTTGGGCCCTCTGATTCGAGTGGTACTTCGGCTATTCTCCCTCAGGATGATGATGATTGAGCCTGTGCCCCGCGCCGCGGATGTTTTTTGAGGTATGAGGTGCCCATGTCCCGAGTTTCAGGTTCTGCATTGAGCGATTCGGATCGGCTGAGCAACTGTGCCGTGATTTTTGATATGGACGGGGTGTTGGTGGATACGGCCGAGCTTCATTACCGGAGTTGGAAGCGGCTGGCGGATGAGATGGGTTTTGATTTTGGTGGGGCGACGTATGACCGGATGCGTGGGTTGGGTCGAGCGGCGAGTCTGGATATTTTTCTGGAGGCTTGTCCGCAATCGCTGGGGGCTGATGAGTGTGCTCGGCTGGCGGCGCGGAAGAACGAGGATTATCTGAGGCTGGTCGAGGGGGTTACGCCGGCGGATCTGCTTCCCGGGGTGGGTGGGTTGATGGAGGATCTGCGTGGACGGGGGTTCAAGCTGGCGGTTGGGTCGAGCAGTCGAAATGCGGCGCCGGTGTTGTCGCGTCTGGGTGTTGAGCCGCTGTTGGACGCGGTGGTTGATGCGAATACGGCTCCGCGTTCGAAGCCTGATCCGCAGGTTTTTTTGAAGGCGGCGGAATTGGTGGGTGTGCCGGCTGGTCGGTGCGTTGTGATTGAGGATGCTGAGGCGGGTGTGGCGGCGGCGCGGGCGGCGCGGATGCGTGTTGTTGGGATTGGTCCGGCGGCGCGCGTGGGGCAGGCGGACGTTGTGGTTGAGCGGGTTGGTGAGGTTACGGCTGAGCTGGTTGAGCAGATGTTGGGGAAAGCGGCCGTGTGGGCGGACTGTTAGGAATGTCGGTTTCGTGTTTATAATCGGCGCCATGATGATCGGGCGAGCGAGAAGTTGGTGGATGTGTGTGGGGGCAGTGTTGGCATTGCTGGCGGTGCCGTTGGCGGTGGGGTGCCGGTCTGGCGGTCGCGACGGGGGTGGTTTGTACTCGGCGAACCCGCTGGATCGGGCCAAAGCGGTGGTGCGGGCGGCGGAGCGTCGTGATCCGGAAGCGGTCGACAAGCTGGTTGATTTGCTGAACGACGATGATGCTGGCGTGCGCATGTACGCGAGCCAGGCGTTGCGGCGGTTGTGCCAGCGGGATTTTGGTTATCGGCACTATCATCCTGAGGCGGTTCGGCTCGAAGCGATTGAACGGTGGCGTGATGCGTTGCGTCGGGGGGAGATCACGGTAGAGGCTGGCGCCGCCGGCGCACGGGCTCAGGCCGCCGCGTCTGACGCGGGGGGCGTCCCGTGAGTGGTGGGGATCGTTTGTTTATTGAGCTGCGTAGCGACCCCGGCGAGCTGCTTCCGCTGCGGAGGCGCATCCAGGAATGGTCGCAGGAGCGTGGCTGGTCTGAGCAGCAGATTTCGGAGATTGTTCTGGCGCTGGACGAGGCGCTGACCAACGTGATCCGCCACGGGTATGGGGGGGCTACGGATGGTCGCATCGAGCTGACGCTGGAACAGATTGATGGGCCGGCAGACGAGGCGGGCCTGGAGATCCGGGTTCGGGATTTTGGTCGGCAGACGGATCCGGATCGGATTTGCGGGCGTAGTCTGGACGACATTCGTCCCGGCGGGCTGGGGGTGCACATTATCCGATCGATGACAAGTTCGACGGAGTATGGTCGGGCCCCTGGTGGCGGCATGCTCCTGGTTATGAGAAAATTGAAGACTCACGTAGCAGTTCGTGACAACTCGGGCGCGGGTGCCTAAATGAGCGATGACGCACAAGCTCTCCACGTGGAAACCAGGACTGTTAACAGCCAGCCCGTCGTTACGATTTGCGGCGACGTTGATCTGCGGAGCGCGCCGCAACTGCGGCGGCAATTGCTCAGTGCCCCGCGTACGGGTGACGGGAGCCTGCTGGTCGATCTGTCGGGCGTCGAATACATGGATTCGTCCGGGGTGGGGACGCTGGTCTATGTCAAGCGTGAGGTGGAGGATCGGAAGGGGAAGGTGATTCTGATCGGGCTTCAGCCGCGTGTGCGCAGCGTGCTGGAGATCACGCGGCTGGACAAGTTTTTCAACATCGTCGATAGCACTGACGAGGTGGCGGGTAAATGAGCGACGGCGCCCATTCTGCGCCGGCCCCGATTTGGCGTCGCTGGCCCGAGAGCGTGGGGGCGGCGGTGCGCCAGGCCGGCAGCGCCAGTGGCAACGCCGTCGTTTACGTCGGGGGGGTGGTCCACCTGCTGCTGGTAGTGCTGCAACGGATTGCACGGTCCGTGCGCGGCGGGATGCACCGTATTCGTTTCAGTGCTGTCGTTGCACAGGCGGTGCGTGTTGGCGTGAAGAGTGTTCCGATCGTCGTGCTGGTTCAGATATTCATCGGGATTATTCTGGCGTTGAACCTGGCGCCGACGCTCGATACGTATGGCCAGCTTGAACGTACGGCCGACGTGGTTGCTATCGCGGTATTTCGCGAGCTGGGTGCTTTGATCACCGCGGTGATTCTGAGCGGCTTTGCCGGTGCTTCGATTGCGGCTGAGCTGGGCGCGATGGTGGAAGGGGAGGAGATCAAGGCGTTGCGGGCGCACGCGCTCGATCCGATTCGATTTCTGGTGGTGCCGCGCGTGGTTGCCACGACGTTCATGATGGTTCAGTTGACCATTCTTGCGAACGTCGTTGGCGTTTTCGGCGGGTTTTTGACGGGCGTGTTCATTCTGGATGTCAACCCGCTTACGTACATCGATCAGACGCGGGCCGCCCTTTCGCTTACGGACTATTTCACCGGGCTGTTCAAGGGGGGCGTGTTTGGTGCGATCATTGCTTCGCTGGCGTGTTATGAGGGTTTGAACGTCAGCGGCGGGGCGGTTGGCGTTGGCCATGCCACGACCACGACGGTCGTCAAGAGCATCGTTTGTCTGATCGGCGCCGATTGCGTCTTCACCGCGATCTTTTACGTCGTCGGGTGGTGAAATGCCGCTCGTGGTTGGAATCGACGAGGCCGGCTATGGGCCGCTGCTCGGGCCGCTGGTGATTGGTGCGTCGTTGTGGCGGGTTCGGCCGGAGTGTGTGCAGGCGGATTTATGGGACCTGTTGGATCGATCGCTTTGTCGCAAGCCGACGCGGGGTGAGGCGCGGCTGCCGGTCGGGGATTCGAAGAAGATTTTTGATCGCAAGCGGGGCATCAGTACGCTGGAGCGCACGGTGCTCGCGTTTGCGCACTGCGCGGGTGCGCCGTGCGAGTCTCTGGGCGGGTTGTTGGGGGCGCTCGGGCGTGGGGCGGACCTGGCTGATGATCCATCCCCGTGGTATCGGGAGTTGGGTCGATCGCTGCCAAGTGATCCGGCCCGGTCGGCTTGTGTCGGCATAGCGGAGCGTCTGGCCGGCGAGATGCATGAGCAGGGTGCGACGTGTTGCGCGCTGCGGGCCGAGATTATCACGGAGACGGCGTTCAATCAGCGGCTGGCCCGGACGCGTAACAAGGCGGCCATTGTTCTGGAGCCGGTGTTGCGGCTCATTCAGCATGCCCTGGATCAGACTCCTGACCAGGATGTTTACGTTCACGTTGATCGGCTGGGGGGGCGTGGGGACTATCGCAAGGTTCTGTTGGACGCGTTTCCCGGCCACCACCTGCATGTGCTTAATAGTGATACGAAGTGCAGCCGGTATCGGCTGGCGACGGCGTCTCGCGACGTTTACGTGCAGTTTGTCGTCGATGGTGACCAGCTTCATTTGCCGATCGCTTTGGCGAGCATGCTGGCCAAGTATCTGCGTGAATTGCTGATGCAGGGGTTCAATGAGTATTGGCGTCAACGCGATCCGGGTCTGCGTCCGACCGCGGGCTACTATCGGGATGCGCTGCGATTCATTGGGGAGATCCGTCCGCTGCTTGGCTCGGCGGGGTTGTGTGAAGAGGGCTTCGTTCGGCAGCGCTGACTGCGGGACTGGACGGGGGGCGGTAGAATTAACCACTTGTGACCTGATCACCACCGGGTGGTGCTGTGGAGCGCGGCTGCCCGGAGATTCGGAGTAGGTATGTCCGTCCAGCCTGGTTTGCGTCGTGTTGTGCCGTCGTTGGCGGCGGTTTGTGTGATCTGTGCCTGTTGTTTGTTCGCTGGCACTGCGATCGGTGTGGCGCAGGAGGCCGCTCCGCTGCCGCGTGACTGGTCGCCCGAGCTGGCGCCGGCGTGGGCGGCTTATCTGAGCGGTGACTACGTGGCGGCCCAGCGTTATTGCGAGCGGGTGCGGTCAGAGCTTGACAGTGAGCGGGGTGAACAGGACGTCAAGCTGCTGATCGCGTTGTGTCTGCTGCACATGGACGCGCGGGAGAGTCGGCTGGAAGGTAGTGCTAGGCTGAGCCAGTTGCGGCAGGATGATCCGAGCCTGGCGCTTGATCCGGAGTGTTTGCTCGCGGGTGGGATTGCGCAGCTCGGACTGCACGAGACCGCTGATGCGCTGGAGAAGTTGGACAGGGCAGTTGCGAGTTTTGCGGGGCAGAGGTTACCGGGGCGGGAGCTGGCGGCGTTGACGGCGCTGGCGGAAGCGTGGGCGGCGCACACGGAATGGGAGGCTACTCCGGCGCGTTTTGATGTTGATCTGACGGGGTCCGGCCAGAGCTACCGGGATGTTCGCCGGTCGCGGATTGGTGCCATTCGGGCGCGGGTTGAGGCTTTGCCGGGCCACGCGGAGGCGTTGGCGCGGGTTGATCTGACGGTGGGGCGTCTGTTGCTGGAGAGCGGCGATACGGCTGAGGAGGGTCGGCAACTGTTGCGTGGCCTAGTGGCGGCTGAGCGGTTGAACGAGCCGCGGGCCGAGGCGGCGTGGTCGCTGGCTGTTGACGCGGCGGAGCGTGAGGAGTGGGCAGCGGCGATTGAGCTGTACGAATCGCTGGGGCGTCGGTGGGATGGTGAGCTGGCCGAGCGGGCGATGCGGGCGGCGGCCAACCTGCGTGAGCCGGGAATCGAACTCGAATTGCCGGAGGTGGCGGTGCCGGGGGCGGCGGTGGAGCCCCGACTGCGTGTGCGTGGAATTGACCAGATTGAGTTGAACGTGCGTGCGCTGGAGCTGGAGGAATGGCTGGCGAAGCCGGCGGTGCGTGGGCAGGACGCCCGGCTGCCCGAGTCGGGCTCGGTTCGGGCTGCGTTTGATCTGCGGACCGCTGCGGATGTGCCCTATGGTTGGTGGAGCAGTGTGGAGGCGGAATCTCCGCTGACGTTGAGCCTGGCTGTGGGTGCTTACGTGGTAGTCGTGCGTGGTACGGATCACGCTGCGCGCGAGCATGTTGTGAAGCGTCTTCTGGTGGTGAGCAACCTGGTGGGCACGTGCGTCGTGGGCAGTGAGCGGATGGTGATTTGGGTGCGGGAAGCAGCTCCGGATCGGCCGGAGGAGCTGCGGATTCCGGCGGGGGCGTGTCGGGCGCGGTTCTGGATGCAGTATTCGTTTGCGCCGCGTGAGGTGGTGCTTGACAATGGGGTGGGCAGTTTTGAGCTGCCGCCGGAGGCTCGGCTGACGCGTGATTCGCGGTGGTATTGTCTGCTGCAAACGGGTGGTGATGCGGTTTTGTGCCGGGGCAGTCTTCCCGGGCCGGAGGGTACGGCCGCCGCGCGTCGGCTGGCGCTGGTTGGTGGCCCGCCGATGGTGAGTCCGGGTGAGACGCTGCATGTGAGCGGCCTGCTGCTTTCCGCGGATGTTGGATCGCCGGTGGCGGCCGGTGAGTTGGTGGATGTGCAGGTTGTTGATGCTATTGAGCATGAGGTGTTTTCGGGATCGGTGGCGGTTGGTCCGGGAGGGGCGTTTTCGGTTGATGTGCCGATTCCGGTCGATGTGGGTGATCAGCATTTGCGTATTCGGTGTCGTCATGCGGATCGTGTGTTGCCGAACGTATTTGGGCCACTCACTTGTGATACGGCTCCGGCGGCGCGGCCGCTGTTTCGTGTGGATGTTGAGGTTCCGCCGTGGACTGGGGAATCGCACGCACGTGTGGTTGGTCAGGTGCGGGCGACGTATCCGTGGGGCTCGGTTCCGCCGCGGATGCGGATTGCCTGCGATTTGGTTGCGGTGCCGCTGCCAGAGAGTGGTCCGCAGTTGCCGGTTCGGCGTCTGGAGCCGATCACACGTAATGGGCGGTTGGATGAGGTGGGCGTTTTTCCGCTGTGGGTGCCGGTGAACAATTTTGGGCCGATCGAGGGGCCGAGCGTTGTGGTGCTTACGGCGGCGGTGCGTAGTTGGGAAGGTCGGCGTGGCGTGGCGCGGAAGGCGGTTCTGGCGGGGCCGGAGCCGGCGCACGCGTGGATTACGTATTTTCCTGAATCGCCGACGGTTGAGGGGGCGGTCCGTTTTAACGTTGGGTGGTTTGAGCCGGAGGCTCGGACGGTTGTTGAAGCTCCCGATGTTACGGTGGAGCGAGATGGCGTGGTGGTTGCTCGGCTTGATCTGCGGCCGAGTGACGGGGGTCTGATCAGCCAGCCGTGGCACGCGCCGACCCCGGGGGTGTATACGGCTCGGACAGAGATACCGGCGCTGGATGCGGACCCGCTGGTGGCGGAGACGAGTTTCGAGGTTGTCGTCGACGCTGCGACGAATCGGGGGACGCTGCGAGCGGCGCGGGCGACTGTTGCGGCCGAGCGGCCGGCGGTTGAATTGGAGCTGGATGGTGTTCTTGGGTGTCCCGGGCTGGTGTTGGTTGAGGATGGTCAACCGCTGGCGGCGGCGAGCGTTGGGGGGAGTGGTGGGCTGACTCCGCTGACGCTGAGATTGCCGCGTGCGCTTGAGGGGCCGGCGTGGGCGGCGCTTTATTCGTTGACGCCTGCGGGTTTGGAGTTGCTGGCGGCGGTGCCGGTTGAGACGCCCAATCGGGCGGATTTTTCGCTGGAGCTGGATGTTCCGGAGGTGGAGTTGTGGCCGGGGGCGAGCGTGCCGATTGGGGTGCGAGTGGAGCCGGCGGGTGTTGGCCCGGTTGCGGTTGTGGCTCGGTTGATTCCGGCCAGCGACGTGGGGTTCACGGTGCCGCTGGCGGCTGACACCGCTCCGGAGCAGGAGTCCCCGCGGCTGCACGTCAGCACGACGGTTGGTGCGGCTGAGGTTTCGCCGCCGAGCGCAGCGGGTCGGCTGGAGGGTGTGGCGTCGAGTCTGCCGGCGGAGTTGGAATGGGGGCTTCGTGAGGGGAGCACGGCGTGGTGTACGGCGACGACGCTGGACGGCGCCGGCGAGTTGCCGGTGGTTTTGCCGGCGGTGTCCGGTTTGTACAAGTTGATCGTTGTTGCGTATATGCCGGAGGGGCGCTGTGCGCGTGGGGCGTGTTTGTTGGATGCTCGGCGTGGTTTGCGTAGTGAGATCGATCTGCCGGCTTGCCTGACCGTTGGAGATCGGACGTTGTTGGCGCTGCGCTTGGAGAATGGCCGGCCGGAGCCGGTGGGGGTGGATGTTCGTCTGAGCGGTGATGACGGTCTGCGACTTGATGCCGTGCGGGTGATTCGTCCGGGTGTTGGTGTGGAGACGCGTCCGCTGGATGCTGCGTTGGCGATTGAGCTTGAGCCGGCGGCGGGTGTGTGGATTCACGCTGAGGTTGAGGCCGTCGGCGTTGGGGTGCACGCGGTGGGGGCGGTGGTCAGCAACGCAGAGGCGACGCGTGAGCTTCGGGCCCCGTGCCAGGTTTTGCCGCTGCCGGTGCAACCGCCGGCTGGAGCCGTGCATATTGATCGTAAGGTGTCGGTTTGGGCCTCATCGGAGCGGAGTGTGGATCGGGGTATTACTCGGAAGCGGCGGGGCCCGGTGTTGAGCCGAAGTGAGCTGCGTGACGAGCTGGGCGACTGGGACGATGAGGAGTTTGACGGGGAGGATCCGGCGTGGTTCTGGTCGCCGGTCGAGGAGGATGCGCGGCTGGAGGTGGGTTGTTTTCTGCTGGTGGAGGAGACGTTCGCGCTTGAGGAGCCGACGGGGGCGTTCACGTGGACGCAACATCTGCCGGCGACGTGTTGCACGGTGTCCGCTACGCCGGATGGATATGACCCGATCGGGCGGCGGATTGGGTCCGAGGAGACGGTGCTGAGGTACGAGGTTTCGGGGTTGGGTCCGGGGGTTCATCGGCACCAGTATTTCATGGCTGTTGTACGTCCTGGTGCGGGGCTGCTGTCGGCGCCGGAGCTGCGTGGCGGCGGCGTTGATCAACGCTTGCTGATGGACGTGGTTTCGAGGCGCTACGTGGTCGTTCCGGCGGATTGATGTCGAGTCGGCGGGGGTTGTGGGTGGGCGCGGTTGTGGCGGGTGGTTGGTGGCGTGCTGTGTGCGCGTAAGAGTTTGTCCCGCAGATACTTAGCGTGGTAGTGGTGGGCTGGGATGCGGGTGGATTGGCGTGGGTTTGCGGGGTGATGGATGTGGGGGTGTGGGGGTTGTTTTGGTTGGGTTTGGTTGAGGGGTGAGGTGTTGCGTGGGTGTGTTTGGCGGGCGTTTTAAAGTCTGCGCGAGTCGTTATTGCGTGGCCAGTGCCATGGGGCTACACTTGCGCCGCTATGTTGTATGGGGCGCCCATACTTGGCATCGTAGATTCATCCATCCCGACCGTAAGTGTTGCCTGGTTCGGCGAGCTTGGATGGCCGCGCGACGCCTGGAACGAGGCGCCGTGGCGGCGGACACGCCGCTCCGTAGGAAACGGATAGGCCTGTCAAAGCCTGGAGGTAATCCGGATGAGATTTGTGCTGCGAGTCTGGAGCGGGGTCGCTTTTTTGGTGATCGCGACGGTATTGCCAGCCGCAATGGCCCAGAGCGAGCAATTGGAAGCGGCGATCGATCTCTTCGAGCAGAAGGACTACGTTGCGGCGCAGGAAGCGCTGAACCAGATCGACCGCGACGCGCTGAGCGAATTGGAGCGTGCGCGGGTTGATGCGCTGCTGGAAATTGTCCCGGAGGCGATCCGAGGGCAGGAGAAGGCCCTCCAGGATCTGGCGACGGCAGACGAGGCTTATGAAGCCGGCGACTGGGACGCGGCCGACCAGCTTTACGGTGCGGTGTTTTTGAATGAGTACGCGACCGTAGCGATGCAGGAGCGGGCCGAGGTGCAGCGAGCACGGATTGCCGAGAAGAAGGGTCTGGCCGAGGCGGCTCGTCCGGAGGCAGCAGTTGAAGAGGAGCCGGCGGAAGAGCCGGTACCACCTCCTCCGCCGGCAGAACCTGTGGCGGTGGAAGAGGAGCCGGTGGTTGAGCCTGAGCCGATGACCGAGGTTATGCCGGCGCCGGTGGTTGAGCAGCCGCGGCGTCTGACTCCGACTGATGAGATGCGTATCCGGGATGAGCTGTTCTGGCAGCGAGCGGTGGCTCGTGCCCAGGCGGCTGCGGAGAGTGCCCGCGGAGCGGCTGGTGAGCACAGGTATGATGAGGCTCGCCAACTGGTTGCGGCGGCGTTGCAGGCGGTGGATGCCGCCCGGCGATATGCGGAGCCGGTTTCGAAATATCAGGATGTTCGTAACGGTATCGTGAAGCTGCGTGACCAGATTGAGGGGCAGTCGCGTGACTATCAGCGTCGGATGGCGGCCGAGGAGCGGAAGCAGATTGCTGAGCGTATTGAAGCGCGTGGTCGGCTGATTGCGGAGCAGAAGGCCGAGAAGATCGAGCAGCTTTTCAACTCGGCGGCGCAGTTGCGTCGCGAGCAGCGTTTCAGTGAGGCGGCGGTAGTGCTGCGTGAGATTCTGCGGATTGATCCTGGGAACGCGAAGGCGCGTTACCAGCTTGATGTGACGGAGGACTACGAGTCATTCAAGCGTCAGGATGAATGGCAGCACAACGTTTACAGTCAGCAGCGCAGTGCCCTGGTGAACGCCGAGGAGGCGTTGATTCCGTGGGACCACGACATTCTCTATCCGAAGAACTGGGAAGAGATTATCCGTCGGCGTGAGGGCATGGCGCTGGGCACGGGTCGCAACCTTGAAGATATCGAGCTGAATCGCAAGCTTGAAGAGAACCTTGGGGACGTTCGCTTCGAGGAGCAGCCGTTTGACCAGGTGAAGGAATTCCTGGAGGAGATCACCGGGTTGAACCTGACGGTTGACTGGTCGGATCTTGAGAACAACGGCATTACGCGTGACGCGCCGGTTTCGCTGCGATTGAAGGAAGTGAGCACGCGTTTCGTGCTGGATGAGATTCTTCGCCAGGTGGGTGGCGAGGTGCGTCTGGCCTATTCTGCGCGTGAAGGTGTTGTTCGGATCGCCACGAAGGAGCGTCTGGACCAGATCACGAAGGAAACCGTGATCTACGACATTCGCGACCTTCTCATCAATATTCCCAGCGCGTCGCGGATGGCTGCGTTCGACGTTACGCAGGGTCTCGGCCAGCAGGGTGGCGGCGGTGGTGGCGGCAGCAGCGGCATGTTTGGCCAGAACCAGAACCAGGGCCAGCGCCAGGGGCAGGACAATCAGAATGTTGGCAATGAAGACCTGGTTGGTCGCATCATCGATATTATCCAATCGACCGTTGAGCCCGATTCGTGGATAGAGACTGGTGGCGGCGACGGCCGCATTCGCGAACTCAACGGTCAACTCGTGATTTACAACACGTCTGACGCTCACCGCCAGGTTGCCGGTTTGCTCAAGGACCTGCGAGAGACCAGCGCTCTGCAAATCAGCGTTGAGGCCCGATTCCTGAACGTGGTTGCCAACTTTCTCGAACAGTTTGGCGTTGATCTCGACTTCGTTCTGAACTCTGGTAGTGCCGGTTATGATCGCGTTCTGGCCGCCGACGGCAGTGCCCTGACTGACCCGTTCACTGGTGCGCCGGTGCTCGTTTCGAGGCAGTATTCGCGCATCGGCAGCTACGCGTCGGTTCCGGGCATTGGCACGCCCTTTACGCCGGGTGCGGTGCCCAACCAGCCCTACGGTCAGGCCGCCTTTGTGCCCACCGGGACGGGCGTATCGCCGCACTTTGGCGATATGACTCCGATTTCTGCGCAGCAAGGTTCGTTTTCCCTGGTTGACCCCGGGAACCTCACGACCGGCGTGCCCGGCTCGTTTACTGAACAGGCTTCGTTCAGTCCGGCGCTCAACATTGCCGGCTCGTTCCTCGACAACCTCCAGGTTGATTTTCTCATTCGTGCCACTCAAGCCAACTCGCGGTCCAGTATCGTTCAGGCGCCGCGTCTGGTGCTGTTCAACGGGCAGGCATCGTCGATCTCGGTTGGTCGTTCGCGTTCGTACGTTGCCAGCCTGGAGCCGCGACTGGCGGAGGGTGCGGTTGGTTTTGAGCCGGAAGTCGAGACGGCCGATAGCGGTGTCAACCTTTGGGTTGAAGGGACGATCAGTGCTGATCGCAAGTACGTCACGATGACTGTGGACGTGCAGCAGCGTGACGAGCCTGACCTGATTCGTTTTGAGGTTCAGCGGGCTTCCGGATCTTCTCCGGGCTCGTTCATCCAGCTTCCGGACTATAGCTTCGCGATCCTGACGACCACTGTTTCCGTTCCCGACGGCGGTACGGTTCTGTTGGGTGGGTTGAAGCAGGTTGGTGAGGTTGAGATTGAGGCCGGCGTGCCCATTCTCAACAAGATTCCCATTCTGAAGCGTGCGTTCACCAACAAGACGACGGTGAAGGATACGCGTACGCTGCTGATTCTGGTCAAGGCGAAGATCATCATCCGCGAAGAGGCCGAGGAGGAAGCGTTCCCCTCGTTCAGCCGCGGGATCTAGAGCAAGCTCTACTAACTCGTAGCGGCCTCCAGGCCTCTTAGAAGACGCTACGAATTTGTCGAAAACGCTTTGGCCGACCGTTGACAATACTGGTTTTTAAACACCCACCCGGTGCACGCTGTGCCGAGTGGGTGTTTTTTGTGACCGGGCGTCCCAACTCGGTGAGGTGGCATCGCTGCCTCGCGCGCAGGTTATCAGACCGAGACTTGGGCGTTATCCGGCCTGGCCGAGTGATGAGGGTGAGATTGGCGAGGATGTGGGTCGGCGATCAGTGCCTCCGCTCGCCGCGATCCAGCTTGCGTTTGAGATGTCGCAGTCTGAGGAGGTTTTGCACGCGTGCCAGCAACTCGATTTTGTTGACCGGTTTGCTGAGGAAGTCTTCGCAGCCGCACTCGCGGGCGCGTTCCATGTCGCCGGACTCGTTGAGGGCGGTGACCATGATGACGGGGATATCGCGGTAGCGTGGGTCGTCCTTCAGCATTCGGCAGACCTCGAAGCCGCTGCGTTTGGGCATCATGATATCGAGGAGGATCAGGTCGGGCTCCTGCTGTTCGACGGCGGCCAGGGTGGCCTCGCCGTCGGTGGCCATGTGTACGGTCACGGGTAGCTGTTCCAGGTAGGCCTCCAGCAGTTCGAGGATTTGCGGGTTGTCATCGGCGATCAGCACCCGCGAAGGGGGCAGCGGCTCGTCCTGAGTGCTCATTTGCTTGGGACTCCATGAATTGGACCGGGTGCAGTGTGCCGGAAACGGGCCCGGCGTGCAAATCCGAGCTGGTGTGCTCCTGGGGGTCCGCCTTGTGTGAAACCTGGGACGCAGCTATATTTTGATGTTGTAGAGGAACAGGTTCCACGCAGAGAGTGCGTCCCGCGTTCCGCCGGGCGGCGGGCCGGTCTGACCGAGCGGGCGACCATTCATCGGAGTACCCCCCATGCCTACGTCAACTCGCGCTCTGAGAATCCTGGTGGCCATCACCGCGGCCAGCGCTGCGGCGGGCCTTTTCGCTACCAGCGCAAGCTGTGGCGGCGGCGGAGCATTCCAGTTGATCGGCACGCCGTTTACGCAGTCGACCTATACCGGTACGACCGCCGGCTCGACCGGTGTGCAGTCGGGTGGAGCGATCGATACGGGCAGCACGTCGAGCGACCCGTGCTCTGAAACCAACTCGCGCAAGTTTGTCCGTATCTCGATGCGGAATCTTTCTGAGGATTACGTTCATTATTTTTTGGTGATGATCGCCTACGTCAACGGTGACACGTATCCGGATGGGGCCGTCTGCGAGGACGATGTTCAGCTTTATACCTCGGCCGGCTACATCTACGTGGCTGAGGGTGTTGAGCGCACGTTTGGCAACTACTGCATCGTTGGTCCGGCGCTGTACTACTACCACCGTAACGGCCAGTTTCGCGGTGCGGGTACTTCCGGGGCGTCTTCGCTTGCTTCGGCTATCGCTCCCGCGGAAGGTTCTTCGCCAACTTACGATACGTACTTCACGGCGGCCGGCGCTTCGCTGCCCGTTCCGAACCAGATTCTGTTTCACAACCCGGGCACCGGCGAGGGGCGGACGCTCAAGATCAGTGAGAACAACCCTAACCCCTGTGACACGGGCGGCACTACCGCCAGCTACGACGATAGTTGTGATCAGGATGCCTTTTACTACGTCGATGAGGACGATCTGCTGGTTGGCTCGACCGCTCTCGGATTTGGTTCCGGGCGCCGCGTGCCCAACGAGATTCAGGGGACCGGCTGCGGCTGTGGTATTTCCAGTGACCCCTGGGCCGAACTTGGCAATTCAAGCCTCGATGCGTCGGACGTGAGGGACAGCGATGCACTGTGCAACGTTTTCCTTCGTGGCGGGCGAATCGACTTCATTTTCCTGCGTGATGACACCGACCCGCCTTACCCGCAACTGGTGTGGCAGGTGACCGATTCTGCCGGCTCGCGTGCGCACGAGTTTGACTCGCGTGCCGACGTGAATTGAGTCTGGTTTCGCGCGTTGTCCGGGCCTGGTGAACGTGGGGGGCGATGTCGGGCAGTGTGCGCGGGCGGGTCAGTGGTGGCGGATTTTCAGGACAAGCACCGAACCTGCGAGGATGAGCGTGACGGTGTTGGCCATTATTATCGGCAGGTCGCGCAGTAGTATTCCGTAGACGAGCCACAGCACGAGGCCGGCGCAGAGCGTGCCGAACATCCCCAGGGACACGTCGCGGGTGTGCTTTGTGCGCCAACTCTTGATGACCTGGGGGATGAATGCGATGGTGGTCAGCGTGGCGGCCAGCATTCCGATCATTGTGATATTACTCATAGAGGCTCAGCGTACACCAGCAGGGCAGGGCAAGCCAACAGCGATTGTGTGAGGTGAGCGGAACACGGGGCGGTGGCTTGCGGGCGTGGCGATCTCACGAAGCGTCCGTTGCTGCCCGAGTGCTGACGCCGGCGAGTGCACTGCTCAAGAGCAGTGAAACTATGAAGCGAGCCTCCTTCGGGGTATGACCCCGTTGGAACTTCAAAGAAAGGAGGCCCGCATGTACACGATTGGACTAGATCTACATCAGCGTCAGTCGACCATCTGCATTTTGGATTCAGCCGGGAAACTCGTCAAGCAACAGCAGATTCGGGGCGGAGTCAAGGAACTGGTGAAACAACTGCGTAGTGTGTCGCCGCCCTTCCAGATCTGCTACGAGGCGTCGTGCGGCTACGGTTACGTCTACGAACAACTGCAGCAGGTGGCGCAGCGGATCGTCGTGGCTCATCCGGGGGCAGTGCGACTGATCTTCCGGGCCAAACGTAAGCACGATCGGGTCGACGCCCGGAAGCTGGCTACCTTGCTATTCCTGGACCAGGTGCCGCCGGTGCATGTGCCGCCCGTGGACGTCCGCAGTTGGCGGCGGCTGATTCAGTTCCGGAGGCGGCTGGTGGCCCAGCGGACGGCGGTGAAGAACCGGCTGCGGGCCCTGTTGCGGGCGCACGGCGTGGCGGCACCACGCCGCGCCAGTTTGTGGAGCCGGGCCGGCCGCGTCTGGCTGGCGGAGGTGGAGTTTCCAACGCGTACGACGGCGCTCGAACGGGATCTGGGCCTGGACGAGTTGGAGCATCTGGACGCGCGGCTGCGTACGGTGGAGCGGTGGTTGGAGAGCATGGCCCGTGAGCATCCCAGGGTGCGTTTGTTACAGACCATCCCGGGCGTTGGGAAGCGTACGGCCGAGGCGCTGGTGGCGTGGATCGACGATGTCCGGCGTTTTCGGAGCAATCGGCAGGTGGGCTGCTACTTCGGGCTGGTGCCGTGCCAGGACCAGAGTGGGCAGACGAATCGGCTTGGGCATATCACCCGGGAAGGTCCCAGTGTCGTGCGGCAATTGCTGTGCGAGGCAGCTTGGCAGGGCAAGGGACGCAGTCCGCTGCTGCGGGCGGTTTACGAACATGTGCAGCGTGGTGATCCGGAGCGGAACAAGATTGCGCTGGTGGCGTTAGCCCGGCACCTGGCGTGCGTGTCGGCGGCAATGCTGCGCAGCGGAGAAGTGTGGCGTGAAGCGGAGGTGGTCACGGAACCGACGCCGAGCGTAGCATAGGAGTCCGTTCTTTCCCCTCCGGAGAGCACCAGGAGGTGAGTGTACCGCTATGGGCGGGACGAAACTTCGAGCGGGTCGAATCGGGCGGACCTCGCGGATGTGCCATGAGGCGTCAACCGGCGGGGGCCAGTTGGAACCGGCGCGTTACCATCGTAGCAGTGACTGAGGCCGCCCCCGAAATCGTTGAGTGGCGTGTCCCTGCGACGACGCCGAATAGATGGTTGGAAAGACCCCGTCGAAAACCCGCTTGACTTTGGCTCGCTCATAGATGGCACGTCGGTAGCCCCCCCTTAATCCCCTCCCTCTGAAGAGGGTGGGGAGGTTGGCGCGGCGGGGCACTATCGTAAACGCGTTATGAGGCGAAGGGGTCGCGCTGGAGGGGGGCGCCGCAGTACATGCATTGTGCCAGGCGGGCGGGCGAGTTGCGGTGGCAGGCGGGGCATTCGGCAGGTGGCTTGCGGACGCATCCGTCGAGCTGGCCGTCGGTCTGATCCACTTCGTTAATGCGTTGTAGGAACTCCTCTTCGCTGATGTCGAGCTTGTCGCGGAGGAGGGTCCAGAGCGATTCGCAGGCGAGCAGGAGGGTGTCGCACTGGTTGCGTAGCTTGCGGACTTCGTTACGCGCCTCGCGGGCAGTGAAGTGGGCGGCGTTGGATTGGCGGTTGGCCTCGTCAATGCGGCGCTGTTGGTGGCATTCCCAGAAGAGATTCATGTGTCTTGACTCGATATGGTTGGGGCCCGTGGAACGCAGGTGCCTGGCGACCTGTGCAAATCGCACACACTATGCAGTATAGCCGAGGTGGGGGCCGGAATGGGGGCACGATTGAATTGGGGGGGAGTGTATTCGACAGGTTCCGGCGGGGCGGGTATAAGGCGTGCGCACGCGATACATTGGATTGCGTGATCGACAGTTACGTGAGCACCGAGCGGGTGCGCAAGGTAGTGGTCGGGCAATTCGCCGGCCGGTTGAGAGTCGGAGGCATGTTATGAATAGGTTCTCTGTTGCGGTGGTGGTGTCGTTGATGGCGCTAGTCGGCCTAGCCCAGGCGCAGTTGCCGGGGAGCATTCGGCGCGGTGTGAAGGAAGCTATTGGCAAGGGTCTGGGTGAGCAGAAGGACGGCGAGCAGAAGGCTGATGAAGGTTCGCGCGCCCGGCCACCAGCCAAGAAGGACAAGGACCGGCAGTATGCGCCGGGGTTGTCGTTTTCGACTGTGCTCAACGGCGTGGTCGTTCTGGCTAAAAACGGCCGGTTCACGCTTGACCACATTCAGGCTACGTTTGTGCCGGACGGCTGCGAGGGCGGGTTTGTGGTGCTGCGTCAGTCGGACGGTACGGAGTTGTACCAGTTTGACTGGAAGCCAGATCGTCTCAAGAAGCCCTACACGCTGCTGAGTTTCTGGCAGACGACGGATCTGAAGACCAATGAGAAGGTCGGTGGTGGCGGATGGATGGAGTTGCCGCCGGGCGATTATGTGCTGGACTTCTATTTGCCATCGGAGCATTTCTATCAGTATCCGTTCTCGATCAAGAAGACCGGCGGCGATGATCCGTTTGGCGACGGTCAGTGTTTTGTGACGACCGGGGATTGGGAGCGTTGGGGGTATCTGTACTATGCCGATGCGAAGCCGGAGCGCAACCTGGAGTGGAAGGTCTGGCTGCGGAACGATGCGTGCAACGAGAAGAGCATCAAGGTTCGGGTCGAGATTACGCGTGACGCCGATGGCGAGCTGGTCTGCACGAGCCGCGAGGGTACGACGCACTCGGTGCAGCCGAAATGGATCCGGCTGGCGTTTGACATGGTGTTTCCCGAGGGCAAAGAGGTTCCGCACGGGACGTATTTCAAGGCGTCTGACCTGCTGCGTACGGACGGGGCCTATACGTTGACGATGAAAATCGACGGCGAGCTGTATGGCACGTGGAAGTTCACGATTGAGAATGGCAAGCCGAAGTACACTGGCAGGACTGTGCGTGGGGAGGCCGATCCGCTGACGTTTATCGAGGGTGGTCGCGACGCGTTCTGGTACGCGCGCGAATAGGTCGGGCACGCAATCGGCCCACGGCCGGACGTTGTAGGTTCGGATTCAGGCGCAACGCGCCGGCGCGGCGCGTTGCGCTGATTGCGTTTACATTCCAGAGCAATACCAGCGAGGTTTCCCATGTCGATGTTGCGATGGTTCCTGGTGGCGGTTTGTGTTAGTGCGGCGGTGGGGCTGTCGCCGGCGCGCGGGGATGTTCGGCTGCCGCGGGTGCTGGGCGATGGGATGGTGCTTCAGCAGCAGACGGACGTGGCCGTCTGGGGGTGGGCCGATCCGCAGGAACGCGTGACGGTGCGTGGAAGCTGGAAGGATGCAGAGGTAAGCACGACGGCCGACGGTGCGGGTCAATGGCGGGTTACGTGCCGGACGCCGGTGGCGGGTGGGCCATATACGCTGACGGTTCGCGGCGACAATGAGATTACGCTATCGGACGTGTTGATCGGCGAGGTTTGGATCTGTTCCGGGCAATCGAACATGGAGTGGCCGGTTCGGCTGGCGCAGGACGGCGAGGCGGAAGTCGCGGCTGCTAACTATCCGCAGATTCGTCTGTTTGACGTTGAGCACACGGTGGCGATTCGGCCGGAGAGCGATTGCGGCGGGACGTGGCGTGTGTGTGGGCCCCAGACCGTGGGCGGGTTCAGCGCGGTGGGCTATTTCTTTGGTCGGGATTTGTACGAGAAGCTGCATGTGCCGATCGGTCTGATCGGCAGTAATTGGGGCGGCACGGTTGCGGAGGCGTGGACGAGCGCGGGTACGTTGCGTGGGCTTCGCGATTTTGATGAAGCGCTGAATGTGCTGGCGCGCGAGTCACAGGAGCCGGGATATCTGAATCAGTATGCGCAGCAGAAACTGGCGGGCTGGTGGCAGTCGCTGGACGGCATCGATCCGGGTAGCGCGGCGGGGGGCTGGAAGAGCCCGGAGCTGGCGGACGCTGATTGGCCGACGATGAACCTGCCGAGCCCGTGGGAGCGACAGGGGCTGGCGGGCGTCGACGGCGTGGTGTGGTTTCGCAAGGAGGTCGAGCTGCCGGCGGAGTGGGCCGGGCAGAGCCTGAATCTGGAGTTGGGGCCGATTGATGATTTTGACACGACGTGGTTTAACGGCGTACGCGTCGGTGGGTTGATGGTGACCGGCAGTTGGAACAAGCCAAGGCATTACACGGTGCCGGCGGAGTTGGTTCGGCCGGGGCGGAACGTGGTGGCGGTGCGCGTTGTGGACACGGGTATCGACGGTGGGTTCTCGGGGCGGCCGGAGCAACTGCGGATTTGGCCGAGCGGGACGGACGAGTCGCAGGCGCTGTCGCTGGCGAGTGCGTGGCGCTATCGGGTCAGCCTGGATTCGGCCAAGCTGCCGCCGTGGCCACAGATTACCGGGCTGCACGCGAACTATCCGACCGCGTTGTACAACGGGATGATCTCGCCGTTGGTGCCGTTTGCGCTGCGGGGTGCGATCTGGTACCAGGGCGAATCGAACCGGCCGCGGGCGTACCAATATCGGACGCTGTTTCCGGCGATGATTGGCGACTGGCGGCAGAGCTGGGGACGGGGCGATTTTCCCTTTTACTATGTGCAGATTGCTCCGTTTGCGTACCAGGGTGATCGGGGTGAGGCGGCCGAGCTGCGCGAGGCGCAGATGTTCACGCTGGCGACGCCGAACACGGGGATGGTTGTGACGCTGGATATTGGCAATCCGGCGGACATTCATCCGCGGAATAAGCAGGAGGTCGGCCGGCGGCTGGCGTTGTGGGCGCTGGCGCGGACGTATGGTCGGCCGGTGGGTGAGTTTTCGGGGCCGATTTATCGGGAGATGCGCGTCGAGGGTGATAGTGTGCGTGTGTTGTTTGATCATACGGGTGGGGAGCTGACGTCGCAGGGGCGGGCTCTGACGGGGTTTGTCATTGCGGGGAGTGATCGGCGATTTGTGCCGGCCGTGGCGCGGATCGACGGCGAGACGGTGGTGGTGCAGGCGGACGCGGTGAGTGAGCCGGTGGCGGTGCGTTATGCCTGGGGTGCGGCGGACTGTGCCAGCCTGTTTGGGCAGACGGGGCTGCCGGCGTCTTCGTTCAGGACGGATGACTGGACACGCAAGCTGGAGGCGGTGGGGGAGTAGGTTTCAGCCGCGATGCGATGAGCGGGTTAGCGCTCGGCAAGATGAGTGTACCATTCTGTCCGAAGGGTAATATGTGAAACAGGCTCACTGCCTTACTTGACGGCGACCATCCTTTCTGACCCAATCGATCGGTACCGGGTGTTTGACGAGAGCTGTTGCGTATTAGAACCTATCCTAAAACCTCTTAACTCTGGTCATGTGTACTTCGAGAATCGCAGTTTCTCTCGGGGTTCGCGGGATTCGGCTTCCAGCAGCGAGGGGCCAAAACAGGTTCTGGGATAGGTTCTACGCTCTTCATCACTGCGTTGTACTGACGGTCGACGGCGGTGCTACAAACTGCGGTCCAGGCGGCGGTATTGGATGGCTTCGGAGAAGAAGGCGGTGGGGACGACTGCCTAGGACAAGGTGTCTAGATGGTGCCGGGCTATTCGGTGCCGGGCTTCGTAGCCGGCGGCGGAGGAGGTGCGAATCAGTCCGTCGAGTATTTCATCCATATCGTCCACAATCCGGCGATCCCAGCCGGCCCGGTAGTAGTAATCGTACGCAAGGTGATAATCGCCGTGGGCCTCGGCTGTTCGCGCCAGCTTCATCCAGTACCTATGCAATGGGTCCTGATTGTTCGGCCATGTCGGCCGATTGCATGCGGCCTGAAGGTAATCGTCGGAGGAGATCTCCTTGGGAAGTTCGTCGTGAAGTTCTGCGAGGCGCTCATGAAGGAAGCCTTCATTGATCAAAGCTTCGTAGTCGTAAGTTGTGCCGAGCGAGCGAAGTCCCTTGTAGTATGTGGCGATGGCCTCATCGAGCTTACCTACGCGTTGCGCTGACCAGCCCATGATCGCATATGGCCAAGCTAGGTCCGGACGCAGTTCGGACACCCGGGCCGCAAGCGCACGAGCTTGATCCCAGTTCTGATGCAACAATTCCTCCGGGGACGTTTGCAGAATCCGCCCCAATCGGGTGCGTTGGCGTGGGGGGACAGCAGCAGTGTCGAAGAGCCATTTGGAGACATCCTCCCAAGGGACTCCGAGCCGCTCGGCGAGGCGCTCGCAGCCGTATTTGAACGCGCGTTCAGCTAGCGGTGCTCGGTAGCGAGCAACGCACCGCTCAGTCAGCACCACGATCTCGCAGATACCAGCCTGATGAAGACGAACAAGTCCGTCGGGTTGCCGATCCGTCAGCGGCACGGGCCAGTCGAGTGCGGGGCCGGTTGTATGCCGAACCCAATGTGCCGCCCAGTGTTCCAGGGCCTGATTGTCCGTATCCGATTCCTCTTCGACGGATTCGCCTTCGTTTTGCCAGATGGCGACGTCGCACAGAATGGCTTCGGGCAGAGTCGCTCCGAATGGGCGCCAGGTGCCGCACTCATGATCCCAGCGAATCACTTCGCTCACTGAACCGTCTGCGCCGATCCGCACGGCCAGTTGATCACCGCTGGCGCTGCCCAGAAGCGGAAGCGTGTCGGGGAGCATCTGCCCACCCCACACTTGGCCTGACGATGGATCCATGAGACGTTCAGGGTTGCCGGGGATATCGAAGAGCCCGGCATGATCCAGTTTCACACGTTCCCGGACGTTGCCGTCCAGCCAATCCAACAGATCGGGGGTTAGGGATAGGCCGAACTTGGCTGATAAGCGGTCAGACCATCTGGTCGGCATGCTGGTCCCTCCTGGTGCGTGTTGTCTACAAACTCCGGTCCAGGCGGCGGTATTGGATGGCTTCGGAGAGATGGGTTGCGCTGATGTCTTGTTCGCCGGCCAGGTCGGCTATTGTGCGGGCTACTCTTAGGACCTTGTCATGCGCTCGGGCGCTGAGGCCTAGTTCGGTGACGGCCTGACGCAGGAGCCGCTCCCCGGCGGCGTCGGTCTTCGCGAACTTGCGGATCTCACGCGAGGTCATGCGGCCGTTGCTGCGCGTCGAGTCGTGGCCGAAACGCTCGCGCTGGATCTGCTGGGCCTGCTGGACCTGAGCACGGAGCGTGGCGCTGTCGGTGCCGGGCTGCATGTCGCGCAATTGCTGGATCGGGACGGCCGGGACCTCGACGTGGAGGTCGATGCGTTCGAGCAGCGGGCCGCTGATGCGTGCCAGGTAGCGGTCGATCTGTGGTGCGGAGCATTTGCAGGGTCGGCGCGGGTCGGTGAAATAGCCGCAGGGGCAGGGGTTCATAGCGGCGACGAGGAGGAAGTCGGCCGGGAACTGGACGGCGCTGTGGGCGCGGGCGATGGTGACGGTGCCGTCCTCGATGACCTGGCGGAGGGATTCGAGCACGCTGCGGTTGAACTCGGGGAACTCGTCAAGGAAGAGGACGCCGTGGTGGGAGAGGGAGACTTCGCCGGCCGAGGGGACGGTTCCGCCGCCGACGAGGGCGGGGATGCTGATGGAATGGTGTGGCTGGCGGAATGGTCGGGTGGCGAGGAGGCTGAGGCCGGCGGGGAGCTTGCCGGAGGTGGAGTAGATGCGTGTGGTTTCGAGCGATTCCTGGAGCGCGAGCTGGGGGAGGATGGTCGGGAGGCGTTTGGCGAGCATGGTCTTGCCGGTGCCGGGCGGGCCGATCATGAGGACGTTGTGGCGGCCGGCGGCGGCGACGAGCAGGGCGCGTTTGACGTGCTCCTGGCCGCGGACGTCGCTGAAATCGACGTCGTAAAGCGCGGCGGTGGAGGATAGCTCGTCGAGATCGACGACGGTGGGCTCGAGCGGTAGCTCGCCGGCGAGGAAGCTGACCGCCTGGGCGAGCGAATCTACGCCGTAAACTTCGACATCGTCGACGACGGCGGCCTCTTCGGCGTTCTCGCGTGGTACGACGACGGCGCGGACGCCGCGGTCGCGCGCGAGCAGGGCGAGCGATAGGGCGCCCTTGATGGGCCGAACGCGGCCGTCGAGGGCGAGTTCGCCGGCGATGAAGAAATCGTCCTGGTCGGGCGAGCGGAACTGATCGTCGGCGCGGAGCAGTCCGAGGGCGATGGCGAGGTCGAAGGCGGGTCCTTCCTTGCGGACGTCGGCGGGGGCGAGGTTGATGGTGGTGCGGGTCTTGGGGCGGGTATAGCCGCTGTTGTGGAGGGCGCTGCGGATGCGGTCGATGGACTCGCGCACGGCGGAGTCGGGTAGCCCGACGAGGGTAATACTGCCCATTCCCCGGGACGCGACGTCGACCTCAACCTCGCACGCGACCGCCTCGATCCCGGAGAGGGCCATACTATGCAGACGCGTGAACATTTAGGGAGATGTTAGCGTGGCGGCGGGGGTGCGGCAAGCGGGGGAGGATGCGGCTGAGTGTATACTGTAAGTGGGTCGGTTTTGGTGGAGGTTTTCATGTCGGCCGCATGTCTTGCCTCGCCATGCTGCGTGCCGGTTTGCGTGATGTGCACTATGTGCACGGTGATGCGCCGACTGGTTTGGTGTAGGACGCTTGTGCTTGCGCTGGCTGCGGTGCATCTGCTGGTCACGCCGGCGGCGCGGGCGGAGAGGACGATTTCGGCTGATGGGTTTTACGACAAGCTGCGCGGGGCGTGGTTTGGCGAACTTATCGGAAACCATACCGGCCGCCCGTTTGAAGGGTACTACACCGGGTACGATGCCGCCCCGGACGAGGCGTTCGCCTGGGTCGTGAAAACCAGCGACGAAGATCCGTGGACCGGCGACGACGATACCAGCTTCGAATACCTCTACCTGCACTGCCTGGAAACCTACGGGATAAGCCCGACGCCGGCTGAGATCCAGGCCGAGTGGGAAGCGCATGTGTGGTTCTCGGGGATCTACATCGCTAACCTCCAGGCACGCTACCTGATGAACCACGGGTTCGTCGTCCCGCAGACCGGGTGTTATCGGTACAACATGCACGCGTACGCGATCGACAGCCAGATCACGACGGAGTTTCTCGGTGCGATCTCGCCCGGACAGCGGCAATGGGCGATCGATTCGGTGGCGGATTTTGCCGGCGTCACCAACGAGGGTTTCGCGCTGCACGCGGCCCAGTTCTATGGGGCCATGTACGCGGCCGCCGTTTTTGAGTCAGACGTCGAAACGCTGGTCGAGTTGGGCCAGGCGACGCTGCCGACTTCGTCACGCTCATGGCAGATTATCCAGAGAGTCCGCGACTGGTACGACGCCGACGCGGCGGATGGAACGCTCGACTGGCGCGCCACGCGCCAGTTGGTTTACATCTACCACCGCGGCACGCTGTCGCAAGGGCGTTTTCGGGGCTGGGTCGAGTCCAGCGTCAACCTGGCGCTGACGACGATGGCGCTGCTCTATGGCCAGGGCGATTTTGAGCAGACCGTGCGGATTGCCGTGCTTTCCGGGTTCGACGCCGACTGTAACCCGGCGACCGCGGGCGGGTTGCTGGGGCTGATTCACGGGTACAGCGGTTTGCCGACGGAGCTGACGGAGTTTGCGACGGATCACTACCAGGTGGAGGATCGGCCCGGGCTGCCGGAGGATGACACGATCACGCAGATTGCGGCGCGCTGGCAGGTTATTGCCGAGCAGGTGATCGTGGCGACGGGGGGGACGGTTAGCGAAGGTGTGTATCACATTCCCGATGCGGACGATGTGACGCCATTGCCGGAATTGCCCGACCCGGCCGGCCCGAGCGGGCTCGTTGGGTTGGTGCTCGATCAGGGGCGCACGGTCACGACGTCGGCGAGCACTGCCGAACACGATCCCAGTACCGATCGGGACGATCTCGACGCGATCATCGACGGTATTGTGGATGTTCGGCACAACGGGCATGTGCCGTACGACACGTACGATGGCGACAACTCGCAGCCGGCGGGCGGGGACTATTACCAGCTTGATTTTTCGGTGCCGGTTCGGGTCGATGGGCTGACCTACCATGAGGGTGATATTCGTTGGGGTGCGATCAACTCGGACCCGCGTGTGGTGACGCCGTGGGGCGGGTATTTCGTGGATCTCGATGTGCAGGTGTGTCGGGGGGAGGCGTGGTGCAGTGCGGCTGATCTCGTGTTGTCTGAGCCGCTGGATCCGTATGCGTTTTACCAGGTGATTGATCTCTCCTTCGCTTCCCAGCCAACGTGGTCGGTGCGCCTGTTGGGTGAGGCCGGCGGGACGCGGGAGTACACGAGCATTGTCGAGTTGGAAGCGATAGGTGTTCGGATCGGCGACGGCGATGGGAATGGTGAGGTTGACAGCGCGGACGCGTGTGACCTGTTCGCGCGTTTGACGGGGCCGGACGTTGCCGCGGCGCCCGGGGCGGATGCATATGACAGCGAGGCCGACGGGGATATCGATTTACTGGATTGCGCCTGGTTCCAGCAGGCGTTTGGGCGCTGAGCGCGGGCACTGGCGCTGGAGAATGCACTGCTCAAGAGCACCCAAGCGTAACAACGTGACAACGGATTGGGGAGATGGAGCGTTTTCACGGGCAAACTCGCCTTTGGCGAACCTGCCCATGTCACCCAAGTCGGGGGGTTACTGGTCTTCCTGTTTCTGGTCTTTTTTCTGGCCGCCGAGGAGGCCGCCGAGGCCCTTGATGGCGCCTTCGCCGACTTTGCCTACCTGTTCTGAGACGCCTTCGGGGAGTTTGTCGCCGACGGCGTCGTCGAGGCGCTTGGCGAGTTCGGCCTGGCCGGCGTCGACGAGCGCGGTGCGTAGCGAATCGGCGAGGCC
>CAXXTC010000003.1:0-101438 GCA_963666925.2 Phycisphaerae bacterium | reverse complement strand
GGGTTGCACCGGCGCCAAACTGTGCGCCACTTTGATCGCAAATATGCAGCGTACCGGCGCCAAGTACGGTGTCGAATCGATGTGTATCGGCGGTGGCATGGGAGCTGCGGCTCTGTTTGAACTTTGTGACTAACTCTGCCTATTCCGCATGAGCGGAACGTTTTTATCTGATGTCCTTCCTTGGAAAAACCGGGGCTGCCGCAAGGCGGCTTCGGTTTTTTCGTTCAGGAATTGTTTTCAGGCGTGAACCACGACGTTTACCCAACTTGCAGGCCATTGGATGGCGCGCAACTGATCGGCAGGGATCGGACGACCGTTCCAGGCAACCGAACCTAACGCGGCAGGGGCGTTTTCTCCCATGCGCTCTATGTGCCGTGCCAACTGGCTTCCCTTCAACCACACCCCACGTTCAAGCAGTGATGGCCCAAGCTCTTTGGCAACGAGATTGAAGAGCTTCAGGGTGATCATGGTGTCGTTTCGGCTGCAGTTCGTTTGCTTTTCGTCGGTCTGTGAAATGTCTTTGCGAAAGACGGCCAGCAACCCCTCTTTGCGAAGAGTGGCCCCCACCAAACCCGGCATGGCCGCGGAGAGGGCCACCGTGGCATCTTTTTCGATCAGGGCCCGGTCCGGGTGATCCACGGTGCGCCCATTGACGAAGATCGTCTGAATTCGTTGGTCCAAGTAGTCTCGCGAAACACCCAGCTGGTCGCAAAGCAGCGCGGAAAGTGAAATCCCGACCTGGGTTTCGATGCCGACGCCCGTGCCGAAGAGTGCGGTAATAAATAACTGTTGAGATTCGGGCGCGGTGATGACAAGGGATGGCTTGGCAGTCATGGCAGAAGGCAGTTGCGGGGCGCCTACCTGCGGCGCCCCGCTGTTATTCAATCGGTTTAGGTAGATTTAGAAGTTAAACACTTCATCCAGCTCTGCGTCACTCACATCGAAGGTCACATTGTGCGGCGGCAGGGCCTCTTTCAGGAGATAGGTCGGCAGCCGGTCATGGGCCTTGGTAAATCCGGCCTCGGCATTGAAAGCCCTCTCCTGTTTGAGGATGGTTTTACCCAGATCGGACACATCGTCGGCGGTCAGGCTAAGCCCGGTAAATCCATTGATCAGATCGATAAGAGACTGGAACGTCTCCGGCTGATCCAGAATGGCAAAGGCGATGAAGAGGCACATGCCGGTGGCGTCGATAGCGGCCGTTGCAACCTGCAGGTTCCGAGAGAGTTCGATCTGCCCTTTGGGGCTGAGCGGATCTACGGTGCCGCCGACGCCGAGCAGGTTGGCCGTAACGGCATAGCCGGCGGTGTGGTCCGCGCCCATCGTCGTGGTCGCATAGGTTACGCCCATGCCTTTGACCGCCCTGGGATCGTAGGCTGGCATCGATTGGCCCTTGACGACCGGGACGCGTTCTACGCCAAATACCTTTCCAGTGACCGCAGCACCGCTGCCCAGGATGCGGCCCAGCGGGGTGCCTTTGCCCACCTCTTCAAGCAACCGGATGGCCGCTTCGGCGTCACCGAAATTGGCCAGGCCGGCCTCCATGGCAACGGCGATGGTGGCCCCCATCTCGATGGTGTCCAAACCATAGTCATCATCCATGCGGTCGAGCTTGGCG
Source organism: Phycisphaerae bacterium (assembly GCA_963666925.2). Lineage (GTDB taxonomy): Bacteria > Planctomycetota > Phycisphaerae > UBA1845 > Fen-1342 > JANQFV01. Next base: position 99,820 of record CAXXTC010000003.1, on the reverse strand, counting down.
ATGATGTCGAGGTCGTCGATGCCGCAGTTGCCGCCATGGGCCCAAACGGTTTCATACTCCGGTTGTTTGGAGACGAAGCGTCCGTTTTTGTCGAAGAAGGTACCCGAACAGCGGATCACACAACCGCGGTGGCAACCGTGGGTGGCCGAGCCTTCACCCCCCCGGCTGTTCTCCAACTCAGCCTGTGTTTCGCCGCTGATGTTGGCGGCGCCCGCGAACTGCCCCTCTTTGAAATTGTGCGTGGGGTAAGCCCCCGCTTCATTGACCACATTGGTCAGGACGTTGGTGCCATACGCCGGCAGTCCCTGGCCGGTCACCGGGTGCTTGCGCAGCCCGGCCACGAACTCCTTGTTGGCGGCCTTGAACTTCTCCGGATTCTGAGGTTGCCGCATACTACTTCCGGCCTCGTCGATGACAATCACCTTGATGCCCTTCGATCCCATAACTGCCCCAACACCACCGCGTCCGGCATGTCGCGTGGGACGCTGCTCCATGTCGGTAAAGGCGATGGAAGCGGCGCCCAGCTTCATTTCGCCGGCCTGCCCGATGGAGATGCATCCAACCTTTTCGCCGTACTCGCCCTTGATCTTTTCGACCAGGTCATAGTTGCCAAGCATCTTCAGGCTACTGTCCGGGGTGATGGTCGCACCGTCCTTGTTGATGACGACCTTATAAAGGGTGTCATCTTTTGGCGCCCCCTCCAGGATAAGGGCCGCATACCCAAGACGGGCAAGCATCTGGGATGGTTGACCGCCCGAATTGGCCTCCTTGATGCCACCGGTCAAGGGGCTTTTGCAGCCAACGGAAATTCTTCCTGACATGGCCGCCGCCGAACCGCTCAGCAGGCCAGGCGCAATCACCAGCTTGTTTTCGGTCCCCAGCGGATGACAGGTCGGCGGCACCTCCTTGGCCACTACGGTGGACGTCATTGCGCGTCCGCCCAGACCGGAATAGGGCCCCAACGGTTCGGTTTTAATCTCCGGACCTGAAGCAGCACTCATGTTGATTCGCAGAATTTTGTCCATGCCAAGCCTCCCATAGGAATGAATAATTGGTTAAGGCACACAAACACAAGGCGTCTGTAAAGACAGTTTTTTGTGTTGACTGAGGTGCATCGTGATCGATAAACGTCAACTACATAGTGTAAGTATGGGTATTTATCAGTATTGTCAAGAATAACCAGGAATGACAACGGTTGGCCGTGCAGTTGTCTCAAAACAACCATGAGATCATAAGTTATGCCTGGAAACCGACATGATGAAGCAGGAATCGATGGTTGAAAACTGACAGCGGCTAACCGGTGTGGAGGTCCTCAATGTGAGGGGCTTTCATGCAGGCGCGTGCCGCCTTGGTGGGTTGAAATATCGTGTGTGTGACAAACCACTGAACAGGAAGCGGAGGGACCGTCGCCTGTTCAGTGGCGCTGTTTTTAAAGGATCTTGCGGCTTGGGCTAACTGTTCGCTTTTTCAAATTTCTTCATAAAATCGACCAGTGCTTCGACTGCCTTGAGCGGCGTGGGGTTATAGATGGAGGCGCGGCATCCACCCACCGAACGATGCCCCTTGAGTCCGCCCAGGTCTTGGGCCAGTGCTTCGGCCACGAACTTCTTCTCCAGTTCTTCGTTCGGCAGTCGGAAGGTGACGTTCATCTGGGATCGGCTATCGGTATCGGCCGTACCCTTATAGAAGTTGCTGTCGTCAATATAGCCGTAGATCAGATCGGCTTTCTGCTGGTTGACTTTTGCCATGCTCTGCAGGCCGCCTACCGTCTCCTCCAGCCATTTGAGGACCAGTTGAACCGTGTAGATGGCAAAACAGGGGGGCGTATTGAACATGGAGTTCTTGTCGGCCTGGGTGGTGTACTTGAGCATGGTCGGAAGATCGTCGGGAACGCGTTCGAGCATGTCATCGCGCACCACGACCATGCAAACGCCCGCCGGCCCCATGTTTTTTTGCGCCCCAGCGTAAAAGAGGCCGAAACGCCCGGCGTCGAAGGGCCTGGAGAAGATGTCCGAGGACATATCGGCAATCAGGGGCACCTTGCCGGTATCGGGCAGTTGGGCCCACTGGGTGCCCTTGATTGTGTTGTTGGTGGTGATGTGGACGTAGGTTGCACCGGGCGTAAATTTTATGTTTTTAGGGATGTAGGCGAAATTGCGATCCTCGGAAGAGGCGACCACTTGAACCGTTTTGCCCAGGATCTGAGCCTCTTTGATCGCTTTGGTGGACCAGGTGCCGGTGTTGACGTAATCGGCGCTGTCGCCATCGGCTAAAAAGTTCATCGGGATCATGCAGAACTGCATGCTGGCGCCGCCCTGCAGGAAGAGCACTTTATACCGGTCGTCGAGTTGCAACAGACGTTTTACCCGTGCCACCGCGTCGTTGACCACATCGTCGAACCACTTGGAGCGGTGACTCACTTCGGTGACAGACATGCCCGAGCCCTTGAAGTCGAGGAATTCCTGCTGGATCTCTTCCAGAACAGGTAAGGGGAGTGCAGCGGGTCCTGCGTTGAAGTTGTAGATGCGTTTCGGGCTCATGAGTACCTCCATTTTATGTGAATGATGGCCGATAGAGGATGCTCTGGTATCGGCCTGTTCGAGATTGGGGAAAAACTACTTTTTATCTTAAATCGCGAGCAACAAGTCAATGCCAATTTGAGTTGCGGTACGGGCAATTTCTGCGGCTCTGGTCGAATCGGTAATACTGCCGATGTGTGCGTCGACACGGATACCACTTGACACCCCATGATCAATTGCCCATATTCGTTTTTCGTCCGGGTCGCGCCGCCTATGTTTAAAAATCCAATCGACAAGGGGAAGACATTGATCACGATATTGGAGTATCCGTCGGAAGCTGCCGTGAAGCGTCTGGATCGCATTGTCTCACGCGATCTGGCCTTCAGCCGCAAGGAGCTGACTGCCGTACAACGTATTCTGGAGACCGTTCGCAAACAGGGAGACCAGGCCCTGATCGACTATACGCGTCAATTCGATGCGCCGAAGCTGACGGTCGGGCGGATCGAGGTGACCAAAGAGGAGTTCACGGCCGCAGAGCGCCTGGTCGATCGCAAGTTCAAAAAAGCCCTGGGGCGGGCCATCGAACAGATTTCAGCATTTCATCGCAAACAGTTGCCCAACTCGTGGCATGTGACGCCCAGGCCGGGTACTTTTCTCGGACAGATGGTGAATCCGGTGGATGCGGCCGGCGTTTATGTGCCTGGGGCAAAGGGCGGAGAGACGCCACTGGTATCGTCCGTACTGATGGGGGCCATTCCGGCCAAAATCGCCGGCGTGCCTCGCGTGGCCATGGTCACCCCGCCCACCCGGGACGGTGGTGTCAGCCCCCATCTGCTCGTGGCGGCCAAGCGCGCCGGCGTCGATGCGGTTTACAAGGTCGGCAGTGCCTGGGCGATCGCCGCCTTGACCTATGGCACTGAGACGATTCCCAAGGTGGATGTGATCGTCGGGCCGGGCAACGTTTACGTGACCCTTGCCAAGAAGCTGGTGGCCGGCAGTGTCCAGATCGATATGATCGCCGGTCCCAGCGAGGTGCTGGTCATCGCCGATCAAACTGCGAACGCGGATTTTGTGGCCGCCGACCTGTTGGCCCAGGCGGAGCACGACCCGAGGGCATCGGCGGTTTTGCTCACCGATGACAGATCCACGGCGCTGGCCGTCAAGGCGTCTTTGAAACGTCAAGTTGCGCTGTTGTCGCGCAGAGAGATCGCCGAAAAGGCGCTCAAGGCGTATGGCGCTCTGGTGGTGGTGCCCGACATGGACGCCGCCATCGATCTGGCCAATCGCATCGCGCCCGAGCATCTTGAACTGCAAGTGAGCGCGCCATTCAACTACCTGGGCCGCATCAAGCATGCCGGCGCCGTCTTCTTGGGAAGCTATACCCCGGAGCCGGTGGGGGATTATGTCGCCGGCCCCAACCATGTGCTGCCCACAGCCGGTACCGCCCGCTTCTCGTCCGCATTGGGCGTGAACCACTTTCTGAAAAACACCAGCGTGATTCACTACACGGCCGAGGCCTTTAAAAAGGAGGCTGGGGATATCATGTGCCTGGCTGAAATCGAGGGCCTGGAGGCGCATGCCCGCTCGGTCGGCATACGCTTGAAACCGCCCAAAAAATAGTGTGCCGGGGGCGTGGCTTATCTCATCGAATATAATGGATGATTCCATATGCACGCCAAGGACGACAATACCATTCTGGTTGTAGATGACGATGCGACGATCCGCCAAATGCTGAGGACCGGTATCGAGCTTGCCGGCTACCGTTGCCACATCGCAGATGGCGCCCGGTCGGCACTTGAGATATTGGAGCAGCACAACATCGATGTCGTCGTGGCCGACATCAGGATGCCTGAGACGAGCGGCATTGAGTTGTTGCGTGAGATCAAATCCAATTTCGCCGCCGACGTGATCATCATGACCGGCTATGTGGACGATTTCAATTATGAGGATATCGTCGAGCAGGGGGCCAGTGATTTCATCCAGAAACCGGTTCGCATCGCGGAGTTCGTGGCCCGACTCAAGCGTGTCCTCTCCGAAAGGGGCGCCAGGCAAGAGCTCAAAAAGGCCCTTGGCGACCTCAAGATCAACCTGGACAAATTCAGGCGCGCGATGGAGGGGATCGTCCAGGCCATCTCTATGGCGGTGGAGATACGCGATCCCTATACCGCCGGCCATCAACAACGGGTGGCCGATCTGGCCTGCATCGTCGCAGCCGAAATGGGAATGGGTGAAGATGATATCTATGGGCTTCGCATGGCAAGCGTGATTCACGACCTGGGTAAGATTACCGTTCCGGCGGGGATCCTGGCCAAACCTGGGCGTCTTTCAGACTTGGAGTATGAACTTATCAAAAACCACGTGAAAGCGGGATACGATATCTTAAAGCAAATCGAGTTTCCATGGCCGCTGGCCGATACTATATTGCAGCACCATGAAAGGCTTGACGGAAGCGGATATCCCCAGGGATTGAAAGCATCGGAGATCATGATCCAAGCCCGCATTCTCGCCGTTGCGGATGTGTTTGAGACCATCGCCTCCCACCGTCCTTATCGCCCCTCGTTGGGGCTTCAACACGCCATAGATGAGATCAGCAAACATAGCGGAACCCTTTATGATCCGGAGGTGGTGTCTGTTTTGCTGAAGTTGGTCGAGCAGGGTCGCCTATCCGGGTTTTCCAATTAGTTGCTTGAACAGGCGGCGATTCGACCTCGAGGCCGTTCAATAAAGGCGCTTTCCGCTACATGCACGCGGACGCAGTATCGAAAAGAGGCCATCGTCCACTCTTCAGAACAGGGTCTCGCGGCACAACAACCTGTAACACCATGCAAAGATGGACTTTTTTAGCCCCCCGTGCTATGCTCGGCTCTGTTTTTCGAACAGATATTCATGGCATTGACCATACGGATGTGAAGCATTTATGGCAGGTCACTTCTCCTATACTTCAAAACTTCCTACAATCAGCGATTTCGATCTTGAAGCTTACATCCTCGGCTTCTCTCTGGATCGTCTCGTTCCGGGTGTGGACAACATTCGGCACGATGTGCTCATCAGTCCCACTTTTGTTACCGCCACACGCAAGATCGTGACGCAGCTCGTCAAGCGCCACGCCGGAATTGAAAAGCGCAAACCCAACCGCCAGAACATCAGTTGGGCCAAGGAGGTCGAGAGCTACAAGCAGCTATATAAAGAGATCATGCGCGATGCGCTGAACAAGGCCAAGGGGCTTCGCGAGCCCCAGGTCGAGTGCCTGGCCCAGGCCGCCGTGGTTAAACTGCTGCTCGGTGAGATTCGCTCCCAGTACGATCATCTGGTTGGAAGCCTCAAAAAGACCGCCCGCAAATCAGACCTCGCACTCCACAATGATTCGGACGAGGCTCCCAAACTGAAAAACAAATTGCAGCTCATCCTTCAGGGTCGGGAAGCCTTGCTGCAGCGGGTGGGAGAGGAGATTTGCGGATTCTGGATCGAGATGGAGCGCAAGGAAATTCAGCAGATGCGGGAGGCCATCTTTGGAAACCGCAGCACCTTTTTCGTCGATCTTCTTGGCACCGCGATGCTCCACCTGGAAAACGCGGAGAGTGAACTTTTTGTTTTGTTGGCTTACGATGTTGCGTTGGGACGCCGCATTGAAGATCCGGATCGGTACGACCGTCTGCTCTATTTCATCCGCAGGTTGATCGGCACCATCGATGCGGCCGATGCCAACGGCAATCGCCTCCCCGTCGATAAGCGGGCCACGCCGGATATGGATGGGCCCGAACCCGATGAAGAGGAGCAAAAGGCCTATGCCAGAAAGATCGAAGCCATACTGCTTCGTTTTGAGAACATGGACAGGCTTTTCAACTGGCAGCGTACCAAGGCCGAACTGCAACAGCTCAGAAAAAAGAGGGCGGACGCCAAAGAGATCTCCCGCCTCAAACGCCGGGTCAAGAACCAAAAGTTACTGCTGAACTATTTCTACAAGCACTTTGTAAAAAAGGGTTTGATCGGCCGAATTTCCGCCGCTTACGAGATGCAACCGGAGTATCTGGAGTACTGTCCCCCGCTCAATCCCCAGCAGATCATGCAATACCTGGCGCTGCCAAAAGCACGGCGGGCCGTCAAGCATCGATTGAAGCGCCTCTCCACAGTCTATGGCCGCCCTTTCAGCCTGTCGCCGCTCAACAAGAAGATCAAATCCATGGAGCAGATCACCACCGCAAAACGAAAAGCGTATTTGATACGCTTCCTCAATGCGTTTGCCCACTATCATCGGGATGTCAGCAATTGCGACATCATCAAAGAGGGCATCCAGAGAGTTCAGATCGCAACCGAGGAGAAGATCGTCACCCTCTCTCGGGAAAACAATACACTGTATGAGTTTCTGCTTCCCAACGAACAGGAGTCATCCCAGAAACCGATCATCAACCATGTCGTGATCAAGGCGGATGTGAGGGGGTCGACGGATCTGACCCATCGGATGATCGAGAGAGGATTGAATCCGGCCTCTTACTTCAGCCTCAATTTTTTCGATCCCATTTCTGAGATTCTCAACGAATACGATGCGGCCAAGGTCTTTATCGAAGGCGATGCCGTTATTCTCTCGATCTTCGAGCGGGCGGATACGCCCAGCGACTGGTACGGCGTTGCCAGGGCGTGCGGACTGGCCATCAACATGCTGATCATTATCCAGCGGTACAACGAAAAGAGCCGCAAGCATGAGTTGCCCGTGCTGGAGTTGGGGGTGGGCATCAGCTATCTGGAGAAAGCCCCCACCTTCCTCTTCGATGGGAACAACCGGATTATGATCTCATCGGCCATCAACCATGCCGATCGCCTCTCCAGCTGTTCGAAGACAATGCGCAGTGCGCTGGCCAAAAAGAAGGGCCCTTTCCGACTCTATGTCTTTCAGAGCAGGTCTGACGAGGAGATCGCCGCCACGGCGGACGATCTCTCCATACGGTACAATGTCAACGGGATAGAGTTGAACGCCCAGGGATTCGAGAAGCTCTCCAAAGAGATCGATCTCAAGATGTTACCCGGCAACTTCAATAACAGCAAGGATCAGACATACACGCTCTACCTCGGCAAGTTCCCCACCAAAAGCGGGCGGTATCAGCGCCTGATCATCCGTGAAGCCCAAATACCGGTGGTCGAGCCCACCTCGCTGAAACCGATCCGTTTCACCTCTCGCAAGTATTACGAAGTGTGCACCAACCCCAGTCTCTACAAATGGGTGCGCAAGGCGGAATCATGATCTGATCCTTTGGATATCTTCTGGTGGATATCTTCTGGATGCCCCTGGATCAGCTCGAGGGCAGGGTTATCAAGTTCGCCATGACGTATGAACGGCTTTTGACGCGTTCATCATTTCTTGTCCCTGTAAGGGTAGTCCAACACTCTACTCAACTTCAGCGAACGCCAGCGCCTGGCCCAGGAGATTCTGGACGAGACCTTCGGCCTCGGGCCGCTCGAATCGTTGCTGGCCGACCCGCACATCTCGGACATTCTGATCAACGGTCCGGCGCAGGTGTACGTAGAGCGTGGTGGCAACTTAACGTTGACTGACGTTAAGTTCAAAGACAACGCCCACCTGCTGCACATCATCGACAAGATCGTCTCGCCGCTCGGTCGCCGCTGCGATGAAGTTAGCCCGATGGTGGATGCGCGTCTAAAGGATGGCAGCCGCGTCAACGCGATCATTCCGCCGCTGGCGATTGACGGCCCCTCGCTGTCCATTCGCCGGTTCGGGTCCGACCCGATCACCTGGGACGATTACGTGCGGTTCAAGTCGTGCGCTGCGGAGATCGTCGAGTTCTTGCGGGCCTGTGTTCACGCGGCCCTCAACATCCTGATCGTCGGCGGTACCGGCTCGGGCAAGACCACTTTGTTGAACAATCTTTCCAGCTTCATTCCCGAGGATGAGCGCATCGTGACGATCGAGGATGCGGCCGAGCTCCAGTTGCGCCAGCCGCACGTGGTACGCCTGGAGACGCGCCCGCCGAACATCGAAGGCAAGGGGCGCATCACGATTCGCGACCTGCTGATCAACTCGTTGCGCATGCGTCCGGACCGGATCGTGGTTGGCGAGTGTCGTGGCGGCGAGACGCTGGACATGTTGCAGGCGATGAACACCGGTCACGAAGGTTCCATGACCACCGTTCACGCCAACAGCACGCGCGACGCCGTCCAGCGTGTCGAGACCATGGTGATGATGTCCGGGTTCGAGTTGCCCACGAAGGCCATCCGGCAGCAGTTCGCGTCGGCCATCAACCTGATCGTGCAGGCCGCCCGTCTGACCGGTGGTCCGCGCAAGATCATCAACGTCACCGAGGTGCAGGGCATGGAAGGCGACATTGTCACCATGCAGGACATTTTCTGTTTCGAGCAGGACGGCGTGAACGGTCAGGGTCGGGCATTCGGCCGCATCGTGTCCACCGGCGTGCGGCCAAGCTTCATGGACCGTCTCAAGGCTTCCGGCGCGCTGATCGACCCCGACTGGTTCGTTGCTCGTGACCTGGTGGTAGACGACGGGTAGAACGATGAATGCCACACTTCCAATCATGGCCGCCCTGGATGTGCAGAGCATCCTGCTGTTGCTGTTACCGCTGTTTGGTTCGGTGCTGCTGGCCTACGGCGTGTTCAACGTCGTGTTCGACCTGCGCACCAATGAGCGCCAGAAGATCCGCGATCGTTTGCGCGGCGACGGCGCTCGTCGGCGCGAACAGGAAGAAGCGCTGAAGTTCGAGGACTTCCGGCGCCGGACCGTTGAAGCTACCGGCTTCCTGGCCCGGTCGCTTGCCAAGCTGAGCTTCACCACCAAGCTGCAACGCACGCTCGACCAGGCCAACCTGTCATGGTCAGCCGCCCAGACGCTGGTCAACCTGACCATCACCGCGATGGTTACACTGGCCGGCCTGTTTGCGATTGGTCTGCCGCCGCTGGCCTACTGCGGTGCCGCCGCCGCCGTCTTCATTGTCCCGCTCTGGTTCTTCGGCTGGCGTCGCAAACGTCGACTCAACAAGCTGGTGGCCCAGTTGCCGGAAGTTTTCGAGCTTCTCAGCCAGGCTTTACGCGCCGGGCACTCGCTCGCCAGTGCCATGCAACTCGTCGCGCGCGAGGTGCCTGACCCATGCGGTACCGAGTTCGGCCGGGTCTTCCATGAACAGAACCTGGGTTTGAAGATCGAGGACTCGCTGCGCAACCTGGCCGACCGTGTCGACATGCTCGACGTGCGTCTCTTCGTTACCGCGGTCCTGATCCAGCGCCAGGTCGGCGGTGACCTGGCCGAGGTGCTCGACAAGATCGGGCACCTGATCCGCGAACGTATCGACCTGTTCGGGACGGTGCAGGTGCTGACAGCGGAAGGGCGACTCTCCGGCGCCGTACTGCTGGCTTTGCCGGTCGTTGTGCTGCTGGCCCTGACGCAGGTCAATCCCGACTACATCAACACGCTCTTCTTCGATCCGACCGGCAAGATGATGCTGACGGTGGCCGGCGTCATGCAGCTCATGGGCTGGGCGATGATCAAGAAGATCGTGAACATCAAGGTCTGAGGAGCGCGACATGGACCAGAATATTATCATGCTGGCCGTGCTGGGCGGATTGGCGACCGTGCTGATCGTCTACAGCGTGATGCCGCGCAAACGCGATAATCGTGACGCGGTCAGGCGCCGGCTCTCCGGTCGCCGAGGGGATGACAGCATAGATGCCCTGCGCGAGCAGGCCCGCAAGTCGGCGGCCGATCAGCTCATGCAGCGCGCCACCCCGATGCTTTCACGAATCATCATGCCGACCAGCGACCAGGAGCAGACCAATCTACGGGTGAGGCTGGCCATGGCCGGCTTCCGCCAGCCTCAGGCCCAGACCCTATTTCTGGCCAGCAAGTCCATCACGGCAGTGATCTGCGGGGCGATCGGTCTGCTCGTTGCGATTTTCATGCATTTTGATATGACCATGCTCGCGGGCGTTGTGGCTTTCGGTGCCGGCACCGGGTTGATGCTGCCCAGCCTGTGGCTGACCATCGCCGTCAGCGGGCGCCAGAACAAGGTCCGCCACGGCCTGCCCGACACGCTCGACCTGCTGGTCGTGTCGGTCGAAGCGGGCCTGGCGCTCGACGCCGCCCTCAAGCGCGTCGGCGACGAGATGAGCCCGGTCCACCCTGAACTCTCTGAAGAGTTGCGCATCTGCACCATGGAATCGCAGATGGGCCTGCCACGCAGCGAGGCGCTGGAGAACATGGCCGCTCGCACCGGCGTCGACGAACTCCGCACGCTGGTTTCGGTCATGACGCAAGCGGAGAAGTTTGGTACCAGCGTCGCGCCCGCGCCCTACGCAACCAGGCTGACGCGTTACGTACCAAGCGGCGCCAGGCGGCGGAGGAACGCGCTCAGAAGACGGCCGTCAAGCTCATGATGCCGCTGATCATGTTCATCTTTCCGGCCATGTTCGTAGTGCTGGCGGGCCCGGCCGTGCTAAACACGCTGCGCGCGATGAAGGACAATCCGGCCATTGGCGGCGGGTAGCGTACCTTTTCGCCACCTTCACAGCGGAGGTGGGGCGGGTGTTTCAGTTGTTCGTGTCACGCCTGGGTTCGACTTGAATCCCCTGTGCAGTAATCCGATACTGTGGGTTCGCGGGCGCCGCCAGCTGAGCGGCGTTAAAGCCGGTGGGCCGCGGATCCTGTGCCGGCCGCGCCGAGCGCCGCGGGCGTGGGATGCAACAACAGTAAGAACGACCTGGATGGTCCGGACGATCTGAATCCCCCCTGGCCCCTGGAGTGGATGATTATGATATTTCGTTATTATGTTGGCGGACTGGTGGCGTTGCTGCTGGCCGGCGCCACGCTGAGTGAGGCGGCCCAACCCCGAATCGCCCTCGCGCCTGAGAGTTGGAATTTCGGTCAGGTTTGGCACCCCGGAGCAGCCTGAGATGACTCTGGAGATACGCAACGACGGTGACGCGCCGCTCAAGATCATCGAAGTCCGCACTACGTGAGGGGTGCACCAACACGCAGCCAGGTCGGCTGCTAGTCCCCCCGGGCGAAAACACTACCGTCCGGGTCATATACAACACCCACGGCAAGCAGGACGGTGTGACCTCGAAGGTCATCATCCGGAGCAATGATCCGGATCGGCCGGAAGTGCACATGCCGATCGAGGGCTTCGTCAAGCGCGTCATCAAGCGCACCCCGCTTGGTGGATTGGTCATTCGCACCACTGACGGATCTCCCGGACAGACCTCTACGGTACTGCTCGAGAACCAGGTTGATCAGCCGATGAAGCCGCGCATCAAGAGCACGGACATGTCCATGCTCGACCTGGAGATACGCGAGGTGACCCCCGGCCTGACCTACGAGATCGTTGGCCGAACCAAGGAGCACCTGGACACGGTCAAGGTGCGTGGGAAGATCCTGATCGAGACCGGTCTGGAGCGCGAGCCGGTGATGGAGATTGGCTCGCGAGTCGAAGTGAAGCCCATTCTCGAGACCGTGCCGGCGGCCATGTATTTTCTGAAGAGTGATGAGAAGCCGCAGCAACGCTCGATCACACTGAGTTACTTCGGGGACAAGCCCGACTTCGCGATTACGGGTAGCAGTTGCAGCACTTCCGGCGTTGCGATCGACGTGGCGGCGGCGCGCTCGGTACCACAGCGGTCGAACAAATACGCTCCGACTCCGAAGAAGCGTGCGCGTGCTACGGTGTCACTGCCTCCGCCGGCACAGTTTCCGACCGAAGGTATCTGGATCGAGTTCACGACCAATGAGCCCAAGATGCCGAAGATCAGGGTGTTGGCGACTACCGATAAACCCGCGTTTCAGCGGCTTATGTATGGGCTGACGGCCGCACAGTATGACGAATTGAAGCGCGCGAAGAAAAATTGATCGTTCGGTGCGCATTTCACAGGAGCGCAAGACTCATGAGACTGAACATGGCGGTAGCCGGGGCGTGCCTCGTGGTGGTTCTGGGGTGGGGCGGGCTGGTGTACGGATTCCAGGTTCCCGCTGAGGAGCCGCCTACCGACCAGGCTCAACCCAAACTCGAATTGAGCACCGATCACTGGAACTTTGGTCAGGTCTGGCAGGGTGAACCGCTCAAATGCAGCGTGACCGTCAAGAACGCCGGGACTGCGCCGCTGGAGATAGTCAAGGTGCAAAGTTCCTGCGGCTGCACCGTTCCGAGCAAGCCGAAATCGCCGTTGGCCCCGGGCGAGTCGGTCGAGATGACCATTTCGTATGACTCGCTGCGCAAGGTGGGGGCGGCGCACCAGAAAATCACGGTCATCAGCAACGATCCGAATAACACCAACGCGGTGGTTCGCGTCACCGGCGAAGTCAAGCGGGCGTACGCGGTGAAGCCACGGTCGGGCCTGGTGTTTGGCCAGCTCTACCAAACTTCGCGCGATGTGCGCCGTTGCGAGATTGTCAACGAGTACAAGGAGAAGCTCGATCTGCGGCTCAAGGAGGGGCAGGATTTCGGACCTTACGATATCAAGCTGCGCGAGATTGAGCCCGGGATGCGCTACGAGCTGTCGGCCACGACCCGCCCGCCGTTGGATGTGGGCACATTGCGGCTCGATATCGAGTTGGAGACGGGGCTGGAACTGGTTCCTGAGGCCGTCGTTATCGCCTATGGCTTCGTTCAGCCGCCGGTGATGGTTATGCCGAAGCGGATCCTGTTCCCGACCAACTCGGTCATGGAGATGCGCAAAATTCTGCGGGTGACGCACGCTCCGGACATGCCGGTGGAGGTAACGGAGGCGAAGTCGAGTCATCCAGCGATCGGGGTTGAGTTGCGTGAGGCCGGTCATGACCTGGTGCATCCGGACCAGCGTCAGTGGGAGGTAGAGGTGACGCTGCCTCCGGGCGATTTGCTGCCGAAGGACGAGCCGCAGCAGATCGAGATCACGACCAGCGCCAGTGATCCGGAATATCGGAAGCTAGTGGTTCCGGTGGAACTGGTTACGCCGCGACGGCCTTCCGCGCAGAAGCCCTGATAGCTTGACCACACAGGTTCTCTGGTGGCGGCCGGCAGAGCGGTTTTTGGGGGGACTGGCATCGTGGGCAGGATGGGGCTTGGTGCGCGTCCGGCGTGCACTTGGATGTGTTGCGCATGTCCCCTAAGGCCCGTTGCCTATGTTACCGGCCCTTCTGCGTAGCCGTGGGGGCATAACTGGGGGGGACTCAGGGGCGATCCGCATGTCAGTTGGTGGGGTTTGGGCCTGATAACGCCTGTTTTTGGAACCGATCTCGGAAAATCTTGCGTTTGTGACGGTTGACCCGCGGTCTGAATAGTGCAATTGGTAGGCCATATTATTGGACATTGGCGTTATATGGACTGAATCGTTCAACTTTGCGCAGTCTTTGCTTGCTCCCGGGATCGGTGTAGAGTATACTTCCGGTGGCTCCCCAAAGTAGCCGCGTTCGACAAGTCAGTATGGCTCCCCCCTGTCGGACAATGCGGCTTCGACGTCTTATTACTGGTGTCTTGGCGTGCGCGCTTCTAGCTGTAACTTCGCGCACTGCCAAGGAAGAGGCTCCCAGAGCAGCATTGCTGCGCTGGAACCTGCTGCGGATGAGTTGCAGTAATCGGATGGGAGAGGCAATGCTTCCTGGAAAGGAAACGACTAATTCTTCTTGTCACCGGGTGGAGCCGCAGGCGAAGCTGCCGACGAACACGGTTCTTCGCACGCTTAAACCGGGCGAGGTCAAGCTCGTCAAGCGTGTGTTGACCGAGCCGGTGGAATACGTGGCTAACGAGTTTTTCTGTCGGTCTGATGCCGAGCAGATTCTCATGAAGTCGCTGGAGGAATTGGGTCTGGGTGGTCCTGGTCGGCCGTCCGGTAACAACGATGACAGTGGCGTTTACCGTCTCGAATCTCCGGAGAGCACGGTTGAAATGGAGCAGGAGCCGTTCCTGTTTCGTCGGCTGAACTATTGCCGGTACCGTGTGGCGCTGGTTGTAGAGCGTTGTGCCGGGGTACGTCCCAACGCCGACGCTGTCCGGGAGATTATTCGCTGGGAGCGGGCAGCGCTGGAGACTCGGAGTGAGATTGTTCGGCTGAATGTGCCGCTGGTGATGGCGATGGTACAGCGAACGCGCATCACGGGCGTGGACATGACGGATTTGATCAGCGACGGGAACATGGCTTTGATGCGGGCGGTGGTCAGGTTTGATTGTGCGCGGGGGTACAAGTTCAGCACTTACGCCTGCCGCTCGATTCTCAAGAGCTTTTCGCGGGTAGCCAGCCGGGCGACTCGTCACCGGGGCTATTTCCCGATGGAGTTCGATCCAGAGCTGGAGAAGAGCAACTACACGGCCGACCAGCGGGCCGAGACCGAAGAAGAGTGCGTTGACGAGCTGAAGTCGATTCTGGATGAGAACGCCGCGCATCTTTCAGATGTGGAACGGGCCGTGATCCGGGCGCGGTTTGCCCTGGATCGCGACCAGCGGGGTGTCCAGCAGCGGGGCGCAGACGCTCGAACAGGTTGGCGAGCTGGTCGGATTGACCAAGGAGCGGGTCCGGCAAATCCAGAACTTAGCCCTGAACAAGCTGCGCAACGTTCTGGAGCGTTCGGTCCTGTTGCGGTAAGGCTCCGATCGGGCACAAACGTGGCGGCGGCTGTCCGGCTGTCGCCTCCGGATGAATAAGCTACATGCCGACGGTCTTTACGTTCTAGGACGTTGAGGCCGTCGGCAGCTTTCTTTCGCGGGGTTTTTGGGGCAAATTTGACCCGGGTAAATAGCGGGCGTAGGATCAAATGGTGCGGGTTACGCGTGCGTTACCCGCGCCTGGCGGTCAACCTATCTGGGAGCCCAGCCGGGCTCAACAACGGGGGAATGATGAAGATCCGCGCGCTGGCGGCGACCGCTGGTGGCGTCTTAGTTTGGTGGTGGTGGTGTGGTGGTTTCGTGATTGACGAGGCAACCCTAGAGAGGGTACTCGGTTCCGTATCGTCTCAGGTACGGGTCGATCGTCCGACGCTGACATGGCTGTTGGCGGATCGTCCCGACGTTGAGGCGGTACTGCCGCTGTTATCGTTGCCGGCTGAGCAGGTTGTGCGGGCCGGCGTCGTTTATCTTGGTCTTTACGGGACCTTGCGTGAAAGCCCGCTACTGGTGCTTTGCCTTCAGCACGAGGACGATGGCGTGGCCGAACTGGCCGAGCAGTGCCTGTGGAGCATCTGGATGCAGGCTGGTTCGGAGTCCGGCAACGGTGCTCTGGTCGGTGCGATTGGCCGCATCAGGCAACAGGACTATCAGTTGGCCTGTGAGGAGCTCGAGCAACTTACCGAGGACGAGCCCGCCTTTGCCGAGGCCCATTTCCAACTTGGCATTACCCTGAGCTTCCTTGAGCGTGATGAGGCGGCGGCCGCCGCTTATCGGAGCTGTCTGCGTCTCAATCCTTATCATTTCGCCGCCGCTGCTGCCATGGGGCATAACTGTATCCAACAGGGCAACCTCGGGGGGGCGCTGCACTACTATCGCCGATCGCTGCATATTCATCCGCGTCAGGAAGATGTGCGTGAAGCCGTCCGGGAGCTTGAGATGATCGCCGGCCCCGGTTGCGGCACCGCGTAGCGCGCGGTATTCATAACCCACCTGATCAAATCACAATCAGCACCATGTCTTGCGCTGCCCTCGTGGGTGGCGTGGGCCGGCGGGTTGTTGGGCAGGTGGCGATATGAAGCGGGTGATTCTCTATGGCGGGTCGTTCGACCCGGTGCACCACGGGCACCTGATCGTGGCCCGATTCGTGGCCGAAGCGCTGCACGTCCCGCGCGTGATCCTGATGCCCAGTGCCCATCCGCCCCACAAGCCGATCGAGAGCCTCACGCCCGCTGAGCACCGGCTGGAAATGTGTCGGCGCGCGGTGGCGGGGGACGATGGCTTTGAGGTCAGCGATTGGGAGTGTACGCGGCCTGGGCCGAACTACACGCTGCACACGGTGCAACACTTTCGGGAGGCGAGCGGGTCGGCGACGGAGGTCCACTGGATCCTGGGCATGGACAGCCTGAGCGAGTTGGGCACCTGGTACCGGGCGGGGGAGCTGGTTGAGGCTGGCACGCTGGTGACGGTGGCTCGTCCGGGGGCCGAGGAGCCGGACGATGCGGCCCTGCTGCGTGACTTCACCCCGGCTCAGGTTGAGAAACTGCGGCGGCACGTGTTGGTGAGCCCGCGGATTGACATTTCGGGCACTGACATCCGGGCGCGGGTGGCGGCCGGTTTGAGCATCCGCTACCTGGTGCCTGAGCCGGTGCGAGAATACATTGTTGGACATGGGCTCTACGGCGCCGGCTGAGGCGACGCAGGGGGCGAATCGAGCTTCAACTGTGCGTTCGGTAAACGGGCGCTATAATCCCAGAACTCACGTGTGGGGGCGCGGATATGAGTTGAACTCCGGGACGTTTGGGCAGTTTCACTTGCTGTGCGTTGCTGAGCTTGGTCGCTGACACCTTAGAACCCACTGCTCATAAGCGGTGGCACATCGGATCGTCTCCGAGAATGGGCTGGCGGCAACTGCGGGCCGCCGAGTGAGGGCATCATGAAAATCGTTGTGCCAAGGGAAGTGCACGAGGGCGAGCGGCGTGTTGCGCTGGTGCCCGAATCGGTAAAGAAGCTTAAGGGCAAGGGCATCGAGGTGGCCGTCGAGAGCGAGGCCGGTGCGAGTGCGTACTTCAGCGACGACGCGTATCGCGAGGTGGGCGCGACGATCGAGAGCGACGTGGCGGCCTTGCTGGGCGGCGGAGATTTTGTGCTTATGGTGCAGCCGCCGACGCTGGAGCAGGTCGGGCAGATGCGCGAAGGGGCGATGTTACTGACGTCGTTGCTGCCGACGCGGAACACCGACGTCGCGCGAGCCCTGGCCGAGCGGAAGGTCAGCGCGTTTTCGACCGACGCCATCCCGCGCACCACGCGGGCCCAGTCGATGGACACGCTATCGTCGATGGCGAACATCGCCGGCTACAAGGCGGTGCTGATCGCGGCCGACCATTTGCCGAAGTATTTCCCGATGTTCATGACGGCGGCCGGCACGATCTTCTCGGCGAAGGTTTTTGTGATTGGTGCGGGTGTGGCGGGGTTGCAGGCGATTGCGACAGCCCGGCGTCTGGGCGGCACGGTGGTGGCCACCGACACGCGCAGCGTCGTGGCCGAGCAGGTGCAGAGCCTGGGTGCCAAGTTCGCCGCCGTCGAGAGCGACGAAGACGCCCAGACCGCCAGCGGTTATGCCAAGGAGCTGTCGGCGGACTTCTACAAGAAACAGGCCGAGCTGATTGCCCAGCAGTGCGTCGCCAACGACGTGGTGATCACGACGGCGCTGATCGGGGGCGTCAAGGCGCCGAAGCTGATCAGTGCGGAGGTTGTGCGGCAGATGCAGCCCGGGTCGGTGATCGTCGACCTGGCAGCGCCGGCGGGTGGTAACTGCGAGCTGACTGAGCCGGGGCGGACGGTCGTCAAACACGACGTGACCATCGCGGCCCCGCTGAACTTGCCCGCGGAGATGCCGCTGCACGGCAGCACGCTGTACTCACGCAACCTAACGACATTTGTGATGGAGTTCTGGAAGGACGAGAAGTTCAACCTGGATATCGAGGACGAGATCATCGCGGGGGCGCTGATCACGCACGAGGGCGAGGTTCGGCACGAGCCAACCAAGAAGGCGCTGGAAGGCGGTGAGGGTTAACCCATGATTATCGAATTGCTGGCCGCGGGCGACATTCTCGGCCCGCTATCGGTTCACCTGGTGGTTTTTCTGCTGGCGATTCTGCTGGGCTTCGAGGTGATCTCGAAGGTCCCCGCCACGCTGCACACACCGTTGATGTCCGGGTCGAATGCGATCTCGGGCATCACCATCGTGGGCGCGCTGGTGATCGCGGGCGCGGGTGAAGGCTGGGTGAAATACGTGTTCGGCTTTCTGGCGATGGCGTTCGCCACGATCAACGTGGTGGGCGGTTTTGTCGTAACCGATCGCATGCTGGCCATGTTCAAACGCAGGTAGGAGGCGGGTCATGACGCTTGCATATGCATTCGGCGGATTGCTCGCCCAGACGACATCGTCGGCGCCGGCCGTGGAAGCGATCCAGCCGGTCGGCGACCTGCGCGAGTTCATCGTCAACCTTACGTACGCGATCTCGGCGATCTTCTTCGTCTTCGGGCTGAAGATGCTCTCGTCGCCGCGGACGGCGCGATCGGGTAACCTGGTTGCGTCCATCGGCATGTTGATCGCCGTCGTGGTCACGCTCGTCAGCAAGATGGGCATGAGCTACGAGGTGATCATTCCCGGTTTCGTCGTCGGCGGACTGGTTGGCCTGATCGCCGCCAAACGCGTGCCCATGACCGGCATGCCCGAAATGGTTGCACTGTTCAACGGCTCGGGTGGCTTGGCGTCGGCCGTCGTTGCGATGGCCGAGTACTGGGGCGTGGATCATCTCAGCAGTCATCTAATGGACGCCCGTATCACTGTCGGGCTGACATTGCTGATCGGCATGGTCACGTTTACCGGCAGCATGATCGCGTTCGCCAAGCTGCGCGGTGTGACTATCCGCGGCGTGCGCCTCGGCAACCCGCTCGTCTTCCCGATGCAGCACTTGGTCAACTTGCTGGTCGTCATCGCGGTGATCGCGTTGGGCGTCGCCCTGGCGGCCAACCCGTCCGCGTGGTGGGCCGTGGCGCTGATCATCGTCGTTTCGGCGGTGCTGGGTGTGCTGATCACCATTCCGATCGGCGGGGCGGACATGCCGGTGGTTGTGTCGCTGCTGAACTCGTATTCGGGTCTGGCGGCGTGTGCGGCCGGCTTCGTGCTGCACAACACCGGCCTGATCATCAGCGGGTCGCTCGTCGGCGCCTCGGGCCTGATCCTGACTAACATAATGTGCAAGGCCATGAACCGTTCGTTCCTTAACGTCATGGCCGGCGGATTTGGGCAGGAAGCAACCGGCGCCGGCGGAACGTCGCAGGAGGGCAAGACGGTTCGCCAGATGGATGCCGAGGAGGCCACCATGGTCCTCGAAGCGTCTCAGAAGGTTTTCATCATCCCCGGCTACGGCATGGCCGTCGCCCAGGCGCAGCACGCTGTCGCCGAGATGGCCGGACTGCTGGCCGAGAAGGGGATCGATGTGCGTTATGGTGTGCACCCGGTGGCCGGCCGAATGCCCGGGCACATGAACGTGCTGCTGGCCGAGGCGAACGTGCCGTACGAACAGCTCTCCGACTTGGAGCTGAACTCGGAGATGGATCAGTGCGACGTAGCGCTGATCATCGGTGCGAACGACGTTGTCAATCCGGATGCTCGGCGACCCGACAGCCAGATTGCCGGCATGCCGATTTTCGACGTGGACAAGGCCCGGACTGTGATGGTCTGCAAGCGCAGCCTGAACCCGGGTTTTGCCGGCATCCAGAATCCGTTGTTCTTCAACGAGAACACGGTGATGCTGTTTGGTGATGCCAAGAAGATGGTCAGCGAGATTGTGTCTGAGCTGAAGGGGTCGTAACCGGCGGTATTGCTGAACGCTCAAGCATAAACGTCACCGGGCGGCGCTGTTGAGGCGCCGCCCGGTTTGTTTGAACAAGAGGTGTGGCCCGCTGGGCGGATTTGTCAGTCGGGCGTGCCGACCAGCAGTTCGATGAACAGCTCGATGTCGTCGAAATTGACGGCCGAGTCATTGTTGCAGTCGGCATTGAGCCAGCGACAGCCGGGGTATTGGGCTTCGTATTCGCTCTGGCCGACGACGGCGAGCACGAATCCGTTGATATCGTCGAAGTTGACGACGCCGTCGCAGTTCATGTCAGCCAGCGGGACGGTGCCCCAGATTTCGATATCGTCGATGTTCCATCCGGAGTAGGCCCAGGCGCCGGTGCCGACGGTGTAGCTCCAGCGGACGTAGACGTTGTTGTTGCCGTCGAAAAAATCAGACAGGTCGTACTGGCAGCTCACCCAGGAGTTGTCGGTGACATCGCTGCCGCTGCCGTTTTCCCAGACCACGTACCAGTCGCCGCCATCGTAGGCTTCGATGGAGGCTTGAACGTATGTTGAGAAGTCGGTGTTGAGCCAGCGTTTGAATTGCAGACTGACGTCATTGTTTAGGCTCAAATCGAAGGGGCCGGCGGTTAACTCGTAAGGGCCGCCGGGGTTCGTCGAGTAGTCGCCGGCGAGATTGACGCCGTAGACGTTGGTGCCGGTTGCTCCCGCGTTGGGGTCCGGGTGGCCGTGCTCGGAGCCGCCCTGGCCGAGTGGCTGGCCGAACTCCCACTGTCCGGTGGTTGACCAGCCGGGGTCCTCGTCGAGCGTGAAGGTGTACAAAGGTGTCGGTCCGGGGAGCGTCTTAAAGGAGAAGCACTGTCCGGAGTTATCGTCATAGGCTGAGTTGCCGGCCTCGTCAGTCACGCGAACTGCGAAGTAGTGGGTCGTGAACTGATCGAGGTTCGTCAATATGACGGTCGGCGTGGTGGTGTAGTTGAGGTTTTTCTCATTGTGGTAGAGCTGACCGCAGGAGAGCCCGTAGTAGACGTGGGTCGTAACCGGCTCGTTGACCTCGAGGTTGATAACCGCGGTGGTTGAGCCGATGTCGCTGACAGCGACGCTAGAGACCGCGGGAGGAACGCAATCCACCGTCGCGGTGAATACGACCGGTACGTTATAGTTGCCGGCGCCGTCGTCGGCGTCGATGTAGGTAGCGACGAGCTGATCGCCGTGAGCCACCAACAGTACGCCATCGTTGTCAACGGTGTCGAGCTGGAGCGTGCCGACGAAGTCCGGCGAATCGGTGCTGGTTTCGGTCAGCACGACGACCTCGCCATCCGGCTCGGAGCCGGACGTGCAGGCAATCGTGACGGTCTCGATCGTGTTTGAGTCCTGGTTGAGGTCACAATCACTGGCTTCGCACTGCACGAGGGCTGAGCAGCCGAAGCTGCTGCGGTTGAGTTGAAGCGTGCCAGCATGCGAGCAGCCGCCGGGGAGTTCCAGGGCCGGGTCGCCGAAGAGGTTGAACATTTCGAAGTGGTCACGGACGACATCGGTGTCGCCGTAGTAGTCGGCCAGGCGGTAGAGGGCGGCCTGCCAGGCGGGCCCGACCTCCCATACCCCGTCGACGAAGAACGACTCGAAGAAAAACTTTTCGAGGTTCTGTGATTCGTGCCATGGGCTTTGGGTCCAGTAAATGAAGGTTGATGCGGAGATATAGGCGGCGGCACCTCTGTTGGCGGTGCGAATCCACGTTTCGCCGTAGCACTCGTCGAATTCGTAGTGCCCCGTGCTGCACGAGAAGCCGAAGACCAGCGGGTAAAGCCCGGTGTTGGTGAGGTCCCTGACGTCGGACTGGTCGAAGCTGGGCGTCCACCATCCGCTGGATCCGCTGTGCCCGAAGTAGACCGCCATCAGGCTGCCGCCGTTGATCGCGTCGTAGATGTCCGACGTGTTGCCGCCAGAGCTGGCGTAGATTTTGTTGGCGATGTAGCCGTTCGGCTCGATGTAGTTTTCGGCGACCCAATCGTGGACGTCCTCGGCTCCGCTGCTCGAATCGTCCGTGGCCAACAGGGCGATCTGCTTCGTGTAGGTTTCGCTTGGGTAGTCCCCGTGTTCGACGTAGAGGGTCTTGTCGACGATCGCCTGGAGCTGTGCGGTCGAACGGACCGGGAAGCGGCCCAGGTAGATATCCGGGAACCAATCGTCGCCGCCGTCCATGCAGGCATACGGAAGATCGGTGGTGGCGCCCTTGGGCCCGCCGCCGTCGAAGTGTGGCAGGCTGTCGGACTGGGCGGTTGAACCGTCGGTGTCACCGACGAGGAGGATGTAGTCGGGCGCGTCTGGAGTGCCCCAGAGGCTCTGGATATAGGAGCGGAGGGTGGTGCCGGTGGTTCCCGGAGTGACGACGTGTGTGCTGACGGTGAATCCGTCGGCGGCCCGGGCGCTGGCCAGTTCGGTCAACGGGGCGGAGCCAGCGAATTCCTGGGCCGTGATTATCAGGTAATTACCGGTGCGGGCCAGGGTTGGCGCGCCCCACATGGCGCAGAATGTGATGGCGATGGCAGCCCTGCGGATAGCGCAGACGGCAGGCGTCGCGGTGCTCATCGGGAATCTCCTTGTCCCCCAGGACAACATATCTGGAACCCTTATTCTGGGCCTGACTCACCGCCCGGAGTGCTCGGCTGGCAGTCCCAGGGCACGGGGCCAGAGCCCGTTTCCCAACGCTTCAGTAATTCAGGATACCTTATTGAGGACGCGGGAGGCAATGAGAAAGTGCGATCAGGTCGTTTGGAGCGGGGGTGGGCATGGCGATGGCATGCTCGGTATGGTGCCGGGGGAGCGCAAGAAGCGGGCGTGGCCGCTCGCGTAGGAGCAACCACGCCCGGTTTTCGGTCAGAGAATCTGCCGAGGTCGTCGGATTAGCGACGACGGATCAGCAGGCCGCCCAGGGCCAGCAGCACGAGGCCAGCGGGCTCGGGGGTGTACACGACCTTGACGGTGCCGGTGAGGGCATCGACATAGAGTTCGGCGGTCGGATTCTCCGCGGAAATGGTGAACGCCATGTTTTGAGTATTGAAACTGCGTTCGTTCCAACTGATCGAATCCCAATTGCCATCCTTGACACAGGCTTTCCAGTCGTATTCGCCCTCGGCCAGGCCGGCGGCTTCGAACATGTAGATGCCGCCGCCCATGGACGTCATCTCGGTGGCGGTATTGCCGACGTCCCAGTCGTCGCCGCCGTAGAAGCTCTGGAAACTGCCCGCAGCGATCCAGCCGGTCGGCGAGTCGGTGCTCTGGCCGAAACGGTCGATCGACGGCGCCCAGCCATCCAGAACCTCATTCGCGTTGTAGGTCAGCGTGAGATTGCCGTCGGCGCCAACGTACACCCAACTGTTGGAGCCGCCCGGGAGGCTGTTATCCCAGGTGCCGTCGGTGATCTTGTACTGCTGGCGACCTTCGTCCAGGCCGGTGAAGATGTATTCCCAGACACCGGTCTCAACTTCGGTCATCGGGTAGGCGTTTCCATCCCAATTCCCAGCGATGCCCGCGACGTGCGGGGTGTCAATGGCGAAGGCCGGCATCGCAACCAGCGCCAAAGCCACACTCAATCCAAGTGCATACTTCATAAGAAATCCTCCTCAGGTTCTCCGAGGTCCGGCAACTGTACCGGTACCCATACAAAAAGGCTCGCTCAAACATCCCGGTCCGGGCGGCGCCGGAGCGCCCGCCCGGCCGAGCTATCACTCCTCCTCCTCCAAAACTCAGCCTATTCAGGCGGCTGGGCGCACTGGCCGCTGACCAGCGCGTCTACGAACGGATCGATGTCGTCGAAGTTGACCGATCCGTTGAAATCGCAGTCGTTGTTGCCCAGGTAGTCGCACGTCGGGCTGCCGCCGTGCAGGGTGGTCCAGTCCGCTTCGCTGACCAGGGCGGCAACGAAGAAGTCGATGTCATCGAAGGTGATCGGGGGTTTCGCCGCCACTGCAGTCCGAATCGCCGGCGCAATTCTCGGCCTCGGGGATCACGATGGTGAAGAACTGGTCACCGGCGATCGCCGAGAAGTCCACCGCAGACATTGGTGCCCAGGTTACCTCCGCCACCGATGGGCGGCAGGACCTGGTTGGACATGTGTCACGAAGTCGCTGTTGCCGAGGTAAGCACAGACGTCGAACTGATCGATCGGGTTGCCGATCGCGGCCAGCGGGATGGCGATTTCCATACCGGTGGTGACGGTGTCCGGATAGGTATCCGGCGCAACGGGCGGGTCGTCGACCAGCGTGGTGCCGCCACCAACACCGCCCACGTTACTCAGATCCATCGTGCCGAGCACCAGCAGCGACTTGTCCGCACCTTCGCCGTAGGGGGAACAGCGGTGCCAGGTCGGAGCCGGCGGTGCGGCCTTCACCGATGTAGACACCCACGCCCTCAACGTCCCAGTCGGGATCGCAGCAGCGCAGCTCGGCGAAGTTTAGCGTAGACATTGCCGTTGCCGTTGTTGATGTTCAGGTGGTAGTCGGCATCGAAGTCGACGTCAAAGGTCAGGCCGGCGGCGTTGTTCATGTTGCCGTAATCGATGTTGTCTGGGTTGTCGTCGCGCAGGACGTTCTGGCCACCGTCGCGAACGTCGAACCACAGATAGAGCTTGTTGTAATTGCTCTGCAGGTTGCCGGTGACGAGCAGGAACAACGTGTCGTCGATGATCATCGCGTAGGCGGCATCCAACTCGGAGCCGTCGGCGGTGTCGATCGTGGCGTCGGTGTTGTTGCCATACTCGGTCTTGGTGTCCTGGACGGCGAGCGCGGTGCCATAGCCGGCATCGAGGATGCCGTCAACCACGGGCTGGCCGGCGGAGTTGCCGCAGCTACCGACAGCACAGATGGTAGCGTCACCCAGGAACGTACCGCCGGAATACACACAGATCTGCTCAGAGACGTTGTCGACACAGACAGCGCCGACGCAGCAGGCGCCGGAATTGCAGGGGTTCGGATCGCAGGAGGAGCCATCACCCTGCCAGGTACCGGCGTAGGTATCCAGGCACTCATCCTGACGGATTCCGTCGATACACGCCGCCGCCCGGCCGTCGTCGTAGCAGCAGGCGCCGAAGGTGCAGGGGTTGGTCAGGCAGGTGCTCTCGCCGCCGAGCCACTCACCGCCGTCGGCGATGCAGGCGACCTCGGTCAGATCCTGGCAGCTCTCGTCGTCGTAGCAGCAAGCGCCGACGGGGTCACCACAGGAGATTTCGTCACAGGTGAAGCCCATGAAGTGGGTGCCACCCAAGCCGGCGCACTCTGCGGCGGTGGTCACGATGCACTCGAGGGGGTCGCCGTAGCAGCAGGCACCGCAGTCATTCGAGTTGGTGATGACGACGAACTGGTCGTCGGCCGCCGGCGCGCCACCGATGGTGGTGAAGTCGACGTTGCGCGGCTCGCCCAGGTTGTCGCCGTAGCCGATGCCCTGGAGGACCTGATTCGAGAGGTAGTCGTGACTCACACCATTGATGAACAGGCACATCTTAAAGTCACCGTTGGGGACACCGATGATCTCAAGCGGGATGGCCATCTCGACGCCTGTGGTAACGGCCCCAGGGTCTTGCGGAGGCAGGTTGCCGGCACCGCTTCCGCCGGTAACACCGGCGATATTGCTGTTGTTGAGGGTGCACATGATGCCGTAGGGGTTGTTCCCACCGGCGTCCTCATCCAGCATGCCATCGTCGCAGGCGAATCCCTTGCCGACGTAGTAGTAAATACCGGCCGGATCTACCTCGGCGTAGTCGACCCAAACGGCGTAGGTGTCGCTGTCGGAGCCGGCGTTGACGGCCAGGAAATAGTCGGCCTCGAAGCCGTCGTCGAATTTCAGGGCCATTGCCCGAGCCATCATCGCCCATTCGGGCCAAGACCCACTGGGGGTGGCCGGCTGGGAGCTGCTGATAGCCACCCGCGCGGGGTGTCGAAGAAAAGCTCCAACTTGTTGTAGTCGTGGATGTTACCGGCGGCGACCAGGTACAGCGTGCAGTCGTCGATATAGATGTAGAGGCCGTCCAGCTCGGACCCGTCGGCGGTGTCGCAGGTGTCCAGAGTGTTGTCGCCGAAGCCAGTCTGGGTGTCCCTGCGTATAGACTTGGGCGCCGTAGAGGGCGTCGGCGGTGGCCGTCGATGACGGGCTGGGCGGTGGCGGGGAGCACCAACAGCAGCGCTCCAATCAGCAAGCATCCTGTCCTCATTTCACAATCTCCATTCTCTGTGTTCCTGATCTGTAATCACGCTACGGAAGCTTTTACAAATGAACGGATCAACGCCGATACTGGGTGCGAGGGGCTTTCTGGCGGTTTTTTGAACCGGCCAGCGAAGTCGCGGCCGATGCCGCAATGAGGCGCCACACAGCAGGATCGCACGAAATCGCCGAGGATCTGTCTTCTCCTCCTCGCTTCGCCGTTAGGGACCACTGGACGGGGTACCCCGGGCGATGAGGAGCGCACTTCCTTCCTCAATCCATTAATCTAGCGACCGGCATTGGATCGGTCAAGATGATTATATCACCCTGCCGTTAAAGTAGATGGCGGATTTCAGGGGTGGCCCCGGTCCGTTTGGAGAAAATATTGGGCCCCGACGGGTAGAACGTGCTAGAATTACGCGCGACGATATCAGACGTCCGCCGCTGTGCTGCTCGATGTCACGGAGCGGGCCAGTGCTTCATGCGCGTGTGGTGCGCCAATATCAGGGAGCGAAAGTCATGATCACGATCGGTAAGGTCCCCGCCAGTCGGCGTGGGTTTACGCTCATCGAGTTGCTCGTCGTAATTGCGATCATTGCCTTGTTGATCTCGATTCTGCTACCCGGATTGAGCCGGGCGCGTGAGTACTCCAAGACGGCCAAGTGTGGCGTGAATCAGCGCTCGCTCGGTCAGGCGATGGACAACTGTTACGCGGAGAATCGCGAGTACGGTCCGAGTTGGGACGACGGCGAGGCTGACTCGAGCTTCCGTGATGCCAGCGGTTGGGTTCTGTATTCCTGGGTCGATGTGCTGTTCGACCGCGGCTATCTGGGTAACCCCGACGCGCAGATCTGCCCGGTGGACAACCACCCGGACGAGGTTACTGCGGTCCGCGGAGAGGGCTGGGGCTTCACGTTCGTGGACAAGTTCGGGGTCGATGAAACGATGAAGTGGGGTGTGCGCACCAGCTATGCCCTCAATGCCCAGATGCATTTTAACTTCAAGGAAGATCGTTTCACGGACGCGTCACGACAGGTTCGGGTGGCGGACGGCTGGTGGACTTGGTTCGGTTCGCTTAATGCTGCCTGGCTGCTTTCGCCGACGGTCTTTGGCGGGACGCCTGATGCTCTCTACTGGCCGCACGAATGGTGCAACATGATCGGCTGGCGGCACGGCTCGAAGCGCGCGGCCCAGATGCTCTTCTGCGACGGGCATGTGGCCTCCGTCGAGCCTTTGCGCCGCGCGGATGACGTGACCTCGCTGTACTTCGAGACCGTCGATACGGCGCGGCACTTCTCCTGGTTGCCCGGCGAGAGCCCGGTGCGCATCTATGACGATCCTTATCTGCCTTCGCCCTCCAATCCCATTGGTAACCCCTCCTTCGCTGGGCGGCAGCCCATGGCCGGCCAGATCAAGGACAACGGCAACGCCGGCGGCAAGTGGGTCGGCCCGGTTGGTCTGAACAACGTGCATCCCTACGACTATCCTGAAGAGCTCAGTGCTCTTTGGCGGACGGAGAACGATGCCTGGGCTGAATTCCCCAACGCGCCGCAGGATCGGAGGTAACGGGTGGCAGCACAACAACGCAACGCCCTCATGGGTGGATTGGCGATCATCGCTATCGCCGCTGCGGCAGTAGTCTTCTTCACTTTTCGTGGCGGTCGGGAGAAGATCTCGGAGCAGTTCACGGGCAACGGCGTCTGCCTGGCTTGCCAGTGGGATGGCGAGTTCAGCTACGCGCGCGATGACCGCGCCCCCTACGTTTGCCCGGATTGTGGCGATCAGGCCGTCTACCTGTGGTACTACTGCAACGATTGCAAGCACCGTTTCGTGCCGGAACTGGATCGCAGCACTGTCCCGCCGCGCATACCGATTGGTGTGACGTGTACTAATTGTGGCGGTCGGCACGTGACCCAGTACATTCCGAAGGCTATGCTTGAACCCCCGGCCGGCGATGCCAAGCTGCCGGCCTGGCCGTAATCAGGCACCGATAACCTTTTTTTGATCGATTGTTGTAACGCGTACAGATGCGCGGCGCGGGCGTCATATGCCGTTCTGCGACATGCTCCCGTAGTTCGATCATGCAGCCGTGCAACTGCGCACGCCACGCCCGGCGCGTTGGCGCACTTCAAGTATCGCAGTTCTGACGACCGATAGAATATTGTTGCCTCCCGGTCGGTGGCACAGTTTGCGGTGGGAAGTGCCACTGCCACGTCACGGCTGGGAACGCGGCGCGGGATCCGCTCGTCCTGGCGGCGCTTTGCGTCTTGACGGGGCGACCGATCGCGCAGCGGAGACAGCCAGGTCGCATGTGCTGCGAACAAACAACCGAGCCTGACGCATTCGAGGATTGTGACCGGGTGGCCGGTTTCTCGGCTTGTTCGAGATCCATTCGGGGCGGTGTGTTCGGGAGCGTTCGCGCACGGGGGCTTTCGGAGAATCAGGTTGCCCCTCGCTGGTGGCGGTCGTATTCTGCGGTCGGACCGCGGGGAACGTGCCTGAGTACGGGAATCATGTCGCCACGTCAGCCCGGCATGCCGGCGGGGCTGATCTTGCACGTATCAGGAGAATAAGTCATGCCCGCACGACAACGGATCATGATGATCTCGACTCACGGCTACGTTGGCGCCGAGCCAGAGTTTGGCAAGCCCGATACGGGTGGGCAGGTAGTCTACGTGCTTGAGTTGAGCAAGTGCCTGGCGCGCTTGGGCTACCAGGTCGACATTCTTACTCGCCGATTCGAGAAACAGCCTCGACAAGAGAGCGTCTCGCCCCGGTGCAACCTGTTGCGGTTCCCGTGTGGTGGGAGTGCGTTTATTCCGAAGGAGACGTTGCACGAGCAGATTCCCGAATGGGTGGAGAACGTGCGACGCTGGGTTGAATCGCGGCGTCTGCAATACACCGCGATCGTGAGTCATTACTGGGATGCGGGCCTCGCGGGCCAGGCTCTCAGCCGGATTCTCAAGGTTCCTCACGTGCACGTGCCGCATTCGATTGGCGCGTGGAAACGTGACAACATGGATGGTGATCCTGCGGAGAACGAGCGGAAGTACAACTTCCGCCGGCGCATTCGCGAGGAGAAGGTGGTTTACGACGAGTGCGCCGGGCTGATCGCGACGACGCCGCAACAACGTGAGATCTTAACTGGCAGCAGTTATGACACGCCCACGGGGAAGATTTACGTGGTTCCGCCGGGCTATGACGATGCGCGGTTTTTCCCGGTGTCGCGGGCTTCGCGGGAGGCGCTCAAGGCGGATTACGGCTACGACGGGCGGATCGTGCTGGCGCTGGGGCGCATGGCCCACAACAAGGGGTACGACCTGTTGCTGCGCGCCATGCCCGCGGTTGTCGAGCGTGCCCCGGATGCCCGGCTGCTGTTGGCGGTTGGCTCGACCGAGCCGTCGCCGCGTGAGCGCGAGCAGGTTGCTGAACTGAAGGCGCTGGCCGACGAGCTGGGCATTCGCGAGCGTGTCATCTTCGGCGATTACATCGGCGACGATGAGTTGCCGGATTATTATCGGCTGGCGGACGTGTTTGCGTTGTCGAGCCGATATGAGCCGTTCGGCATGACCGCGGTGGAGGCGATGGCCTGTGGCACGCCGACGGTGGTGACGACCGAGGGCGGGTTGTGGGAGCAGATTGCGTGGGGTCTAGATGCGTTATATGCGAATCCGTTTGATCCGGAGGCGTTTGGCCACGCGTTGTGCCTGCCGCTTCAGCATGCGCGCATCAGCGACCAGCTTGCCAAGTATGGCTCGCAGAAAGCGCGGGCCTCATTCACGTGGATGGGCATCGCGCAGCAGGTTGTCAGCGTGTTGCAGGGTTTCCGGATGCGTGTCGTGAGCAAGCGCGAGGCGCCGGTGCCGGAATTGCCCGACCCGCTGGTCACCTACGAAGCACAGATGCTCGAAACCACCTGATAGGTACGTGCCTTCCGTGGGGCGCTATGCTTCCGGGCGCACCTGGCTGAGGATCGAGTGGGCCAATTCTGCTGAGGCGGAGTTGAACACGGCCTCTTCCGGCGGAGCGCTGAGCACGAAATCTCCCGCGACTTCGAATCCGCCGACGAGTCCCTTATTCGTGGCCTTCGCCCGGCGCTTGTCGCGCAGGAAGATGAACACCTGTGACTGGTTATCGGGGGTGGCAACCAGCACATTCACCGTGTGATTTTCCGGATCGCGTCCGATCCATGCGCTGGCGGCCTCGTGTGCGTCGGCCTGGCCCTGATCGTTGGCTTGGAACCGGTGCACCATGGTCGGATAGTGCTCGGTTCGGGCAGGATCGATGGTTTCGATCGGCATGCTGGCCGTGGTGATCTGGAAGTGCATGTGCCAGGGGATCGTGGCGCCCGCGCCGGGGCCATTGAACAGCACGCGGAACTTTCCGCCGGCCTGCTGGTGCAGATCCAGCATCGCTTCCAGGGCGTGGGCGGAGTATTCCTGGTCGACGTGCTCGACCGGCATGACCGTGAAGTGGTCGCGCTCGATCCAGGCGAAATTCGCACCGGCCAGATAGTCCTGGCCGGCTAACCGTACCGGTACCAGGCGCTCCATCGGGTGGCACTCGCGGATGTTGTCGCGGCAGAGGAAGCAGTGTCGGCCGGAGGGATCGCGCGGGTCCCGAAACAGCTTGCTCTCGTCGCGATTCGGGTTGAGGATGCCGCGGCGTTGCAACTCGGCCACGTCGCCACGGATTTCGCGGTGCGGCATCCAACGGAAGCGGAAGTGCACGCCGCTTTGCTCGTCGAACGCTTCGCGTGTGGCGATGTCTGCACTGTCGGGGGCGGAAAGCAGGAACCCATCGCGTCCCTGCTGGTCCCAGGTGCTGACAAGCTGTTCGGCCAGGTCGGTGGTCGTGCTGCCGGTCATGCGATCTCCACCTCGTCTCCGTGTCGCGTCGGCGTCAGCCCGAGATCATCGAGCAGGTCGCTGGTGCGGGCTTCCCAGGTGAAGTAGGGAATGGTGATGTCGTACGCCCGCCGGCCCATCTGGACGCGCAGCTCTTCGTCCTGAAGCAGGCGTGTCAGGGCGGCGGCGAATCCCTCGACGAAGTCGGACATGACGACGATGCCGCCCTCACCCAGCAGGTAGCCCAGCGGGCCGCCATCCAGGCTGGTCGCGACATCCTTCGATTGCGCCCCGAGCAGATACTCGCAGACGTAGGGCACCAGGTTCGAAGCCACCACCGGCTTGCCGCACGAGGCCGCTTCCTGGGCGCTCATGCCGAACCCCTCCATAACCGAGGGCGTGCAGTACACCGACGTGACGTTATAGAGCATCGGCAACTGTTCCCAGATCGAGCCGAGCACGATCACGTCGCGTTCCAGCCCCAGCTCCGCAACCAGCTTGAGCAATGACTCGTGCAGCTCCGGCGATTTCGGGTCGATCGACACCGCCAACAGCGCGTCCGGAACCTCCTGTCTCACTGCGGCGAATGCCTTGATGAGCACGTCCTTACGCTTGGTTTTGTCCGTTCGGCTGATTTCGGTGATGATCTTGCGCTGTTGCAGTTCTTCCGCACTCAGCGGCGAAAGTCCGGCCAGGAAGGACCAGATGCTGGCGAATTCGGCCGGCTCCATGGGGCGATAACGATCAGTGTCGACGCAGGGCGGCAGGAAGTACTTGGCGTCCCAATCGTAGTCGTCGCGGAACGAATCGCGGATGGCGGTGGAGGTGGCCACGCAGCCGTCGAGTGACGGGAGCAGCTTCTTTTCCTGCTCGATGCGTTCGTCGATGCGCAGGTTGGCCCACGTGGAGGGGTGCATGTTGCGTTTCTTGATTGCACCGAGCGAGTGGGGTACCCATACGTGCGGGGCCATCCGCGTGCCGTCGCCGTTCTTGTTGACCAGCGCGCCCAGTACGCCCGCGTCCCAGTAGTGCGAGATGATCAGGTCGAAATAGTCCTGCTCTCTGTGCAGCACGCGGTGCAGATCCTCGGCGAGAGCGGGCAGGTGCTCGGCCATGTCTTCCTTGCGGACGAACTCCGGGTGTCCGTCGGTCAGGTAGACGATGCGGGCCAGGCCCGAGGGGTGATAATGTTCGCCCGTGCGCGGCTCGCCCGTGACCGGGTGCGGATAGCCCCCGCGGTTAACGATCGTCACGCGGTAGCCCAGCTTGATGAGGGCTTCGGTGAACTGGTTAACGTATACGTTCTGGCCGCCGGTATCGGGCAAGCCCGGCACGACGTGCCACTCGTGCACGCCGTGGTTGGTGATCTGGAGTACATGTCGGCGGTTGCGATGTTGATGGAAGATCTGCTCAGGGGACATCTGATGCTCTCAAGCTGGATTAGTGCCGGTTGCCGGCCGGTTTACGTACGCTGTGGTGTGCATCGGCACAAAAGACGTTGCGGATTATAGTGGGTGGGTCGTCGAGGTGTCGGGTTGGCAGGCTGGGGTCAACCTATAACCAGCCGATTTTTTTCAGACCCTCGAGGATACCCGCGGCGAAGTTGTCCTGGGCATGATAGACCTGCGGGGCTTCGAAAGCCTTCAATTCCGGGGCGGCGTTGCCGACGGCGATGCTGCGGAATCCGAGTTCCGGGCGCATCATGTCCAGATCGTTGCCGGTATCGCCACAGGTGACGACGTTTTCGGGCTTGGTGCCGACGCGTTCGGCCAGATAGCGGATCGCCCCGCCCTTACCTGAGCGGATTGGGAGGAGGTCGAGGAAGCGGTCGGCCGAGTAGACGACCTTGGCCTGCAAGCCTGCGTCCGATAGCTTGCTATGGATCTCCTCCAGCCGGGCGGGCGCGTTCTGTTCCAGGTAATAGGAGCTTTTAAACGGCGACTGCCACTGCTGGTCCTGCATTTCGGCTTCGGGGATCGAATGCAGGATCCGCTCGACGGCGTTCTTGTTCCAGGCGGCGCTGATTTGCTCGTGCCACTGCTCGTCGGGCGTGTACTCCGGGTCGCTGCCGTTGCGATACCAGATGTCGGTGCCGACCATGCACACGCAGACGCTGGCGCGGCGCTGGGCCTGTTTCTCGGCATAGAAATCCTGGATGGACTTCAAGTGGCGTCCGGTGGAGAAAGCGACGCCGATGCCGCGATCCTCCAGCGCCTGCCAGAGTTCGAACATCGCGTCGTCGTCGCCAATGAAGGTACCGTCGAGATCGGTGGCCACCAGTCGCTCGAATTTCATCAGTCGGCGCTCCCTGTGGTCAACTCGGGCCAAGGCGTCGCCCGCCGGGCCTGTCCCGGCAGGTCGTCCGCGCGCATCCTACCCAACCGCCCACCGGTTACCAGGCCCGCAGCGCAGTTTCTGCGCGTCGTGGCGGTGCGGGACCGTCGGTTGGCACCGCTGGTGTTATCGTCTGTTTTCGCGCACGAGTCGAAGGCGGTTGCGTCCGGTATCATAGCTGTGGCAGCCGGGGCAGAGCGTTTTCCAGGTTTGGCATTGCGCCGTGGCGTGCGACGACCAATCCCGCCAGGCGGTTTGCGAACGAGGCCATCTTTGCCAGAGGCCAGTCATTGAGCAGGCCATAGATCAGCCCGGCGCTGAACGCGTCGCCGGCGCCGACTGTGTCCGCGATCTTGATTGTGGGCGGAGTGTCGCTGATGGTCGCATCGGCCGAGCTCAGCAAGCAGCCTGCTGCGCCGCGCGTTACGCATACCAGCCGGGCGCCATAGCGCTCGCGCAGCCGGCGTGTCTGCTCTTCAATGTTCGTTCCGCCGATGTGCAGCAACTCGTCCAGTGTTTGCAGTTCCGCTTCGTTGAGCTTGATCACATCCGCTCGGCGCAGTGATGCGTCCAGCCAGTCGGCCTCATAGAACGGTGCCCGCAGGTTGACGTCGTAGACCAGCAGCGCCTCCGGTGCGAGCGAAAACGCCCGGGCGTGTGTTGCTCGGTTATGCGCGCTGCGTTGTGCGAGCGTGCCGAAACAGATGGCGGCGGCCCCCTTCAGGGCCTCGGCCCAGTTGGCATCAATACTCAGGAAATCCCACGCGACATTCGTTTGAATTGTATATGCCGGGGCATCGCGGCTGGTCATGGTGACGTCTACGGTTCCGGTGGGGTGGTCCGGATCGATTTGCACGCAGCTCAGGTCGAGGCCGTGCTCATGCAAATGGCTGCGCAGCTCCGCCCCTGGCGGGTCGTTACCCACGCGTGAGCAGATTAGGCCGCGCAGGCCGAGCTGCTGGGCGTGATAGGCGACGTTGGCGGGTGCACCGCCCGGTCGGTGCTGATCCGGGAAGCAGTCCCAGAGCACCTCGCCCAGCCCTATAACTGTTCTGGTGTTCGTGTTCGTTGCGTTCATCATCCCGGTCCGCAGATGCCCGCCCCATGCGGGACACGCCGCTCACGGGCCCTGCCGGTTTGGTGATCCGGTGTGTACAATGCTACGCCGATTGATACGCGTGACGAGGTGCCACATGAGCCTGAGTCTGGAAGGATATCCCCAACCCGGCCTTGACGATATCCGTTCCGCCCTGCAACGCATTATCGGTCAGCCGGTGATTGCTGTGCCCTACGTGCATTATCGCCAGCGTGTCCTTGAGGCGCAGTGGGCGGTCTGGGCTCGGCTCCAGGACGTGCCCGGCAAGGTTGTGACGGCCGAGGAGGTTGGCGAGACGCGCACGCCGCTGATCACCGGCCCCGACGTGACGCTTCCGCCGGAGATGCTCACTACTCTGTTGGCCACCTTGTCCAAATACATGGAGCGCGACTCGCTGGCTTACGATGTTGCCCAGGTTCTGGCGGATTCCGCACGCGTTGACGCCGCCGTTCTCCAGGAGACCATTCGTCGGGCCTGCTTCCCGCGTGCCGGCGCGGAGGTCGATGATCTGGCGGACGAGTTGTCTGTCTCGCCCGTTGGGCTCGGGTATTTGGGTCGTCTGATTGGCGCTCCCTTTGTTCGTGCCACCGGTGAGGTGGCTATTCAGCGCCGGGCCGGTTCTGCTCCGGCCCGCGGCATCAGTGGCGGATGCGTGGTTTGCGGCGCCCACCCGACCCTCGCCATTCTCGATGGACAAGTTGGGCGGCGCACGCTGTGTTGTTCGCTGTGTGGTTTCGGCATGCCGGCCAGTCGCAGAACCTGCCCGTTTTGCGGCAACTGTGACGAAAACCAACTGACGGTTCTTGGCAAGACGGATGATGTTCCCTGGTGGGTCGAGTACTGCAGTGTCTGCGGGGGCTACGTCAAGACCACGGACCGGCGCCGGTTTCGCGGTGGCGACGCGGGTTGCGCCGTTGTCCAGGACATTATCACGCTTCACCTGGATCTCCGTGCCCAGGAGGCGGGCTACACACGCAGTCAACCCTACGTCGCACTGACCTGATCGATCCGTGCGGCGCAGCTTCATTTGCCGGTGAAACATTGCCCGCTGATGGTGGTGGCGGAGATTTCAGGTTCGCGACACTGTGAATGTCGGTAATTGTGTGCCGAGCCGATAATCGCTCGCGTTGGGCGTGGATCGGGTGGGGGTCTTGAACCTCGTGGACACAACCATATAGTGGACGACAACCATTTGTTTTGGTTGTGATGCTGGTGGCGGCCTGTCCAGCGAGTGTGTGCATGAGTTATTTTCCGCTGCTTTTCTGGGCTGCGCTAGTCATTCCTGGTTATGCGCTGCTGTGTCGGTTTGACAGGGATGAGCTGAAGTCAGGTTTGCCGGGCGTGCTGGCGTTGTCATACCTGGCGACGTTCGTGCTGATCTCGCCGGTGGCGATTGCCGGGTATTGGCTGCGCTTCCCGCTGATCATACTGTCGGCCTGGTGTGTGCTGCTGGTGGCGGCAGGGCTGGTGGAGATTGTTCGCGGCGGGCACTGGCGCCGGATGGGGCAGTTGTTAATGGGAGCGCTGGGGGTGGAACTACTGTTGCTGTTGATCGATCTGGTCGGCAGCGCGCGGGTGGGCACGATTCTCGGCGGGGACGCCATCGTACATCTCGGGCGTGTTCGTTTTTTGCTGGATCACGGGCTCAGCAACCTCGACCCGGTCGTGGCGGGCGAATTTTTCTACCCCATTTATCACACCAATATTCTGCATGCGTTGTGTGCGGCGGGGGCCCAGCTCACCGGCGGTGATTACTTGTCGGTGTGGATGATGGCTTTGCCGCTGGCCAAGCTGCTGGTGGTTGGCGCCAGTTTCTACTTGGCGTGGACGGTGTTCGAGCGGCACTGGCCGGCGTGGACGGTGGCGGTGTTCGTGCTGGTGGCGCAGGGGCCAGTGCGGTTTCTGCCCTATCCCAACAAGCTGGCGCCGCTGTGCGTGCTGGTATTCATGTTTGCATTTGTGGTTGAGCTGTGGCGGCGGCCGAGCTGGAGGCCGGTGATCAAACTGGCGGGTGGAGCGCTTCTGCTGAGCCAGTTGCATGTGCTGTATGGCGGTTTTGCGCTGATATTGCTGGGGCCGGTGTTGGGGGTGCTGGCGGTGCTGTACCTGGTTCAGCGTCGGCCCGGCGCCGGGTTGCTGGGGGCTGCTGCCGCGGCGCTGCTGGTGTGTATGCCGCTGACCATTGCGACTCAGGTGAACCGGGCCCGCCCGGCGCGTGCGAGAGCGGCGGCGCAGACAGCTGTCGAACCGTCGGTTAATTGGGAACACTTCATTCGCGTCGGCGACGACATGCTGATTCGTGACCCGCGGCGCGGGTTCGGCGGATGGCACGGCTACCGCTTGCTCTGGCTGGCGGGTGGGGTGACGTGCGCGTGGCTCGTTCGGCGGGAGCGCGAGACGGTGCTGCTGATGAGTGTGGCGGCGATCGCGGCGGCGATTTTCTTTTTTCCGCCGCTGTGTTCGGCGGCAATTCGCGTGCTGAGTGAGGGCTGGATTCTCCGGCGGCTCGAGATCGTGTGGTATAGCCTGCTGGTGGTGTTTGTGCCGGGGGCGGTGGCGGCCCTGTTGGGACAGCGCTGGATTCGGGTGCGCTGGCTGCAAAGCGTTCTTTCGCTGGCGGTGATTCCGTTGTCGCTGCACATGATTCCTCAGAACGCTCCGTACGACTGGCGGACCTACGGCGCGATAGCTGCAAGCACGGCGCGCGAGCGCACGTTCACGCGCGAGCTGGTGCGCGACACGCGCAGGATGCTGGCGGAACACCTGCCCCCGGGGGCGACCGTGCTGGCCGATCCCGGCCGGGGAATGCGCCTGGTACAGGCGTATGATTGTCGCCTGATTGCGCCGCGGCGCGGCAGCATGGGTGTGCCAGGGTTGCAGCGCAAGCGGAAAGACGTTTGGCAGATGTTGAGCGACCGCACGCCGGAGACGGAGCGCCGGGAACTGCTTGATCGGTATGGCATCGAGTACCTGTTCACGTGGCGGGAGTTGGCCTGGGTTCGTGGTGCCGGTGTGCGTCTGGGCGAAACGCGTGCGGGGCAGTTGTGGCAACTGCTGACGACTGAGGAAGTGGAGGATGCCGTTGATCGTCTGGAAGTGTACCTGAAGGACCATCCGGAAGACGTCGACGGGTTCCGCTGCCTGACCCAGGCGTTGGTTGGGCAGCAGCGCTGGGCGGAAGCGGAGGCGGCGTTTAAGCGTTTTCTTCGAGTGCATCCGCGCGAGCCGGTGGCGCATTACGAGTATGGCAATCTGCTTTTGAGCCAGCAGCGTTGGGAGGAGGCGTTGCAGGAGTATTCGGCGGCGGTGGCTTTGGATTCGACGTTTCCGGACGCGTACTGCAACCGGGCGTATGTTCTGATAGAGCTTGACCGGGTTGACGAATCGCTGCGTGATCTTCAGGCAGCGCTGGCGCTGGATGAGCGGCACGTGTTAGCGCACTACCATCGGGCGCGGGCGTTATTGCTCAAGGGGGATCGTGCCGGGGCGATTGCTGACCTGGAACGGGCGTTGGAAGTGGCACCAAATCACAATCCGACGCGTCGGTTGCTGGAGCGCATTCGGGCGGGGCAGTAGACGGTTCGATTGGCCTGGTCGAGCTGCTCAGACGGAATGGGTGGTACGGTATTCCTCAAAGGGGATGCCGCGAACGCCGGTGAGCAGGCCGCGAGCGTAGGCGCTGGCCCGTTTTCCGCGGAGGCGCAGGATTTCGTCACCGAAGGGACCGGCGACTTGCAAGCCGAGGCCGATGAGGGCCCAGACGGCGCTCTTGGCAAGCAGCAGGGGGCGCATTTTCCAGGCTGGCCGCAGGTCGAGCTCGACGAAGGCGGTGGTGTTACCGACGCGGTAGTGGCGTTGGATGAGCCACTCGGCGGTGGCGCGGGTCGGGGGGATCCACTCGGTGACAATGGCCTGGTCGGCCCAGATGATGCGGTAGCCGGCCATGCCGATGGTTTGGAAGAAAGCGCGGTCTTCGCAGCCCATCAGGGCCCAGCGTTCGTTGAAGCGCAGATTGAGCTCGTCGAGGATGCTGGAGCGGAAGAGGACGTTGTTGGTAAAGGCGTGGGGCAGGCGTTGTCCGGTGGGGTGGCGACGGCGATTGAAGAACCCGCCGCGGCCGATCCACTCGGGGGTGTCATCGGGCAGATGAGGAATGACGGGGCCGCCGACGACGTCGGCGTCATATTCGCGCTGTACGCGGATGAGTTGGTCGAGCCAATCGGGGTTGGGGACCTCGTCGTCGTCGATGAAAACGCGCCAGGTGGTGCCGCGGCCGGCGTCGAGGGCGGCGTTGCGAGCAAACGCGATGCCGCGGCGCGGTTCTATGACGTAGTTGAGCGGCCAGCGCAGCCGATCGCGCCAAGCGTCGCAGGTTTTCTCGCCGCTGCCTTCCGGGTCGTTGTCGACGATGTTTATCGAGAAGTCCGGCTCGACGGTGGTGAATTGTTGCTGGGCAAGCCCTTCCAGCAGACGGGCCAGTCCGTCGGGGCGTCGGAAGGTCAGAGCACAGACAGCTATGTTCATTCGGCTGGTCCTGGTGTCGGCGTCAGGTTCCGTGAGTGCGCTGATACTCATCGTAGCGCGAGCCGCAGAGGCCGGCGAGCATTCCGGCACCATAGCAGATATGGCGGAGGTACGTTACCACTTGGTGGCGACCGAGGAAAAGGCTTGGGAGCAGGAAGATCGTGCCCTTGAGGATGCGGTATACGCCGATGAGTGCGGTGCGTGGAACGACGAGGCTGGCGCGGCCGACGGCCTTTTCGATGAGCGGCGTGTTGACGCCGTAGCGGTAAGCGCGTTGCAAAATCCAGTGGGTGGTTATGCGGGAAGGTGGTACCCAGTCATAGGCGATGGCTTCGTCAGCCCAGACCATGTGATAGCCGGCGGCATGGACGCGGCGGAAGAAGTGCGTGTCGCTGCCGCCGGTGAGCGCCAGGCGCTCGTCGAAGGGGGGCGACATGTTACGGAGGACGGTGGTGCGAACGAGTGCGTTGCCGGTGAACGCGCGATCAATGGTAGCGCCGGTGTGATGGCGGT
Organism: Phycisphaerae bacterium; assembly: GCA_963666925.2. GTDB lineage: Bacteria > Planctomycetota > Phycisphaerae > UBA1845 > Fen-1342 > JANQFV01. The sequence goes on along the minus strand of CAXXTC010000003.1, from coordinate 60,335 downwards.
GGAGTTCGAGAAAGCGTCCGCGGATGATCCAGTCCGGCGGGGTTTGCATGAAGTGGGGCACGACGGGGCCGGCGACGACATCGGCGTTGTGTTCGGCCTGGACGCGCAGGAGTTCGTCGAGCCAGTTGGGCGTGACGGTTTCATCATCGTCGACGAAGAGAGCGAAGTCGGCCTCTTCGGGTACGAGTGCGACGGAGCGATTGCGCGCGAAAGGGATGCCGCGGCGCGGCTCTATGGCGCAGCGGAGCGGCAAATCGGTCAGCCGGCGCAGATCAGCACTCAATGCGTCGAGGTTCTGGTCGGCGTCGTTGGAGACGATGATCAGCTCAATGCGTGCCGGGTGTGTGGGGAAGGTGAGGGTGGTGAGGCTCTCGATCAGGCGGCGTAGTCCGTCCGGACGCCGGAGAGTGATGACGCAGATGGCCACGAGCGGCGTGTGTGTGTTGGACTGATCTGGCGGAGGTTGGTTCGAGTTCACGATAACCGGGTGGTTGATGCGCGTGTTTCAGGATGCGGCAGCGTGCCGGCGTGCTTACGATAGCGGGTGTGATCGGCGTGGCCAATGGGCGGACGCAGGTGTGTTGGGCGCCTGAAAATCGGACGTTGCCCGGTGGTGTGGTGCTGGTTGGTTGGTTGGTCTGGGGGGTGGTGTCGCGGGTCGGGGGGGCGGTGAGCGAGTGTGACGACCAAGTGTCCCGTAACATGTGGTCCGGAAACGCATGCGAGGATTGTGACGTCGTGGCGCGGCCCTGGGGCGGGCGGTGTGCGAGCGATAAGAGCGTGGTTTGAGGCCGCAGATCGGGGCGTGGAGCCTGGAAACGGCGATGAGCTGGCTCGATCGGGTGGTTGAGCGAGGCGCGGGCCTGGAGCGCGGGCTTGTAAGATCCGATGTGAGCTAGGGCTGCGCGGTTTGCCGGAACCGATTTCGGTGGACTAGTTTTTGCAGCGGCGATAAGATTACGAGGTGACCGAACGAAGCCTGAGTTCTATGAACCTGAGCGGGATTAATCCGGGAATACGGAGATTGTAGTCATGACATTCCGTGGTGGTGCTGGGCGGATTCTGCCTATATCGCTGGTCCTGCTGTTTGTCGTCAGCCTGTTGTCCGACGGGGCGCTGGCCGATCAGCGCAAGTTTGTGATTATGTACGCGGTCCCTGGGAAATCGATTGAGGGTGGTCCCGGGTCGATCGAGGTGAACCTGGATGACATCCGGGCGCAGTACTTCGACACCATGCCGGACGACCCGGACGATCCGGATGGGACTATTCACTCGTTCGCGGAGTACTGGTACGAGATCTCGTATGGGAACGTGGTCGTCAACGGCGACGTTTTTGGCGAGGCGGAGATTCCGTGGCCGATCGCGCCGGATTCGGAGATCGTCAGTTGGGATGAAGAGGGGGCATTGCCGTGGACCGAGTTGGACCAGTCGGGTGGGTTCTCGCCGTTCATGGGCGAGGAAGTGAGCCAGCGGTACCAGGCGATCTATATTGACTACAACGGTGATTCGCCGGGGACGGCGACGCCGGGGTATGACGAGTGGGACGACGCACCGACGCCCGGGATGATTGATTTTGACAACTACACGGGCATGGCGGTGTGGACGCCGGGGGAACGTTTCCGGGATTTGAACGGAAACGAGCGTTATGACGCTCTCGTGGAGACTGTCAGGGACGGTTGGAACAAGGAGCTGGTAGGGGGGCAGTGTGACGAAGATGGCGAGATCGAGGAGGAGGAGTTCTGTGATGCGGACGGCGACGGTGGGTGGGATTTCCCGGAGCCGTTCGAGGACTTCATCGTTATCTACGATCCTGAGGCGGGGCACCCGGCCAGTCGGTGGAAGAAGCTGGACCCGAGTTGGAAGAACGAGTCGGCGGATTCAAAGGCTTGGTCGGAGGCTTATATCCGAGCGAACTATCCGGGATTTGTAGGCACGCTGGGGACGTCGGATGATCCGGCCAGCGGCACTGGTTTTCTGGGTCGCTTTGGGAACAACCAGTATGACGGGCCGGACGATTGGGCCGAGCTGGGCAGTTCGAAGATGCAGCAGCAGCCCTCGTCGGCGATGTGGTTGACGGGCGTGACGACGGAGGCTCCGGAAGACGGGGCGTATCCGTGGAGCTTGCAGGATTGGTGGGACGCATACTGGGCGGATCGGCACGCGATGCTCGGTCTTTCTGCCGGGGCGGCGCCGACGGCGCCGGTGTGGAATCCGCTGATTCCGAGGCTGGAGGAGTTTGATCCGGCAGATCCGGCGATTGGTGACCCGGGTGACGGTGATGACCTGCGTGATTTCAATCCGAACTGTGGTGGCTCCAAGGCGCGACCGCAGCAGACCGAGGAGCCCGGTGACGAAGCCGAATTTCCTTACTGCTATCCGGATACGGAGCCGGACGAGGGCAACTGCGGCTACGACGATCCGGACAACCCGAACGATGGTCCTACCGGTCAGGATATCGACGCGCCAATCTACGGCGACGGTAGCATCGAGGATTGGGCCGAGCAGTATGTCGATGACCTGAATGGCCCGGTGTTGCCGGACATGTTGGATAAGAATGATGATGGCACGCCGGACTACTACGACGGACCGGCGGAGTTTGATGATTTGCCGTCGTCGCTGTATCACCGCCGGAATGTTTCTGGTATTGGGAGTTACACAGGTGGATCGGTGGTGCTGGGTGAGGGCAGCGTCAGCTATCGCAATGGTGGCGATGGCCGTCCGGGCGAGGTGACGTCCGTGTACGGTACGGATCCGTGGGGCTACGACTTTGGTCCTGGTTATGACGGTGCACCGTACAGCCCGGATGGGAACATCCCGGCGGCGGGGCCGTTGGCCTACAACATACACGGGTCGGGTGGTTTTGATGGTGGTAACGTACTGAACCTTGAGTTCATGACGTGGCAGCGTGATCCGGGCACGCCGGTGACTGGCATGGCGTGTCTGGGCAACAGCCTGTACGCGGTTGATTCGGGTTTGAACGCGTTGCTGGAGGTTAACCCCGAATATGATCCGACTAATGACCAGGATTGGCTGTGGGTTCAGATTGGTGAAGGCTTTGGTGTTGGTGGCATCTCGTTGATTGCGCCGAGTTCCGGCGTGAACCAGCTCTTCGCGATTCGCCGAGCAGGTGGTGGCAACGAGCTGTGGCAGATCAGCACCGAGGAAGGGACGGCCGCGCACCAGGCTGACATCTCGGGGCTGAGCAGTCAGATTCAGGACATTGCGTACGATTCGGTGAATAACCTGGTATTTGCGTCGGTTGATGTAGCAATCGGTTCGACGCAGTTGTGGGCGATCGATCCGCGGTCCGGCGAGGCGGTGTATTTGGGTCTGCTGGGGGTGCCGACGTGGGGTACGGATGGTCTGGCGTACTATGCCAACCAGTTGTACTTCATTGATCGTGCGTTCGAGTTGCCGTCGGTCGTGAACCTGGAGACGGGCGAGTGGGGTCCGATCAACCCGAGCGACCCCAATCCGTTCCCGTATGATCTTACGTGTCTGGCGATCAGTTCGGACGGTTCAACCCTGTACGCGGCGGACGTGGCCGATCACCTGATCGCGATTGATGCGGCGGGTGGCGCCGTTAATGATGATAGTACGTTCCTGCTGGGCCTGGTGGTGCACCGCGTCCGGGCCATGAAGCGCGATTACAACCTCGACGGTCTGATGGATATGGGCGAGGTGGTTGCGGCGGGGACCGAGAACTACATCATGGACGCCGACTATTCGACGGCGCGTGATGGCGGTCCGCACAGCGAGTACCCGTATAACCGGCGGCGACTGACCGAAGACACTGTGGCGGCGTTGGATTCGGCGACGGACTGGGACAACGTGATCATGCCCGTTGGTACCGGCGCGAATCGGCACAATTTCCTTCATTCAGTGATTTTGATTCCGGGCGAGGCGATACCAGATGGTATCGGTTCGGCGGGTGGGCGCCCGCTGTTTGTGCTGCCGGCGCCGGACATGAACCTGCCGATCAATATCGTGGAAGGCGACATCGGCAATCCGCTTTCGCCGATTTACTTCTCCGATTGGGTGCACCCGTTGGGTGGTACAACGGAGACGGGTGAGCAGCTCAATCCGGGTGAGTATGCCAAAGCCGGTACGGCTCACGAGTGGCTGCACGTCTGGGAGAGCTATCCCGACCTGTATGACTATGACGAGTACAACCCCGGCGGTGGTATTATCAACAAGCCGGTGGGTGGTTGGGACATCATGTCGGGCGGGTTTGTGCACCCGACGCCGCCGCTGAAGCAGTACTTCCTGGGCAGCGCGTCGCTGGGTACGGATCACACGCCGTGGATTTCGGTTACGGATCTGCGTGATGTAATCAACCCGCGTGAGGAGGCGGAGCTGGTCTTCCCGGACTTCGCGTTCAATTCGAACGATTCGGTGTTCACGTTCCAGAACCCGGATCTGCTCGGAGATGATCCGGACGCGGCTGGTGAGCGCTTCTACTTCTGGCGGCTGACTCAGGACGTGCCGGCGGATCCGTATCGGATCAACTTCTCGCGCTATGCCCCGGGTGGTCAGCTTACTGGTAGCGGTGATGGCGAAGGCTTGTTGATCATGCACACGGACTTCGGTGAGAACGCCGAGGCGTCGCCGGTGCAGCAGCGTCTGGGTAGCCACTTCAGCTACAACGTCCTCCAGGCTGACGGATTGCAGCAGCTCGAGAACGGTGAGAACAGCGGTGATGCCGGTGACCCGTTCCCGGGCACGTCGGATATTCGCGAGTGGAACAATGACACGGATCCGAGCTCGCGGTGGTGGGGGCAGGTTGAGAGCGGGATTGCGATTCGTGACATTCAGTACGAGGGTGACGACCTGGTCGTGACGTTCTACTGGAAGCCGCGGCTGGTGCCCGAGCTGGAGTTCTCGCGTCCGCCGGTTGGCGAGTTGCCGACGGCGCGACTGCGGTACAAGGCATTCGATTTCTACGGTGGCACCGAGCTGTACTTCTATTACGACTCGGATAATGTTGGACACGACGGCGCGCAGTTTGTGGAAGGCGTGCAGTACAAGTCCCAGCCGGGTCTGGAGAGCATGTTCTACGAGTTTGATCCGTCGCAGATGCCGGACGGTGTGTTTTACTTCTACGCCAAGCTGGTGCCGGGCGTGGGAGCGGACGGCACAGAGCCGGCGAACTCGGAGCCGCGGGCCGACGTGGACAATCACGCGCGTGGCCAAGTAACGGTGACGGACGTCGACACGGAGCAGTCGTTCCTGGAGACGCTGACGCTGACGTGTGTTGATCACGCGGTGGTGGGTGCCGAGGAATGGTCGGTGGAAGGCAGGGTTTCCGGCATTCACAGCCGGGCGGTGACCAACCAGCCGTTCGTGACGGACAGCGGCGTGTCGCTGCTGATTGAATACACGGATGAGGCGGTCGCGGGCAGCGATGGTGAGCTGTCGGATGACGATGGCGTGTATACGCTGACGATCCCGAGCGCGAACTTTGACGCGACCGAGTTCCGGGCCGGCGACCAGGTGCGTATTATCGCGGGCGATGGTGCGGTACCAGGGTTCTACCGGATTTTGTCGGTGCCGGCGCCGACGCAGTTGCGGCTGGCGAACAACGCTGGCAGCGGCAGCAATATCAGCTACCGCGTGCATGCGTTCTCGAGCGGCGACGGGACGCGTTTGCCGGATCGGTACACGCTCATGACCACGGGCAAGACCGGCTACAGCCTGCCGGTGGAATTCTCCGGCGGCGACATCGTGCCGCGGGTCTACCCGGTGCTTGAAGTTTCGTATCCGGAAGATGAGACGAACCCCGGCCGGCGGGTGCCATTGCTGGTGCGTTTCGATGCGTCGGAGTCGCTGGACGAGTTTGGCTCGCAATCATCGAGCCTGACGTTCCAGTGGAACTTTGGCGACGGCAGCGGTGGCACGGGCTCGGTGGTCGAGTATCTCTATGAGTCGTCTTCGACGGATTTGTCCAATGGGGCCTACACGGTCACGTTGACGGTGCGGAACAACGCAACTGGTCGGGAAGGCGTCGTGACGGCTGATATCGTCGTTAATCCGGAGTTCGTGGATACGGACAACGACGGCATCGAGGATGCTGAGGATAACTGTCCCGACTTCCCGAACGTCGACCAGACGGATAGCGACGGCGACGAGCTGGGTAACGCCTGCGACAACTGCCCCTACGTGGACAACCCGGGCCAGGGTGACGTTGATGGCGACGGTATCGGCGACGCCTGCGACAACGACAACGACAATGACGGTTACCTGAATAACGACGATAACTGTCCGAACACGCACAACCCAGACCAGACGGACACCGACGACGACGGTCTCGGCGACGCGTGCGATCCTGACCTGGATGACGACGGCGTTCCCAATGCCACCGACAACTGTCCGTACGAGTACAACCCCGGGCAGGGCGACTTCGACGGTGACGGTGACGGCGACGCGTGTGATAACGACAGCGACAACGACGGCATCCCGGATGCTCAGGACAACTGCCCGCTGATCTACAACCCGAGCCAGATGGATACGAACAATGATGGCACGGGTGACGCGTGTGAGCCGGACAGCGATGGTGACGGTGTGCCGGACGTATTCGACAACTGTCCGAACGTGTCCAACGCTGACCAGGGCGACACCGACGGCGACGGCATCGGTAATCGGTGCGACAACTGCGTGTTTGAGCCCAATACCGCCCAGATTGACAGTGACGGTGACGGGATCGGCGATGCGTGTGATAACTGTCCGGGCGTCGCGAACCTGCTCCAGCTCGACAGCGACGGCGATGGTATTGGCGACTCCTGCGATGCAGTGGATGACGGCGCCGACGACGGCACTGACGACGGAACCGGTGACGATGCCGGCGATGACACCGGTGACGATACGGGTGACGATTCCGGCGACAGCAGCCAGGATCAGCCCAGTACCGGTGACGACGATTCGTCGGATCTAAACCCCAACACGGGCCTGTGTCCGACCACGTCTGTGCTGATGCTTACGCTGACGCTGGCTGGTTTGCTGCGAGCGCGCAGCAGTTACCGGCGGCGGCGTTAATCGCGGCAAAGTCGTCGGCCCGTAGCGGGCTGACGTGAGATACAAGGACCCTTCAGGGCCGGCGCGTTTGAGATGACGTGTCGGCCCTGTTATTTGGTGGGGAAATCTGTCCCTCCCTGTGCCGCGCGGCGGGATTGGGGCACCCGGAGTGGCACCCCAGACGACACCCGCGCGGCAATCCACCTGGCAGTCGCACGGGATAGGGCTGCTATAATCCCCAGTGAGAGCGGGCAGGATATGTGGATCGGATCCTGTCGGACATGGTCAATTGCAGCTCCGGGTGCAGATCTCATGAGCGAGCCGGTAGCGGTCCCCAATCCTGCCAATCTGGCGTTCGTCGAGCAGTTGTACGTTTCCTACCTGCGTGATCCGGCCTCGGTGCCGGAGGTGTGGCGCGCGTATTTCGATGGGTTTCCGGTGGGGGACCGGTTCGGGCGGGTGTCGCGGTTGGGGCCGACGTTTCGGCGGCGGAGCATATTCAACCCGCGTGGGAGCGATGGTCGCGCTACGCCGGGGGTGGGGCCGGAGGTGGCGCTGGGGCAGGATCGGGTGGACCAACTGGTGCGGGCGTACCGGGTGCGCGGGCACATCATGGCACAGTTTGATCCGCTGCATCATCCAAAGCCGTACCGGCCGGAGCTGAAGATCTCGTATTACGGGTTTTCGCGGGCGGATATGGATCGGCCGTTTTCGAGCCGAACTATCCACGGGGCGGCGACGCGGACGCTGCGTGAGATACTGTTCCTGTTGCGCGACACGTATTGCCGGTCGATCGGCGTGCAGTTCATGCACATCGACCAGTTCGAGGCGCGGCAGTGGTTGCAGGAGCGGATGGAGGCGACGCGCAACCGGCTGAGTCTGGAGCGGGCGGAGCAACTGCGCATATTGACACGCCTGACGGACGCGGTGATCTTCGAGGATTTCATTCAGAAGAAGTATGTGGGGGCGAAGCGGTTTTCGCTGGAGGGTGGGGAGAGCCTGATTCCGCTGCTTGATTTGGCCTTGGAGCGGGCCGGCGCGCAGGGGATAGAGGAAGTCGTGATCGGGATGGCGCATCGCGGCCGGCTGAACGTGCTGGCGAACATTATCGGCAAGAGCCCGCGGGATATCTTCCGGGAGTTTGAGGATGCCGATGCCGACCTGACGCACGGGCCAGGAGATGTGAAGTACCACCTCGGTTTTCATGGTGACTGGGAGACGGCGGCGGAGCGGAAGATCCACGTAGCGTTGTGTTTCAACCCGAGTCACCTGGAGTTCGTGAACCCGGTGGCGCTGGGGCGGGTGCGGGCGAAGCAGGATCGGGCCGGCGACCTGGAACGCGAGCAGGTGCTGGCGGTGTTGATTCACGGCGATGCGGCGTTTGCGGGTGAGGGGGTGGTTCAGGAAACACTGAACCTTAGTGGTCTGACAGGGTATCGCACGGGCGGGACGCTGCACGTGGTGGTGAACAACCAGTTGGGTTTCACGACCACGCCGGCGGAGGGACGTTCGGCCAGCTACGCGACGGACGTGGCGAAGATGTTGCAGAGCCCGATCTTTCACGTGAATGGTGAGGATCCGGAGGCGGTGGCGCAAGTGGTGCGACTGGCGATGGATTTTCGGCGGGCGTTCAAGCGTGACGTGGTGATCGATATGTATTGTTATCGGCGGTACGGGCACAACGAGTCGGACGAGCCGTCGTTTACGCAGCCAACGTTGTACCGCAAGATCCAGGCCCGGCCGTCGGTGCGTGAGGGATATTTGAGGCGTTTGCTGGAGATGGGGGAGATCACGCCGACGGAGGCGGACGAGATTGCGGCCCGGCGGCGGGCGGACCTGGAGCGGGACTTGGCGGGGATGCGCACTGAGGGGCCCAGCGTGGGGTTTCGTCCAAGTGTGCTGGGGCGATTGTGGAGCCGGTATCAAGGTGGTCCGGAGAGTAGTGTCGCCGACTTGGACACGGCGGTGGAGCGAGAGCATTTGGTGGAATTGCTGGAGGCGCAGACGCAACTGCCGGCGGGTTTTCACCTGCATCCGAAGCTGGGGCGGTTGGTGGAAGCGCGGCGACGGATGGCGCGGGGGGAGCAGCGGCTGGATTGGGCAGCGGCGGAATCGCTGGCGTTTGCTTCGCTGCTGACGGACGGGACGCGGGTGCGGCTGAGCGGGCAGGACAGCGGGCGGGGGACGTTCAGCAATCGGCACGCGATTTTGCATGACCATGAGAATGATCACCCGTATGTGCCGCTACAGCATCTGGCCCCGGATCAGGCGCCGTTTGAGGCGTTCAACAGCCCGTTGTCGGAGTCGGGGGTGTTGGGGTTTGAGTATGGGTACAGCATCGCGTACCCGGACGGGCTGGTGGTTTGGGAGGCGCAATTCGGGGACTTTCTGAACGTGGCGCAGGTCTACCTGGACCAGTTTCTGGCGAGTGCGGAGATCAAGTGGCACAGCCTGAGCGGGCTGGTGTTGCTGTTGCCGCACGGTATGGAGGGGCAGGGTCCGGAGCATTCGAGCGCGCGGCCGGAGCGGCTGCTGGAGCTGGCCGCGAATGACAATATCCAGGTGGTGAACCCGACCACGCCGGCGCAGTATTTTCACGTGTTGCGCCGGCAGGTCTTGCGGCCGTGGCGCAAGCCGTTGTTTGTGTTGACGCCGAAGAGTCTGCTACGGCACCCGGCGGCGACGTCGTCGCTGGGCGATCTGGCGCAGGGTCGGTTTGAGCGTGTTATTGGCGATTCGGCGGTGACGGCGGAACAGGTGCGGCGAGTGCTATTGTGCAGCGGTAAGCTGGTTTACGAATTGGAGAGGGTGCGCGAGGAGCGCGGGATAATGGACGTCGCGATCCTGCGGGTCGAGCAGCTATATCCATTGCCGGACCAGGTGTTGCAGGATGCGTTGGGGTCGTTTGCGGACGGCACGCCGGTGGTATTTGTGCAGGAGGAGCCGGCGAACATGGGCGCGGCTCCTCATTTGCGCGTAAGATTCGGGTCGGAGTTGTACGGGCGTTGGCCATTTGCTGTGTTGAGTCGGCCGGCGTCGGCGAGTCCGGCGTCGGGTTCGGCGAAGCAGCATCGGCTGGAGCAGGCCGCCTTGGTCGAGCGGGCGCTGGGTGTTGTCGGCTCGAGCAATTTCTGAAGAGGCTCCAGCGATCGGCCGCTGGTTTTACGTTCGAGGGAGAGCGAGTGTCATGGCAGTCGAGCTGAAGATTCCGTCCGCCGGCGAGTCGATTACAGAGGTGCAGATCGGGAGCTGGCTGAAAGATGAGGGGGATTTCGTCGAGTTGGACGAGTCGGTGGTTGAACTGGAGACGGACAAGGCGTCGATGGAATTGCCGGCGCCGGCGCGTGGGGTGCTGAGCAAGATATTGAAGCGCAGCGGGGAGATTGTGCCGATCGGGACGGTGATTGGTCTGATCGAGGAGCAGAGGGAAGTGCGCGCGGCGAGTGGTGGCAAAGCGACGCGGGGGGCAAAGGAGTCGAGCGGCATAGCGGCGCCGACATCGGCGCCGGCGGGTGGCGAAGATGCGGGTGGGCAGCGCGAGCCGCACGTCATGCCGGCGGCGCGACGGGCGCTGGCGGAGGCGGGCTTGCAGGCCGAGGATGTGTCGGGCAGTGGCCCGGGCGGTCGGATCTTGAAGGAGGATGTGCAGCGGCACGTGGCGGATGCGGAGCATGCGCCGGCAGCGCTGGCGCGAGCGGAGTCTGCAGTCGAAGCGCCGGCATCGGATGTGGAAGAGGATGTTGTGCCGATGTCGATGCTCCGGCGGCGGATTGCGCAGCGTTTGGTCGAGTCGCAGCAAACGACGGCGGCGCTGACCACGTTCAACGAGATCGACATGTCGGCCGTAATGACGATGCGGAAAGTGCGTGGGGAGGAATTCTTCAAGCAGTATGGCGTCAAGCTGGGGATTATGTCGGTGTTTGTGAAAGCGGCCATCGAAGCGCTGAAGGAGCTGCCGGCGGTCAATGCGGAGGTTCGCGGGACGGACATCGTCTACAAGAACCACTATGACATCGGAATCGCGGTGAGCACCGATCAGGGGCTGGTTGTGCCGGTGGTGCGGAATGCGGAGCGGCTGAGCTTCGCCGAGATCGAGCAGCGGATTGCGGACCTGGCGGCGCGGGCGCGCGAACGGAAGATCAGCATCGAGGAGCTTCAGGGCGGGACGTTTACGATCACGAATGGAGGCGTGTTCGGGTCGCTGTTGGCCACGCCGATCATTAACCCGCCGCAGAGTGCGATCCTCGGGTTGCACGCGATCAAGGAGCGGCCGATTGCGGTGGATGGTCAGGTGGTGATTCGGCCGATGATGTACGTCGCGCTGACGTACGATCATCGCGTCGTTGACGGGCGCGAGTCGGTGACGTTCCTGCGGCGCGTGAAGGAATGCGTTGAAGATCCGGCGCGGATGTTGATCGAGGCTTGATTGGGGGATTCTCGGCGGTGGGGTCGGGTGGGGACCAAGGTCTGTTTTCTGTAGCGATATCTGAAGGGTGTCGCAGTCCCGGCGTGCTTGTATGGCGATTGTGGCTGTGCGTATAATCGCTCGCCGGTTTGAATAGGCCGGGGTGTGGCGGGAGAGTCTGAGGAGCTGATCGACATGAGCACAGCGGAGGTGGGACGTTTGCATTCGCGCCTTCCGCTAAGGTGGCGCCGGCGCATGCTTCGCATAGAGCAGGTACTGCTGGGGCGCGCCGCGCCAGTGTGGGCGCTGGTGATGATGCTTATCGGGGCGGCGCTGGTGGGGGTGGTGCTGGAGCAGCGTGTGCGGGGAACGCTGGCGGCCGGCCAGATCAGGCATGATTCGCTGCACTATTATCAGGATGCGCTGTACATACAACACCGGTATTTCGGCGTCCCCGCCGACAAGCTAATTGCGCAGTTGGAAGAGGCCTCGCACCGGGAGTATGACAAGCTGGTGTTCGACCGCGGCAAGAGTGTTTTCTTCGCCTTCCAGAACGCGATTCTGTTGCAGGCGTTTGGCGGCGGAGTGCGCACACTATTCTGGTCGAACCTGGTCATGTTTTGCGTGGCGGTCGGCTTGGCGCTCTATGTGGCTGCGCGCAGCGCCGGCCTGCTTGCCAGTGTCGCAGCGCTGGTATGGCTACTGATGACCTACGAGGGGGGGCAGATTCCGACGGTGATGGCTGAGCCCGCAGTGGCGTTCTGGCTGGCGGTGTTGGCCTGGTCGGCTTGGTCGGCATTGCGCGGCCGGCGCTACGGTTATATTGTGTTCGCGGTGGCGGGCTACCTGTGCATGTTCTACAAGGCGGTTCTGATCGTCGCTGTGTTGGCGGTGGCCATGGTGCTGGGAGGGGCTGTTGCCTGTCGCTGGTGGCGCTTCCGCCGGCACCGCTGGTTGGCAATCTGTGTCGGGGCGGTGTTGCTGCCGATGGTCTATGCCGGAGCGTTCAGGGGGACCCTGGCGTGGATGGCGCATGGGATGCAACTGAATCCGAAGGCGGTTGGCAGGTCCAACATGGGTTACGCGATCTGGGTGGGTAGTCTGCCGCCACGGTGGACGGGTTGTTACTCAGGCCGCATTAACACACGTACGTTCAGTGCGTGCTACGATCCGGCGTATCGGGACCAGTACGATGACGTGGTCCGCAGGTATGCCGTGTATCATGCCCCCGTTCGCGTCGCGTGGCCGTGTGTGTTGGCGAATTATCGGCACTATCTGTGGGATGGCCTCTCCTGTTTCTCCTACCGTTATACGCAGATGGTGGGTTTGAGTCCGATCGGCGACAGGCTGCGCTGCGTTGGCGCCGCGTTGGCCTTGCTTGGCGGTGGCTTGTTGTTGCTGCGCCGCCAGACGTTGCTGCTGGTCGCGTTTCTTCTGTGGCAGGGGCCGGTCTGGATTCACTCGTTGTCGCGTTACCGCGCGCGGGACGACGACCAGGTGGTGATCCTGGTGGCGCTGTTCGCCGGTCTGGGGCTCGTGTGGGGGCTGCGCTGGCTGTGGCGTGTGGTATTGCGGAAGCGGCCGTGGTTGTTTGGGCAGCGTTCCGCGGCGCCGGCAAGTCGCAGGGATGATCATCGCGTGATTCGTGGCGTGGTTCGTCGGATGCCGGTCTGGTTGGCGGCGCTGCTTAGCCTGGCGCTGCTGGTGCCGCTGGGTGGCATGATGCTGAATCCGGACATTCTCAGTACCCGGCCGCCGCAGATTCAGGAGTGCACTGTGCGGGTTACTCCGACGGAGCCCTCCCAGTTGGTCGTGACGGCTCGATTAGATGATGCGCATCTGTTTGCGCGACTGGTTTTACCGGATCGCTCGGCGGTGTATCAGCAGGCCGACGAGCAGGGGCACGTGCGGATTGAGGTTCCCTTTGATCCGCAGATGATTGGGCCGGGGCAGCGCAGTATGCAATTGCAGGCGTGGTCTCGAACGGAGGTTATGGCGGCCCATGTGATCGAGGAAGTTGAGTTGCCGCCGGGTTTGAGTCTTGCGCAGGAGGGATCGCCGTCGCCCGATTCGCAGCCGGCGCGATGAGCGGTTGACGTGATAGGGGGCGTTGCTGGCGCGGATGATTAAGTGCTGTTATGGCGCGGTGTTGATCGGCTGGGTCGTCGGCGTGGCGGGTTGGGATTCCGGCATGGCGGGCTTTTCTATCGTCAGCTCGTCGATGATGCCGGCGTCGGGGGCGTGTTGTCGCAGGGCCAGCTTGGGGCCGGTTACGTCGACGGTCGTGAAGCTGTAGTGCTGCCAGTCGTGGACGGCGATGTAGTCGGGGCGCTTACCGCGCGGCTGGTAGAGCCGGGCGCCACCGGCGGCGCTTATTATGTAGATGATGCCGGCTTCGTCGATCTGTCCGGCGCGGATGGGGCTGGTGCGCTGGTAGGAGTGGTCGTGGCCGCAGAAGACCAGGTCGACGCCGACCTGTTCGAAGACAGGCACGAGGTTGCGTTGCACGTCGAGGTCGGGGGCATACTTGCCGCCGGTGTAGGGCGGGTGGTGCAGCGCGACGAATTTCCAGGTGGCGGGGCAGTCTTGTAGCGTTGCGCTGAGCCACGGGGCGGTTACGTCACGCATAATGTCGGCGGCGACGTTGGAGTCGATCACGACGAAGCGGCAATTGGCGTAGTCGAACCAGTAATTGAGGCCGGCGGGCAATCCGGGTGGGCCGTTGTTGGGAATGTCAAAGACTTCACGGTAGGCGGCCGCGTCTTTGGTGTTGCCGAGGTCGTGGTTGCCGGCGCAGGGCCAGAAATTCATGCGGGCGAGCATGTGGCGATAGGGCGTGAAGAAGCGGTCGCTGTATTTCGATCGTTCGCCGTCGTTGTAGACGAGGTCGCCGGTGTGGAGCAGGAAGTCGACGGGGGTGTCGCCGAGGGCGGTTCTGGTCATGTCCGCGGCGATGTCGTACTGGGCTTTGGTGCCGCGTCCGCTGTCGCCGAAGACGATGAAGCGGCACTTGTCGGCTCCAACGGGTGGGGCGGTGCGGAAGGTGAATTCGTCGGAGATATCTTTCTGGTTGATGAAGATTTGGTAGGAGCAGGCGGTTGCGGGCTGGAGCCCGGAGATGTGGGCGCTTTGGCGCCGGCCGTCGCTCTCCGCAGACAACTTCTGCTCGGTTGTGCCGCTGTGATAGTGCACGGTGCAGTCGGCGGGTCGCGAGGTATACCAGACGAGCGTGGCACCGTCGGCCGCAGTCATCTGAACGAGTGGGCCTTCGACGATTCGTGCTGGCAGCACCCGCGGGGCGACGAGGTAGGCTGCCGTGGCGGCCACGATGATGATAATAATCCACAGCAGAACGACACGTGGCGGCGCCGCCGCCGGTCGCAGGCGGGGGGCGCGACGCGGAAGGGGCCCGGACATGTGTGTTACTCCTCGTGAGGTTCGCTGCGGGGAATGTTTTCCAGTCGTTCGCCTAGTCGTTCGGCGACGTTGGGCGGGACGAGTTGGGAGATGCGTGCGAGGTCGCCGCCGCCCATCTCGTAGATCTGCTTGATGTACGTGCTGGAGGTTAGCACGTGCTGATCGCTGGCGAGCATGAAAATGGTTTCGACGTCACCGACGAGTTGGTTGAGGTTGGCGAGCTGGACCTCTTTGTTGAGGTCGGCCATGTCGCGAATGCCGCGCAGCAGTACCTGGGCGCCGCATTGCCGGACGAAGTCGATGGTCAGGCCGCTGTAGGTGGCGGCGCGGACGTTGGACAGCTCGGCGATGTGCGGGCGCAGCATGTCGAGCCGCTCTTCGGGGCTAAAGAGCGGCTGCTTGTCGGGGTTGACGCCTATGCCGACGATCAGTTCGTTGAACAGCGTGGCTGCTCGTCTGACGATGTCGAGGTGGCCATAAGTCACCGGGTCGAACGACCCTTGATAGACGGCGATGGTGTGGTTGGTCTTTTGGGGCATGTGATCAGTCTGTTGATGTGTCCTTGGCGCCGGCCGGGTGTTTGGCTCCGCGGCGTGGGCAATTGGGCGGGTGGGATATACCCAGAAACGCTTCCCACGCGGCGTGATCAGTGCAGTCGATACCCTGGCGGGCGGCCTGTTGCTGAAGATGCTCCTGAATTTGCAGGAGCATGTCGTCCTGGTCGAGGTCTTCGAAGGAAGTGCAGCCGCCGGTTTGCAGCCGGCAGAACAGAGCGGTGTAGATCCGCTTGAGCTGATTCAGGTCGACGGTCAGCTCGATTTGGCCGGCGTCTTGCTGTTGCAAGTGCATTGGAACTCCTCACGGACGGACCCGCCTGATAAATGCTAGCGGCGCTGATGCGGCTTGTCCAAGGCGGGTAGGTCGTCGTCGATTCTCAGGAGGAGGTCGAGGCCGGCGACGGTGTCGACCAGCATATAGGTTTGCTCGACCCAGCCGGCGAAATCGTCCGGGCCGCGGAGCCGTTGGTGTTCGTAGCGGGAGATGGCGAACAGGCGCGGCGGGTGCTGGCGGAGGGCGCCGCAGACGCTGGTGAAGATGAAGTCGGCGTGTGGGGCGACCTGGCCGAGTTTTTCGAGGGTGGCGTAGCGTGTGGTCGGCAGGCGGCGGGCATGGCGATAGACGCCGGGATTCCAGCCCCAGACATAGATGCGTTCGTCGGGTTCGGTGAGCAGGCGGATGGTGTCAGCCTGGCGCTGATAGTCGGTTGTCGTTCGATAGTTGAGGGCGTACCAGGTCGGTTTGCGCAACCAGCATTGGCGCAGCTCGGGCAGGCTGTCCGCGAACTGGGCGGCGAGCAGGTAAACCCACGTGACGAGCATGAGGCCGACGGCGGGGCGGTTGATCAGCGTCAAGTGCCAGCGGGCGCGGTGGAGGGCGTTTCGGAGCGGCAGGAGTGTGAGCAGAGCGAGCGGGGCCAGGGCGGGCATGAAATGGTGGCCGCGTCGTCCGGGGGCGACACAGGCGAGGTACGCGGCCAGCAGGAACCATAGCAGGATAACGCCGACGCCACGGTGCGGCGGGCTGCTCGAGCGGCGAATGAACAGCAATCGGCCGATGGACCAGAGCAGGCCGAGAGCGGCGATGGCGAGGGCGGGGAGGATGTTGTCGAGGACGGGGCGGTAGATATCCAGAGCGCGGCCGACGTGGATCCAACTGGCGTCATCGACGGCGAAATAGGCGCGGTTGAAGCGGCCGACGGCGAACAGGGCCGCGCCGAGTGCACCCTGGGCGGCCAGCGCGATGGTCGTAGCGGCCGGCACAATGAGCGCTGCCCCAACCAGCACGGGTAGCGACCATTTGTTTATCTGTCCGGCGGGTTTTGGGGCCGATTGGCGCCAGGCGCTGACTTGGAGCCAGAGCAGGTGCAGGCCGCAGGCCAGGCCTGCCGCGGCGCCGGATTGTTTGCAGAGTGGGGCGGCGCCGGCTGCCAGTCCGGCCAGCAGGAGCCAGCGAAATCGACGTCTGCGCAGCCAGCTTACATAGCCCAGGATGGCGAGCGCTTCGGCCGCGACGACCATGGTTTCGGTGCGGTTGCTGCCACATTCAAAACGCACGTCGGTGAGCAGGATCGCGCTGGCCAGCAAGGCCGGTAGTAGCAGCGCCCGGCCATAGATGCGGGTGGCGGTCGCCGTCAGCGCGAGCAGTGTGACTAGCAGCGCGAGCGCGGTCAGGGCGATTTCGGCTTTCAGGTATGGGCCGAGAAGTGTCATGGCGGCCGCGTTCAGCCACCAGATGCCAGGGGGTTTGTTGTCCCAGATATCGAGATAAGGCACGGCTCCGTGGGAGACGCACCAGCCGTAGTAGCCGAAGAGGTGGCTGTCGACGAGATTGCTGCGCCAATGCACGGCCGATTGGTTGATTACGATCGTGACGAGCAGAATCAGGGCGGCGAGGGGCCAGGTGTGTGCGGGCGATCGTCGCCGTCGCCCGGCGGGAGTGTGCTCGCAATCGGCGGCTACGCGCTCCACAGCCCCAGCTCGCGGTACAGGGCTTCGATTTGCCTGAGCATGTCGCGCAGTGCTCGGCCGCGATGGCTACGCCGGTTCTTTTCGTCCGGTGGCAGTTCGGCGGCGGTACGTCCGGTATCTTCGACGAGGAAATGTGGGTCGTAGCCGAAGCCGCTGGAGCCGCGGGGCTGGTCGATGATGACGCCTTCGACGGCGCCGGCACTTTCGAGCGTGACCGCGCCGGTGTGCACCAGTGCCATCGCGCAGCGGAAGCGGGCGGTGCGTTGTTCGGGCGGGATGTTCTGGAGGGTTTTGACGAGTTTGCGGTTGTTGGCGGTATCGTCGCGGGGCATGCCGGCATAGCGGGCGGATTGCACGCCCGGAGCGCCGTCCAGAGCGTCGACTTCGAGCCCCGAATCGTCGGCGAGCGTGTCCAGGCCGGTGGTGGCGGCATAGTGCAGCGCCTTGAGCCGGGCGTTTTCGGCGAAGGTCGCGCCGCTTTCGATGGCGTCGGGCACATCGGGGAATTCGTCGAGGCTGTGCCAGGTCAGCGGCGTGTCGGTGACCATTTGGCGGATCTCGCGGACTTTGCCGGCGTTACGCGTGGCCAGGAGCAGGTGGATCGCGGGCACTATCGCTCCTCGAAGCGGCCCAACTCGCGTTGGGCACGCGGCACGATGACCAGGAATGATGGAGCCGGCAAGCGCTCGCGGACCTTACCGGTGTGGCGGTCGCGGATGATCTCGTAGAACTTGTGGCCGTTGTGGAGGCTGAAGGGGAAGCGCTTTTGGGCTTCCTGGAGCGGCTTGGAGACGATCTGGCGGGTTACTTCGACCGTGCCGGCAAAGGGGTTTTCGTGTCGCGCCTCCCGGACGGCGCCGCGCGGATAGGTCCCGACGTAGACTGAGCTGTTGACGTCGCCGTGGTGGAAATACGCCTCCTCACCCTGGTTGCGCAGCACGCGGCAGTATTCCTCGGCGGCGGATCGTCGGCTGCGCAGGGTCTCGGTGTTGTAGAACACGCCTACGTGCAGAGCCCAGTAGCCGGTGGCGTCTTTCAGGTTCCATTCCGGATGTTCGCTCTGAAAGGTCGGCAGCATCTCCATCGAGGCGAGCATGAACGGCCAGACGTTCTGGCCGTCGAGTTGCATCATCAGCCCGCGGATGGTTTCAAGGTCGGTGCGTGGGTCGGGGCGGTAAGGCTCGTCGTTGGCGTCGGTGCCGTAAATGCGGCGATAGCGTCCGTAGTACACGCTGGTACCGTCGGCATCGCTGATGATTTGGACGAGTTTTGGTTTGAGGCCGGCAACTTTTTTGAGGGCGGCGGCGTAGGCCTGGGCGTTTTCGAGCCGTTGGAAGCCCTGCAAGGTAAGGCAATTGATAGCCCAGATTTCCTCGTCGCCCTGGTGGACGCCCAATTGGCCGAAGCCGCCGCCGCCGCCGGGCGTTTCACACGCGGTCAGCAGTACGAGCAGCGTGGCCGGGAGTACGAATAGTCCGCAGGTTTTCGAGCAGCGCCGGCGCATGTTTCAATCTCCGTTGGCGAGCGACTGCTCGCGGGCGGCCTGCTGGATTCGGAAGAGCTGTTCGAGCCCGTGTTGTCCCAGGGCCATCATTTCCTGTAGTTGCGCCGTGCTGTAGGGGGCGCCCTCGGCGGTCGCCTGGACCTCGATCCACTCTCCGCGGGTCGTCATGACGAGGTTGCAGTCGACGTCGGCGGCGACATCTTCAGAGTAGTCGAGGTCGAGCAGCGCCTGGCCTGTGCAGATGCCGACGCTGACGGCCGCCACGCCGCCCAGTTGTACGTCGTCGGCCCAGAGGCCGCGCTGGCGGCCGACGTCGAGGGCGTCGCCCAGCGCGACGCAGGCGCCGGTGATGGCGGCGGTGCGGGTGCCGCCGTCGGCTTGCAGGACGTCGCAGTCGAGCGTGATGGTGTGCGGGCCGAGGCGCGGCAGATCGACGACGGCACGCAGTGAGCGGCCGATAAGACGCTGGATTTCCTGCGTTCGGCCATCGACGCGCAGACGGTTGCGTTCGCGGCGTTGGGGTGTGGCACCGGGGAGCATGTCATACTCGGCCGTGACCCAGCCGTGGCCGCTCTCGGCGCGCCAAGCGGGCAGTTTCTCATCGATGCTGGCGGTGCATAGGACGTGCGTCTGCCCGGTGCGGATAAGGACCGCGCCGGGGGCGTTGCGGGTGAAGCCGCGGATGATCTCAATTGGCCGAAGCTGGTTGGGTTGGCGGTCGTTGTGTCTCATGGGCGCATTCGTAGCATGATGCCGGGGTGGACGCAACGTTGAGGTGGGCTTGGCGGGCGAGACGCCCGCCCCACTTGGGCTGTGGGTGGCTGGGTTACGGGCGGAGCGCCTGGCGGATGCGCCACAGCCCGGCTGCTGCTGCTATGGCGCCCAGGGCGATCAGTCCGAGCGCCTCGGCCCAGTCGGCTCCGCGCGGGGTGATGATGTCACTGGTGAGTGTGCCCAGAGCGAACGATGCCAGCAGCAGTACGCCGACGGTGCGACTCGGCCCGGGCGAGTAACGCCGATCGGCGAGATAGGCCAGCAGCACCGAGTAGGGCAGGGTCATGGTCACGAAGTGCGCTTTCCAGGAAAGTCCGGACAGCAGCAACATGGCGATGAGGACGAGGCTGATTTCGGCGGCGTAGCCGAGCGGATTCTCGCGCGGGCGAACGGCGTGGCGGCAGGTCCAGGCCAATCCGCCGACGATGCCTCCGGCGAGCAGCAATCGCAGCAGGTCGCGGGCGAACGGCGGCAGGTTGATGATGGTCAGGTAGACGTCTTCGCCGCGGCCGCTGAGGATGCCGACGTGCGGGCCGAAGAGGCGGTTGATGATGCCGACGAGAGCCTGGTTGGTGTGTTCGGAGCGGACGGCGCCGTGTTCGATGAAGCCGGCGACGACGGCGTGGTACCAGGATGCCAGCAGGTGCCAGTTGTTCTCCCAGCCGAACCAGAGGGCGGGCCAGATGATCAGACAAATGGCCAGCCCGATAAGTGCGCCGGGCAGCGTTTTCCACCAGCGTTTGTAGAGGAAGTAGACCAGGATCAGTGCGGGTGTGACCTTGATGCTGGCGGCGACGGCGATGAGTGCACCGGCGAGGAGGTGTTGTCGGCGACCGGCGAGATATATGCCGGCGAGGATGACGGCCAGGAGCAGGATGTTGATGTTGCCCATGCCGAGGTCGTTGTCGAAGAAACGCCAGGTGCATATGAGGCTGCCGAGGGCGACGATGGGCGGCACGTCTTCGTCGGTCGGGCTGCACAGCCGCCAGGCGAGCCAGAGGCTCAGCAGCAGCGCGATCCACTTGCTGGTTTCGAACACGGCGGCTGCCGCGGGCGTGGGGAGGTGGGTGAGCGGGGCGATGAGCGTCAGAAAGAATGGCGGGTAGATGTAGAACGGGTTGTCGCGGTAGAAGGTTTGGGGGGAGCTTGTTTGTATGTCACGGGCGTTGGCGAGCCAGCCGAGTAGGTCGGGGTTGTGGTCGCGCATGCGGGCCTGAAAGGCAAACTGGTCGGCCAGACAGGGCAGCAGCAGGAGCAGGGCGAGGGAGATCAGAGCCCGGCCGCGGCTGGTGGCGCGGAATCCGACGTGCTGCCAGCCGAGACGGGCGGCCAGACTGCGCGGTGGTGGGGTCGCGGGCGTGTCGCTCCTGGTCGGAACCATAGATTGGACAATCCAATTCTGAGAGCGCGGCCACCGGCCGACGAGTACCGGCGCTGGTTGGGGGTCAGTTGGCGGCTTGGTCGCTGGCCATCTTGGCGGCGTCGAGGAAGCCCTTCGGCGCCAGGTAGCCTTCGAACTTGCGCACCGCGGTGCCGTCGGGTTTGATGAACACCATGCTGGGAAAAGCCCGGATGTGGTAGCGGCGGGCCAGGTTGCGCTGCTTTTCGGCGTCGACGCGCAATGCGACGGCGTGTTTGCCGAGCCAATCGAGCACGGCCTGATCCTTCCAGGTGGTTTCGTCCAGCTTTTTGCAGGGTACGCACCAGGTGGTATAGAAGTCGACCATGACCAGCTTGCCCTCGCGGCCGGCCTGCGCCAGGGCCTGATCAAACGTGATGTCGGCGAAACCGCCGTGTGTGGCGGCCGCGGCCGGCGGTGCGGGTGGTGCCTGGCGTTCGCAACCAGTCAGGAGTGTGCTGGCGAGCAGTGTCAGTGCGAGGGGGGCGAGGCGAATCATGGGCGTTCGTCTCCATTCAGCGCCCGCTATCGGCGTGCGGACGGGTTGCGTAGTTGTCGTTTCGGCCACATCGGCGATCGGCCCTAATCCAGCCAGCGTTTGTCCTTGAGCTTGCGAGGGAGGTATTCCTCGGTGATGAAGCTGAAGTGCTTGTTCGACAGCGCTTCCAGTTCGAGCTTCACGCCCAGCGCTTCCATGTACTTGATCTCACGCTGCCATTCACGCTTATGGAACCAGGGGTACTGGCGGATTTCCTTTGCCCGACGACGATCCTCCGGCGTTAGCGGCATCGGAACGTGCGCGGGTATGTCAAACCGCTCGGCGTCATAGCTGCTCATGCCGATGAAACGCGCGGCGGGGACGGCCATGCGCTGGCTCTCGAACGCGAGATTGATCGAACCCTGCTTGAGAACACTGTAGATGTAGTAGCCCCAGGGGTCGTTGTCGACCAGGACGTACACCGGGAGCTTGAGCTCGTCGTGCATGCGGAAGACCAAACGCCGGACGCCGCGCGGCGGCTGCCCTCCGCCATGAATGATCATGCACTTCTGCCGCTCCCAGAAACGATCCTTGTTGAAACGTTGCCAGATGGCGCCTTTCTCGATCAGCAGGACGAACTTGGCGTTGTTCTTGACGAACTGGATAACCTCGGACTCAACGATGCTGGGGACGGCCCAGCCGCCGGAGCCCATGGCCGACAGGTCGATGCGGTCGCCGTTGTCGATGATGGTCATGGGGCCGACCATGGCGCCTTTGGTTTCGGCATGGACGCCGAGCTCTTCGCGCAGGGCGGCCATCGCGACCTCGATATCCTCAATGATCGGGTCGGATTCGGACTGGTCGCCGAAGATCAGCTCTTTGCTCTTGCCGCTGGCAGACTTGATCGGGACCTTGAGGTTGTAGAACAGGTCACGAATGCTGGTCGAGTCGTTGGCGTCGATGAGCCGCTTGCAGACCTCGGCTACGCGGATGGTCTGCATGAACTTCTTGGCCTGGCTGCCCTCGCCCTTGCGCCGGCCGAGCAGGCTGAAGAAGGCGCGGCGCTGCTTGCCGTCGAGCAGCTCGATGATGCGTTTCTTTTCGTTGAAGCGCACGTTGCTCAGCGTGCGCGAGGGGATGTCGATGTAGGGATCGTGCCGCTGGTGGACGAGTTGGACGATGGATTTGGCGACGCTGATGATGCGCTCGCCAGCCGCGGCCCGGTCGTGCCGGCCGCGGCGCGGCTTGGTGGGAGTAGCGCTGCTCGCGCTCTTTTTGTCAGCGGCCTTTGCCGCGGTGGTCTTCTTCCTGGTCGTTTTCTTCTTGGCCACTTTGCCTTTCCTGGTAGCGCAGAATCTGGTGACCGGGCGCAGGCCGGCTACTCGGAGGATATCCGGTGTAGCAGCGGGCGTGAAGCGGTAGCGGGGAGGTAGCGGATCTCAGTGGTCGGTGCTTTGATTGTCCGGTTCGGCGTGGCTCATGCCTGCGTAGAGCTTCTCAGCCAGGTAGCTGCTGCGGACGAAGGGCCCGCTGGCGACGGCCAGGAAGCCGATCTGGCGGGCCTGCTCGGCCAGTGCGTCGAATTCGTCGGGGCTGTAGAAGCGTTGCACGGGCACGTGGCGCTCATCGCGGGCCGGTCGGAGGTACTGTCCGATCGTGACCAAGTCGCAGCCGACGCGGCGCAGATCGCGCAGTGCCTCGATGAGTTCGTCGTCGGTCTCGCCCAGTCCAACCATAAGCCCGCTCTTGGTACGGATGTCGGGCCGAAGTTCGCGGGCGAGCTCGAGCGTTCGCAGCGAGCGCTCGTAGTCGGCCTGCGGGCGGATGGGCGGGTGCAGCCGGGCTACGGTTTCGAGATTATGATTGAACACCGTCGGGTTGGCGTCGAGCACGGTCTGGAGACAGTCACGGCGGGCGTGGAAATCGGGGGTGAGCACCTCGACGGTCGCCTCGGGCAGGCGCTCGCGGACCGTTCGAATGCAGGCAGCGAACTGGTCGGCCCCCTCGTCTGGCAGGTCGTCGCGGGTGACCGAGGTGATCACGGCGTGTTTGAGCTTCAATCGTTCGGCCGCGCTGGCCAGACGCTGGGGCTCGTCGGCCGACACCGGCTCGGGGTCGCCCGAGGTGACGGCACAGAACCGGCAATTGCGCGTGCAGCGCTCGCCGAGAATCATGAACGTGGCGGTGCGGCGCGACCAGCATTCGGTCAGGTTGGGGCAGCGGGCCTCGACGCAAACGGTGTTTAGTTCGAGGTTGTCCAGCAGGCGACGGGTCTGGGCCAGGGCCGACCCGCTCGGCAGCGGGCGTTTCAGCCATGGCGGCAGACGCCGTCGACGGGGGTCCGTCACGGGTTCAGAATCACGAATCGGCGTATCCATACCATCTATTCTAGCGGGAAACTGGCCGGTTGGTGGGTTCAGGATCTTTCCGGCGGGGGTGTGGGCGGCTCGCGGCGGCGCCGGCGGCGATGTTCCATCAGGAACGACACCCGTTGCAGTTGCGACTCGCTCAGCTCGCGGCGCAGGAGTTCCTTGGCGCGTGGCAGCGGCGTGCGGCGGGAGAGGTGCGTCAGCAGGATGTGCTCGTTATCGAGCTGGTCCAATATCTCGGGCAGGTCGCTGATGTGGATGTGGAACCCGGCCCGCGCCCGGGCCCGGTGGTCGCGCTCGACAAACGTGCACTCTAGGACAAGAACCTTGCTTTTTCGTACGTGGTCGCGCTGGAGGAAATCGCCGGTGGCCGTGTCGCCGCAGTAGGTTACGAGTGGCAGCTCGACCCGGCGGGTGATCTGAACACCCTGCTTTTTGAGCGCAACGATCTGGGGGCCGGTGAGGTTGCGATACTCGTCGAGGATCTTCTGGCGAACTTCGATGGCGCTGAAGCCGAGGGAGGGGATGGAGCGGCGATCCTGGCGCCAGCAGGGGTGATTGACGGTGAATGGCCGTACGATCAGGTCGCGACGCAGGCGGATGTCCTCGTCGGGAATGGCCGGATGGATGTTTGCGGGCGGCTCGTGTCCGTCAATGTCGCCCCAGACGTGGAGGAGTCGTTTGAGTGGGGCGACGAGTGGCTGCGGGGCGTAGACATGCCCGGGCGCGTTGTCGATGAACATGCGCTGGGAGAAGTAGTAGGTGACGCCGGCGGCATGGTCCGTATGGCCGTGGCTGAGGAAGACGTGGTCGACGGCGAGGACCTCGCGTGGCGCACGTCCCATATCGAAGCCGAGGTTCAACTCGGGGACGACGACGTAGGTTTCTTCGCCGGCGAGTGAGAACCCGCAGATCCGCAAATCGTCGGCGACGAATTCGTAGAGCGGAGCGATCATCGGGCTAAGAGTTATAACGGCGCAGCCTGGGAAAGTCTTGCGCTGCGGGGCGAAAAGGTTTGACACCCTTGATATTGTGGTATACACTACCTAAAGTAACAACCTGTGGTATGGGTGAGCTAAGATGGCGGACGCGGACCACGGGTTAGCAGCAGTTGCTGGCGATCACCAGCCCCGTCACACAATCCGCCCGGTGCGACGAACGGAACCAAGGCTCGATGCGGTGCCCGTTCTGCAAGGCCGACGACGACAAGGTCATCGACTCCCGATCCACCGAGGGTGGGCAGTGTATTCGAAGGCGCCGGCGCTGTCTGGCGTGTGCACGTCGGTTCACGACCTATGAGCGGATCGAGGAAACGATCAAGCTGTCGGTCATTAAGCGCGACGGGACGCGTGTACCGTACGAACGCGAAAAGATGTTGCAGGCAATTCGTCACGCGGCCTACAAGCGGCCAATCTCGTTCGAGCGGCTGGAGCAGGTGGTCAACGAGGTTGAAGAGTGGCTGGTGGCGAACTTCGAGAAGGAAGTCTCTTCACAGACGATTGGCGAACGGCTGGCGGATGTGCTGCGGCGAGTGGACAAGGTTGCATATGTGCGGTTTGCCAGCGTCTATCGGCAGTTCGAGGACGTAGGGGATTTCATCGAGGAAGTGCAGGACGTGATCGAGCGCTCGAGCAGTGATATTCCGGGACAGCAAAACCTGTTTGAGGGGCCTGCGGAATCGTGAAGCGCAAGTGCAAAGTCCTGATCGTCACCAAGCGCGACGGCACGCTGGAGCGGTTCAGCCTGCCGAAGCTGGTGAACTCGCTGTCGCGTCCGATGCGGGCCTGCGATGTGGAGCCGCGGCTGGCGCAACCGCTGGCCCGGGCGGTGGCGCTGCATCTGCGCGAGTATCGCGGGCCGCGTCCGCCGTCGACGAACTACATTTTCCGCTGTGCCTGCTCGGTGCTGGAGCAGACCGGGCTAGGGGTGGTAGCAGAGGCGCTGTTAGCGCAGCGGCGCAGCCGGACGATCTGGCGCCGACGTATCCGCTTGGTCGACAGCAATCATGATTCACGGGGCAGCGCTGGCGCAAGGCGGCGCTGGTGGAACTGCTGGTAGCGCGGTTCGGATTGCGTCACAACGTGAGCCGCTTCATTGCCGGCAAGATTGAAATGCAGTTGAGCGCGTTGAACTATCGTTTGATCAGGAAGTCGTTCCTGCTGGAGCTGATTCAGAACGAAGTGTTGGCCTGGGGCGTGGGAGACGAGCGTGCGCTACGCCACGATGCTCCGTTGACGCCGAAGGTGGCAGCGCCCTGGCCCGACTCGGAGAACTGAACGAGATAGACGCATTGTGCATCGGGCGTGACGGAATGATAAACCAGTCGCGCCACGGCCGGAACAGTCGTCCGTTGCCCCGATGCAGCCATGATGGCCTGGGGTCGCAAGCGCGCCCACGGAAGGCATTGTCCCGCCCCGGCGAATCTGATTCGCCGGCGCGGGGCCCTTGCGGCCCCTTACAAACCTCCGTTCCCTGATGAGGGCGAGTCGAGTCCCGCCCCCCGCCCACGCTCGACTCGCCCGCCCTTTTGCGCGAGTCGAATCACGAATCCGGGGATGACCACTGTGCTGCTGGTGTACCTTCTCATAAGGTCCACATCACAAGTGGAGCGGGCGTCTTGCCCGCCCCACACCGAATAAGATGCAAACAGCGTGAGATATAGCACTGAGCTGCGGCGCATCGGGCAACTTGTATCGGACGGTGCGTCGTGCTGGATGCTGTCAGTGTTTGTCGGTTGAATGCAGCCGGGCGCGGCCGGCGATCCGCCGGGCCACATCGTTTCCGGGGTCGACCTGCTCGAGTCGCTGCGCTGTCGTCGCCATCAGGTCGTAGTCGTCGACCCGCCAGGCAAGGGCGGCGACGAGTTCGAGCGTGGCGACGTTGGCGGGGTCGAGCGCCAGGGCCCGCCGGGCTATGCGCAGGGCGGCGCTGTACTCGCCGCCGGCTCCCAGGGCCCGGGCAAGGACGCACAGCGCGTGGACGTTCTGTTCATCGTTGCGCACGACGGTGCGGGCCTGTTCCTGGGCGGCCGCGATACGCCCCTCGGCCAGGTAGCAGTCGGCCAAGAGCAGACGCACCACCGGTGCTGTTCGGCTGTCGGCCGTCGCGAGCCAGTCAAGCAATACCGGGATGGCTTCGAGGTAGCGCTCAGAGTGATAAAGTGCGTTGGCCAGGCGCTCGCGCGTGGCCTGATCGGTGGCGTCAGCGTATAGCACCCGCTGCCAGGCCGACGCGGCACCGGACCAGTCACCAACCTGTTCGAGACACTCAGCCAGGCAAGCCTGGTAAGCGTCGGTCCACGCGAAGCGGGTTTCCGATTCGTTGAGATAGGTCAGCGCTGCTTCCGGCTCGCCGAGCTGCAACCAAACCTGGGCGGCGGCCGTCACGTAGCCGACTTCGTGCGGGCTCAGCTCGGCGGCGCGGAGATAGGCCTCCAGGGCGGCCTGCCAGCGCTCCTGTTGTTGCCGCACAACACCCAGCAGGTACTCGATCTCCGGGGAGCTGTGGCCGGTGCTGCGGCTTAGCTCGATCAATCTGGCGGCCTCATCGAGCCGACCTTCGGCCAGCAACACCCGCACGCGCAGCGGGACCAGGTGATCATTGGTCGGATTCAGCCGCAGGGCTTCGGCCAACTCGTTGGAGGCAGCGTCGACATTGCCGGCGTCGAAGTGGTCCTCTGCCAGGCGAGCCTTGATGTCGGCCCGGGCCGTGTTCCAGCGCTCGTGGGCGTCCTGTCGCGCCCGAGCCTGCATGCTGGTGCAGCCGGCGAGCAGCAGGACAGCACCGGCAACACAGCCTGACAACACAATTCGCAGGGCAGCTTCGGTTCTCATGGGTTCTGCTCTCCGCGCTGGTTGATGAGGTGGTCCACGCTCGGCGGTGGTCGGTCATAGGGGGGCTCTTCCACGCCGCGCTCGCTATCGATCAGTTCGTTCACGAAGGCTCGCATGCGCGCGCCGTCCTCGTCCCAGAGGTGCTGCTTGAGCAACTGTTCCTTGAGTTTCAAGGCGGGCAGATGTTCGGGCAGGTTGTTCAGCGTCATGCGCACATTGAGCAGGGCACGATCCCGTTCACCCTTTTCGAGTTGGGTGACGGCTTCGTGGTAGTAGGCCTGAGCGAGGCGTTCGCGGCCGGTGGCGAGCAGCCCCATGCGCAGCCCGACACGCAAGAGCTCAACGTCTTGAAGCAGGTTACGGTGGCGCTCCTGTTCCGCGCTGGTTTCCTTGATGATATGCACCGTGAGCAGGATGATGACTTCTTCGCGCACGGTCTGATCGTTCTCGGAACCGAACAGCAGCCCGACGCCGGGGATGTCGCCCAGTACGGGGATCTGGCTCTTGCTGCGTATGGTGCGATCGCGGAAGAGCCCGCCAATGAGGATCGTGTTACCGTCGTCGACGATGATGTCGGCATGTGCCTCGGTCGTCTCCTCGAAGGGCAGGTTGGCAGCGGTCAGGCCGCCATTGCTGTCCTTGGGGTGCACCTGAAGTCGGACGGTGCCGTCGGCGTTGATGATCGGCCGAAACTTGATCTGCGTTCCGGTTTCGAGGAACTCGACCGTCTGAATAGCGGCGGTTTCGGTGACGGTGGTCGTGAGGTAGCCGTCGCGCCGACCGACGATCACCTCCCCTTCCTGCTTGTTGAGCGCTATCACCTTGGGGTTACCGACGACGACAACGTCGGTGACGTCTTCGAGCGCGCGGATGAAGCCGGCAATGCTGTCCTTGATCAGGCCTAAGCTGAACCCGCCGCCGCTGATGTTTCCGGTGAAGTCGGTGTTGATGTTGAAGGTGGTGCTTTGCAGGTCTGCTGAGGGCAGTTGGCCGGTGGAGAGGTTAGTGGAAGCGTTGCTGACGCTGCTGACATCCTGGAAGTCGACGCCGCCCAACAGCGTGAAGTCGATGCCAAACTGATTCGATTCGTTCAGCGTGGCGCGCAGGACGGTGGCCTCGATGAGCACCTGTTGGGGACGCTGATCGAGGATCTGGAGCAGTTCGGCGGCCGCGTCGAGACGCTCGGGCTGGTCAGTGACGATAAGGTAGTCGCTGCCGGCGGGGCCCATTTCCGCATCATTTTCGCCGCTGGAGGCGCTGACTGCGCCGCCGCCCTCGACGACATTCGCGTCTTCGGACAGGACGGCCTTGACCGCCTCGGCGGCTTCGCTGGGCGACATGTAACGTAGTTGGAAAACCCGCGTTGTGGGCGGCGGCAACAACGCCTGCACTTCCTGAGGCGTGCCCACGAAGATCGTGTTGCCGCCCACGTGATACGCGAACTGGTTGGGCTTGAGCGTGGCTTCGAGAGCTTGTTCGAGCGTGACGTTGTACAGGTTGGCCGAGATGGTGCCGGAGACGCTCGTGCTGGTGACGATGTTGACCCGGGCTTCGTAGCTGAGCATTTCGAGCATGGTGTCGATATCGAGGTCACGCACGTGGAGATCGAGCAGCCCGGTGTCGGTCAGCGCTATGCTCTGCTCGTAATCGTTGGCGGACTGGTCGACCGCCGTATCCGCCGAATCCGTCGGCTCCTCTTGTGCGCCTGACGGGTTCATTTGGCTCATCAGGCGGGCCAGGTCCAGAATCGGTTGCGGAGTGGATGCGGGCGGGGGTTCGGCTGAAGGCGGTGGCTGGCCGTGTCCGCGGGGTTGCCCCGGGGCCGGGGGACCGGCCACAGCCAGGAACAACACTAGCAATATCCAGGTGAGCATGGTCGTAGCCTGCTTCACATCCGGGTGTCGGACGAGCTTCACATTTTCGCAGTGCTTAAGATCCCTCGTTGTCCGCATACCAACACACATCCTCGGAACTACGTGGGTAGGGCCTGGTTCGGGGGTACGGCTACCACCCTCCAGGCATGTGTTTGTAGACAGTTGTTCAATCGGAGACGCGCAGAAGTGGAGTTCAGTGAATCTTACCGGACGCATCGACGGACGCCGGGCGATAAGAGCTGCCCCGGGACACTGAGCACCCCATGTCGGGAGCGGTTCTGGGGTGGGGGGTTCACAAACCAAGCGACAGTGTTGAATAGTCGATGACCAACGATGGGTCTGCGCCCGCACTGAAAGGGGCGGCAGGCGACGCGGCGCGGCGTTTACGCGCCCTGGTTAACTCTGGTCGGATGCCGCGGCATACCGGCCACGAAGTCGGGTCATCCGACCGAAGGCGATGTCTCCATGCCACTGGCCACGCTCGCAAGATGGTACGCGGAGCCGACCCCAAGCCGGCGGTTTTTGCGCGGGTTCTCACTGATCGAACTGGTGCTGGTGATCGTGATTATCGGAATCCTGGCCAGCGTGGGGCTGCCGCGCTTCGGCAGTCGCGTGGCCCGTCACCGGGTGCAGGCGGCGGCCAACCGGGTCGTGGCCGACGTGGCCCTCGCCCAGCGGCGGGCCCGGCTTGGCAGCAGTGCGGTCACGCTCAGTTTCACCATCGCGACCGGCAAGTACACCATCAGTGGCCTGGCGGATCCGGATCGTCCCGGCGTGACCTATACGGTGGACCTGACCGATCAGCCCTACGAGGTGCGGATCACCAGCGTTGATTTCGACGGATCCGAGCAGGTGGAGTTCGATGGTTTTGGCCACCCGGACAGCGGGGGCACCATCGTGGTTGGGAACGGCAAGCAGAGCGTGAAGGTTACGGTGAACGGGGACACCGGACAGGCGACGGTGGATTCGTGATGCGCGCAGCGCGGAGAAGATTCGAACGTGGCATGACGCTGGCCGAGCTGGTGATCAGCGCCGGTGCGGCGGCGGTTCTGCTCAGCGGCGTTGCGTCGGCGCTGGTGCTGGTGTCGCGTGCGCTGCCCGAGCAAGGTACACCGCTGAACGCCTACGCGGCGGCAGCGGACGTGGTGGAACAGATGACCACGGAACTGCTCTGTGCGCGCAGCGTCCTGGCCAACAGCGCGACGGAGATCGAATTCACCGTGGCCGACCGCGACGACGACAGCAGCGACGAGACCATTCGCTACGAGTGGTCGGGCACGGGCGGAGATCCACTGCTGCGCACGTACAACAGCGGCGCCGCAGTCGCCGTGCTTGACGACGTGCAGGGTTTTGAACTGGCCTACGATCACCTGGAGATTCTCGACCTGGACGGTACGGTTACTTCCGACACTGGGGAGATCGAGCTACGCAGCTATGATGCCTCGTCCGACCTGTCCGAGCTGAAAATTGAACATGATGACAAGTACTGGGGGCAGTCGTTCATCCCGATCCTACCCGACGGCAGTGTTGGGTGGTCGATCACGCACGTGTGGTTCAAGGCCAAATGGGATGGGAAGCTCGACGGCTTGGTGTTGGTCAAGCTGTACCAAACGGACGCCGACCTCCGGCCGACCGGAAGCCTGTTGGGCGAGTACTCGCTGCCGGAGAGCATGCTGAGCGATTCCTTTCAGTGGTATGGCTTCACCTTTGACGTCACCGGTCTGGAGCCGGATGAGGGTGTTTGCATTGTGCTGGAGCAGGGGGCGTCGGGCGTATCGGCAAAAGTGCAGTATTGTAAGAATGACGTGTCCCTGCCGAACGCCGCCCTGTTCAAGTATGATCACGATGAGTGGCAGGCAGCGATAACCAACAAGGCCCTGCTCTTTGCGGTTTACGGTCACGCCCTGGTGGTTGATCCCGATGTCGAGCCCACAACGCAGGGTATCAGCGGGGTGCACATCAAGGTGTTGGCCGGGCAGGGGGCCACGGATCCGGTGACCACTTCCGTGCGTCTGCTGAACGTGCCGGAGGGTAGTTGATGGGTACGCAAACTGGTGATCGGAATCACCGCGGTCGACGCGCGTTTGGCCTGATCGAAGTGATAATCAG
This sequence comes from Phycisphaerae bacterium, assembly GCA_963666925.2. GTDB lineage: Bacteria > Planctomycetota > Phycisphaerae > UBA1845 > Fen-1342 > JANQFV01. Next base: position 28,634 of record CAXXTC010000003.1, on the reverse strand, counting down.
CACAGTCATCGTGGGAACCATGCTGGTGGCGGCGCTGGAAGCGGTGGCCCTGGCGAAAATCGGTATGCAGGTGGTGCAGCGACAGAGCACCGGAACGTATCTGGCGGAGGACCTGATGTCGGAGATTCTCCAGCGGGATTACGCCGATGCTGAGTACGGCCTGGGTAGCTTCGGCCGGAGTGAGGCCGAAGCCGCGACGGGCGATCGCAGCCTGTTTGACGACGTGGATGACTACAATGGCTGGCTGGCCAATCCGCCGCAGGCCAAGGATGGCAGCGAGTTGGCGGAATTCGCTGAGTGGAAACGGAGCGTGAGTGTCCAGTGGGTGAGTTTGCTGAGTGGCGCGGGCGAGGAGGGTGAGGGACAGGACGCGGGGGATGGTGGACCGTCCCAGCCGCGTCCGTCGAACGGCGAGACCGGTGTGAAGATGATCGTCGTGACCGTTCGTTATCACGCTGCGGTCGTGGCCGAACTGACCGCACTGCGGACCTGCGGCGCGGATCTCACCGGCCTGGCGAGTCACAGTCGCGGCAAGTCCACACTCGTGCTGGATGATCTGGCGGTTGATGCTGTGGCCTTCGGTGAAAGGACCATCGGGAACTTCAACGGTGGCCAATGAAGATACGTTCGAATCGTCACTGGCGCCGCGGCACGGTGTACCTGATGGTGCTCGGCTCCGCGTTGATTGTCGCCATTGTTGGTGTGTCGGCGGTGCTCGCAGTACGCGTTCGCGCGGTGACGGTGAGGCAGAGCCATGATTTCGCGGTGGCGCGGGAATGTGCCCAGGCGGCGCTGGATGTGGGGATGTACGCGCTGTTGATCACGCCGGATTGGCGCTCGAGCATTGCGCCGGGGGTTTGGATGGACGAGATCGCGCTGGGTGACGGTGTCTTCTCGTTGCAGATCAACGATCCCGAGGATGGGGATCTGAGCGACGATCCGGGCGACACGGTAATGCTCGTTGGAACGGGCGTGTGCAATGCTGCCCGCTATGGTGCGAAGGTGCTGGCGGCCCAGCCGCTGGAGCCGTTGGCGGCGCTGGGTACCTGTCTGCATGCAGGCGGAGGCGTATTCGTAGAGGGAGATGTTCGTTTCGACGATGCGCCCTTGTCGTCGAATGCAACCGTGCTGAATCTGGACAACATTCGCGGCGATGTCGAATGCGCCCATTACGGTGGGGGGGGGGGGATCAATGGCAACGTGGACGATGACGCCGATCCGAAGGACCTGCCCGATGTGGACGTGGTCAGCAAGTACGCCGCTCTGGCGACCGATATCTCTTACGTCACCGACATGGTCGGGGGCGTGTTGGCCCCCGGGTACAGCGACTGGGGGACTACCGATGCCGAGGGAGTGTATTACATCAACACGAAGGGGGCTGATCTGTGGATCGAGGCCACCCGGATTCTCGGGACCCTCATCATCACGACGCAGGGTGGGGCGGTGTACGTGAGCTGGGGCGTGTACGGCACGCCGGCTCGCGACGATTACCCCGTGCTGATCGTCGACGGCGACCTGTACGTCCGAATGTACGCCGATAGCGGGCTGGAGGAGTCGTGGTATTCGGTGAACTACAATCCACCCGGCGTGCCGTACGAGGGTGTCTCGGACAATGACACGGACGATTTTTATCCATCAGAACTGCGCGGACTGATTCACGTGACCGGGGACTTTGAAGTTCAAGCGGAGACAAAGTTGCGCGGAGTGGTAATCTGTGGAGGAGACGCGCAGTTGAGCGAAACGCTTCGCATCGTGCACGACTCGGGCTTGGTCGACAATCCGCCGCTTTACTACTCGGCGTACGGTGGCTTGCAGGTCATAGCGGGAAGCTGGGAACAGGTGGTGGAATCGGCGCTGGACAACGGCCCCTAGGAGGTCGAGTCGGAACCGATGGAGGTCGGCTCCTGATCCAGCCCGGGCTGCTGACTGCTTCATGTGCCACTCAGTCGCTGGCGCCGGCTGCCGGGCCCGGGTGATAGGCACACAATGGCGCAGACCCGTTGGCGCTATCGATCAGCTTGCTGATAGTGCAGTTGCTGAAAGCCTCCTCGATCGAGGCGATGGCCGCATCCAACTCCTGATGCAACGGACATAACTCGGTGTTGTGGGCCTCAAACGCCAGCGGGCATTCGTGAATACGCTTGAGTGGGTCGACGGCCTGCACCACCTCCCACATGGTCAGCTCTTCCGGCGATTGGGCCAGCGTGAACCCCCCACCCAGCCCCCGCTGCGAGTGCAGCAGGCCGGCCCGGCTGAGCCCCTGCAACACCTTCGCCAGATAGCCAGCGGGCACCCTCGTAGCCTCGGCGATCTGCTGTGCCGTCAGCGGCTTCCCAGGATTGGCAGCCAGCCAAACGACGGCTCGTAACGCATACTCAGTGGTTTGACTGATCACAAGACGCCTCCCTTGCAAACTGCCAGTCTGCAAAACCCTGGCCCGGGATAATCATGCCTCTATACCCACGATAGCGCTGTTTGGGCGATTATCAAGGCGGCTTGGCTTGTTGCCCATCCGGCCGGGATGGACAATGGAGATGCTTCTGGATTCGCACAATCGATTAACTCAGCAGCCAGGCGGCCACAACGTCGGCGGCCTGCGGGCGCCCCAGCGCGTGCGAAGCGGCAGCCAACTCGGCGCGTCGCTCCGAACTGCTTAGCTCTTCGAGGGCGCTGCGCACCGCGGGCGCGTTCAGATCGGGCTCGATTTGGTCCTCGATCACCAGGGCGGCACCGTGCTCGGCCAACACCCGGGCGTTGGCGTGCTGGTGGCGGTCCCGGGCGTAGGGGTAGGGCAGCAGAATGGCCGGCTTGCCCAGGGCCGTCAGCTCCGCCAGCGTCGATGCACCGGCCCGCGCGACGACCACGTCGCCGGCCGCCAGAGCCGCGTCCATGTTGAGCGTGAACCCTACGACCGTGGCCGGCACGCCGGCCTGCTCGTATGCCTGACGCACCCCCGGCTCGGCGGCGGGGCCGGACAGGTGCAGCAGTTGCCACTCGGGATGGGTCTGGTGAAACGCCGGCCAGATTTGCATCATCACTCGGTTGATCGTCTGGGCCCCCTGCGAGGCGCCGGTGACCACGAGCACGGGGCGGCCCGGATCGAGCTGAAACTGGCGCCGGCCAGCGGCGACGTCGGCCTGGGAAAACGCCGCGCGGATTGGGCAACCCACCGTCTGGCAATACACGCCCTTCGAGAAATGCGCCCGCGCCGCGTCCCATTGCAACGCCACGACGTCCGCCCGGGCGGCGATGTGACGATTGGCCCGGCCCGGGACGGCGTCCGGATTCAAAACCACCGTCCAGATGCCTCGCCGACTGGCGGCCACCACCGGGGGGGCGGCCGCGTAACCCCCCAGCCCCAGCACCGCTTTGATTTCGTTGTTTTTGAAGAAGCGTTCGGCCGCCGAAACGCTCCGGCGCCAAGCCCACCATACCCCCGGCAGTCGCAGCGGGTTCATTGTCAGCGGCCGGACCGGCTGAACTACCTGTTCGAACGGCGTTGGCCCGAGCAGCTCGCGGTCGAGCTTCCGGTCGGTCGTCATGAACGTGATGCGCGTTTCGGGTAGCAATCGGCGGACGGCGTTGGCGACGGCCAAACCCGGAAACAGGTGTCCGCCTGTACCGCCGCCGGCAAAAACCAGGTGGGGAGCGTTCATCGGTTGGGCATAATAACGCAGATGAGCCGTGGTGCTGGAGCGGGGCGCGGTTTATTGACGCCGCGCGAGGACGAAGTCGGCCATGGCGGCCAGACTGTCGCGGGCGGGTGAGGGTGGTAACTGCGCTACGGATTGCCGGGCCGCCGCCACCTGCTGCTCGGCCACGTCCTGCGCATAGGCGACACCGTCAGATTGGCGCAGGATGCTGGTGATCTCTCGCTGCCGGGTGGGCGCGTCGCCGGCCAGAAGTTCCAGCAGGCGATCGCGTTGCCGGTCGGTGCCGCTGTTCAGCAGATGAATCAGCGGTAGGGTCAACTCGCCCTCTGAGATGTCACGTCCCAGAGATTTGCCAACCTGAGATTCGTCGCCGGTCAGGTCCAACAGGTCATCGACGATCTGGAACGCGACGCCCAGGCTGCGCCCGAAGATGCACATCTGACGCACGGTGTCGGCGTCGGCGCCGGCGTAGTAAGCGCCCAGGTGGCAGCAGGTTTCGATCAGGGCGGCCGTCTTTCGCGTGATGATGTCGAAATACTCGCCCTCGGTCAGCTCATAATTGTTGCGGTTGGCGACCTGCATCATCTCGCCTTCGCAGACGGTGACGGCGGTTTGCCCGATCAGTTGGGCGGCGTACTGGGACTCTAGCGTGCTGCACAGGCGATAGGCGTGGCTATAGACGAAGTCGCCCAGCAACACCGCCCGCTCGTTGCCCCACAGGCGGTTGACCGTGGCCACCCGACGGCGGATATCCGCCTCGTCGAGTACATCGTCGTGCACCAGCGTCGCCACGTGCACCAGCTCGACCACTGCGCCCAGCACCGGATGCGCCGTCGTTAGCTCGCCCGCGGCCCGACCAGTGAGCAGCAGCAGCGCGGGACGCAGCAGCTTCCCGTGAAACTGGCGGATGTGGCCGCAGAGATCGCTGATGAAGCCCTGATCGCTGATCAACTCGTCGGTGAGGACGGTTTGGCTTTCGCGGAGTTCGGCGGAGATGGGCGCGTACAGCGCCGCCAGTCGCACCGTTCCGGAAGCCTGCTGTTCACGCACCGCTATTCTCCCTCTCGGATATCACCTCGCCCATCAGAGTGTGGCGATCGGGTAGGGGGGGTGTCCAGTTAGCCCTGAATTTTTCATAATGATTGAAAACACCCCAACGGGCGCTCACTCACGCGTGCGCCGTCGCCGGTCGGGAGGTTGGTAAACCTGCCGGAAGCCGGGCTGGTCAGCTCCCGAACAGCGCGTTCAGGATGCCCACGGTCTCACCCTTCTCTTTGACGATCAGCACCGGCAGAACCGAGTGAATCAGGGCCTTTTCAGTGGTTGACCCGAGCAGGACCATCGCGCTTACGCCGCGGCTGCCCAGCACCACCAGGTCCATCTTGCGCGAGACGGCGACCTCCAGGATCGCGTTCTCGTCCTGCTCAGAGCAGGTCGGGATGAGTTCGACGTCGCAATCGCAGGTGTCCACGTTGGCTACGAACTCTTCGAGCTTTTTCTGCGTGACCTCTTCGCGCTGCGAGATTGCGCTCGACAGGGTCAGCCCCAGCTTGGCGTAGCCATAACCTACGGTGGAGTTTGAATGTACGATCAACTGCGGCCGCTCGGCGCCGCTGCCGCATGCGATCTGGACAGCCTGCTCAAGGGCGCGCTTGGAGTTATCAGAGAAGTCGACCGCTACCAGCAGACGCTCCAGGTGGGGATGGGAGCCGGTCGGAACGACCAGAACGCTACATGGTGATTTGCGGGCCAGGCGGGCAAACGCGGAGCCAATACCGATCTGCTCGGATGGCAGTCGGCGTCCGACGATGATGAGATCGAGTTCGTCATCGCGGGCGGTGCGCAGGATCGAGGCTACCCCGGTGTCATTCTGTACATCGACGTGGGTTATCCGGGCCACGGGGCCGGGGAGTTGCTGCCGAACCTGATTCTGGAGGGTTTCGATATCCGGTTGCGGCTCCGACTCGTCCGCGGATTCACGAACGTGAGTGCAGAAGACCGACTCGCTTTGTGCGAGGGTGGCGATGACGCCGGCGTATGCCAGGGCCGCCCGGTCAGCCGGTGAGTCGTGCAGAAACACGCCTAGTCGCTTGAAGTTCAGCATGTTGCGTCCTCGAGTGCGTTTTGCGCCGCAGTGGCGCTGGTCTGAGTGTCGCGGGTCAGGCGCCACCGTGGTCGTTATCGGCCGGGCACCGGTACAACAATACTACGCGCCCGGTGCGCTTGACAACCTCGCCGCCCAATTGGCGGGCGAGTTCAGCCGCGGCCAGGTCGCATTCCCGCCCGCTGGCAGCGGTGAGCCGCACCTTTACCAACTCGTGCCGGGCGAGTGCATCCCGCACGTGCTGTACGCCCTGGGGGGTGAGCTCGTCGTCGGCAAGCGTGGTGACGGGTTTGAGCGGGTGGCTGCGGGCGAACAAGTCGCGGCGCTGTTTGCCGGTCAGGGTCATGGTATCCCATTCGAGTGCGTAGCACGCCGGCTACTGTACAGTCGCGGCCGGCGTGCTACCATAGGTGGCGTTGTGCCGCAGATGGCGCGGTCTTCGAGCAATGATAGCCATAGGCGTCTTCGGGGAGCCAGGGATGGCGAACGATCCCGATTCAGCAACGCGGAAGTATGACACCCCCAGCCTGTTTGACCAAGCCCCGGCCCGGGTCATCCCCGTCACTTCCGTCAGCCAGGCCCTCTATGGGCCCGGCCCGGACGCGGAAGTAGTAGACGAGGAGCCCATGAGTCCAGCGGAGTCTCGCCCGACCAAAAAGGCCGCCCGTAGCGTCGGCGTGAAGAAGCAGACGTCCACCGGCCGAAAACGCCGCGCCAAAGACGTCGCCGACGAGCCGGACGAGCCCACACCGGCAGAGAAGGAGGAGGTGGCCAAACCTCGCCGAAGCCGATCTGCGTCCAAGCAGGGCCGAATAGTCACGGCCGAGTCACTCGCCGCTGCCCAGCGCGACATCTCCGTGTCGGAGTTCTTCGCGAAAAATCGGCACCTGCTCGGGTTCGATAATAAGCGCAAAGCGCTGCTGACAACCGTCAAGGAGGCGGTCGACAACAGCCTCGACGCGTGCGAAGAGGCGAACATCCGCCCCGATCTTCAGGTCGTGATCATCCAACTGGCCGAGGATCGCTTCCGCGTGACGATACGCGACAACGGCCCCGGCATCGTCCGCGCCCAGATCCCCAACATCTTCGGCAAGCTGCTCTACGGATCAAAATTCCATCGGCTGAAGATGTCGCGCGGCCAACAGGGCATCGGCATCTCGGCGGCCGGCATGTACGGGCTGCTGACGACCGGCCGCAGCGTGCAGATCACCTCACGCACCAGCCCCAAGAAGGCCGCCCATCATTTCCAGGTCCAGATTGACACGCGGAAAAATCGTCCGGACGTCGTCAAGGACGAGGAAATCGACGTCGCCTGGGACCGCGGCACCGAGGTGACCATCGAGCTGGTCGCCAGCTATGCCAAGGGGCGCCAATCGGTCGACGAATACATCGAGCAGACGGCCATCGCCAATCCGCATGCGCAGATTTCGTATCACGCCCCGACCGGCGAGCAACGCGAATTTCCGCGCGGGTCGGACGAGCTGCCGGCCGAGACGCGACAAATTAAGCCGCACCCGCACGGCATCGAGCTTGGCGTGCTGATGAAGATGCTGAAGGAAGCCAAGGGTGTGAAGCTGGCGGGTTTTCTCCAGCGAGAGTTCTGTCGGGTGTCGGCGTCCGGGGCGGGGACGGTTTGTGATCAAGCCGGCCTGAGCTCGCGGGCGGCGCCGGCAACCATCGGCACGCACGATGTCGAGAAGCTCTACGAAGCGCTGCAAAGCGTACGATTCATGGCGCCGCCGACCGATTGCCTGGCGCCCATCGGCGTGCGCAACCTGCTCGCCGGTCTGCTCAAGGAGGTCAAGGCGGAATTCTTCGCCGCCACCACGCGCAGCCCCGCGGTTTATCGCGGCAATCCGTTCCAGGTCGAGATCGCATTGGCTTACGGGGGCAGTTTATCGGGCGATGCCTCGGCGCGCATCATCCGTTTCGCCAACCGCGTGCCGTTGCTCTATCAGCAGTCGGCCTGTTCGGCGTTCAAATCGGTGCTCGACGTTGATTGGCGCAACTATGGGTTGTCGCAGCCGGGCGGTTCGTTGCCGGTGGGGCCGCTGGTGGTGATGCTGCACATGGCCAGCGTGTGGGTGCCGTTCACGTCGGAGAGCAAGGAAGCGATCGCCGACTACGACGAGATTCGCAAGGAGATGCGGCTGGCGCTCCAAGAGTGCGGGCGCAAGCTGGCGACATACGTGCGGCGACGGCGGCGCCAGCGGATGGAGTCGCAACGCCGCGATATTTTCGGGCGCTATATCCCGGACGTGGCCGAAGCGTTGGCGAATCTGACGGCACAGAGCGAAGAGCAATTGGTAACGGACTTGCGGGCGATTGCTCGGCAGCGCACGGCCGAAGCGGACGTCGAGCTCGACGAGGATGGCAAGCCGATCGAAACGCTGAACGTTGTGGAGGATGAGGCGGAGCGCACGCTGAATGGTGACGACAGCACGGTGATTGTGCCGGAGAACGAGGTCAACGAAGTGCCGGGCGATTTGTTCGATGATGACAACAACGGCAACGGCAATGGCAGCCGATCGCGGCGCGGGCGCAAATCGCGCCGGCGGCGCTGACGGTCGTCGCATCAATCGCCGGTTGATCAGGGTGGGGTTACGGGGGTGAAGTTCTGCATGGAGCCATTGCCCACGATTACTCGCACCAGGCCGGTTTCCGCGGAGCGCTCGGTGAAGGTTACGGAGATGGCCACGAGTCGGTTGTCGCGGAACGTGATTGTGCCGCTCTTGGGGATCAGGTTGTCATTGTTCGGCGGGTCGAAGATGACATTGACAAGATCGACGTAGTAGATGTCCGTGCCCATGTCGAAGCGGACGTCGTCGCCGCTGATGGTGATGGCGCCCTGGTCGCTGAAGCTGATTTCGAGGGTTCCGCGCACATCGCCGACATCGTCGATATCTATGTTGATGCTGGCGGTGTTGTCGCTGTCGCTCGTGCCATACAATGGATCCAGCGTGCCGGTGACTTCGCGGTTGTCGATGAACAGGTCGTTGTAGCGAACGCGAAATGCGTCGTCCGTCAGCGAAGGGCTCAGGCTGACTTCGCCGCGCACGACGGACGGCCCGGTCAGGGCTGCCGTACAGCCGTCGCCAAAGTCGAACGTCACCGTGCTGCTGTCGCCCACGCTGACATAGGTCACCACGGGGCAGGTTCCGAAAGTGCCGAACGCGGAGTTCTCCAGGTCAAGACGCGGATCGGCAATCGAGCTGACGGAGGCCAGCGCACCGCCGGTAGCGACTAACTGTTCGACGATATCAGTGACCGCGGCCTGTCGCTCGGTGGTGAAGTCCCAATCGTTGGTGTTCGGCCCGTTTGCGTTGGGGTCACCCATGCAGCCGACCAATCCGGCGGCCGCAAGCACGGTGGCAGTGAATATAACGATAGGTCTACGCATCATGTGAACTCCCAATTTGGTCCAGGAGCGTTAGATTTTAATAGCAAAATTGCAGCGCGTGATATGTTTCTGGCCCCGTTCCGGCTCCGGTCGGCGCGATCGGCGGGCTATTTGAGCTTGGCGCGCAGATAGCGCCCGGTGTGGCTGGACTTGTTGGCGGAAATATCTTCCGGCGGTCCCTCGGCGACAATCCGGCCACCGTCCTCACCGCCTTCCGGACCAAGATCAATAACCCAGTCGGCGGTCTTGATCACGTCCAGGTTGTGCTCGATTACCAGTACCGTGTTGCCCATGTCGACCAGGCGATTGAGCACGGCCAGCAGCGTCTGGATGTCCGCAAAATGCAACCCGGTGGTCGGCTCATCGAGGACATACAAAGTGTGGTTTTCCAGCCGGGCACGCTGTGTGGCCGACGCGCTGGGCGGGCCGTGGCGCGAGACCGGGTGGATAGCACCCTTGGCAAGTTCGGCTGCCAGCTTGACGCGTTGCGCCTCGCCGCCGGAGAGCGTGTTGGAGGGCTGCCCGAGGCGGATGTATCCGAGGCCGACGTCCGAGAGCGCCTGGAGCCCCTGCTTGATCTTCGGGAAGCTGTCGAAGAAACGCAGCGCTTCTTCGACCAGCATGTTCAGCACGTCGGAGATGGACTTGCCGCGATACCTGATCTCGAGCGTTTCCCGGCTATAGCGCGTACCCTTGCACTCACCGCACTCGACGAACACGTCCGGCAGGAAATGCATCTCGATACGCCGGGTGCCCTGTCCCTGACAGGCTTCGCAGCGCCCGCCCTTGGCGTTAAAGCTGAATCGGCTGGCGTTGTAGCCGCGGATGCGGGCTTCCTTGGTTTTGGCGTATAGTCGCCTGATCTCGTCGAAAACGCCCGTGTAGGTGGCCGGGTTGCTGCGCGGCGTCCGTCCGATAGGCGTCTGGTCGATCTCGATTACTTTGTCGATCTTGTTGGCGCCGACGATGCGCTCGTGCACGCCTAGCGGCTCGCGCGAGCGGTACAGTCGGCGGCGCAGCGCCGGCAGCAGGATCTGCGAAACGAGGGTGCTCTTGCCGCTGCCGCTGACGCCCGTGACCGCACAGAAAACACCCAGCGGGACCTTGACGTCAATGTTCCGCAGGTTGTTCTCGCGGGCGCCGAGCACCTGTAGAAAATCGGAGCGGCGCGGCGCGCGCCGTTCCTCGGGCAGCGGAATACCATATTCGCCACGCAGGTAGCGCCCGGTAATGGATTGCGGATCGCGGATGACCTTGTCGGCCTGGCCGGCGGAAATCACGTTTCCACCACGACCACCGGCACCGGGTCCCATGTCGATCAGATGGTCGGCAGCGCGAATGACGTCTTCATCATGCTCGACGACGACAACGGTGTTGCCGATGTCCACCAGTCGGCGGATGGAGTTCAGCAGGCGGGCGTTGTCACGCTGGTGCAAACCGATCGTGGGTTCATCAAGCACGTAGCACACGCCAACAAGCCCGCTACCGAGTTGGGTAGCCAGGCGGATACGCTGTGCCTCGCCGCCCGACAGTGTGGCGCTGGTGCGATCCAGCGTGAGGTAGCCCAGCCCGACGTCACGCATGAAACGCAGCCGCTGGTAGATCTCGCGCACGATTGGCTCGGCGACCTGGGCGTCTTCGCCCTCGAACTTGAGCTGGCCGAAGAAGTCCGTAGCCTCGGCGATCGGCATCCGGGTGAGATCGTGAATGTTGCGATCGTTGATGCGCACTGCCAGCGAAGTTGCCCGCAGCCGGGCCCCGTTACAGCCCTCGCAGGTGTACTCGGCCTGATAGTTCGCCAGTCGGCTGCGGCCCCCGTCAGAGCCCGCCGCTCGATAACGACGCTCCAGGTTCGGTACCACGCCTTCAAACTCGATCTCGAAGCGGTCGACGTCCTTCTTGGTCGTACCACGCAGGACTATCCGCCGCAGATCGTCCGGCAGCTCTTTGAATGGCGTGTCGGGTTTCACGCTCAGTGTGCTGCACAGCGACTTGAGCACCTTGAGGTGGGTAGCGCCGACGCGTTTTTTGCCGCTTGACCAGGGAGCCAGCGCTCCGCCAATCAACGACAGGCTGTCGTCGGGCACGATGAGCTGTTCGTCAAAGCGCAGCGACGTGCCCAGCCCCCCGCATTGCTCGCAAGCGCCATAGGGCGAGTTGAAGCTGAAAGCACGTGGCGATAACTCCGGCAGGCTGATGCCACAACTGGTGCAGGTGTGACGCTCGCTGAAAACCTCGTCGATCCACTGGCCGTTGCCGACCACTCCGCCCGCCGTTTTGCCAGTCGGTGCGTCACCGCCGGCGTCGCCGTTCTCGCGCGAGACGATGACCGTGCCGTCGCCGAGCGCCAGCGACAACTCGACCGCGTCCGCCAGGCGCGAGCGGATGTCGGGCTTCAAAACGAGGCGATCAACGACCACGTCGACGTCCACGCGGCGCGTGCGGCGGCGTTTTCCTTTGCCGTTGGCTTCTTCCTGCTCAGTGAGTTCCTCGGTGGCCTCTTTCACGTCGCGCAGAACGCCGTCGATGCGCGCGCGGACGAACCCCTCGCGCTGTACACGCTTATAGATGGCCTTGAGGGCATCGGTTCGGCCGCGAACCAGCGGTGCCAGCACCATCAGCCGGGCCTGTTCCGGATACTGGAACACGATGTCGACGATCTGGTCGACGGTGCGCTGGAAGATTGGCTGCCCGCACTTGGGGCAGTGCGGCGTCCCGACGCGTGCGAACAACACCCGCAGGAAATCGTAGAGTTCGGTCGTTGTTGCGACGATGGAACGCGGGTTGGCCGCGGTGGCGCGCTGCTCGATGGCCAGGGTGGGCGGTAGCCCCTCGATCCGTTCGACGTCCGGCTTGCTGATCTGCTCCAGGTAGTGGCGTGCGTGAACCGAGAGCGATTCCACATACTTGCGCTGACCCTCGGCATAGATCGTGTCAAAGGCCAGGCTGCTCTTTCCGGAACCGCTCAAGCCAGTGATCACGACCAGCCGGTCGCGCGGTATGTCGACGTCGACATCGCGGAGGTTGTGTTGCCGGGCGCCAATGACCCGGATGACCTTCTCACTCACTTCGACCGCTCCGCCCTCCCGTCTCGGGACCCTTCCGCGGCGGCGGGATACCCACACCGGGCCCCGCCGTTGCTTTACACCATCACACTGGGCGGCCCGGAATAAACAAAAGCAATCCAGTATACCGCGCCGCACACGCCCGTTGGAGTCGTTTTTGCCGAGTGGTCGGCCGTAAACAGGCTTGTTATGTGGCGTGAGCGGTTACGGGTGGCGTGCGTCCCCCGAGATTCGTCCGCGCCAGTGTTGTGGTGGGTGGAATTGCGGCGGCGGTCCCGCGGTCAGCTCTTACTTGATCGCCCGGGCTTGAGTAGCCCGTAGTGCTTCATCTTCTTGTAGAGCGTGGTGCGATTGACGTCGAGCACCGCGGCGGTCTTCTGTCGGCTCCAACTGTTTGCTTCCAGGGCCGCCTGGATGATGCGCCGTTCCGGGCCTTCGAGCGCCTCTTTGAGCGTCATCGGCCGGCCGGTCTTGGCTGAGAACAGTTTTGCGTCCGCCTCGGTCGCCTGGACGATGTTGGGAGGCAGATCGTCCTTGGTGATCTGCTCGTGGCGTGACAGGACGACCGCCCGCTCCACGCAGTTTTCTAACTCACGCACGTTGCCCGGCCATTCGAAACGCTGCATGATCTGAAGCGCCTCTTCGGTGAAGCCGTGCACTTCTCGTCCGCTCTGGTGGACATATTTTCGCAGGAAGTGCTCCGCCAGCAACGGGATGTCGGTCAGCCGCTCGCGCAGCGGCGGCAACTCCAGGTTGACCACGTTGATGCGGTAGTACAGGTCACGCCGGAAACGTCCCTCCTCCACCTCTTTCTGCAAGTTTAGGTTCGTTGCCAGTATCACACGGACGTCGGCGGTCAGCGTCGTGTTGGATCCGATTGGCTCGAAGCGACGTTCCTGAAGCACGCGCAGCAGCCGAACCTGCAGGCTCGGCGAGGCCGACGCAATCTCATCGAGAAAGATCGTACCGCCTTCGGCCGCTCGGAATTTGCCGTCCTTGTCGGCCAACGCTCCGGTGAAGGCACCCTTGATGTGCCCGAACAGTTCCGACTCGAGCAGTGTCTCCGGAATCGCACCACAACTGACCTCGATGAACGGCCGGGTGCGACGCTGGCTGCGCTGATGGATGGCGCGGGCAATCAGCGATTTTCCGGTGCCGGTTTCACCGTAGATCAGTACGGTGGCTTTCGAATCCGCAACAGCTTCGATCAGGTCAAAGACCTTCTGCATCTGGTGGGTGCGCCCGACGACGGCGTCGAGGTTGTACGGCGTATCGAGCACCCGGCGCAACGAGCGCTTCGCACGCAGCAGACCCTGTTGCTCAATCGCCCGGCGGACGACCTGTCGGATCGCGTCAACACGTACCGGCTTGGAGAGAAACTCGAACGCGCCGGCCTTGATGGCGTGCGTGGCGGACTCCACCGTCCCGTAGCCGCTCATTGCCACAGCGGGCATGTCCGGCCAGTGCTCGTTGACCTTGCGGATCAGGTCGAGCCCGTCGCCGTCAGCGAGAATCATGTCGGTGATCAGCACGTCAAAGCTACTGCGTTCCAGTTCGAGCAGCGCTTCTTCGGTTGATCCGGCACCGACGATGTTGTGCCCGTCAGAACGCAGCCATTCACTCAGCGTATCCAGCACCATGCGCTCATCGTCGACGATGAGCACCCGTGCGGCCCGCGCCCGGCGCAGCGAATCATCCTCGTGTTGAACGGAGTCTATGGGTGAGCTTGTGTCCATCTTCCACCTCAGCCGGGCGACCGTATGGCCTCACGAGCGGGCGATTACAACCCCATCCAGATCTGGCCCAACGGCCTGGCCCCGAACCGACAACAGGCGCCCCGGGCGAAATGTCGCGATATTCATGGCCTTCGACTACTCGAATTCGACCAATCGCACCAAACTGCGCGCCCCCGCATGTTGCGGCTGACGGCCAATGATGCTTATACGCAACATACTGTGGCCAATGCTACCCAGTCAATAACAAGGTCCGGGAAAGCGCCCGGATGTGCTTGGCGTACGCCTGTTATGATGGGATTCTGCTCCTGAGGAGAGCGGAGGTGACAGACTGTCTGAGCTACTCGGGGTAAAAGGTGGTCCCGCTGATGTCCACCATGAGGACGCCACGCAGACCATCTACGAACACGGTTTCGAGGTAGGCGGTCCCGTCAGGGAGATATGTTCCGGGGGCGAAGTACCCGTTTACCAGGCCGGCGCCGTGTTTGATGCGTACGTTATCAATATGCACGGGCCATTCGCCGTTAACGGGAGAGCCGACCCAGCAGGCCACCCCGACGAGCGTGCCCGTGCGGAAGTCCGGGTGTGGGCCAGCTTGCGGGGCGACAAGATTGAGCTGTTGCCATTCATAATCGGACCGTACCTGGAGCAGACCGAGCCGCTCTCCGAGCGGTATGCACATCTCCTGCAGCGGGCGTGCGTCGCTGACGAGTGATCGGACGGGGGGCGGCTTTGGTGCGGGGCGGGCAGCTTCGAGCTCGGCCACGGTGATGGTTCGTGGGCGATGGGTAGCCGTACAGCCTACCAGCAGCAGCAGTGTGCCGAATAGGCCGGCTTGTGCCGCTGTTCCCCAGCCGTGCCGCGGGCGCGTCGGCTTGCAAACGGTGCCCGGGGTCCTTACCTTGATGAGCTTCGAGCGGTTTCCCATGGTGACGTGGGGTACATCGTCCCGAATGGCCCCTGGCAGGAGTTATTGATGATTATCGGTGTCCCGAAGGAGATCAAGCCTGATGAGTACCGTGTTGCTGTGGTGCCGTCGGGTGTGGAACAGCTCAAGCGTCATGGCCATCGCATTCTTATCGAGCGTGGCGCAGGCGTTGGGTCGGGGATCGACGATGCGGATTATGAGAAGTACGGCGCCGAGATAGTCGACTCGGCGGCCGATGTGTGGGGGCAGGCCGAGTTGGTATGCAAGGTGAAGGAGCCATTGGCCCCTGAAATCAAGATGATCCGCAAGGATCAGACGGTTTTCACGTATTTCCACTTTGCGGCCGACAACGCGCTGACCACGGGGGTGCGTGACTCGGGTTGCGTGGCGATCGCTTATGAGACTATCGTTGACGGGCACGGGCGCTTGCCGCTGTTGGCGCCGATGAGCGAAGTGGCCGGCAAGATGAGCGTGCAGGAAGGCGCCAAGTACCTGGAGAAGCCACAGGAAGGTCGCGGGATTCTGCTCGGCGGTGTTCCGGGTGTGGAACCGGCGAACGTCCTTGTACTGGGCGGTGGTATCGTCGGCACGTGTGCGGCGCGCCTAGCGGCCGGGCTCGGCGCCAACGTAGTATTGATGGATATTGACTTGTATCGGCTGCGCTATCTAGACGAGGTTATGCCGGCCAACGTCACGCCCGTTTTCAGTACCCCGGAGGCGATCCGGTCGCACCTGGAGAAGGCTGACCTGGTGATTGGTGCCGTGCTGATTCCTGGGGCGCGCTGCCCGATGCTGGTGACCCGCGACAATCTGAAGCTGATGCAGTCGGGCGCGGTCATCGTCGACGTCGGTGTCGATCAGGGTGGCTGCTGCGAGACGACGCATCCGACCACGCACGCCGATCCAACCTACGTGATCGAAGGTGTGGTTCATTACGGAGTGGCGAACATGCCCGGGGCGGTTTCGCGGACGAGCACCTTCGGCCTGACCAATGCCACGATTAGCTTTTTGGTGAAGTTGGCTGACCAGGGTTGGGAGAAGGCCTGCGCGGCTGATCCAGGTCTGGCCATGGGGCTGAACATGATCCGCGGGCGGGTTACCAACCAGCCCGTCGCCGCGGCTTTCGACTTGCCGTTCGAGCCTTGGCAGCCGAAATAGTCCCGGCCAAACGCAGAATGCGATAGAGGCGGCGCGGCGCCCGGCGCGGGTCGGGCGCCGCGCAGCGCGCCAGGACAGCGAGGAGCGCAGCATGAGGAAATGGATCATCCTCCTGGCCGTCGTCGGATTGGTAGTCATCGGGTGGTACTTCGCTCGCCAGCAGCAGTATCGTCCGCCATGGGCGATGCCCAAGTTCGGCGAGGTGACCCGCGGCGACATCAAGGTCCCCATCACGGCCGCGGGCCTCATCCACGCCGAGCAGGTGGTCGAGGTCAAGCCGGAAGCGTCGGGTGAGATCACCGGCGTGCGAGTGGTCGAGGGTTCGTACGTATCCAAAGGGGACGTGCTCGTCGTACTGGATCCGGACGATGAACAGCGCACGCTCGATCGCGCGGAGGCGGATTTCGATCGGTCCGAGGCGCTGCTGACGCAGGCCCGCGTGGCGGTCGATCGCGCGGAGGCGAACATCGCGTCCTCCAACGCCCATGTGGCGGAACTTGAAGCGCAGATGGAGACCACCGAGTTCGCCCTGCGGCGCATGGAGGAAACGCTTGATGACCGGGGCGTTTCCGAGCAGTACAGTGCCCAGGAAGTGATCGACATCCGCTCGCAGGCGCGGATGGTACGGGCCCAGGTGGAAGTGGCCCGGGTATCCGTGCGCAGCGCCGAATTGGCCAAGCTCGATGCGGAGGCGGCCGTCCGATCACAGGAGGCGACCGTACAGTCGGCACGCAAGACATTGGAGGATGCGCAGGAGCGACTGCGCGAAACGTCCATCCTTGCACCGCAGGACGGGATCATCACGCAGGTGTTTGCCAAGCCCGGCATGCTCGTGCAGTCGGGCACGCAGAGTCTGACCGGCGGTACGCCCCTGATGGTGTTGTCGGACGTGGCCAAGAAGAAGGTCATCGCCCGGCTGGACGAGGCCGACTATGGCCGCGTGCTGAACATCTCGCCGCTCGAAGCGTTGCCGGAGATGCCCGGGTTGCGGGCCGCGGCCGAAGAGATCGCGACGGATGTGGCCGGGCGGAGCGGTATCGTGCGGGTCACGGTGGATGCGTTTCCGGAGGACATCTTCGAGGGACGAATCGAGCGGGTCGAGCCACAAGGCAAGCTGAACACCGGTGCGTCCATTATCCAATTCGACGTGCACGTGTGGATCAACGACGAACAGGCTCACAAGTTGCCGTTGGGGGCACAGGCGCAGGTTGAGTTTACCGTGGAGAGCGCCACCGACGTGGTGCGCGTACCGGCCGAGGCCGTCAAGAACCTCGCCGGCCAGCGCGGCGTCTACGTGAGGACCCAGCCGGACGTTGCCGCGGGCGAGGAATACGGCCGCGAGTTTGTGCCGTGCCGCTTCGGGATCAGTGACGGCGAGTTTACTCAGGTGATCGAGGCTCTGGGCGATCACGAGTTGAAGGCGGGAGCATCGGTCTACACGAAGTTGCCTAAGGACACCGACGAGGACCAGAGTTAGCAGGGAGTCGGCGGGCGTGGCACTGATCGAACTTCGCGGATTAACGAAGCTGTATCCGATGGGGACGACGGTGGTGCGCGCGCTGGATGGGGTGGATCTGACGCTGGAACGCGGTGAGTTCATGGCCATCACGGGGGCATCCGGCAGCGGCAAGAGCACGATGATGCACCTGATTGGGTGTCTGGACCGCCCGACCAGCGGAACGTACACCTTCGACGGGCGTGCGGTGCGCGGACTGTCCGATCGGGCCCTGGCCAGCATCCGCAACAAGCAGATCGGGTTCGTCTTCCAGACGTTCAACCTGATCAATCGCACCACGGCGCTGGATAACGTGGCTATGCCACTGTTCTACGCACGGGCGCTGAACACCCGCGGCCCCGCCCTGCGAGCTCTCCAGCGGGTGGGCTTGGAACACCGCGCCGGCCACCAGCCCAACGAGCTGTCGGGCGGCGAGCGGCAGCGCGTGGCCATCGCTCGGGCAATCGTGAACGACCCCCCGCTGCTGCTGGCGGACGAGCCCACCGGAAACCTGGACACGAAGACCGGCGAGCAGATTATGGGGATATTCAAGGCCCTTAATGATCAGGGCGTAACCATCGTGATGGTCACACACGAGCCCGATATCGCGCTGCACGCCCGGCGGGTGGTGAACATGCGGGATGGGCAGGTTGTCTCCGACGAGGTAGGCGATGGGATGTCGGTGACGGCCCAGCCAACTCCGGGGGATGGGACCGATCTGGTTTCTTGAAGTCCTTCCAGGTGATGGGCTTACGGACTTCGCCGCGGGGTTGGGGGGCAACTGCTCAGGATGGGGACGCGGTGGAGCAACGGGTTGCGGGTGTTCCGGGCAGATCCTATACTGTCGGCTTGTAAAAATTCTGGCAGGCTGTTGCGGCCCCCCGACCGGCGTCGCGGATTGCTGTGGCACGCCCAAGTGTATAAGGATGAGCAGCCAATGGCCCTCTCACAAGAAACCAAGAATTCAATTGTCCAGGAGCATCGTCGGCACGACGTGGACACCGGGTCAGCCGAAGTCCAGATCGCACTGCTGACCAAGCGCATTGTGGGACTCACCGAGCATCTCAAGACCCACAAGAAGGACCATTCCTCGCGTCGGGGGCTGCTGAAGATGGTGGGGAAACGCTCATCCCTGCTCAAGTACCTGGCGCGGACCGATCGGCAGCGCTATCTCAACACGATTGGAAAACTTGGACTGCGCAAATAGTCGGGTCATGGGGGCTGCGTGTGTTGTTCCGCTACGCACGGATTGCTGTGGCGGAGCGGTGCTGCGCGCCCGCGAAACGCGGCAATGGTCGCAATGTAGGCTTGTTGGAAAGAGAGTGAGTTAAGTATGAGGCCGGTAAAAATCAAACGTGAAATTGGCGGGCGCACGCTATCTATCGAAACGGGTGAGGTGGCCAAGCAGGCTGCGGGTTCAGCCATCGTACGCTACGGCGACACCGTCGTGCTGGGAACCGTGGTGACGGCCGATCCGCGCCCCGGGATCGACTTTTTCCCCCTGATGGTTGACTATCGCGAGAAAATGTCCGCCGCGGGCAAGTTCCCCGGCGGGTTTTTCAAACGCGAGGGCCGCCCGACCACCAAGGAAGTGCTGACCAGCCGACTCATCGACCGGCCGATGCGACCGCTCTTCCCCGACGGATTCCGCAACGAGGTCCAGGTCCAGGTGATGGTGCTGGCGGCCGACTTGCAGAGCAATCCGGATGTCGTGGGCCTGGTGGCGGCCGCGGCCGCTGTGGAAGTTGCGCCGATTCCGTTTCACGGCCCGATCGCCGGTGTGCGCGTCGGACGCGTCGACGGTAAGTTCGTCATCAACCCCACCGAATCGCAGCTTGAGTATTCCGACATCGACGCCACCGTCGCCGGACATCCTGATGCCGTCACCATGATCGAAGTCGGCTCACGCGAAGTGTCTGAAGAGGACATGGCCGAGGCGATCAAGTTCGGCCATGAGCACGGCGTGAAGCCGATCTGCGAGATGATCAAGGAACTCGGACGCCAGGTCGGACGCGAGTCCACCTGGGAAGCGCCCGAGAAAGATACGGCTTTCTTCGACGGCCTGAAGAAGAGGGTGGAGCCGAAGCTGCGCAAAGCGCTCGATATCCACGGCAAGCTCGAGCGGCAGGATGCGGTCAAGGCGGTCTACGACGAAACGGTTCTCGAATACTGTCCGGAAGGTGAGCCCAAACCGGATCATGAGCCGGGAGAGGTCAAGGCGGCCGTCGAGAAGCTCGAGGAAACGCTGGTTCGGCAGATGATCGTCGAATCGGGCAAGCGGCTGGATGGTCGCAAGACCGACGAGCTTCGCAATATCAGTTGCTCGGTGAAGTGGCTGCCGCGCGTGCACGGGTCGGCGCTGTTCACCCGTGGCGAGACGCAGTCGCTGGTGACTTGCACGCTGGGGACCGCCCGCGACGAGCAGATCATCGACGACCTGCTCGAAGAGTACAGCAAAAAATTCATGCTGCACTACAACTTCCCGCCGTTCTCGGTGGGCGAGGCGCGACGCATCATGGGCCCGGGCCGGCGTGAAATCGGCCACGGGGCGCTCGCCGAACGCAGCCTGGAAGCGGTGCTGCCAGGGCCGGACGAGTTCGCCTACACCATTCGACTGGTCAGCGATATCCTCGAATCCAATGGGTCGAGCTCGATGGCATCGGTGTGTGGCGGATCGCTGGCACTGATGGACGCCGGCGTGCCCATCTCCGCTGCCGTCGCGGGGATTTCCATCGGCGTCGTCATCGAGGACGACGGCCGCTATAAGTTGCTGGCCGACATTATCGGAACCGAAGATCACTTTGGCGACATGGACTTCAAGGTGGCCGGCACGCGTGAGGGCATTACCGGCGTGCAACTCGACATCAAGGCCATGGGGCTGCCGCACGAGATCATGGTCGAAGCGCTCGCGCTCGCCAAAAAGTGCCGCATGAAGCTGCTCGATATTATGGATGCAACGATCGAGAAGCCGCGGGATGAGATCAGCGAGTACGCCCCGCGGATGCTGACGATCAAGATCAACCCGGAAAAGATTGGCAAGCTTATCGGTCCGGGTGGCAAGTCGGTGAAGGCCATTCAGGCGGAAACCGGGGCCCAGATCGACATCGAGGACGACGGCACGGTAACGGTTTCGTCGCTGAATGCGGCTGCCGCCGAGCGAGCCCGCGACTGGGTGGAGAGAATTACCGAAGATGTGCAGGTGGGGCGCATTTACGAAGGCAAAGTCATAAGTATCAAGGACTTCGGCGCGTTCGTCGAGATTCAGGAAGGCCAGGACGGGTTGTGCCACATCAGCGAACTGGACGATAACTATGTCCAGAAGGTGAGCGATGTGGTGAACCTGGGCGACGTGGTCAAGGTGAAAGTGATTGCAATCGACGAACAGGGCCGGGTAAAATTGTCTCGTAAGGCTGCCATGCGAGAGGCCGATGGTGGCAGCAGCGAGGACGGCGGGCAAGAGAAGAAGCCGTCCCGAGGCAAGAAATCGTAGCGAGGCGTTGCCCGCGTTTCGCTAATAAGTGAGCTTAAGTGCCGGGCGGTTGTTGGCCTGGTCGGTCACGTCCAGCGTTACCTCGCACGCCGACCACAAGCTGGCAACGGTTGAGTGGGCCGCGGTGTCCATTTGACGTCCGGGAGAGTAAGTCCGGCGATCGCCGGGCTGGTTTGCAGGTGAGTCGCATACCACCTCATGTCTGTGCGGCTCCCGGAGGTTGTGTCATGTCGGGCGGCAGCGTCAAGTGGTTCGACACGAAGAAGGGCTACGGGTTTATCGTCGGGCCGGAAGGCAAGGATGTCTTCGTCCACTACACGAGTATTGAAGGGGAGGGTTTCCGGTCGTTGCACGAAGGCGAGCGTGTGGAGTATGACCTCGTCGAAACCGGTAAGGGTTTGGCCGCCAGCCACGTTCGGGTGCTCGAGCGGAAGGTCGTTGGGTCTTAAGGGCTCGGGCGCCGCGCGGGTGCCTGGTGCAGTGGGTAATGCACCAGGCGGGTTTATTAGTGCGGGGCACGGTATCAGTCTGTCGGTGCCCCCGGGGGGCGGTCGTTGCTGGCGCGCGACGGCGATTTTCACAGGTACGCACCGGCTGGTTGATTTATTGGTGCAACCAGGTCGGGGTGCCACGATTGAGGTTTGCTAACGGGGCACAAGTTTGGCCACGTTGATCGTCTTGCAGGGCCCCGACAAGGGCCGCACGCTCCGGACCACGGATGATGTGGTGCTGATCGGTCGCGGCAGCACACAACTGCCGCTCAGCGATCAAACTATCAGCCGGCGACACGCCGAGCTCAAGCTCGATGATGGCGCCTGGATTCTCCACGACCTGCACAGCGCCAACGGCACCTATGTCAATGGTGTTCGCATAGCCAAGCCCGCGCGACTGAAGCACGGCGACCAGATCCGGCTGGGCAGCACGCTCATGGTCTATTCGGGTGATGAGTCCGTGCAGCAATTCTCTGGGAGCGGGATTCCGAGCGACCTGGTTACGTTGGATGCCGGCAGCCTCGATTCCTCGGTCGTCGCCAGCGTGCCGTCCAGCGATGACAGCATCGTGATGGCCGCGCCAGAGACGACCTACGCCGTCAAGGCCTGGAACATCATGCGCGAGCTATCGGACGTGATCGGTACACTGCTGCCGGATTCACAATTGCTCGCACGCGTGCTGGATATCCTCTATGAAGAGGTGGACATCGATCGGGGCGTGATCTTCGTGCGTGATGAGGAGACGTCCGAGCTGATGCCCGAGGTGGTTCGGTTTCGCAGCCGGCCCCAGGCCGAGGATGCCCGCGTGCCTGATTCCACCGGCGCCGAGAAATCCATCATCGCGTCGCGCACGATCATAAACCACGTGGTCGAATCGCGCGCGGGGGTGTTGTGTTCCAACGTAGTCGCGGACAAACGCTTTCAAAGCGGCAAGAGCGTGCAGAACATCGGCATGCGCTCGGTGATCTGTGCGCCCATCGTGGCCAGCGACAGCATCCTCGGCATCATCCACCTGGACTGCCCGGTTACACGCCACACCTACAACGAGCACGAGCTGCGGCTGATCACGCTCATCGGGTACCAGACCGGGCTGGCGATTGAGAACGCCCGCCTGCTACGCTCGCACCTCGAACGCGAGCGTCTGGCGGCCGCTGGCGAGACCGTCGCCTATCTGTCGCATTACATCAAGAACATCCTCCAGGGCATGCGCAGCGGTGCGGACGTCGTGCAGCGCGGCCTGGACAAGGAGGATCTGGCCACCACCGGCAAGGGTTGGCGCATCGTCGAGCGTAATCTCGACCGGTCCTATAACCTCATGCTCAATATGCTCGCGTTCAGCAAGAAACGCGAGCCGCGGATGGAGATGCTCCAGGTCAACCGCATTGTGGAGGAGGCGGTCGGGCTGGTGCAGAAACAAGCCGACCTGAAGCGCGTCGTACTGCTGTCTGATCTGGATGAGCACATGCCGCCGATTCCGCTGGACTACGACGGCGTGCACCAGGTGGTGCTGAACATCGTGTCCAACGCCGTTGACGCGGTCGAGGATGGCAAGGGTGTGGTCAACGTGCGCACACATTACGACACGGAGCGGCGCGTGGTGATACTGGCGGTGGCCGACAACGGGCCCGGCGTGCCGCCTGAACTGCGCGCGCGGGTCTTCGAGCCGTTTCAGTCGTCCAAGGGGCAAGGTGGTACCGGCCTGGGCCTGGCTGCCGCCCGGAAGATCGTGCACGAACTAGGCGGGCGCATTCGACTGCTGACGCCGCCGGACGGCGGGGCTGAGTTTGAAGTGCGTCTGCCGGGTGCCGAGGACGTGACGGTCGGCACCGGCGACACTCTGGGACCAGCGTAGCCACGGGACAGATGCAGGGCCGACGGCTGATTCGTCGGGGTGTTTGGGCAGGTGTTTGTGGCCGGATCGGCCCGATAAGGTGGTGGTGTTCGGGATGGTTTCCGGGGGGCGGCGATCTGCCGCGTTGGCCTATGCGTGAGGGTTGCTTTGGGCTGTGAAGGTGGTAGGATGATGTGACCGCGCCGTTGCGAACGTGACGGCGGGGAGCTACACGGGGTGTAGCTCAGTCTGGCTAGAGCGCTGCGTTCGGGACGCAGAGGTCGCTGGTTCAAATCCAGTCACCCCGATCATCCACCGAAAGAGGCCCTTCGGCGAGAACGTCGAAGGGCTTTCTTATTGTGGGGACAAGACTTACGCCTTCGAGCCGAAAGTTCAAACAGACAATGTCGAGCAGCCGGCGTTTCGCGCGGTAATCCGCCGTAAGCCACTTCTCCCGGAGGGTTTGCGAAAGTTCAAACGCTTTGAGGGCGATTTCGCCGAGCAGCTCGTATCGGATATTGTTTCCGAAACAGTATTGACATCAGGTGTCTCTGCCGTTATCCTGCAGTTGATGTTGCGGTCGATGCTCGGGATTGCCCCGGGCGAAAGATGGCAATGCACGCTGGGATAGTGCCAGGGAACGCGGCTCCGCGGGCGGCTTGGAATCGCCTGGGGTGTGATCTCGCGGCACCGAAGCCAGGAGGACGGGAAATGTTGTCCAATGGAAAAAGCTGGTCTTGTGTCGCGTTGTTCTTGGTCGCCGGAGTTGGCGGGGTGCACGCCGACCCCGTGCCCGTGTACGACAACTTCGGCCCTGGGAGCGGCGGATTCGAGTACGAAACCAGCATGTCCTGGATGATTGCCGGCTTCTACAGCGGCTTCGACTACGTAGAACAGGCGCAGTCCTTCACGCCCAGTGAGACCGGGTACTTGTCGGACATTTACATCGGGCTGATGGAGGTGCTGGGGGTGAACGAGTGCCACGTTATGTTGGTCCCCGACTACGGTGCGCCGCCGTCGGAGGATGACGTCCTGGAGACGTGGGTTCTGTACAGCGGCGACCTGCCGCTCGGCGGCGGCGGCGAACCGCGTCCGGCGACGCGCCTCGTCAGCGCTGACCATCCCTTGCTGACTGCCGGCCAAGACTATTGGATCTGGATCATGGTGGACCAGGGCTCATCCGCGTCCTGGGGAGAGAACGTGACGGGTGCGATCGGCCACATGATGCAGTTTGCTTACGTATACCCTTATGGCTACATCTGGGACGACACGGGCAACCAGACGCTCGGCGCTCTGCGGATAGATATGATATCCGATGAAAGCGGGGACTTCGACGAGGACGGTGATGTTGACGGGGATGACGCCGTTACCTTCATTGACTGCTACAGCGGTGGCGGTACGGACTGCCATATCGGTGATTTCGATGGCGACGAGGATGTCGATTGCGATGACTGGGCCATGTTCAAGGCTGTCTGGAGCGGTCCGCCCACCTATCCGGACTTGTTTCCCGAATGCGATGTCGACTGCAACGGCAACCTGATCGCCGACGACTTCGACATCGCCGACGGCATGTCTCAGGACTGCAACGACAACGATGTCCCCGATGAATGCGACATCGCCGACGGCACGTCTCAGGACTGCAATGCCAACGACGTCCTCGATGAATGCGACATAGCAAACGGTTTTTCCCAGGACTGCACCGCCAACGGCGTCCCCGATGAATGTGACATCGCTGATGGTACGTCCCCGGACTGCAATTCCAACGGTGTCCCGGACGAGTGCGATATCGAGGGAGATGTAAGCGACGACTGCCAGCCCAACGGGATTCCAGATGAATGCGACATCGCCGACGGGACCTCGGCAGACGTCAACGAGAACGGTATTCCGGACGAATGCGAGTTTGTCGCCACGGCCACCGTGTACAACAACTTTGGCCCTGGGAGCGGCGGATTCGAGTACGAAACGAGCATGTGCTGGATGATTGCCGGCCATTACAGCTACTTCATTTACGTAGAGCAGGCGCAGTCCTTCACCCCCAGCGAGACCGGGCACTTGACGGACATCTACGTGGGGTTGACGGAGGTACTGGGGGTGAACGAGTGCCATGTCAAGTTGGCACCCGATTACGGTGGGCCGCCGTCGGAGGACGACGTCCTGGAGACGTGGGTTCTGTACAGCGGCGACCTGCCGCTCGGCGGCGGCGGCGAACCGCGTCCGGCGACGCGGCTCGTTAGCTATGACCATCCATTGCTGACCGCCGGTCAGAGCTATTGGATCTGGATCGCCGTGGACGAGGGCTCGTCTGCAGCCTGGGGAGAGAACGTAACGGGTGCGACCGGTCATATGATGCAGTGCGTTTACGAATATGTCTATACCTGGGAGGACATGGGCGCCCAGACGCTCGGTGCTATGCGGGTGGACGTGATATCCAGTGCGAGTGGTGACTTCGACCAGGACGGTGATGTCGATCTGCAGGACTTCGCCGACTTCGCCGACTGCCAGTGCGCCCCCGGGGGAACATCTAGTCCCGCACCGCCGACCACAGCGCTGCAATGTCAAACCGCCTTCGACTTCGATTTCGACGATGATGTGGACCTGGCAGACTTCAAGAGGTTCCAAGAAGAGTTCACGGGTTCGGTTGAGTAGGCAGCACAAGCACCGGCGCTCCGGAGTTAGGCGGCGCTCCGGCGCGAAGAACCCCCAGGGGTCGGGGGCTCTTTTCGCTCTGCGCAGGGTTGTTTTTGTCAGGCGTTGCTATCGGTGAAAGGTCGCCCGGCGTTGGTTGATTGCTCGCGTGTCCGGACTCCGGATGGCCCGGAAGGGTCCATCGGCAGTAGAATAGTCGCAATGCGAAAACTCAGGGACATTCCGGCTGCCGCCGCGCTGCGAAGCGCCACGCAGACTGGCAACTTCACCGCGGGAAAGCCGACTGCAGACCGAGAGGGAGACGGTCCGAGGGCCGGTAGGGCTGCGGCTCTCTGGATGTACCGATGACGACGGTAACCAGTACCGACCACCATGCACAGGGCTTCGAGGACGAAGTGCGCGAGGTCGTCCTGCGCGTGCGAGGCGCACTGACGAGGATTCTTGAAGCAACCGGGGGCTATAGCCCGCGTGTCAAGGACGTGTGCGATGCCTTGAATGTCCATCGTAAGCTGGGCTGGCAGATCGCCAAAGTCGCGTGCGAGAAGGATCCGTTGGTGGCCGCACGCTTTATGCCGGCGGCTGGCGGTATGAGGACTTTCCTCAAAACGGCAGCCCGTCGCAACGTCGGAGAAAAACTGCTTCGACGGGCCTCGGAGGCCTTTGACGAGTTCGAGCGCGTCGTCGCCGAGCACGCGGACGACCGCAGTTCTCTGGAGATGATGTTGGGGGCCTGCTCGCCGAACGTGGATGAAGTCGGCCAGCTTTCGGCGCGTAAGATGGCGTTCGAGGGGAACAGCATGATATTCGGGGTGCAGGCGCGCGCTTATCTGGTCGCGGCTTTCGTGCATCCGTCGGCGAAGCGGGGCTGGTTCGATACCGCGCGCTTGCACAGTTACGTCGGCTTCCGCCGCAACCGACCAAACCTTCCGTGGGTGATCTCACGAACACTCGTCGCGGACGACGACTATAAACAACGTGCGCCCGAGCTGCGCGAGTGTCTGGACCTGGCGCCGGAAGGCGATGCCTCGCCGAGCGTGCCGTTGCTGCGGAAATTCTGCTCGCACCCACTACCGCAACTCCGGCGGCGCGTCGATTCCTGCGGCTGGGTACTCGAGGAGTTGGTGGAGGGTCCGGTAGGTAACACGGCCGCCGTGACACTGGTCACGGCCGAGCTCACCCGCCAGACGGCGCGCACGTTCCGGACCAAGCACACGAAGCAAATGGAATGGGGCGCGTGGATTACGACGCCATGCGAAGTGCTCCTCTTTGACCAATTCGTCCACAAGGATCTGTTCCCACCATCGCCGCGCGAGGTGCGCATGTACGCCAATTTGGCGGACCCCGCGCACTTCGCCGATGGTCAGGTCTTGCCGATCTTCGAGCGGGTCGAGATGCTTGGCCGCGGACAAGAAACCGTCCACACGCCGGACATTCCGCGCTATGGCGAGATGGCCCAACATCTTTTCGATCGCCTGGGTTGGGACGCGCGGCAATTCGAGCTACACCGCCTGCGCATCCGATTTCCACCCATGCCCACGGCCGTGGTGGTGTCCCACTCTTTGCATCCGGCCCGTAGACGGACGCGGCCAGAATCCAAGCCGCGTGCACAGCGGGGCAGGACTGACGGATCCTGAATCGCCGAGGGCGAGTTTGCCACAAGGGTCGCGCGGGTCCAGAATGTCGGCTTGTCCCTCCCGAAAACTTCGTTCACGTTGTGTGGCAAGGACTTTTTGTAAGAGTTCAGCCGTTTGCAGTGTCTGAGAGGGGTAGTGGCGGGAGATTTCCGGTTTGCAGGTAGGTTCGCAGGGCGTGGGCGATCGATCGGAGCGGGTCGTGGCCGCGGAGTCGTAGCGTGCGGTAGACGCTCATCAGCACCGCCTGTGTGCGGGCACCGCGCTCCGATCGATTCGACTGGCTGTTCTTCCGCAGGATCACCGGTTTTCCGATTGAATTCGGCCACCACCAGTTGCTACGATGGTGGTGAGCACGCGTGCCGACCTTGCCGCAAACCTAGACTGTCGGTTCGTCACCGCACGGCCCGCAACGCCGGCGCGTGCATCGACTCGATGGCCGTCTGGCCTGACGGCCGTTCGATGTACCATTCGCTCGCTCTTGAGGCGGGAGGAGGTGGCCATGTGTGTTCATTCCCGGATGCGGTCTAGCCTTGGCTCGGTTTCCCGAAGCGTGCTTCTATGTGCGGCAGTGTTCGCGGTCTCAGTTGGCGACGCCCGCGCGGAGGATCATTTCTGGAGTTCGCTGGGCGGCGGTTCGTTCAACTATTGGTTGAACTGGGTGCCCAATTTCGTGCCCGGTGAGGACGATCGCGCGATCTTCGAGCTCGACATGGACCCGGCCTACCAGGTCACGTTCTACGAATCCGTGACCAACCAGGAGTGCATCTTCCGCACTGATCGCGTCATCATGGACCTGGGTGGCGTCACGTACACGCTTATCCATGGGGAAACATCGCTGACCGTCGCGGAGGATTATGGACAAGTCGCCGAAGTCAGCCTTCAGAACGGCACGATCAACGCCACCTCGGCGCATGTCGGGCTATGGGATGGTGCCTCCGGAACGCTCGACCTCGAATCGGGCCTGACGCTCAACGCCTCCGATCACTTCATCGTCGGTCTTGATGGC
>CAXXTC010000002.1:0-85982 GCA_963666925.2 Phycisphaerae bacterium | reverse complement strand
TACTGCCCGTGATGGACCAGCAGCAGCTTACCAGGGAACTCGTTCAAGTTGATCGGGCGCTGACTGCCGGCGACGTGGTGGCGGTGTTCCCGGATATCCGACCCGGACGGCGCTACCGCGTAACGTCCGGACCATTGAAGGGCCTCGAGGGAGTAGTGATTCGTCAGGGGCGGCGTTACCAGGTTTGCCTGGAGATCACGATGTTGGGGCAGTGTGCCGCCGTTGAGGTCGATGCGGATTCGTTAATGGCGGCTGATCAGGATTAATTGATTGGGGCGGGTGACACGTAGTGAACTACCGCGATGAGACTGCGGTTCCGATGCCGGCGGCCAGGGAGGCCGCGCCCGAAGACCGGCAGGAGACTTGCGACTTGTGCGGCAAGCCTGCTCGGGTGTGCGTTTTGCACGGCTACCGGGACGGCGCGCCGGTCTACGGCCGCTACTGCCTGGATTGTCCGTCCACGTCCGATTTTGATCATTCGGCACGATCACGTTCGTCCAAACGCCTGAGTCTGCATCTGTTGATCTGTTTGTTGGGTGTCGTTATCGGGGTGCTGGGAGGGGCGGCAGACTTGGTCGTATCAGACGCCCATCCCGGTTTTGGCTGGTATCAGCGTACGGGTGTGCTCGTAGGGGCGATAATAGTGCTCCTGGGGATGCTGGTACGGGCGGAAGTGGTGGCACTGGTTGGCGTGTTTCTCTTCGCAGGGGCCGTCTCGTGGGATTGCTTCAGCTACTCTGATGCCCCGGGCGTGGGCTGGAAGCAGCAGACGGCGCTGGTCGTGTCAGCATTCTTATTGGTATTGGCGGTAGTGCTCGGGGTGCGGTCGCGTATACGGCTGCGTCGGCGTGAGGTTTGATCGGGTTCAGGTGGAATTGCCGGCATCCTGAGCCTAGAGTTTTTTGAGAAGGGAACCGTGTTCACTCCCGCGATTAGGACCTCGTACGAGATCAGGATCCCGAAGGGACGCCAAGTCCCGGAGGAGCAGGGAAATGAAGCCAGCTAGCACGAAGGACGTGCGGGGTATTATTCTGGCCGGAACGCACCAGTGGAGTCGGTCGGCATTCGACCGCGCCGCGCCGCGCGTTTTGCTCCCGGTAGCGGGTTCGCCACTGATGGGCTACGCGATGCGCTGGTTGCGCAAAGGGGGCGTCACAGGGGTATCGGTCTGTGCCAATAGCGAAACTTGTCACGTGCGGCGCCGACTGGGCGATGGTAGCCCTTGGGATCTGGAACTCTCGTACTATGAAGACGTGTCGCCACGCGGGCCGGCCGGCTGCGTGCGCGATGCGGCCATGACCTGGCCCGCACGGGACGTGATCGTCGTCGAGGGAACGGTTGTTCCGGGGTTCGATCTCGACGACCTGCTTGCCAACCATCGGGCTACCGGGGCGGCAATCACGGTGGCCGCCCGACGCACCGCCAGCGTCGATACCGTCGAGGGCGGGTTCGAGTCGGCCGGCGTCTACGTGTTCTCGCAGGCCGCTGTGCACGCGGTCCCTTCGACCGGCTTCCAGGACATCAAGGAAATGTTGATCCCGCGCGTACATGCGGCCGGCCTCGGCGTAAACATGTACGAAATCGCCGGCAGCGCCTGGCGCGTGACGGCCCCGTCTTCATACCTGAGCCTCAACGCCCGCGTACTTGAGTGGATGGCCGGCAAAGGTATCCACCTGCCCGGCTATGCCACGTTGGGGCAGGCCTACGTGCACGAAACCGCTGTCATTGAAGATGGTGCCGGGCTGTATGGCCCCGTATTGGTCGGCCCCCATTCGCGCATTGCCGAACGTGCGCGTGTAATCGGTCCGGCCGTCATCGGGTGTAGCTGCCAGGTGTCGCCCGGTGCAGTAGTGTGCCGCTCGGTCTTGTGGGATACCAGCGTTGTCGACACGCACGCCCTGGTCGATCGGTGCGTGGTGACCACGGGTATCCGGGTGGCGCCCGAGAGCGCCTGGCACGCCATGGTGCTGGACGCGTCCGCCGCCGGCCCGATCCGGGAAACCCACGAGCACTCGGAGCACGCGGCCAGGCTGGGCGCGCACTGGGGTGCTACGCAGGCGCAGGTTCGCGCCAGCGACGATAGGCACTATCGTCGGTGGGGGCGTCGACAGGACACGCTGATCGCGGGACAGGACTCTAGTTCGGTCGCTGGTCAGGAGTGCAGCTCGGCATGAGCATGCTGGTACTGATCCTCGACTCTCAACCTGCATACCTCGGAAGCAGCGAGTTGACGCTCCTGCAGACGCCTGTCGGTGCAGGCAGGTCTGTTGGAGCATCTCGTTGAACGGGTGTGCGAGCTGGGGGATGCTGAGTTGGCCGTGCTCCGCGACGCCCCAGAGGATCGGGCCTATCGCGATTTTGTGCTCCAGGCGACCGGGCCTATTGATTAGCCAAGTGATCGATGTGGTGGGTTTTGGCGGAATGCTTGGCGCAACGTGAGCCGTCCGACTGGGTGTTGATCATCGATCCGATGGTGCATGCGTTATCGGATCTTCCGCTACGCCGGTTCGCGGACCAGGCGCGCGAGACGCGACAGGTCGCGCACCTGCTCGCCGCTGCTCCGAGCCAGCCGGTCGCCAACGATCGCATCCTCCTCGACGCCGAAGGGCAGGTCAGGAGAATCCAGCGCTACTACGCGGGGACCACGCAGGTGCAGCGGCATGGCGTGATCTGCTCGATGTTGCCTGTGACCGTGTTGCACGCCGTGGACGAATGCCCGATCGACGGTTTGCAGGGGTTGCGTCAAGCGCTGGTGCAACAGGGGACTCCCCACTCGTGACGTGAAGCTTGCAGACGGCGTGGTCGACCTGTCGACCGAGGCGGGGCTGTTGCAGTGCATGGAATGGCACGTTGCCGGTGGCCCGGGGGGGCGGAGTGCCAATGGAAACGGCAATGGTCACCGAAAGGGGCCATCTGCGGTACGCGGGCGGGTTGAAGCCGGCGCCAGCACCTATGGCCCGGTTGCGGTCGACCGGGGTGCCGTGGTTGAGACCGGTGCAATAGTTATCGGCCCTGCCGTGGTTGGTGCCGGGGCGCGGATATCGACGGGGGCGGTAGTGGTGCATGGGCTGATCGCTCCAGGCGTGACCGTACCGCCCGGGCAGGTAGTGCGTCGTCGCCTGGTATTGTCGGCCGGGCTCGGCCGGGGGGCGTGGGCGTTGGCAGCCCGTCGAGCGACGGGGATTCATGGGGTGGCTGGAGCGTGGATGACGCCGGCGACGCCGGTGGCTCCGCTGGGGGCGATCACTGGTATCCGGGTGTGAAACGTGTTCTGGAGACGGTGTTGGCGGCGGCGGGGCTGGTAGTGTTGTCGCCGCTGTTTCTGATGGTGGCGCTGCTTGTCAAACTAACATCGCGGGGGCCGATCTTCTTTGCGCATCATCGTGAGGGTCTCGGTGGGCGTGAGTTTCGCTGTTGGAAGTTCCGCACCATGGTGTCCAATGCGCACGCGATGCAGCGCAAGCTATATGCCGAGAACCAGGTCGACGGTCCGCAGTTCAAGATGGATTATGATCCGCGTATTACGACGGTGGGTCGCTGGCTACGGAAGTCTAACATCGATGAGCTGCCGCAGCTATGGAACGTTGTGCTGGGGCAGATGAGTCTTATCGGACCCCGGCCCTCGCCTTTCCGAGAGAATCAGATTTGCGTGCCCTGGCGGCAGGCGCGGTTATCGGTTCGGCCAGGGATTACTGGGCTGTGGCAGGTCTGTCGGCACGAAAGGGCTGCCGGGGACTTTCACCAATGGATACACTACGACATATTGTACGTTCGGCATTTGTCGGCCCTACTGGATGCGAAGATCGTGCTGTTCACGTTCCTGACACTGGCTGGTCGCTGGAGTGTGCCGCTGCGCTGGCTGGTTCGGGAGGAGCCGCTGTCCTCTGTCGCAACTGATGGGGGACCGGCCAGTATACCGATCCTGGAAGGGACGGAACCCATAGCCGCGGGCACGGATTCAGCCCGGTCTGTGCTGTAGACACTGACTAGGAGCCAGGGTGCATACGTATTCGGACGATCGCGGTCGCTCGTTGATGTCGGTCTTCGATCATCTGGACGATATTCCCGGACAGTTTAACGCATCCCTGATGTACGCCGGCGCCGTCAAGGCCTGGCATCGCCACGCGCGCCAGGTGGACAACTGGACGGTCCTGGGCGGCAACCTCAAGATCGGACTGTACAACACGGGCGCGGAGCCGCTGGTGGCCGAACTTCGGCTGGCGACGCCAACCCCCGCTGGCGAGCTGGTACAGAACATCGAGGTCGGCCCGAAGAGCGGCCGGGCGGTTTTCCTGGGCGAGCATCGTCCCGGCGTGTTGCGAATCCCGACTGGCATGTGGCACGGCGGCGTGGCGGTCGGACGCCAGGACGCGCTGCTCCTGTACTACGTCGACCAGAAGTACAACCCGGCGGCCCCGGACGAGGAACGCGCGGCCTGGGACGCGTTTGATTTCTCCTGGGACGTCGAGTTCAAATAGTGCAACACTGATACGTGCGGCTATCGCGGTCGGCTTCCGGATGAACGTCGATCGGACGTATTGTCGCGACGGCGCGCCCGAAGCGGGCTACGATCTGGATGAACACCGAACGTTTTCCCGGTTGGCCGCTTTCAGCAGCGGTCCGGTGGAGGGCGACAGCGCATGAGCGAATTAGAACGCGACCATCCCCTGGCAGCACGTGAGTACCGGGGCGATGTGCGCAGCGACCTGAGCACCGACGTATCACCGGCGTTCGACGAGCCGCAAGAGCGCCCGGCGCCCGGCGGGCGCACGTTTTCGCTGTCGGTGTTTCTGCGCTACAAGTGGTCGATTATCCTGGTGACGTTGCTGGCCGCGCCGCTCATGGTGGTGGGAGCGTGGCTGGCGATCCAGCCCGAATACCGATCACGCTCACTGGTGCACGTTCGCTCCAAACTGTATCACCTGATCGAGTCGCCGGATGACCAGCGCGGCGGACCCTGGGGACAGTACGACCGCTACCTGATGAGCCAGGTGCAGATCATCAAGAGCTCGGCAGTGCTCGAG
Source organism: Phycisphaerae bacterium (assembly GCA_963666925.2). Classification (GTDB taxonomy): domain Bacteria; phylum Planctomycetota; class Phycisphaerae; order UBA1845; family Fen-1342; genus JANQFV01. The sequence continues at coordinate 80,958 of CAXXTC010000002.1, read as the reverse complement.
CGGCTGAAGGACCGCGCCGACGTGCGCTCGACCCAGTGGTACAACCAGAGCCCGACGCTGTTGAACAAGCTCCTGGGGAATTCGACCGATCCGTACGCGCGGCTGGAAGAAGATCTGTCCGCTGACCCGGTGCGCAAGACCGAGCTGATCGAGATCAGCATGGCGACGGCCAACCCACGCGACGCTGCCGTCATCGTGAACGCGCTGGTATCGGAATACGTGGCCTTTGTGGGCAACGAGTTCTCCGAAGAAGATCGCACCCTGCTGAATGAGTTGCAGGAGGATGATCGCGGGTTGACCAGCCAGATTGCGCTGGCCGAGCGATCGGCCAGCGAGGTGCGGCGCAAGTTGGGGACGGGCTCGACGGCCGATGACCTGATCCTCCAGCAGCGCGTGCGGCTGGATCAGTTGCAGGGCGAGCAAACCGAGCTGGAACTCCAGATTCAGGTTAAGCGGCAGGAGCTGGAACAGGCTCGGGCAGCGCTGGCGGAGGTGCAGGCGGACAGCACACCTGTGGAGATGCCGACGCCATACCTGGAAGACGCCGAGTGGCAGCGCCTCAAAGCGGAGGTGCAGGTCGCCGAGCAGCAGGTGGAGCTGGCCAGCGAGCAATTCGCAAGCAAGCATCCGCGGCGGGTGCGGCTGGAACGCGAGCTGGAGTTTGCCAAACAGCGTTTGGCCGAGCGCGAAACCGTCCTGGATCAGATGCTGGCGGCGGGTTTGCCGCTGCGTCCCAAGGGCGGCGAAATTGACGGCTCGGTTGGCGTGACAGCGTTGGAGCTGGAGGTGCGCCGGTTGGAGGCGCGGCACGACCTCGTGCAGCAGACCATCGAGCGCCTGTCGCAGGAATACGCGGGTGATTTTGAGGCGGCCGAGTCGCTGCGCACCGAATCAACCAAGATAGAACGGCTCAGTGCGCGGCTGGACCAGGTCCATCAGCGCCAGCGCGAGCTGCTGGAAAAAGGACGCGTGCCGCCGGCGATCAAGGTGATCGCGACGGCCACGCCGGCAAGCGATCCGGACAATGGTGCCAAGCGCATGAAGATGTCTCTGGCGGCGTTGTTTGGGGCGCTGGCACTGGGTCTGGCGGCGGCTTACGTGCGTTTCCTGCTGGATCCAAACGTGATGGAGCCGGCAGAAGTGCAGCGGACGATCCAGGGACCTTTCCTGGGCTACCTGCCGCTGCTTCCTGGCAGCGGTCGCGAGGCGGTGACGCTGAACGACGCGCAGATGGAGGCGATTCGCATTGTGCGTACGGCGCTGCTGACGCGCTTGCACGATGCGGCCGGCAGCGTGGTGCAGATCACCAGCACCAGCCAGGGTTCCGGCAAGAGTACGGTCGCGATTCTGTTGGCGCGGAGCTTGGCACAACTCGGTAAACGCGTACTGCTGATTGATGCGGACCTGCGGCGTCCGTCGCTGGCCCGGCATTTTGAGCTCCAGCCGGCCGTCGGGCTGTTGGATCTGCTGCGGACGGGCCAGAACGGCTCGGGCAGCGGGGTTCATGGAACCGAATTGCCGAAGCTGGATGTGGTGCCGGCGGGTGAGGCGCGCGGGCGAGACGACTACGAGATGTTGGCCAATGGCCGCTTTTCGGCACTGCTGGACTCCTGGCGCAGTGAGTATGACATCACCATCGTGGACGGGCCGCCCTTGTGGGGGACGGCGGACGCGGCCATCTTGGCGCGGCGGGTCGACGGCACGGTGATGGTGGTGCGCGAAGGGCACTGTCGGCGTACCACGCTGACCAGCGGTTTGATGATGTTTGAGACGGCCGGCGGCAGTCTGCTGGGCACGATCTTTGTCGGATCGCGACGGAGCGATCACTACGCCTACTACTCCTACGGCTACGGCTATGGTCAGTCTGAGTCGGCGGTGTCGCTCCAGGTGGACCCGGTGCGTGATCGTCTGCCCGAGGGCCGTTTGGCCAAGCGGGGCGAATCGAACGAGTAAGCGCAGGGAACGTCGCCGGCGCCGACAACGTCAGGGTGCGGGTTGATATGGCGTGTGCTCACAAATGGCACGCCGCAAACACGAATTGATGAGGTCATGATGAAGGGCGTAATCCTGGCCGGCGGTTTGGGCAAGCGGCTTTGGCCGCTCACCAAGATCACTAACAAGCACCTCCTACCGGTGTACGACAAGCCGATGGTCTATTACCCGATCGAGTGCTTGGTGAACGCCGGCATTCGAGACGTGCTGCTGGTCACCGGCGGTAACGACGCGGGTGATTTTCTCCGGCTTCTGGGCAACGGCAAGGAGCTGGGTCTGAAAGAGCTGCACTATACCTATCAGGAAGGTGAGGGCGGCATCGCGGACGCGCTGCGCCTGGCAGAGGATTTCGCCGACGGCGACAAGATCGTGGTGATCCTGGGTGACAACATCATTGAGAAGGACATCCGCGCGGGCGTGGCGAACTTCTTCAGCCAGCCGAGCGGGGCGCGGATCTACCTGAAGACGGTGGACGATCCACAGCGTTTTGGCGTGGCGGCCTTCGACGAGCAGGGCAAGATTACGTCGATTATCGAGAAGCCCGCCGATCCGCCCAGCGATAAGGCCGTCATCGGGATTTACATGTATGACGAGCAGGTGTTCGATTTCATCCGCGGCTTGCAGCCCTCGGAGCGCGGCGAGCTCGAGATCACCGACGTGAACAATTTTTACCTGAAGGCGGGCACGCTCGAGTACGAAGTGCTGGACGGGTGGTGGACCGATGCCGGGACGTTCCCGTCGTTGTATCGGGCTACTCAGTTGGTGGCGGAGGGCGGTGCCAATCATGCCAGCTCGGCGCGCCCGGCGTTGTCACAGGCCGATTAGCAGCAGATTAGGATCAGTACTATGAACCGACTCCTGGTAACCGGGGCCGCGGGATTCATCGGATCCAACTTCGTACGGCGCGTGCTCGAGCAGCGGCCGGACTGGCAGATCGTCGCGTATGACGCGCTGACCTATGCCGGCAACCTGGAGAATCTCGCGGGGCTCGAGAGTCACGGGCGGTTTCAGTTTGTGCGTGGCGATATATGCAGCGCGGACGATCTGAAGCCGGTGTTTGCCGAGCCGCTGTGGGGCGTGATCAACTTCGCGGCCGAGAGCCACGTTGATCGGAGCATCATGGGGGCGGCGGAGTTCGTGCGGACGAATGTGACCGGCACGCAGGTGTTGCTGGAGCACGCCCGGCAGCACGGCGTGGAGCGCTACCTCCAGGTCTCCACCGACGAGGTGTACGGCTCGCTCGGGCCCGAGGGTGCTTTTACGGAAGACTCGAACCTGGCACCGAACAGTCCGTATAGTGCATCAAAGGCGGCGGCGGACCTGCTCGTGCGGGCCTATCACGTGACTTACGGCCTGCCGACGCTGACGACGCGTTGCTCGAACAACTACGGACCCTACCAGTTCCCTGAGAAGGTCATCCCGCTGTTCGTCAGCAACCTGCTTGAGGGGCAGCAGGTGCCGCTCTACGGCGACGGCCTGAACGTTCGTGACTGGATCCATGTGTTGGATCATTGCGACGCGCTGCTGACGGTGCTGGAGCGTGGTCAGCCCGGCGAGGTGTATAACGTCGGTGCCAACAACGAACTGACCAACCTCGAACTGACGCGTTCAATTCTGCGCGAGCTGGACAAGGACGAATCTTTCATTCGGCCCGTCAAGGACCGCTTGGCTCACGATCGGCGCTATGCGATCGACAGCGGCAAGATCGAGCGCGAGTTGGGCTGGACGCCGCAGGTGAACTGGGCTGCCGGCCTGGCCGAGACGGTGCGCTGGTACATCGAGAACGAACCCTGGTGGCAGGCGATCAAATCGGGTGCATATCGCGACTACTACGCGAAACAGTATGGCGAGGTTACGACGTAGTGTAGTCTTTCGCGCTGTTTGCATCTTATGAGAGGTGGGGCGGGACGCCCGCTCCACTTGTGAGAAGGTGCAGTGGCGGCCGGCGCGGGCCGCGACATGAAGTTTCGGCAGAGTGAGTGGAAGTTGACCAAGACGACGCTGATTGGTGCAGCCGGACAACTCGGGCGTGATCTGCAAGCGGTCCTGTCGGGGCCGCTGATGCTGCTGGATCTGCCGGAGTTTGATATCACGGACGCGGCTCAGGTCGAGGCGGCGCTGGAGGAGCAGCGTCCCGATGTGGTGATCAACACTGCGGCCCAAACGAACGTGGACGGCTGTGAGAGTGCGGCCCGCGAGGCGTTCGCGGTCAATGCGCTGGGGGCGTTGCACGTGGCCCGGGCGGCTGTCGGCATCGGGGCGTACCTGATATATGTGAGCACCGATTACGTGTTTGGGGCGGCCGGAATGCGAGCGTCGGCGTACGTCGAGAGCGATCAGCCCGGCCCGGTCAGCGTATATGGTGCGAGCAAATTGGCGGGGGAGCAGTTGACCAGCGCGTATCAGCCTGATTCGCTGGTTCTGCGAACGAGCGGGCTGTACGGACATGCCGGGGCGCGCGGCAAGGGCGGAAATTTCGTCGAGACCATGTTGCGGCTGGGGGGGCAGGGGCAGGCGCTACGCGTCGTAGACGACCAGGTTGTGTCGCCGACGAGCACCGTGGGGTGTGCCGCGAAGATCGCGGCGCTGATGGAATTGCGGCCCCAGGGTATCGTGCACGTTGCGGCCGCGGATAGCTGCTCGTGGCACGAATTTGCGCGAGAGATTTTCGCCCAACAGCAGATGGCGGTGGATCTGACGCCGATTCCGACCAGCGAGTATCCCACGCCGGCGCGACGGCCGGCCTTCTCATCGCTGCGCAGCGAGCGGCTGGCGGAGCTGGGTGTCGCGCCCTGTCGCGGCTGGCGCGAGATGTTGCACGAGTATCTTGATGCGCGGAGCTAGTACGCTGGTGCGAGCTTTCCGCATGATGGTCATGCTGGGCCACAACTGGGCCGGCTCGGACCAACGCTGCGGTTCTACGCACACTGACCTACTATTACTGTGGAGCGGTTGAAACCCGCCGGGTGCGGGCGACTGTTTGACGATGGACGTATCGAAGGCCATGCAACGACGCCGGATGAGCGGAGACTTGACCAGGGCCGGGAAAGCGCCGGCCTTGCGGCTGGGGGGGCTGGGTGCGTTGGTACGCATGCCCGCGGTCTGGCTGGGGTGCGGCCTGGCGGCGGTCCTGTTGTGGAGCTACTGGTCGACAGTGGTCGACCTGGTGCTGTTCTGGCAGCGCAATCAGGATTACTCGGTAGGGATGCTGGTATTTCCGGTGGCGCTCTGCCTAGTCTGGCGGAAGCGCGACCAAGTGGGGCCGCAGCATTGGTCTTTCTCCTGGTTGGGCGTGTTGGCGCTGGTGGCGGTAGAATGCCTCCGGCTTTCGGGCCTTTTTTTCGGCGTCGGTTCGGCGCCGCGGTACGCACTGATCGGCGCCATTGGTGCTACGGTGCTGGCCGTGGCGGGTCGCCGGGTTTTCTGGCGGCTCAGATGGGTGCTGCTGTTCCTGTTGCTGATGGTACCGCTGCCGGGCCGCGTGCATGAGGCTATTGCCTTGCCGCTGCAAACCCTGGCGTCGGCGTCAGCGGTGTTTGGCCTGGAGCTGTTCGGGTTCTTTGTCATCCGCGAAGGCAACGTGCTGCGTCTGGAAAGTGGTCATGTCGTGGGGGTGGCGGAGGCGTGCAGCGGTTTGCGCATGCTGACGGCGTTTGTATTCGTGGCCGCCGTGTTGGCGTTTCTGGCACCTCGGCCGCGTTGGCAGCGACTGTTGTTGGTGCTGGCCAGCCTACCGATCGCCGTTGCGGCAAACTGCCTCCGCGTGATCGCGACGAGCCTGTTCGTGCATTACTCTGATTCCGCGGAGCTGACCGAGCGATTCCACGACATTGCCGGCCTGGCGATGATGCCGCTGGCGATTCTGGCCTGTCTGGGGCTGCTGAAGCTGCTTGCATTTCTGCAACCGCAGCCGGCTCGTTCGGGAGGCCATTCATGAGTGCCAGAGCTAAGCCGTCGCAGCCGAGTTCGGGAGCGGCGGCGTTCTCCGCGGTTCATTGGCGGGGGATTGTGGTAACATTCGCGGTGATACTGGCTGGTGGCCTGACCCAGCGCGGATTTTCCGCGTGGGTGCAGTCCGAGCTGGACGCGCCGATTCGCCTGGACCCGCCCCTGCGAAGCCTGGCATACGAGATCAACGGCTGGATTGGCGTGGATGTGCCGATGCGCGAGTCTCTGTTGCGGATCGCCGGCAACGACGACTACGTGAACCGGGCCTACAGCAACGCCGTCACCGGGCAGCAGGCCAATCTGTACGTGGGTTATACGGCCCGGCCGCGGACGATGCTGGGGCACCGCCCCAGTGTGTGTTACCCCAGTGCGGGTTGGTCGCCGACGGAGGCAGTCGAGCGGCGTCTGGATCTGCCCGGGGGCGCAGAGTTGCCGGCGCGTGTGCAGGCCTTCTTCAAGCCCGGGTTGCACAACGCGCGCGTACTGGTATTGAACTTCTATGTGCTGGCCGGCGAGCCGACCATTGATGAGGATAGCTTCTGGTCGATCGGCTGGCGGACGCCGAACCTGGCGCGGGATTCGTCGCGCTACGTGGCCCAGGTGCAGGTGATTGTGCCGGTGGGCGCGGGTGGTGACGAAGCGGCGGAGCGGCTGGCGGAGCAGTTTGCGATAGACGTCGCACCGCGGGTGCTGGCGTTGTTGCCGAAAACGTTCAAGGAGGAAGGGTGAGCGAACGCGCCATGAAACTGTGTCTGTTCGGGTCATCCCCCGACACCAGCAACATGGGCGTGTCGGCGCTGTGCTACGCGGTTGTCGGCGGGCTGGCGCGAGCCTTTCGCGATGTCGAGTTGACCGTGTTCGACGAGGGCCGCGGGCTGCGACCGGTGACCTATTCGTCGGACAACGGCACCTACCGGTTCCTGCGCTGCGGGGCGACGTCCACCCGTCGCCTGTGGCAGCAGCGGAGTTACCTGAATATTCGCATGTCCCGTTGGCTGGGAGGATTGGGCAATCCGGCCTTCCGGCAACTGCACGCGGCCGACGCGGTGCTCGATATCAGCGGTGGCGACAGCTTCTGCGACCTCTACGGTCAGAAACGTTTCCGGGCGGTGGTCGCTTCCAAGCAACTGGCCTTGGGTATGGGCAAGCCGCTGATCCTGCTGCCGCAGACCTACGGGCCTTATAACGATCCGCAGAACCGCCAACTGGCCGGCGAGATTGTTCGCCGGGCGTCTATGTGCTGGGCGCGCGACGAGCGCAGTTTCGCCCGGCTGAAGGAATTGCTGGGCGACGCCTTCGACCCGCAGCGCCATCGCGCCGGGGTCGACGTCGCGTTCGCCCTCGAAGCCCATCGCCCGCAGGCGGCGCTGGGTGAGCCGATCACGACCTGGCTTAGCCCGCAGCGACCGGCCGAAACCGTCGGCCTGAACGTCAGCGGTCTGATCTGGAACGATCCGGTGGCGATGCGTTCACGGTACGGCTTCAAGGCCGACTACCGCGAGCTGATCGTCGAATTCATCCGCCATCTGCTGCGCAGCAGCGAGGTCAACATCGTGCTTGTACCGCACGTGCTGGTACAGGCCGGTCATTTTGAATCTGACACGGCCGCCGCCGAAGCGGTGCGGGCTGTCCTGCGTGCTGATGCGGACCCGGAGATCGCCCGTGCGGCCGAGACCCGGGTGGCTACGCTCACGCCGGCATTTGACGAGCCCGGGAAGATGAAATGGGTCATCGGCAAGTGCGACTGGTTCTGTGGGACGCGAATGCACGCGACCATTGCTGGACTGTCCAGTGGTGTGCCGACGGCGGGCATCGCTTACAGCCTCAAGACGCAGGGCGTGTTCGAGACCTGCGGCATGGGGGCGGCGGTGGTTGACCCGCGCGAGCTGGATGCGTCGCCGGCGGTGGCGCGGCTGGTCGAGCTGTTTGATGGGCGCCGAGAACTGCGAGCCCGGCTGGCAGACGGCATCGAGCCGGTGCAGCAGTGGGCGGTCGAGCAATTGTCCGAGATCATCGCGGTAGCGCGCGAGGTGTCAGCCTCGGGGGCACCGGTCTCTACATGAGCATCCGCCAACGATTCATGCGCGGTGCGATGACGCTGGGCGCCGGCCAGGCGGCCGGACAGGGCCTCTCGTTCGCACGCAATATCATCGTGGCCCGCCTGATCGGGCCCGAAGACTTCGGCATCGCCGCCACGTTCGCGATCACGGTGTCGATGCTGGAAATGCTCAGCGACTTTGCCGCCGACCGTCTCGTTGTTCAGGATCGTGATGGGCACGAGGACGGCTTCCTGGCGACCGTGCATACCTGGCAACTGGGGCGCGGGATCGTGATGTCCGGCGCGCTCTTCGCGCTGGCCTGGCCGCTGGCGCTGCTCTTTAGGGTGCCTGAGGCGTATTGGTCGTTCAATTGGCTGGCGCTGACGCCCCTGGCACGCGGGCTGATTCACCTCGATATTCGACGGCAGCAACGCTCGATGCACTTCTGGCCGTGGGTCGGCACCGAACTCGGCTCACAGGCGCTGGCTACCCTGGCCGCCTTGCCGCTGGCCTGGTGGCTGTGCGACTACTCCGTGATGCTCTGGGTGTTGCTGATTCGGGCCTGGTCGCAGGCGCTGCTGTCGCACGTGTTCGCCACCAATCGCTACCGGTGGGCCTGGCAGCGCGACGTTGTCCGCCGACTGTTCGCGTTCGGGCTGCCGCTATTGGCTAACGGCCTGCTCCTGTTCGCGATCATGCAGGGCGACCGGGTGCTGGTCGGGGCGCGCTACTCGATGGAAGCCCTGGGGTATTACTCGGCCGCGTTCGTATTGGCCGGGGCGCCGGCCATGCTGCTCGGCAGCACGGCCAACTCGCTGTTCCTGCCCGCGCTGTCATCCGCCCAGGACGATGCGCCAGTGTTCAGCCGACGTTACGCCTTGTGTGCCGAAGTGTTCGCTCTGGCAGCGGCGGCGTCGGGAACCGTGCTGATACTCCTGTCAGGCTTGCTGTTGCAACAGATCTACGGGGAAGCCTACATGCCGGCGGCCGCCATCCTGACCTGGCTGGCAATCGCGCAGACCGTGCGTATGTTGCGTGTCGCACCGCTGCTGGGGGCGATGGCGCGGGGTGATACGATCAGCACCTTCCTGACCAACGTGTATCGCCTGATCGGCTTCCTGCTCGCGCTGGTGGCCGCCCTGTGGCACGCACCGATCACTTACGTTGCGGCCAGTGCGGCGATCGGCGAGGTTGCGGCGCTCATGTACGCCGTCGCACGCATTACCCGCCGGCATGAACAGCCGCTGCTGATTAGCGTGCGTGTGGCAGTTGTTCTGGCGGCGGTGTTGGCGCTCAGTGCCGCTGTTGCCGTCCCCCTGGTGCAGGTCCAGAATCTCTTCGCGCAGATCGGGCTGACGCTGGGTTGTCTGCTCGTTGTTGTCACCGTCACCATCGGTATCCTGCCCAGTGTGCGGTCGGAAGCACGCCGCGTGCTGGCCCAGGGGATCGGCGCCTTGCGGGGCGTCGCGATTGCGCCGTGAACGAGCCGGAATCTCAAGCCACGATTACTGATGAACGGACCGTCCCGCCGATCGATCCGCTGCCGTGGGATCGCCTGGTCGCCGGCACGCGTCGCAGTGCGTGGGCGTCATGCCCGCGCCGACTCTTTCGCATAAGGCGGCTGCGAGCGCTCGCGTTGCGCATGGTGTTGCGCTGCGAGGGCGGGTGGCTGCTGAGCCGGACGGCCCGCGAGCTGTTCCGCGACCATCACGGCGTGCAGATTGGCGCGTACAGCTACGGCGTCGATACGGGGCTGTATCCCGCCGGCGTACGGATCGGGCGTTACGTGTCGCTCGGCCCCGGCATCCAGGTATTTTTGCGCGACCATCCCCTGGAGCGTTTGTCGCTCCATCCGTTCTTCTATAACGCTGCCCTGGGGCTGGTCCCCGTGGACAACATCCCGAACGATGAGCTTGAAATCGGCCACGACGTCTGGATCGGGGCGAATGCTATCATCACCTCGCGCTGCCGGCGCATCGGAACCGGTGCGGTCGTGGCGGCGGGCGCGGTCGTTACCAAGCCGGTGCCCGATTTCGCGATCGTCGGCGGCAACCCGGCCCGGACCATCCGCTATCGGTTTTCCGAGTCGCTGATCGAGCGCATCCTCGCTAGCCGCTGGTGGGAGCAGTCCATCGACCAGTTGCGCGTCCATCTGAATGACATGGTGGTACCGCTGACCGACGAGCAACATCCGTTGTTGAAGAGTTGCGCCCTGGCACATTGAAAGGTCCGCCCTTGTCCCGAACTCCGGACAACATTCGCGACGTTGCGGAATACCAGCTCTGCTGTGGCTGCGGAGCCTGCGCGTTCGCCGACCCCGAGCGTATCCGCATGGTCGATGATTATCGGTTCGGGCGCCGGCCGGTGGTCAACGGCGGGGCGACCGAGGCCGATCATCATCCCGACGCGTTGCGTGTCTGCCCCGGCGTACACCTGGAGCAGAACTGCGACTGGCGCGATGGCGAGCTGATCCGCAATCTGGGCTCAGCCTGGGGGCCGATCCGCGCGTTGTACGAGGGGCATGCGGCCGACGATGAGATCCGTCAGGCCGGCTCCAGCGGCGGGGCCGCCTCCGCACTGGCTTGGTATTGCTTGACCAAGCTCGGGTTCCATGGCGTATTGCACGTGGCCGCCCGACCCGACACGCCGTACCTCAACGAAACCGTGCTCAGCACGACGCGCGAACAACTCCTCGCCCGCACCGGCTCACGCTATGCGCCCGCCAGCCCCTGCGACGGTATGCAAATGATCGTCGAAGCGCCCGAACCCTGCGTATTTATCGGAAAACCATGCGACGTGGCCGCTGTCCAGCAGACGCGCCGTCTGCGCCCCGAGCTGAACGAAAAGATCGGGCTGACGATCGCGTTTTTCTGTGCGGGTGTGCCGTCAACACAGGGCACGCTAGACCTGTTGAAATCGCTCGGCGTAGACGATCCGGCCCGGGTCGAGTCGCTGCGTTATCGCGGCAATGGCTGGCCGGGCCGATTTGTCGTCCGATATGTCGATGCGGCCGGTGCGAACCAGGAACACAGCCTGACCTACGATGAATCGTGGGCGTTCCTCCAACGCTATCGCCAATGGCGTTGTTACATCTGTCCGGACCACACCGGCGAGTTTGCCGACATCGCCGTCGGCGACCCGTGGTATCGGACGGTAACAGAGGAAGAGCGCGGCGATTCGCTGTGCATCGCCCGCACGACTCGCGGCAGCAGCGTTTTGTCTGACGCGCTGCGCGACGGCTATATGCATCTGGAACGCGCCCCGCTGCACATTTTGCCGGGTTCGAGCCCGGCGCAGCCAAATTCCAAGGGGATGGTGTGGGGACGCCTGGTTGCGTTATCTGCGCTGGGTCTGCCGATTCCCAGGTATGTGGGCCTGCCGCTGTTCAGGTTCTGGCTGCGTAACCTGTCGCTGCCGCGCAAACTGCGCGCCTTCGCCACGATCTGGCGGCGTGTGCGCGAGCGGCACCTGCGGCAGCGTCAGCCGGTGCATGGTACGTCCGACGTTACGAGTGCCGCTCGGCCCGTCGAACGGGTCTGATATTCGATTGGTTTCGCGGGAACATTGAGTATGGACGAGGACTATCAGTTCGGAGTCGGCGAGTGGATGGGCCACACCACCGTGAACCCGGTGGGTCTGGCCGTCCTGATTGTGCTCGGACTGGCGCTGGTCCTGTTGCCGCGCCGGCTGTCGATCGTGCCCGTGCTGATCATGGCCTCATTTGTGGCCGGCGCGCAGCGCATCGTCATCGCCACGCTCGATTTCGATTTTCTGCGTGTGCTGATTCTGTTCGGCTGGGCGCGGGTCATGCTGCGGGGCGAATTGGCCGGTTTTCGGTGGAAGCGAATCGACACGCTGGTGTGTTGCTGGGCGGTGGCCGGCACGGTGACTTTCTCCGTGCTGCAAGCCACCGGCTCGAGCTTCGTTTATCGGATGGGCTGGGCGTTCAACATTATCGGCGGATACTTCCTGTTCCGCTGCCTGGTACGCAACTGGAGCGACGTCGCCACAATTGCCAAGACGTTTGCCCTGCTGAGCCTGCCGGTGGCTTGTTTCTTCCTGCTCGAACACACCACCGGGCGCAACCTGTTCGCGACTTTTGGCGGCGTGCCCGAGATCACCATGATCAGGCAGGGACGTTTGCGTTGTCAGGGGGCCTTTGCGCATCCGATCCTGGCCGGCTGTTTCTGGGCCGTCGGCCTACCGCTGGTGGTCAGCCTGTGGTGGACGAAATATCGGCAGCGCTGGCTGCTGGTGGCGGGGACGATCGGCTGCCTGGTGATCATTATCACTTGCGCGTCGAGCGTGCCGCTCGGAGCGACCATGGCCGCATTGATCGGCGGGCTGGCGTTCTACGTGCGCGATCGCCTGCGCCTGGTGCGCTGGAGTATCCTGGGAGCATTGGCGGCTCTTCACGTGATGATGCCCCGGCCAGTCTGGTACCTGTTCGCCCAACTCGACCTGGCCGGCGGCTCCACCGGCTGGCACCGCTACTGGATTATCGATCTGGCCGTGAACAACTTCGGCGACTGGTGGCTGATCGGGGCGCGCAACCCCAGTAGCTGGCAGTCGGTCTTCCCGGCTCTGGACATCACCAACCAGTACATCCTCGAAGGTGTGCAGGGCGGGCTGATCACCCTGGTGTTTTTCGTCGCGATCATCGTTGAGGCCTTCGCCGGCATCGGGCGATTGTTGCCGCGGGTAACATCGCGGCGCACCGAGCTAGCCCTGGCGTGGGGGCTGGGAGTATCGCTCTTCGTGCACGTGATGTGCTTCTGGGGCGTGTCCTACTTCGGTCAGATCAACATGCTCTGGTATCTGTCGCTGGCGATGATCGCGAGCCTGTCGCCGGCCCGGGCGTTGCAGCCGGCGCGGGCGGTTACGCGGGCCAGGCCCCCGGCGCCCCGGCGTCCCTGTTCCGTCCTCTGATCGCGAGTTTGTTTTCGGAGAGCAAGTGGCCGAGCGCAATTCCAGTCCGACGCCGACGCGTTTCGTGCAACAGCACGCGGACACGCCCTGCGAGCTGTCGGTGATCATCGTTAACTGGAACGCGCGCGATCTGCTGCGCGATTGTCTGAATTCGCTCGTGCCGGCCGCCGAGCAGTTCCCGCTGGAGGTCATAGTCGTCGACAACGCCAGCGGCGACGGCTCGGCCGAGATGGTGCGGGCGGAGTTTCCCGACGCGGTGCTCATCGCCAACGACGATAATCGCGGCTTTGCCGCCGCCAACAACCAGGGTATGCAAATCGCCCGCGGCCGCTACTGGCTGCTGCTGAACCCGGACACGATCGTGCTGGACGATTGCCTGGCCCGCTCGATCGCCTGCGCGGACGCTCACGCGAACGTCGCCGTCATGGGCTGCCAGGTGCTGGAGAACGAGGTCGATATTCAGCAGACCTGTTTTCGTTTCGCCACGCCCTGGTATGTTTTTCTGCGGATGGTCGGGATCAGCAGCCTCTTTCGGCGCTCGCCCTGGCTCAATGCCGAGGAACTGGCCGGCTGGCAGCGCGATACCGAACGCGACGTCGAGGTCGTTTCGGGCATGTTCATGCTGGTGCGTCCGGCCGCCGCTCAACAGGTGGGACTGATGGACGAGGATTACTTCGTCTACGGCGAAGAAATGGACTGGTGCTACCGGTTTCATCGGGCCGGCTGGCGCTGCCTGTTTGCGCCGGTGGGGCGCATCATTCATCGCGAGGGCGGCGGGCAGAGCACCCGGCTCGTAAACGTACGCATGTTCGTGCAACAGCAGAAGAGTCTGCTCATTTATCATCGCAAGAACCTCGGCCCACTGGCGTTTGCGGCGGCCCGGGTTTTTCTGATCTTGGGTGGCGTGTTGCGTTGGCTGGGGTGGACCGGTCGGCGATTGGCCGGCGGCGGTGAGCGGGCCGCCAATCGCGCCGCCTGTAACGCCGCCGTCCTGCGTTTCCTGCTGACCCGCGCGGGTGCCGAAACAACGTCCCGAAGCACTGCTGTCCCCCGACCGGCAACTGAGGCATGATTCGTCCTAACCCGACCACCGCTGTAGCCGAGCACTCGTCGTTCGACCAGTTCGACGAGGGCGAATGGGATGCGCTCGTCGAGCGCACTGGCGGCGATATCCGGCTGACGCACGCGTGGTGTCGTACCTGGTGGGAGCACTACGGCGGCTCGCGCGCCCTGCACATCTTCAGCACTCGGCCGGCCGGCCAGCTCGGGGGCGTATTACCGCTGCTGCTCGATCGCGTTCGACTGGGGCCGGTGAGTTTGCGCGTGGCGCGCATAGTCGGGTCAGATTTCACACCCGGAATCTACAACCCGCCGATCGATTCTTCGCTGGTCGCGCCGCTGATCACGAGCGCCGCCGGCTCGCTGTTGTCCGCGGGTGCCTGTGATGTGATATGTCTGGGGCCGCTGTCTGCCGGTCTTCCGGGTTTCGCGGCCCTGCACGAAGCCGTCGCCCGAGAGCGGCCGGAGTTTGTGCTGGCGCGCGACGCCAGCGTCGGCGTGCACATGCACGTCCAGCTTCCGAGCACTTTCGACGAATATCTGGCCAGTCTCAGCAAGCAGCAGCGCAAGTCCTATCGGCGTAAATGGCGCGATTTGACCGCGGCGCATACGACACGCGAGGAGATCGTCGCAGACCCCGGCGACGAGCTGCCCGCCGCTTTTGAAGCGATGGTGGAGCTGCACGCTCGGCAGTGGCAGGCGCGTGGTGCACCCGGACATTTCGGCGACTGGCCCAGCGCGCGGGCGTTTCACCGTGACGTCGTCGCGCAGCAGGCGCGTTGCGGGCGTAGCCGGCTCGTGAACATGTTCTGTGACGACACGTTGGTCGGGGCGCGCTACGCATACCTGCTGGGCGGCCGGTGGTATGCCTGGCTGAGCGCGCGGCGCGTCGGCGCGCCGTGGGACGATTTCAGCTTGGGCAACGTCGGCCTGGTACGAGCGATCTCGTCGGCCATCGACGCCGGCGCCACCTGGATGGACCTGGGCACCGGCTATTACGAGCATAAGACGCTACTCGGGGCGCGCCAGGACGACGTGCGTTCGCTCGTGCTGGTACGGCGCGATCGACTGACGCCGGCTCGGCTGCGCTGGTTCGGACACTTTGC
Source organism: Phycisphaerae bacterium (assembly GCA_963666925.2). Classification (GTDB taxonomy): domain Bacteria; phylum Planctomycetota; class Phycisphaerae; order UBA1845; family Fen-1342; genus JANQFV01. The sequence continues at coordinate 65,885 of CAXXTC010000002.1, read as the reverse complement.
CGACCTGCTGCATATTTTGTATCACAAGATCTGGTTTCGTCGGGCAGCACGCTATGCCCCCTGGACACGCGGCCCGTTGTGGCCCACCTGGATACGCTCGCGATTATGAGCGCCACACCCAAGTACGTTGGCCTGCCCAGACAATCGCCGCTGGCGCTGCTGCGGGCAGCGCTTCGGGCCCGGTCGCAGCCACCGTCGTGGCCGCAGCTCGATGCCCCCGGGTGTTTGCTGATACACCGCGCCCGCACCGGACTGGCGCTGCTCTGCGATGTCTGGACGCTGCACGCTGGCGACCGCGTGCTGCTGCCGGCGTATAACTGCGGCTCCGAGGTCGATCCCTATCTCAGCCGCGGCCTCGATGTCCAGTTGTATCGCGTTGACCGCCAGGCCTATATCGATCTCGACGACCTGCGCGGACGCATTAATGACCGCACCCGAATCGTCCACGTGACCCACTACTTCGGCTGGCCCCAGGACCTCGAAGAGCTGCGCCAAATCTGTCGCCAACGCGACATACATTTGGTCGAAGACTGTGCGTTGTCCCTGTTCAGTCGATCAGACGAACATTGGCTCGGCACCAGCGGCGACGCGGCGGTGTTCAGCTTCACCAAAACGCTCGGCGTCCCCGATGGCGGGGTGCTGGTTACCCGTGAGCCCCTGCCCACGCTGAAACTCGTCGCCCCCGGTACGCGGTCCGTGCTGCACGGATTGCTGTCGCTGACCAAACGTTATCTGCACGCCAGCGCCGCGGCCTGCGGCTGGACACCCGGCCGCTCTCGGTCGGCGGAGTCCGTGGCCGACCTCGAAACACGCGACAGCGGCGCCTATCCCGACATGCCCGCGGGTTATTACTTCCGCGCTGCCGTCGGCACTTGGCGTTGTGCACGGATCACACGCGGCCTGCTGCGGCTGGTCGACCCCGAAACAGTGATCCGCCGGCGCCGCGCTCACTACGAACGTTTGTTGGCGGGGATCGAGGGCGTGCCGCAATTGCGCCCGCTGATGCCCCCACTCCCCGCGGGCGTTTGTCCGCTCGTTTTGCCGCTGGTCACGTCCGAACGTAACCAGTGGGTTCGCTCGTTGGCTGAGGCGGGCATACCGGCGATTCCGTGGTGGGGCGGCTATCATCGCGGCCTGCCCTGGCAGGATTATCCGGACGCGTGTTATCTGAAGGACCACGTGTTTGCGTTGCCCGTGCATCAGGATCTGAAGGACAGCGAGATCGAGTATATGATCGCTGCGGTTGCTGCGATCGGCACGCGTTTGTCGGGTAGCGACGCGCGCCGGGCGACAATGCCGATGACATCGGTAGTTGCACCTTCGGCCGTAGCTCAACCGAAAGGGCCCACCGCGTGAATTTTCTGCGCAGCATCGCCCAGACCCAGCCTTCCGCTGGTGAATCGGCTATGGCCGGCGCTCCCGGCGCGCCGTCAGTGCGGATCGAGCCTGATCCGTCGGCAGAGCGTTTTTACGCGGAGGCCGGTCGTTTCTCGGACCTGACGCTCTACCAGACGCCGGCGTTCGCGGAAGTGACGGCCGCCGGTCGACGCGCGAGCACCAGTCGCGCACTGATCTGTCGCGGCGACGCCGTTATCGGTGCATGCAGCGTGCGCATCAAGCAACTCCCGCTGTTGGGCTGGGGGGTGGCGTATGCCTTGGGCGGTCCGCTGTGGCGACGCCCGGGGGCTACGCCACGCGATCTGCAAGACGTCCTGACCGCTCTGCGCCAATACTACGTCGAGAACCAGGGGCACTGCCTGCGGCTGCGCCCGCGCATCTGGCAGGAAGACGAGGATTACGAGCAGTGTGCCGAGGTGCTGGCCGCGGCCGGCTATCAGCCCACGCCGCACCGGGCGCCTGACCAGACCCTGTTGCTTGACCTGACCCCCACGCTTGACGAAATCCGGGCGCGTTTCCAGCGGCGCTGGCGGCAGTATCTCAACCGGGCCGAACGCAGCGAGTTGACCGTTCAGACCGATCTGCGTGACGAGTCGTTCGCGGAATTTCTCCCGATCTATGAAGAACTGAAACGCGTCAAGTGGTTCCGCGGGATCGACGGTGCGGAGATGCGCCGCGTGAATCAGCAACTCCCCCCGGACCTGCGCATGGAGGTGACCCTTTGCCATCTGGACGGGCGCTTGTTGGCCGGCCAGATCGCCAGTTGTCTCGGGCAAACCTGCCTGGGCATTATCGGAGCAGCCAATGTTGAGGGACGCGACTGCTTCGCTGCCAACCTGGTGTGGTGGGAGCGGATCAAACGTGCCCGCGAGGCCGGCTGTACCCAGTACGATTTTGGCGGTTATGACCCGCATGAGAATCGCAGTGTGGCCGAGGCGAAATTGCGGCTCGGGGCACGCGTGGTGACGTTCGTGGGCGAGTTCGGCTGTGCACCGTCAGCGTGGCGCGCCTGGCTGCTCGAACGCGCGGAAACGCTCTACCGTCGGCTGAGCGGACGCCAACTCCGCGACGCAGCCAAAGAAGCGGCCGACGACCATGCCGCTGCCGTCGATGACGCGAACCAGTCCCCCGCGGGAGACGCCTAGTGTACGACAAGCGCGGCCTGCTGGTACGTCTGGTGTACCTGTGCCTGGCGCTGCTGTGGTGGCTGCTCACCGGTTTTGGTCGGGCATATCGGCGGCGCGCAGTCGTGCTTTGTTACCACGGGGTTCGTGATGAACAGCGCGAGCGTTTCGCCCGGCAGATCCGCCAAGCCCGCAGCCTTCTGCGCACGCCCGGCGACCTGGCGGCGGAGGACGGCTCAGTCGCCGGCCCGGTCGTCTGGCTGACCTTTGATGATGCGTTCGCGAATCTGCTCGACAACGCGTTGCCCGTATTGCAGTCCCATAATGCCAAACCGTTGGTTTTTGCCGTCACGGGCAATTTCGACCAACCGCCGCGCTGGCCAATGCCGGCCGATCATCCCGAGCGCAACGAGCGGGTCATGAGTGCTGCGGAATACAGTGCGGCCGTCCGCGAAGATCTGCTGGTGCCCGGTGCCCACACGGTTTCGCACGCGCGCTTGCCAGACCTGGACGATCACGCTTTGCACATGGAGCTGGAAGAGTGCCGACGGGCGTTGGAGGAGTTGACCGATCGGCCAATCGTTGATCTGGCGCTGCCCTATGGCGAGTTTGACGAGCGTGTCTTGCAGGCTGCGTGTCGGGCCGGCTATCAGCGCACGTATACGCTCCGCGAACAGCTCGTGTCGGATAATCAGGCCCCCGTTATCGGGCGCTTCGGCATGACGCCTGACACCTGGCTAATTGAGTTCGTGCTGACCTGTGCCGGGGGCTATGCGTGGCTGGGTCCGTACCGCGGGCTGCTGCGTCGCTTGCGGCGAGTTTGTGCGGGACGTCGGCCGACGCTGAGCGCGGGTGAACAGGCGTGACCGCGATCGGCGGCATGGTTATCGGGGGTTTGGCGGTCGGTTTGGCCGGGGCGCTTTATTATTCGCCGCACTTGTTGCGGCTGCGCCAGGTACGCCGACTGGACAAGCTCTGCCGGGCGACGCGTTCGATCGTGCTGACCTATGATGATGGGCCGGGCTCCGTGCTCACGCCTCGCCTGCTCGATTTGCTGGCACGCTACGATGCCCGCGCCAGCTTTTTCCTGCTGGGGAGTCGCGCCCGCGATGCCGGCGACGTGGTTGGTGCCGCGGCCAGCGCCGGCCACGAACTGGGCTGCCATTCCGATACGCACATCAGCGCCTGGCGCGTGTCGCCTTGGCGTGCCCTGTCCGATATGAACCGTGGCTACACGGCCCTCGCGGAGTGGGTTTCGCCTAATGCTCCCTATCGGCCGCCCGAGGGCAAGCTCACGCTGCCGACCTGGTGGCGGCTGCGCCGGCGCGGCACGCCGGTGGCCTGGTGGACATTGGACTCCGGCGATACGCGCCGCGTTCATGCTACGCCGGCAGGAATTGCACAACAGGTGCGCGAACTGGGCGGCGCCGTGGTGCTGATGCACGATTTTGATCGTCCGCCCGAGCACCAGCCCTGGGCCGAGCACATGCTCATGACGACCGAGCAGTTGTTGAAACTGGCTCGCGACGAAGGTTTCACGTTGCGCACCTGGAGCGAGTTGCAGGAATGTCGCCCGTGATGAACAGCAGCAAACAGCGCCGCCGGCGCGTGCTGGCGATCTCCTCGGGCGGTGGCCACTGGGTGCAACTGCTGCGTCTGGGGCCGGCGTGGCAGGGGTGTGACGTGACCTACGTGACGGTCAATCGCGCCTATCGCTCTGATGTTCCCGACACGCCGTTTCGGGCTATCAACGACGCCACCCGCTGGGATCGGCTCAAGCTTCTACTCATGTGCGCACGGATTCTCAGTATCGTTCTGCGCGTCAGGCCGGACGTGGTGGTTTCGACCGGTGCAGCGCCCGGCTATTTCGCGATTCGCTTTGGCCGGTGGTGTGGCGCACGCACCGTTTGGATCGACAGCATTGCCAACGTCGAGGAAATGTCGATGACCGGGCGGCTCGTGCGTTCCTATGCCGACCTGTGGCTGACGCAGTGGCCGCACCTGGCCACGGCCGACGGCCCGCAATACGTGGGGGCCGTGCTGTGATCCTGGTGACGGTTGGCGCCCAGATGCCTTTCGATCGGCTGATCCGCGCGGTGGATGCCTGGGCGGCGGAACACCCGCAGACGCCGGTGTTGGCGCAGATCGGCACCGGCGCCTGGCAACCCCAGCACATGCAGTGGACCGAGTTTATCGCTCCGGACGAGTTTCGCCGGCAGGCGGCCGACGCGCAAGCGCTCGTGGCTCATGCCGGCATGGGTACCATCATTACCGCGCTCCAGTTTGGTCGGCCGCTGCTGGTCATGCCGCGGCGCGGCGACCTGCGCGAAACGCGCAACGACCACCAGGTGGCTACCGCCCGGCGCTTCGACCAGATGGGCAAGGTGGCGGTCGCCTTCGACGAGCACGAACTGCCCAATCGGCTCGATACGCTGCTGTGCAGTTCCCCGGCCGACCGCATCGATGCCCACGCATCGCCCGACTTGATCAATGCCTTGCGCGGGTTCATCCTGGATAATCAGAAACCGATCACCGCCACCGATTCACCAGCTCAAGAGTGAGTTCGCCGCATGCTGTCCATCATTGTTCCGGCACATAACGAGGCGGCCGTCATCGAGCGTGGCCTGCACGCCATCGTGGATGGTGCTACGCCCGGCGAGCTCGAAGTGATCGTCGCGTGCAACGGCTGCACCGACGAAACCGCAGAACTGGCCCGGCGCTGTGGTCCGCTGGTACGCGTGATCGAGGTTTCGCAGGCGTCAAAGATTGCGGCCCTGAACGCTGCCGACGCGGCGGCCACCGGCTTTCCCCGCATATATATCGACGCCGACGTTGTGCTCGACCTTGCTTCGATCCGCGCCATCGCGGAGGTGCTCCAAAGCGGCGATGCGCATTTTGCTACGCCCGCGCTGCGCATGGACCTGTCGCAGACCTCCTGGCCCGTACGCGCGTTTTACCGTGTCTGGACGCGTCTGCCCTATAACCAGGTGGGTGGGCAGGTTGGCACCGGCGTATATGCCGTCTCGCAGGCGGGCCGGGCGCGCTTCGAGCAGTTCCCCGACGTCATCAACGACGACGGCTTCGTTCGTTTCAGTTTTCCGCCCGAACAGCGCGTGACCGTGTCGTCGGCGGTGTCGCGTGTTGATCCGCCGCGGACGCTGGCGGGCCTGATTCGTGCCAAGACCCGTGTTCGCCTGGGGCATGCCCAACTGCGCCGCGCGTTTCCGCACGTGGCGACGGCCGATCATCGGGCAGCCCGCGAGCCGTTGTGGCGCTGGGTGCTGGCCCGGCCGGGTTTGTGGCTGTCGCTCCCTGTGTACTTGTACGTGAATCTGGCTGCTCGTCGCCAGGCCGCCCACCGGCGTCGTGCCGGTGAGGCCACCTGGGGGCGTGACGATTCGCGCGATGCACGGGCTCCCTCCACTCCCGCATAATCCCCACCCCTCTGGCTACGTTGATCGCTGCACACTTGCTGCGGCCTATCGCTCGTAGCGCTTGAATTCCCCCCCACACGCGAGTCCTTCGTGCGGCCCGGTCGCCATCCGGGAACACTCGCGGTTTGTTTGCACGCTGAGCATCAACGACGCCAGCGGGGCGACCGCGTGTTCGTGGTCACCCCGCTGCGTGCGTGTTTACGGTTTGTTCGTTGAACGGGCGGTTAGTAGTTCGCCTCGTACGTATCCCACATATCTTCCGTGAACTCCGACCAGCAGCGGAACGTGCCGGTCATGGTGTTCATGTAGCGGGCGGTGTAGTCGAACAACGCGTCGTGGTCCCACTCGTCCTGGAGTCCCAAGGCGCGGGCCGCCAGGATGTAGCCCGGCCAGGCGTTGGCCGTGCAGCATTGCCGGTAGACCGACTGGGTAAATGCGTGGTTGTCGTTCACCGGCTCGGCGTAGTGGCGGATGCCGTATTCCGGGTCGCCGGGCGACAGGAAGTCCAGCGGGCCGCTGACGATCATGTACTGGGAGGTCGAGTCAGGCACGACGTCCCAGTCGGGCGTGATGCCGACGACCTTGTCGTTGGGCGACGCGTCAAACCAGTGCGAGCGGTCGTTAATGACGCGGGACTGGCCAGCACCGGTGCCGCCGGTGATCATGATCGTGTGGTCGAGCACCGAGTACGAGTCGGCGCAGGAGTGGTTCGATGCTAGTTGGATGGTGCTGGCGGTTCCGCTCCGCGCGGTGCCGCCGGCTTGGTAGGAGTACCCGCGTGCGGTCGTGCTGAGGCCGTCGATTCCGCCGTCGGGCGTGCCTTCCGCTCGTCACGTAGAACGTCTGCTCGTCCTCGCCGAAGCGCCATGAGGACATGCTGTGCGAATTGGCCGAGACGTTGAGCATGTCGGCATCGTTCAGCACCAGACCGGCTAGCAGAATCGGGAACTTGCGTCCGCTGCCGTGGCCGCCGTTTGCCGGCCAGCAGGCGCCGGCCGCTGCTGCCCCGTAGTTGTCGATGCCCAACTGGCACAGCTTGAGCAGGAGTTGGCGCTTGGATTCCGAGTCGATGTTCAGCAGCAGTGCCGCCGCCGCCTCGCCGACCTGACCGGCCATCGGCTGACCGTACCAGGGCATGTTGTCGCTGGGGTGGATGTATTCGTTGAAGTAGTAGTTCACGCCGTGATCCAGCCAGACGCGCTCGAAGTATGCTTCCAGGCTGGCCACGCTCGGCGTCGACGCCGGCGCGGTCAGGTTCGGGAACAGGTCCATCCGCAGTGCGCTGGCCTGGAAAACACGCTTGTCAGTGCCGGCGTACGCGGGGCGGAACGCATCCGCCGCGGGTGCCGTGCCCAGGCACGTCAGCACACAGGCCCGCCGCACCGTCGGTCGCGGCTTGTCGCCAACCACCGACGGACAGCCATCCTCGCCCGCTTCCCAACTGATCGTCGAGACCAGTGATTGATCGGCCGACATAATCAGCGGCAACGAGCGCGACACATCCAGGGACGAGTCGTACCACAACAGCCGCGCGTCGTAGCCGTGACCAGTTGCGCCCATTGGGTTCAACATCGAGCCGTCGCGGCCGTTCGTGCTGTGCGGCTTGGTGATCGCCACGACCGTTACCGTGCCGTCTGGCGTCGGCGGAATCACCCACCAGTCGCCCGTCACAAACTGGCCGACCTGGTAGTCACCGTCGAACGTCCAGGTGATGCCGTCGTGCGTTATCGAGCCCGCCGTCTGCGTCTCGCCGTCGCCGATGGTCAGTTGCCAGCTTTCCTCGTCGTAACCGGCCGAGTTCGTAGCGCGGATGGTGATCGTATGCTCGGACTCCGGCGTCTGCGGATCAGCCCACGTCACCACGCCGGTGTCGGCGTCGATCGCCAGGGCCGCTCGGCCCGGTCGTCAGAGGTCCAGGTCACGGGCAGCGTTCCCTGCGTGAGCGTCGCCGTTCGGCTGTAGCTTTCCCCGGGCTGCGTCGTGTGGTTGCCGATGGCTGCAATCACGGGCGCCGTCAGGCCGGAGATCTCCAGCGCGACCGCCCGTGACGTATCTCCGACGCCGTCCGTTTCGTTGACGAAGTCGATCTGTGCCGTGTAGCTCCCGGACTCGAGCGCGTCAGCGTTTCCGTTGATCGTCGCCGTTATCGTCGTGGTTGCTCCGCCGGCCAGGCCGCCCGACGTCGCTGGTGACAGCGTTAGCCAGTTGGCGTCGACCGATACCGACCAGTTCAGCGACTCGGCGCCCTGGTTCTCTAGCGTGTAGACCTTGGCGCCCGGCGTGAACGGACCGCCCTCGTCGCCGCTGCTCTCGAAAGTGTTGCTGGGCGAAACCGACAGCAGTCGCGGTGCCGATACGAGCGTGAAGTCACACACGTCGAACCCGGTTCCCGTTTCTTCCATCAGGGCCCAATGATCCAGCGTCGTCACGCCGGCCTGTTCCGTCCTGAACGCATAATCGACGGCCAGCGTTTGTTCGCCGGATCCCTCCGGCGTGACGTACACGCTGTAGGTATGGCCAGGAACGTTGACGACGACACGGAAGTGATACGTCGTTCCGCTCGCGTACGAGACGGCCGCGTCAGACCGGTAGCTGCTGCCATCGCGCGCGTCAATCTGGCCGGCGCTGCTGAAGCGAATCAGCACCGCACAGTCGGCGTGGGCCGACGCGACCCCGGACGACAGCGCCGTAACGCCGTCGATGGCCGCACCAAGCGGCACCGCGTCGTATTCCACCGTGAATAGGCCGTTCTGCGATTCGATCTCGAAGTTTTGCCACTCCGTCGTGGCCGTTTCACAGTCGGCGCTCTCGGCGTTAACCGTCAGCGTCCATGACTCATCATCGCTGCCGGCACTGTTGGTTGCTCGAATGGTAACGGTGTGCTGCGAGTCCGCGGGCTGCGGATTGGTCCAGCTTACCTGGCCGGTAGAGCCGTTGATCGTCATGCCGTCCGGGTGCTCGCCCAGCGTCCAGAGTACCGGCGTAGTGCCTTCGTCGAGTGACGGGGTGCGGCTGTACGCCTGCCCCGGATCGACCGAGTCGTCGCTCATCGCGACGATCACCGGGGCGATCGCAGCAACGGTCAGCGTCCACGATTCGTCATCGCTGCCGGCGCTGTTGGTCGCGCGAATGGTGATGGTGTGCTGTGAATCCGCGGGCTGCGGATCAGTCCAACTCACCGTGCCGGTGGACGAGTTGATGCTCATGCCACTCGGCCCCTGAACGAGCGTCCAGGTTATCGGGGCCGAGCCTTCGCTCAGCGCCGGCGTGCGGCTGTACGCCTGTCCCGGATTGACCGAGTCGTCGTTCATCGCGGCAATAACCGGCGCGAGCGCGTTGACCGTCAACGTCCACGATTCGTCATCACTGCCGGCACTGTTGGTCGCGCGAATGGTGATGGTGTGCTGCGAGTCCGCGGGCTGCGGATCGGTCCAGCTTACCTGGCCGGTAGAGCCGTTGATCGTCATGCCGTTCGGGTGCTCGACCAGCGTCCAGAGTACCGGCGTAGTGCCTTCGTCGAGTGATGGCGTGCGGCTGTAAGCCTGTCCCGGATTGACCGCAGTCGTCGTTCATCGCGTGCAATCACCGGCGCGAGCGCAGTTGACCGTCAACGTCCACGATTCGTCATCGCTGCCGGCGCTGTTGGTCGCGCGAATGGTGATGGTGTGCTGCGAATCCGCCGGCTGCGGATTGGTCCAGCTCACCGTGGCCGGTAGACGCTGTTAATGCTCATGCCGGCCGGCCCCTGGACCAGGCTCCAGGTTATTGGGGCCGAGCCTTCGCTCAGCGTCGGCGTTCTACTGTACGCCTCTCCTGGATCGACGGCATCGTCGTTCAGCGGCGCGATCACGGGGGCGATCGCAGCAACGGTTAGCGTCCACGATTCGTCATCGCTGCCGGCGCTGTTGGTCGCTCGAATGGTAACGGTGTGCTGAGAATCCGCCGGCTGCGGATTGGTCCAGCTCACCGTGCCGGTGGACGAGTTGATGCTCATGCCACTCGGCCCCTGAACGAGCGTCCAGGTTATCGGGGCCGAGCCTTCGCTTAGCGCCGGCGTTCTGCTGTACGCCTCTCCCGGATCGACGGCATCGTCGTTCAGCGGCGCGATCACGGGTGCGACCGCAGCAACGGTCAGCGTCCACGATTCGTCATCACTGCCGGCGCTGTTGGTTGCTCGAATGGTGACGGTGTGCTGCGAATCCGCCGGCTGCGGATTGGTCCAACTCACCTGGCCGGTAGAGCTGTTAATGCTCATGCCGGCCGGGCCCTGGACCAGGCTCCAGGTTACTGGGGCCGAGCCTTCGCTCAGCGTCGGCGTTCTGCTGTACGCCTCTCCTGGATCGACGGCATCGTCGTTCAGCGGCGTGATCACGGGGGCGACCGCAGCGACGGTCAACGTCCACGATTCATCGTCGCTGCCGGCACTGTTCGTCGCGCGAATGGTGATGGTGTGCTGTGAATCCTCGGGCTGCGGATTAGTCCAACTTGCCGTGCCGGTGGACGAGTTGATGCTCATGCCGGCCGGCCCCTGGACCAGGCTCCAGGTTACTGGGGCCGAGCCTTCGTTCAGCGTCGGCGTTCTGCTGTACGCCTGTCCCGGATCGACGGCATCGTCGTTCAGCGGCGTGATCACGGGGGCGACCGCAGCGACGGTCAACGTCCACGATTCATCGTCGCTGCCGGCGCTGTTCGTCGCGCGAATGGTGATGGTGTGCTGTGAATCTGCGGGCTGCGGATCGTCCCAAGTTACCTCGCCGGTGGAACTGTTGATGCTCATGCCGCTCGGACCCTGCACGAGCGTCCATTCGATCGGCGCGGTTCCGTCGTTGAGTGACGGCGTGCGGCTATAGGCCTGTCCCGGATCGACGGCATCGTCGCCCATCGGCGCAATTACCGGCGCGATCGCACTAACGGTCAGCGTCCACGATTCATCATCGTTGCCGGCGCTGTTGGCAGCACGAATCGTGATCGGATGGCTCGAATTAGCCGGCTGCGGATTGGCCCAGCTCACCTCGCCGGTGGAACTGTTGATGCTCATGCCGCTCGGGCCCTGTACGAGCGTCCATTCGATCGGTGCGGTCCCGTCGTTGAGCGACGGCGTGCGGCTGTAGGGCATCCCCGGGTTAACGGCATCGTCGCCCATCGGCGCGATCACAGGCGCTATCGCGGCAACCGTCAACGTCCACGACTCGTCGTCGCTGCCGGCCGCGTTTGAGGCCCGAATGGTGATGTTGTGTTGCGAACCGGCAGGTTGCGGATTGGCCCAGGTCACGACGCCGGTGGCATCGTCAATCGTCATCCCCGTGGGGCCCTCAATGAGGGTCCAGGAGATGGTGCCGGTGCCTTCACTGAGTTGCGGCGTCCGCGTGTAGGGCATTCCCGGAACGGTTGCATCGTCATCCAGCGGGACAATCACAGGCTCCGTCCCGTCGATCGTCAGCGTCCAGGTCTTCTGGTCGTTACCGACGCTGTTGACCGCGATGATCGTTACCTGAAACGAGCTGCCGGACGGCTGCGGATTGGGCCAGCTGACCTTGCCGGAACTCGTGTCGATAGTCATGTCGGCGGGGCCGTCGAGCAGTCCCCAGTTAACCGGGGTCGAGCCTTGCAACAGCGTCGGCGTGCGGCTGTAGCCGCGCCCCGGGAAGATTGATTCATCCGAAAGCACCGCGATTCGCGGCGGCTCACTGGGCGACTCGACCGCCAGTGACATTATTTCCTGGGCCACGATCTCGCCCGCGTTGAGATCTTCGACCAGGAACGTCGCTTCGTATTGCCCCACCGGCTTGTCGTAAGCGTCTTCGTCGAGCGCCACCGTAACGGTCGCGCTCGCGCCCGCGGCCAGCAGTCCGCTCGTCGGCGAGATGAACGAAATCCAATCGCCGCTGAGACTGACAGACCACTCGACGGTCGTCGTGCCGGTGTTTTCTATGGTGTAGGACTTATGGTCGGGATCAAACGGTCCGCCGACCGGGCCGCTGCTGTCAATCCCTTCCATGGGGGTTACGAGCAGCATGGACAGGCCGGGCTCCTGCGAACGGTCGGAGGCCGGTACGGTCACCAATTGCTGCGAACACTGGACCGAACCCAGTGCGGTGACGAACGTCAGAATGACTGCATAGCGTCCTTGCTGGCTGTACACGTGTCGTGCCTCTGCACCGGTCGTCTCCGTCCCGTCGTCGAACGACCAGGTGAATTCTCCCTCAATCCCGTGGTCGAATGCTAACGGGTCTGGCGAGACACGCAACTTGATTTCCAGGGGATCATCGCCCTCCGTGTACTCAAAGTCATAATCGGGGAGGACGTAGACCTCATCAATCGAATAGAAACTCTCGCCCGCGGACGTCTGCGCCGCCAGCATGATCTCGTAAACGCCCGGCTCCGTGTAGACGTGAGACGCGTTGGCCCCCGCGGCCACAGTGCCCTCCCCGAAATCCCAGCCATACAAAGCATTTTCTTCGGGATCGATAACGGCGACAGCGACCTCAAGCGGCGTCTCGCCGATACGCGGCGTGGTCTGAAAAACCCCGTCTCGTTGTTCACCGGCGTTGTCGGGATCATCACCGTCCGTATAAGCCAGGATCTCGTCCACGGTGTCCGAATCGATCGGGCCGGCGTCAACCCCGCCACAGCCGACCAGCAGCACGGACGCAGACGTCGCCAGGACGAGTGTTACTAACGTGAAGGTGATGGCAGCGCGCATGAGGCACCTACAGCACGAGTTTGCCTGTCTTGTTCACGGAGAGGGGCCGCTCATTACCTGAATGGTCAAATACATAGGTAAGCTGGGCAAAATCTGTGCGTGACGGTGTGGTTATTTGGAGGCTTTACTACGTCCTGATATCCCTGCGGCGCCAGTGACCACCTTTTTATCGGGATAGCGGTATCAAGCTACTGAGACGTCGGTCAGGCGGTGGGGCGGCGGCGTCGCCGGGCGGGGCAAGCGTGGCCCGGGAGTGACGTTGCGGCGTAGAAGGAGGGGCAGCAAGTCAGAGTTCTTCTGGCTGATCCACGCACCGAGTGCTGGTTGCCGGGATTCGCAATGAAATTCGTAAGATCTTCGTGGATATCGAATTCCGGCGAGCTGAGAGTTGACTTTCGGCCGCTTGCGCGAGTATAAAACACATATTGCCATAGTTGTTGGCGACCCATAAAAGGGCTAACAGGTGAAGGGCCGACGAGTCATCATTGCGGTGTTGCTGCACGGCGCTGTGAGCGCTGTGGTTGCGTGCGCTGGTTTGCGGCACGGCGATGTTCTTGCGCCAACAGCAGTTCCCCCTGTCAATACTGTAGCCGTCGCCCAGATCGCTGATGTCGGCACATGGGCGCAGCAATTGTCGTTAGATGGTGACCACCATTGCTGGCTTGTGCCTGGCTTCCTGCCGGGCTTGACCCAGCCGGCATATGCGGGGGCGGCTGACGCACCAGCGTCAGCCGGTACATTGCACGAGCTTCCGCCGGCGCCCAGCAGCTTATCGCTGGGACTGACGGCGCTCGCGGGGTTGGGGCTCTACCAGGCCGGCCGGTCGGTTCGCAAGCTGCATCTGTCGAATCTGCCCGAGTGGTATCACACCGGTGGTCCGGCCCAAGTGGGGCATGCTACGCCGCTGGATCTGGACATCGACACGTCGGCGCTGCCGTTGTGTGTCCACGCGACCCCGACACCTTGTCGTCCGCATCTGATCCGCTTCGTTGATGAAGCGGTGCTACCCAAGCCATTCGAATGCATTCCCCTGGCGGTGGCCCCGCGCGGTCCGCCGCAGATCTCCTCACCGTTCTAGTCTGAGCCCACGACTGATCGCCGTTGCGTGGCGATTGGCGCATGTTGGGCAGCTTTGGTGAATTGTCGCGCATATGCGCGCTTATTGTTCGAGGAGAAAAGGGATGAAGAAGTTAGCAGTTTTTGTGGTTCTGGGACTGGCGTCAACCGTGGCCTTTGCTGATATCACCGGCTGGGCCAACCAAACGGACCGTGATTGGGTTTACGTACAGTCGCCCGTGGGCAGTGGCGGAACCTGGGCGGGTATGTTCACGTTCACGATTACCTCGGGCAACCTGCCCGACGGCAGTGGTGCATTTGACCAGTTCCAGGCGTTTTGCATCGACTTGAGCGAGTATGTCTCGCAGTCGTGCCCGTATGAGATTGTCGATCTTTCGCAGGTTCCGACGCCAGAAATCGATCCCTGGCAGCCGATGGGCGCGGATCGCGCCAACCTGGTTCGTGAGCTCTACGCGCGCAGCTACAACGAGCTGTTCGATGGTGATCACGACACGCGCGACCGCCAGGCCTTTCAGCTTGCGATCTGGGAGATCATCTACGAACTCGATGATCAGGATCAGCCGGGCTTCGGCGACGTCCGGAGTGGTGAGTTCTGGGCGTTCGGGTTGTCTTCCGGCGTGGCCAACGTGGCCAACGGCTGGCTAGGTGAACTGACGGGCTTCGGCCCCTACGCGAACCTGATCGGTTTGGAGTCGCAAGACCAGTTCCCTAACGCTGGTCAGGACTTCGTTACGCTTATCAGCGTACCCGTGCCCGGCGCAGTATTGCTGGGCCTGCTCGGGTTGGGCCTGGTGTGGCGGAACGGCCGCCGCACGTCCTAGCCCCGGCCGATCGTCCATCGGCGGTCTGACTCTGACCGAGGAGATGGCCGTCGCTTTGGCGACGCGATTCGCTTAGCGGAATGGACGCTCCGGCGAATCGAAGATCACGCGGTGCGGGCCATGGGCCGGCCAACGTGATCAGCCGAATGCGAAGAGTCCGGAGTCGAATGGACTACTGATTACGTGGACCAAGTGGAAAGGACAGGGATTGTCATGAAACAAGTCGTCTCTGTATTAGCGATAGTCGTGCTGCTTGGCAGTGCTGCCACGAGCCTGGCGGACGTGCAGCTTCGCCACACCGGCGTCAGTCCGTCATTGCAGATGACGGCCTTTGGGCCGGGCTACACCAGTGGGTTGAGCACAGCTCTCGGTATCCACCGCTACGAAACGAGTGGCGGCGCGGTGCCGGGCTGGGGTTTCAGCATCGAACTGATGCCGGCCAGTACCAGCCAGCAGACCTACAGCGTTGCGGCGCTGGGGCAGACCCCGGTCGGTTGGCGCTCCGGGAAGGGCGGCATCGGCGCGGACAAGGCCGGCTTCATCGGCGAACTTTGGAGCGAGCATATTGCTGATGTACAAGCTGGCGGTGCCGTCGAGGCTGCGGCTTTTCAGGCAGCGATCTGGGAAATCGTTTACGAAGATGCGGCCTTTGATACGAGCGCATTCCGCTTCGGCTGGGATATCGGAATGTCCGCCGGCGCGGGTGGTCTTGTAGAGGCTCCGAATCCGGGCCAGTTGAATTGGCCCGATGTCGCGGGTTATCCGAACGCGCAGAGTTCCTTCGGGCTGAGCGGTAACAGCAGCGTTATCGGGTTGGCCAACCAGTGGTTGGCCGACGTGGCCGACGAAGGTGGGACGGCAACCAACGGACTGTTGGGGCTGTCCAGCCCGCTGGGGCAGGATTTCGTCGTCCAGATTTCCGTCCCGGGCGCCGCCATTCTGGGCGCCTTTGGCCTGGGAATGCTGGTCTGGTGGAAGCACCGGCACGGATAACCGGCGTCTCTGCGATGCCGATTGTCTTGCAAGTCCGATAGCCCGTTGGGGCTGTCATCGGTTCGAAAAGAAGCAGGCTCCCGCTTGGAGACGAGCGGGAGCCTGTTCGTTGTTATGGGGGGATCCGAAGTGCGAACCGGTGCCCGGTTGTCCGAATTGCACGCCCTCGACAGACCAGCTGTTCGCACTATGAGGACATTCCTATTTTCTGCCCCGGCACAGCACTGCGGCAGGGGTGATAAGATCGAATCTATAGACCTGCAAACCGCACCACTATAGATCCTGGTTGTTGATTTAGTCCTTGGCTGCGGGGTGACAGTGACCTTATTAGACCGTGGTGATCGCTCCTGAGTACGTCTCAAAGGAACAATGTTGACCGGGAGCGGGCACAGCGCTAGCATCAAACAGTTGAGGTTTGGGTAAGAAGCAATCTGCGGGGTTTCTGTGAGAAATTGCCGTCTGACATCCCTGTTTGCTCTCGCTCTACTGCTTCCCGGGAGCGCTCTCGCCGGCTTGGTGGAGTCTCGGTCGGCTGGGGGTGATCCGCTTGAGTCGCTGAGGCCGACGGAGTCGCCGAACGCGGCACAAACGGACCTTGTGCCGATGCTGCGCTACGGGTTCCCGGGTCTGGATGAGGGCGAGACGGTCTGGCCTGAAGTGGCGGACTTCGTGCCCACATCGGGCGGGCTGCCGGCCGAACGGGGCGCGGACGCAAGCGGCGAACTGAGCGAGTTGCCACCGGCGCCCAGCAGTCTGGCGCTGGGGCTGACAGCTCTGGCAGGACTGAGCCTGTACCAGGTACGCCAGGCCTTGCGGCGCGGGCAACTCGCGGCACCGGCGGAGTGGTATCACACCGGCGGCCCGCAGCAGATCGGCCACACCACGCCGTTTGATCCGGATAGAAACGATACGCAGCAACTGCCGGCCTGCCTCTTCGATGAAGTTGTGGCGACAGTCGGTGTTGTTCCCAGTTATTCACGGGGGCCAGACCGAGTTTTGGCTGGTGTGCTGCTCGCGTTGGCCAGCGCGCCCCGCGGCCCACCGGTGTTCTCCAGATTTTGATGAGACTCGCTCGATTGGGTGCGTCGCGTAAGTATGCGATGCGTCGAGCGAGTCTTCCCAGGAATCTGCTGGCATGCTCCGCATGGACGGAGGTGCTGAGGAGAACGAATCATGAAGAAATTCGCACTTATCGCTGCTATGACCCTGTTGGCCTCGACGGCCATGGCCGGTATCGACGCTGACGTTGGTGACGTCGTTTACGTTCCGAATGGTGGCTACGACCTGTCCCTCCTGGCCGGTCCGATCACGCTGCAAAACAACACACAGGGAAACAGTTTCCAGACGTTCTGCGTCGAGATCGGCGAGCTGATCTACGTGCCCAACGTGCCTTACACGGTGACGGGCATTGGCGTAACGACGGTCAGCAGTGACTACACCATGTCCGAGCGGACGGCCTGGTTGTACACCAACTTCCGCAACGGCGCGCTCTCCGGCTACGCCGACACCAATGCTGTGAACGATGCCCTCCAGTATTCCATCTGGCGTTCGATGGGCTATTCGCACAGCCAACTGGTGAACCACTTCCCGAGCAAGGCGGGCCAGTTGAACAACGCCCGCAACCTGGCTGCGAGCAACGGCTGGTGGCAGGACGGCATCCTCGAATTCGACGTTGCCGGCTGGGACGGATTCGGAAACGTTCGCGTTGCCAACCTGACGCGCAACTCGAACGGTGAAGGTGGCCAGGACCAGCTCGTGCTCGTGCCCGTTCCGGGCGCGGTGTTGCTGGGCGTCGTGGGCCTCGGTCTGGTCGCGCGGATGAAGCGTCACCTGGCCTAGTCTGACTGATCCCACCGACACCTGTACAGGTGTCGACCATTGCGAGTGGATCTTCCGGGCCCCGCGGCTCCAGGCGAGTCGCGGGGCCCGTTCTCATGCTGGGGCGGGGGAACTCCGAGCCGAACGTAGTGGGGGTTCCGATAGGAGCTTTGGGTAGTATCGCCAGTGGTTGGCGCCGGCGGGATGAGGTAGATTACGAGCCTCACTCTCAGTTCAGTACCGAAGTCGCCGTAAGAGCGGCTCCGGCGCTGGCGGGTGTTAGGGATCGTTGTCTGGCGAGGTTTCTTGCCGGGTGCCTGTCCGGTCGTTGCAGGAATGGATCGTATTCCGGCGAACCGATCGGTGTGCTGGCATGGCGACGGCCCAGCAGATTCGATTTGATGAGCGGGCCGATTCAAGGGGTACGGAATGGCTGGAAGGCCGACGAGGTCTGGTGCAACCCGCATTGGCGTTTTTATTATCATCGCTCTGGCGGTGATCCTGTTGGTTGTGGGGGGGTATTTCACCCACCGCTGGCGCAAGCGGGCGATGGTGGAGCAGGCGTTAGCGGCTGGTCTGGCTGCATATGCGGAGGGGGATTGGGATACGGCGCGGGTCAAGCTGGGACACTATCTCTCGCAGCATCGCCAGGATGCGGATGTGTTGCGCAAGTATGCCGAAGCGCAACTGTCGAGCGAGCCGCTGCTGACGACGCGGATTTCACAGGCGATTTCTGCCTATCGGGAGGTGTTTCGCCAGGATCCGTCTGACAGGGCCGCGTTCGAGCGACTGGTGTTGCTGTATCGGTCGATGCGTGATTATGCCGAGTTGGGTTATGTGGCGGGGATACGCCTGGAAGCGGTTCCGGGTGATCCGGGGGCGATCATTGCGAAGTGCCAGGAGTTGTTGTCGCGCCAGCAGATTGCCCCGGCGCGCACCGAGCTTGAAGGCCTGCTTGACACTATCCGCGACGACCCGCAACGTGCTGCGGAGTATGTCGAGGCGAGCTTGCAATTGGCGGAGGTGATACTCCACCAGGGCGCGAATGACGCGCGTCAAAAAGCGTTATCGATTTTGGATGAGGCGGCCGGCAGGTCGACTGATTCCGCTCTGGTTGACGCGTTTCGTGCGGCCGTTCTGCGCAGCATCGCGGCCGAGGGTGGGCCGGAATCGGCGAATATGTTCGCGCAGGCGCGGGAGGCGGCGGATCGGGCGGCCGAACAAGCGGGCGATGATCCGCAGTCGTTGCTGGCAGTGACCCGGGAACTGGCGGAGTTGGGTGAGTATGATCGGGCCGGGGAGGTGTTGGCGCACGCCCGCACGTTGCCCCGCGCAGCCACACGTGAGCAGTACGTCGACCAGCTGGATTGGGTGGCGAGCTGTTTCATGGCCGAGGCCAACCTGTGTCTCAAGGCCGGTTGGGGGGAGCGCGGCGTGCAGGCGGCGGAAGCCACGTTGCCGGAATTGAAAGGCCGGCGCCAGTACGGCGCCCTGCTCCCGACGGCCGTACGTTTGTTTGTGCTCGGGGGGCGGGTCGACCAGGCGCGCGCGAGTCTGGATACCTACGTGGAGATGCTGGAAGACAGCGGGGTGGTGCTGGCAGAGAGCACGACGGTGGCGGCGTTGCGGGCCCTGGTGGCTAACGCGGAGGGCGACCCCTACGAAGTCATTGCACAATTGGAGCCCCTGGTCGAGCGTGGGCACACCGGCTCGGTGATCATGGGGATGCTCGTTGATGCGTACGCCCGGACCGGACAAACCGGTCGCTTGGCCCGGATTGCCGAGGAGGTTGCGGGCGGTGTGCAACTGCCGGCCGACAGCGCGCTGCAACTGGCGCGTAGTGCCGCCCGGCGGGGGCAGTGGACGCGGGCGCTGGCCCTGCTTGACCAGGTCGACGCGGACGAGCTGGCAGACGGCCTGGAGCCGGTGGTGTTACGCTACAGCGTGCGAGTGGGTCAGGCGCTGGAAGAGCGGGGAGAGGAACGCGTGCTGGCGCCGTTGGTGGCCGAGCTGCGTGAACTGCGCAACGCTCATCCAGAGCGTGCTGACGTGCGTGTGGTGTTGGCGCTGGCGCTGGAAGGCAGTGGCGAGGCGGCCGGGGCGGAGGCGGAGCTGCGGTCGGCCCTGTCCGCGACGGAAGACCCTCTGGGCGCCTACCTGGCGCTGGTCGGCATGTACACGTCGCAGGGACGCCCGGACGAGGCGCTTGAGACATTGCGGTCGGCCTGCGAGGCGGTCGGCGACGTGGCCCAGCCGTGGTTGATGCTGGCCGGGCGGCAAATCGCCGGGCGTGATTTTGCGGCGGCGCGCGCGACGCTCGAGGCCGGGCGGTCGGCCGTCGCGAGCGAGCAGGATCAGCTCCAGATCGACGTGCGGCTGGCTGCGGTCGAGTTTTTTGAAGGCGAGCGCGAGCAGGGCGTGGCCCGGCTGCTGGAATTGGCCGCGGCGCATCCTGATGATATTTCCATCCGGACGCTGTTGCTACAGTCGCCGGAAGTTCTGGATGATCAGGAGGCGGCCCAGCGGTTGGTTGACGAGATCCGCGAGGTCGAGGGCGAAACCGGGCTGACCTGGCGCCTGGGTCAGGCTCGCGTATGGCTGTATGGCCCCGGCTGGTCGCAGCGCGTGCCCGAGCTGGAGCGGTTGCTGCGCTACTGCATCGAGGCTGACCCGACCCAGGCGGATTCGATTTTGCTGTTGGGTGAGGTCTACGAGCGGCAGGGGCGTTTCGAGGATGCGGAGCGGACCTACTCGGCGGGGTTGCAGGTGGACCGAGCCGCCGACGTTATCGAGCGGCTGCTCGCTCTATTGCAGCGCCAGCAGCGTTTCGAAGAAGCCCGCGATCTGCTGGATCGGTTCCAGTTGGAGTTGGGCCGCGGTGTGGCCGACGCGCGCCGACTGATGCTGGCGCTGGGGAGCGGGGCCCAGGACGAGGCGATAACCGAGTTGAAGCTGCGGGCCTCACGCGATCAGGCTGACCCGACGGACCTCCTGCGGCTGGCGACGCTGGTGTACTCGCGTGATGGCGCCGCTGAGCAGGCGCTCGCGTATCTGGATCAGGCTGCCGAGCGAGGTGCAGCGCCGGCCGACGTCGCGCGGATACGCGTCGGGATTCTGGCCGCGGAAGATCGAGTGG
Source organism: Phycisphaerae bacterium (assembly GCA_963666925.2). Classification (GTDB taxonomy): domain Bacteria; phylum Planctomycetota; class Phycisphaerae; order UBA1845; family Fen-1342; genus JANQFV01. Next base: position 45,381 of record CAXXTC010000002.1, on the reverse strand, counting down.
ACGAAGCCGGCCGACTGCTGGACGAGTTGGTGACGGCGGACGAATCGCGCGAGACGTTGGCGCTACGGGCCGCGTTCTGGATGTCCCACGGCCAGCCCGATCGAGCGGAGGCCGACTATCAGCGCATCGCGCAGCTCGCTCCGGACCAGTTGGGGGCGGCCATGCTGGGCGAGTTTTACGCCCAGCGCGGCGAGCTCGACCAGGCGATTGCCGCTTGGGAGCAGGGGCTGGACGCGGAACCTGATTCGGTGGTGCTGCGGCGCGGGCTGTGCAAGGCGCTGCTGCTGCGACGCCAGCCGGGCGATTTGGAGCGCATGGGGGAACTGCTGGATGAACTGCGCGAGCTGGTGCCCGAGGAGAACGTCGAATGGTTGTGGCTGGCGGCGGAGAACCTGGCGGCGCTGGATCTCTGGGGACGTCAGGCCGACATCAGGGGCTATCTCGGACAGGCGTTGACGGCGATTCCCTCCGGCGGACCGGAGGCGCTGATCGGGCTGAGCGATTTGGCGCTACGGTTATCGGATGCTGAGACGGCCCGGGCGCTGGTGTTGCGCGGCCTGGACGTGCATGGCCCAGTGCCCAGCCTGCGCGCCCGACAGGCACGCCTCGAGCTGCTGCTGGGTAGCCTGAACCGGGCGTCCGAGCTGGCCGGGGAAGTGCTCGACGACGATCCCGGCAACCTGGCAGCGCTGCAAACGCTGGTGGCTGTCGGGCGGCGCCTGGATAGTCAATTGGTGCTCGAAGACGCGCTGGGTCGAATTGAAGGGTGGCTGGCGGAGCACGCGGACGCCGTAGAGCTGCAAATGGTGCGGGCCGAAACGTTGCTTGCACTGGGACGTGCGGACGAGGCGGTGGCCGGCCTGGAGCAGTTCAGCGCAAACGCGTCCGGGGGAGCGCAGGTGACGGCATTGTTGGCGCTGGCGCGCATTCAGAACGACCTGGGTCATCTGGATGAGGCGGAGCGGCACATGGAAGCGGCTCGGGTGGCAGCGCCCGATGATCCCGCGGTGATCGAGGCGCGTTTGCGGCTGTGGGCGGCGTGCGGACAGTACACTGAGCTGGTAGCCTGGGCCGAGGCGCAGAGTGGATCGGAGCAGACGACCGGCACGCTGCTGCTCACCGCGGCGCAATTGTTGGCACGCGTGCCGGAGCAGCGCGAGTTGGTCTTGAGGCTGTGCGGACAAGTCCAGGCAATCCGATCTGACAGCGACACGCTGGTTGCGGTCGGTAACCTGCAATATGCGTTGGGTGACCTGGCGGCGGCGGCGGCGGCCTACCGGCGAGCGCTCCAGGCTACGCCGGGATTCCCCGAAGCGTTGAATAATCTGGCCTGGCTGCTCGCCCAGGCGACAGGCGCGTCGCCGGCAGATTTGCAGCGGGCCCGCGAGTATGCCCAGCAGGCGGTTGCCCAGCGGCCCCAGGATCCCAACTACCACGACACATTGGGCACCGTTCTGTCGCGGATGGAACTGCTGGGGGAGGCGCGGGCAGCCTTCGAGCGCGTGGTTCGGCTCACGCCGGCAGATTCTGCCGTGCAAGCCCGGGCACTGTTCAACGTGGCCCGGACCTGTGGTCGGCTGGCGGCAACGGGGGCGGCGCGGGAGAATGCGTCGGCGGCCCTGGCCGCTGAACGGGCCATTGTGTCAAGAGGTGGAGCCGAAGTGTTCGATGATGTTGAGCGTAAGGAATTAATGGCCTTGCAAGAGGCCGCGCAACAGAATTGAAACATCGGCATCGGGCCAGTCAGTTCGGTTTCGGCCAGATCGGTCGGGCCGGGCAGTTGTCCATTACTAGCAAGGTGGTCGAAAGTGATGAGCCCATCAAATACATGGTCGCGGTCAGCGGACAGGTGGTCCGACGGGACGCGACAGCGTGATCATCGACGGCGCGGCGCGTATCTCGGTCGGATGCTGGTGGTCCTGCCTGCGGTGGCGGTTCTGCTAGTGGCCGGCGGGTGTCAGAAAGACACGCGCATTACCATGAGCGAGCTGGAGGATCTGCAAGCCGTCGCGTCGGCGGAGCCCCCGGCCGTGGTGAAGCCCGAAGAACTGGCGCTGGCGGATGTGCAGCCTTACCAAGTGGTGGACGGCGATGTGCTGGCCATCACGCTGCTCGGGCTGCGCGAGGACCGCTATGAGCCGGTGAACCTCGAATTCCGCGTGCACGATGATGGCACGATTGTGTTCCCCATCGTTGGGAAGATCGAAGTTGCCGGGCTGACGCTCGGTGGCGTCGAACAGGCGATCGTCACGGCCCATGCTGATGTCGTCAAGGATCTGGCGGTCTACGTTCGGCTGGCCGGCGCCGAGAGCACCACGGTGCTGGTGCAGGGGGCGGTGACTCAGCCCGGCCTGATCGAGCTGCCGGGCGATCAGCGAAACGTGGTCTACGCGGTCAGCCAGGCCGGCGGTTTCCAGATGGACAGTTCCGGGCTGGTGCGCTTGCGGCCGATCCGGGCTGATCGCGAGCCGCTGGTTTTCGATTTCAACAACATCAACGACGTGCGGCGGGCGCTGTCGGCGGCGCCGCTGGAGTCGGGTGACGTGGTGATGGTGGCGGCCGCACCGCAGGACGTGGTGTACGTGATCGGGCTGGTCAACGCGCCCGGGGTCGTCAGCGTGCCACGCAGCGGCGAGGTTTCGCTGGTCCGCGCGCTGGCCGCCAGTGGTGGGTTGCGCGATTTCCTCGACCCGCCGGAGGCGACGCTGTGGCGCCGTCTTCCTAACGGTAATCAGGTCCGCGTGAAGCTCGAGCTTGACAAGATCATGAATGGCGAGCGGCCGGATGTGGCCCTGGCCGCGGGCGACGTGCTGGATGTTCCGCATACGCCCGAGACGCGCTTCCGCGAGTGGCTGGCGGCCAACCTGAAGTTCGGACCGTTTGGCGTGACCGCCATGTATGACCCGGTGGCCGATTACCGCGCTCGCATCCTGCGTAACGACAACAACAACAGCACCTTCCGGCAGACGATGCTGCAATCTCTGGGTACGGGCATTTCGGACATCGTGCTGCCGCCGGTGGTTGCACCGATAACGCCGTAGGATGACTGCCCGCGTCGGTGTGGCTCGATTGTGATTAATCTGCGGAGAGACCCAGGTATGAGGCACCCAGGATCCGTATTGGTGGCGTGGTCGCGAGTTAGTCTTTTGACGCTGGTTGTGTTCCAGATCGCCGGCTGTCCGTACGTGGCCGAAAGAATCGACACCGGCGCCGTCGTGGACACGTCACTGGGCAGCTTCACGATTCGGTTGGAGACCGACGACGCCCCCGAGGCGACGGCGGCCTTCGCCGTGCTCGTCGACAGCGGCTACTACGAAAACACCCTCTTCCACGAGGTCGATCCCACGAGCCTGGTGCGGGCCGGCGGCTACGAACTCGGCTTGGTGTTGAAGGAAACCGGTGACCCGATCGTCAACGAGTCGGACAACGGCCTGTTGAACCTGAGCGGGACGATCGGCATGGCACGCACCTCCGACGTGGACTCGGCCACTGCTCAGTTTTACTTCAACGTCGTGGACAACGACAGCCTCGACGCGACGTCCGGGGCGGACGGGTACACCGTCTTCGGCGAAATCGTGCAGGGTTTCAGCGTGATCCAGTCCATGAGCGTGGTCACGACCACCACCCGCAACGGGTTGAGCGACGTACCCGAAGAGGACGTCATCATCGAGTCGATAGAACGCGTCGGCCGGGTGAACGGCAAGATGCGCGTGCTGATCAGCACTTCGCTGGGCGATATCACGGTTGATCTCGACGGGCAACTGGCCCCGCTGACTGTCGACAACTTCCTCGAATACGTCGACGCCGATTTCTACGACGACACGGTGTTTCACCGCGTCGTGCCGAACTTTATTGTGCAGGGTGGCGGCTATACGCTGGGCCCGGTGGCGCTGAGCGACAGCGGTGTCATCACCAATGAATCGGTCGGCGGGTTGTCGAACAAGCTCGGCAGGGTAGCGCTGCTTCAGAGCGACGACGATGAGGACGTGGCGGTGCCGGAGTTTTTCGTGAACCTGGCGGACAACGCGCAGTACGACGCCGTCGGCGACACGCCGGGATGTCCCGTGTTTGGCACCGTGGTTTCGGGTCTGGACGTGGTCGAGCAGATCGCGGCCGTAACGACGTACACGCTCAACGATTTCGCCGATCTGCCTCTGGAGGACCTGCTCATCGAGCAGATCACGCTGGTCGACCTACCGACCGGCACGCTCGAGCTGACCGAGGAAGGTCAGTATTACGCGGACAGTTCGACGTACGGGGCTATTTCGCTGATCCGCGAGTTGCTCTCTACCGTGATCGTCTTCGGCGTGGCCAACAGCGGGGGGTAGCGCGTCGGGACGTTCCGGGCTTGAACGTCGCCCGGCCCGGCTCATCAACGCGTTTTGTTACAGCTCACGATCGCAGGCGGCTGCCAGCTTGCGCAGCCCGTTCATCAATTCGCGGAACTGATCCAGATCCAGCGATTGTGCGCCGTCGCTCCAGGCCCGCGCCGGGTAGGGGTGCACCTCGATCAGCAAACCGTCGGCTCCGCACGCCAGCGCTGCTCGGCACATCGGGATGACCAGGTGGGCGTGCCCCGTGCCGTGCGATGGGTCGACGATTACCGGCAGACCGCTGCGGCGTTGCGCTTCGGGCACCGCTGCCAGGGCGAGCGTGTTGCGGACGTATTCCTCGAACGTGCGAATGCCGCGCTCGCACAGGATCACCTGTGGATTTCCCGCTCGGCGGATGTATTCGGCCGCCAGCAGGAGTTCGGAGAGCGTGGCGCTCCAGCCGCGTTTGAGCAGGATGGGTTTGGGTTGTTGGCCGACCGCCTGCAACAGCGGCGTGTTGTGCATGTTGCGTGAACCGACCTGGAGCACGTCGGCCACCTCTGCGACTTCCGGAAGCTGCTCGATGGACATGACCTCGGTGACAATCGCCAAGCCGGTCTTCTCACGCACACGTCCGAGAATATCCAATCCGTCGCGCCCGAGTCCCTGGAAGGAGTAGGGGGCGGTGCGGGGCTTGAATGCGCCGCCGCGCAGTGCGACGGCACCAGCCTCGGTCACCGCAGAAGCGGTCTCCAGCAGGCGGGATTCGTCCTCAACGCTGCATGGGCCGGCGATAACGGCGAGTCGGCGTCCGCCCACAGCGCCGGCCGTGCCCAGGGGAATCGTCTGTGGGTCGGCGTTCTTCGCCTGTGATTGTGCGTAAACAATGGCCGGGTCGTCGCTTACCTCAGCAACGCCGGTCAACTCGCGCAGCCGGTGCGGATCCAGACCGGGCCCGCCTGCGAGCACCTCGATAATCCACGGGGGCCCGCCGGGGCTGATGTGCCCCCGCGCCCCGAGCGCCGGCAGCGTACCGAGGACGCCTTCGACGTCTTCGCGGGAACACGAGCGGTCCATCACAACGAACATCTGGCTCCTCGATGCGCCACTACCCGGTACGCAATCGGTTACCGCACCATCCCGGAATTGTGACACTGGTTTCAAGCCGGTGGAAATCACCGGCTGAAAACCAGAGCCACAGGGTGGCTTCCAGGTATTACGCGGCGGATTGCCGATTATTGCATCGCGTGCCGCTTGCGGCGCGGTTGCCGATTCGTGCCGGCATCGCAGCGCCGTCGGCCACACGACCACGTAGCATCGTACCACACGTTGGCCGGCTTGGTGAGATGCCGGCCGATTGGGACCCTGAGGATTACATTCGCTACCTACAGGTGTTTATCCTTGACCCTCTGCCGGGGGCTCGGGACAATCGAGGTGGAGGTCGGGGTTGGGCCGAGCAAGTCCGCCGCACGGACGCCAGCGGGTGTCGTGTGATCGGAACGGGGTGGTTCGGATCGGCTCCATAATGCCTCTGGTCTTGCCGGGTAGCGCGCAGGGGCGGCTTGGCCGCGCTGTGGTTGCGCATGCTCGGTTCACGTCGTCGGCGTTGTAGCTACAACACGAGGAGAAGGACATGTCCCCCAGTTCATCTGCCGCCCCAGAGTCGATCCGTCGCGTTGGGCTTGCCGTGTCGGGTGTGGTGCTGCTTGGCCTGCTGGTGGCCCCCGTGGCCGCCCAGGTTGTGCTGAATGAGGTCGTGTACGCGCCGGCGTCAATGGGCCGGCTGGACGAGAACATGTTGGCTACGCGCGTCGAGCTATATAACGCCAGTGGCACCGATGTCACGCTCGGCGGCTGGATGCTCTCCACCCGCGACGCGCTCTCGCCGGTGTTACTGCCCGATCTGGACCTGCCCAGCGAATGTTTCCTGACGGTCTACTTCTGCGCTGGCACCGATGACGTCGATTTTGCCGATGGCGCGGGCGCGTATTACTACGGCTCGGCTGCGCTGGAGTTTGACCAGATGCAGGATGAGTGCGCGTTGTACGCGGGCGCGCCGGACGCCAGCACGATGGTCGATTTCGTCGCCTGGGACACGACCGGCGCATACGCTCCGGGATCGGCTCATGACTATGCTGCCGCGGCGGGAATCTGGACGGCCGGCACGTTCGTCGATACGCAGAACCTCGACGATGGTGACTCGCTGGCGCGCTACTTCGACGGGTTCGACCACGACATCGCCGACGATTGGCGCATCGTGCCGTTGACGCTCTATGTTCACCATGGCGCGTACACCGTCGAGAACCCGATTCAACTTTCGCCGGACAATCGAGCCGTGTTCACGGCGGCGCCCACGCTGTTCGAATGGACCGAGGTGATCGGTGCGACCGGATACGATTTCCAGATTGCGACCGATTACACCTTCACCGACCTGGTGGTCGACGTTACGGACCTGACGGATGCGGAGTATGAGCTGCTCGGCGGGTTGTCGAACAATGTCTACTTCTGGCGCGTGCGGGCCAGCTTCGGTGCCGACGAGACTCCCTGGGCGGCCGAGTGGATGTTTGTCGTGAACAGCGATCTGGTGGCCCTGGAGGCGAAGTTCTGCCGGTCGTGCCCTTTCAAGTTCCAGCACAAGGACACCCGGCTGCTGTGCCTGTGGGACGATCGGCAGCGGGGGAGTTTGACCGGGCCGCCGGTTCGGCCCGGCTGCCCCGAGACCGGTCCGTGCGCGTGGGATATCCCGCATCCGGACCAGAGCCCCGATGACAGCGGCTGTCTGCATGGCCGAAATTACTGCTGGGCCGCCTCCATCGCGATGGTCAACGGCAAGTATGGCGGCGACCTCAGCCAGGATCGCATCGCCTACGAAAACTGGCACAACCAGCGCCCCGAGCCCGAGGGCGATCTTGGCCACGATCGGCCCAATAGCGATCCACAGATCACCACAACGCTATCATGGGCTCTGAACGGAGCCGCAATCAGCTATCAGTATGTCGGGGCGGGTAATTTCACCTTCGCCCAGATGAAGCAGTGGATCGACGAACGCGACTGCTTCGTTGCCGCTGTTCCGGGCCACTGCCTGGTGCCGAACTTCTACTTCGAGTTCACGACTCCGACGGGGACGGATGTTCAGATCGTCTACGCGAACGATCCCTGGTTTGGTCCCTATCACCCCCACGTGTTCAGCTACGTTATCGCCGGTTCACCGACGCCTTATTGGCGTCGCCACCGCGAGAATGTGTTTGACGCGGTCTGGCTCCAGCCCACCACCGGCGTGACGGCACGCATGCAGGAGGCCTCCGTCAACACTGACAGCGACAACGACGGCATCATGGATTTCGACGAGGATATTCGCGCCCTCGAATCCTCGATGAACGATCCCGACACGGACAAAGACGAGGTCCCTGACAAGAACGACATTCGCAACTACACCTTCCACGACAGCTACCATCGCGGGCACGACAACGACGACCTGTGGTTCTCCGATTTCGATTTCGATGGCCACCGTTCCGAAAACGACTGCGACTCGGACAACGACGGCGACTTCGACGGCGGCGAGGACATCAACGGCAACGGGCGCAATCCCGAAGCCGGTGAAACGTGTATGTTCATGCCTTTCAGAGAAGTAATCGGCGTCCATGTCGACAAGGACGTCTACCTGGTTGGCGAGCCGGTCTACATTGTCGACAATGACGCACGCCTCACACGGACCTATCACGCCTATTCCGACTATTGGTATGAGTATGGCGGCGGTTGTCCCACGTACAGCGACGGTCAGGCTCTGGGGCATACCGGTCAGTTTGCCACGAACTACCTTGGCGGGGCTTACACTACGCTCGTGGATTTCTGCCCGGCTGTCGGCGAGTATCACGTGACGGTCGACGTATTGAGTGACAGCCTTTACTCGACGCCCGACAACTGGGACCCGGATGATTGCTGGGTTTGCAAGGTGGGCTACCGGCCGGTGCCCGATTACCCTACGCCGATGACACCGATCTACTCCGGCTGCCCCAGCGCGCCGGTGCGAGTGGCCACGCCCGGGGCGTACGATCCCGACGGTGATATCACCCGCTGGGTGTGGATCATCAACGGCGACGTCTGGTACGACGGGGATTATCCCGAGATCTGGTTCACCTTCCCGCCCGGCTACACGAACATCACCGTGGTCTTTTATGACGACGACGAGTTGTCTGACTCGGCGTCAGACGGGTTCTATGTCTATGGCGGCATGATGTTCCCCGTGGAGATTCCCATGGGTGAACAAATCAACCTGCACGATGCGACCGACCAGCGCTACGACACCATCACGGTCGAAGAGCCGGCGTCGTTCGAGTTCGTCGATGATGGATACGATGCCTTCTCGCGCGTTTATCCGGGCGACAGTGATTATTGGGTCGGGCCGGTCGTGGACATCACCATGGCCTGCTACGAGCCGGTAAGCGTGTATCTCTGGCCGTTCATGTCGATGTACTTCACGGCTCGCTACTACGTCGACCCGTCCGTGGCTGAGTATGGGCTGCCAACGGTTTACGCTGCCGTGCGCGACATCGACGGTAACCAGGCCGAGCTGGGTGCGGTGTTTGAACCGGACCCGGAGCTGATGCCGGCAGAGTGGACCACGGTCGAGGTGTCCCTGATGTCTTACATCAATGCCGACGAGGGCTTCAATCCTGAGTTCATCAAGGAAGTTTTGTTTTATGGGCAGGGGTTGTACCTGGAGGACGGCGAGCCCGGGCTGGAGTGGTTTGACGTGCTGGAGGTGGAGATAGCGACGGGCTCGTACGAGATTCCGGGCGACTGCAACGATGATTACATGATTGATGCGGTTGACTGGCAGGTTGTGCAGGGGTGCATGGCCGGCCCGGGCTGGGAGGTGAGTGGCGAGTGTGACTGTGCCGACATGGACGGTGACACCGACGCCGACCTGCGCGACATGTTCGAGTTCCAGTTGGAGTTCGGCTACATCATTCCGCCGAAGGAGTAGCGGCGTCGGCCGGGTCTTCTGGCTTGGGCCAGGCGCCGTCGTCTTCGCGGCCGCCGTCGTCTTTTAGGTTGGGGCCGACGCTGTATAGCCGGCCGGTTGTGGCGGCAGGGTGATAGATGAAATCCTTGCCGGTAAACGGGTCGGCGGGGATTTGCTTCAGGTAGTCGGGCACCAGTTCGGCGAGTGTTTTCGGATAGTCCCCCTGGTCACGTTTGAAGGCCGTGAGGGCAAAGGCCAGCAGCGTCACGCGGCCGTGAGCCCAGTGCAGCGTGTGTGTTTGCCACGGGCGTGCGAAGATAGGCACTGATATCACAGACCGTTCTTTCGCCAGTTCGTCTGTCATAATCGCGCTGGCCTTCTCGGGGTTTGATAGGTGCGGTATTACTCGGCTGTTGAGGTACGCGACGAAGCCGCCGCGGTCATCCCATTCCTTCCGCCTGTCGCTGACGAGTTCGACCTGCTCATCGACCGCACGCAGGGCTTCGTGCTGTTTCCGGTAGCTGTCCTGGTTCAGTGCTGCCTCGACCTGGTCGTAAACCGCGTTTGTGCGTCGCAGAATCGCGTCGTAGTCGACGCGCATCCTTTTCAGTTGCTCCGCACTCAGGCCAATGTTGCCCAGGTACTTGTCGAATTGCCCATGCAAAACCCGGGCGAGAGAAGTAGCGCAGTCCAAGCTGGCAAGCCGCTCGACGAGGTAGCTGTTGTGCCAGTCGGCCGGGAGTTCAGTGAATTGCTCGAGCTGCTCGATACGCTCCCGGATCTGTTCGGTGCTCATCTGGTCCAACAGCATTCGCTCCGCGGCCGCAGCATGGTAGTTCTGTTTCAGTCCCGCCGCGGTGGCGAGAAAGAACCCCCGATCGTAGTACAGCCGGCCAATATGGCGGCAGATTAGCAGTTCATCCAATGCTTGGTCGATGTTTCCGGTGCCGGCGGCGCGCATCGCGCTGGCTAATATGATGTCCCCCCGGTTTATGTTGTTGGGATAGCACCACGGTATGCTGGACAGCAGATACGCAGGCCTACCGTCGCTGACGCAGGGAATGAACAAGCGCTCCCTGGTCGCCGCCTGCCGCAGGAGGTTGAGCGTCGGGCGATTGGCGTCCAGCCAACTCGCCACCAGCGGAAACTCATCCGCCGTCCACGGGCGTTTTCGCGCTTCGTACAGGCGGTCACGCGCCTGGTCCCAGGCTTCATGGGTTTGCGGCGACAGAGCCCGCGACAGCTCCTTCTTCAAGTCCTCAGGCAGATTCGCGCCCTCGATCAGCTCTTTGCTCTCGGGGTCCAGCGGACCGAGTTTCGGGTCGCGATCTTCGGGCGGGGCATTCGCTTTGAAGTGCTCCTCAAACGAAACGAAGTTGATTGGCGTGTTGTCGGCGTCCGTCAGGCCGAGTGCTCGCGCGGTCGCTTGTCGCTTGCGCTCCGGGTCGAACTCCTGGAGTGAGAACAGCGGGTCGAACTCCTGTAGCGGGAACAGCACCACCGCGGCATTGTTCTCCCGCGTGACTCCCCGGCCGAAATACTGATCCAGGTATGCGATGTAATCGACCGTGCCGTCGGGGTAGAGCGGCGGATCGGTGACGTACGTTGTCTCGCGGGAGATGGTGATCGGCACCTTTGAGGGTGGTTCGTCCATGCCGCTGGCGAGGTCAGTGAGCGATGCCGCCGCCACGCCCATCACCATCAGTAACGATCGCAACTTCCTGTTCATGTTCATGGTTGCTACCCCGAGTTGGCAGGTGCCGAGGGTCCAATAGAGAGCGTGGTCGCGTTCTGACAGTCTCTCTCGCGTCGGTTGGCGGCCGATCCTGGCGACGGTCCGCAACCGGGTCATGGGGGTAGTGTAACTGGCCGTTCGGCCCCCGCCAAACCGGCAGGACGTGGTCCACTCGCAGTCGCATCAGCAACCCCGGCCGGCATCGACCTAAGATTGACAACGTTGTTCTCAAAAAGAATGTTGTCCCATCGCCGGTACGCTCGCGGGCTACGTGACGGCCCCTATTTTGAGATGATGATATCAAAACCCCCGAGACAGGCTCGGGGGTTGATGGGCGCGGCTGGATTCGAACCAGCGAAGGGTTTCCCCAACGGGTTTACAGCCCGTCACCATTGGCCTCTCGGTCACACGCCCGCCAATGAGCCACCCGCGGCCTTGCCGACGGATGGCAATTGTAGCCTTGAAGAATACCACGCCCGTCTTTAGTGGGCAACCCTAAGGAACCTCCACAAAGCGGTTTCAGAGATTTTGAGGGCATCTCGTCCTTGCATCCGGCCCAATCAGGTCTATTATCCAATCCGAGGTCAGTCACTCACTGGCCTTCGAGCAAGTGCCACCTGAACCTGGGGCGGTACGCTCGGCAGCGGCGTTTCCCCCGGCGCCCACCGACGTCCGCCCCTCTTTTTTGCGCTTGCCGGTGTGGAACTTACGGCTTTGTCGGTCTGACCGAATATTCACTCGTACTTAACGAGAATCTCGCGGATACGCTTGTCGTTGGAATAGTGCAACGCAAAACGTGCATTATATGAAACCACCGGCACCGGGCTGCCAACAAGTTCCACCAGTTGGGCCTGCACGCCGACATCCATGCATTGTCCCAGCCAGATGCAAACTGCACGCACCAGGTTGTAATCCCACGTCTGCATCTGGAGTAGCACCGGCTCGCGTGGCGGGCCGGCGGCACACAACACCGCCCCCGGCTCAGGCTGATACAGCCACGCGTCCGCATAACCCCGCGCCAGCACCCGCCACAGGCTCGCCAGCTCTGGACGGAGACGCTGCCCGTGGGCAAGCGTGTAGGGCGCATTGCGATGGGCTGCGTACCATTCCAACAACGCAACCCGATCTCGCTCCACGTTGATCTGGGCCGCCAGTGCATGATTGAAACTCACCGGATAGAGCTCGTGCCAGCGGTAGGGCAGGCTCGGCTCGGCCTGTACGATCCGCCCGATCTCCCGGCCTCCGACCTTAATATCAAAATGCAACACGTCCAGTGTGGTTTCCAGTGCGGTGGCGCTGAGATCGGGCGGTGCGGCGGCGGGATTGGCCAGGCAACGCAGCAGCGACAGGTGCACCATCACACGCAGGTCGTCCGGAGCCGCCGGGCGGGCTAGCGACTCGTGCTGCGCCAGATAGTGGATGCTCTCTGGGCCCAGATCGACGAGCCGATTGAAACACTCGGTCCATGATGCGTTCGGGTCGAGCTCGAGTATGGGGCGGGCCGCCTCGGCGACGGCGCGCTGTCCGCATGTCAGCCGACTGCCGGGTGTGTGGCAGCCGACTGTGCTCAACACGCCGACGGTGATAATCAGCGCGGCCGCCATTCGCAGCAGTTTTTGCTGCGGGGCGTGGTGATGTTGAACTCGGTAGGGCGGGCCGGACATCTGAGACGCGGTTCCTTGGTCTTCGCCCCCGGCGTCGTTAGAATCACCGCCTCAGAGTAACGATTCAGGAGCAACGATGGAATACGAGCGAACTTTGATCATCTTCAAGCCGGACACCCTGCACCGTCAGTTGGTCGGGCGTATTCTGGCTCGTTTTGAGGACAAGGGGCTGCGTGTGGCGGCGTTGAAGTTGCAGCAATCGCCGCGGCCGCAGGTCGAGCAGCATTACGCCGTCCACCGGGAGCGGCCGTTTTATCAGTCGCTGGTCGATTTCATGACCAGTGGGCCGGTCATCCTGGCGGTTCTGGAGGGTCCTGGCGCGATCGAGGTGGTGCGGGCGCTGCTCGGCGCGACGCACGGTGCCAAGGCCGCCCCGGGTACGATCCGCGGAGATTTCGGCCTAGACCAGCAGTACAACCTGGTGCATGCCAGCGACGGACCCGACACCGCTCGCAAGGAGATCGAGCTGTTCTTCCGCCCGGAGGAGATCGTCAGCTACAAGCGTGTTACTGATACGTGGATCATCAGCGGTGGAGACTAGCCCGGTATGTCACCCGACAGCCAGCATCAGCAGAGGTTATGGGATGAAAGTTAAGCCGATCAGTGAGCACGAGCAGAAGTCGGTGGACCTGCCGGACGCGGAGCAGGTGAAGATGCGCATGCTCATCGGCCCGCAGGATGGGGCCGACGTTTTTCACATGCGTCACTTCGAGGTTCAGCCGGGCGGTCACACGCCGCACCATGCTCATGATTACGAACATGAAGTGCTGATCCTGAAGGGCCAGGGTACGGTGAAGGGGACGGAAGGCGAGCGGGCCTGTCGGGCCGGCGACGTAGTCTGGATGCCGCCCAATGAAAAGCACCAGTTCGTATGCACGGGCGGCGAGCCGCTGGAGTTTCTGTGTCTGATTCCCGCTCCGGAGCAGTGTGCCTGAGACGCGCGGGCCGATTGGAGAACGAGATGCAAGGGTTTTCGCGACGCGAATTGCTGGGGTCGGCCGCGGTGGTCGGCGGTTGGATGATGCTCGGCTCGGATGGTGCGTTGGGACAGGCCGGCGGCGGTGGGGGTGCTGGCGCGGATGCGGGCGGCGGGCCGTACAAACTGCCGCCGTTGCCCTATGGCTATGCCGATCTCGAACCCTATATCGATGCGCAGACACTCAAGCTGCACCATGACATGCACCATGCCGGCTATGTGCGTGGGGCCAACAGCGCCCTGGCCGAACTGGCGGCCATTCGCCAAACCGGCGGAGATGCGATCAAGAGCGTGCGTGCGGCCACCGACAAGCTGGCCTTCTCACTCTCCGGCCATATCCTCCACGACCTGTTCTGGCAGAGTATGAGCCGCACCGGCGGCGGCGATCCACCCGCGGGCAGCGAGGTCGGTCGGCTGATCAAGCGCGACTTTGGCTCGATCGACGCCTTCCGCGCCAACTTGGCGGCCGCGGCCGGACAGGTGCAGGGCAGCGGGTGGGGTGTGCTGGCCTACGAGCCGACGGCTCAACGGCTGCTCGTGCTCCAGGCCGAGAAGCACCAGAACATGAGCGTTTGGGGGGCTGTCCCGTTGCTGACGCTGGACGTGTGGGAGCACGCCTACTACCTGAAGTACCAGAACAACCGGTCGGATTTCATCAAGGCGTTCATGGAGATTATCAACTGGGACAGCGTCGACAAACGTCTCCAGTACGCGTTGCAGCTCAAGTAGAGCCACTGGCGTAGTTTCTCTCGCTGTTTGCATCTTATGAGAGGTGGAGTGGGCGTCTCGCCCGCTGTTATCGTTCGGCCATCGAGGCATGGCGGGCGGGACGCCCGCTCCACTTGTGATGATGTGGAACTGATGAAAAGATGCACTAACAGAACAGTGTGGCACGGGCTAATAGCACGTGATTCAGCGGGATTTTCTCGGGGAACGTGGTGAGCACCAGACCTTCGCTTCGATGATGACCAACGTGACCCCATCGCCTCTGCCCAATGACGGATCGCGCGGTGCGTCCGGCGCGCCTCTCTGGGTGCTCATCCTGGTGATGGTCGTCATCGTTACCCCGCTGATTGCCCTGTCGCAGGTCATCGCCTGGTATCGCACGGACGTTGTCGACGACCAGATGTTCGGTTTCTTCGGCTGGCGCATCGACCACGGCGCCACCGTCTACCTCGACGTTTGGGACAACAAGCCGCCGGGCATTTACTGGATCAACGCGCTCGGCATGTTCATCGGCGGCGGCAGCTACCTGGGTGTGATTGCGCTCTGTGCGCTGGCACTCGCCGTTACGCACGCGGCTTTCTTCTTCGTTGCCTCAGCGGTATATCACCGCAGCGCCGCCGCTCTCACGACCATCCTGCTCGCGTTTTACGTCACTCACGCCTACTACACCGGCGGAACCAATCGTACCGAGACGTTCCTGATCGCGTTCGAGATGGTCGGGGCAGCGTTCTATATGCGCGGCTTTGCGCGCGATCGCTGGTGGAAGTGGTACCTGGCCGGCGCGTTTTGCGGCATCGCGTTCCTGTTCAAACAGGTTGGGCTGGCCGGCTGGGGCTGCATGGGGCTGCATCTTATCCTGTTGATGGCTTTCCGCGACCTGCCGGTGCGCGCCGGCGTGGTGCGCGGCCTGTTGATGCTGGTCGGGGCGGCGACGACCATCGGCGGGGCGGCCGCCGTGCTCGCAGCGCGCGGTGCGCTGGACGCGGCGCTGTTCGCCGTTTTCGAGTTCAACCGCGCCTACTTCGATATCGGCGAGACTGAATTCCCATATAACTTTGCTAACTACAAGCTGCTCGAAAAGCATGTGCAGCCGATCCTGTTGGTGCCGATCCTGATGGCAGTGACGGCGGTTATTCACGGCTTCCTGTGGTGGCTGCGCCCGCTGTACCGCCCACCCGAGATCGAGCAGCCGCTGCGCGAGCAGCGCTCCGTGTGCCCCAAAGGGCTGCTGCTGTTCGGTCTGTGGACGTTCGTGGCGGCCTATGGTGCGACGCTCAGTCCGCACGCGTTTCGGCACTATCTCGTCCCGGCGATTCCGCCGCTGCTGCTGATGGCCGGCTACCTGGTCAACGTGCTGCGGGCGGAAACCCGGCTGTTGCAGCGTTTGCAGCAGCGTGCCTGGGTGACGGTGGCGTTTGTCTTACTGGCCTATTTCGCGTGGGGGGCACTGGTATCGCAGTGGCGCGAGATGTCCAAGCTGTGGGTCTTCCGGTTCGAGCAGGGCCGCCGGGCCGAGTGGGAAGTCGTCGGCGAGGCTGTCGCCGAACTGACCACGCCCGAAGACCGGATCCAGTGCTTCGGCTACATGCCCGGCGTATACCTGCACGCGCGGCGGGTGAACGCGTGCCGATTTGCGACGACCGAGAAGGTTGGGCAGGTCAAGGGCGGTGCGCGGTTCGTGGTCGACGAGATGGAGCATGAGCTGCGCCAGGACCCGCCGGCGCTGATCGTCATCAGTTCCGGCGACTATTTCTGGATGCAGGGGCTGGTGCGTGACGCGCTAACGTCCGAGTTTCAGCTCGGCCCGTGGATCGACGAGCACTACCAGTTTGTGCGGGAGATTCCCGGCTTCGGCAGCATCTTCATCTTCAAGCGCCGCGACCTGGCCCAGGCGGCCGGCGATCGCGATATGACCGAATACCTAGAGCAGGTCAAGGCCAGCAAACGGAGCTTGGTACATCCAACGTCGGCTCCCTGACACCGGCGTACCTGTACACTTGTCCGTAATTACCAAGTAGCTTAAATATGAATGAGGTAATAACTGTCAGCAATTCCCCCATTATTGGTTAAGTTACCCCCTTGATCAGTTTTCGTAATCCGTTCCGGTGATGGTGGTGGGGTAGCAGCATGGCCGGGGTTACCAATCCGCGTTCGGCTACTCCACCGGCACGAGCCGGAGATAGTCTATGCCGACCATGTAGCCGGGGATGGCCTGCGGATTGGCACCGGTGATCTCGATCAGCAGCACGTTGTCCGTGGCCTTTAGGTTGAATACGCCGAGGAGGTCCTCGTCGGAGACGCGTACGCGATCGTGGTACAGGTCCAGCGGCTCGGGCCTGACCTCATCATTAACAGACACGCGGATCTGCCCGTAATCTGCGGCGCGGACGAACCGTGCAAACACCTGGTACGAACTCGCGGCCGGAGCGGCGAAGGTCAACTTCATGCTCGCTTCCGGACCTGCGTTGTGCCACCAGAGGTGCTGGTCGTCGCTACAGCCCATGATGGTTTGCTGCTCCACGACGCCGGCCGAGACTTCGTGCGCCAATGCTTCCGCCTCGATGGCACCCGCGATGCGGGGCGGCTCATACGGCGGCAGGTTGGTCAGCGATAGGTCCGAATCGGTCAGCTCCTCATGCTCACACGTCGCACCCGGGCGGGCGTACCAATACGTGGCCGCTGCGATTTCGCGGATCGGCTGCTGCGGATCCCAGTGCCAGATCTCCATGTCTAAGCGGAAGTGTTTGTGGAACGGAATGCAATCGAGGATGTCCCAGCGATTGACCGCGGTCCAGCCGTAGTTCCACGGCCCGTCGCAGCGCGGCTGGTTGTGATAGGCGTGGCTGAAGGTTTGGTTGCTACACCAGGCATAGCCGAAGTAGTCCTCGGTGCCGGTGCCGAAATGGCTGGGGAATTCCTCGTTGTCGACGTAGATTTTCTCGTCGCCCTCGCCCCACCAGGCGCGCACCGGATTGGCGATGGAGCAGGCCGCCCCGACAAACACGCCGGCCCCGTCGATCGTCACGTAGTTCCAGTCGGAGAAGGGCCGCGTTGGCACGTTGCGGGCGATCTTCCAGCGCGCGTTGAAGTACATCGTGTCGCGCGCCCACTTGTGCGGCGTGACGGTCACCGCGTGTGCCAGCCGCACCGTCTGCGACGACGTGTTGTGCACCTTGATCACGGCCGATTTCTGGTACGGCATGATCCAGTGCGACCACATAACGCCGGCGGGCGTGACGCCCAGCGGCAGCGACTCGTACGCGTTGGTCCCCGGCACGGTGCCGAAGAAATCGCCCAGCGGGCAGCGCACGGTGGCTTGCCCGTCAAACTCGATAGTGAGCAGAATCTCGCGGAGCGCCTCCGGCAGGTCGTCGGGCGAGCAGAGAAACCGCAGATCGGTGATAGCGGCGCCGTCAGACGTGCGCAGCTCCTGTAACACGACCGCCTCGCCGGCGCGCAGATCGACGGCGGTCGAGAGTGTCCGGTCAGATTTCGCGTCGGCAGATGGCCCGGCCGCGAGTCGCGGATGGCTCAAGCTGGCGGCCACCCGGGAGATCTCGTCGACCAGTTCCTCGAGATCCTTGGGCTTGAAGGTTTCGACGCGGGCGCCGAGCGGGTACGTGCGGTAGTTGATGTGGTAGTAGACGCGGTGCTGCTGGCCGACCAGGTCGTCGTTGGTGACTTTGCAGTGCCGCGTGTAGGGGATCGGGAAGTACAGGTTCCACCCCATGCCGCGCCGGCCCGCGAGCGGCTCCGGAAAACCCGCCGCCTGTCCGCCGAGCAGGTCGGCCATGGGGACTTCCAGCGTTGGCTGCTCGGCCCGATCGAGGTAGAAACGCAGCGTCCCGCGCGGGTTGGCCGACCAGATGCGTACGATCGCGCCCGGGCCGTCGGCGTCCATCATCACGTACTCAGTTCGCCCGTCGTGCTCTTCGGTACGCAGGTACTCACCCGCGTCCAGGTTGGCGAACCACGTCTCCGGATCTTCCGGCGTCGTCGATTTGCGGTCATAACTGGAGAACTGCCGCGTGGTGAATGATGGCTGCGGGCGCTCGGCCAGGGCCGCCAGGTCGGTCATCTCGCCCAGCAGTGTGCGCGTGTTGACCCGTCGTGGGCTGACGCAGCCGACCAGCACCGGTGCCAGCAGGAGCGACGCAACCATTAGCCGCAGTTGAGTTCGTGTCATGATCAGGTTCCTCAGGCGGACGGGACGATCGATGCGGATTGCCCTTACGCCCCAATTTTAAAGTCCGCTTGCCCCACTTGGGAAGTGGGTCGGCCGTCTCGGCCGACTTGCTACGCACTCTCTGGCCGAACTTGGCGGGCGAGACGCCCGCCCCACTTGGAAAGTGGGTCGGCCGTCTCGGCCGACTTGCTGGAACGTCGAAAAGCTCTGGAGGACGTCGGTCCCCCTCAGTGTGGCACGGGCTAATAGCCCGTGGTCGCTACGCAACGGGATGGGGCACCCGTTCGTCACCTCCTGCTCGGCCTACTTGCTGTGATCCGTCTATAATTGCAGCCGCGCGATTGGGTCGGAGCCGCGATCGGCCCGCGACCCGCGCGTGATAGCCGAGAGGATCCGCGTGACCGCAGAATCGCCTCGCATGTCGGCCAACTCGCCCAGCTTCCGCTGGTGGATCGTTGCCATCTTCGCCGTGGCGCTCGTCTGGCGCATTGCGCTGTTGGTGCTCATGCCCACGATCGCCCGCGACGGCGTCACGTTTTGCTGGTATGCCCGCGACCTGGGCCACTCGGGCGTGGAATATCTCCAGTCCGATCGCGCCGACCAGCACCCGCTCTTCCCCGCGCTCATTCTGGCCGTGCACAACGCCGCCGGCGCGCCCGATTCCCCGCTCGCCTGGCAATACAGCGGCCAGGCCATCACGCTCGCCGCCGGCCTGGCCGTCATCGCCCTCGTCGGCCTGATCACACACCGCCTCATCCGCCGGCTCGATCTGCCCGTCGATTGTGAAACGACCACGCTGTGCGCGATGCTCATGGCGACCATTCTGCCGCTGAATCTCTGGCTGTCGGTCGACGTCATGTCCGACCAGGTGCACGTGGCCTGGTACCTCGGGGCTGTTCTGCTGCTACTGCGGCTCGAGTCGGCTCGCGCCGCCGCCCTCTGCGGCCTGCTTGGCGGGCTAGCGTTCCTGACACGCGAAGAGGGCATCGTCATCGTCGCTGCCGGCCTGCTCACGCTGGCGGCATATTGGCGGCGCGTCGCAACCCGGCTCCTGGTCGGTCGGGCGATGGCACTGCTCGTGGGGTTCCTGATCTGTGCCGGGCCATACTGGGCCATCGTCGGCGGATTCTCCAGCAAAAAAGACCCGGCCGAACTGCTCAGCGCCACACAAGCCGGCGGCGCCAACGTGCCACTGCTCTGTGAGCAGTGCATACGCGACAACGTCGGCTCGCCAAGCCGACGGAACGTGATTGAAAACGCTCTGGCCGGCGCCACACCAGCAAACGGCGGGCGAGACGCCCACCCCACATGGCCATCGCACCGGCTATTAGCCGGTGCCACACAAATGCCGGGTACCACGCATGTGTCGAGTGCCACACCAGTACTGGGTGTCACACAGATGCTGGGTGCTACACAGACCGAGCCCGCGTTTGCACATGCCGGCCCGTCGGTGCACGGCCTGCTAGCCAAGCTCGAGCTTCATTATCTGCCGTGGTACCTGCTGTTGCCGTATGGGCTGTACAAGCTGTTTCGGGCTGGCCGGGTGGTGATTCCGCTGCTGGCGCTATTGCCGTTGCTCAATCTGCGGTCGCGCTGGACGCGTCCGCCGCTCGCGGGTCTGCTCGCCTGCCTGACGCTGCATTTCCTGTTGACGTTGATGTTGCTCAGCCATTTCGGCTATCTCGCCCCGCGCCACCTGCTCGTGCCCGTGACGCTGCTGATCCCATTTGCCGCACTGCTGCTGGCCCGGCTCATACGTCTGGCGTTGGAGCGGCGGGGGCGGGTGCTCGCCGGCGTTGTGCTGGTGATGTTCATGTTGCCGCTGGCGGCCTATGGCGCCCGCGTTCCCAATTGTCAGGACGCGTTCCTCCGCGACGCCGCCCGCTGGTTGATCGAGCACGACTCCGACCGTTCCGCAAAGCGGCTCATCGCCGGCAGCAGCGCCCGCCGCATCGCCTTTTATGCCGATATCCCCTGGGAACCCTGGTACGAAAAGCCCGAGGAGCAGCGCGTGCTCGAACGCCAGATCCTCGCCGGCCCCGGCGGCTACCTCGTCCTGATGCTCGGTCCGACCGACGATCCCGATGCCGGCTATGAACGGGCTGGCAATCGCCAACTCCTGGAAAACCTGCAAGCTGACCCCCAGGTCGGCCCGCACCTGCACCCACTCCACACCCTCCCCGGCCCCAACCACACCGAACTCCACCTGCTGGAGATCAGGTAGCCCGACTGTAGTGGGGCGGGTGTCCCGCCCGCCAGTCAGAGTTCCGCGGATCGCGAAGTGGGGTGGGTGTCTCGCCCGCCGAGCCAGACTTGAGCGTGGTCAACAAGTTGACCGAGACGGCCGATCCACCTCGCGTGCCCCCGTTACCACGGGCTATTCGCCGGTGCCACTCGGCTCTTTGTCCGGCGGCGCCAGGCTGATCAGCGCGTCGCCCGGCCGGGGGTTCGGCTCCTGGTCGTCCGTGATCACGGTCAGGCAGCCGTCCGCGCGCAGGACAAACATCGGCACAACACTGTCGCCATAGCGCTCGCGGATCTCTTCGTACCCGAACGATTCGGTGATGCTCGTCGAGCGGAACACGTATCCCCGGCCAAAATAGCGCTCGCTCAGGTCCGCATACGTCAATTGCCGGCCAAACAACAGCCGCCCGCGCAGCCCCGTCGGTACTGTCCGCGCATCGCCGACACCTTTGGCCGGCGGAAGCTGAAACGCATTCGCCCGGCCGAACACGCGCTCAAACCGCTGCACTGCCAGCGCGTTGACCTCATCATTCGGCGTCAGTGCCAGCAGCCGGCCGATGCCACGCAGATCAAGCTCCGCCAGCACGTGCTCGCCCAGCGCATCGCCCGCATACACGCGGCAGCCCGCCATCCGTGCCGCGGCCGCGAAAGTGCGATTGCGATCGACCAGCAGCACCGGAACGCGGCTGCGCTGGAGCGTTTCCGCCAGTGCCCGGGCCCACGGAGGCGCCCCGACGATTAGCACGCCCTGCGGATTCACGTCGGCGATGCCCAGCCAGCGTGCCAGCGGCCGGGCCGTCAGGCCGTAAACCGCCACCGTCGCGACGATCACCAGGAACGTCAGCGGCACGATCAGCCGAGCTTCGTCGCATGAACCTTCGAGCCGAAGTGCGAATATCGACGCGACCGCGGCCGCCACGATCCCGCGTGGCGCCATCCACGCCAAAAAGACGCGCTCGCGCCACGACAGTTTCGAACCGAGCGTGGACACGAACGTCGCCACGGGTCGAACCACGACGATCAGCAGCGCGACCAGCAGCAGGCTGTTGCCGCCGAGCTGAGCCAGATCTTCCAGCCGTAGCCGGGCTGCCAGCAGGATGAACAGCACGGAGATCAGCAGGACGCGCAGGTTCTCCTTGAAGTCGATGATGTGGCGCACGTCGGCCAGACGTTGATTCGCCAGAACGAGTCCCATGACGGTCACCGCGACGAGCCCGGACTCGCTCTGGAGGTGGTTCACGCCGACGAACACGCCCGTGACCAGCATCAGCGAGACCGCGTTGTGCAGAAAGTCCGGCACACCATGCCTGCGGACCAACAGTGCCAGCAGAAACCCCGCGGCCGCCCCCAGCGCCCCGCCTATGAGCAGCGTCCGCACCACGCCCAGGATCGCGATCGAGCTGATTTTGTGGCCCGCGCCTGCGAAGGCCGCCTCGAACACCAGCACGGCCAGCATGGCGCCGAGCGGGTCGATGACGATGCCTTCCCACTTGACGATCGGCCCGACGCTGCCCGCGGGCCGAACGTGCCGCAACATCGGCATGATCACCGTTGGCCCGCTGACCACGAGGACCGCGCCGAGCAGCAGCGCCACACGCCAGCTCAGCCCGAGGCACAGGTTCGCGGCGGCAGCCCCGAGCAGCCAGGTGATCAGCAGCCCGACGGTGACGAGGTTGCGCACCACGCCGCCCACTTTGGGCAGCTCGCGCAGACTCAGTGTCAACCCACCCTCGTAAAGAATCACCGCGACCGAGATAGACACCACCGGCAGCAGCAGGTCGCCGAACAGCCGATCCGGATCGAGCGCTGTGTCGGCCCCCAGCCAGCGCAACATCGGCCCCGCGCAGAAGCCGAACCCGAGGAGTAGGAGGATTGATGGCAGCCCCAGCCGCCACGCCAGCCACTGGGCACTGACGCCCAGCGCCACGACGGCCGTCAAACCGAGCAGCAGATGTTCCTGCATGATTGCTCCCTGCTGAAACCTGGACGGATTGTCCCGGCCGCGTCGGCAGAAAGCAACGTCCGAGAAAAATGGCAGAGGTGGGCGTCGCGACTCGTCTCAACACAACAATTCGGAATCGTTCTCACACAGGGGTCACACCTGACGTTTCGCACGCGCGGCGTTGACTTGCAATAGTGCAATCGAGTATAAGATATCTGGAGGGTGATGATGCCACATCATTCTGTGGACGAGTACGGACTCGTCCCTTAACAGGTTTATCAGAGTTGAGAAGTGTTAGGAGGCGCAATGGTGCTGCGTACTCGTATTACCATGGCCGCAATGCTGTATTGTTTGTTTGCCGCATCCGCGATTGCTAATCCCATCGGGTTTGAAACCTCAGAGGGTTACGTGGCTGATGCTAACCTCTACGGTCAACCGCCGACGAATCCTGCCTGGCTCGGCGATGACACGTCCGATATCAAGGTGGATGGCGTCCCTGCGACAAACCAGTATGCATACGTCCGCACCGATGTGGGCACTGCGGGGCCGAAGTATGTTCACCATCGCTTCGTTCCCGTCGTTGGCACCTTCGTTGCCGAATTCTCCATCGGCATGACCAATGTCAGTGACAGCATCACCCGCCAGAGTCGCATCGCCCTTGGCGCTGCCGCTGATGGTCAGTGGGGACCGTATTTCGGCATCAATGCTGATGGCACCTCACGCTCCCTGGCGCATTTCGATGGCGATAGCTGGACGAACATATATACCGGGCTGACGAATGACTGGAACCTCGTTCGTGTAGTTGGTGACTGCGTCAGTCAGACCTTCGATGTGTATGTCAACGACATGCAGACGCCGGCCATCACGGGCCTTAGTTTCCGTGATGACACCACCGAGCTTTCATACGTGATGCTGAGCAACGATGGCTCATCCAACGTTAGCGGGTCCGGTAACTATCACTGCTACGACAACCTGTCCCTGCTCGTGCCAGAGCCGACCGCTATCATCTTCCTGCTCGTGGGTGTGGGTGCTCTTCGGCGACGGGGCTAGGCAACCTGGTTCGCAGTTTGTATGCCATCGTGTGAGCCGGTGCGCCCGTGACTTGGCCTTCTAGGACTTGATCCACGCGTCATGAACGTCTCTACTGCCCGGGACACGGGCAAGGAGGCTCATGATGAAACGAAGTCGGTCCAGTCCGGAGCAGATCGTCGGCAGGCATTCGTCACATGCCAAAGTGGGGCGGGCGTCTCGCCCGCCGAGCGTTCCGTGTGCCCAGGCAGCAAGTCGGCCGAGACGGCCGACCCACCTCATGTACGGATGCCTCGTCCCGCCGCACAGCGATCACGGGCTATCAGCCCATGCCACACGGTCGGGGACTAACGGGCTGAGCCGACTGGCAAAGCGCTTGCCGCTGTTGCTGGCCGCCGCATTGCCGCTGCTCCTGGTGCAATGCACCGCGAACCTGCTCAGCAATTACGGCGACGTGGATCTCATCTTCAACGCTGGCACTGCCGCCTCCGTGCCGGCGGCCGATGCCGACCCGATCTTCGTTTCCGCCCCCATCTTCGACACGCTGTCGGGACGCGTCGGCAGTCACGCTCCAACGCTGACGGCCCTGCCCGATGGCACGCTTCTGGCCGCGTGGTATTCCTATGTCGGCCCGGACGAACTCGACGGCGCCGCCATCTATCTCGCTCGCCGGCCGGCCGGCACCGCCGAATGGGAAACGCCCGTGCTCCACATTGATCGGGCCGCCGCCGACGGCAACCCCGTTCTGTACAGTGAGGGCGACCAGGTTTGGCTGTTCCAGGCGGTTGTCGTCGGCACCGGCTGGAGCACCGCTCATATCGAGCTTCAGACCTCGACCGACGCCGGCCTGACGTGGTCCGATCCGCGGATCGTCGACACCCGCCTGGGCAGCAACGTCCGCCATCCGCCGGTGCGCCTCGCCGACGGCTCGCTGCTGCTGCCCGCCTACGACGACCTGTTTCAGCAGTCGCTCTTTTACTGGTCATCCGACGGGGCAGACTGGACGCTGCGCAGCACGCTGGCGACTGAGGCCGCCCATCCTGCCATTCAGCCCAGCGTCGTGCAGTTGGACGACGGTAAGCTGCTGGCCGTCCTGCGTAACGCCGGCCGGGGGTGGCTGTGGGTGACCGCGTCGGCCGACGACGGTACCTCCTGGGCCGCTCCGCGCGACGCGGGCTTCGCCAACCCGGCCAGTCCGGCCTGTCTGACCAGGCTAGCCAATGGCGACTTGCTGCTCGTGCTGAACGATGATTCCGAAGTCCGGCAACCACTCGTGGCGACGCTCTCGACCGACGCGGGTCGAACCTGGCTGACGCCACGCATCATCGCTGCCGGCTCCGGTTCGTACGCTTACTCCGCAGTCGCCCAAACCCCCGACGGCCTGATCCACGTCGCCTATTCCGACGACCGCGAACGCATCACGCACGTAACGCTGAACACAGCTTGGCTGAACGCCGGAGGCTAGCGCGTTCTTCAGAAACGACGCCGGGTGGCACTGCTCTTGAGCAGTGGGTCTTCGGGTGTCATTGGGCGTGCCCCACCAACGGGGCTGTCGAAGCGACAGTTCCACGCGTGTTGCTACGACGGGTGCAGGGCCGCCGAAGGCGGGTTTGCCCGTGCGGGATACTGAATCACAGGCTATTAGCCTGTGCCACACTGGGTCCTTGCAAGAGACGCGAAGCACCACAGTTCCGCGACTGTTGGTACGATTCGCCAGCGTCGCTACTCCCCGGCACCTCCAAAGACAACCTGGAAGCTGGCGAAGTCGTCAACGTCCACGTCGTCATCTGCATTGAAGTCGAAGGCGTTCAGATACGCATCGACGCAGGCCGGCTCCGGCGGCGCGGGCGGCAGTCCCGGGCCGGCCAGGCAGTCCTCCAACGCGGCGTAGTCGCCCAGTGAGATCGCCCCGTCCGCGTCGAAATCGCCGCCGCCGATAGCCTCGCATTCGTCCGGCACACGATTGGCGTTGCAGTCGAGGCTGGTGCCGGCGTCGATGTCGCACTCGTCCGGGACATCGTTGCCGTTGCAGTCGTCGCGCATGCCGAACACGAACGTCCGGATGCCGTTGTCGTTGATGCCCTGCTGCCAGCCGCCGGACACGTTGCGCGAGCAGGCCGTGCCACCGTCGTAGACGCCGCCCACTGAATCGCCGGCGAAGAGGTACGCGCCGGTGCCGAGCAGTGGCGAGCGCAGCACGATGGCGTACTGCTCACCCGCGACCATCTCGACCTGTAGGTCCGCCACGTCCACAGCCACGAAACTCGTCGACGTCGGCAACAGGTCGGAGGCGAACGTCGTCGAGCCGAGTATTTCGAACTCATCAGGCTCGCCGTTGGCGTCGACGCCGGCGATGTCGAGCTGTAGATCCACGCCCGCCGGAATCGGGTCAGAGCTGTTGCGCACGTAGATCTCAATCGTGGTCAATGTTCCGCTCCGGCCGGCGGTAAACGTCTGAGCGCCTTCTTTCTCCCCGCCGTATGGATGGTGGCCGATGTACATCGACGACGTCCCGCTGCCCGGCGGAACGATCTCCTGGTCGAGCGTCATGGCGATGTCGCACTCGTCGGGGATACCGTCGGCGTTGCAGTCGTTGCTCAGGCCCGTGGCGATGGCGCAGACGTCGCCGATGCCGTCCTCATCGCAATCGTCCTGATTCGGATTGGCATGATTCGGGCAGTTGTCGAGACAATCGAGCACTTCGTCGCCATCCGTATCAACATCGGGTACGCCGCAGCCGCAGATGCCGGGCTCGGTCTTGTCTGGATCGTCCGGGCAACCGTCGATACAGTCGGGCACGTCGTCGCCGTCGCTATCGGTATCGGGTACACCGCAGCCGCAGATACCGGGTTCGGTCTTGTCTGGGTCGTCCGGGCAGCCGTCGATACAGTCGGGCACGTCGTCGCCGTCTCTGTCGGTGTCAGGTACGCCACAGCCGCAGATACCGGGTTCGATCTTGTCCGGGTCGTCCGGGCAGCCGTCGATACAGTCGGGCACATCGTCGCCGTCTCTGTCGGTGTCAGGCACGCTGCAGCCACAGATACCGGGTTCCGTCTTGTCCGGGTCGTCTGGGCAACCGTCTTCATCGTCGGGCACACCGTCGCCGTCCGAGTCCGGCTTCAGCAGAAAGGCCCGGGTCTGGCCGCCGACCGTTCCGTAGCCGACGATCTGCCCGAGGTTGTTGATGTCGGCCGCCTGCACGAGCGTCCAGCCGGTGCCTGACGGGATCAGCGTGTTCAGATCGGTCATGACGCCGGCGTCATACACAAACGCATGGAAGGTATATCCGTCGGTGGCCCAGCCGACGATTACGCCGTGTTCGTTGATGTCGTAGGGTTCTGGGTAGGCGTATCCGGGAATCGATCCGAGAGGCGTGCTTACGCCGTCTTCCCACACGAAAGCTGTCACGCCGGCCGTACACACGACCTGGCCGAGGTCATTCATGCCGCGGGCCATGGTCAGACGCGGACTGCTTTCGCTCAGCACGGACATGACGCCATCTTCCCAGATGAACGCCCGATATCCACTGGGGGTGGCCCGGCCAACGATCTGGGTCCAGTTGTTGATGTCCAGGGCTTCGCTGACGGAACTGCCGAGCCCCTCGATGTCCTGCATCGGGCCACCCGGATAGAGCCAGAGGAACGCGTGTTCCTGACCGCTGCCCGTGTCGGCCCGGCCCACGATATGTCCGGCATCGCTGATCGCGAAGCCCCAGCTCTCGGCCCCGCCGAGTGTGCCCAGGTCGGTCATGTAGCCGGCGTGCCAGCGGAAGACGCGCTCCACCCCGCCGGCCGTGTCCGCCCAGCCCGTAATCTCGGTGAAATCGTTGATGTCCTGGGCGATGCTCTCGCTGCCCCCGAGCGTGCCCAGGTCGGTCATCGTGCCGTTGTCCCAAAGAAACGCCCGTTGTCGCCCGGCCGAATCGTAGGCGCGACCGACGATCTGGCCGGCGTTGTTGATCGCCAGCGCTTCACTCAAGCCGCCACCCGGCAGCGTGCCCAGATCGGTGATCACGTAGGTGACTGCGTTGGCGTGCAATGGCGCGACGCTCAACACCAGCAGTGTGGCCGAAGCCACGAATACGCAGATGGTACCGTGTCGCATGTATCCGCCCTCTCTCTCTCAAAGTGCGGCGTCTCGCTCCCTCCGGCGTGACCGTTGCCGCAATGACATGAACTGAGCCCAAACGTCCCAATCTTATGGGTCGAACATCCACATTCTAACCGTCGGGCACCTCTCCACAAGCTGGAAGCGAATGCCGACTACTGTTGTTGCGATTATGCAACGCGAGAGTATTCGGTCCGAATTTTGGCTTGACAGTCGCCAAATGCGCGGAAATAATGTAAGTAATCACTTACGCTTTGCCGATGCAGACAGTAAGGAAACCATGGCCCGACCGAGTCATATCACCGAGAAACGCTGCGAGCTGCTGCCGACGGTCGCCCAGACCTTTGCCGAGCTTGGCTATCGTCGCACGACGACGGCCGAGCTGGCCCGCCGGTGTGGCGTGCAGGAGAACATCCTCTATCGCCTCTGGCACGACAAGAAAGCCATGTTCATCGCCGTCATCGAGCACGTCTACGAGTTGTCGGCCGAGGTCTGGCGCGAGCTGCTCCGCAGTGGCGATGGAGCCTCCACGCCGGCCGAGCGCTTGTTGGCCTACGAGGCCACCCATCACGGCGAATTCGGACACTATCGTATTGTATTTGCAGGACTTAGCGAAACTGACGACCCCGATATCCGGGCCGCTTTGTCCGCGATGTACCAGCGCTACCAGCGCTTCATCGCCAGCCAGATTCGCGCCCACCGACAGGATTGCGAGGCCGGCACCGGGCTCGACCCAGCGCTGGCCGCCTGGGCGGTCGTCGGCCTCGGCACCGTTGCCAATATCAGCCGCGAATTGGGCTTGGTCGACGACCAGACCCGCGAGCAACTGCTCCGTGAGGCCGGCCGATCCCTGCTGAATAGTGAACACAAATGACCACAACGTCTTCTTTTTTTGACTCAATTGTAAGTGAAGACTTACAAAGTGCACGCAAACATGATAATGGAGAATCAACAATGGGACGGCACTCATGCTTCATCAAGGGGTTCGTTGCGCTGCTGGCCTCTGCGACGCTGCTTGCGGGCGTCATGGGCGGCTGCGGCAAGGGTATCATCAACGAACAGGCTGCCATGCTGCTCGAACAGCGCCTCGGCCAGACCACCGTCACCGTCTACCCCGTCTACGTTCGAGATGGCGAGGAGCACCGCTACGATGCCGACCAGGCCCTGGCTCTGGCGACCTATGTTCGCGAGCAGGACCTGGCCACCCCAACGGTCGTCAGCGCCGAGGTGCCGCTGACTACCGAATGGGGCATGAATCAAGCGAAGATGCTGCGTCACTCGGCGGGTGACTTCGGCCAGTTTGTCCGCGAGAACAAGATCGACACCGAGTACGCCCTGTTGGCGGAATATCTCTTCGGCGGGCGCGGCCGGGTGCAGGGCGTGCACCTGTACGTGGTTGATCAGGAAGGCACGGTAGCCTACGCGATCCTGGCCAACTCACACCACCAGGCCTTCAAGGCGGTTGATCCGCAGGATGTGGCTGACTGCACCGAGATCGTACGCCGGATCATCGCGGACGATATGGACAGCAGTGGGGGGCCCAAGTCTGCCGACACCGCCAAGGCTCGCGGCACGGTCGGCTCGCTCACGATCTACCCGATCGTCCTGGCCGGCAACGCGTCCAAGGATTTCTCCGACGTCGTCGGGCTGATGCTCGAACGGGAGGGTTTCGACAACGTGCTTACGACCGATGCTGTCGTTACGCCGGCCGAGCCTGACGCCGACTTGGCCGCCGACTTCGCCAAGCAGGTGGCCGAGGCTGACCTCAAGACCGATTACGCCTTGTATGCCAACGTCCTCGCGAGCCGGGAGACGGGCGTCGAGAACATGCGCATGGTCATTGCGGACCGAGCTGGCCGGGTGATTTGGCACGAGGATTACCAGCCGAGCAAGGGGGAGGTCAAGCGTGCCGGCGGCTGCCAGCCGATGGGCATGTGCGCGCTGATCAAGCAGCGCATCAAGCCTCTGCTCGACCGTCACGCTCCACGGCTGGAGTGGATTCCGGCCGGCCATATGGAACAGTTGTGGGCCGAGAAGTCCGGCACGCCCTCCGATGCCGAGGAAGATGCGATCGATGCCCGGTTGGCAAAGCTGCGGTCGGCCGCGCCCGGCGTCACCGTCGCGATCTACCCGCCACGCGTCGGCAGCGATGAATCCGCCCCCGAAGCGGCGAAGTTGGCCGAACAGATCAAGTCCGCCGGCGTGTTCAACGCCGCCGTCGTCGATGCGCTTCCCGGCTTCGAGGTCGCTGGCAATTCGAACGAGCAGCGCGTCCTGTGGGACCTCGCCCGCGCGTTCCAGAAGTACCTCAAAGAACACCCACCCACCGCTGACTACGCCCTGTACACGCACTACATCATGCGGCCCAACGATGGTAAGGTCTTCGGCGTACACATTGTGATTTGCGATAGGGCCGGCGATTGGGTGTTTGTGGATTTCCAGAACGACCATCACCCTGACTTCAAACGCATCAACCCGCACTCCGTGGCCGACTGCCACGAACTGGTCATCAAGCGGCTGCGGCGCGGTCTGCGGTAGAGTTGTAGCGGAGGTAGTATCATGGGCGAGCAGATCATGACTGACTTGGCCGACCATCCCGTAAGCACGGGCGATGTCGCCGACAAGCTGCATATGAGGAAGCTGTTTCTACGCGGGTTGGTGTGGTCGCTGGCGGCGGCTGCATTGATCGCAATCTGCGTTCTGCTGTTCGGCGAGTTCAACCGCACCACCGGTCGCGTGCTCGGCACGCTGGCTGCCCTGGCGCTGCACAGCGGCCTGGCGCTGGCACTGGCCGAGTTTCTCGAGCGTCACCTCTGGCCGCGGCTCAACCGGATCGGGCTGGCCATCTTCTCGCTCAACTTCGCCGTGTTGACAACGTTCATCTGGTGGTGGCCCAACGGGCGTGAGGACGAGATGATCCGCGCCATGCTGACCACCGTGTTCCTGATCGGCGCATATATCCTGGCGCTGCCTGGCGCAGATCTGCTCGAACGCGGCCGGCATCTGCGCCGCGCCGCAATGGCGATCCTGACGCTGATCGTCGCTCTGCTGATGTCGTTGGTGTGCATCTGGGCCCGCGACACTGACAGCCCGGATTTCGTCAAGGCCACGGTCATTGCAGGCATAGCGGCCTTCACGCTGGCCCACACCTGTTTGCTGTCGCGCGTTCGCCGGGGCCAGATCATCACGGCATTGCTGGCCGTCACGCTGGTCAGCGCGTGGGCGCTGGCCGCACTCCTTTCGCTGTTCATCATCACCGAGTACGACCAGGAGTTCGGCTACCGGTTCGTCGGTGCGCTGGGTGTGCTCGACGCCGCCGGCTCGCTGTCTTTGCTGATTTTGCTGAAGCTGCGCAGCGTGGGGCGGGGGACGCAGCTTGAGACCAGCGCCGCGGAATTCGAGCTGTGCTGTCCGCGCTGTCTGGAGCCGCAGACGGTTACGGCCGGCGCGTCGGCCTGCCGCGCGTGCGGGCTGAAGTTCCGCATCGAGATCGAAGAGCCTCGTTGCGAGAAATGCGGCTATTTGTTGTATCAGCTTCCCGAACGTACCTGCCCGGAATGCGGCACGCCGTTCTGATCAGCCGCGTGCCATGCTCCCCGCCCCCGTTTCCGGGGGGCGGGGGCCGCACGTCGGCGTACCGACGATCGTCAAACACCATGCCCAAACGCTGGGTGCTGTGCAGCCGAGAGATGTTCCTTTGGAGATCCGACAAAGATCCCGTGCTCCCCGGAGTTCACCAATGAACGCGACAGATAATGGCCGGCTGGCACAGTCCGCAGCCGCGTATCTCGTGCTGATCGTGATAACGCTGGCTCTGCCCGGCCTGGCGGCCTGGGGCGCAGCTCCGTTCATCGCGTGGGCATTTCCTCCTGATGGCCAGCTCGCCTTTCTCTACATCTACGCGTGGATACTCATCTGTGCCCTGGTTGGCATTGCGGTTGGTTTGCTTGCGCGGAAGTGGGTGACGCGTGCGCTGTTCGCAAACGTGGGATTGGTCGGCTGCGTGCTGGGATTGGCGTTGAACACGCAGTGGGATGGATCGACCGTCGATTGGTTCCTGGTCGGACTCATCGGCGTCGGCACGATGGCATGCTACGCAAGTTGCGCAGCCAGTGCCGGTGTCGTCGATATGTTGAGACCACTCCGATGATCTCCGGGCAGCCAATGAGCGATCCGCGCGTGGACCGACCCCAGGGTGCTACTGCTTGAGCAGTGGACCGCCCGCCTGCGGCGGGCTCTGTGCCGCGCTCCACTCGGCACGGGCAGGCTCGGAGATTACTTCTTGCCGCCGTCCGGCTTCGCTTCGCCGGCGTCCTGGTTGCGAATCTCCGTCAGCAACTTGACGACCTGCCCGAGTTGTTTGTTGGCAGTCTGGAGCTCGGCAATCATGATCTGGCGTTGTTTGCCGCTGTCCGGCACCTGCGCATACGCCGGCCGCGGGTCGACCAACCCGACCCACACCAACATACCGACGGCGGCACACGCCAATCCGAGCACAAACCCCGGCCACAACCGCTGCCGACTCGCAACTGCCCTCGAACGCACACTATTCTCGATCTGATTCATTTGAGTTCCTCTATGTTCTCACGGCTTACATCGCCCTGACCGAGGTCCATGATAGGGTGCTCGGCAGTCCGGCCATAGGCTGCGCTTGTCGCAGCGGGTTTTGGATGTGCTCTAGAGCGCTTTCAACGAACTCGTAGCGTCTAAACTCTAAGTGTCCTGGAGAATACGGCAGGGAGGCCGCTACA
The DNA here is from genome assembly GCA_963666925.2 of Phycisphaerae bacterium. GTDB lineage: Bacteria > Planctomycetota > Phycisphaerae > UBA1845 > Fen-1342 > JANQFV01. The sequence continues at coordinate 12,742 of CAXXTC010000002.1, read as the reverse complement.
AGTAAGTAGAGCTTGCTCTAAAAGAGACGGAGAGGGTGGGATTCGCGACTTCGTCGCGGCGCCTTTGGCCGTCGTCCCCGCGAGGGCTCGCTGCGCTAGCCAGCGGGTTCGAACCCCGCCCTGGAGCGTACCTGAGTATGCGCCAGCAACTCGGAATGCGATCAGTGATCGCGGTGTCTGTTTATCATCGGAGAGGGCGGGATTCGAACCCGCGGATGGGAAACCCATCACCGGTTTTCAAGACCGGCTCCTTAAGCCGCTCGGACACCTCTCCACATCTGTATCCCCAACATTACTACCCCATAAGCCGCTCCCGAGCGTGCTGCCATCGCCCCAATTATCGGCTTCGTCGCCAACCTGCCGGGGGATTGCCGCCAGTCCGTGTGCCGAACCGCCTACCGCCGCCCGCGGCGCGGCCTTTGGTCCGCGTTTGGCTCTTGCGGCTTGGGCAACTGTGACAACGGCACACGCTCCAGGATTTCCAGCGTTTTGTCGTTGTAGTCAAACAGGTAAACGATCATCCAGCGCGCCGCCGCATCAATCACCACCACCGCCTCGTTCGTGTTCGAGACCTGCTGCGTCAGCATGATGTAGTCGCCGCCGCGGTCGTTCTGTCCGATCGCATACGCCGCCGTCGGAGCTGCCGCCGGCGTGGAGACCAGCATCAGCCCGACGAACAGCACGCACGCGGTCACGCTCAGCACGCCGATGGCGAAGGTCTTTCCGTCGACCTGGTTCCCGGTATGGCTCATGCTTCAGCCTCCACTGTTGTTGCGGAAGTCCAGCTCGAGCATGCGGTACCCGCCGTACTGCATGTCCTGCGTGCCTTTCCGGAAGTAGAACGTGTGCAGTGTGCGCTCGCTCAGGTCGAGCAGGTACAGGGCGTCGAATTCGTTCTGAATCTCGCCCGCCACTACCAGGTAGTTGCCGGCCAGGCCGGCGCTCTGTGCTTGGGCGACCCGCGGCGTTGCGGCCACCAGCAGCAGGGCCGTCAACAAGACCAGGTTTGCGCACACCAGCAGGCTCAGGGCCAGGCTCTTGTTCATCTTTGGGCTCCCTGGTGGGCTACTCCTCCCGGCGACCGGGTGGGGGCTAGAGCGTTTTCGATAAACTCGTGGCGTTCAAACATCCAAGCGTCCTGGAGAACACGGCCGGGAGGCCGCTACGAGTGAATAGAGCTTGCTCTAATCCAGGTGCGTGCGGTGCGGGTTCTTAAACGCGATCAGTACGCACGCGATGATGATCAGAGTCCCCGCGATCCACTCAATATACGGCTTGCGGAACTCGAGGTAGCTGATGTTGGGCTCCCGATAACGGCCGTCGTCGTCGTCCGCGGCCATCGCCGGCGGGGCAAACAGGGCCAGGGTCACCACGCAGATCAGCCCGATCCGCATCAACTTCTGCCAGTACTGGGACATAGATACCTCCACAAACCGCCATTCAGAGGGGCATCGTAGCCCTCCCCAGAGGCCGGAGCAAGGCAAAAAGCCCCTGTCGAGCGGGGCAGCTTGAGCCGAGGGCGGGGTTTCGCTATGGTGGTAGGACTGCCGGGGGGCTGGGCGTGCTAGTCGCACCCCGCACGCCGGCCGCGAGGCCCAAAACTGGGGGTGCGCACAACCGTCAGAGACCCTTTTTTCAGAGAGTTTGGAACATCTCATGAGCACCGCACCGAGGAAAGTCATCATCCTGGGCGCCGCCGGGCGCGATTTCCACGACTTCAACACCTACTGGCGCGACAACGAGAACGCCCAGGTCGTCGCGTTCACGGCCACGCAGATTCCTGACATCGCCGGCCGAAAGTACCCCCCGGTACTTTCCGGACCGCGCTACCCTGAGGGCATCCCGATCTACGACGAGGCCGACCTGCCCCGGCTCATCAAAGAGCACGACGTCGACCTCTGCACGATCGCATATTCGGACCTGCCCCACGAGGTCGTCATGCACAAGGCCGCCCTCGTCAACGCCTGCGGGGCGGACTTCATCATGCTCGGCCATCGCCATACCATGCTCAAGAGCACCAAGCCGGTCATCGCGGTCTGTGCCGTCCGCACCGGCTGCGGCAAGAGCCAGACCTCACGCGCTGTCGTGAAGATCCTCCGCGACATGGGCAAGAAGGTCGCCGCCGTGCGTCACCCCATGCCCTACGGCGACCTCTCGAAGCAGATCTGTCAACGTTTTGCCACGCTCGCCGACATGGACACGCACGAGTGCACCATCGAAGAACGCGAGGAGTATGAGCCGCATATCGAGGCCGGCAATCTCGTCTTCGCTGGCGTCGACTACGAAAAGATCCTCCGCGCTGCCGAGCAGGAAGCCGACGTCGTCCTCTGGGACGGCGGCAACAACGATATGTCGTTCTTCAAGCCCGACCTGTACATCACCGTCGTCGATCCGCACCGTCCCGGGCACGAGCGGAAGTACTACCCCGGCGAGACCAACCTCTACATGTCCGACGTCGTCGTCGTGAACAAGATGGGGACGGCCGAGCAGGCCGGCATCGACACGGTCCTGGCCAACGTCGCGGAGTGCAACCCGAATGCTACCGTGATCAAGTGCAACTCGCCGGTAACGGTGGCCGACCCGAACCTGATCAAGGGCAAGCGCGTGCTGGTCGTCGAGGACGGCCCGACGCTGACGCATGGCGAGATGCGTTATGGTGCCGGCCACGTGGCCGCCCGTCAGTGTGGCGCCAGTGCGATCGTCGACCCGCGTCCGTACGCCGTCGGCAGCATCAAGGCCACCTTCGCCAAGTACACGCACGTTACCGACGTCCTGCCGGCCATGGGTTATGGCGACAAGCAGATGCAGGAGCTGGAGCAGACCATCAACGCGGCCGACTGCGACGCGGTTGTGATCGGCACGCCGATCGACCTGGGCCGCATGCTCAAGATCACGAAGCCGGCGACGCGCGTGCTCTACGAACTGGAAGAGCAACAGCCCGGCCAGCTCGAAGCCGCCATCAAGAAGGTGATCAAGTAGTTCGTTAGAGCGTTTTCGACGAACTCGTAGCGTCCAAACATCCAAGTGTCCCGAAAAAAACGGCAGGGAGGCCGCTACAAGTAAGTAGAGCTTGCTCTAGCCGGATGTAAAACCAACGACGCCCGCGTTGCCCGTCGGCAGCGCGGGCGTCTCGTTTTGCGAACGATTCGACCAAGAGGTTAGCGGGCCGGGCGTCTGAGCTAGCGAATCAACCGTTCGAACCCGAGGTGGGGCGGGCGTCTCGCCCGCCGAGTTCACTGTGTCAGGGGTGGCTTAATAACCTTTTCCGTCCGCCGAGCCGCGGCCGCCTGGCCTTCGCGCCGATTATGAGTGCGTTTCTGCGGCGCGAAGCGCGGCCCAGTGTTGGTATACTCCCTGATCATGATGACCGAACTTGAGGCCGCCGGCTATCGCTTCTCGGTCTTTGCCGACCAGGTGCTTGAACCAGCCGTTTATACGAGTGTCACGCCGCTCGACGTCGCGGTGTTCCAGTGCCCACAGCGCATTCCCTACGCCGAGGCCATCCGGCAGACGTATAAACGGATCGAACTCGGCTGGCGCTGGGGGCCGGCGTGGTCGACGGCGTGGTTTCATGTGACGGGGCGCGTGTTACCGGAACTGGCCGATTGGCCGGCGGCGCTGCGTTTCTCGTGCGGCTCCGAGGCGCTGCTGTGGCAAGCCGGCACGCCGTACCAGGGGCTCGACGACAACCATCCGGCCTGTGTTCTGTTCGATCCGGCCCGGGGCGGCGAAGAAATCGACCTGTACATCGAGGGTGCCTGCAATCGCCGGCTGGGCGTTACGACTTTCTGGTGGGACGAGCAGGAGATGCAGCGCCGCTGGCAGGAGCCGAAGCCCGGCCGGCTGGCGCAGTGCGACCTGGCCGCGTTTGACCCCGCAGCCTGGCGGCTGTGGCGGACATTCGATTTCGCCCGACAGCTCATGCTGCTGTGTGCCGCGGATTCCGAACGCGCCCGGCGACTTTGCGACGGCCTGCGCCGGGCCATCGACCAGATCGACGATCGCGACGTGGCCGGCTCCGCCTCGCGGGCCCAGCAAACGCTGGAGGACGCTATTCGCGGGCAGTCCGGGGCTTCGCAAACGGAGTGCTGCGCCGTCGGCCACGCTCACATCGACACGGCCTGGCTCTGGCCCATTCGCGAAACGCGGCGCAAGTGTCAGCGCACGTTTTCCACAACATTGCGGCTGATGGAGCAATATCCGGAGTTTGCGTTCATACACACCCAGGCCCAGCAGTATGCCTGGCTGGAGGAGAGTTCGCCGGAGCTCTTCGCCCAGGTTGCGGAGCGCGTGCGGGCCGGGCGGTGGGAAGCCGGCGGCGCCATGTGGGTCGAGCCGGACTGCAACCTGCCCGCGGGCGAGTCACTCGTACGGCAAATCCTGCACGGCACACGCTACTGGGAGGCCCGGTTCGGCCAGCATGGGCGCCAGCCGTATTTGTACCTGCCGGATTCGTTTGGCTTTCCCGCTTCGTTGCCGCAGATCATGCGTCTGGCCGGCCTGGAGACGTTCATCACGACCAAGCTGTCGTGGAACGAGACCAACGAATTTCCCCACGCGAGTTTCCGCTGGCGCGGGATCGACGGCAGCGAGGTTCTGGCGCATTGCACGCCGGGACAGGACTACAACGCGGCCATGACGCCGGCGGAACTGCTGCGCGGCGAGAAGAATGCTGCCCGTCTGGATCACGCCCGCGCCGGCATCTGGCTTCAGCCGTTTGGTCATGGCGACGGCGGCGGCGGGACGACCGATTGGTCGATCCACTTTGCGCAGTTGGCGGCGCAGTGCGAAGGGCTGCCCCATGCGAAGCTCGCGCGGGTGGATGAATTCTGCCGGGAGCTGCACCAACGCCGGGCTGCGCAGCAGGCCGAGGGACGCGACTGGCCCGTCTGGGATGGCGAGCTGTACCTGGAACTCCATCGCGGCACCTACACCACCTGCGCGTGGATCAAGCAGGCGAATCGGCGGGCCGAACTCGGGCTGCACCTGGCGGAGTGGCTGACGTTCGGCGGGCCGACGCGGCCGGCCGCGGACCAGGAGGCGGACGCGCAGCAGCGGCTCGACCAGGCCTGGAAGCTGCTCCTGCTCAACCAGTTCCACGACATTCTGCCTGGCGTGTCGGTCGCCGACGTGTATGACGATGCCCGCGAGCAACTGGCACAGGTGCGCGAGGCTCACGATGCGCTCATCGCGGCTGGCCTGCGCCGCTGGGCGGAGCAGGTGGACACGACCGGGCTGGAAGCGCCCCTGGTCGTGTTCAATCCGACTTCCTCGGAGCGCTCGGGGTTCGTCGAATGTGATGGTCAGGAACACTACGTCGAGAAGTTGCCGCCCTGTGGTCTGGCGGTGATTGATCGCGCTACGCCGGCCAGTTTTCAGCCCGCACACCAACATGGCCGCACACTCTCGAACGGGATCATCAGCGCCACGATCGACACCGCCGGCCGCGTTGTTGACTTGCGGCGAGCGAACTCGGAGCGGTCGGCGAACGCACCGCTCGGCGACGGCTCGCGTGCGCCGCTGAACCAGCTCGTGCTTTACGAAGATCGGCCGCGTGCCTGGGAGGCGTGGGACCTGGACGCGGAGTATGCGGAAAAGCCGTTCGCCGTCGAGGGGCCGGACGAGCACTGGCAGGTTGTCGAGCCCGGCCCGCAGCGCGCCGCGATCGAGGTAACGCGGCCGCTCGGCGAGCATAGCCGCATTACGCAGCGTTTCGTGCTGGAGGCGGGCTCGCCCCGGCTGGATGTTCATAGCCGGGTTGATTGGCACGAGAGCCGGCGTGTGCTGCGCGTGCTCTTCCCGGTCGACGTACGTGCCCGACAGGCGACCTACGAAATCGCGTTCGGACACATTCGGCGGCCGACGCATCGAAACACGTCGTGGGATCGGGCTATGTTCGAGGTGCCGGCGCACCGCTGGATGGACCTGTCTGAGCCGGGCTTTGGCGTGGCTCTGCTGAACGACTGCAAGTACGGACATTCCTGCGATGGCCACGTGCTTGGGCTGACGTTGCTGCGCAGCCCGAAATTCCCCAACCCGCAGGTGGACATGGGCTCGCACGAATTTACGTACAGCCTGATGGTTCACGACGGCGATTGGCGAACGGCCGGTGTGGATCGGCAGGCGGAAACGCTCAATGCGCCGTTGCTGGCGCTGCCGGCTCCGCCCGGGCAGGCCGGCCCGATTCACGGAACGTGGGCACCCTTCAATATCGCCGTCAGCGGTGCGGCCCGAGCGGTATTGTCGGCATCGAAACGCGCCGAGGCGGACGATCGACTGATCGTGCGTCTGGTGGAAACTCACGGCGGCGCTGGTCAGGTGGTCATCGGCTGGAACCTGCCCGTGCAGGCGGTCGAGTCGGTGGATCTGCTCGAACGCCCATTGCCCATTGCCGGCGTTTCGCACGACGAATCTGCACGGCGCACCACCATCGAGCTACGACCGTTCCAGATTGTCACGCTGGCGGCGTCGCGATCGTGACCGCGCACTCCGATCGGGTTCATAAGTAGGGGGGCAGGTGGCCGGAAAGGCATGACAGCGGTCGCCTTGACGCCCCGCGGCGCAGCGGATACGAACCGGTCTCGACAAACAGGACGAAGCGAGCCTGCCGAATGAACATGCACCTGGTCGACTGGGGCATCGTCTGCCTGCTGCTGACGATCATAGTGTGGGGAGCCGCCCGCACGCGCCGGTATAACCGCAGTGTGTCGGCGTTTCTGGCGGCCGATCGCTGCGGCGGGCGTTACCTGATCAGCGTCGCGGACCAGATGGCCCAGGTCGGCGTCATCACGCTGGTGTGGTATTTCGAGCAGAATTACAAGGTCGGCTACACGTCGATTTGGTGGGCGCTGATGGAGGGGCCGGCCTGGATCGTGATGGCGCTCTCAGGCTGGGTAATCGTCCGCTTTCGACAGACCCGCGCCCTGACCATGGCGCAGTTCTTCGAGATGCGCTATAGCCGGCGGTTCCGGATCTTCGCCGGCATCGTGGCGTTTGTGGCCGGCATCATCAACTTCGCCATCTTCCCGTCGATCGGGGCGCGGTTTTTCATCTCGCTGTGCGGGTTTCCATCTCACTTCACATTCGCGGGCCTGGAATTGGCCGTCTATCCACTGCTGATGGCGGGTTTGCTGCTGGTTTCGCTGGCGTTGTTGCTGCTGGGCGGGCAGATTGCCGTCATGGTGACGGACTTTTTGCAGGGCGTGTTCAGCAACGTGGCGTTCATCGTCATCATCGTGTTCCTGTTATTCACGTTCGACTGGGGCCACATTTCGGAGGTGCTGCTCGCCGCGCCGCCGGGAGAATCTCAGATCAACCCGTTCGACCTCGGTCGGGAGGAACACTTCAACGTCTGGTACTACCTGATCGGCGTCGTGATCATGTTCTACAACGCCCGCGGCTGGCAGGGCACGCAGGGGTATAACTCCTGCGCGATCAACGCCCACGAGGCGAAGATGGCCAACATGCTGAGCCAGTGGCGCATGCGTGTGCTCATGCTGATCGTCGTCGTGCTGCCGATCTGTGTGCGGACGTTGTTGACGCATCCCGATTATGCCCCCCAGGCGGCGGTGGTGGACCAATCGCTCGCTGCCATCGATGCCCCGTCCGCAGAGGTCAAGGAAACGCTCCAGCACCAGCTCCGCACGCCACTGGCGATGGGACAAATGTTGCCGCCGGGGTTGCTGGGGCTGGCCTGTGCGGCCCTGCTGGGCCTGTTCATCAGCACGCACGACACCTACCTGCACTCGTGGGGGAGCATCCTCGTGCAGGACGTTGTGCTGCCGCTGCGGCGTAAGCCGATCAGCCCATCGACGCACCTCTGGCTCTTGCGACTGTCCGTGTGTGGTGTCGCGGTGTTCATCTTTTTCGTCAGCCTCTTTTTCCAGCACACGCAATATATCGCCATGTTCTGTGCGCTGACCGCTTCGATGTTTGTCGGCGGGGCCGGCGCGGTGATTGTCGGCGGGCTCTACTGGAAACGCGGCACGACCACGGCCGCGTGGTCGGCCATGATCATCGGAATGATCGCGTCGCTGGCCGGCATCAGCATCAAGAAGATCGAGCCCGACTTCTTCCTCACGGGCCAGGAGATGAGCTTCCTGGCGATCGTGCTGGCCGTCGCGACCTATGTCGGCGTGTCGCTGTTCGGCCCGCGCGCGACGCACGATATGGACCGCCTGCTGCACCGTGGCAAGTACGCCGTCGCCGACGAGGGCGGCACCGCCCCGCGAAAGCCCGCGACCATCCGCGAAAAACTGGGAGTCACTTCCGATTTCACCGGCCCCGATCGTTTCGTGGCTTATCTGACGGTCGGCTGGCCGCTCCTCTGGACCATCATCTTCATAGCTGTAACCGCTTATACGCTGCTCGTCGGCATCCCCGCAGAAACCTGGCTGACCTTCTGGCATGGCTGGACCTGGTTCATCCTGGCCTGCGGCGTCGTGGTGATGGTGTGGTTCGCCATCGGCGGCTTCTGCGACCTGCGCAAGATGTTCCGGCAGTTACGCACCCGGCAGGTCGACGTTCGTGACGATGGACGCGTCGAGGGATAGCGTCGAACAACCGCGTCATGTCCGGCAGATTCGGCGAGATCAACACGCCGGCTGCTGTGCAACGGGGATTTCCAGTACCCACGCCGGCCGGGCCGGTTCGCGCTCGAGCTGAGCAGTCGGAATCGTGAACACGGCGCCGGCATCGCTCGCCTGCCAACCGACGGGTTCATCAACACCGAGCAATCTGACCTGCGCCCCGGGCGCTGGTCGAACGCCAGCCAGTTCGATCCGCATCGGCGGCCGCTGCTGTATCGGCTGGGCCAGGATGACCGCGTAGAGCGTGTCCTGTTTACGCGTGAAGCGTACGTCGAGCGCCTCGTCGCGCTGCATGAACGGCGTCGTCGAGCGCGTGGCGTAAATCGCTTCGCCGTTTACGTCGAGCCAGGCGCCAATGCGTTGCAAACGTTCGACTGCGTCACCCGGCAATCGGCCCTGCGCGTCGGCACCAACGCCCAGCAGTAGGTTGCCGCCCTTGCTGACGATGTCGACGAGCAGAGCGATGGTCTGGCGGACACTCTTATATTCGTCGTTGGGCTTGTAGGAAAAGCTGGAGCCGAGCGTCAGGCACGTTTCCCACGCGGCCGCGATCGGCTGTTCAGGAATCTGCTGCTCGGGCGTCAGGATGTTCTCGTGCTCGCCGCCGACCGTGCGATCAACCACGATTAGCCCCGGCTGATGGGCCCGGGCGGCGTTAACCAGCCGATCCATCTGGATATCCTGCACCGGCGGACGCACCTGACCGCCGTCGAGCCACAACACATCGATCGGCCCATATCCGCTCATCAACTCCAGAACCTGCGCATGCGTGAACTCGACGAAACGGCGCCACGTGTCCAGCTCGACGCGTGCGTCGTAGCTCGGATTTCGCGTCGTCGCGGGCTGATCAGGCTTCCAATAATACGGGCAATGCCAATCGGATTTGGAGAAATAGCAACTGATCGCCAGGCCGGCCGCGCGAAACGCGTCGAACAGTGCCCGTACGACATCGGCGTGAGCATGCGTGTGAAACGGACAACTTGGGTGCGTCACGCGGTAGTCCGTCGTCCGCGTATCCCAGAGGCAGAAGCCGTCGTGGTGCTTCGTGGTGAAGTTGAAATACTTCATGCCGGCGGCGCGGGCAATCGACGCCCATTCCGCCGGCTCAAACGCGCCCGGGTTGAACGTCTCGTTGAGCCGGCGATAGGCGCGCTGGAAACGCGCGAAGTCGCGCTCAGATTCGATCCAGGCCGGCAGTTGTGCGTTGCGTGCCCACGGCTCGTCGGCGACCAGCGGCCATGATTCGGTGCAGCCCCATTGGGCATAAATACCCCAATGCACGAACAGCCCGAACTTCAGATCGCGGAACCACGCCAGCCGGTCACGCAGCCAAGACGCGCACTCCGTCTGTGCCGCCCGCGAATCAGGCGCGTGCGTCAGGTTGTCCGGCCGAAGTTCCGCCGTCATGTGGTATTGCCCTGAGAAACCTTGTGCTCAGCGCTCGAATGTTACATAGCCCCACATCGCGGGCAGGTGCATATTGATCACGCCCTGCGGCGACCACACCCAGTTTTCCTCGGGCTTGTTCGGGACTTTCTGGTAGCCGTGCGCGTCGTGTGTTACGTGCCATTCGACGCGCGAGAAGTTCATCCGCCACGTATCACCCGGATTCGGCGGCGCTGGCACCCGCGACGCCTCCCGCAGCGATCGCCACGGCAGCGCAAACTCGACGCGCCAGCCGCGGTCATGGTCGCTCGGGTCGTTCAGCGTGCCGTCGAGATGCACGGCGTGACGCAGGCCGCGCATGTCCCAGTCGTGCAGGGCCGGCCCGCCATCAACATAGCGCCGCACCAGGAACAGATCGAAGATCGTGTTAAGCTGGTTGATCTCAATCTCGTAGTACGCCTGGCAGTCGCCGTCCGGGTCGATGAAGATCTCAAAATCGTTGTCGTGAAAGACGATTTCGTCGTGCTGCGTCAGCGTGCCCCACAAGTGCGGCTCGTCGAGCCGGGCGGCGACGTACAGATACGCATCGTCCCAGGTCATCTTCATGCGTGTGTCGTAAGTCGGCTGGGGATGACCGGCCCCCTGGATGTCCACGAAGGTCTCACTCCACGGCGCCGCCGCCCAGGCCGGGTCATCAAGTCGGCCATCAATCGTCGGCGGCTCTTGCGCACGCACGCAGGTGTAGCGCCGCGCATTGGCGGCGAGATCGGACGCGTTGATCAGCACGGTCGGCTTGCTGCTGGCATCGAGAAAGAGCGACCGCTGCACCCGGGCACCGTCTTCACGCGCGAAGATCAATTCCAGCCGAGCAAACCGCGGCAGCCGCAAGCTCGCTTGAACTTGAAGTGGGGCGGGCGTCTCGCCCGCCGAGCCTGCTGCGCCGGGGGTTGTTTCGTCAGCTTTCTCGCCCGCATACCCGGCTAGCTCGGCAACCGCGTAGAGTTCATCCAGCCAGCGCACCTCAAGCCGGCCAGCGACCGGATCGTCATCTGCGTCCACCGCACGAACGCCGACATCCATCGCATCTGTGTACCGGCGGGTGACATTCAGCGCCGGCACGTCATCGCGCGACATGTCCCAGGCCAGCGGAAAGTGCTCGCCGGTGCGCCGGAACGAGGCGGCGTAGATGCTGTGCATCCGGCTGTCGCAGTCGGCCTGGGCGGCTTGCTCCGTGAACCAGGCGTGGTCGACGCCGCGCGGGTCCGGCTCGGCCGCCCCGAGAAAGTGCCACTGCCCGTCCCAGATCTCAACCCAACTGTGATTGCCGGCCTGCGTCGTCCATTGCGGGATGCCGACGAACCGGGCCGGCACACCGACCGCTCGACACGCGTCGATCAACAGCACCGACAAGCCGGTGCACGATGCGTAGTGCGCGTCGATCGACTCCAGCGGGCTCTGGTCCGGCTTGGGCCGCTTGCTGGCGTGATAGCTGACGCCGAACTCCGCGAAGACGGTCTCGTTCAGCTTGCACGCCGCCTCCGCGAGCGAGTTGCACTCCTTCACTAACGCGGCGCAACGCTCCGCAAGAAGGGGACGCCATGCGTCGCGCCGTTCATTGACATTCGCGTACGGCAGCACGTAGTTGAGGAACAACTCCTCCGGGACGGCCGCCGCCCACGGCTGGCTCGCGCGGGCCGCGTAAGCGAGCTTCACATTATTCAGCAGAAACTCCGCGGACAGCGCGCAACAGTCGCCGGGCGGCATGTTGGCGATCAGAAAACAGACGGCCGGCCGTTGTCCCTCCGGCGCGTTGTCGATCGCCTGACGTAGCTGCGTCGCGTTATCACCCGCCTGCGATAACGCCCGCGCAACGCCCGCGCGATATTCCGTCGGCTCGGCAGCAAACACGATCTCGCAAGCCATGCCGGCGAGCATCAGCAACATCGAAAGCATGGCAAAACGACGGGCAATCAAACCCTTTGACAACATGGCAGGAATCTCACGTGCTTATGAGCAATAACATTCGGCCGGCGAGAAAACCCGGTTGAATCGTCACGTGCAGTTCCTCGCACAACCGGTGTCTGAGCAGACTCAACAGACCTCAGAAGCCGCAGGCGGCGCACAGTTCCGCCACTGTGGCCGTGGCCAGTCCGACGACCGTGTCGGCCGCACCGTAATACACACGCACCAGGCTCTCGGGCCGGGCGAACCCCTCATCATCGTACTCCTCGACGATCATACCGCTGGGGAACACGACGTTGCCGACCTGTCCGACCAGTTCATATGGCTCGCGCGGCTCGAGGATGTTGTTGCGTCCACGCTGAATCACCCGGCTCGGGTCTTCAAGATCCAGCAGCACCACGCCGGCCTGGTAGATGTGGATGCTGCTCAGGTGCAACGCGACGCCGTGGTAGATATGCAGCCAGCCGGCGCGGGTTTTGACGGGCGGCGGGCCGGAGCCGACGAGCTCGTCCCAATAGTGCGGCCGGGCAGACATCACCGGCCCGACCGGGTTCCATTTCTTCAGATCGCTCGATTCAAACAAAACGATTTCATTGCCGGTGGTCACGCCAGTGTCGAGCGCGACGCGGTTGGGCCGTTCGAGCCGCAAATAGCGGCCGCCGACCTGCTCAGGAAACAGCACGCCGTTGCGCGAATCGCCGGCTTCGTCAAAGCTGACCAGTTCCCAGTGTTTCAGGTCGATCCTGCGCGCCGTCATCAGGCGGCAGCCGGCATCCGTATCCACGGCGAATATTCCGATAAGTTCG
>CAXXTC010000001.1:0-80434 GCA_963666925.2 Phycisphaerae bacterium | reverse complement strand
AATAAAGGTAACCAGGTTCCCTCCGTGGAATATGAATCGCGGTGCGCGGACCAGCGCTCGCAGGAACCCCAGGAGCGGACTCGGCCCCGTTGCGGGCGGGCTGGCAGCCGACACCGGCCTCTCGGCAGCGTAGCGAACGATGTCTTCGGAGCCGATCGGAATGGCGTCAAGCAGATCCGCTGCGGTTTTCTTTGGGGGCGCGGATTTCTGCGCCGGCGGCGTTTTCGGTTTGTCCATGCGGATTACGAACTTCGCACCGCACTTTTTGCACGTAACACGCTGGCCGGCCGCACTACTCGGCACCTTGTAGCGGACCTGGCATTTCGGACAGCGGACATGTGGCATGATTCACCCCGGATTCAGGGCCCCAGAGATCGCCCCCGGCTACGGCCCAGGGAACACCACAAGTGTGCCCAATCGCACACGGTAAATCAAGACAAACACGCCGGTGTGGCAACCGAACAGCCGAATCAACCAACCGCCGCACCTCGCAGCCGGGCTACCTCAACACAATCTTTGTCGCCCCGGCCGCTGAGGTTGATTATCAACAGTTGCTGTTGATCCATCTCGCGGGCCAGCTTGACCGCGTGGGCGACGGCATGGGCCGACTCCAGTGCCGGGATGATGCCCTCGGTGCGTGACAGCAGCTCGAACGCGTCGAGCGCTTCGGCATCGGTGGCGGCGGTGTATTCGACGCGACCGCCCGCGTGCCACTGGGAGTGCTCGGGCCCTACGCCGGGATAATCCAGGCCGGCCGACACGGAATGCACGGCACAGGTCTGCCCATCGTCGTCCTGGAGAACGGTCGTGTGCATGCCGTGCAGCACGCCGGGACGCCCCAGGGCGAGCGTTGCCGCGTGTCGGCCGGTGTCGAGCCCCTCACCGGCCGCCTCGACACCGACCAGCCGCACCTGCTCGTCGCCGATGAATGGAAAAAAGAAGCCGGCCGCGTTACTGCCACCACCCACGCACGCCACCAGCGCGTCCGGCAATCGACCGGCCGACTGCTGAATCTGCTGGCGCGTTTCACGGCCTATGACGGTCTGGAAATCGCGCACGATGGTCGGAAACGGGTGCGGCCCCATGACGCTCCCAATGATGTAGTGCGTCGTCGCCACGCTGGCCATCCAGTCGCGCAGGGCGGCGTTGATCGCATCTTTCAGCGTGCGCTGACCGGTCTCGACCGGAATGCACTCGGCCCCGAGCAGACGCATGCGGTAGACGTTGAGCGCCTGTCGCCGGACGTCCTCGACCCCCATGTAGACGACGCACTCGAGTCCCAGGACCGCGGCCGCCGTCGCGGTCGCCACGCCGTGCTGGCCGGCGCCGGTCTCGGCGATGACGCGCGGCTTGTTCATGCGGCGCGCCAGCAGGGCCTGCCCGAGCGTGTTGTTGATCTTGTGGGCCCCGGTGTGATTTAGATCCTCGCGTTTCAGAAAAATCTGCGCCCCGCCGACGTGCTCGGTCAGCCGCCGGGCGAAATAGAGCGGGCTCGGTCGCCCGGCGTAGTCGCGCAGATATTCGTCCAGCTCGCTGTGAAAGGCCGGATCTTCGCGGGCGCGTTCATACTCGGCCTCAAGTTGGTGAATCGCACCCATGAGAACTTCGGGGACGTATTGCCCGCCGAACGGGCCAAAACGTCCCGGCTGGTTGGCAGTGTTGTCGAGCTTGCTGGGCATAACTGTCTCTGGGCTATGGTGTATGGCGCGAGCACCAGCGGCCGGCCGCGGCCAGCCAAGCGGATTTTAGTGTATCCTCTCATAAGTCCCTTATCACAGGTGGAGCGGGCGTCCCGCCCGCCATGTATCGATTGCCGGACGGATACGGCGGGCGAGGACGCCCGCCCCACTGGCCGCCGGTGAGGCAAGCGGACGGGCCGGGGGGTTGCTGCGTAGGATACAATATTGTCGAGGTCGGCGCCGGGTCGGCCGCTAGCCGCGGAGCGGGGCGCGAGCTGAGAAAGTGACACCTGTCGAGAAACTCCACGGGGCGGGGGGCATGCTGCTGAATCAGGTCCGGCAATGGGCCACGGAGCGCGAATTTCGGCTGGCGCTGGCAGTGGGCGTTGCTGTGCTCGTGTTACTGCCCATTGTCGGGACGTTCTGCCTCTGGCGCACCAGCCCCCCCACGTGGCAGCCGACCAACTCGGCCGACCAGCCCTGGCGCTACCTCCTGGTATGCCCAGAGTGCGGCTACCGGGCCCACACGCTGGAACATCCGCGGCAAACGCTGGAGCACGTCGGCGGGCGATTGCGCTGCCCGGAGTGTGGGGCGCTGTCGGCGTTGGCCTATCGGCGTGGCGGGCAGTCCCTGCCCCCGGGCGGCTGGGGGGCCGCCGAGTTCCCGCCCGAGCCGACCACGAGCACCAGCACACAGATGGTGCAGCCATGATGGCCCGGCCCCGCCGACGCGCGTTCACTCTGATCGAGCTGTTGGTGGTCATCGGCATCATCGCGCTGCTGATGGCGATCCTGCTGCCGAGCCTGAGCAAGGCCCGCGAGCAGGGCCGGCGGGTCTACTGCCTGGCCAACCTGCGCAGCATCGCCCAGGCCGCCGTGGCCTATGCCGGCGACGATCGCAAGGACCTGATCATCCCCATTCACCAATCTATGGTCACGCCCATGTCGGCCACGGATTACTGGCTGCGCCGCACGGCCATATGGTTCGCGTGCGGCGGCCGATCGGCACCGCAACCCTTCCTCACCGACAACGGGCCGGTGGCGCTGGATGAGGAGAGTTCCTTCGCCGCCCGAACGCGCCCGCTGAATCGCTATCTCTATGGCGACATCATGGCGGCGGACGAGGCGGACATGGACCTGTTCCGGTGCCCATCGGATCGCGGCTACCCGTACCACGAGGAGATCGACGACGCGCCGATCGAGAATGCCGAGCGAACCTGCTACGACACACTGGGCAGCAGCTATCGGGCCAGTCTGTACGGGATTTTCTCCTACCCGTACGAGGAATATGACGGAGCTTTCGCGATCGGGCCCTGGGGACACAAGCTGAGCAGCATTCCAACACCGTCGCAGGTGCCGATCTTCGGCGAGCCAACGTTCTTCAACATGATCGGGATGGACAACGGCGTGGCCAACCCGCCGGCCGTCATCGCCACCGGCTGGCACGGGCAGTGGATGAAGGACAACCTGGCCTATGCCGACGGCTCGGCGCGAACCACTCGGGCCGAAGGCCACGAGACGCTCAGCGCAGAAACCTCCGCGAGAATGGACCTGGGAAGCAACTGGCACTACATCTCGCGCGGCCCCGGCTGGCGATTCGACCTGTGGCCGACGCCGGGGGCACGCATCTGGGCCGCCGACCCTACCAATGCGCTCTGGAACCCGCCCTACACGGCACATCCGGACCCGCAACACTGGCCCTTTGCGGGGGCGCAGGACAACCTGCGCGGGCCGTAGGTCGCCGGGCGGGCGGTGCGGCTTTCCTGCGGCTCGCTCCTGCCTTAATATGCCAGTTGGTATTGCTCCGCCCGGCCCCTGCGGCGTGCGGAGCGGATCCAGGAAAGGCGTCGGCGTGCATCGCTTCGTTTGTTACAACTCATCCGGACAGCACCTGACGCCCAACCTCCAGGGGGCGCACCTGATCGGCAACGACAACGTGCCCGTGCGCGGCGAGGTCAGCTTCGAGGACGACGAAATCCGCTGCAAAGCCCGCACCCAGGACCCGGTCGGGCTCTCGCTGCTCTGGACCGTCAACGGCTTTGGCACACTCCAGCTTCAAACCACCCGCCTGCCGGCCCGCGAACGCGTCTATAACCTGCACGTCGAACTCGCCCGCCACCTGCTTATGCGCATCAGCGTGAAGCGCGAGGAATGGGGCCTGTTTGACTACTCCGGCATGGAAGATATCTCCGAAACGATCACCGAAGCCCGCGATTGCTTCATCGCCGCCCTGCAAGCCAGCGATGAGCCAGTGAAGGCCGCCCAACTCGCTGACAAAACCCTGGCGCTGGGTCTCGAAGCCGCCGATCGCATGACCTCCTTCCACGCCGAGGTCTTTCTCAATCGCCGCCAGCAGACCGGCGGATTTTCCGGGCCGTTTCTCGGAGTGAGCTGCCCGACCAACCTGGAAGACGCAGCGGTAACGCGCCAGCTTACGCCAACCTTCGACTTCGTCCGCATCCCGATGGTCTGGCGCGACGTGCAGCCCACCGAGCACGGCGTCCAGTACGAACCCGTCGAGCGCACCATCAAGCTCTGTGCAGCCAGCAAGCTCGCCCTGCGCGGCGGGCCGCTGCTCAACTTCGGCGTGCGCTCCGTGCCGGATTGGATGTACATCTGGGAAAACGACTTCGAGTCGATCCACGACGCCGCCCGCGAATTCGTCGAGCGCACCGTCAAACGCTTCGCCAAGTCCGTTAGCTCGTGGACCGTCATCAGCGGCGTGCATGCCGACAATGTCTTCGGCTTCAGCTTCGAGCAAATCATGGAGCTGACCCGCATGGCCGCCTCTGTAACCAAGCAGCACGCCCCGCGCAGCCAAGTGCTGATCGACCTGACCCAGCCCTGGGGCGAATATTACGCCCGGAACCAGCAAACCATCCCGCCGCTTTTTTTCGCCGACATGGCCGTGCAAAGCGGAATCAGCTTCGACGGCTTCGGGTTGCAGCTCCTGTGGGGGCTCGACAGCGAGGGCTACCACCTGCGCGACGTGCTCCAGGTCAGCGCTTTGATCGACAAGCTCGCCAACCTGGGCAAGCCGCTGCACATTACGGCTCTTGGCGCGCCGTCGGCCGGCCCCGCTGCCACCGATGGACCAACGCCCGGCGGCGAGTGGAAAACCCCCTGGTCTGAAGAGCTTCAGGCCGACTGGTTGACAATGCTGAGCGAAATCTGCCTGTCCAAGCCCTACGTCGAAACCGTCTGCATACAGCCGCTGATCGACAGCGACGACAACATTATCGCGCAGGGTGGGCTGCTTCGCGAAGACCTGACCCCCAAGCCCGCGCTGGCCGCGTTGGCAAACGTGCGCAAGCGTCTGGCCAGCGGCCTCGCCCAATGACATCCACCGACACAGAAACGCCGGCGTTGAACCAGCGCCGCTGGTGGTCGGCCGCTTTTGCAGCCGTCCTGGTGCTGATGCTCGTCCAGGGCACCACCCTCGCGTGGTGGTGGCAGACGCCGACCGGCCAACCACTTGAGCAAGCCGCCCTGCTCTGGCGGATCGATCCCAACACCGCCAGCGCCGCCGAGCTGGAGCTCCTGCCGCGCATCGGACCGCGTCTGGCTGCCGCCATCATCGAATATCGCGAATCACTGACGACGCAGCCGGCGTTCGAGTCGGCCGACGATCTGGCTCACGTGAAACGCATCGGACCGGCGACGGTCGAGCGCCTGCGGCCCTGGCTGACGCTGCCCGAGCAGGCCGCTGACCAACCCGAGGAAACGCCATGAACACCGCTCCTTTACCCGTGGTGTGCGAGCCGCTGTTCAAGCCCAAGCCCTGGGGCGGGCGGCGTCTGGCCGACCTGTTTGACAAGCCGCTCCCCGCGGACGAAACCATCGGCGAGTCGTGGGAGCTGGTTAGCCTGCCCGAGAACGAATCGCACGTGCTCCGCGGCCCGCTGGCCGGCCGCAGCCTGAGCAAGTTGGTCTCGTTGTGGGGCGACGATCTGCTCGGCGGCGTAGACTTGGTCGACCAGCGTTTTCCCCTGCTGATCAAGTTCCTCGACGCGTGCGAAAACCTCAGCGTCCAGGTGCACCCCAAGCCCGCCGACGACGATCCGCTCGGCCGCAAGCCCGGCATCAAGCACGAGGCGTGGTACGTGCTGCACGCTGACCCCGGCGCCAAGCTGTACATTGGGCTCAAGCCGGGGGTGACACCCGCGGACGTAGCGCAGGCCGCCAACACGCCCGCGATGGTCAACCTGCTCGAAGCTTGGGAGGGCACGCCGGGGCAGTGCTATTACCTGCCCAGTGGTACGCTGCACGCGCTGGGGGCCGGGCTGGTCGTCGCTGAAATACAGACGCCCTCGGACATCACCTACCGCGCGTATGACTGGGGCCGAGTCGGCCTCGACGGCCAACCCCGCGAGCTGCACATCGACCAATCCCTCAGCAACATCCGTTACGACGTCACGCGTGAGATGATCCACCAGCCGGCGCGTCAGGTCGCCGGTCTGGTCTCCGCCGCCACCCGCGCCGCCGAGTGCGACCGCTTCACGATGGACATGGTTCGGCTCACCGCCGGCCTGTCGGCGGCCGTACCCACGGGCGAATTAGCTATCTGGATGGTGCTGCGCGGGGCCGGCTGTCTGCATACAACCGCGGGCGATTGCCCTTTCGCCGCCGGCGACACGGTCCTGCTGCCCGCTGCCGGCCCGGACCGACGCCTGGAACTCACCGCGGACACCGAATGGGTCGAAGTGCGCGTGCCACGAGCGTAAACATCGAACAGCGACGCCCCGATTAATACTACGCGTTGCCTCAGAGCGAATCACCGACTACGCTGATCGGCCGGACCGACAGACAACACCTTCACAGCGCCACGCGCGGAGCTAGGTTGCCATGGACATACACCTGAAGGAACAGGACGGCATCACGATAGTCCGGCTGGACGGCGAACTGATCGACGACGCACCCGAAGTCGTCGAGGCAATCTCCGAGCTGTTCACCGGCCCCGGCAAACGCATCATCGTCGATGCCGGCGGCGTACCCTTTATGAACTCCACCGGGCTGGGCGAGCTGGTTCGCATGAACGCCCAGGCCAACATCCAGGAATCACGCCTAGTAATCGCGGCACCGTCGAACTTCGTCGCCGGCGTCTTCCAGGCCACCCGCCTAGACGCTTTCTTCGAGGTCTATCCGACCGTCGAGGACGCCATCGCCAACCTGAAATAACCGAGCCCCGGGGGAAATGATCAGGATGACCAGCGCGCCGCGCTGACGGCCGTCAGCGTGCCCAGTTGCAGCACGCCGGCAAACGCCAGCGTCACTAACTGGCGCGCCGCCGACACACCATAGACCCAATCCGCTACCGCCACGACGAGCAGCCCGATAACTATCGCCTGAAGCATCGCCGCCAACAGCCGCAACATGGAAAAATCGCGATAGGCACGCTCGTGGGAGATCCGGTCGAGTTGTTCGCGCACTTGGTGGTGTGTTTGCTCGAGCTGGCGCACGCTCTCGACCAGATCGCGCAGCTCCGGAGCTGGCGATACGCGCTCCGCATTATCACTCACCTGCGGCGGATCAGGTTTGAAGGCCGACGGTGGCTGCTCAGGCGTGGCCGGCGGCGCCTGGGGTTGTTCGCTGTTTGTGGGAACCGGCGTGCTCATCAGCCCGACTCCGCCAACGCTTCGATCACCGCCTGGCGCAACAGCGGCAGCATCAGCTCGTGGTGTCCGGTCACGCTGTGGCCATGGCCGGCCTCAACCGGGCGCTGCACGACGTTTTGCGTCGGGCGATAGTGACGCAACATGTCGAAATTCGCGGTGTGCATGCCCGCCAGATCGTGCCCCAGGTTGCGGGCCACCGACACCGCTTTCAGGAACACCTCCGGCAGAATCACGGCCGAGCCAAAATTGAGAAACACACCACCTGCGTCGCCCGGCGCCGCAGCCCCGAGGTCGGCCACGACGGCGCACAGCGTGCGGAAATCTGCCAGCGTGGCCGCCCCCAACGCCGCCCCGTCAGCTTCCGGATGCATGTGCACCGTGTCGGTGCCGATGGCCACGTGCACCGTGGCCGGTATGTTCGCCCGCGCCGCCGCCACGAAGATGCTCAGGTCGCGGTATGGTGCAGAACCATCCGCGAGCAGCTTGCCGATCGCCCGCCCCAGGCCGCCGACCTCAGCGGCCAGCCCGACTGCCGAGTTCATCTGCTCGCACGTCTCGTGCACCATGCCGAAGCTGCCGTCGCGGATCGTGTCGGCCACTTCTTCGCTGGTCGCGCCCGTTTCGGCCAGCTCCAGGTCGTGGATCACCCCCGAGCCATTTGTGCAGACCGTCGTGATGATGCCGCGTTTGATCAGATCAATAACCAGCGGCGAACAGCCCGTCTTGACTACGTGTCCGCCGAAGCCGAACACCACCGGCCGCCCCGCCCGGCGGGCCGCGACGATGGCGGCCACGGTCTGTCGCAACTGGTCTGCCCCCAGAAAAGCCGGCAAGGCCGCAAACCAATCGCGGAACGTGCAGCCCGCGTCCACCGGTCGGGCCAGCGCCGCGACCGCCACCTTGTGCGCACGCTCATCACGCGATTTCATGCGCAGGTGCGACCACTCCAGGGGCAGCGGGTTGTATCCGGATTGGCTCACCGGGCATCCTCCAGCAGGCTGCGCAAGCAACCCTCAAGCACGTCGGACCCGCGGGTGAACTCGGTGCGCACGTCGAGCCGCAACAAAGCCACCCCACCGTCGGGCCAGACCTGCGACAGTTTGACCCAATCTTTGCGGGTTGTCACGACTGTTTTCACCCCCGCGTCCAGCGCCGCCGCCACGATCCGCTCCGCCAATCGTTCGTCATAGTGCTGATGGTCGGCCAAACTCAGCATACCCGCGACGCTTGCCCCCAGCGTACCGAGCAGCCGGGCGAACGTCTCCGGGTTCCCCAATCCACACACTGCCAGCGACTGTACGCCGCTCAATTCCTCCGCGGCTAGTGTCGCGTCGTTCTGACGCACGAAGTCGGCGACTACCTGCGCTTCCACCAACGGTCGCCCCGGCGCCAGTCGGTTCAGCCGCCGGACCAGTTCCGCCCGACGTGCGTCGCTGACCTGGTTGCTGCGCGTGAGGATCAGCACATCGGCTCGGCGCAGGCTGCTCAGCGGCTCACGCAGCCGACCTGCCGGCAATAACGCTTCGCCGCCGAACGGCCGCAGGGCGTCGATCAACACCAAATCCAGATCGCGAGCCAGTCGGCGATGTTGAAAACCATCGTCCAGCACCAGACAGTCGGCCCCGTGTTCGCCCCGCGCCCGCGCCGCACCACTGACCCGGTCAGCATCTACCACCACCGGCACGTTTGGCAGCGACTCGTTGAATTCTAGCACTTCGTCGGCAATCTCATCCGAACGCGCCCGGTACCCCCGCGTCAAAATCGCCGGCCGACCACCCAACGCCACCATGTGCCGGACAATCTCGATCACCGTTGGTGTCTTGCCGGTGCCGCCAACCGTCAGGTTGCCCACGCTGATGACCGGCACGCCCACCCGGTACACAGCGCCGGCGTGATGGTCGTAGTAGCGATTACGCAGCGCGATAACACCCCGATAGGCCAGCGCGATAGGAGTTAGCAGCAGCCGCTGGGCGTCCAAGCCGACCTCCGTCATTCCTCACCAGCGCCGCCGACGCCGCTCAGCCGAGCACGCCCTGCTCACGCTGCCACTTCACCGCCAGCGGTACGCCCGCCGTCAACGGCACCTGCGGCTCATAGCCCAGCAGTTGGCGCGCCTTGCTGATGTCAGCCACGTAGCGCGTCACCTCGCCCGACCGCGAAGGCTCGTAACGCGCGTTGGGCTCCTTGCCCAACGACAGCGAGATCAGGTTCACCAAATCCAGCAGCGTCGCGCCCTGCCCATAAGCCAAGTTAATCGTCTGCTGCGTCACTCGCCGCTCGACCAGCGCATCAATCGCTCGCATCACCCCCGTCGTGCAATCATCCACATACGTGAAATCAAGCACCTTGTCCCTGCCGAACACGACGATCGGCTCGCCCCGTTCAATCCGCCGAATGAACAGCGGAATCACTCGCTCCATGCGCTCGATGTCGCAGTCATATCGGCCATAAACATTGCTGAAGCGGAAAACCAGGAACGGCAGATCGTAACACTCGGCGTACGAATAGATGAACGCCTCGCCGGCGATCTTCGACGCGCTGTACGGACTCTCCGCGACCACGAAATCCGCCTGCGTCTCCTCCGTCACGTGCCGATGAATATCGCCATACACCTCGCGCGAGCTGCCGAAGATGATCGGCGTCTTGTTCTGCCGGGCGTATTCCAGCGTGCAAAACAGCGTCGACACGTTCTCCATCGCCCGGTGCGGCTGCTCGACCAGCTCAAAAACCTTCGCGTGAGCGGCCAAGTGGACGACCGCATCAAACCGCCCCTCGACCGGCAAATCGCCCGGCTGACCGCTGAGCAGGTTGTGCACGACCGTCGGCAGGCGATCGGTCCAGGTGTTGGGACGCAGGTCGATCCCTACCACCTCGTCGCCCCGCTCCATGAGCTGCAATCCCAGGTTCGTACCGATCTGTCCGCTGGATCCGGTGATTAATACACGCATGAACGGTTCCTTGCCCTGGCAAAGTTGTGCCAGCGGGTCTTGTAACGCTTCGCGGGTGTCGGCGTCAACGCGGCCGGGGGACTCGGCTAAGCCTGAACCGCCCGAAGGGTCGATAAGTAGAACTGGCAGTATATCCATCGGCATCCACGGGCGCCGGCGGCGGATTGCACTTAATCAATTACGGGACAAACACTTGGATCAGAACGAGCGCTACTTGTCGCGGTTCGACCTGGCCTCTCGTGAGCCCCCCCGCCTCGAGCTGAGTGACGTCCGCAGCTTCCTCAACCAGCTCGACAATCAGGCCAGACAGGGCAGCGGACACGAATTGCGCTGCTGGGACCGCTACGCCTATCGCGCCGCCGACGTCAGCCTTGAATTGCTGGACGATCACGGTCCCACGACCTGCTTCGGTGCCGTCGGACGCAATCTCAGCCGCGGCGGAGTCGCCCTGCTCAATCGGGGGATGGTCTACCCCGGGAGCAGGTGCCGGCTGCGACTTATCGGACCCCACCACCACGCCCAACACGTCCTTGGACTCGTCATCCGTTGCCGCTATGTCCTCGGGTCCGGCGCGCTGCACGAGATCGCGGTCAAGTTCGATCGCCCCATCGACATCGGCGCCTTCACCCCTGCCGCCCGCTTCCTGCGTGCCATGATCGCCGACGACAACGACGACATCTGTCAGCTCATCCGCAGCTTTCTCCGCGGCCTGAACGTTGATACGTTGCTGGACGTCCACGACGCCGACGAAATCGTCCGCCGGGCTTTCGCCGACTGCTGCGACCTGGTCATGCTCGACCTCGAATCCCACGATTATCCACCCTTCGAGGTCGCCACCCGGCTCCGCCACCTGGGATTCGTCGGCTCGATCGTCGGCTACGGCGTCCAGATAACCAACGACATCTACCAGCGCTGCGTAGACACCGGCCTGACCGGCTATCTCCGCAAACCGCTCACACGGGGCGCCGTTCGCCGACTCCTGACGGCCCTCATGGATAAGCCGACCGTCAGCACGCTCGCGCACGATGTCACGCTCACACCGCTAATCGACTCATTCGTACAGGGATTGCCCATCCACGCCCGCCGGGTGGCCCAATGCTTCGCCGAAAACGACCTCGAACAGCTCGCCGAGGTTGCTCACGACCTGCGTGGTCAGGCGGGTTCCTATGGCTTCGGAGTGATCACTGCAGCGGCGGCCGAAATCCAGCGACTCCTCGACACCAGCGCGCCGCCCGAACCCCTCAGCTCAGCTGTCGACCACCTGATCCACCTCTGCCTAACCGCCCGCCCCGTCGGCTGTGTCGAGTTCGTCGCCGCACAGTCCTACGAGTAAGCCCCCCCACTCCGAGGTGGGTCGGCCGTCTCGGCCGACTTGTTGATCTTGCGCGCCCAGCTCGGCGGGCGAGACGCCCGCCCCACTTCGGGTTCGGACGATTGAACTCACGCCCCCATCCTTCACCCCGTCGCGAATCCCGCTAACCAGCCCAGCCCATCGTCCGCAACTTGTTGTATGACAAGCGGATATAGATCACGCTCGGCCTGTTGGACGCGGTCGGCCAGCGTTTCGGGCGTGTCGTCTGGCTCTACCGGCACCCGCGTCTGGGCCACAATCGGACCATGATCGTACTGCTGGTCCACCAGGTGCACGGTGCAACCTGTCTCTGTAGCGCCGGCGGCCAGGACGGCCGCATGCACGTGCCCGCCATACATCCCCTGCCCGCCAAAATCGGGCAGCAGGGCCGGGTGGATGTTCAACGTGCGCCCGATATACCGCTGCGGCAGGTTCCAGTGGCACAAAAACCCGGCCAGCACGACCAAGTCCACACCCGCCTGATCCAGGGCAGCCGCGATTGCCACCGAGAATGGCGCCGGTCCGGCGTAGTCGCATTTACGAATTATCACGGTCGGCAAGCCCGCCTGTCGGGCGACTGAGACACCGCGTACCGCCCCGCGTGAGCTGATTACCAACCCCAGCTCGACGCCGTGGAGTTCGCCGCTCTCCACGCGTTGAATAAGGTTTTCCAACGTTGAACCGCTGCCGGAAATCAGCACGCCGAGCCGCAACGGGCGACCACGTTCCGCCGGACTCGTCGGCGTTGATTCATGTTGGTTCGGTGGCATTTGGCAAGTCTCCGCCACACGCTACAATGCGCCGGCGTAACGGGCAACCGCAGTTGCGGCGATCGAATTCGATTCGTCAGCAGCTCTGGGCCATTAAGTGAGGACGGCAAACGTGGCGCGGAAAAAGATCTCATACGAGAGTCTATCCAGGCTGAGCGTAATACTGGCCTGCGTGGGACTCGTGGCAGTGCTCGTCACCCTGGGCCTGCTGCTGCGCAACGCCGACCTCGAAGCCCGTTATGTCTACTACAACCCCAAGGGCATGTTCCTGCCCGCCCTCGGAGCGGGGCTGTTTGTATCCCTGGCAACCGCTGCCGCCGGTTTCTTCATCGGCCTGTCCACCGCCGGCCAGCGCCGCAACCAGGCAACCGGGCTATCATGGGCCGGGTTTTTCCTGAGTGCAGCCGTTATCACATTGACGATGTCCGCAGTCGTGGTGTTCTACTTCACGCGCAGCCCGGTCGTCCCCACCCAGTAATAGCCACACTTCAATCTGCCGATGTGAACCGTTTGCGCGACTCAATACACCGTCGGGCCACCCGGTGCTGTTGCACTGGCCCAGGTCTGTTCCGCGATGCGCGCCTGCTCGACGACCAGCCGGCGCAGCCGAATCAGCATAGAAATTGTGATTATGCCGAAAACCAGGAATGCCAGACCAACGGGCAGCACGAGGCATGCGAAAATGCCAGCAACTGCATTGCTGCCGGGCGAGGCTGCCGACGCAAGCCCGCCCAGCGCCCCCGCCAAAACACCAATGCCCATAGTGATAACCCATGCCCAGCGTAGAAAACGCGCCCGCTTGGCTACCATCTTGTCCGGAATGCGCTTCGCCAGATGCTCGTAGAAAATGAACTTGGCGAACTCGCCGGCCAGCCCAACCAGCGTTGTCAGGAAGACAAGCAGGCCCACAATAGTCCCAAGCAAACCGGTGAGCCCCGCTTGGAGGAACACCCCCAAGCCGGCGCCGATGATGGCAACGACCAGTGTGATGCGGACGACCTTCCGCGCTGTGAGGTTGGGGTCTTCACCGATGCCGCTCGGGTCCGGCTCGGTCATCAGCCAAACGCCATAGAAAGACACTACCGACGCGGCGAACCCGAGCAGGGCCGGAATAGTCGCCCCTAGCACGCGGACCAAAAACACGTTGATGAAGCTAATGATAATCGCGACCAGGATCATCCACAGGATAATGGTCAGCCCGCGCCCGACGGTCGCGGCCCACTGCGGATCGGCAAACCGGAGCAGATCCCCCGACACCGACAATCCGATCGGCGAGCCGCACTCCGGACAGCGCCCGTTCATGTTCAGCCCGTGCAGATTGTACGAGCAGCGCTTGCACTGAATGTCCGTCAGAATCTCGCCCGTCTCGGAAACCGTGCCGGGCAGCGGACCCACCGATTGATACTCGTCCCCGATCACATCACTCATCGCATACCCCTTGCTTCGATAGGATCAACGTACCATATAATCGATCAATCGCGCAGCAGTGCGGCCACATCGTCGGCAAAACTCCGCGCCGCCGCCTGTATGCTCGCGCGCCAATTCGCGCCGAAGCGATCAACGTATTCCGGTCGGCTGAACGCATAGATAACCGACCGCGAGGCATTGATGACAGCCCCGCGCCCGCCGGGCAGAAAACACGGCCGACACCTCTCCGCCGTCCCACCCTGGGCACCATACCCAGGCACCAGGAACGGCGCGTGCGGCAGCAGCTCGCGCAGCGCCGCCGTGCTCTGCGCATCCTTCGGCGCTACCACCGCACCTACGCACGACAGGCCACACGCGCCACGCAGCTCGTCGGCAGCACCCCACGCGTGCACCAGCCGGGCCATGTGCTCGTAGAAGCGCTCCGTCCGACCGAACTCGTGCACCTCGTCGGCACCCGGGTCGGACGGCCGTACCAATACGTACACCGCACGCCCCGTGTGGTGAGCATGTTCGATAAATGGCCGCACAACATTCACGCCCAGGTAACCCGCGAGCGTAACCGCGTCCGGAATAGTGTCCGGATCGACGTCGTCAAACGTCGGCGGCGCCAGGTGTCCGCGTGCGTACAGCTCGGCCGTCGAACCGATATCGCCGCGCTTCACATCTCCGATCACCAGCAGGCCGCGCTGATGCGCACGGGCGACGGTGCGGTAGTATGCTGCCAGGCCGGCCCCGTAAAACGCTTCGAAGAAGCCCGCGTTGATCTTCACCGCCGGCACAATCTCGGCCACTTCGTCGATCACGGCCGCGCAGAAGCGCTCGATGCTATCGACGGCGGTGTCCAACGTGCGGTCGGCCGGTTGCAGGGCCTCGGGCAGGCGCTCGAGCACCGGGTCGATCCCCACGACCGCCGGCGTACGCCGGGCCTGGATGGCTTGCTGGAGTCGATCGGCAAAATGAGATTGGTCGGCTGCTGAGCCGGTCATCTGGCACCTCTGAATCTATCAACGCACCCCGGCGAAACGGCCCGGGCTGCGGTCCACCCGCGCACCGCCCGTTCAGGAGCGCAGGGCCTGGGCAACTTCCTCCGCGTGTTGCTCAGCACGCACGTTCCGGAAAACCCGCGCAACGCGGCCGGCCGCGTCGAGAATAAACGTAGTACGCACAATCCCCATCTTCACATGTCCGAAACGCTGTTTCGGCTGCCAAACGCCATAGCGCTGCGCCACGGCAGCCCCCACATCCGCCAGGATGGAGAAGTTCAACCCGAACTTCAACGCAAACCGCTCATGACTACTAACCGGATCCGGAGAAACGCCCAATACGACGGTGTTGGTGTCCTCGATTGGGGCCAGATTGTCGCGGAACCCGCAGGCTTCCTTCGTGCATCCCGGCGTGTCATCCTTCGGGTAGAAGTACAACACCACGCGCCGACCGCGATACTGCGCCAGCGTGTGCATCTGCCCGTTCTGGTCAGCGAGCTCAAAATCCGGTGCCGGCTCGCCAACCTCGATCATGTCAGACGCCGCCGCAGGCAGCTCATTCGCCACGGGCACTTCGGCCGCCGTGGGCAATTCGGCCGCCATGGGCGGTTCGGTCGAAGCGGGCACTGGCAGTCCCGTCTCTGCCACCGGCAGCGGCGGCGGCGCGGGCGGTTGCCAGCGACAACACCGCCTGCTTTGTCCGCCGCGGCTGGCGCGGCTTCGACACCTTGCGCAGCGGTACTTCCTCGCCCGTCCGCACGGCTCGGCCACGTTTGACCGGCGCCTTGGTGACCTTCTTCGCAGCCGACTTCTTCGCCGCAGCCTTCTTCTTCACTACCGCCTTTTTCTTCGTGGTCTTTTTCTTCGCTGCGGTCTTCTTCGCAACCACCTTCTTCGTTGCTCGTTTCGTGGTCGCCTTCTTGACGGTGCGTTTCTTCGTCGTCTTCTTACCGACACGCTTCTTTGTCGTCTTCTTGACCGCCCGTTTTCTGGTGACCTTCTTAACCGCGCGCTTCTTGGTGGTCTTCCTGACTACGCGCTTTCTGGTAGTCTTCTTGACCGCCCGCTTCCTGGTTGCCTTCTTCACTCCGGAGCGTTTGCCGGCCGCCTTCTTCGACGTCTTCCTGCGCGACGCCGCCTTCGTTCGAACCGTCTTCCGCCCCGCACTCTTCTTCGTAGACTTGCTGGCTTTCTTCGTGGCCATGGTGGGCCCTCACCTGGAGGTTCAGAAGCCTATCACTATCATTGCCGCATCGCGGTCAGATCGGGCCCGGCAGAATCACCGCCGGAAGCAGCAGAACAGAGCCTGGGGGACCTGACCTGCCCGGGCCGAGCTTCCACGAACGACTTCACACTGGTTTGGAGGCATCGCCATACCGGGCTCAAACACCCTTCGATCTGCTTTGCCCACGATGCCATTCTGACTCGTCCGAGGATTATGTCGCCCCGCTGATCGGGCCACAAGGCACAGTACCCCCAGGCAGCCGAAGCTCTCCGGCCGATGAAGCCAAATCGCCCTGCCCCGCCCCACCACGAAGGCGGCGTCACAGGCCAGCCCGTAAGCGCGCCCGCGAAAACCTCCGCTGTTCATCAGCGCATCTCCCCCTGCCGCTCATTCCAGACAGAGCAGCAGGGGGTGATCGCGATTACACCTATGCGGCGCCCCCCGCGACACGAGCCGCCCGGCGGATCCGGGCTACTTGCTGCGCCCCATGCCGAATTCCTCGACGCACTTCGGGCAATCCAGCCGCGTGCCGTCAACCGTCTTGGTGCAGAAGTAGATGTTGTGCCGCGAGCACTTCTCAGCTCGGACGACGGTGAACTCCTGGCACTGGGGACACCAGAAAACGGTGATGCGCCCCATCGACCGATCTTTCCGGACTTTGTCGTCGCTGTTGAGCCAGTCCTGCACCTCCGCAGCGGTAAGCTCAACTTCCCAGCCGCACTTGGTGCATTTCCACATAGTGTTGCTGCTCGCCTCCGTCGGGTATTCCTTTTCGGGGTCACCCCGAACAAAGAACCAACCCGCGGCACCGAGCACTCCCAGTAACACCACCAGGAGCAAGATATTTTTGATGGCAGGTGACATCCGTGTTCCTCGAGAACGAGACTATGATGAAATTCACAAGGCGACCGCACCGCTGCGGCCCCCGTGCGTCCAGACGTGGGGGACACACGGTCACAATTGTAAGGCGACTTGCACCGGGCGCTCAAGGCCGCAGACCGGCGTTCCTGGGCCGCGAGCTGGGAATGACCGGCGCCAGCACACGCCCAAGTTCGTAAATTGTCCGCCTGCTGCCCACATCGCACCGCAGTTAATGGTACGACGAGAAGCTCACGCGGTTTCCCCGACAGTACCACGAGACAATCGGCCACTTCCACCCGTATGTCCAGGCGATCTGAATGCTGTTTGCCCGTTTCACGCGACAGGCCCTCGGCCAACGTTCCGGACATTGCGGCGGGTCGGCGATTGGCCGATGATGCCCCCGCACTTACGCCGCCGGACCGGAGAGCCTGATGTCGCTACGTTTCACGAAAATGCACGGGCTGGGCAATGACTACGTGCTTGTCAGCCTCTTCGACCAAACACTCGAAAACCCCGCCCAGCTCGCCCCGCTGATCAGCGATCGGCATCGCGGCGTCGGCAGCGATGGGCTGATCCTCGTCGCCCCGCCACACGACCCGCACGCCCACGTCCGCATGATCATCTTCAACCCCGACGGCAGCACTGCCGAAATGTGCGGCAACGGCATCCGCTGCGTCGCCAAGCTGGCCTACGAACGCAACTTGGCCCGCGCCAACCCGCTAATCGTCGAAAGCCCCCGCGGACTGCACCCGATCGAACTCACGCTCGACGACCACGATCGCGTCCAGGCCGCCTGCGTCGACATGGGCGAACCCGTGCTCGACGCACACCGCATCCCCGTCACGCTCGGCTGCGATCGTGTCATTGCCAAGCCGGTGCTGCTGGCCGGCACCACGCTGCACATGACCTGCGTATCCATGGGCAATCCGCACGCCATCTTCTTTGAGCGCGACATCGCCCGCGTGCCCCTGGCCGCCTGGGGACCAGCCATCGAAAACCGCCCCATGTTCCGCGATCGCGTCAACGTCCACTTCGCCCAAGTCATCGACCAGCGCCGCGTCCGGATGATCAGTTGGGAGCGAGGTGCGGGCATCACCCTGGCCTGCGGAACCGGCGCTGCGGCCGTCTGCGTCGCCGCCGTCCTCACCGCCCAAACTGGTCGAGAAATGACCATCGAACTTCCCGGCGGCGAATTGCAACTACGCTGGGACGCCGACTCCAATCACGTTTTCATGACCGGACCCGCTGAAGAGGTCTTCACCGGTCAGTGGAGCTTGTAAACGCCGCGCCAGTCCAGCTTCGCTGTTCCACCGGGGGCGACTCGCTTCGTGTCGGAAAGCGACGCCGGCACTATCGGCAACCCGCCATACAGGCGCACCAGGCCATCACCCGCACCGACCAGCAGGTCCAGCCGACCATCATCGTCCCAATCGTAGATATAGGGTCGCGAGCGCGGGTCCTCCGGCAGATCCACCGCCTCACCGTCGGCATACACCGGCTCGCAAGTGTCAAACTCCGGCTCCGCATCGGTGCCGACGTTCGCATAGAACAGCAATTGGCCGTCCGAGTTGCCCAGCAGCAGATCCTTGCGGCCATCATGATTGAGGTCAGCCACCGCCGGGCTGGAGCGATAGCTGGGAACCACCAGCGGTGCTCCGGCGGCCTGAACAACAGTCGAGCTGACGAAGTCTGGATTGCCCACCGTGCCCGTGTTGATAAACAGGTACACCTTGCCCTCGATCCCGCCGACGGCCAGGTCCAACAACCCATCGTTGTTCCAGTCGGTCAACGCCGGAGTGGCGCGGGCGTAAACGGTCAGGTCCGTCTTCGATCCCGCCGGCCCCACCTGAACATACGCACCCGCGTCAAACAGCGGCGCCGAGTCTGTGCACGTGTTCAGAAAGATCATCACGTGCCCGTCCGGCAAACCGATCAGCAGATCCTTGCAGTCATCCCCGTCCCAATACACCGGCCGCGGAAAAGCCCCCATACATGCGCCACCGGGAACCGTCAGATCGCCCGTCGCCGTCTGCGCAAAGAAAGAGTCGCACTCAAAGTAGAGCGGCATCTGGTTCGAGCCGGCATTCAGAAAAATCTCCACCGTTCCCGGATCCATCACACCGCCGGCACCAACAATCAGATCATCCACACCGTCGGCGTTCCAGTCGATGATCGTGGGCACGGAGTAGCCCGGCACGACGATGTCGTCGCTTCCGAGTTGCAACAGCTCGGCCGACGCAAACTCCACTTCCGCCCGCGCCAAACCAGCCGCCGCAATCAGAAACGAGGCGAGAACAATCGTCCTCTGTATTACGCGATACTGAAGTAGCATTCGCGAAACTCCTTCGTACAGTTATCGGTCCATCCCTGCCCATCTACACACCGCCCCTGACTAATCAGGTATAGGCACCCTCATCAGCCCAAGGCAAACATCGCCTAGTGGTTTTGTGCGTTCCAGCGCAATAACTCACCTGATCCACGCTCCAACGCCTAATTCGAACCAAACACACACGCATATTGATGATACGGCGTGTGCAATCTCAATCAATCAACCGCGCAGAAGGCGATCCCCGCCCCACTTGGGCTGCGGCGAATCACTTACAGACCAACTCGCCGGGTGAACTTGCGGACCAAGTCACGCTCATAGGGCTGGAGCGCCAGCAGCAGCCCCAGCAGATAAGCCGCCCCGCCACCCAGGCTGCACGCGATCAGCGCGAACCACGAATCCGGCATCACCAGCACGTGCAGGCCAAACCACGCGGCTCCGCCAATAAGGGCCGGTATTACCCCGGGCCGGAATGTGCCACGCCACCAGCGTTGTATCCCGATACCCGCCACGCGCCAGCCGAGGCCGTACAGCCAGAGCGGCTGTAGCATCAGGTTGACGATCAGCACCGTCCACGCCGCCCCCACCGCACCGGCCGACCGCCAATGAACGACGTAAACCATCGCCGCTATGTTTATCAATTGCATGGCGAGTGTGCGTAGCGCCAGGGGGCGTGGCGTGCCGGTGGCCAGCACCAGTTTGGCCACCATGTAGTTGGCGTACGTGACGGGCAGTGACAGCAGGAGCAGGCCCATCACCACGCTGGCCTGTTGAAACTCCGACCCGACCCACAACTTGATCACCTCGTTGCGGAATACGAGCAGCGGCACGCAAATGGCCAGCACGCTCCAGAGCGCATAGCGGCCGCCCTGTATGTACGCCTGCGCCAGTGAATCGCGCCGCCCCTTAGCGTACATCGCCGTCAGCGCCGGCTGCCACGAGGCCGTCGTGAAAACCGCTGTACGCTGGATCTGCGCGTTCGGCAGCGAGCCCAGGTAGAAGCAGGTCACGTCCAGCGGCGAAGCCAGGCGATTGAGAATGATGGTCGGGGCACCGGTCCGCAACACCCAGGCGAGCTGCTGTACGAACCGCCAGCCGCTGAAGCTCAATAGTTCCCGGCCGATGGACCAGTTGATGCGTCCCGGGATGAAGCGCAGCGCCGGCACCAGCCGCCGCGACCACAACCATGTCACCAGCAGACCGAGGATTTCCGCGCTGACCGTCGCCACCACCACCCACACGACACGCGCGCTTACGCCGAAGAGCAGCGCCAGCAGAATACCCAGCCGTAGAAATTGCACCGATAATTGAATACCGTTGAGCTGCACGAAGCGCTGGCGGATATAGAAGCCCAGGCTGAGCGGTGCCAGGATGACGCGCACGCTCGCGAGAAGCATGAGCAGGCCCAGCATTATCCGGGCGTCGTTGATTAACCCGGCCGGTACACGCAACAACGCGTCAACCCACCAGGCGCAGCAGCCGCCAGCGATCAATACGACCAGCCCGACCGCAGCCGTCAGCGGGAACATTGTTGAGATGATCTGCGTTACGCGGACATCGTCGCCGTTGGCATAGGCGGCCACGGTATAGCGTTCCAGCCCGCTCGTCACCGTCACCGACAGCAGCGGGACGAACATCATGACCGCGACGATCGGCGGATAGATGCTGTACTCATCCAGCGGCACGTGCGCCAGCAGGTACTGTTGCAGCCAGACCAGGACGCTGAGCTGTATAACGTGGGTAGCGACGGCGCTGAAGGTGTTAACCGCCAACAAGCGTTTGCTGATCTCCATCCCCGGATGAGCCGCGGGCCCGTTCGGCGGCGGTTGATCAGCTTCACGCGACACGCGCGGTCATCCTCCGGTTGAGTCGGTATAGCCAAAACGGTCGAGCATGGGCCCGGCAATAGAACGGATGGTTTCCCGCTGCTCCGGCGTGAGCCGCGCCAGCGAGCCGGCGTTCATGTTGCCAACCGGGGCGTTTCGCTCATGGATCTTCCAGGAACCTTCGACCGACGGGAAGCGCTCCGGATCCAGACCGACGAACTCCGCTACGCTGCGCAACGTGGCCGCGGGGTTCGCCGCAAACTCCTCGTAGCGCACCATGTGAGTGCGCGGCAGCTTCGCGAAATCGCGCTCCATGACCTCGTTGACCGCGACCCACTGCCGGGCGGCCAGGTCGATCGGCTGCGACGCCTTGCGATGAATGCCCTCGACCACGCAGTAGCCGTTGCGGAGCATGCCGACGAAATATGGGTTCTCGAAGCGGTCCGCCAGCCACATCAAGCGGACCGCGTTCGGCGGTGACTTCTCCAGCAGCACCGGCGCATGCGGCCGATTCATCGCCGCGCCCCACTGCCGCTTGAGGACACGCAGGTTGACCCCGCGGTCGCTCGATGCATCCATCGCGAAGATCTCGGGGTGCAGCGCCCAGAGCCGCGACAGATTGACATCCTGCGGCGTGACCAGTTGGGTGCTCAGGTACATCCCTTCCTCCGGCATGCTGCCAACGTCCGGGTGGGTTCCCAGCAAAGCGTGCAACAGCGTCGTGCCCGAGTTAGTGTTGCCGACGATGAACACCCATTTCTCCGGCCGGGGCAGCGGGCCGAACCAGCCATTGAGCCTGATCCGCAAACGTCTTCGCAGAGTTGGGAAGAGCATGACAATCGTCCGTATCACTAAGTTACGCGTTACCCCACCAAACATAGACAATGCCCCCAGCCGCCGCAACCCGCCAGCCAAGCCGGCCAACCGTTCGTCCGGATATATCGCCCTTGCCGGCCTCCGAGGTTTGCCGCCACTTGCATAAAACTCGTTCGATCACCATCTCCGCGCATGCCGAGGGCACCCCCCAACCAATCATTCCTGCGGTTGGCAGCGGCGCTCGGCTCTGGTTATCGTAGCGACTCGCCGCACGCAACAACGGGACAAGCGCTGCGATCCCAGCTACCCGCGCCGCGTGTGCCAAACAGCGATCTTCTCGATACACCGACCAGGAACAGCCCACGTGAGTACCGACAACGACCCTTCAGCCCCCGCCACGTCGCGGTTCGGCCGCCAATACGTCGGCGATGCGCGCGCCTTCAGCTTCGCGCACCAGATCCGCACGGTCCTGCACCACCAGCCCACCAGCGTAATTGAGGTCGGCGTGGGCACCGGCGTAGTCGCAGCCGTGCTTCAACAACTGAACATCCAGGTGACGACGCTCGATATCGAGCCCTCTCTGAAACCCGACCTCGTCGGCAGTGTCACGCAGATCCCCGCTGCCGATCGAGAGTTTGATGTTTCGCTCTGCTGCCAGGTGCTCGAACATCTGCCATTCGATCAATTCGCCAGCGCACTGCGCGAGCTGCGCCGCGTCACTTGCCGCGGCCTGGTCCTCAGCCTGCCGGACCGCACCTGGTGCCTGGCCGTGCGGGTGCAGCTTCCGCTGCTCGGTCGCCGCGAACTCGTCGGCAGCCTCCCCCGCTGGCTCACACGCGACGCCCACGTCATTCAGCCCAGACATCATTGGGAAATCGGCTATCCCGGCTATCCGTTGCGGCGTATTCGCGCCGCCTTGGTCGACGCCGGCTGGACTCTCCAACGCACCTGGCGCGTCCCCGAAATGACCTGGCACCGCTTCTTCGATCTGCGGCCTACCACGCCCTGATCATCGCTGCCAGCCAGCCGACAACTTGCTACGCACACCGCCAACTCAAACGTCTATCATGCACCCATGACACGCGGACGCTGGCGACGGCGGGGGCGTTGGATCGGCCCGATCCTGATCGCACTATTCGGAGCCGCGTTCTGGTATTCCCGCGAACACGCCTGCGAGTGGATCGCACCCAGCGACAAGATCATCATCGACCTCCGCGCCGGCGCCATCGGCGCCTACTGGAAATCCACCATCCGCTGGAACGGCCCGCCCCAACGCGGTTTTCGCACCTTTCGCCACAGCACGCCACTGCACTGGAAACCCTGGGCCCGCAATTGGGGATTTTGCCTCCCTCTCTGGATTCCCCTGACGCTCCTGGCCGCCCTCACCGCCTGGGGCTGGCTGCCTATCCGACCCTATCCGCCCGGGCGCTGTATGCGCTGCGGCTATGACCTCACCGGCAACACCACCGGGCGCTGCCCGGAATGCGGATCAGCACCGAAAAATCCGTAAACCCCACCACGCTGCGAAACCGACTCAATCTCCGCTGTACAGCGTCCGTTCGCGCAGCTCCGTCGCCCGCGAGACCACGTCCGTGGCCGCCGGCGCGTCGGTCGGCTCCAGCTTGAACGGCCCCCACACATGCGTATCCTTGATCGTCCCGGGCACGAGGCACTCGGATACCAGGTCGATTCCCGGCCACTCGTACCACGGCGCGTCCACACGCTGATGCGTCTTCAACGTCTGATAGCCCTGCTTGCGCACGATCACGTCATAGTCGCCGTACCAGAGAAACGTGAACTTCGCCGGGCTGACACCCACTTCCTCATCGTTGATGATCACCAGGGCACCGGGCGGGTCCGTCTCCACGCGCACCGTGCGTTCGACACACCCGGCCACACCCGCCAGGATCATCACACCAACAAGCAGCGGCAGCATGCCGACGGTTCTGGTCATGTAGGCACCTCGATGAGCTCAGCCTCGTTGGCGGGCAGATCGACCAACGCCACCGTTGCACGACCGGTAACCCACCCGCAGCACTCTCCGGGGTTCACAAACAGCCGGCCGTCGCGTTTTTCGATCTGCTCCGCGTGCGTGTGCCCGGTAACGATCATGTCGGCCTGCTCGATATCCTCCGGGCGACACCACTCCAGAGCATGATGCAGCAAGACCCGCCGCTTGGCCAGTTCCACCACCAGCGGACCGTCCACAATCTGCGGCAGAACCCCGCGCAGCCCGCTCCGCTCGCCGTCGTTGTTCCCGTAGATCACGTGCACCGTCCCGGCGAACTCCGCCAGCACGCGGGCCGCGAATGGTGCGACGATATCTCCCGGATGCAGCAGTGTGTCCACGCCGGCCTGTTGGAACAGCTCCAGGGCCCGGCGCAGCGTCGGTAGGCGATCATGAGTGTCCGAAATCACGCCAATCCGCATAGTCCGCTCCACACCGGCCCGCGGGTGACGCCACTGGCGCTGATTTCACCCCCTGGCCGTGCCGCACCGGCGTACTGAAGCCACGCTTCCACGAGTGGATTATGAGCGCTGGAACCGTTCGTGACAGGTCTCGGCCGGAATTTATATTGCGTAATTTGCCGGTCATCTCAGGCCATTGCTATCGGGGCCTGGCGATCAATTAGGCGTGCCGGCCGACCGCTGCGCCGCCGGGGTTCCGATAGCCTGCCGCGCAATCCTTGCGACAAGCGAATAGGCCGCGTTCTTTCAGGACGGCGCCCGCGCTTCCGATACACACCGCGCGTCCCCCCGGTGGCGCTACGTCCTGGAACGTAACGTCCCGCCTCGCAAGTGTCGGCCCGCAATCAAGTCACGCCGATGTGCGGTCGAAGCAAACCCCGGCCATAACGCCGTCTAAGGAAAGTCCATGGACTTTTTGAATTTGACTCGTCGCCGCTCGCAACTGGAATTGCTACAGACCGTCGCCGACGGCCGGCAACAGGCCCGGGTCGTCCGTCCGCAGGCGGGCGGGGGCACGCCAATCCACACGCGCTTCGTGGCGCTGGCAAACGGGGGCGTGGTGCTGGCCTGGCCCAGCGACGGCAGCGCCGACCGCGTCGTCGAAGACGAGCCGGTGGAGATGCTCTTCGAACACGCCGGCGAAACATTCAGCGCCCGTGCCCGTTCGATCGGGCGGGTGCTCTGGGACGCAGTACGCTCGGCGCAGCGCGAAGCCTGGCAGCTCACGTTGCCGCTCAACGTGCAGCGCGAACAACAGCGTGCCCACTACCGCGTGTCCCTGGACGGGAGCCACACGCTGCCGGTGCGCTTCACCAGTACCGTTGATCGGGCGGGATCCTGTGAAGCCCGGATGACCAATATTTCCGCCGGCGGGCTGGGTGCCGTGGTCGCTCCTCGCGACGCCGCCAAGGTGCGACGCGGTGAACTGTACTGGATCGATCTGACGCTCCCCGGTGACGGCGGACGCATCGACTTCGTGCTGCGTGTGGTGCACGACCACCAGATTGATGAGAGCCACAGCAAAATCGTCGGCTGCCAGTTCTGCCCGGGCGAGGACGCCGATCGCCACGCCGCCTGCCTGATCCGCGTCGAGCAGTTCGTCGCGCGACGTGAGCAGGCGCAGCTCAGCCACGCCATTGCCATCGCGACCGGAGGTGCCTGATCATGTTGGTAGCGTTGGATTTGAACGACAGACAGGCCGCACGCGTCATCGCGCAGGCGCTTCAATCGGAAGCCCGGCTCGAAATAGAGCCGCGACCCGATCAGTTTGACGCCCTGCTGTGGGGGACGCTCAAGGGCCGCGAAAACGACGTCCTGAGAATCGACCTGTATGATCGCGGCCACGCCGGGCCACTCGGCGCGCTGGTCGGCGCCATGGCCGACGTGCGCACCATCCTCTCCGAGCAGCTCTACCTATTCTCAACTTTCATCGTCGACGCTGACGAAGGCGGCGTCCCCACGCGTCTCTGCCTGGCAGTCCCGGAACTCATCCAGGTCGCCAACCGACGCTGCTTCGTCCGCCAGACGCCCACCGAACCCATCCCGGTTCGGATCAGCCTGCATGCCACGAACGAACCCTTCGTCGCCAACCTGGCGGATCTCGGTCACGGCGGCCTGCGTATGCGTATCGCCCGCAAGCCCCTCGACGACATCCTCTTCATCGGCGACCCCGTACACGTGGAGTTCGCCCTGCC
The DNA here is from genome assembly GCA_963666925.2 of Phycisphaerae bacterium. GTDB lineage: Bacteria > Planctomycetota > Phycisphaerae > UBA1845 > Fen-1342 > JANQFV01. The sequence continues at coordinate 54,443 of CAXXTC010000001.1, read as the reverse complement.
CTGGACCACCGGCGTGTTCAGCCTGCCAGCCTTCGTGTGCGTCAAATCCCCCGGACCTGACGAGAGCACGCTCCACGTCGGCGTTGAATTCACTGACTCTCCAGACGGATCGACCGCTCCGGTCCTGGAACGGCTGCGGGCCGCTTTGCTCAGCGAATCCGCCCGCCTTACCGGCATGAACGGTGACCTATGAAACCAAGACGACTCCTGGCAGCGCGCGATACCGCCCAGATCTTCGACTTGGCAGTGCAGGAACGGGCCCTCGCCGTCCTGACTTTCCAACAGGGCAACGACTGGCTGACCTTCAAGTCGCGCTTCCTCGAACGCGACCACAAGGGCCGCTTCTTCGTGCTCGACTATCAGGCACCCACCAACGAAACCCTCCCGGACGTCTCACCCGGACAATACCTGGGTATCAGCTTCCGGCAGAAGAATCGCAAGATCCTCTTCTCCACCGTCGTCGAGGCCCGGGGACATTTCTGCCTCGACGACCAAACCACCATCCCCGCGGTCCGCTATCGCTGGCCCAACAGCATGACCGAACTCCAACGCCGAGCTTATTACCGCACCCCCGTCCCGGACGGCATGAACCTCGTGGTCAGCCTCTGGAAGGGCGGCGTCACCGCCCGCGTCGCGGCCCAGTCCGACGCCTGCCAGGTGATCACCGGCAGCTTGGCAGATGTTTCCTGCGGTGGAGCCATGGTTCGGCTACACACCGTCAGCCCGCCCGAATGGGTCGATGACGAGCTGCTGGGATTGGAGCTGCAACTACCCGACGGCCGAACACCTATCCAACTCGATGCCCGCTATCGCGGAACGCGTCACGACGAGGGTGAGGACCTGGGCACTGCCGTCCAGTTCATCGGCCTGGAAGTCACCGTCGACGGGCGTGTGGTCCTGCAACGCCTGGCAAGCGCGGTGCAGAAGCTACACAGGCTCAGCCTGGCAGAGGAACGCCGGGACGGCAAACCCCGGTTTCGTTCCTGAAAAACAGTAGCATGACGTTGCCGGGCTTGTAGTTCTCACTTTCTCGTCGAGAACCAATAAAAATCTGAGACATCCCGCTACTTTGGTGCTGGTGGGTTGTTTGAACTATCGGAACGCTTCAAAAGCCCATCCCAGCGCATGGGTCCCCGAGATGCTGCCAAGTATCCCGGGGCCCTTTTTTTATGCGTGTAGTTGAAGCGTCCCCCGCGAGTCGACCTCTCCCCACCCCAGCGATGTAAACTGTTTGTAATAACGAGCTAACGTCGCCGACGACCCATTACCAGCGTCCCATAACCAAGCACGAAGGCCGAGTAGCTCACCATGCCCAGCGGGCCACACACGCCGCAGGTCCGCACCAGGTTCTCTGCCTCGTTCGTGACGTCGCCACCGGTTGTATCGTCGGTTCCACTCGGGACGTCGGCGCTGGCTTGGCCATTATCGGACTGATCAGGCGTGCCCGTACCGGGGTCGATGATCATGCCATAGTCCGCGTCGCAGAGGTTCCCCAGGCCGTCGCCATCCTCATCCGCCTGATCCGGATTGAAAAGTGTGTCGCAATTATCAATACAGTCGGCAATGCCGTCCGCGTCGGTGTCGCTGTCCGCCTCGCCGCAGCCACAGACGCCGACCAACATCTTGTTGGGATCATCCGGACACTGGTCGATGGAGTCGGGCGTGCCATCGCCATCGGTGTCGGGTACCAGGCCAGCGTCCCGGGTGAGGTCATCGCGGCCCGCCACGACCGTGAAGACGCCGGTTTGTCCCGTATCGGGGTCGACATCAGAATCGGCCGCGTCGGAACTCCCCGCGTCCTGCATTGTGAACGTCCCGGTGCCATCGAACTCGAATTCGAGGTGATAATCACCCGCCACCACGCTGAACGCGTATGCCCCGCTGCTGTCCGTCGTGGTGCTGTCGATCAGCTCATCGTCAGCATCGCCCGCCGCCCCGTTGTCGCCGGTGTTATATAAAGAGACGCTGACGTTCGGCACTCCAGCCTCCCCGGCGTCCTGGATGCCGTCCCAGTCGGCATCATCCCAGACCCGATCACCGATGGTCATGAACCGGGCCATGCCGGCGTCAGTATTCTCGATGACCGTGCCCGACCGCAGCGTGAACGAAACGCTACACCCGGTCTCCTGGTCAATGTCGCTGTCGATCATGTCGTCCGAGCCCTGGTCCATCGGCGAGAAGCTCAGGTTGGTCGGGGCGGTAACCTGAATGTAGTACTCGCCCGGCAGAATGTCGGAGAACTCGTACGTGCCGGTGGCGGCAATAGTGCTGTGCGAAAGGTCATCCCCCCCGCCGGCGTCGGCCACTTCGTCTTCGCCAACGCTGAACAGCTCGATGGTGGCATCGGAAGCGAGGTCATCATCCTCGTCCTCGTCGAATACGCCATCGCCGTTCTTGTCTAGGAACATTCGCCCGCTGACGCTGGCGTACTCCAACAGGCCAACGTCTACATTCGTCAATTCGTCGCCGATCGCGAGCGCGAAGGTGTCGGTCCGCCCGGTGATGGCATCGGCATCGCTGTCCACATCGTCGTCATCACCCTGGTCCTGCGGCGCGAAGCTGTAGTCGTCCGGCGCGATGACTTCGATGTAGTAATCGCCCGGATCGAGGTTGGTAAACGCATAGGCTCCGGCACTGTCAGTCTCAGTCTGGCTGATCAGCGTGTCGTCGGCCGCGTACAGATTGACCGTCACGTCGGCTTGGCCGGTCTCATCGTCGTCCTGGAGACCGTTGCCGTTGTCGTCCAGCCAAACATAATCGCCCACGGCGCTCATTGGCGTCAGGCCCGCGTCGATATCGGTGTTGTAGTCGTCGCCGCCATTGCCCACGGTAACGGTAAACGCGTCGCTGCGAGCGGTGGCGGGGTTCAGGTCACTGTCGGCCGTGTCATCGTCACCCTGGTCCTTGGGGCTGACCTGGTAGCCGGAAGGCACGACCATTTCGAGGATGTAGTCGCCCGCCTGGACCGTATCGATCGAGTACGCGCCGTCGTCGTCGGTAGTGGCGGAGTCGGCGAGTTCGCCCGTGCCGTACACGAGCAGCCGAACTGTCACGCCTGACACGCCGACCTCGTCCTCATCCTGAATGCCGTCGGCGTTGGCGTCACGGAACACGAAATCGCCGACCGCGGCCGGCGTCACCAGCCCGCAATCGACGTTTTCCTGGTCGTCGAGGTTGTCGGTGATGGTGATGTCGTCGGTCTGGCCATCGGCATCGACATCGCTGTCGATCGAATCGTCGTCGCCCTGGTCCATCAGGGTGAAGATCCTGCCCGTGGGCGGTGTGAAAATGAGGTAATAGTCGCCCTCGCCCAGCGTCGCGAAGGAGTAGGCCCCGGTGCCATCGGTGGTAGTCGAGTCGAGCGTGGCGTCGTCGGACGCGTCGTAGAGCGTGACCGTGACGCCGCCGCGTCCGGGGTCGCCGGTGCTCTGGCCATCGCCGCCCTGGTCCAGGAACACCTTGCCGCTGATTGTTGCGGCCGACAAGCCGGCGACGCAGCAACAGACCAGCAATCCTGCCAGAGCGCGGGCAGCATCGCGGACCAACCCGCGGGGAACCGTCGTGTTACACATGTCAGCTTCCTTGCCTGATGACGAGCACCGTCGGCGGCCGAGCCAAAACGCGTTTCGACCGATCCGGAACACCCGGCGCACCGTCTCCCGGTGCCGCGGGGCGGTTTCCTGAAGATTTATCGGCGGGGCAGGCATAAAGAGCTTAGGGGCTCGCGGGGGGCCAAGTTGGGCACGCGGCGGCGAGACAAACCTGGGTGAATCGGGCCTGGCGGGCGGGACGCCCGCCCCACGTGGTCGCACCCAGCCTGGGTTGCAGGCGTGGGCAGGGCGCGGATTTGGCCGACTCAGCTCTTTGGCGATGTCCGGCCAGCGGATTCATCGCGCAGCCAGGCGAGCACGTCGTCCGCGACGGCGGCCATACGCCGCAGGCCGGCATAGGTCCGGGCGGCAATGTGGGGGGTGATGATGCAACCCTGGCACTTGAGAAGCGGGTGATCACCTGAAAGAGGTTCAGGATCGGTCACGTCGAGGGCCGCCCCCGCCAGCCGGCCACCTTCCAGCGCTGCCGCCAGCGCCAGCCCATCCACGACCGCTCCCCGGGATGTATTGATCAGACGCGCCCCCGGCCTGAAATGTCGGAGGACCTCGGTGTCGACCAGCCCGCGGGTTTGCTCGGTCAATGGCACGTGCAGCGTGACGATGTCCGCAGTCGACCACAGCGTCAGCTTGTCAACCGCCTCGGCGGGGAAATCAAACGGCCCGACCGGGGCGATATCGTTGTACAGCACCCGGCAGCCGAAGCCCGCCGACAGGATGCGTCCGACACGCGACCCAATCCGGCCCATCCCGACAATCCCTATCGTCAGCGTGTTCAGCTCGCACCCGTGCGGGGCGTGGCGGGCGGCGCTGAACTGCCCCGCGCGGGCGGCGTCCTCCAGTTGGCGGATGGGCCGGAGCAAGTTCAGCATCAGCGCGATGGTCAGATCGGCGACGGCCTCGGTGGCGGCACCAGGCCGGTTGAGCACGCGGATGTTCAGCTCGTCGGCCGCCTTTGTATCAACCCGATCGACCCCCACGCCGGCCACACCCACGACGCGCAGTCGCTGACCGGCCGCCAGCACGGCCCGCGTCAGCCTGGTCCGCGACCGCACCACGATCGCGTCGCAATCGACCACGAGTTGGCACAGGGTGGCCTCGGCCAGGTCTGGCGGCCGAACGACCGTGGCCCCCGCCTCCAGCCGACGTTCCGTGTCGACGTCCAGCGGCTCGGTCAGCAATAAGCGAAACACGTCACTCTCCCGCCGATTCTACGGTGCGCTGGCGTAACTGGCCGCAAGCCGCGCTGATGTCCGGCCCGCGTGACGAGCGCAGGTGCGAATTGACCCCGTGCTGCCGCAATTCGTTCTGGAAAGCGTAAGACGACTGGGCGTTGGGCCGCTTGAACGGCAACCCTTCCACGGGGTTGTAACGCAACAGGTTCACGTTGCAGCGCAGCTTCTTCGCCAGCCGGGCCAATCGGGCCGCATGGTGCTGCTCGTCATTCACGCCAGCCAGCAGCACGTACTCGAGCGTGATCTCCCGGCCGGTCTTATCAAAGTAGTAGGCGCACGCATCGAGCAGGTCGGAGATGGGCACTTTGCCCCACGGGATCAGTTGGGCCCGCAGCTCGTCCTCCGGCGCGTGCAGCGATAGGGCCAAGTTGATCTGCAAACCCTCGGACGCCAGTCGGCGGATCTGCTTGGGTAACCCGATCGTGCTGAGTGTCATTCGCCGGGCGCCGATGTTCAGGCCGGCGGAGTCGTTGATCAGTCGCAGGGCCGCAACAGTTGCCTCGTAGTTCGCCAGCGGCTCGCCCATGCCCATCACGACGATGTGCGAGAGCCGAGCCGGCCCGTTTGTCTGGTCCGCCGTCGTATCGCGTACGAGCCGGGCTATCCTCACGGCCTGTTCGACGATCTCTCCGGCGGTCAGGTCACGCTGCAAGCCGTACGTCCCGCTGGCACAGAACTTACAGCCCACCGGGCAGCCAGCCTGCGTGGATATGCACGCCGTATGACGCTCGGCTTCGGGAATCCACACCGTCTCGACGTAGTTTCCGTCCGACCAGCGCAGCAGCAGCTTGCGCGTCCCATCTTCCGAAACATCTTCGGCCGCAACGGTGGAACGATACAGCTCGGCGTGCTCCACCAGCCATTGCCGCAGCGCCTTGGACAGGTTAGTCATTTCGTCCAGGCTGGTGACGAGCTTGGCGTACATCCAGTCGAGCAACTGGTCGGCACGGAAGCGCTGTTGCCCGGACGCGACGAGCCATTGGCGTAGCGCCAGCGGTGCTAGCTCGAACAGGTGTTGGCGAGCAGCGGGTTCAGTGGTATTGGGCGTCGGCATCTCCACGGTACACACCTTTCTGGCACCAGGGGGGGGGGAGAACTGCCGCGGGCGACGCCCGCAACAGTTATCGACAATTGATCCATTGTATCGCGCCGGCGGTGCGGGCGGCAGGTGCTCGCCGCTTGATGCGGCCGCCGACGACGCCTGCGTTACGGACCGGCTTGCAACGCACCACGCCAAGCTCTATGCTCAACGACGTGCAGAATCGCGGGTGCCATTCCCAGTGGGGCGCAGCCTCGCCGACAGCGCAGGCCCTCGTCGGTTGCCAGCCGCGGCTGGCTGCAGCCGGACACGTCGCTCCAGCGGGACCATGCGGAGGTGCTCGATGAGTACAATCATCAGTAGACGGCGTCGCGGGGGTGTCGTGGAGAATACGATGAGTGAAGCCAACCTGGACTGGGCCCATCTCGATTTTGGATATCACCCCACCGACTTCAACGTCCGCCACGTCTGGCGCGACGGCCAGTGGGACGCCGGCGAAGTCGTCGCCGACGAGAATATCTCCATGCACATGGCGGCCACCTGCCTGCACTATGGCCAGGAGGCGTTCGAGGGGCTCAAGGCCTACGAGACCAAGCAGGGCAATGTGGTGCTCTTCCGAATCGACGAAAACGCCCGCCGACTGGCGCACTCGTGCGAGAAGATCCACATGGCCCCCGTCCCTGAAGAGCTGTTCATTCAGGCGGTTCATCGCGCCATCAACGCCAACCGCAAGTATGTCCCGCCGCACGGAACCGGCGCCAGCCTCTACATCCGGCCGCTGGTCATCGGCACGGGGCCGCAGGTCGGCGTCAAACCGGCGACCGAGTACGTCTTCGTCGTTTTCGTCACGCCGGTCGGGCCCTACTTCAAAACCGGATTCAAACCCGTGAACCTAATTGTTGAGGACGTGGCCGACCGGGCCGCTCCGCACGGCGTCGGCGACGTCAAGGTCGGAGGCAATTACGCCGCCGGCCTCCGCGCCAGCATCGCCGCCCGCGCCAAGGGCTTCACCGAAGTTCTCTATCTCGACGCCAAAGAGAAACACTATATCGACGAATCGGGGCCGGCGAATTTCTTCGGCGTCACCCAGGACGGGCAATACGTCACCCCCGACAGCCCCTCCATCCTTCCGTCGATCACCAACAAGTCGCTCGTGCAGCTCGCCGAGGACATGGGTATGCGCCCCCAACGCCGCCCGGTCGACGTCGAGGAGATCTTCGGCTTCCAGGAGGCCGGCTGCTGCGGCACCGCCGCCGTCATTACCCCCGTCGGCTCGATCACCTTCCACGATCGCAAGGTGACCTACGGCGACGGCACGACCCCCGGAAAATACTGCACCGAGCTGTACAACAAGCTGACGTCGATCCAGGTCGGCGATGCACCGGATCCGTACAACTGGGTAACCCGCGTGCCGGAAAAATAGGCGGCAGCGTCCCGGAACTCAGCTCAGCGCCGATTCCGCCAGCGCCAGCGCGCTCAACAGCCCCTGGGCCTTGTTGATCGTCTCCTGGTATTCGCGCTGCGGCACTGAATCGGCCACCACACCCGCACCCACCTGTACGTACGCGTCGAGCCGTCCCCCGCCGGCCGGCTGCATCACCAGCGTTCGCAGCGTGATGCAAGTGTCCATGTTCCCCGCGAAGTTGATATGGCCCAAGGCACCCGCGTACGGCCCACGCCGCGTCGGCTCACACTCGTCAATGATTTGCATCGCCCGCACCTTCGGCGCGCCGGTCACCGTCCCTACCGGCAACGTCGCCCGCAACGCATCCAGCGCCGACAATTCCGGCCTGAGCTGCCCCGTCACCGTGCTGGCGATGTGCATCACATGGCTGTAATACTCCACCACCATCACGTCATGCAGGCGCACCGAGCCCGGCTGCGACACGCGCCCGACATCGTTCCGCCCCAGATCAACCAGCATGATATGCTCGGCCCGCTCCTTCGGGTCGGCCAGCAGTTCAGCCTGCAACTGCTCGTCCTCAGCCGGCATCGCACCGCGCGGCCGCGTGCCCGCCAGCGGCCGATTCGTGACCACTCCGTCCGCCACGCGGCACATGATCTCCGGGCTCGCACCCACCAGCGTCACCGATGGGCTCTTGTACAAGAACATGAACGGCGACGGATTGATCACGCGCAGGGCCCGATAAACGTGCAGCGGGTCGGCGGCCGTCTGCACGTGCAGTCGCTGCGACGGTACCACCTGGAAGATGTCGCCCGCCCGAATGTGCTCCTGGCAGCGCTCAACGACTCGCTCGAATCCGTCGGGCGTGAAATTGCTCGTGTACCGCGTGAGTGGTGCGACCGGCAGCGCTACCTGCGTCGGTTCAATCGGCAGCGGTCCGCTGAATTTCGCGATTGTCGCCGCGATGCGCTCGCCCGCCGCGTCATAGGCCGACTGCAATTGCGACCCGCTCGCGCCGTCCGATATCTCCGCATGACTGACCACGTGTACCACCTTGTGCACGTGGTCGAAAACGACCAGCGTCTCGTAGATGTCGAACAGTAGATCCGGCAGGTGCCGATCATCCTCCGGCGCAGCGGGCAGCGGCTCGTAGTAGCGGGCCGTGTCGTAGCCGGCATAGCCGATCGCGCCGCCGAGGAACTTCGGCAGGCCCGGCAGCGTCGGCGCGTTGTACCTGCGCAACTCTGCCGCCAAGCTCGCCAGCGGATCGGCCTGCTCCTGTTCAACGACGCGGCCCGTGGCGTGGTCCATCCAGCGGACCTGCTCGCGGACCACTTCACACGTCCGCGCCGGCCCAGTCCCCAGGAACGAATAGCGCGCCACACGCTCGCCACCCACTACGCTCTCGAGCAGGAACGCCCGCTCTGCCTGCTGCTCGAGCCGGGCGAACACGCTCACCGGCGTGAGGCTGTCGCTCAGCAGCGTCGCAACCACGGGCACGCGATTGTGCCGGGCCGCCAGCCGCTTGAAGCTCTCGAAATCGGGGAGTGTTGCGGACATCTACGAGGGGCCTCTCACGCCGTGCCAACGGCCATCGCGCGCAGGAGCTCGAGTTGTTCGCGTGTGCCGAGCGCCACGACGATATCGCCGGCCTGCAAAACGGTCTCCGCAGAGGGTGCCACCAGCATTTTCCCGGTGCGCTGCCGAATCGCTACCAGCATGGCCCCGGTCTTTCCGCGAATGGCTGACGATCCGATGGCCGCCCCTTCGAGCGACGTACCCAGGGCAATCGTCAGTTCTTCGAGGATCAGCTCCAGCTCTTCGTCGTGCATGACCACTTCGAGGAACTCGACCACGTTTGGTCGCAGCGCCATCTGCGCCATGCGCCGCCCGCTCAGACCATAGGGCCACAGCACGCGATGAGCCCCGGCCGTAATCAGTTTGGACGCCGTCTCGTGGTTATTGGCACGCGACACGATCGGTAGCTGCTCGTTCAGCGCGCGGGCGGAGAGCACTACCAGGACGTTGCCGGCGTCATCATCCAGGCACGAGACCAGACCCGCCGCTCGATCCACGCCGGCCTGCCGCAGGACGTCATCATCGCCGGCGTCGCCCAGCAGACCGTAGTGCCCCTCGTCGAGTGCCTGCTGGAGAGCCTCCTCTCGCGGATCCACGACGACCACCGGCTTACGCTCTCGGCGAAACTCGTCCGCGACCTGCGAACCCATGCGTCCAAAGGCGCAGACAATGTAATGATCGCTGAGCTGGGCGATTTTCTTCTGCATTCTGCGCTGACTCCATAACCCCTGCATCTCCCCAGTGATGACGTAGTTCGCAACCGACGTGGCCAGGTACATGAACGCGCCCACGCCAAAGAGAATCAGAACGACGGTGAAGATACGCCCGGCCGGGCTCGGGTCGTGCACCTCGCGAAAGCCCACCGTCGAAACGGTGATCACCGCCATGTAGGCCGCATCCAGAAAAGTCCAACCGCGCGACCGCTCGATCAGGTAATATCCGACCGCACCAATCACCAGTACGATAATGAACACGCTTAACGCGCGGCCGAACTGGCGGCGGATATCAGCGGATTGTTCCTTCATGGTCGCCACGTTCCTCGGCTGGTCTATATATCTCCGAGACGTTCGCGCGCCTCGCGTCCTTCACGCGTATTCGGGTACTTCTCGGCCACTTCCTTGAGCAACCGCCGGCCTTCCGTCTTCTTGCCTGTCTTCAGGTACAGCCGGGCCCGCTCCAGCAGCGCCCGCGCTTCCGGGTTGCTCGGCAACTCCGCCCGCGCCGACGGCTTGTCCTCTTTCAGCTTCTGGGCGTGCGCCTGCGGGGCGTGGGGAATAAACCGCGGCGCTACCGCGCCGTCGGTCGTTCGCGGCAACACCGCGACGTGCTCGCCACGCGCCTCGGCCAGCGCTCCGCGCAATGCGTACTGAAACGCCACCTGGCGTGCCGTCCCCACTGCCCGCACGTTGCCGAACTGGCCGATAATCACCTGCACCGGCTTAGCACCCACGTGCAGCGCCTCCGGCAGCGGCGGCTTAACCGAATCCTGTACGGTGTAGTGCTGCGGCCAGACGTACTTCAACTTGCTCGCCAATTCCTGCGCCGCCGGCAGATCTTTCGCCGCGTCGGTGTTCACACCCAGCAGCGTGCCCGCCGACGCGCTCTGCAATTCGGCGTACAGATCACATAGAGCCGTCGCCTGTTTCTCTCTGGGCGGATCATTCTGGCTCCAAAGATCCAGAAGCAGCACGACGCCCGCGCGGTCGCGCAGCGCGACGGGCCCGTGGTCAGTAGCCAGCTTGCGTTCCGGTGCAGGCCGGCCGATCGCGTCCAACCGCTCAGCACGCTGCTGCACGGCCGACGCCGGCGCCAACCCGGATCGGCTGAGCCGATCCAGCGTGCGCTGGGCCAGGTCCGCCCGGCCGGCCGCCACCGCCACCATCCAGCCGGCCTGAAGCAACCGCCGTTCGTCTTCAGTCTGCCCTTCGAGCAGGTCCAGCCACGTCTGGGCCCGCTGCACGTCCCCGACCGCCAGGGCGGCGTACAGCTCGAGCTCGGCCAGTTGGGCACGCTGTGCCGGGGGCAGCCCCCCAAAATCCAGATTCCACCCGCGGATCGCCTGCTGGGCAGCCTGACCGTCTGCGATCGACACCACTCCGCGCGTGCGGACGATCCGCTGGTGCCAGTCGGCCAGCTCGTTCAACGTGGGGGGCGGCTGCGCATGCGCCGCTGACGCGAGCAACGCCGTTATGGCAACCCCAATGCTCATTGCGAGGTATCGAGTCATGCAGCTCATCATGCCACCCTCCACGTGCCAGCCCGCCGGCCGATTTGTCGGCATGGTACCATCCCCGTCCGTGGTCGCTACTCGGGCGGGTTGATTCGCTCCGGATGATGATCGACGTACCAGCGGATCTGGCTGGCCATACCCATCAGGATATCCACTTCGTTGACGCTCAGATCCACCCGCCCGAGCAGGTGCCGGAGAGCGTACTTGAGATGGTCCGGATTCTGCCCGAAGAAGAACCCCACCCGGTCCAGGGCGTCGAACAGCTTGGCGAACATCACCTGTTTGCGAACATCTTCCGCCAGGCCGGAGTCGATCATCATCGGCAGTTCCGGCCGGCCCGACGTCGCCAGCCACGCCCGCCGCAGTTCGTAGACCACGACAGCCACGGCCGCCGCCAGGTTCATCACGGGGTATTCCTCGTCCGCGGGGATGGTCACCACGCGATCAAAGTGCAACAGCTCGGCGTCGCGCAGGCCGAAATCCTCGCGGCCGAACACGAACGCCACGTGCCCGCGTGGCAACAGCTCCAGCGCTTCGGTGGCCGCCTCGGTCGGCGTGATTGCGGCCTGCCGCCGATATAACCCCAGCTTCGACGTCGCGGCATAACTCCGCACGCAATCCTTCAGGGCGGTGGGAACATCGGGCACGACGCGTGCATGGGTCAGCACGCGGTGCCCGTGGGCCGCGTATGCCACGGCCGCCTCGTCGTTGATATCACAACGCGGCGATACGATCACGAGATCAGAGAGCCCCATGTTTGCCAGCGCCCGGCAGGCTGCCCCGACGTTCGCCGGCCCGCTGGGCGACACCAGAACAATGCGTAGTTGAGACAACATGCCGGCATTGTACGCAGACACGCCCGCAGAGCGACCCCGCCGCGGCCCGAGACCCGCGAGCTAATCCGCCAGGAGGGCTGCGAAGCCGTTGATGTCGTCGAAGTTGACTGCTCCGTCGCCGTTCGCGTCCGCCCGTATGTAATCACACTCCGGCCACGCGGCCGCGTATGCGTCCGGATCAACCAGCGCCAGCACAAATCCGTCGATATCGTCGAAATTGACGTACCCGTCGCAGTTCAGATCGCCCAGGGGGCCGATGATCGTGAACGGCAGTTCTAACGCGCCGCCGGGCTCGCCATCGCCACTCGGAAACAGCGCCGACTTCTGCGGCGCTTCCAGCTCGCCGTCCAGCGTCAGCCCCGCCGCCTGATCCACCACCGCGTCGCTGACGACCAGCTCGTAATCCCCCCACGCCAGCGGCTCGGCCAGCGTTATCTGGGCCGCAAAGCGCTGCGAGTCGTACGCGAAATCAAACTCGACCGCACCATCGGGCCCGTTCAGAGTCAATTGCTCCGCCGACACGACCACGTCCTTGTGAAACACCACCTCCAGCGCCATCACGGTGTCCATCGGCAGTTCCTCCCCCGGCACCGGCGTTGTCGCGATCACCTTCGGCGGCCCCTCGACGAATTCGCCCGCCCACTCGATCGGATAACGCAGGATCCACTCGTCCGGGTCAATCTCCAATGAATCCACGGGCTCCGTACCTTCGGTCGGAATCAAGAAGTGCTCGACTTCCGCATCGTTGTAGACCTGGTGCTGGCTCACCGCTCCGTCGGCGCTGGCCACCACGTCCAGCGTAAGCGTGAACAGTGACGGGAACACCGCGTTGCGTACCTGCCGCAGGTACAGCGACACGTACTGCTGCCCCTCCAGCTCGAACCCGCGCCAGGCCACCTCGTAGCGCGGCCGGCCGCGTCCATAGATCCACCCGTCGAAGAAGCCCGACAGATCCCGCCCGGTCGCAGCCTCGGCCGTGAGGCGAAATTCCTCGGTCGTGGCCGTGCCAGCCTCATGCAGCCCCCGATGCGTCCCGAGCACGTTCCAGAACCCCTGGTAGCCGACCTCGTGCCGAAGCATGTGCAGCACCCACGCCGCCTTCAGGTACGAGAGGTTGTAATCGAAGATCCGTTCGTAGTCGGAGATGTCATAGATGTACACGGTGCCCAGCGACGGGGCCGGCCGCCGCTCCGCCATGGCCGCGTGCAGCGCCGGCCAACCCGTGCTGCCCGGCTTGTACTGCTCCCACAACGCCTCCGAATAAGTCGCGAAACCCTCGTTCAGCCAGATGTCGTGCCAGGAGGCGCAGGTTACGTAATTGCCCCACCACTGGTGCGCCAGCTCGTGCGCGATGGTCGATTCCTCAAACCCCATCATCCCCGTCATGGTCTGATGTTCCATCCCGCTGAAGTACACATTGCTGAACTGGTACATGCCGTACTTTTCCATGACGAACGGGTACAACCCGTAGAGACTGGTAAAAGTCGACATCATCTCATTCGCTTGGAGCCACGCGGCCCGATGCGCCGACGTGTCACTCTCCGGGAATATGTAATACTCCAGCGGCAGTGCATAGCCGTGGTCAGTCCACACGTCCGAGAACGTGTTGTAGGCCGCCGCACCGAAGCAGTAGAGATAATCCGCCGTCTGGTAGTCGGTGAACCAGTAATACTCCAGTCGACCAGTCCCTACCGGCGTAGCCGACTGGAGCACCCCGTTCGACGCGACCGTCATGTCGTCCGGAACGATGAAGTGCAGCTCCGCCGTCGTCTTATCCTCCACGTCGTCCTTAGCCGGCCACCACGTGTACGCAAACCACGGCTGGCTCAGCGAGAATGCCCGATCTCTCGAGATGTAGATCCCGCCGTATCCCAATCCCTGCTGCGGAGAACCATGGTACTCCACGCGCAGCGCAAACTCCTCGTCCGCGTCGTATGGACGATCCAGCGTGACCTCCACGTTCGCTTCGTCGAGCCACGCGAAATCCACCGGCGTCTCGTCGATGGTCAGCGCGTCAATCGTGAAGACGTCGTGCAGCCGAAAGTAGAAGGTCGTCAGCCCATCCGTCAGGCTGCGCACGGTCATCGTGTTGGAACCCGTCAGCGATCGGCCCGAGAAGTTGATCTCGAGCGTCAGATCGTAGTGCAGCACGTCGGTCTGGTTGCGTAGGTCGCGTTCCACCGGCGGGGGTGCGTCAGGCCGCGGAGCCGCCAACAGTACGGGCGCATGGCCGTGGTGGCCACGCGGGAGGTGCCAGGCCTGAGCCCGCGGCACAACGACGATCGACAACAACAACAGCAACGCCCCCGCCAGGGTCCGGTAACGCATCTTCTGCCTCCGCGTACGTGTCAGGCCGCGCTGACGACCACCACCCGCATCATACCGTGGAGCTAACCCCGAAAACAAACAATCCCCCGCGCCCGGGAGGGCACGGGGGCATCCAACGTGGCCTATGGGGAAGCGTGTTGGACGTTCGTTGTGGAGTTGTGCCGCTAGCTACCTCCCAGCAACGACACGAACGGCGAGATGTCGTCGAAGCTGATCGCACCGTCGCCGTTGATGTCAGCCCGGGCCGCGTTGCACTCGGGATACTGGGCCACATATGCCTCCGGGTTACCGAGGGCCAGCACAAATCCGTCAATGTCGTCGAAATTCAACTCGTTGTCGCAATTCAGATCGCCCAGCAGCAGGCCGGCGGTAAAGTGCACCACCGTGGCCCCGCCCGGCTCACCATCGCCGCTGGGCAGCAGCGTAAATTTCTGCGGCGCCTCCAGTTCGCCGTCGAGCGCCAGGCCAGCCGCCACATCCGTCACACTGTCGTTGATCGTCAGCGTGTAGTTGCCCGCTGGCAGTGGTGCTGCCGGCGTCAGCGTAGCCGTGAACGTGCCGGCATCATACGCCAGCGTCAGCTCCACCGTAGCCCCGCCGGCTTCCACCAGTTCGAAATCACTCGCCGCCACGTTCACGTCCTTGTGAAACGCGACCGACAACTCCGCTACGGCGCCGGCTTCGACACTCGCCTCCGGGGCCGGCACGGTCGCCACCACTTTCGGCGGACCCTCCACAAACTCGTCAGCCAGCTCGTCGTCATAACGCAGGATCCAGCCGTCCGGATCGAGCTCGAACGCGTGGATCACGCCGTCGGCCACCGGCCACAGGAAATGCTCGACCTCCGCATCGTTGAAGATCTGGTAGCGGCTCTCATTGCCGCCGCTATCCGTCGCCACATCGAGCGTCATCGTCATCAGCGATGGGAACACCGCGCTGCGCATCTGAAGCAGGTATAGCTCCACGTAGCTCTGCCCACCCAGCTCCAGTTCACGCCAGGCGTAGCGATAGCGCGGCCAGCCGCGCCCGTACACCCAGCCCTCGAAGAACGGCGTAAGCTCGCGTCCGGTCACCATCTCGGCCACGGCGCAGAAATCATCCGTAGTCGCGCTGTCGCCGTCGTATAACGCCCGATAAGCCGCCAGTGTATCGAAGAACGCCTCGTCGCCGAGCTCGTGTCGAAACATGTGCACCACCCAGGCACCCGTCAGGTAAGACATGTTCCGGTCGAAGACGCGGTTCATGTCACTGGCGTCGTAAACATAGAGCGACTCCAGAGAGGGGCTCGGCCGGCGATCTTCCATCGCCGCGTGCAGGGCGACCTCACCGTGGCTGCCCGGCTTGAACTCGAACCACAGCGCCTCGCTGTACGTCGCGAAGCCCTCGTTCAGCCAGATGTCGCTCCAGGTGGCACAGGTGATGGAATCGCCCCACCAGGAATGCGACAGCTCGTGTGCGGTCAACCACTCGATGGGATAGTTCTGCCCGGTCATGGTCTGGTGTTCCATGCCGCCGCCGTAGGCCCACTGGTAAATGCCATACTTCTCGTCGAAGAATGGATAGGTGCCATAGAGCTCGGAGAACACGTCGAGCATGTCCTGTGTGGCCAGCAGCGCGGCACGATACTCGGGACCATCCCATTCCGGGTAGATGTAGAAATCCAGCAGCATGTCCCCGCCATCATGCTCCCACGTCGCCTGGTAATTGACGTAGTTCGTGATCGCCATGCAGATCAGGTAGGTCGCGATTTGATAGTCCGTACGCCAATGGAACTGCCGCTGGTCAGTGCCAACGTCCTGCACATCCAACAGTAACCCGTTGGACGCTACGAGCAGGTCATTCGGAACGGTAATGAGCAAGTCGGCGGTCGCCTTGTCCGGTATATAATCCTTGCACGGCCACCAGGTGTGCGCCCACCACGGCTGGCTCAGCGTCCAGGTTTCCCAGACGTCGTCACTGCGACGCCGGAAGACGATCGACCCCCAGTCTCCGTCCGACTCCGGCTCGCCCTCGTACTCGACGTTAACCTCGAAGGTCTCATCCGCGTCATAGGAGCGCCCCAGCTCCACTTCGACCGTCGCCGAATCGATCCGCTGCCATGTGGCGGCCGCGCCGTCGACATTAATAGCGCCAATCGTCAACGCGTCGGTCAACCCGAACCGAAACGTGCTCAGACCATCCTTCAGGCTACGCACCGTTATCGTGTTCGATCCGCCCAGCCAGCCTCCCTGCGGATCGACGGCGATGTCCAGCCGATAGTGCAGGACGTCCGTGTCAGTTGCGAACTCGCGTAGCGAAGCCATCGGCGGCACTCCTGTCGTCGACAGCGCAGGACGTTCCCGCGAATTCAGATCCCCGGGTCGATAGTCATGCCCCAAAACCAGCGCAGGCCCCATCACCAGCGCAATAGCGATCATGAGCGTACGCATGGCCAGTCCTCCCTTCCAGGTAAAACGGTTTGAACACGGCGGGTAACAAACGGCGGGCTTGGTATGGCAGGGGCGGCAGGCGAAAACACAGCAACACAACCTCCTGATCCCAACATCTCGAATGTTCCCGCGCTTTGGGCTCTAGGCAACCCTCATCTTGTCGAGAGTTGTGGCGCTTCGTCGCGTTTGGTGTGCCTGGCAACAGCACCACGAAACGGCGCCGCGTTTGCTGTTGCCAGCGCAGTCTCTCACGCTATCTACATTCCACGGGAGGTGGGGCGGGCGTCTCGCCCGCCGTTTAGAGTCCGCAATCCAGGCATGGCGGGCGGGACGCCCGCCCCACTTGCGATGTGGAACCAATGAAAACGTGCGTGTTTATAGGGGCTTCTTGTGCGGCTTTCCCACGGCACGCGGCAGCTCTTCTGAGAGTGCGATATGCTTGGTATAGCCCACCAGCATGCGCGGCTCCGTCTCGCCCGGCAACAAATACCCCTGCGTTCCACACAGAACCAGACCACACGCCCGGGCCGCAGTCTCCGCCTGCGCTACCTCACGTTCCCAGGTGTCCTGTGTCTTGAACAGCCAGGCCTGTCCCCCTACACGCACAAACCCCGCCACGTACTCAAGCAGCGTCGCCAGCGTGTCCACCGCCCGGGCCGTCACGACGTCATACTGCTCGCGATGTTCCGCCTGGTGCGCCAATGTCTCCGCCCGCTCACAAACCGCGGGTGCATTGGTCACGCCCGCACCCGCCAGAATCCGCTCGATCGCCAGCGTCTTCTTCCGCGTCGCCTCCAGCAACACGACCTGCGCCGCGGGCCGCACGCACGCTACTGGCCCACCCGGCAGCCCGCCGCCACTGCCGACGTCCAACACCCGCCGGGCATCCGCCGCCGCTATTGGCGTCAACAACGCCAAGCTGTCGCAGATGTGTCGCTGCCACAGCGTCTCCGCGTCCCGTGCCGCCGTCAGATTGATGTGTTGATTCTCGATTAGCAATGCGTCGGCGAATTGCCGCAGTCGCTCGTAGCTGGTGGAGTCCAGGTCGTGCCCCGCTGCCCGGAGTTCCGTCGGCGTCACCGCTGCTGGCTCTGTTGTTGGCCCAGTGGCGGGCGTCCGCGATCGAACAGCAGTGTCGGCAGGCTCTGCACCAGCCCCCACGGATCGTACAGGCTCTCGATCTCTCCGCGGCAGTTGTACCAGCACGCCCGACAGGTACGTGGGACCGGATCGCGACGTAGACGGCGAACGATTTCGGTGACCGAGTGCTCGAACAGGTTTGCCACCGGCCGGGCACGCTCCTCGACGCAGACCGCGACGTCGCCGGTCGAATCGATGCTGAAGAACCCCCGTCCCGCTCCGCACCTGGGCACGCCGCCGTTGAGCGCCTGGTCAAACCGCGACAGGAAGAACGGATTGGAGAGGAAGTTCGGATAGCGCCGCCGAAGGTCGAGCAGGTGAGCGCTTGCGCCCCCGTCGTGTTTGGCAACGAAGCGCGTCGCACCCGTCTTGCGTACGCCGTAGGGTTGCACCATGAAGTACGCATCGCGCTCGGCCGCCATGCGGATCATGGTTTCGATCTCGTCGAGATTGTCCTCCATCAGGACGCACATCCAATTGACGCGTTGCCACTTGTGCTGCCGGGCGGCGCTGAAATCCTCGATGGCCGCCAGCGCCCGCTCGAACGCCCCCGGCGTGCCGCGGCGCTGATCGTGGCGCTGTGCGTCCGGGTAGTCGATGCTGACGGACACCCCCCACAGGCCGGCCGCGAACAAGTCGTCAGCCAGCGCCCGCGTCGAGAACCAGCCGTTGGTCGTGATGAACGGGAAATGCCATTCCGCCACCGCGTCGACGATGTCGACGATGTCGGGCCGCATTAACGGCTCGCCGCCGGCGAGGCTGGTCAGGATGGCCCCCAACCGGGCCAGTTTGCGGGAGCCCGTCCGGAAATCGTCGACCGTCAGCTCGGGCTGATCGCCCATCGGGTCGGCCCAGTAGTGGCAGAACGTGCAGCGGTAGTTGCAGCGGTAGTTGACCTGCCAGGCACACCAGACCGGGTGCCGCGACGCCCACGCCCGCGCCAGGCCGAGCTTTTTCTGAATAGGTGACCGCGCCAAAAAAACACCCTTCAACAACGAAGCCGACACCACACCGCATTCTTGTGTCACCGGTTTTCAACCGGTGATTCCCACTGGTTACAAACCAGTGCCACAGTCCCGGGATGGGCTCGTAGCATAACGACAAACTCCGCCACCTGGGCACCGCCCGCCTCACAACCACCAAGCGGGTCACCCAGCTCACGCCCCGCTTGCCGCAACCGCTCACGGAATTTCTCGTCCGATCGGTCCGGAATCCATCAAGAATCCGACCGGCCACGTCGATAGAAACGGTGCGCAATACCCCTCCTTACTCTCTCTCACACGTCGGAGCCTCGCCGCACGGCAAGGTTCCGACGTTTTTTAATGGTCGCAAACGTCCCCCCACCTGCGTAGCGGATTCCTGTGGTTGCAGAATCGCAACATTTCAGCATGGGGTCGGCTTGAACGGGCGGTATAATCAAATTGCGTGGCGGACCCCACGCGACGATATGACCATCGCGAGATGCGCTGCGGAGGGCCAACATGTTCCGACTCGCACTGATACCACTGCTGATCCTGTGGATTACCCCTGCAACTGGTTACGGACAGACTTCGGGCGACACGGGCGTGCCCGAGGTCGCTCCGATCGTGGTACGAACCGCTCACGGTCCCGCGTTGTTCCGCGTGGCCGACCTGCAAGCGTCATCGAGCTCGGCCTGGCGTGAGAACCAGGATCGGGCGGACAAGCAGGGGATTGTGCCGGCGCCCAGCCCGGGCTACGAGATCCGTAGCCGAGTGGTCGTCAAGGCCAACGATGAACAAGCCCTGGCATCGATTGTGGCCGACCACCCGACGTGGACGCTGAGCCGACTCGCCAATCTGGATGATTATTGGCTGATCGATACGCTAACGGTCCAGTCAGCTCTGGAGGCCGCCGACCTGCTCGCTGACCAACCAGCTATCACGAGCGCCAGCGTCGAGATGCATCGGCCCATGGCTCTGCGCCAGCCGACGGACCCGCACTATCCCAACCAGTGGCACCTCAACAACACCGAGCTGCCCATCGCTGATGTGAATGCTGAGCCCGCCTGGGACCTGGGCGTCACGGGTGTCGGCGTGACCATCGGCATCGTTGAGTGGGCCTGGCAGCATGATCACCCCGATCTGGCCGCCAATTTCAACGAGGAAGCTACCCAAACCGGCGGCAGCCTGTCCTACCACGCGACCGCCTGCGCTGGTGTGGCCGGCGCCGTCGCCTACAACAACGAAGGTTGCGTCGGCCTCGCGTATGGAGCGCAGCTCTCCGGACAACTCACCGGTACCGACGCGGAAAACGCGATCGCCTTCGCCTATCGCAACGACCTCAACGATATTAAGTCCAACTCCTGGGGGCCGACCGACAACGGCACCATCACCTATCTGACGGAAGTCGAGCATGATGCCATCGTGGAGGCCGTCACCACCGGCCGAAACGGGCTTGGCACGATCATTGTCTGGGCGGCGGGCAACGGCGGGTACTACGACGATCGCGTCGAGTACGATCCCTACGCTTCCTCGCGTTACACCCTCGCCATCGGCGCTATCGGCGACCAGGACTACCGTTCCGACTACAACGAGACCGGCGCCTCCATGCTGGCCGTCGCACACTCCAGCGGGAACACGCGTAAGATCTTCAGCACCTATGGGGGCAGCGGCTATACGGCTTACTTTGGCGGCACGAGTGCCGCGTCTCCGCTGGCGGCCGGCGCTATTGCGCTGATGCTCGAAGCCAACCCGAGCCTGACCTGGCGTGACGTTCAGCACGTGCTG
The DNA here is from genome assembly GCA_963666925.2 of Phycisphaerae bacterium. Lineage (GTDB taxonomy): Bacteria > Planctomycetota > Phycisphaerae > UBA1845 > Fen-1342 > JANQFV01. The sequence continues at coordinate 33,868 of CAXXTC010000001.1, read as the reverse complement.
ATCAACTCCGCCCGACAGTGTGACGCCACCGAGGCCGACTGGACCACCAACGCGGCCGGCCATCTCGTGAATCACAATTATGGCTTCGGTGCCGTTGACGCCTATGCCGCCGTGCTGCTCGCGCAGAGCTGGGAAAACGTCGGCCCGGAAGTCACGATCGAAACGCCGACGCGGACGATCGACGCGGCCGTACCCGACGACGACATCACCGGCCTGACACGGACGCTGAGCATATACAACGATGTGCGTATCGAGAGCGTTGAGCTGGTGCTTAATGTGGAGACTGAATATGTCGGCGATTTGCGGATCACCCTGACGTCGCCAGGGGGGACGACCGCGATCCTCGCTAAGCCGCGTAGCGACTCGAACGATAACTACGTCGATTACGTCTTCACGTCGTTGCGGAGCTGGGATGAACATTCCGCCGGCGACTGGACGGTAACGATCGCGGACGAGGTGGCGGGCAATCTGGCCACGTGGCAAAACGTGCAGTTGCGGATCTACGGCACGCACCGCGTCGGCGACATGAACTGCGATATGTACATCAACTTCGACGACATTGACGGGTTCGTCCTGGCGCTGAGCAACCCGACGCAGTACGCGGCGGACTATCCCGATTGCGATGCCGACCTGGCCGACATCGACGGCAACAACTCGGCGGATTTCAACGATATCGACCCGTTCGTGGAACTGCTCGCGGGCACCCACTGATTAATAATCGCCCAAGTCGCGGCCGCCGCACCACTTAAGCCCCCCCACCAGGGCAGCCAGAGTATGCGGCAACTCGCTACGACGGTGAGGTGGGTCGGCCATCTCGGCCGACTTGCTGACCGCGTTTCAACCGGGCTTGGCGGGCGAGACGCCCGCCCCACTTGCCCGCTCCACTTCACGATCGGGCGATTGGCTCACAAGCTCGGACGCCCGCCACACCTGGCCGCCCGCCCCCTACCGCCGACCCCAGCCATCGCTTAATATGCTCGGTCTGCCGGTGATTGACCCGGCAGGTGTGCACCCGCGATGGGAACGCGTCCCGGCAACGTAGTGTGCCCGGCCAACGGCCAGCGCCCGCGGATGGTACCTAGGCGCGGCGGTGCTGCTATTTCCGGAAGAGCGTAGAGCTAACAGGAGAGGTGCGCATGGCGGTGCCCAACGATCGCAAATACTCACAGACACACGAGTGGTTCAAGGCTGACGGCGACGTTGTTACCGTCGGCATCACCCAGTTTGCCGCCGACGAGTTGACCGACATCACTTTTGTCGATCTGCCCGCTGTCGGCGACCAGATCGAGGGCGGCGGCAACTTCGGCGAAGTCGAATCGGTCAAGGCCACCAGCGAGCTGTACTGCCCCGTGAGCGGTGAAGTGACAGGCGTCAATGAACGGCTCGCCGACGAACCCGAACTGCTGAACAACGACCCCTTCGACGATGGCTGGATGCTGAAGATCAAGTGCAGCGATCTTGCCCCGCTGGAGAAGATGATGGACGGGGCGGCCTACGACGCGATGATCAGTGAAACGTAGCCCTTGTTTCAGAACTGTGGCATTGTTTTGTAACCAGTGGGAATCACTGGTCGAAAACCGGTGCCACAGGGATTCTGAAACAGCTTCCAGCCCCGCCCGTACCAGCTACCGCCGCCTCAGTTGGCCGGCCCCGCATGGCAAGAGCAGAGTCGGGTTTCGTATATAGGGAGTCTGACCACCCATGTCGCATACATTCAGCAATCAGCAGCTCCTCAGCCCGTCTGATACGTTCATCCACCGCCACATCGGCCCCAGCGACGCCGACATCACCGACATGCTCACTGCCCTGGGCTACGAAACGCTCGATGACCTGGTCGCGGCAGCGGTGCCAGCCTCAATTCGGCTGAAAGAGCCGCTCAAGCTCGGCCCGCCGCGCGGCGAACACGAGCTGCTGGCGGAACTGCGCGCCATCGCCGACGAAAACCAGGTGCAGCGCTCGCTGCTGGGCATGGGCTATTACGACACGATCGTGCCGCCGGTGATTCTGCGCAACATCCTCGAAAACCCTGGGTGGTACACGCAGTACACGCCCTACCAGGCGGAAATCTCGCAGGGTCGACTGGAAGCGCTGCTCAACTTCCAGACCATGGTCAGCGATCTGACCGGGCTGCCGCTGGCGAACTCGTCGCTGCTCGACGAGGCCACCGCCGCCGCTGAGGCGATGACCATGTGTCACCGCATTCTGCGCGGCAAGCGGTCGGCGTTCTTCATCGCTGATGACTGTCACCCGCAGACTCTGGCGGTGATGCAGACCCGAGCCCGGCCACTGGACATCGAGTGCCGCGTCGGCGACCCGGCTGAGATCGATTTCTCCGCAGGCGATTTGTGTGGCGTGCTGGTGCAGTACCCGACCACTGACGGGCGCATCCGCGATTACGCCGACCTGGTCGAGCAGGCTCACGAAGCGGGCACGCTGGTCGCGGTCGCGGCCGACCTGCTGGCGCTAACGCTGCTCAAGCCGCCGGGCGAATTCGGCGCCGATATCGCCGTCGGCTCGACGCAGCGTTTCGGCGTGCCGCTGTGCTATGGCGGGCCGCACGCCGCCTACATGGCCACGCTCGAACAACACGCCCGCCAGATGCCCGGGCGCCTGGTGGGGGTATCCAAGGACGCCCAGGGTCGGCCGGCCTGTCGGCTCGCGATCCAGACGCGTGAGCAGCACATCCGCCGCGAAAAGGCCACCAGCAATATCTGCACCGCCCAGGTCCTGCTCGCGATCATGGCCGGCATGTATGCCGTCTATCACGGGCCGGCCGGACTGAAACGGATCGCTCAGCGCATCCGGGCACTGACGCAGGTGCTGGCCGCCGGTCTGCGCCGGCTCGAGCTCGACGTGCCCAACGGACCGTTCTTTGACACCTTGCGCATCAACGTCGGCAAACGCAGCGCCAAGACCGTCCTCAACCGCGCCCACAAGGCGAACATCAACCTGCGCGACTACGGCGACGGCTCGGTCGGCGTGTCGCTCGACGAACGCAGCACCAAGGCCGAGGTGCAGACGCTCTGGGAGATCTTCTCCGGCAAGCAGACGCCGACGTTCACGATCGAGGATCTGGCCGGCGCCGGGTCGATCAAGTACCCCGACAATCTTTCCCGCACCAGCGAGTATCTCACCGACCCGGCCTTCAACCAGTATCACGCCGAGCACGAGATGCTGCGCTACCTGCATCGACTGCAATCCCGCGATCTGTCGCTGTGCACGTCGATGATTCCGCTCGGCTCCTGCACGATGAAGCTCAACGGGACAGCCCTGATGCTGCCAATCACCTGGGACGAATTCGCCAACCTGCACCCCTTCGCCCCAATCGAGCAGGCTCCGGGCTATCGCAAGCTCATCAACATCCTCGAAGGTTGGCTGGCCGAAATCACCGGCCTGCCCGCCATCTCCGTGCAGCCCAACTCCGGCGCCGCCGGCGAACACACCGGTCTGTGCGTCATCCGTGCCTATCACGAAGCAAACCAGCAGAGTCACCGCAACGTTTGCCTGATCCCCGTCTCGGCCCACGGCACCAACCCGGCCAGCTCCATCATGGCCGGCTGCCACGTGGTCGCGATCGCCTGCGACGATCACGGCAACATCGACCTGACCGACCTGAAAGCCAAGGCCGACGAACATCGCGACCAACTCGCCGCCATCATGATCACCTACCCCTCGACCCATGGCGTGTTCGAGGAAGAGGTGCAGGAAATCTGCCGCATCGTGCATGAAGCCGGCGGGCAGGTCTACCTCGACGGCGCCAACATGAACGCCCAGGTCGGACTATGTCGGCCCAAAGAAATCGGCGCCGACGTCGTGCACCTCAACCTGCACAAAACGTTCAGCATTCCGCATGGCGGCGGCGGCCCCGGCGTCGGGCCGATCGCTGTCGCCGAACACCTGGCACCATTCCTCCCCGGTCACCCCGTGATCGACCCGCGCGGCGACAGCACCGCCGACGCTGCCACCGCCAGCCAGGCCATCGGACCGGTGGCGGCCGCCCCCTTCGGCAGCCCCGGCATCCTGCCCATCTCCTGGATGTACATCGGCCTCATGGGCGAGCCCGGACTCAAGAAGGCCAGCCAGGTCGCCATCCTCAACGCCAACTACATGGCCCACCGCCTGCGCGAACATTACCCCGTGCTCTATACCGGCAATAATGGCCGCGTCGCCCACGAGTTCATCATCGACCTGCGCGAGTTCAAGAAAACCGCCCACATCGAGGTCGAAGACGTCGCCAAGCGGCTGATGGATTACGGCTTCCACGCGCCGACCATGTCCTGGCCCGTCCCCGGTACACTGATGATCGAGCCGACCGAGAGCGAATCGCGAGCCGAGTGCGACCGGCTGTGCGATGCGCTGATCGCCATCCGCAAGGAAATCCGCGATATCGAGCAGGACAACATCGCCGCTGATGACAGCCCGCTCAAACACGCCCCCCACCCGGCCGCCCTGGTCACCACCGACGAGTGGCCATACAAGTATTCGCGCGAGCAGGCCGCCTACCCAGCCCCGTGGGTGCGCGAGCACAAGTTCTGGCCGCCAGTCGGGCGCATCGACAACGTCTGGGGCGATCGGCACCTGTTCTGCACCTGCGCGGGCGTCGAGGACGTGGCCGAAGAAACCACCTGAGCACCGCCGGCCCGCTTGCCGTGCTCGTCACGCCGGCGACAATAGCAGGCCGTGAACAAACGCAAACAACGCGGCAACGCACAATCGCTGGTCGTGGGGCTGCTCGCAACCGCCGCGATTGTGCTGGTGTACCTGGTTGGGGGGCTAGACTGGCTCGAGCTCAAGACGCTTGACCTGCGATTCCGCCACGCCAACGCGAACCGCGTCCAGGACGATCGCCTCGTCTGTATCGATATCGACGACGGCGCCCTCGAACACGTCGGCCGCTGGCCCTGGTCGCGTGATATTCAGGCCGGCATTCTGGGCGTGCTGCACGAGGCCGGCCTGCGCCGCCTCCTCTACGACATCGAGCTCACCGAGTCGGAGCCGCTGCGCTCGGTCGTCGCACGCCACAGCGACCTGCTGGCCAACCTGGCCGCCCTGCGCGTCAATATGTTCACGCTGACGCTGCCCGATATCGAGTTGCGCACCACGTTGCAGAACTGGGGCCAGTCGTACCTGGCGTTTCATTACCAATCGGAAGAGCTGACCACGCCCGCCACACGCGAGTTGCGCCGGCGCATCCGCGATTGGCTCGCTGCGCACCCTGAACTGCTGTCGGCCCCGCCGCACACTTATGTCGACCGGCTGCTGGCCGATGCCGACATCACGCCAGCGGAGCATGAGTCCGCCCTGGTGGCACTGTCGTTCGAGCTGAGTCTGCGGGCGACGCTCGACCGGGCGCGCCTGCCGCTGGCAGGGGTCGCTGCCGCAGCCCCGCCGGTGCCCGCGCTGACGCCGATCTATTTCGCTCACGCCCGGGCCGCCCGGCATTGCGGCTTCGTGGTGTTCGATCCGGACCTGGATGGCGTGATGCGCCGCACGCGTCTGCTGGTCGAGCACTCGGGCGTGGCCGTCCCGCAACTCGCGCTGTCCGTCGCGCTCGACGAGCTGAACATCCCGCCCGAGAACATCTCCGCCACGCCGAGGGCCCTCACGTTGCCCGCGCCCGGCGCTGATGAGCCGCTGGTCATTCAACTCGACGACCAGGGCCGGGCCATGATCCCCTGGCTGGCCGAGCGCGACTGGCACCAACAGTTTGGCGCGCACGTGCCGATCGATGCGGCCTGGGTCGTGTTCGACCGCCGCCTGCGGACGCGTTTCAACCGCGAAGAGCTACTGAGCGCCCTCGACACGCTGATCACCCGGGGGCTCATGACGAACTGGACCCAGTTTCACCAGGATCTGGGGCGCACGCTGGAACTCGCCGACGAGCTGCACCGCGCCCGCTGGGCCGACGACGCCGACTCGGCCGAGTTCATCGCCCGCGGGCTCGATCAATATGAGAACCTGCTGGCCGAGTCTGAGCCCGCGTTGCTGTCGGATATTGAGACTGCCCTGAGCTCGGCCCCGACCAGCGCCTCATCTGACGCGGCCCAGCCCGCGACGATCGACGTCCTGCGCATCGCCCGCGACGCCCTCAGCGCCAACCGCGCCTACCGCGAGGAGATCGAGTCGACGTTGAGCTGGCTGCGTGAGCGCGTCGCCGACAAGATCGGCCTGTTGGGCTACACCGCGTCCGCGTTGGCCGACATGACGCCAATCCCGACGCATCGCCGGGCTCCGGGCGTCATCGCCCATGCCAACCTGCTCAACGGCCTGCTCACGGGTCGCACGGTGCGTTGGGTACCGACCTGGGTGAACGCACTGCTGGCGGCCCTCGTCGGCCTGCTCGCGACCTGGGTTTCCAGCCGAACTGGCCCACGCCTGGCCGGCATCATCACGCTGCTGCTAATCGCGATCTACGCGCTGCTCGCCGGCTGGGCCGCGTTCCAGATGTGGAGCGTTTGGGTGGCGCTCGTGCCGGCCGGCCTGACGCTCGCGCTGGGCTACGTCGTCGTGGTCGTGCACCGCCACCTCTTCCTCGAACGCGAATCGCGTCAGATCGCCCGCGCTCTCGGGCAGTACACGTCCGCCACGCTGGCCCGCCGAATGGCCGAAGACGCCGAGCTGTGTAAACGTGCCGAGATGCGCGAGGTCACCGCTATTTTCACCGACCTCGCCAACTTCACCGCCATCTCGGAACGGATCGGCGCCGAGCGAACCCAGCACGTACTCAACGTCGCGCTGGGCCGTTTCAGTGACGTCATGCTGCGCCACGAGGCGATGATCAACAAATTCATCGGCGACGGCATCTTCGCCTTCTGGAACCCGGTGATCTATCCGCAAACCGACCACGCCCGCCGCGCCTGCGCGACGGCCGTCGATCTGCAACGCGCGCTGGACGAACTGATCCGCGTGCAGGCCACGGGCGGCGACGAAGCTTTTGCCCAACTCGCGCTGCGTGTCGGCGTCGCCACCGGCAACGCCGTCGTCGGCCCCTGCGGCTCAGAGCAGAAATACGATTACACCTGCATCGGCGATTCCGTGAACGTCGCCGCCCGACTCGAATCCGCCAACAAGTTCTTCGGCACGTGCCGGCTCGTCAGCGAAACGACGCGCGCCCAGGTCGGCGACGAGTTCGCCTTCCGCCCGCTCGGCGGCGTGCAGGTCAAGGGCAAGACCCAGGCCGTCGGCGTGCACGAACTGCTCGGCCGCGCCGCCGACGTTCCGGCCGACACGCTGCACTATGCCGATCAATTCGCCCACGCCCTCGACACCTTCCAGCAGCGCAACTGGGCTCGAGCGCTGTCAGAGTTCAGCGCGTGTGCCAAGCTCCGCCCCGACGACCGTGCCGCGACGTTTCACATTCAAACGGCGCAGCAGTATCAGCAAACGCCGCCGCCCGAAAGCTGGACCGGCGCCATCGAACTGACCGAGAAATAACCGCCGCTGGCGAGTGCAATTCGGCCACGGTATCTTCTGAGCCCGGACGTCGCATAAGCCTGTCAAGGAGGTCCCGGACATGCCCGCAGCAAGTATGCTCACGCTCGAATTCGGCAACGCGCTGGACTCCGCCGTCGGAGCCGCCCACGGCCTCAGCCCCGCGGAGATCAAACGCGGCGAGCCGCTCGTCAAACAGGTCGCGCAACGCATTCAGAAGGAACGCCGCACGGGCCAGCACCGCTATCGCGACCTGCCCACCGACGAGCAGATGCTCAAGTCCGTCCGCGCCGCCATCCGCCGATATGAGGGTAAGTTTGAAAACCTCGTCGTGCTCGGCATCGGCGGCTCAGCCCTGGGCAACATCGCCCTGCAAACCGCCCTGAACCCGGCCTACCACAACCTGCTCGACCGCCGCAAACGCCGCGGGCCGCGACTGTTCGTCATGGACAACGTCGACCCGGTCCAGGTCAGCAACCTGCTCGACGCCCTCGGCGCCGGCCTGAAGAAAACCCTCTTCAACGTCATCAGCAAGTCCGGCGAAACGGCCGAAACCGCCGCCCAATATCTCGTATTCCGCAACCTGCTAATCAGCAAGATCGGCAAAAACGCGCTCACCAAGCAGATGCTCGTCACGACCGATCCCGAGGGCGGCACGATGCGCAGCATCGTCGCGGCCGACGGGTTCGACGCCCTACCCGTCCCCGACGGCGTCGGCGGACGCTTCTCGGTATTGTCGGCGGTCGGACTGTTCTCGGCCGGCCTGTGCGGCATCGACATCGGCAAGCTGTTGCGCGGCGCCGCCGCCATGGGCGACCGTGTCGGTCAGCGCACCATCAGCAAAAACCCCGCCGCCATGCTGGCCCTGCTGCTGCACTCGTTCTACGTGCGCGGCAAGCGGCTCCACGTGATGATGCCCTACAGCTACCAGCTCAAGGACCTGGCCGACTGGTACCGCCAGCTCTGGGCCGAGAGCCTGGGCAAGCAGCACGATCTGGAAGGCCGCGTTGTGAACGTCGGCGCGACACCCATCAAGGCGCTCGGCGCTACCGACCAGCATTCCCAGGTGCAACTCTACCGCGAAGGCCCGCATGACAAGGTCTTCATCTTCCTCCAGGTGGACAAGTTCGCCCGCGACGTGCGCATCGCCCGCGTCGCCGGCACGCCCGCACCGCTGCGTTATCTGCACGGCAAATCGCTGGGCACGCTGCTGAACGCCGAGAAACAGGCCACCGAATTCGCCCTCGTCGCCAGCCAGCGTCCGTGTCTGACCATCCGTTTCCCGCGCATCAGCGCCGAAACCATTGGCCAGTTCATCATGCTCTGGGAGGCGACGACGTCGATCATGGGCGGCCTGCTGAACATCAACCCTTATGACCAGCCGGCCGTCCAGTTGGGCAAGGATTACACCTACGGCCTGATGGGCAAGCCGGGCTACGAACAGCAGGCCCGCGAGTTGGAACAACACGCCGCCCGCGGCCGGCGTTTGCGTACACAGGTGTAAGGAAACCCCCAATCGGCCCGCCGCGCCGCGCTGCCATCGACGACAGCGCGGCGCCGCTGGGCCAAACTCGGCCCCCCGCCCACTGACTTACCAGCGCTCGGTAATCGACTTGCCCTGCATGAACAACAACAGGTAGTCGCGGCCGCCGGCCTTGCTGTCCGTGCCGCTCATGTTGAAGCCGCCGAACGGCTGCACGTCGACGAGCGCGCCGGTGCACTTGCGATTGAAGTACAGATTGCCAACGTGGAACTCGTGCCGCGCCCGTTCCAGCCGGAAGCGGTCCTTCGAGAACAACGCTCCGGTCAACCCGTAGATCGTCCCATTGGCAATCTCCAGCGCGTCGTCAAAGTCGCGTGCCTTGATGACCGCCAGCACCGGCCCGAAGATCTCCTCCTGGGCGATTTTGTCGTTGCGATCGACGTCGGCGATGATCGTCGGCGGAACAAAGTAGCCGCCCGCTGGCACTTTCGTGTCCGCCAGTACCGCGCGGCCTTCCTGCTTGCCGATCTCGATGTACTTGTTGATGGTCTTGTGGGCGTTCTCGTCGATGACGGCGCCCATGAAGAGGTTCTCTTCGCCCGTGGTGTCGCCGACCGTCAGCTTGCGGGCCCGCTCGACCACCTTCTCCAGCAACTTGTCGTAGACATCCTGATGCACGATCAGCCGGCTGCACGCCGAGCACTTCTGGCCCTGGAAACCGAAAGCCGCGTATACGGCCCCGTCGGCGGCCGCGTCGAGGTCGGCCGTCTCATCGACCACGATGCAGTCCTTGCCGCCCATCTCCAGGATGGCCCGCTTGAGCCAGATCTGCCCCTTCGAAACCTTGCCACACTTCTCGTAGATGCCCAAGCCGACCTCCATCGAGCCCGTAAACGCCACAAAACGCGTCTTGGGATGCTCGACCAGCAGGTCGCCGATCTCACCGCCCGAACCCGGGCAGAAATTCAGCACGCCCGGCGGCAGGCCAGCATCTTCAAAAATCTCGCACATGATGGCGGCAATCACCGGCGCCGTGCTGGCCGGCTTGAGCACGCACGTGTTGCCGGTCACGATCGTCGCACTGGTCATGCCAGCGGTAATCGCCAGCGGGAAATTCCATGGCGGAATCACCACACCTACGCCCAGCGGCATGTAGCGCAGCTCGTTGTCCTCGCCGGGGAACGGCGTAACATCCTGCGAACCGCCCAGGCGAATCATCTCGCGGCCATAGAAATCGAGGAAATCAATCGCCTCGCAAACGTCCGCATAGGCTTCGAGCCAGCCCTTTGATTCTTCGAAACACTCCCACGCCGACAGTTCGTAAAGCCGGCGGCGCATGATGGCGGCCGCCTTGAGCAGAACTTTCGCACGTACTTCCGGCACCACCCGGCTCCAGGTCTTGAACGTCTCTGAAGCGACCTGAATGGCCTGCTCCGCCTGGTCTGCATTGGCCTTGCTTACGTGCCCCACGACCGTCTTGAAATCCCCCGGCATGAGCGAATCGATCTTGCGATCAGTGTCAATCAACTGGTCGCCGATGCGTAACGGGTACTTGCGCCCCAGCTTGCTACGCACGTCTTTCAGGGCGGCGAGCATCTTCTGCCGCGGCTCAGGCTCATTGAAATCCACATAAGGCTCAGGACGGAACGGCATCAACATGACGACCAACCTCCGCTAGGTAACGAGACTCTCTCACACGCAGCCGGTCCGGCTAATAGTGCCGATGACCACCGAATCGAGAAGTATAACGCGCGCGCCCACCTTTGGGCACGGCCCGCCCACGTGCCCCGCCCCGTTGCGTAGCACTAGGTGGAGGGCAGGCCGATTGGGTGCCATAGGAGACAGACAGGCGGGGTGGCATGGGCAGTCCCGCCGAAGGTGGGTTTGCCCGTGCGCGGGGGCCGAACCTGCCCAGACGGCGTGATCTACCGAAACCTACTCGGACGGTGCGAGCCCGGAGAAGCCACCCCCGCTGTTCAACCATACACATATAACCCCTTGGCCAGGAGCCAGTTATCCGGGCCCTGGCAGAGTCCGACGACCGCAGGGACCGGGAAATCGGGTCACATTCAACGCCAACCGCGGCTGACACGATATCGATACTGAGGGTGCCGTCCCGGGAGCACGGGCAGTGCCGCGGGCCGACGCCCGGACACGCCGGGGCGTTTGGATTCCGTCCAGCCAGTGGTACCGACATGACCATCGCCGAACAGGCACTTACCGGCCTTAGGGAGGCCGTCTCGAAGCCGCTCGATCGCAACGACCTGGGCGGACTGGCCCAGATGCACTCGTGGTGCCAGAATCTGATCGAGTCTGCTCCCGTAGGGCTCACCCCGGAACAGCAGCAGGTGGTTCGCGACCTTGCTAACGGCCTCGTCGTACTGCTCGAACGGCTGATCCTGGACGAAGCAGCCGACGCGGACGCCGGCATCCAGCTCATCCCCGAGGTTGTGCAAGCGCTGGAGCAACTGCACCAGGGCGCCCCGTGCGTTGCCACTCCGCTGCTGGATCGGGTGTGCGCTTCTGCCGGCGTTACCCTGCCGATCGCAGCCCCGCCGCCCGCGCCAGACCTGTCGTCAACCCAACCGACACCGCCGGCAACCACCGCAGCCGAACCGGCCGACGCGTCGCCGGTCGAGGAATACGTCAGCGAGCCGCTGATCATAGACGTCGCGGAAGCAGATCACATCAACGCGTTCCTGGAAGAGTCCCTCGAGCACATGGACGCCATCGAGGCCGGCCTGCTCGAGGTGGAATCCGCCCCGCACGACACCGGCAAGCTCGACGCGTTGTTCCGCCCACTGCACACCATCAAGGGCATCGCCGGCTTTCTTAACCTGCGCGACGTCAACCGCCTTACCCATGAGATGGAGACCATCCTCGACCAGGGCCGCAAGGGCACGATGTCCATCAACACCGGGATCGTGGACCTCGTTTTCAGCGGCGTGGATGCACTCAAGGTCCAGATCGACTTCATCCGCCAGTTCATGGCCGCCCCCACTGCTGACCCCTGCCCGCAGCCCGACATTCGCGAGATCATGACGCTGTTGCAACGTGCGGCCCGCGGCGAGTTCACTGAGGCAGCGCCGCCAACGCCCGAGCAACAAGTCCACGACCAGGATACAGATCAGGCAGTCACGCCTGACGACCTCGACCACACGCCCGCTGATGCGAGTGGGGCGCGCCCCGCACCGGCCTCCGACCAAACGCTGGCCGACTACTCGATTCGCGTCGACACCGCCAAGCTCGATCTGCTCGTCGACACCGTCGGCGAACTGGTCATCGCTCAGTCGATGGTGAACCTGTCACGGACCGTGCTCACCGATCACCGGTTGCAGCGCAACGTCGCACAGGTCAGCAAGATCGTCCGCGACGTCCAGGAGACCGCCATGGCCATGCGCATGGTCCCCATCGGACACACTTTTCAGAAGATGCGCCGCCTGGTCCGCGACGTCGCCCGCAAATCTGGCAGGAAGGTCGAGCTCGCCATCAACGGCGAGGACACCGAGCTGGACAAGAACGTCATCCAGCAGATCTCCGACCCGCTGATGCACATGGTACGTAACGCCGTCGATCACGGCATCGAGGACTCCGCCGCACGCCGGCAGGCGGGCAAGCCGGAAACGGGCCAGGTTCGGCTCAACGCCTATCACCAGGGCGACAGCATCGTCATCGCAATCAGCGACGACGGCCAAGGGCTCGACCCGCGGAAACTGATCGAGAAGGGCATAGAACGCGGACTGGTCAAGCCCGACGAGGAGCTCAGCGACTCCCAGGCCTTCGGGCTCATCCTCCAGCCCGGCTTCTCCACGGCCAGCCGGATCACCGAAATCTCGGGCCGCGGCGTGGGCATGGACGTCGTCAAGCGCAACGTCGAACAGTTACACGGCAAGATCGAGATCACCTCAGACGTGGGTCGCGGGACGACCTTCCACATCCGACTGCCGCTAACGCTCGCCATCATCGACGGCATGATCGTCGGCGTTCACAACGAGCGTCTGATCATCCCCACAATCCTCATAGACCAATCCTTGCGACCCGAAGCCCGACACATCTCCACCGTCCAGCGCCGCGGCGAGATGCTCCAGGTCCGCGGAGAACTGTGCCCCGTGATTCAGCTCGGCGCCCTGTTCGGCTACGGCGACCCCATCGACCCCTGCGAAAACCTCGTCGTGCTGGTCCAGGCCGAAGGCCACAAAATCGCCCTGGTCGTTGACGAGCTGATCGGCCAGCAACAGGTCGTCATCAAGACCCTCGGATCACGGTTCAAACAGGTTCAGGGAGTCTCCGGGGCCGCCATCCTCGGCGATGGCCGGGTCGGCCTGATCCTGGAACCCGCCGGTCTGCTGGAGCGGCACAACCAGGTCGGCAGCAGCTTCTGCTCAGACCGGCTACGAGGCCAGACCAGGTTCACCGCCGCCGAATCGTGCCACGCCGACCAAACCGAGTCGGCCACCGCCCGGATGTCCGATATCGCCAATGAGAATCAGGAGAACCAAACTGGCCACGTGCCACCGGCCGACAATACGGACGGGATGACTGAGCCAGCGGTGCCCGATGCGGCCTCCTCCGGCTTATCGGGACCTTCGTCCGCACAGACCTGATGCGTCGGGAAGGCACGCCTCGCGCGGCGCGCCGACCAAGCCGATTCCGCCCGTGCCACACGTACGCGTCCCCCCCGGCAAGACGCCGGCTCTATGAAAGACAGGAGTACCCCATGCCAGCGGCAACAGAGCAGGACCAGGCCCACCAAACCGCCCCGGGCGGGAAATACCTCACCTTCAGCCTCGCGGGCGAAGAGTACGGCATCGAGATTCTCAAGGTCCGCGAGATTATCGGGATCATGGACATCACCGCCATGCCCCAGACACCCAAATACGTGAAAGGCGTCATCAATCTGCGCGGCAAGGTCATCCCTGTGATTGACCTGCGGCTCAAGTTCGGCATGGAACCGGCGGAATACACTGAGCAAACCTGCATTGTGGTCGTAGATATCGGATCACTGGTCGGGGTCGTCGTGGATACCGTGCAGGAAGTGCTCGACCTCGACGATGACCAGATCGCTCCTCCCCCCCCGTTGGGCGCCGCGGTCGATACCAGCTTCATCATGGGCATGGGCAAAGTCAAAGACAACGTGAAGATCCTGCTAGGAATCGACCGGGCATTGGGATCCGAAGGCCTGACGACCATGCTCACCGACGCCGGCACCGCCGAAGGCGCCGGTCTCCGCTAGAACAACGGACGCGGATTCACACCGATCCGACCATCGTCGATTCTCACGGACGCACAACTGCAACACCGAGAGGGCAACAGCGTCCGGAATGCCAGCGAAACAACTGAGGCGATCGACTGGGACCGGTTGCCGAAGTTAGCAGTTATCGGCGGCGCGCGGTTGCAGCGCTGCCGCCGAGTAGCCGATGTAGACGGTATCAGGCCCCGGCAGCAATCGCCCGCTACTGGGCGGGAGACCAAGTGACCGCCGGCGCAACAAGGATGGGCATGAACATCGTGGTAGATATAGCGGACCTCACCGTTTCGAAAGATGTCGACAGTTCGCTTATTACTTACTCCCTGGGAAGCTGTATCGGACTGGTCATCTACGACCCGGTTGCCCGTGTGGGTGGCCTGCTCCACTTCATGTTGCCGGAATCATCCCTTTCACCGGAAAAGGCCAAGAACAACCCGGCCATGTTTTGCGATACGGGTGTTCCCAAGCTGTTTCACGCCGCCTACGAAATCGGCGCCGTCAAGAACCGGCTGATAATCAAGGTAGCCGGCGGAGCGCAGCTCCTTGACGAATCGAAGACATTCAACATCGGTAAACGCAACTACCTCGCCTTGCGCAAGTTGTTCTGGAAAAATGGTGTAGCGATCAACTCCGAAGACGTTGGTGGTTCCGTCAGTCGGACACTCAAACTCGACATTGGCTCGGGCACGGTTACCGTCAGGTCACGCAATCAGGAGGTGCCCCTGTGACATCCCCCACGAATGACACTGCAGTCTCAAGAAGTGCACTCACGATCGACGAGGTCGTCGAGCGCGTGACGGCGCTGCCACACCTGCCCGATACGCTCATGCGACTGGTCAGCGTGGTCAGCGACCCGCGCAGCTCGCTCAGCCAGATTGTCGAGACCATCCGCTACGACCAGGTGATCACCGCCGAGGTCCTGCGTCTCTGCAATTCCGCCTATTTCGGCTTGGCCCGCACGGTCGAGTCGCTCGATGACGCCGTCCGCCTGCTCGGCACGCTCAAGATCATGCAACTGGTCATGGCAGCCCACAGTCGAGCGTTGCTCAGTCGTGCCCAGGAAGGCTACGGTCTGCCCGCCGGCGCGCTGTGGTCCCACTCTGTAGCTGTTGCGCTCGGTGGCCAACTGCTGGCCCGCCAGATGAAGCTGCAACAGGTCGGCCTGCTGTTCACCGCCGGCTTGCTGCACGACGTCGGCAAGGTGGTGCTGAATGAGTACGTCGCGCGTGACTACGCCGAAATCGCACGCCGCGTTCAGGAAGACCACATCACCTTCTGCGAAGCGGAAGCACAGGTCCTCGGCTTCACCCACCCCGAAGTCGGCTCCCGACTGGCCGATACGTGGAGCCTCCCGGACACCATCGCGCGTTGCATCCGTTACCACCACGAACCCAAGGAATGCCCCATCGATGACCCGCTGGTACACGCCATCCACCTGTCCGACTCTGTCTGCCTGATGATGGGCGTCGGCGGCGGTGACGACGGTCTAGCCTACCGCTGTGACCCCGACATCATGACCCGCTACAAGATCGGCCCGGAAGACCTCGACCTCCTTGGTGCCGACCTCATCACCGAACTTCACACTGTCCAGGCGCTCTTCTCTTCGTGAAACGCGACTACACCTGCGCACACCGGGCCAGTCGCTGAAACGCACAGGCAACCGAGCGATCCCGGCAGCTGCGAGTTGTCGACGACTCCGCAAGTAGAGCCGTAGGGCACTGGGTAACCATCGAGCACCGTCCCGGCTGCCAACACCAGTCGTCCGCGCTTCCGCTCTCAAGACTGGCAATGTCCATCTGACGGGCCGCGACAACCATGCCGGCCAGTGTGGGGTCATGCCGGAAACTTCGAACGGCCTGCACTTGACATCAGGACGGGACTGCGCTACAAGATAGACTGTGCCGATGTTTGACGGTCGGACCACACGTCAGACACAACATCGGCTTGCATATACCCCGCTTCTATGGAGTTCAATGCAATGGCCAAGAAGAGGACAACCAAGCGCCGCAAGACCGCCAAGCCAAAGGCCCCGAAGCGCGCCAGGCGCGTGCGGCGGGCGGCCCGCAGCCGGGCCGCTGCCCAGCCTGCCGGGCACGATCAGGCGCTCGGCAGTCTACAGCAGTATCACAAGTCTCTGCTGACCCAGCGCAGCGCCCTGGATTCTCAGATCAACCTGGTCGATCAGGCCATCAAAGCCATGCAGGCCAGCCCCCTTGCCGCGCCTACGAGCAGGCCGCCGACCAAACGTGGCGCCTCCGCGACCGGCCGCTATCGCACCGGTTCGCTCAAGGAGCACCTCGAGCAGATCCTGCACGGCCGCGGCGCCATGTCCGTCAAGGACATCACCAACGAGGTCATGTCCAGCGGCTACAAATCCCGCAACAAGACCCTTGCCAAAAGCGTCGGCTTGGCTCTGACCCAGATGCCAAACGTCGCCAAGGTCGCACGCGGCCAGTTCCGCCTGCGGTAGCACGCTCGTAGCACGGGTCTGCGGCAAGTACATCGGGTGGGCCTCCGGGGCCCAATTGTGGTGTGCGCCGCAGGCCTGTCCAACACCTCATCCAGTTACTACCGGCCAATCACCGCCGCTCGCGGTCCGCGGCGCGTGTGTTATCATACGCCCATCATGAACAGCGACTTCTACACAGAAATCGAGCATCGCGACCTCATTCACCAATGCTCCGCGCCCGAACTGGCCGACCGGCTACGCCAAAAGCGCCTGGTCGCATATGCTGGCTTCGACCCCACCTCCGATAGCCTGCACATTGGCAACCTCGTGCACTTGCTCAACCTCCGCCGCCTCCAGCAGGCCGGCCACCGCCCTATCGCCCTCGTCGGCGGCGGCACCGGGCTCATCGGCGATCCCAGCGGCAAGGAGGACGAACGCACACTACTCAGCACCGAACAGCTTGAACACAACCTCGCCGGCATCCGCGCCGAGGTCGAGCGCATCCTCGGCGACGCCGACGATGTCGTCGTCGTCAACAACGCCGACTGGCTCACCAAGCTGAACCTGGTCGAATTCCTGCGCGATATCGGCAAGCACTTCTCCGTCAACCAGATGGTCATGCGCGACTCTGTCCGCATGCGCCTCGAAGCTCGCGAAACCGGCCTTTCATTCACCGAATTCTCCTATATGCTGCTCCAGGCCTATGACTTCCTCGCCCTCTATGACCGCTACAAGTGTACGCTCCAGATAGGCGGCAGCGACCAGTGGGGCAACATCTGCTCCGGAGCCGACCTCATCCGCCGCCTCCGCGGCGCCGACGCCTTCGCCCTTACCACGCCGCTCATCACCCGCTCCGACGGCAAAAAGTTCGGCAAGTCTGAAGAAGGGAACATCTGGCTCAGCCCCGATCGCACCAGCCCCTACCAGTTTTACCAATACTGGCTGAACACGCCCGACCAGGATGTCCGGAAATACCTACTGACGTTCACGTTCCTGCCCGTCGCGCAGATCACCGATATCATTGCCGCCTCCGAGCAGGCCCCCGAAAAGCGCGATGCCCAAAAGACGCTCGCTCAGGAGATCACCCGGATCGTTCACGGCTCCGATGCCCTGACGCGCGCCGAGCGCGCCACCAGCGTCCTGTTCAACAGGAACGCCGACTATCGCGAGCTGTCCGCCCAGGAGTTGCGTGAGGCTTTCCAGGGCGCGCCGACGACTGAGCTGTCGCCCGAGCAGTTGGGCACCCCCGACGCGAACCTTGTCGCAGTGGTAGCCGAGGTCGGTCTCTATCCATCCCGCGGTCGGGCCCGCAAGGACCTGCCTGCCGGCGCCATCTCGGTGAACAATGTCGCCATCACCGACCCGGACTACACGCTCTCGGACGACGATTGCCTCCCGGGCGGGCACATCATCCTCCGCAAAGGTAAGAAGCACTACCACGTGGTGCGCGTGCCGGAGCGATGAGTGCGTCCCTGCGCGAGCAACTGCACCGCCGGCTGGACCGCGCCCTCGACGCTCGCCGCCCCCTGCTGAAAGATCCCGACACTAACGTTGGCCGGCTCCTCAACGGCTCCGGCGAAGGCATCCCCGGCCTGGTGCTGGAGCGTCTCGGACCGGCCCTGATCGCCCAACTCCACGCCGGCCAGCTCAACACCGACGAGGATATCCTGCGTGACCTGTGTGCCCATGCGGCCGAGCGTGTCGGTGCGACGGCCGTCTATCGCAAGCTGTTTCCACAGGACCGCAGCCAGGCCAATCCGAAGCTGCTTGAACAACTGCGCGATCCGCAGCCGTGGCTCGGCACGCCACTGCCGGCGGAGTTCCCCGTTCGCGAAAACGGATTGACCTTCCTGGTGCGGGCCTACGATGGCTACGCCACCGGGCTTTTTCTGGATCATCGCGACCACCGCGCCCGGGTGCGCACGTGGGCATGTGGCCGCCGAGTCCTCAACACTTTTTCTTACACGTGCGGGTACACTGTATCGGCCGCTTGTGGCGAGTCCGCCGCCACGGTGAGCGTAGATCTTTCGCGCAAGGCGTTAGCCTGGGGCCGACGCAACCTGGCCGCCAACGACATCACGCTCGACCAGCATCGTTTCATCTGTTCCGACATTTTCGACTATTACCGTCGGGCAGAACGTCAACGTCAGTGTTTCGACCTTATCATCCTCGATCCGCCCACGTTTTCGCGCTCCGGGCCCGGTCGGCGCACGCTGGCTCTCAGCAGCGATCTCGGCCGGCTCGTCGCCGGTGCGCTCAAGCTGCTGAGCGAACCCGGTATGTTGCTCGTGTGCGTTAATCGCCGTACTACAACAACCGGCCAACTGGAACAGGCCCTCTGCCATGCCGCCCAGGAAACACGACACTCCGAACCACGACTTCGCCGCTGGCAATTGCCAGCCGACTTCCGCGGCGACCCCGGACAAGCCAAATCCATCTCGGCCAACTTCGGGGCCGCCAACTGACGGAAATCCGTCTATCGCATACATCAAATCACAATTTCTTAAAAATCCCAGGGCTTCCGGGGTTGTCAACCACGCTTCTGCGAGCATAATTTCTGTCGATTGGGCGTGTTGACGTCCGTGGTTCAAGCGGCAACAATACCCCGCGTTTATTCCAGCGGTTTCACTTCGTCCTTTTCGGGGCGCATCGAAACGCGACGAAAGAGCTGGAATGCTGGTTTTAAGGTAAGTGTACTGATGTTTGCGTGGCTAATGAATATGGGCTGGTTCGGCTGGTTTGTCGCAGGCGCGATTGCCGTGCTTGTGATTAACAGCCTCATCACGCCTTAATTCATGGTCGCCAGACATTTTGTGTATGTGTTGTGCAACAGGTTTTCGCCGGCGCGGCGAAAACAGAGCGAGTGGACTCGTTTGAAAGGAGTTTGAACATGTGGGATTGGTTCCTGAGCTTCATTCCCTGGATCGTATTCGGCGTCATTGCCCTTCTGATCTGGAACGCGCTGACCGCCGCCGCCTAGTGGTGGACCCCAGCGCGGGCCGTCCTCTGGACGGCACGTGGAATTGACGCGCCGACGGCATTAAGTTCGACTGCCGATCGGCGCGTCTTCTCTTGCGCTGTACGTCTGACACTCACCCTTCAGCCCGACTCATTGAACCGCAGGCTGCCCCCCTTTAGCATCTGTATTGATAGTACTCCTGGAGACGTCACGCATGCCCAAGCGCTATCTCGTTACCGCCGCCCTACCCTATTCAAACAACCGCCTCCACGTCGGACACATCGCCGGCGCCTATCTACCAGCCGACATATACGTCCGCTATCTGCGCGCCTGCGGTCACGACGTCCGCTTCATCTGCGGCAGTGATGACAACGGCGTCGCCATCGAGATCTCCGCACTCCAGGACGAAACCACTCCGGAGAAGATCGCCCTACATTACCATGATCTCCAGCGCGACGACTTCGCCGGCCTGGGCATCGAGTTCGACGTCTACGGCGGCACTCACCATGCCGACTTCGTGGAGCTCCACCAACAGTTAAGCCAGGACTTCTTCAAGACCATCCACGAAAAGGGCTTCTTCACTAAGCGCCGCACCAAGCAGCTCTTCGACCCCCAGGCCAACCGCTTTCTGCCCGACCGCTTCGTTCGCGGCACCTGTCACCATTGCGGGCACCCCCGCGCTACCGGCGACCAGTGCGACGATTGCGGGCAAATGATCGACCCACTCTTGCTAAAGGACCCCATCAGCGTCATCACCCAACAGCCGGCCGAAATCCGCGAAACCACGCACTGGTATTTGCGACTCGATCGGTTCCAGGAACCCCTCCGCGAGTGGCTCCAGTCCAAGGAAGGTCAGTGGCGTACCAATGTGCTGAACTTCGCACTTGGCCAGATCAAGCAGGGTCTGCCAGAACGATCCATGACCCGCGATATCGAGTGGGGCGTGCCCGTTCCACTCGATGACCCCGATGCCGCCGGCAAGGTCCTCTACGTCTGGTTCGACGCCCCCATCGGCTACATGTCGTTCACCGCGGCATGGTGCGCCGCTCATGAAGGCGCCGCATCGGCCTACGAACAGTGGTGGTGCGATCCCGACACCGCCATCGTCCATTTTATTGGCGAAGACAACACGGTCTTTCACGCGCTCACCTGGCCGGCCATGCTCATGGCCGAGGGACGCCACCAACTCCCCGCCGCCGTTGTCGCCAACAACTTCATGAATCTCCGCGTCGACGGGGAGCTGCGCAAGATTAGCAAAAGTGAAACCGCCCCCGACGCACCGGTCTGGATCGGCGAATACCTGAAGCGTGGCCTCGACCCCGACGCGCTACGCTACTACCTGACGGCCCAGGCCCCCGAAGTTGCCCGGACGGCATTTGACCCGGACGAATTCGTCACGCGCATCGATTCTGAGTTGGTCGCCGCCCTGGGCAATTTCGTCAATCGCTCGCTCTCGTTTGCGGCTCGCTACTTCGACGGAAAGGTCCCTGACAACGCGGCCCGCACCGCCGACGATCAGGCCCACATCGCCCAGGCCGAGGAATCGCTCAAGCGCGTCGGCACCTGCATCGAAGAGCACCGCTTCCGCGTCGGGCTCGAAGAGTTGATGGCCTACGCTCGACTCTGCAACGAGTATTTCAGCAAGCGCGAACCGTGGCGCACGCGCAAGGAAAACCTCGACGACTGTGCCGCAACCATTGCCACGTGCGTACATGCCAGTCACTTTCTGGCGGTTCTCATCTGGCCGTTCATGCCTCGCGCAGCGCAGCGTCTGCTGAAAATGCTCAACCAGCCGACCGATCCGCCACGCTGGGCCGCACCGCCGGCGCCGCCCGCCGACCACCAGCTAGGCCAGCCCGAAATCCTATTCACCAAGCTTGAAGAAGGTGTCCTGCGGTGATGCACTCCAAGCCCAATGCCAGTCAACGAACGCATGGCAGCCTCGTCCGCGCCGGCATCATTGCCACCCTGACGATGATTCTCGCCAGCGGCTGTGAATCCGCTCACAAACCGACCGCCACGAAACCTCCCCCGCCAGCCAACCTGGACACGCAAACCGCCGGCGGCGTTACCCGTGCGTTTCTCACGCTGCTCTGCGAGCACTGTACTGCGATGGCTGTTGAAGATCAGGAGCGGGCCGACCGAGCCCGCGACCAGATCATCTGGCACGTGCTTGACCGCAATGCCCTGCGCCCGATGCGCCAGCGCAGCGAGGGCGGCCCAATCCTCGGTGGGAGCCTGCCGCGGTTCCGCCGACTTGTCGAGAGCTGGGCGTCGGCCGTCATGTACTACGCCGACGGTTTCGCCTTCGACCAACTCTCCGTCCACCCGACCCGTGACGACTCCTGGACCACCGTGCGTGTACCGGCGCATGGTCCCAACGACGACACCGTCATTCACATTGCCTGTCTCCGCGATGCGGAGGACCAGTGGCGCGTGGTGGCCCTGGACTTCGAGCCCGAAGCTCCCGTCTCGACAACAACCACCCAACCCGCCGCACCGAACCCCTGATCGCCGCACAACATCACCAACCCAGCGGCCGCGATGCGAATGCGGCCTGATCACGCCAAGCCTGACGCCCCACGAAACCGTACATTGCCTCTCGGAATTCATTGAAACGGCTTAATAACAAATCTTCACAGTCCCATAACACTTTCGCGAGCGATGCGGTTTATCGTTGGAACCCCTGGTGCCCTTCTGCTAGTATTAGTATTTGAGCAGGTCAATGGCGCGCTTTCTCTCGGGCGGCGCAGAGCTTTCCACTTCGTTCGTCCCGCGTGATATCCGCCCGTGACTGGTTCGGCCGCGCCGACCTGCATAAGCATGCGCCCGATTTGATCGAGCGCGCCCGACGAGTTGGGTGTGAAGCAGTTGCCCGTCAACCCTGCGTGGGGGGCCATGCGTCAAGCTTGTGGTGCGCGCTCACAGCCGCTCGCCAGAATTGCACTCAATCCTGGAAGGAGAGATGTTCCATGAGGCCTTTCGCGCTGGTAGCAGCGCTTCTGCTATGTGCCACCCACGCCTCCACCGGCGACGCACAAACGCCGGCAGAAGCAGCTCCCAACGTTACCGCGCAGGCCATCAGCACCGCTCGGGCTGACTTCATCCAGCTCAACCCTCGAATCAAGTTCCACGAATCCGACAACCGCCTCACGCGCGTATATGGCGTCGGTTTCGCCAACGGTGCCAGCCCGACGGAAACAGCCGACAGTTTCCGCAGCGACCACGCCCGGATCTTCGGCGTCGCTCCGGCCGACTTGTTGCCGATCAGCCCGATAAACACGACCGGCAACACCCAGGGTGTTATGTTCAACTCTGAAACCAACACGTACAAGTTCACCCTGGTTTACTACTCGCAGTATCACGCCGGCATCCCGGTCTTCGAGAGCGACTTGCGTATCCTGGTGCGCAACACGGGGGACTATCCCGCCGTCCTGGCCGCCGCCAATCTTCGCCCCCTGGAAGATTTCGAAATCGACCCAACGGTTCTGCAAGCGGCCCGCGACTTCTCACCCGCCACCCGCTACGAAACCGAACTCACCACGTTCACCAAACCACAAACCGTCATCTGGGCCGGCGTCAACAACCAGGTCGCCACGCCCCGACTGGCGATTGCCTTCACCGGCGACAACTACGACGATCTCGGCGCCGACGTGCCGCTGCGTCATCTCTTCGTGGTCGATCCCGTCACCGCCGAGGTGCTCTATCAGCGCAACCTGATTAACTTCACCGACATCACCGGCTCAGTCAGCGCCCGGGCCACCGAAGGTTCCAAGGCCGACTACTGCAACGATGAGCCTGCCACGGCCATGCCACATGCCCGTGTCTCCGTTGAAGGCGGCGGCACTGCCTACGCCGACGGTAACGGCAACTTTGTCATCTCCCACGACGGTACCGCACCGGCCACCGTCTACTCCTACATGTCGGGCGAGTTTTTCGACGTGGACGATGTTCAGGTGAGCGAGGAAACCCTGAGCATCTCAGTAGCACCGCCCGGGCCGGCGATGTTCCTGCACAACGCCGATAACACGGACGAGTTCATCCGCGCCCAGATCAACGGCTACATCCAGGCCAACATCATCCGCGACTGGGTCCTGGCCCAGAACCCCGCGTACCCCACCATCTCCACCCAGACCGATTTCCCCATCTATGT
The DNA here is from genome assembly GCA_963666925.2 of Phycisphaerae bacterium. Classification (GTDB taxonomy): domain Bacteria; phylum Planctomycetota; class Phycisphaerae; order UBA1845; family Fen-1342; genus JANQFV01. Next base: position 10,145 of record CAXXTC010000001.1, on the reverse strand, counting down.
CAATCGCACCGACGAATACTGCCCAGGAAACGCCTGGTACGACGGCTTCTCCATGAGCTTTTGCGCCGCCGACGGTGACTACGCCAACACCGCCTGGCAAAGCGTCATCCATCACGAATACGGCCATCACGCCATTGAGTGTGGTGGCAGCGGCCAGGGGCAGTATGGCGAGGGCATGAGCGACTGCTTCAGCCTGCTGAACGCCGACGACCCCACCCTCGGCGCCGGCTACGACGGCGACTGCAACGTCGGCCTGCGCAGCGCCGACAACGACGACCAATACCCATGCACCGGCGAAGATCACGACTGCGCCCAGCTTCTCTCCGGCTGCATCTGGGACACACGCAACGAACTCATTGTCACCGAACCGACCGACTATCTTCAGATTCTCTCCTGTCTCACCGTCAACTCCATCCTGCTCCATACAGGCGAGTTGATCACCCCTCAGATCGCGATCGACTTCCTCACTCTCGACGATGACAACGGCGACATCTATGACGGCACGCCCCACTTCACCGAGATCATCACCGGCTTCGGCGCCCACAACATGTGGCAGGGCCCGGCCCCCGAGAACGACTCGTGCGAACAGGCCAGCCCGGCCAGCCCCGGACGATACGGCGGCGCCACCACCGACATGACCAACGACGGCTCCGCCGACTGTGGATCATCGAACTCAACCGCCGACGTCTGGTATCGCTACACTCCCGCCCGTAGCGGCACCCTCGACATCAACCTCTGCTACTCCTACTACGATACCGTACTCTCCGTACATACCGGCTGCCCCGGAACCAGCGCCAACCAGATCGCCTGCAATGACGACACCAGTTGGTTCGGCGCCTGCGGTTGGCTTCCCACTGAACAATCCGCGCTGAGCATCTCCGTCGCTGCTGAAAACACCTACTTCATCCGCATCTCCGGCAACGACACCGCCGGCGACTTCATTCTCGAACTCGACGGTCCTAACTGCGTTCCTGAGCAAACCGGCGCTTGCTGCGCCGCGGGCGGCACCTGCACTGTCCTCGAAGAGGACGACTGCATCGCCGCCGCCGGCAGCTTCCAGGGCATCGGCACCACCTGTCTACCCAATCCCTGCCCACGCGCCCAGGGCGCCTGTTGCACCGCGGACGGCTCCTGTGCCATCCTCGAAGAAGACGACTGCATCGCCGCCGGCAACAGCTACCAGGGTGACGATACCACCTGTAACCCCAACCCTTGCCCACAGCCCATCACCGGCGCTTGCTGCCAGACCGACTACACCTGCGCCATGCTCACCCCCGAAGACTGCGCAGCCGGCGATGGCACCTATCTCGGCGACGACATACCCTGCACCGACCTGAACAACAACGGTCACGGTGACGAGTGCGAGTGCCACGGCGACAGCAACTGTGACGGCATCGTCAACTTCACCGACATTGACTTCTTCGTTGCCGCTCTCGTCAGTCCGGCCGAGTGGGAAGCCAAATTCCCCACCAGCCCGACCTGCGACTACCTGCAGAACGATGCCAATTGGGACGGCATCGTCAACTTCAGCGACATCGATCTCTTTGTGGATAACCTGGTCAGCGGAAGCTGTATACCAGTGCCATAGCACGATCTCCGGAATCTGCGTCTTCATCTCATACTCAGTCCCAAGAGGAGGTAGTCATGCAACTTTGGAAATGCACTTCGTTGTGCCTGACGCTTCTGGCTCTGGCGGCGACACCCGCTCTGGCCCAGAACACGCTTCAATGGCCCATAGGCGAATACGTGAGCTACAAGGTCGACACCGGCCAGCTTACCAACGCCGACCGCGCCTATGACGTCATCTTTGAGACCACCGTCACCGTCAAGGACGCCGCCTGGCTGCGCCTGCACTTCAACTCCGCCCAACTCCCCAAGGGCAGCTTCATACGCATGACCTCAGCCCTAGATAATGAGGTCCAGGAACTTGACGCTGCCGGCCTGACCATGTGGAACTACGGCTCCGCCTACTTCAATGGCGACACTGTCTACCTCGAACTCATCGCCGCCCCCCAAACCAGCCACAACCGCTTCGTGCTTGAAGAGGTGTCGACACAACTGATTGACCCCGAGCATCGCGGCCCCTGCGCTGACGACGACTGCGGCATGTGCGGCAGCGACGATCGCGTGCTCTCCTATGAGGACTGGTCCGGACGCATCCTGCCCGTCGGCTGCACGGGCACAATCTACAACGAGGACAGTTGCATAGTCACCGCTGGCCACTGCTGCGACGGCGACTACGATGACACCATCCAGTTCAACGTTCCTCTCTCTTCGTCCAATTGCAGCACTAACAACCCCCCCGTCGCCGACCAGTTCCCCATCACCGCACATCTCTTCAACAACGGCGGCGTTGGCGCCGACTGGGGCGTCTGCACCACCGGAACCAACAGCTCCGGCCAGACTATATACGAACGTTACGGCATAATTCGGCCCATCGCCAGCACGGCCGGGACGAATGGCCAGGCCATCGCCGTTTGGGGCTATGGCGTCGACAACACCGACCCCACCTACAGCCAGGTCCAGCAATACAGTAGTGGATCCATCAACGGCGTGTATTCCACTTACTACACACACAATGCCGACATCACCTATGGCAATTCCGGCTCCAGCATGATACGCAGCGACGAGATCATCGGCATCATTACTCACTGCGACTTCAGTTGCACCAACGTTGCCACTCGTATCGACCTCGCCGCATTCGTCGCGGCCCGCGAATCACTCTGCGGAAGCGGAGACACCTATTGCCTGGCCAGCTCCAGCTCGACCAACTACGAACATATAACCAACGTCAACGTCGGATCGATCGACAACTCCTCCGGATCGAGTGGCTACGCTGACTACACCAGCCTCTCCACCGATATGAGCATCGGCAATGACTACACCATCATCGTGACCATCGACTCCGACTGGTCCACAGACATCGGTGGGCTCTGGATCGACTGGAATCAGGACTACGACTTCAACGACGCCGACGAAACCATCACCACCGCCTGGTCCGGCTCCGGGCCAACCTACACCACTACCATCACTCCGCCCGCCGGCGCCACCATGGGCACCACTCGCATGCGCGTGCGCATCCTGGACGGCAGCTACGACGACATCGACCCCTGCGGCACTACCAGCTATGGTGAGGTCGAGGACTACAGCATCAACATCGTCACCCCTACCGGCGCCTGCTGCCTCAGTGATGGCTCGTGTGAGGTGCGAACTCAGGCTATGTGCTTAGTAAGTGCCGGGACCTACATGGGCGACGGCACCGATTGCGACCCCAACCCCTGCCCGCAGCCCCCGGGTGCCTGCTGCTTCGCTGACGGCTCCTGCCTCCTCGAAACCGATGAGGACTGCGGCAGCGCCGGCGGGACCTACCAAGGCGAAGGGACCGAATGCGATCCGAACCCCTGCCCGCAACCGTCAGCCGCCTGCTGCTTCGCCAGCGGAACTTGTTACATGCTGACCGAAGTCAGTTGTAACGCCAACAGCGGCACCTGGCAGGGCTACGGCACGGACTGCTCACCCAATCCCTGTCCGCAGCCGGAAGGGGCCTGCTGCTACGCCGACGGCTCCTGCCTGGTTCAGACCGAGGATGACTGCACTGGTGCTGGCGGCGCGTATGAGGGTGATGACACCGTCTGTGACCCGAACCCCTGCCCGCAGCCGGAAGGGGCTTGCTGCTATGCCGATGGGTCGTGCCTGATTCAGACCGAGGCTGATTGCATTGGTGCCGGCGGTGCGTATGAGGGTGACGATACGGTCTGTGATCCGAATCCCTGTCCGCAGCCGGAAGGGGCGTGTTGCTATGCCGATGGGTCGTGCCTGATTCAGACTGAGGGCGATTGCATCGGTGCCGGCGGTGCGTATGAGGGTGACGACACCGTCTGTGACCCGAATCCGTGCCCGCAGCCGGAAGGCGCTTGCTGCTATGCGGACGGATCGTGCCTGATTCAGACTGAGGCTGATTGCATCGGTGCCGGCGGTGCGTATGAGGGTGACGATACGGTTTGCGATCCGAATCCGTGTCCGCAGCCGGAAGGGGCGTGTTGCTATGCCGACGGGGCGTGCCTGATTCAGACCGAGGGCGATTGCATCGGTGCCGGCGGTGCATATGAGGGTGACGATACCGTTTGTGATCCGAATCCGTGTCCGCAGCCGGAAGGGGCGTGTTGCTATGCCGACGGGTCGTGCCTGATTCAGACTGAGGCTGATTGCATCGGTGCCGGCGGCGCGTATGAGGGTGATGACACCGTCTGTGATCCGAATCCGTGTCCGCAGCCGGAAGGCGCGTGTTGCTATGCCGATGGGTCGTGCCTGATTCAGACTGAGGCTGATTGCATCGGTGCCGGCGGTGCGTATGAGGGTGACGATACGGTTTGCGATCCGAATCCGTGTCCGCAGCCGGAAGGGGCGTGTTGCTATGCCGATGGGTCGTGCCTGATTCAGACTGAGGCTGATTGCATCGGCGCCGGCGGCGCGTATGAGGGTGACGATACGGTTTGTGACCCGAATCCGTGTCCGCAGCCGGTGACTGGCGCTTGCTGTCACGCCGACTACACCTGTGAGGTGTTAACCGCGGACGATTGTGCCTCGGCCGGCGGTACCTACCTGGGCGATGAGACGGTTTGCACGGATGACAACGGCAACGGCCTGGGCGACGAGTGCGAGTGTCACGGTGATGCCAATTGTGATGGCATCATCAACTTCAACGACATTGACTACTTCGTAGCCGCCCTGGTTGCGGAGGCGAACTGGGAAGCCATGTTTGCCGGCACGCCGCCGTGTGATTTCCTACACAACGACACCAATTGGGACGGCAACGTGAACTTCAACGACATCGATCCGTTCGTCGATGCGCTGGTGAGCGGCGACTGCGTCCCCAAACCCTGATCGTGATTCCTGACGTGCTTGGGCAAGATCGATCAAACGCGACCTTGCCCCGGCACTTCCCCTGAAAAGCGAACACACCTCCCGGGCAGGCTGGCAATTACCCCAGCCTGCCCGTCATTTTGCGCCTACCCGCCATGCACCCCTGGGGCCAGGAAGTAGAATGGCCAACGTCTTATGCCGGCTTCGGAGTAACGCTCCATGCGATTCCCTGCGCTCACCGACACCATCATTGCAGTCGCTACCGGCTGGCAGCCCGCCTCCGTCGGCGTTGTCCGTCTCAGCGGTGCCAACAGCTTCACCATCGTTAATAAACTCCTCGACGTCGCTCCTGCTGCCACCGGAAACACACGGCCCCACTGCACGGCCGCCCGACTCAGCATCGACGCCCACACCACTCTCCCCGCTCAGGTTTGCTGGTTTCACGCACCACGCAGCTATACCGGCCAGAACGTCGTCGAGTTGCACCTGTCCGGCTGCCTGCCACTGCTCCGCCTGGTGTGTGATCGCTGCATCGTCGCCGGCGCCCGCCGCGCTCTGCCCGGAGAATTCACCGCCCGCGCGCTGCGCAACGGCAAGCTGACGGCACAGCAAGCGGCCGGCATCCTCCAACTCATGGAGAGCAGCCGCGCCGACCAACTCCGTCACGCCGCCCGCCAGACCCGTGGCCACGCCGCCCGAGAACTCGCCGATCTGCGCACCAACATTGAAACACTCCTGGCCCGCATCGAAGCCGGTATAGATTTCGTCGAGGAAGAAGATGTCCGCTTCGTCGAAGTCGCCGAAGCACGCCAAGCCCTGCACGACTTCGCGCAAGCCCTCGCCCGCCTTGCCGACGCCGACACCACGCTACCATCCCTGGCGTGCTCACACGTGGCCCTGGTCGGCATCCCCAACGCCGGCAAGAGTACGCTTTTCAACGCGCTGGTCGACACCCGCCGAGTGCTGGTCTCGCCCGTCGTCGGAACGACGCGCGACGTCATCTCGGCCGAGCTGAACCTCGCGGGCCAACCGGCCGTTCTCCAGGACTGTCCCGGCCTGGGTGCGCAGCGCGACGCGCTCGAACTCGCCACTCATTGCGCCTCCGAACGCGCTGCCGACCAGGCCGACCTCATCCTCTGGGTCCACCCCATCGACGAACCCTGGTACGAGAACGAAGTGCAGGCTTGCCGAAACGTCGCGCCCGACCGTCTGATCCTGGTCTACAACAAGGTCGACCTGCACCCCGCTGTCGCTCCACCCGTCCCTATCTCGGGCGTTCCCCTCGTACACATCTCGGCCGCCACCGGCGCCGGCCTGAACGACCTGCGCCGACTCATCCAGCAGCACATCGCCGACCTCACACCAACCGCCAGGGATCCACTGGGCTATCAGCTCGACTGGTCGGCGGCCCGCGCGGCCCTCGCCTGCGCGGCCGAGCTCCTGCCCCAATCCGCCACCAGGATCGAACTACCCGAGCTGCTCGCCCTCGAGCTACGCGAAGCTCTGTCCGTGCTGGCTCCCGACCACCACGCCGATCTGGACGAGTTGCTGCTCGACCAGATTTTCGCCAGATTCTGCGTCGGCAAATGAACCTCACAACCGCTCCCTATTCGGATTATGAAACATTTTTCATACTTCGACGAACTACCGTCACGACCACCGCGTACCAATAACACCTTGGCACACAGCTACTTGCGCCATGGTGGCGGGTATGAACGCGGATGACGACCCCGGATTTTCGCTAATGTATTTTCCCCGCTGATCCGATGAAAGTAGCAAGCGAACCAGGAACCGGGCTGCGCCATCCCGAGAAAACTTGGTGATGGCCAGATTAAGGAAATACCTGGAGGATCATAACGGCCCCATCTGACGGGGCCCTGATGTACCAGGCTTCTTTCCCCTCCGGAGAGCACCGGGACGCCCTAGGGCACCTGGTGCCCTCTTTTTTTGCGCCAATCACCGTGCGTGATCCCGACCAACACGCCACGCGTCCCCCAACGATCCACTCCAAGAACCCCTGATCATCACCTCCGGCGACCGCGCCCCGCAAATCGGCGTTCCCGCCGCTGCCGCATGACGGCCGTCGGCCGCTGCACCACACCGATCGGCCCGCCATCCGCGGGCAGCAACGTCGTCTCCAACCGCACCAGGTCGACATCAGCCACCAGCACACGCACCTGCTGCCCCACCGCCACCAGCCGCTGCGTCCCCCGACCGAGAAACGTCGCACTCCCCCGATCATAATCCCACTCGTCCGCACCGAAGTCCCCCACGCGGATCAGTCCCTCCGCCAACACGGGCCGCAACTGCACGAACACGCCGAACGCCATCACGCTCGTGATAACACCATCGAACACCTGCCCGAGTTTCTCGCTCATCAGGATCGTAAGCAACGCATTCTGCACCTGCCGCTCGGCCTGTAGCGCTCGCCGCTCGGCCGCACTCGCCGCCCGCCCCAGGTCGGCCAACGCCGCATCACCGGGCAGCTCCGTTTCCGCCCGCCGGCCACCCCGTCGCCGCCGACCCCGTAAAAGCACATCCAGCGCCCGATGCACCGTTAGATCCGGGTAACGCCGAATCGGCGACGTGAAATGACAGTAATCCTCGCTTGCCAGTGCGAAGTGCCCCGCCCGCTCCGGACCATACGACGCTTGCGGCATGCTTCTCAGGAGTATGTAGTTCGCAGCGGTCTCTTCCGGCTGCCCGCGCACACGCTCCAATAGCTTCATGATGTCTTCACGCTTCAAGCTGGTCGGCAGATCGCGTCCTAGCGTCGGCACCAGCGGCAGCAGGTTACCCGCCTCGCCCGGATCCGGGGCCGGGTGAATCCGCCGCAGATGCGGCATCCCAGCTTCCAGCAGCGCCTTCGACACCTGCTCATTCGCCTCAACCATAAACATCTCGATGATCGTGTGCGAGAAGCTCGTGTCGGCCGGCCGGGCGTTCAATACATGGCCATCTTCGGCAAGCTCGATCTCCACCTCCGGCAACGACAGCGTGATCATCCCCGCGTGCACCCGCCGCGTCTGAATCCGTTGAGCCAGCTTCTCCGCCCGCCGCAATATCTTCAACACCTCGCGCTCGATCTCCGTCGCCGCCCCATCGAGCGCCGCGCTCACCTCCTCATACGTCAGCCGGGCCCGCGAGCGGATGACGCTCCGCGCCAACTCCGTCTCCACTACCTGCCCCCGCCGATCGTAGGTGATGAACACCGTCTTCGTCAGCCGCGGCTCGCCCGGCCTCAGCGAGCACAGATCGTTTGACAACTCCGCCGGCAGCATCGGCACCACCCGCCCGGGGAAATACACGCTCAGACCTCTCTGCTGCGCCTCGCGATCAATCGGCCCATCCCGCCCGCACGAAATGACTCACGTCCGCGATGTGCACACCCAGCCGCAGGCGCCCATCAGCCAGCGGCTCAACCGATATCGCGTCGTCATAGTCGCGTGCGTCCGGCGGATCGATCGTCACCGTCAGCAACTCGCGCAGATCCAGCCGGTCCTGCCACGCCTCCGGCCCATACGATTCCACTACCCGCGTCACCGACCGCTTCACGCCCACAGAAAACTCATCCCGCAACGCAAACTGCCGAACCGCGCCCTCAATCTGCGGCCCCGCCAGACGCGGATCTCCCAGACGCGCTGTGATCTCGCCAACGGGTTGCCCGCCGGCGTCCTCCGGACCCTCTGGCTCAATCACCACCAAGTCGCCCGCCTGAGCTCCGTCCGCCCCTGGATTCGACACGCGGATCGGCGGTAGCGGCTCACGCCCCTGCGGACGCACCACCCAATCCCCGTGATAGCGCTCCAACACCCCTACCCAGCGCCGCGCCGCCCGTTGGAGGATCTTCACCACCTCCGCCCGCGGGCCGGGCATCCGCCCGCGCGCCTTGAGCACCCGCACCACCACCTGATCCCCCTCACGTGCCCCCTGCGTCCGCGTCCGCGGCACGTACAGGTCCGGACCCGCACCACGCTGCACAAACCCAAACCCCCGCGGATTCGCCCGAAACACACCCGTGACCATTCCCGACTGCGCCGGCAAACGCAACGCCCGCCCCGCCCCCAACACCAGCTTGCCACTGTCCAGCAGGCTGCGAACAACCTCGCGAAATCGGGTATAATCCGACCCGGTGATTTCCAATTCACGGGCAAGTGCACGCGCCTTGAGGGGATGGTCCGGATGGGCCGCTATGTACGACAGGATGGCTTGTTGCCAGGCGCTGCTCTCTCGTGAACCGTCCTTGGTAACCATGATACCTGGTAATTTCTCGACCCGGGCCCCACGCTCGCGCACCCCCAGAGGAGCGCGGCGTATTGCGATTCAGCCGGGCTGATGATAAACGTGGCCCTGGCTCGCCGCCAGCACCCCGTTTTCCACCACTCACGGAGCGGTCGCGAGCAGCTCGCGACTATCAGAGTCGCGGGCGATACAGCAAAGGAGCATACTTCATGAAAGCCGACAACGGCGCTGTCAAAACAGACACGCAATTCTCCGTCTTCCTCGCCAACAAGCCCAAGGTTCTGGCCCATCTCTGCCAGCGGCTCGCTGACGAGCGAATCAACCTCCTCGCCATGAGCATGATGGACGCCGCCGAGCACGGCGTTCTCCGCCTAGTCGCCGAAAACGCCGACGAGACCCGCGCCGCGCTCGCCGATCTCGACCTGCGCACCGCCGAAACCAGCGTGCTCATTGCCACCCTGCCCCACAAACCCGGCGCCCTCGCCGATGTCGTGGAGCGGCTCTCGGACAGCCATATTGGAGTCAACTACGCCTATTGCACCACCGGAGTCAGCGGCGGCAAAACCCTCGGCGTCTTCCACGTGACCGACATCAAGAAGGCGACTCAGATCCTCACGGAACGCAAACCCAAGCGGAAATCCGCAGCCACCGCCCGACGCCCGGCCCGTGCCCGCCGTTAAAATACCTGGAGACACAACCCCGCGTACCACGGCTCTTGAGCAGTGAGTTCTCAAGTATCATCACTCAGGTTTGACAACGCAGCGACCCGCACCCGGTGCTCCTCTGGCAAGCCCCGCGGCAACAAGCAACCGTGAACCCCGATACCGACGACAGTTCATCAACTGACCCGCTCCTGCCGGCCCGCCCCGTCTTAAAGGGCCCGCCCGTGCGCCCGCTCGCCGCCCTGCTCCTGGCCGGCTGTTCCGCCGTCCTCGGCATCGCCATCTACCTCCACCCCGATCCCCGCGGCTTCGGAACCGCCGAGCAACTCAATACCGGGCCCTGCGGCATGCTCGTCATGACCGGCCTGCCCTGCATGA